>NZ_JBPOFW010000017.1:0-2944 GCF_051252435.1 Patiriisocius sp. | reverse complement strand
TATTCTCGCCCCAAAAAAATAATGTCAAAATTTAATGAAGAAAAAGGTTGTTTTTTACCTCAGTTCTTTGTTGTGCATAGTGCTTTTCACGTACTGCTTGGTTTCCAGATCTTTGTTATTTAGTTTAGATGTGAGCATTGGCAAGACATACTCTTTTACAGTTTGGTTTTGCGTTGGCTTTAGCGACTGTAAATGTGTATGGCTTTTAGCCTTGGCGTTTTCCGGTATGTCGTTCAATATGCTCTTGTAATTAATTCATTTTGAACTTAAATTCGCCACCTCCTTGGTATAAAATCATTGTTTTGTCAGATGGATTAAATTCTATTTTGACACCTGCCTGGTCAAAGGTAAAAATATTTTCAGAAGTTGGTTCTAAAGGAAAAGCACCTTGTCCAGTTGCTTGTGCAAATAAAGTACTACCTTCTTTTGTAACTGCTATTTTTGGTGGTATTTCTTCGCTTGAATATGTTCCTAAAAATTTATCCAAATCCTCTGATTTTAATTCTATTCGGTCAAAATTGGGCAGTTCAAAAGTATCTTTATAATATGCAGCTAATGTTGCTAATAGAATTTTGTTCTTATCATAATTAACGCCATTTGAAGTTAAACTAATTGCCAATTTATCTTTTTCAAAATAACTTGTAACAGACTGGAATCCGTCAATTCCGCCAGTATGCCCATAACTAACTTTACCATTATACGGAAATTGAAATAAGCCCATTCCATAACCATTCTTTATGGTTTTCATTTTTTCTAAACTCTTTTTAGAAACTATATTCCCTAAAAAAAGTTGTTCAACAAACACGTTTAAGTCTTTAGGATTTGAAATTATTGCTCCAGCACCTTGTGGTATTGACATATCAGTTTCAGATTTCTTTTTCCATTTCCCTAAATAACTGTATGAATAGGTTTCATTTTCTGAAATGTTTGTTCTGGCTCCATAATACGTGTTTTTAAGTTTTAAAGGTTTTACAATGCGCTTGTCTAAAATTTTGCTGAATGGTTTATTGTAGACTTCTTCTAAAATAAATGTCAAAAGAACATAATTCGAATTACTATAATCACTTTTTTCATTTGGACTAAATTCGCTTTCTCCATTTGAAATTCTTTCAATCATTTTTTCTTTTGATTGGGGAATGGTGTCCCAAGTTGAATAGTCATCATCTCTTGTAAAATCGTGGATACCGCTACTGTGATTAAGTAAGTTTTCAATTGTGATTTCGTTACTGTTTTTAACATTGGGAAAAAACTTTTCTATACTTTGCCCAAGTTCAAGTTTTCCATTTTCAATGGCATCAAAAATCAAAGAAGCTGTAAACATTTTTGATATAGAACCTATTCTATATTTTGAATTACTTGTTGCTTTGATATTATTCTCTAAATCTGTAAATCCTATTGTTTTTTCATAGATTGTTTTTTGATTTTGAGATATGGCAATGCTACCCATAAATTTGTCATTTTGCTCTAATAGCATAAATAAGCTATCGAGTTTTTGTGTATTAATTGATTGTGCTGTTCCTATAGTCACAAAAAGTAACAAGGCTAAATTTGTTAGAATATTTTTCATCTTTTTATTTTTTATTGATTTTACGTTTTAATTTTAATAAATATGTTATTAGGAAATAAGAAACTAAAATTGATAATAAAACAATCGGAATGAACCAATTACCCAATACTTCTGTAATTCCTGTATCACTTAATTTTTCTTGGTTTATTTTTCCCAACACCAGAAATGAGTCGTTTTGAAGAAACAAGCCAACTTCTTTTGGATTTACTATTTTGGCGTATATGAGATAGACAAAACCAAATAGTAACGAATACAGTATAAAGAAAATCACGTATGATATTCCGTTTGTTATGTTGAGAGCCAAGGCCTTTATAATATGTAACGGATTAAAGGTTTTCGTTGCCTGTTCCATTTTTTTATCTGCAACCAAAGGTTTCAAAACCTCTTCAGGAATACCCAATTTGTCCAAAATGTCCAATAAATTGTCGATTTCGGTTTTGTTTTGATTCCGTTGAAGACCTTCGTAAATATGACTGTTAAATTCTAAAAGAATATCATTTTGGTCTGATAAAGGCAAAGACCCGATAGCCTTTTTAGTTCGCTTTATATAACTGTCATAGACACGTTTTGAAGCTGTTTCTTTGAATTCTATTTCTTTAATTTTCATTTTGAGATTTTTTTGATTGATGTTGACAATTGCGCCCAATAAATTTGCATTTGTTTTAGGGTTTCTTTTCCCGTTTCGGTCAATACGTAATATTTTCTTGGTATTCCCGATTCTTGTTCTACCCACTTTGATGAGACAAGATCTTCTTTTTTCAACCTATTCATTAGAGGGTAAAATGTTCCTTCCGCAATTTCAATGTCGGTAAGTTTCTTTACTTCTTCAATGAATTCATATCCATAAAATTCATTATTCCGAAGTACGTTCAAGACAACGAACGTTAGCGTTCCTTTCTTTACTTGCGATTTCCATTTGGTGACAAAGATTTCATTCATTCGACAAATATATAACAAAATACATAGTATAACAATGTATTATTATAAAAAATTTTCGTGCAGTTTTAAATTTGTAGAATTTCGATTGTATTGGCTTACAAATTAGGGTAGAGGCAAACAAACAGCTCTTTTATTTTTTTCAGCATTGGCATTGAGCATTGACAAAAAAATAAATGTGCTATTTGTGCGGTGGCTTTTTCATTTCTAATGTTAATGGTTTGCACTATTTTCCGCATTATGCACAACGGTTAGTATATGAAAAGTAGGCGATTGCGAAGCACTAAACTTTCGGTTAAGCACAAATTTTGATACGAGCCAAGAGCCCTTATTTTAATGCTGTTTCGCCTATTTTTTATATACATCTTAAGTTTGATTTTTAATAATTACATAACTTTAAGTCATTAATCAGAAAGAACAAAAGAGAGGATTAAGGTTAGT
>NZ_JBPOFW010000016.1:0-3300 GCF_051252435.1 Patiriisocius sp. | reverse complement strand
TATATTCTCGCCCCAAAAAAATAATGTCAAAATTTAATGAAGAAAAAGGTTGTTTTTTACCTCAGTTCTTTGTTGTGGTGCGTTAATTTTTACTTCTCTTAACAACATAATACTCGGACTTTTTATTTTTAATTTTATTCAGGCTATCAATTCTGTAATTATTTATCAAATTTTCAGCACCTTTTAATTTTAATTCTTTACTAATATATTCAAGCCAATCCTTTCTATCAACTTTGACATTATTAAAACCCATTATTCCATTAAAATCAGTTCCATCAAGTATTGCAAATCGTAAATCAGAATAACTCAAATCGCTCCCTGTAAATACTGTTCGAGTTAAATTTGATTTATAAAAAGTTGAATATTTAATATCGCAGTTAGTTAGGTAGGCATTTAGCAAATTTGCCTGAGTAAAATCAACCTTACCCAACTTTGCATAATCCAAGCTAACATATTCTAAATTAGATTCATTCAATTTTCCGTGGATTAAATCAACTCCATCTAACTTAGCAGCTTTTAAATCTGAATTTTTTATTTCAGCACCTCTCATAATTGCAGAATTTAATTTTACCTTGTAGAGTTTAGCATTATTTAATTTAATATATTCTAATTTTGAGCGCACTAAATTAGCTTCTCTTAAATCAGCAAAATTTAAATTAGCTGTGCTTAATTCACTTTCTCTTAACTCGGCACTCTTCAAGTTTGCATTCACTAATGAGGCTCCAAACAAATTAGCACCATTCAAGTTTATATTTCCTAAGTTAGCATTATTGAGATAGGCATTATTGAGGTATGCTTTTGAAAAATTACTATTTCTTAAAATTCTTTTTTCAAAAAATGAACTATCAATTTTACTTTCTATTAATGAAATCAAAAATTGTCCTCTTTCTGGACTTGATGATTCTGTAATTATTTTGTCATTTTCTAAATATCGATATGGTTTCATTGCTCTACTCAAACTTATAATTCTTCCAACAAGTGTATTACTCAAGCTATCTGCATTTTTATTCGGAATTTTCAATTCTAAATTAACTTCCCCTAAAACTTCTCCCATAATAAACATTTGTGATGACCTTCTTGCAGCTTCCGCTAAATATGTTTGGTTTGAAATGCTTTGATTTTGTGTATTTAACAATTCATTTTGGTTTTCAAAGAGTTTTGTTTGTAAATCAACCTTACTATTCTGATTTGCTAGAAGGTCATTTTGGTTTTCAAAAAGTGAAGATTGAATATCAATCTTATCATTTTGACTTTTAAAAAGCTCATTTTGATTACTAAAAAATTTCGTTTGAATTACAAGTTGTTCATTTTGAATATCGAGTTTTGAATTCTGTAATTCAAAAAGCTCATTTTGAGTGCTAAATAATCTAGTTTGAGCTTCTATTTTTTCGTTTTGAATTGATATTAAGCGGTTTTGCCAAATTAGTAGGACAGTTGGTAGGATTCCAAATATCAAAGCAATCAAACTTACTCTTGTGAAGCGTTTAACGAGATTGGCCAAAAGGTCTGAGGCAGAATCAGTACTTATTCTTTTAGTTTCATTAAATTCATTAATTACTTCTTTTATGCTTCTTTTTAAATTTGGACCTATGAAGAATGTCCCAAGTTGTGAAGTTAACCGATACCTTCTCTTACGTGCCTTTGTCTTTTGGTTTTCAAATTCTTGTATTCTTTTCCTAAGATTTTGATTTTCCCTAATAGTGGCAGAAAGACTCTCTTCAAGTTCAGATATTTTTTTTGTGCTATCTTTCAATATTTATGTCTGGTAAATGATGTATAAATGTAATAAAGTTTTAATGAATCCTTTAATGCACCACAACGTTAATGTGTAAAGGACGTTGCGTGCTTGCTTGCGAGGATTTTCCGCAGGAAATTCGGAAGCTGGCAAACACGCAATGCCCAAACGATTGAACTAAAATAAGCAATGTTTTTTACACGGTGTTGTGTGTAGTTTTTTATTCCAGACGTTTTTTAATATCTATTCTCTGATGTAAAATTCTAACTATTTCTACAATTTCATTCTCGACTTTTCTATAAAAAATCAGATGTGATTTAACTTTTATATATCTGTAATTCTTTCGGGTTTGTTCAGCCGATTTTCCTATCATAAAATTGTCTGCAATAAATTCAATTTCTCCGATTATTAAGTCGTAATACCTATCAGCTTGCTTTTTAGACCACTTGTGAAAAGTGTAAATCCAAATGTCGTTTAAATCTTCAACAGCTTGTTCACTTATTCTGTATTTATTTATACTCATAAGTGCTTGCGATGTAATTCAGCTAGATTTTGTTTTGGGTCAAAATTTTCAACAAATCCACTTTGTTCTCCAATTTCAAGAGCCTTAATCAATTCCCGTTCTTTTTTTTCTTCCGTTTCTAACAAACGTAAAGCTGAACGAATTACTTCACTTACTGAATTATATCTTCCAGATTTTACTTCGTCTTTAATAAAATCCTCAAAATAATTTCCTAATGATATTGATGTGTTTTTTCCCATTTGAGCTAAAATTTCCTCAAATATACCAAATCTTGGTAACGTAGCCAAATTGCTCACAACGTGATTGTATAAGATTAGTGGCGGGTTTAAGAACCTAATTTAGCAAATAAAAACGGAATAGAAAATCCGCGAGGATTTTCGTAAGCAAGCTAAAACTAGCCATTAATTATACACGGTGTTACCACACGTTTTTTTATTTTCCGTGTTCTAAAATCAGAACTTTTCCGTTCCATGAGTCAAATACCATTTCAAAAACTCCTCCAACCATTTCTTTTGGAAGAGTTCCAGTTATTATCCAATAGTCATTAATCAGATGGATTTCATAAGGTTTTTCCAATTCAATTTTTTCTATTCCATATAGTTCAAACAGAATAATTTCGGCGTAATTTATTGCGTTTTCTTTTTTCGGAATCAACTTAAATTTCATTTCGGTTCGGTCAGATTTATTTTTCAGCGCATATTCAAGTAATTGTTCAGCGTGTTTAAAATCGTCCGACTTTTTTTCCGATTCTTGAGCCTGAATATTTGTTGAAATTAAAATTCCGATTATTAATATTATTCCGATTTTCATTTTTTTCAAATTCTGACTAACGTCAAATTAAGTTATTGATTATTAATTAATTATATTTTTTAAATTTAAGCATTCCCAGACACTTTTTTCCTGACTTTCTTCTGTCGTTAGCTCAAGAAATTAACAGGTTTTTTCTTTTGTGGGGAATGTGTGGTAACGGTCTCGGCTCGTATGTTTACATTCTAAATTTATTGAATATAAATATAGTAGTTTTCTAGTTATTAATAAGAGC
>NZ_JBPOFW010000015.1:0-9287 GCF_051252435.1 Patiriisocius sp. | reverse complement strand
ACGTAATAAAATGCCAAAAAGCGGTGTTTAATTTTGTATAGCACCATATGAAACTGATGGATTTTGTCAGAAAAAAATGAAAGTGTTTTTAATGGTATTTTAGTGTTTTCCGAAAAGGCTTTATTGCTAAAAATTTAAGTAAATTCTAATTTTATTAGCCTTGCCAATAGCTCCATTTCTTTCTGAGATAACAACAAAACAATTTCTTTTTTGCTAACAAAGACGATACAATCATTACTATTTCAAAAATTCAATAACTGCCAACAAAATTAACAAAAAGCAGTAAAACACTCACTCAATTCAGCTTATTAATAGTATAAGAAATCACCTCTAAAATAACACACTCAACTACTAGAAAAACCTATTTATTAATAGATTAATACGGTTTAATCCCCAAATTTTTCTTCTCTTAAAACCAAGAAGTATCCAATTAACACTTTAGCAAACAATAACTAGTTAAAATAGCATATTCTTAATATTTAACATTGATTTTATTAATATTATTTTTTTTAACAAAGTATTAAGTTATATTTGGTAAACCAATTTGGTAAACCAGTATGGGTAACCAATTGAAAAAAAATAAGAATTACTAGCTAATATTAATCAAAGAAATATTTAATGAAAGCATAAAATACTTAAATAAAAAAAGGACGGGCGCACACCCATCCTTTTTAACTAAAATTACTTCATTCTCACGGGAAGTAATACAACGAACACGTACATTTTACTATACACGCTCATTACAAAAATACAAAATTCAGAGATGTTAATGAGTTACGTGCTATAGTAAGTTGATGATTAAGTGGAATTCTTACACAGTTTCATTTAGGCGTCGGGCCTTAAACCGATGAACATTACTAACTTAACTTTAACACAAATGAATTTTAAAAACAAACTAACGCTTGTAGCTATATTGTGTTTCAATATATCTCTATTTGCCCAAGACAACTACTCGCTGTCAGGTACGGTTTCCGATGTGGACAACGTTCCAATACCAGGGGTTAACGTTATCATCGCAAATACCACCACAGGTACCTCTACAGATTTTGACGGATTATATCAAATAAACGTTTCGGAAGGCGATTTACTTCAATTTTCTTATATCGGTTACGTAACTCAGACGATAGCTATAACCGGTCAAACAGAATTATCTGTTACCATGATGGAAGATGCTAGCCAACTAGACGAAGTTGTCGTAGTAGGTTATGGTACACAAAAAAAATCTACATTAACTGGTTCCATATCTAAAGTAACTAACGAAAGCTTAGACCAAATAGCGGTTTCAAGGGTAGATGATGCTCTTATTGGTCAAGTTTCCGGAGTTAACATCCAAGCAACCAACGCAGAGGCTGGTGGTGCCCCAACTATAACTATTAGAGGTATAGGGTCTGTTACGGCTGATTCAGGACCTGCTTTAGTAGTTGATGGAATAATTGTAAGTTCAGATTTTCTTGGCAACCTGGATATGAACGATGTTGAGTCTTTTGAAATATTGAAAGATGCTGCATCTGCTGCTATTTATGGTAGTGAAGGTTCTAACGGTGTTATTCTAATTACTACTAAGAGCGGAAAGGCCGGAAAAACGAAATTTAGCTACCAAACTTACTCAGGTTATAAAAGCGCCCATAAAAGTGAAGACTATTCCAAGAGTGTTTCTGACTGGGCAAATAAAGAGCGTGCTGCAACAGGTTCACTTTCTAATGAGACACAATATGCACAACTCTTAGTTAAGACTACTGGTGTTGACAGAGATTGGCAAGATGTTTTCTTTGATGGAGGAACCGTAACAAGTCATTCCCTATCTGCAAGAGGTGGTACGGAAGACACTAAATTTAGTGCATCACTAAGATACCTTAGCGATGAAGGAGTTGTAATAACAGATGACTATAAGTTATATACTGCTAGTTTAAAGGTGAATTCTAAAATAGGGGATAAATTAAAATTTGGTCTTAGTGCTACGCCATCATATACAAAACAAAGACGTCTGCCTACATCAATACATAATCCAATACGTCAATCACCTTGGTTACCTATATATCATACTGAAGAATCTCTTCAGTTTATTGATCGTAGTTCTTATCCAGATGTTGGTGTTGGTGATTACTTCTATGAAAATCATTTATTGAACTTAGATATTAATGGTGACGGAAGCACAAGTAGACCTCGTACTTCTGGTGATTCAAACCCATACGCACAATACGTTGAGAGAGAACATTATGAGTACAATACCAAGTTATTTGGCTCAACATATTTAAGTTATGAAATTGCAGATGGCCTTACCGCCAGAACATCATTAGGTGTAACTCTTGAACAAAGAAAAAGAACTAGATATGACGGTACAATGCATCATTCAGGTGGTGCCGGTAGAGCAGCTTATTATTTAGGAAATAGATTTAGAAGTAGATTAATTTCGGATAACACCTTAAACTACACTAAAACTTTTAATGATAAGCATGACCTAAATTTACTTCTAGGTATGACTGCACAGAGAAGAGTCTCTGAAGAAAGTATTACTACTGGTAGTGGATTTTCTAATGATTTATTGAAAAACTTTCAAGGTGCTACACTAGTTGATATACCTACTGAAACTAATACAGAGTTGAAGAAATTAGGATATTTTGCTAGAGTAAATTACGCATACGATGGGAAATATTTATTTAATGCGTCTTTTAGACGAGATGGAAGTTCTGTTTTTGGCATTGACTCCAAGTGGGGTAATTTCCCTGCAGTATCTGCAGGTTGGAATGTATCCAAAGAAAACTTCTTAGCGAACAGTGATGCAATAAGTAACTTAAAATTTAGAATTAGTTACGGTCTTACCGGTGCTGAGAATTTTAATGTTGGAGATGATGTTGTAAACGCATGGCCTTATTTAGCATTGTTGCAAAATTCAAATGCAATTGATAATGGAAATGTAAGTTCAGGTGTTTCTCCACGTAACATTGCTAATGCGTTATTACAATGGGAAGCTTCTGAAGAATTCTCCGTTGGATTGGATTACGCACTTTTTTCTAATAGAATTTCAGGTTCTTTAGACTACTACCAAAGAACTAGTGATGAACTACTATTAAACAACCCCGTATCTTATCTTACTGGTTTTAACAATGGTATAGTAAATCTAGGAAAAGTACAAAACACGGGATGGGAACTAGAGCTTAGAACCAAAAATATTATTGGCGAAAAATTCTCTTGGAACTCAACTTTTATTGCTTCTACCAACAAAAATGAGTTACTCAGTTTTGGAGATTCCAACAATGCTTTAATTGAAGATGACTACGGCAGAAATTCACAATGGATTAATCGTATAGGAGAACCCATATCTTCTTTTTGGGGTTATGTAGTAGATGAAGAAGCTTTTGATGAGACTTCTTTTAGAACAACTTACGTTGATAATCCTTGGAACAGAATTAATGGTCAATCAGATGATACTATCGTAAAGGATTTAAATGGTGATGGTCTAATTACCGATGAGGACAAAACTATTTTAGGAGACCCTTACCCAGATATGGTATATAGTTTTACTAATGAATTTAAATTAGGAAATTTTGACTTCTCTTTCATGGTTCAAGGAAGTGTAGGTGGCCAAGTAAACAATATTGGTGACCAATATTTCTATAACTGGTTTGGTAACAGAACCCGTAGTGGAGGCGAAACTCAAGCTGTTGCGGACGGTCTAGTGCCACATGAGTCTTTTATACAAGAAAAAGTATTAACAAGTGAAGTTATTGCTAGCTCAGATTACTTTTCATTAAGAAATGTAAATCTTGGGTATAACTTTCCAGAGGACGTAACCTCTAAAATAGGTTTAGACGGTTTAAGACTTTATGCCACTGCTCAGAATCTACTTTATCTTACTGCAGATGATTATCACGGTTTCAACCCGGAACATGTAGACGGCAGTAACCCTAGAGCATATGGTTCACAAAGAGCGGGTACACCAATATTCAAGACGGTAACATTTGGTCTAAACATTGACTTTTAATCTAAAAAAACAAAAAATGAAACATATAAAATATTTAATTTTTGCCGTAACAGTGTCCGTTTTTGTTTCTTGTGATACTGAGGAATATTTGAACCCACTACCAGACACCGCAGTTGCAGTAGATGCTTTTTTTCAAACTGATGCAGATGTACTAGCTGGGGTAATAGGAATTTATGATGCTCTTCAAGGAGTAAATGAAAATACTATAGGGAATATTGGTGACGCTAACAGAGGTGTACAATTTGAACACCTTTTGACTGAGCATAGAACTGATAATACAAGGAATGCTACACTAGAAGGTTCTAAAGCCGATTTTCACAGATATACGGTTAATTCTAACAATGTAGAATCTGAAGATTATTATGCTTCTATGTATGAAGTCATTTTTAGAGCTAACAACATCTTGAACTTTATTGATATTGCAGATGCAGGTAATCAAGCAAAGTACTCAGCTGAAGCTAAATTCTTAAGAGCTTACGCCTACTTTAAATTGGTTCGTATGTTTGGTGATGTGCCCCTAGTAACTTCCGTAGTAGGTCCTACAGAGAATGAAACTCTTTTTATTAGAATACCTAAAGCACAGATTTACACGCAAATTGTAGCAGACTTACAAGAAGCTATTACTGTTTTGGATAATTCATCTAAATCTAGAGCGTCAAAAGCAGCTGCTCAAGGTATTTTAGCAAAAGTATACTTAACACAGGCAAACCCTAATTATACAGGTGCACAGCAAATGTGTGAAGCCATTGTCAATAGTGGAGCTTTTGATTTAGAAAGCAGCTTTAGTGATGTATTTTATTCTGAGTTAAATGATGAAATCATTTTTGCTATTCAATACATGACCGGTAATAGCCTTGAGAGTCAAAGTTTTTCTTCTGAATTTACTTCTGGCGGTAGACGTCAAGGACAAGAGGATGGTCAAAATATTGTAAATGACAACCTTATTGTAGATTTTGAATTAGCAGGAGGTAACAGAACAGCCGTTTCATATTTTACCTTTTCTGATGCAACGGAAGTAACCAAGTTCTTACCTGAAGGATCAGACCTTAGTGTTTCGCCACCAACTTATGGCGGAAGTTCTCGAGATGCCGGTAACGATTATATTGCTTTACGATATGCAGATGTACTTCTTATGCATGTAGAAGCAATTATGGCTGGAGGAGCTTCAACTAACAATGCTGCTGCCTTAGCTTCTTTTCAAAAAGTAAGAGATAGAGCAGGTTTGACAGATGCTGTTAGCAATATTACAAAAGAGGACCTTTTGCTTGAAAGAAGAGTAGAATTGGCTTTTGAAAACCAAAGATGGTTTGATCTATTAAGATTTGGAGTTGCAGATGCAGTTTTAACTGCTCATGCTTCCGAACTAGGTTATGTATTCGATGCTAGAAAATTATTACTACCCATTCCTGCGAGAGAAATAAACATAAGTGGTGGTCTTTTAACTCAAAACCCAGGATATTAATCTATAAATATTTAAGCAATGAATTATAAAATAAATATTTTCAATAAAAGAACGGTATTACTCTTGGGTGTAGTTACAACTAGTTTGTTTATTAGCTGTGATGACAGTCTTTTCAGAGATGATTTACCAGATGCAAATTCTAAAGTAGACACCGTATTTCCAGAAGCTAATTTTGATTATACAGCAGACCAGGACAATTTTAGAATAATAAATTTTACCGATCTCTCTAGTGAGGCATCAAACTACTTATGGGATTTTGGAGGCGGAGAAACTTCTTCAGAACAAGACCCTACGTATACCTTTGAGGCAGGAGAGGGCATTTATCCTGTAACTTTTACTGCTAGTGATGGTAATGGTGAGACATCCTCAATTACCCTAGATGTAGTAGTTGAGGATAAATTAATATCAGCTTTTGAATGCCCAGACTTTTTATGTGACCCAAGAACTCCTTGGGCAGGATCTAGTGGCGAAACAAGTACATATTCAGCATCCCAGTCACCGGTACCGCCAGAAGGTAATGGGGCTGCTAAATTGAGTAGTAGTTCAAACTTTCTTGATCAAACTATATTAGTACTTCCTGGCAGAACATATGAAATAACTTTCTGGTATGTGAGCAAATCTAGTGGAACTGCCGCTGGAACCCTACTAATTGAAGATGCGGATAATGAGGACGAACCAGACTTCGTTAATGAAGGTATTCCTTTATCTGCTAATGCTTCTAATTATCAAGCTATTTCATACAGATTTGAAACAGGAGTTGCAACAGAAAACATGAGATTCAATATTGAGTATGCAGGTACTGAAACTAGGTTTTCTAAAATTAGCATAGAACAAATTGAATAATTGGTTCCATTTAAATATTACTATAGAAATGCTAAGCACTTTTTTATCAATCGCATTTCTATAGTAATTAATAAAGTAATAGCTGTATTTGCCTTTGTTGATAGTATTAAGATTTATTAAACATACTAGTTTCAACAGAGAGAAATAAACAAATAAAAAATAAATAAAAAATGAAATTAATAAACAAAGGAATAAGCGCCTTGTTAATAACGGGACTTATATTGTCATGTGAGGATGATGGTTACACACCGATTGCCCCAGTGGCATCATCCGGAGGAGAGACCATAAGTGTGTTGTCTAGTTTTTCCGCTACGTCAGGTCCTGATGGTGATGGAAATGAAGACGGCACCTATATTACAGTTACACCAGTGTCTGTAGGAGTTGACTCCTACACAGTAGATTTTGGAGATGGTGGCAGCCCTGTAACTATTTCAGAACAAGGTGGGTCTGCTTCATATGATTATCCTAACGAAAATGAAGAAGCAGACTATATAATATCTGTAACTACAAAAGCAGATGGTCAATCAGACATCACTAAAAGCGAAGAAATAACTATTACTCATTCTCCTGTAGCTATTAAAACAACTGCTGCGTCACCTAGCAGAAATACTGCAGATGTAGTTGCTATATTTAGTGACGGTCTTGATTTTGATGGTGGTTTTGTTCCTTATCAAATAGCATTAAGTGATTTTTCAGCAGATAAAATCGTTACGACCGAATCAGAGAACAACGTGCTTGAATATTCTAGACTTGGAAGCAATGTAGGAGCCTTTGTATTTGGTAAACCGGCTACGTATGAAGAGGATGGCGAAACAATTAAAGAAGAGGCCGAAGCTGAACCAATTGTTATTGCAGAAGCATTAGCTTCTCCAGCAAATGACAACCCAGACGGAATTGGCGTTACTGATATTCATTTTGATGTTCATTCTGTTTTTTCCGAAGGAATTGATAAGTTAAAAATTACTTTGATAAATGGTGATACCGATGAAGAGTATGTAATTGATGGCATTGATTTAGCAGATGGTGAATGGGCAAGTTTAGATTATAACCTAGCTACTGATTTTTCAGCACCTGTAGTTCAAATTGATGAAATAAAATTTGAACTAGGAACAGGAGGTACAGCAAAAGACCACGCTACTATTAACGTAGACAATATCTATTTATCAAAGGCTGCTAGTTCAACCATTTTAAATGGTGGTTTTGATTTGAGCACAGCTCAATGGAAGATAGCTACTCATACAGATGGAAACACTGATGCTTTTAACGGAAGTGGTGACGGCTCGTGGACAAATTATGATGGATCAGCCAATGGAAGTAAAACAAGAGGAGCAAAATGGAGTAACGGTACTTCTGGAGGAGTATATGCAAGCAGTAAAAGCAGATACGGGTACCAAGCGCTTACATTACTTCCTGATACGGATTATATCTTGGAATTTGAATATGCCATAAAAGATGACAGCTCGGATACTGAACCAGTAGGAGGCAGAAGAATGGTTGCCGTAGTTCTAGACGGTCACTTTATTGATGGAGCTGATGCTATAGCGGCAGAGAGCAGTAATTTGGGAAGTCATTTTGGAACGATAGCAGAGGGAAAATTCTCTGATACCGTAGGTACCTTAGTTCAAGTTCCGTTTACTTCTAATGAAAGTGGAGAGGTTGCTATATGGCTTTATGCAATTACCGTAAAAGATGGTTGGTTTGACAATGTTAAAGTAACTCTAGCACCGTAATTGAGTGTAATGAATTATATCCGAAAAGAATTATTAATATCAATTTTAATACTTTTTATATCTGTAAACGCTACTTGTCAGAACAACGAGAGTAGCGTTACGGAATCGGGTATAAAAACTAAAAAATCTAAGAAGAGGAAAAAGAAGATAAGACTTCCTGAAATTGAATTAAGCAATTGGAAAGTAACCATTCCAGAGGGCACAGGAAAAGGAGGTGCAATTAGTGTTGAACCGCCGGAGATTTTAGATTATGCTACAAATAAGACTTTAAAACCTTATATGTATAATGACTCTACCAAAGGAGCTTTAACATTTTATGCCTACCCTACCTCAGCTACTACAGCCAATACAAAATATTCCAGATCAGAACTTAGAGAACAAATGGTTCCAGGTGACGATAATACAAATTGGACTTTTAAACAAGGAGGGTCTTTAAAAGCAAAACTTGCTGTTGATGAAGTTTCTCGTGATGAAAATGGTAAATATCATAAAGTTATCATTTTGCAAATACATGGACGCCTAACAAATGAACAACGAGATTTAATTGGACAGAAAGACAATAACGCCCCTCCAGTATTAAAAATTTACTGGCAGAATGGTAAGGTTAGAGTTAAAACCAAAAAACTAAAATACCCAGGTGTAAATTCCATAGGAATACTTCATGAAGAGGCTTGGACAGATGATGAAGGATTCAATTTTGAAGAAGAAGTAGGTTTTAGAAAATTTCAGGTCGAAGTGAAAGTTTCCGATGGAAAAATGGTGGTTTCATTAAACAAAACTGAATTCGCCGTTTATGATGATTTTAATATGAAACGTTGGGGCATTTTCGAAAATTACTTCAAAGCCGGTAATTATTTTCAAAGCAGGGATGAAGGTTCTTTTGCTAAAGTTAGTTTTTATGAACTTGAAGTAAACCATTAATAACAATACTTATGAATTTCAACAGTGTTCAATATTTTTTTAAACAAGCAATTATTAAAAATTGCTTGTTTCTTATTGTACTGTTCAGTTTATGGAGTTGCGACAATTCTTCTGATGCTATTGAAAAAGAGGTTGAAGAGGAAATGGTTGAACAAGAAGAGATTCAAGAAGAAGTTGAAATTATAGAAGAGACACCTGAAGAGGTTGTTGAAGAAACATTTTTATTACCAAATATTGATTTGAGCAACTGGAAAGTTACCCTGCCAACTGGTAGTCCAGATGAAGTAGAGCCACCAGAAATATCTGATTACGCTACTGATGATCGCTTACTACCATATATGTATAATGA
>NZ_JBPOFW010000014.1:0-10425 GCF_051252435.1 Patiriisocius sp. | reverse complement strand
GTCTCGAGACCGTCGCCATCCAAGTCGCACAAAAAATAATCACTGATAGGGTCCGTAATGGCAGGACTGTCGTTGACGATAAGGTCCAAAGGAACTACATCGTAACAGCCAAAGGCATCCACTTCCAATCTTGCCCAAACCCTTTGAAAAGATGCAGTTGTATTGGTAAACATATTTGGTGTGGCAAATGGAAAGGCCCCAGATTCAGCCAGCCCTTGGTTTGCATAAAAGGTTACAGTTGTACCTGCATTTCCATTCTGGATCTGTGCGGTCCTTGTCGTCAAATCAAAAATAGCAAAACCATCATTCGGTACTCCATCACAAGCTTCTAAATCATCCGGAATCCCAGCTATAGGGTCTGGTTGAAATGTAACATCTATCATATCTGGATTGACTACACAAAATCCTCGAAAAGCCTCTAACGTATAGGTTCCTGACAATGTAGGATTATAAAAAGGTCCCGTAGCACTAGGTAAAAAACCACCATTGAAATACCATTGATAGGTAAAATCTGGCCCTAAGTCCTGACCTATTGTAACTACTTCATTCACACATGGGAATAAATCTGGCCCAAGATTTAATCCTAGTTGAGATAAATCAACAACTAAATCAAAAAAATTGTTATCTTCATTATTCTCATCTACAGTACCCATTCCCGTTCCATCATCATCTGCAACAGCTCTTAATGTAAATACTGTGGGAGTAGGTGGTGCAAAATTTAGTGTAATCGTTCCACTTTCGGAGCCACCAATAGGAATTATCCCCGCCGTTACAGCTTGTCCATATAACACACCATCTACGTAAAAAGCAATAGGTAGTCCAGGTTCAAGGGCTTCTGTACTGTCAATGTTTGAAACCGTATAATCAACATCAATATCACTATTATCACACAACACTCCTATTTCATCAATTGTAATTGTAGCATCGGGAAGTTCAGAATTCACATTTGTAATAATATTGTTAACCATTACAAAATCTTGACCTGAGGTTAACGAAATATCAATTTCAGAGTCACCTGGAGCAACGATACCTACTAAGTCATAGAAATCAAAGTCCATGTTCCAAAGTGTATTAGAGCCAGTATAACTATTTGTACCGTTAAAAGCATTATCAGCTGGGTTTAATGGAGGATCTGAAATTAAATTAGTATTAATAATCAATGTCTCATTATTATTGATAGACGCATCCCCTTCCCAAGCTAAAAAGCTAATTTTAGAAAATTGATCACTGGCAACATCCAGTGGTCCAAGTGTAATGTCAATATTTGTATTATTTGCCGAGACAAATTCTAATCCATCAAAAAGTGATATTTGATTTTGTGTTAGAGCTGGATCTTCATAAATCACATACATGGCCCAACCGCCATAGTTAGTACCATTATTACATGCTCCAGTAGGAGTTAAATCTTGTTCAAGTCCAGAAAACGTATAAGTTCCATTACCTGTTGCTTGAACTATATCAGTAACATCTGCATAAGCCGAAAAATAAGTATTTCCTGTACCCGCTGTTAAATGAAAGTCTCTTGTAGCATTCACCAGTGTTCCATTAAGCGTTACAATGAAATCACCTCCAACAGCATTAACCCAAGGAGAACTCCAGTATAAATGAGCTGAAACAATAGTTTGGGTTGGTTGCAACATTAAATCTGCACTACTTTCACTAATTAGTTGACAAGATGCAGGATTAGCAGATGCATTTAAGGTATTTCCCACCCCAGTAAAATCAAGTCTTCCATTAAATTGTTGAAATAATGTAATAGGCTCTACTTGTGCATTTGATACACTTGAAAAACAAGCTATTAACAAGAAAAATAGATATTTTTTCATAATCACGAATTTAGCATACAAATTACAATATTTTTATAACATTAATAATATGCATTTTTTTAATAATACGTAATACTATAAAAAAAATCTTTTTCATGTGACAAAAAAGGAGTTTTATATTAGAAGTTTAAAACAATATCCGCTTAATCTAAGCAACGTTTTGAATCAACTAATTAATTAATGGTTTTACAAATAGCCGGTTTTGCATTTTTAAGTGCGTTATAATTTCATAGATTGTAAAATTTTCAACTTTTAAATTAATAGTGTAGATATTTTTTCTTTCTGAAATTCATATCACATAATATTAGATTCCAGGCATTATTCTATCCACAGAATAAAAACCCTCGCTGAGATATCCTTGGCAAGGGTTTTGTATGAATATTGTGCTAATCTACAATAAGATTATTTAGTTGAAATTTGAAAATACCCATTTGAAAGACCTTAAATTTACCTTTCATTGAATGTCAGCAGTGCTTTCACAAGGTAAATTATTTTACAAATTTGAAATAATCCAAAAGTACTTCGTCATTTACCGTGGAAGGTGTGAAAATCTCAAGAAGTCTCGGAGCTTCTGAAATTTTAAAAAATGAATCTAATTGGTTTTTGACCGAAAGTGTGTCATGAGCCGAGCTATATTCAAAACCAAATTGTTCGCACAATTGATGAGCAGTTAACTTGTGTTTTGTCTCAAAAAACTCTTCGAACTTTTCTGATTGTTTAGCCTCTGTTAAAATCCTGAAAATACCCCCGCCTCCATTATTGATCACTATAATTTTAAAATTTGAAGGAATATAGTTATTCCACAAGGCATTGCTATCGTAGAAAAAGCTTAAATCGCCTGTAATAAAAACGGTTGGTAGTTTTGAAGCATATGCTGCTCCAATTGCTGTTGTAGTACTACCATCAATTCCGCTGGTTCCTCTGTTGCAAAAAACTTGAACGCTCGCATTAAAATTAAACAGTTGTGCATATCTTATAGTTGCACTATTGCTTAATTGCAATTGAATGTCACGAGGTAGATTTTTAAAAATTTCAGCAAAAACAGAAAAATCTGAATACGGAATTTGATGCACGTATTGATCATGCTTTTCCAATCGCTTCATCTTAACATCTAACCATTTCGGATTATAATCACCTTTGATTTTTTCCGTTAAAGGCAAAAAGGCTTCTAGAAAACTATTGGCATCTGTTTTAATATGCTCTTTTAAATTGAAATATGTATCGTATGCTTTTTTCTCATTAACATGCCAATGGGCTTTGGGGGGATAATTTCTTAAAAAAGCTTTTATCTTTTTTGAAACAACCATTCCACCAAATGTGAGTAGAATATCTGGTTGTAAATCTTGAAATTCGGTTTCTGTTAGCGGTGCTATTAACTGATCAATAGCCGGGAAAAAATCTGGATGATGAAGGTTTGAGGTAGTTTCGGTCAAGACTATGATACTATCGTCTTTTGCAAGTTCGTCCAGTAATTGTTGCTCTATACTTTCGGGCACGAGTACGCCTGCAAGAATTATTTTACGATGTGCGTTGTTCCACTGTTTTGCCAATGGATTTAGTATTTCCGCAGTTAAATCACTACTAGTATCTGATATTCTGGCCGGGACATTTTGGGGTCTTACCGCTGGAGTTTCAACGGTGCGATAGAGCGGCTCGCTAAATGGCGCGTTGATGTGCACGGGACCATTGAGTTCGATGGCGGTATTTAATGCAATGTTAATTTCGGTTTCATTGTGTGTTTGTTGCTCTTCCCCCTCGATACAATTTGCGCTATAGAGCACATGATTTCCATATACGTTTTCTTGCTGTATGGTTTGCCCATCGCCTATTTCTACAAGATGCGCAGGTCTATCTGCCGAAATTACCACCAATGGAATATCACTATAAAAAGCTTCGGCAACGGCGGGAAAATAGTTCAACAATGCCGAACCGGAAGTACAAACAACAGCAACGGGCTTTTTAAGCTGTTGCGCCATACCCAGTGCAAAAAATGCTGCACAACGCTCATCGACTATTGAAAAATTATTGAAATTTTCATTTCCTATAAATCCGATGGTAAGTGCCGCATTACGTGAACCCGGGGAAATTACAATGTGGTCAATCCCTTTGGCTAGGCATAATTGTGTGATAGTTTGAGAAAGGAGTTTATTTGAAAATTTCATTATTTCAAAGGTACAAAGGCGATTTAAATAGACATTCTATTTTATGAAAAAACAAATATTTATAGTTAAACGCATTGAAGTGAAATAATGAACATCCCATTGGGTCTCTCAAAGCTCAATAATTTAGAGCAGTGGCGAAAGCACTTTGAGCATGGTTGCCATTTTGTTTTCGGTTTCTTCCCATTCTGCTTGGGGTTCACTACCTTGAATAATACCACCACCCACGTAAATGAATGCTTCAGAACCAATAATTTTCATACATCTTAAATTGACAAAAACACTTGCCAGTTTCTCTTTTCCGTTTACGAGTCCTAGAAAACCTGTATAAAATTCGCGGTTATACCCCTCATTTTCCAATAACATTTCTTTTGCCACTTTGGTTGGAGTACCGCAAACAGCTGGAGTGGGATGTAATACGGAAGCAATATTAGGTATTGTAGAACGCCCATTTTTCAACACGCCTTTTATATCTGTCTTTAAATGAATGAGTGAGCCAGCAACATGCGTTTTGGGTCTCGAAGTTTTAAGAACAGAAGTTAAACGTTGTAGGTTTGTAACAATCGTATCTGTTACTAATTGCTGCTCAAATTGTTCTTTATAAGTCCACTCCGGAATTTGATTTTCAACGTTTTTTTGAGTTCCTGCTAATGCCATTGTTGAAAATGAAATACCATCACAGGTAAAGAGAATTTCTGGAGTAGCGCCACACCACAATCCAGTAGTTGGATGATACCAAATATATCTAAAAGCAGAAAAATCGCTTGTTAAAAGTTCATTGAAAAGAGTCTCAAAATTAAAGTTTTTTAAATCAACCGTTTTTCTTCGAGACGCAACTACTTTGACTACTTTTTTGTGTTCAATGTTATTAATAATCTTTTGCACGAAATGCTTGTAGCGTTTTTCTTCGCTTGGGTTGGCGTCTAATTTCACATCCTTTGACGAAGTGATATAACCATTTATTGTGGATTGTAAAATTGTGGCTGAATCCTTGATAATGCATAGTGCTTTTTCCTTATATTCAAAAGGAGCAAAAACAAATGATTCTTCATTGAAATCATTTGTAAAACATTGGTCATCATTAGTTTGAAGATACGCGGTTACTTGTTTGCTGTTAGGTTCAGAAAATAGCACGAAAGGCAGTTCCTTTTGCCAATGTGCATAAACAGTTTCAACTAATTTGGGGAGTTTCATTGTATTATATACGAAGTGTGAGCGTGGTTAGTTTTATCATTGAAATTAATTCTTCAGCTTCATTTTCAATAGCAATATGCCAAAGCTGGGTGGTGCGCCCTTTGTGCAAAATTTTTGCCTTGGCATAAACATACCCATCTTTAATACTTTTCACATGGTTTGCAGCGATTTCAATGCCACGTATGGCGATGTCCTTTTCACTCAAAAAGATAAAAGCTCCAGCACTCCCCACACTTTCTGCAAGAGCGACAGATGCACCACCATGCAACACACCATCAGGTTGATGCACACGTGAGTTTACAGGCATTCTTGCGGTTACGGTATCTTCAGAAATGTCAATAAATTCAATATCTAGCGTTTCCATTAATGTGTTTTTGCACATAAGGTTACACTTTTTTAAAATTTCGTCTTTAGATAAATTCATTTCAATAAATTACATTTGTAAAGCTACAAAACAGCCTTGAAATGAGTAATGAAAAAAGAGTAAATTATATTTCCGAAAATACTTTTGAAACTTTAAACAACCTAACATCAAAAACCAAAAACGTATGGTTGGTCTTTCACGGATTGGGCTATTTAAGTCGATATTTTCTTCGAAGTTTTGAAACTCTTAACGCCGAAGAAAATTATTTTATCGCCCCTCAGGCTCCCTCAAAATATTACCTTGGCACAAAATTTAAACATGTGGGCGCCTGCTGGCTCACTAAAGAGAATACCAAAACCGAAACGCAAAACGTACTTAACTATATTGACGCGGTTTATAAAGCTGAAATTTCAGAAACACCAGTAAATTTTATTGTTTTAGGATACTCACAAGGAGTGTCAATTGCAACCCGATGGCTTTCTTCGCGAAAAATACAATGCAATCATCTTATTTTGCATAGTGGCGGAATTCCTACTGAACTCATTCCCGAAGATTTTGAATATCTAAATCCAAAAACCAAAGTTACATATCTTTATGGCGATGCAGACGAATATATAAATGAAGCCAAGAAAACCGAAGAATTATTAAAAGGCACTAAACTTTTTGGTGATAGACTTGAAACGCAAGTGTTTAAAGGTATTCACGAGGTTCATATCCCTTCTTTAGAAAAATTCGTAGGAAAATCTTGATGCAAGACAGTGCATTTCATCGAATTTATTTGCACAACATCATAATAAGTGGTTAATTTACTCTGTATTGTAAGAAATAAACTACCTAATTATGAAAAAACTACTCTTTGTTACCGCTCTTTTGCTAACAGCTTCTGCATCTTTTGCTCAAGTATCACAAGAAGAAAAAGCTGCACTTACAGACCTTTTCCTTTCTACAAATGGAGAAAACTGGATACATACATGGAACCTCAATGAGCCAGTGAAAACATGGCACGGTGTAACTGTAGAAGACAATGCCGTAGTGGGTTTAAGTTTATTGTTCAACAATCTTGAAGGAACAATCCCTAACACACTAGGTAATCTAGAGCAATTAAAAAAACTTGAACTTTCTTTCAATAAATTGTCAGGTACAATACCTGCTACAATTGGGGATTTAGAAGATTTAAAAGTATTTGCTGTTAACGGAAATGAACTCGTAGGAACAATACCTACTACATTTGGAAATCTTGAAAACTTAGAGCAATTACATTTAAGTAGCAATAACTTAGAAGGTACAATTCCTGTAGCTATTGGAAATCTTGAAAACTTACAAGTGCTTAATGTTTTTGATAACAATTTGGGAGGAACTATTCCTTACGCATTAATAGACAGTAAAAGCCTTAGAAAATTAGTAATCTCTGAAAACGAAATCACAAATACTGAAGCTTTCGCTAGCGTTATATTGTTTGAACAAGGTGTTGACAACCCAGCATTCAAAAACCCAGGTACTTTTATTCCAGCAAAAACCGTAATTGCTACTGAAACTAGCGACGACGAAAATTAATAGTATTTTTAGGTATATTTTAAAAAGTCCTGACTATTAATAGTCAGGACTCTTTTCTTTTTTACATTTCAAAAAGTTAATCTCAAAAAACCTTTATCGGCTTTATCGCTTCCTGTCTTCCGTTTACATATCTAAATCCGTTTTCTCCAAAGAAACCTGCTTCTTCTAGCATGATGCGAATGTCTTTATTCCACTCAGGAATATTAACCGTTGTATTCAATTCAATAGCATACACCGTATTGTGATGTAAAGGGTAATCACCAGTTACGGGAACACCGCCTTGCGAATCCCACATGCCAAGCGTAGTGCCACTGCTGTGACCATAAGTACCTAAAGGATGGGTGTAAATTGACGGACGCATACCTTCGGCTTTCCCTTGTTCAAGTGACATAGCCAAAACTTCGTTGCCCGTTCTCCCCAACTTAAAATTTGAAGTAAAAATATCTTGTATTCTGTTTCCTTTCTTAAAGGCTTCGGCTAAAAACTGAGGGACTTTGGTTTCTCCCTCTTTTAAAACATAAGCGTGACGTTGACAATCTGTATTTAGCGTAATGTAAGTGATTCCAAAATCACAATGCAATAGGTCGCCGGGGATAATCACTTTTTCTTTTTCGCCTTTGGTAAATGAATAAATATGGCTTTTCAATTCTTCGTTATCTCGCTGTACATCTATTGTGGGGTGAAACCATGTTTCGAGTCCCAAATCGGTCACCTTTTGTCGCATCCACCACACAACATCATCGGTTGTTGTAACGCCAGGTGTAATCACTTTGTTCGAAAATGCTTCATCAATGATTGCAGTTGTAACATTGACCAATTGATTATAGAGTTTCATTTCCTTTTCGGTGCGTGTTTCAATCCAACCAATCGCTAATTTTTCTGCGGAAACCACACGATCCTTATACTGCTGTGGAAGCACATCCATCAATTCGTCGTAATCTGTTTTTACAAGTCCGTCCACAATTCCAAAATGCTCCGAAACATTGATACCTATATTTTTAGGGTTGCGTTCTTTTATAATTTCCACGAGCCTTGCCCATTGATCCGGTTGTTTTTCTTTATCCCAAGCCGATGTAATATTATCGCCCACATCGTAACGAGCTACGGCAATACGCTCCATCGTGTTCGTAGCTTTGTTTCTATAAAAAACGAGTATCGTCCTGCGGCGTGCATTTAGCCATTTTGCTGGCAACATGGTTCGCATTACTGGGTCTTCATTATACTCTCTTGCGATAACGAGCCACATTTCAAAATCGGTTTCATCCATTAATTTGGGCAACAAATTTGTAAATCTGTCTGCTAAAATTTCGTCGCGCATGGTTGCTCTATCTCTTTCTGAAAGGATTTGAGCGTTCATTGAAACCGTGATGAGTAAGAAAAGTAAAATTGCTGTTTTTTTCATGGCATAAAGTTTTTACTAAAGATCGCTAAGATTTAAAACTTCAGCAACATTTCGGAAGAAAAAAACCCATCAAATTCATAACAAACTAGACGGGTTTAAAAATAAACAAACTATTATTTTTAAATAGTAATTTTTTGTACACCTGCATATTTTTCAATAAGTCTAACAATTAAATCATTTAATTTTTCAACGGTATAATCATCAGTAGTAGGCTTTAAATGTGTATTACCTACACCACTATCATCAGTTAAAAACACATAGGTACCATTTGTAGCAACGCTAAAGTATCTCATTAAAAATTCTAATTCTTTGTTTGCATTACTCGCTACTATTGGGATTATTTTAATTCCCTTTTCTCTTGCTTTTTTAATTTGATGTTTCATTGTTGTAATATTTTGTTCATTGAAATGTGGCGGAGCATCCAATAATAAAAATATTATTTTTGTTTTCGCATCTTCATTCCAAGATTGCGCTATCGACACTTTAAGTGCTTCTTCAACTGCTTCTTCATAATCACCGCCTCCATCAGCTTCATATCTTAACAATACTTTTTTCATCAATGAAATATCTTCATTAAAATTATATGGACTAACTACAAAAGCATCTCCATTATCTCTATAAAAAGTAAGTGCCAATCTTTTGCGAGATATACTTTTATCAAGCCGTGACATAATATTCTCAACTTCTACCTTTAGATATTGCATTTCATCTCCCATTGATCCTGTAGCATCGATTGTAAACATAATGTCAATATCTTTAGTTTGCTCTTTTTCATTGGACACAACAATTCTTTGTACTTCCTTATTATTAGAAATCTTTTGACTATAAATCTTACCATCATTAAGTATTTGTAGCGAATATTGGTTTAATTTATTAGCTTTACCTCTCAAAAAAATCGCTTTCCCAAATACATCAGTCCTAGCTATATCAATTTGATCTGTTTCTGAAAAGAGCTGCACTTTAATGTCTTGTATAGCTTTATTATTAAGGTTTACTACTTCAACTACTATTCTTTTATCCGAAAGAAAGTCCCATCTATTGACTACATTATATCCTTCATTTTGATTTGCTAAAAGATTTTTTTTATAAGATTTCCAATTTTCATTATCATTAATTTCTGCAGCCGTCAACAAACCAGATTGAGATTTTGATGACATATCTTTTCCTTTAATGATTTCAATTCCTGACACTTTTCCATTAAGCGTTCGTACGACATCTATACCTTTCCTTTTATCTATTGATTCGGTCTCAATTCTTGACACAGCATAGCCCAGTGAATTACGCTCCCTAGTACGACCGCCATATCCCGTAATTACAACTTCATTCAAAGTAGCACCCTGTACCAAAGAAACGTCAATAACCGATTTTCTTCCTGAAATTTTAACTGCTTTTGAATCAAATCCTACGTATGAAAATACAAGCTCACTTCCTACCGAAATATTAATTGAATAATTACCATCAAAATCTGCTTGTGTACCATTTGTCGTACCTCTTTCTAAAACATTAACACCTGGCAATGGTAGTCCAGCATCATCAGTAACGGTTCCGTTAATTGTAATTTGTTGTGCTTGCAATGGAAGCACAATTGCTAATAATAATGTGTAAAGTAAAATTTTCATAACGTTGAGTTTTAGATTAAGATATAAAACTATGTTATGAATATTCCTGAAAAAACCGCTATTGAGTAAACGGTCTATCTCAATGAGTGAAATAGTACCCACTTCTGAAATCCCCACCCCAGGACATCTGAAGCACTGCGACCAAGCCGTTACCATGATAGAATCCCCCGCTACGATATTCCGTAGCGGGGGATTCTATCATGGTTTACTGAACGACCCTACCTCTTCAGGGTAAAATGTCCTTTTATTTCTTTTCTCACCTCCTGTTCGGTGTACTCCACCCTGAACCAGTAGTCGCTCGATGGCA
>NZ_JBPOFW010000013.1:0-21414 GCF_051252435.1 Patiriisocius sp. | reverse complement strand
AAAATAGGAGGTGGCAAATGCGGTTGCATTGGCGGAATCTTTGTATTCATTATTTTGTATTGGTTATTGGGCTATGTCATTAATTAGCGATTGCCAAATGAGTCAATTATGATTCCTTTTGAATCAATGCCGTTTGTAAGACTTTCGGATATTTGTAACTCATAAGTAGGTTGAATATCTATCTCAACATAGAGATAGTTATTATATAACTCGGAAAGGGAGCGTTGGGGAACGCTCCCTTTTATTTTGTCTAAATTTTTTTTTATGAGAATGCCAAAAACCACTTCACTATGCTACCACTTCAGAAGATGGTAATAAGAAACCCTATCTACTACGAAATAAACAGAAAATTGCAATACAAATCCAAACATTTATAATTATTGCCAATACCAGTCCATAGGCATCCCCATTTGTAATTGAAATCTTAAATTTAATCCTCATATAATCAGGTAGGAAGCGGCAAATTTATTTTTCTAAGAATTAACAAGCCACTAATTCCCCGTAAGTACTGATAACACTAAGCTCTTCTATTACGAGATAATTAAAGTATAGTTTAGAGTGTTTTTCATGATGATTAAATAATAGTATTTAGTTGGGCTATACTACCCGAAATCATATATTTGCCAGCGCAATTACAAACATCCCCCTAAAGCTCAAGAATTCATCATATAATAAAGTGTAAAAGATTATTAAACTTGTTCAATTTTATTGTTACCATGACGATAACATTCAGGAAAATCTTACAAGAGCTATATTTTAAAAATATCTGGTATGAACTGCAAATCGCAGCCGTAATATCTACCGAATATTTTGTTAAACGATCATCAGAAATAGGGAAATGAAAAACTTCAAGAATTCAGACTGGATTATCCCTGTATCAATAGCAGTACACCTGTTTATTATAAACAGTTTTCTCTATTTTCTAACTCCGGAAACCTACACCAACGTTTACTACATTTTACATTACAATATCTCTTGGTTGCTTATCACGTATGGA
This sequence comes from Patiriisocius sp., assembly GCF_051252435.1. Lineage (NCBI taxonomy): Bacteria > Pseudomonadati > Bacteroidota > Flavobacteriia > Flavobacteriales > Flavobacteriaceae > Patiriisocius > Patiriisocius sp. The sequence continues at coordinate 20,417 of NZ_JBPOFW010000013.1, read as the reverse complement.
CTAAGCTATTATACCAGAAAACGTAAAGAAGGTTTCTTTACCAATATTCATAAAGTTATTCAGCTTTATTTGATTTACGGTCTTGCGTACTTTGCTTTATTTGGTATTACCGGAAGGATTTATAAATCTCTGGAACAGCAACTGTTCATCTACCTTATGATATGTGTGGCGCTTACAGCCTACCGGGTGGTGTTCTTTTGGTTGCGAAGAAAATACCGTATGTGGGGTGGTAACTCCGTAAAAGTAGTTGTTTTAGGTCGTGACAAGAATTTAAAGAAAATCAGAAAAGTATTTGATGATTCAGAACTGGGTTACCGTTACATGGGATACTTTGACGATAAAAAATCTAAAAGTCCTACTTTCCTTGGGCCAGTTATGGACTGCTTTCTCTATATTTTAGAAAACGATATAGATGAGATTTACTGTGTAGCCTCTAAATTTAATAGCAAGGAACTTCGTAACCTTATAGATTTTGCTGACAACAACCTTATTCGTGTAAAAATCATACCGGATAATAAGGAAATTTATTCTAGGGGTATGTTCATAGAACTCTATGAAACTGTTCCTGTACTAAACCTTAGAAGAGTACCGTTGGACACGCTTTTTGCGCGTGTGGTAAAACGTACGTTTGACCTCTTCTTTTCATCTTTGGTTATCATCACCATTCTCTCTTGGCTTACACCAATAATGTACATTCTCATTAAATTAGAATCTCCGGGCAACCTCTACTTTAAACAGAAAAGACACGGTCTAAAACGTAAAACTTTTTGGTGTTATAAATTCCGATCTATGGCCCCTTCTGACGATGCTGATTCCAAAATGGCCACTAAAGGCGATATGCGGGTTACACGAGTAGGCAGAATTATTCGCAAAACCAGTTTAGATGAGTTACCACAATTTATAAATGTGTTTCTAGGCGAAATGAGTGTTGTTGGCCCTAGACCACATATGGAGCTACATACTGAGGATTACGAAGTATCTGTAGACAAGTATTTGGTACGTCATTTTGTTAAACCTGGTATTACTGGACTCGCTCAAATAAAAGGATACCGCGGTGAAATTGGAGAAAAGAAAGATATTTTAAACCGTACCAAACTAGATATTTTTTATGTAGAGAAGTGGTCGTTAAAATTAGATATAAAGATTATTGTACAAACTGTCATCAATGCCGTGCGTGGTGAAGAGAATGCATATTAAAGGAATACTATAAACCTATAAAAATAACGTAAATGTTAAATTTCATATTCTTATTAAAAGAATTTAAAAATTCATTTTTAGAATTTAAAAAGTAGAATAATTTACATTAAATCAATAGGTTATAGGAAAATAAAGCAAATTAGGAATCAATACTATAGCCTTGGCTTTTAAAAGATATCTAAAAGTTTTCGGTGTACAAAAAATGCCTTTTCTTGTATTAATTTAATATAAAGCAACAAATTTAAAATTACCAATAGCAATCATAAAACAAACTGGAAGGAGGGCAAACAAACAATCATCGCTCTTCTTATTCAAGCAACTTAAAGATTTACATTAAACGGATTTCATCATATGGAACAGACAAATATTACCAAACTCATCTCAAAGTACTTAAAAAAATGGCCTCTTTTTGCCATAGGTTTAGTGGTCTGCTTGGCAGCTGTATTTCTCTACTTACGATACAAAGCTGAAACCCAATTTGAAATAACCAGTACTCTTCTTGTGAAAAATCAAGATGCAGGGCAAGGCTCCGTGAAATCACAAAACATAAAAGACCTGGGCCTTATTAAAAGTAATACGAATGTTGAAGATGAGATAGGCATTTTAAGATCTACTGGTTTAATGGAAAAGGTTATTACAGACCGCTCTTTAAACATCAACTATTATATTGAAGGCAAAATTCGTGATGTTGAGATTTATGGAGAGGATGTACCAATTGAAATTTTGGTAGATGAAACGGCTAAAGATTTAGTTTATGATCTTCCTATCTACATCACATTCATTAACGACACCGAATATGAATTGGAAACTACGGTAAAGAGTGAAAGTTACAAAACGCAACATAATTACGGTGATCTTGTTACCGCACCCTTTGGAACCTTCACCATTAACGCAAAAGAAGCTTCCGAATATGAAGACAATGGGAAGCCATTTTACTTTACCATTCTTGATACTGACCGAGTAATAGGTGACTTTCTAGAGAATCTTAGCATAGACCTTATAAATCTTGATGGAAATTTATTAGGTATCCGTTTCTTGAGTATTAACAAGAAAAAAGGTGAAGATGTAGTTGCGGGTCTTATCGAGACTTATGTGGAGGAGATGATTAAATATGAAAATGAACTCGCCGAGAACACGATTAAAATGATTGATAATCGGTTAAAGTTACTATCTGGCGAAATTGAAGGTGTAGAAAAATCTGTTGAGAAATTTAAAACTAGTAATGACCCTACCAACGTCACTGACAATGCAGGGCTTTATATTGCTCAAGCCAATGATTACAAAAAGTTAATTTCAGACTACCAGACTGAAATCAATGTAATCAACTCTATAGAAATGTACCTTCAGCAAGGAAACCCAGATACGCCAATTCCAGCATCTTTAAGTGCAAATGACCCTTCTTTGACAGGTATGATTGACCAGTACAATGAAACTTTATTGCAAAAAGGACAAATGGCCCAATCTGCTTCTAGTGCCAACCCTATTATTGTTAATTTAGACCGAACATTAAATGACTTAGGAAAGGCTATTGTTGAAAATGTACGGAGCGCCAAAAACAGGTTATTGATTGCGCAGCGCAATCAGCAATCTAATGCGAATAAATATCAAGCACAGATTGCCAAAGTACCTTCTATGGAGCGACAATTGGTTGATATTAGCCGTGATAAAAGCACCAAAGAAGGACTTTATCTATATCTCTTGCAAAAACGTGAAGAAGAAGTCCTATCGTTAGCAGCACCTGTTTCTTCTACAAGAATAGTTAGTCTCCCAAAAGCAGGGAATTTTCCCGTTAGCCCTAACAAAACAGCTATGTATTTAGGCGGCTTACTTATTGGGTTATTCTTGCCGTTTTCTTTGATTTATACCAAAGACTTATTAAATAATAAAATTACTTCAATAGAGAATTTATCTAATTTAATTTCTGCTCCTATTTTGGGAGAAATAGCGAGAAGCAAAGATGGGGGATTGATAGCAACCAAGGGCTACAGCAGAACTCCATCAGCAGAATTGTTTCGGTTACTCTGTTTCAATTTAGAATATCTTAAAAAGACCAATAAGAATCAAACGTTATTAGTTACGTCAACGGTTCAAGGCGAAGGAAAAACATTTATTACCTCAAATCTAGCGATTACTTTGGCTTCTAATGGTGAACGTGTAATAGTGCTATCCTTCGATTTAAGAATGCCACAGCTAATGAAAACTTTTGATTTGCCAGACACTCCTGGATTGACAGATTTTATAGTACAGAAAGAGCTAACTATAACAGACATCATCCAAAAACACCCCACCATCGACAACCTGTCACTTATAGGCGCTGGTACTGAGGTCAATCAAGTAGGCCGCTTAATGTTGAGCGAAAGAATAGAACTACTTATCAATCAACTAAAAAAAGATTTTGACCGCATCATAATTGATACCCCTCCTATTGGAGTTATATCAGATGCTTTTGCTTTAAATGCATATATAGATGGTACCATTTACGTAGTTCGAAAAAATGTAACAAAAAGTGAACATGCTAAAACCATTGAATCAATTCATAAAAATGGAAAGCTACGAAATACAATGGTCTTATTAAATGACACCAACGCAGCACAGGTGTATGGTTACGGACCTAAAATCAACGATTAACAATTTCTCTAACACATGTCTCTAAAAAAAAGGGTATTAAGCAATGGACTAGCTTCTGTTTTCCAAAAAGGGATTCGGGTACTTGAACAATTGTTTTTAGTTCCATTTTTTATATCGGCCTGGGGAGCAGCCTATTACGGAGAATGGTTAACGCTTACTATAATACCTAGTGTCATTGCATTTTCTAATCTAGGTTTTGGCTCAGCTGCAGCTAACAGCTTTGTTTTAAGCTATGCTGCCGGCCGCAAACAAGAGGCTGCTAACATTAGTAAAACAGGTATTTATATTATCTCTATTATGGTTCTGGTAGCCATGTTGATTAGTATTGTTGCTGTTTTGACCTTGGATTACTTTCATGTTTTCGATAAATCACTGATTGACAGTCAAGAAGCAATCTTAGCGGTTTCTATTCTTATTTTTGCTCAATTATTAACATTTTACCTTCAATTGATTGAAGCGTATTACCGTGCAGCTGAAAAAGCTGCTCTGAGCATTAATTTAATTACCTCTAAAGCAGCCGCTAATTTAGGAGCAGGGCTGTTAGTTTTACTGCTAGGCTATGGCATTGTAGAATTCGCCATTTCCCAACTTCTGGTCATGTTGGTTTTTATGATTATATACTGGATTAAAGGTCGCCAGGTTATTGGATTATTTAAAATACACAGCGGTAAAAAGGATAATACTATCTTAAAAGGTATTACTACAAAAGGATTGAGCTATTTGATGTTACCACTTTGGCAAATCATCTATTTTCAAGGTACTACGTTTGTCGTACGGATTGTTTTAGGACCTGAAGCCGTAGCTATTTTCAATACTGTTAGAACTTTGAGTCGTTCCTTTAACCAATTACTATATATGGTTGAACCCACTGTTTTCCCTGAACTTATCAATCAAATTGGAAAAGGAGACTGGAAGACCGCTAAAAAGATTTTCAGGCTATCTATTCTTGGTGTGTTTGCATTATCTGTCGTAGGTTTTGTTTTCTTGGCTTTATTTGGCTTATGGTTTTATCGTATTTGGACGAACAATGAACTAGAAGTACCTGAGGCCATGTGGTACCTCTTCATATCCGGCATGTTACTTAACGCCCTATGGTACACAACAGAAATGGTATTCCGAGCCGTAAATGAGCCTAAAAAAATGGGTTTTTACGGAGTAATAGCAGCTGCTATTTCGGTTTTTCTGACCTATTTACTATCAAAACAAATTGGACTTATTGGCGCTGCATTCGGAGCCGTTTCTCTTGATTTAATATTGGTTTTTCTAGTAATGCCAGAAGGCTGTAAGATTATGCGTATGTCTTTTAAGGAATTAATTATAGATGGATTTACCGACCTAAAGGTGTTTATCATTAATTGGCAAGACAAGCGCCGAGGAATAAAAAAAGAAGGGTAAAATATTTTATGAAAATGAGTAAAAACAACGAGCAGAAATGACGACTGGCAAATATTAACCATCACAACAATTAGCAATATCCTAGTATGTTATTAATTAAATATCTATCACTTATTTTACTTGTACCAGCATTTTTTGTTGGTCGCAAATTGATTAGGAAAGAAGATCTTAACTTTTTTGATTTGATCATAATTTTTAATACACTATATTTTGCTGTCATTCCTCTTAAATCTAGTGAAGCTGTATTTAAAGCTCTTGGGAAAATAACAACGCATACTACCATTTTTGTATTTTTCTATATTCTATTCTTTTTTATTGGTTGTCTCATTGCTAGTAATTTAATTGACAAGAATGAAAATTCACCAATTAACATAACATTTTATCTAAAAAAATTCCCCAAGATTAAAGCTAGTTTAACCTTAAAGGTTATACTTGTGATACTTCCAATATTTTCTATAACGTATTACATACCTCACATGTCTCTTATTGCAGCCTTTGAAGGAATTCAAGAAGCGAATAGGAATATAAGCTACGAACAATCTTCTATGATTCAGTTTTTTGGCACGATATTCAGGCTTGGTTTGGTGATATCAACCGTGCTTTTTGTTCAAAATATTGACGAAAAGAAATATGATTTATTAACCATATCATCAATGATATTGTTTCTAATTAACTTTCTTATGCTGTCTCGCCGAGAACTATTAGAAACTATACTGTTCGTAGGAATAATTATATATAGTTTCAACAGAGCATTAATTAACAAAAAACTTATTTCGTACGCTATACTACTAGGTGCTTTTTTATACTTTGTATATTTTCCTTTTTATAACATAATTCGCCGTACACCCGTTGCATTTAGCATTCAAGCTCCTGTCACCTCAATTCAGAAAATATATGACTATGGGGTAAATAATTTTGGCAATTCAAGCGAGAGTGCAGCAGAGTTAACAGACAGTAGAGCAATTTATCTCTATAGAGCAATATATTGGATTGCTCAAAATGATAGTGACCGGGATATCACTTGGGGAGGAATTACATTAATGGCTATCGATCATGCCATACCTAAAGCAATAAATCCAAATAAAGGTCTTGGATCAGAGAAAATTTTAGAAAAAAGGCAGCATACAAATAAAGACTCTGCCGATTCTATTTTGCTTATTACCCTAGCTGATTTTTCTATGCTTGGCTCCGTAATAGCAGTTCTAATTTATTTTTTAATCTATAAGCTTTGGTTCTTTATATCCAAAAGCTCGGAGTTTTTTTTCGGCAAAACCATGGTATCCCTCTATGTGGTCTATTTTCTATTTAATCTATCATTTGGAACAGAAAAAAGATTAGACGCCATTTTAGCAGATACTGTAGCCTATTGCTTAGCAATTGCCATAATAATATTAGTTCACAAAATGAATTTTCTGAAGATATTAAACGGCAATGAAACCACAAATAATTTACTATAATGGGGGAACTAAAAAAAAGAGAATTCGGCCGGCTAAAAATTTTAGATAGCATTAGAGGAATTGCTGCACTAGTTGTTTTATACCACCATATTTTTAAATTAAACAAAGCTGTTTTTAAAAGTTATTTCAGTGATATCTCTTTTGGAATTTTTGATTTTATATCTGAACTTAACGATGAAGCGGTGTTACTGTTTTTTATCATCTCCGGGTTTTCAATAGGCCTAAGCACGCTTAAACGCCCACTTAATGACAAGAACAGTGTAAATGGTTATTTCTACAGAAGGTTTAAGCGTATCCTCCCCATCTATTGGATAGCTATACTTCTATCATTCTTAGTAGGTCTAAGTTTAAATATTCTTAATCTAGAGGATTTTAGTATTCGTAATCTTTTAGGGAATCTGCTTTTCTTACAAACCAGCAAGGTTATTCCTGAATCATGGATCATACCCTATGGCTTAAATGGTCCTCTATGGTCCCTGTCCTATGAAATGTTTTTCTATCTTCTATTTCCTTTAGTTTATTTTATAAATAAAAAATATTTAAAAAAGGTTGGTCTCTATGCAAAATACGTCTTGCTCATAGCAGCCATTATGATAGGTATAGTAATAAATAAAAAAATTATATTCATACCATATTTCTTGTTTTTAGTCGGTTTTATGACCTGGATTCAGGGTTATATTTCCTCTTATTGCTTCGTTTTGTTAAAGAAGAAGAACACCTTCTTTATGATCAACTTCTTACTGGGACTTCTAATTACAATTGCAAGTACCAAAATACCATCTGATAGTATAAAAATTATAGGAAAAGGAATGCTTTTAAATGGTATTTTCTACTTTACCATGATACTAACTGATGGTTTAAACACACAAAAAATCCAAAAATTTATTGACGTTATTTTTTACAAATTAGGAGAGGGCAGTTACGCCATTTATGCGCTACACTATCCTTTACTCATTTTCTTTCAGGAGAAAGGGATTAGTCTAATTTATCAGTTACTCTTCTTACCTCTTTTTATAGTTTGTTGCTACCATTTAGAAAAACATTCAATCCGATGGAAAATGACATTTTTAGACAGGAATTACCTTAAACTAATCCGGTTTACCGCAAAAAATTAAACCTAGTAAGACACAAGGTATGAGGGACTGAATTAAAACAATTTTTAATCAACCACAACCATTTCAGCTAACCGGCACCAGTAACAATTAGAAAACTATGAAAATTATAATATTATCTCACCCTCTTTTTTTTGGTAGTAAAAGCATGCCTCGCTTTGCAAGCTATCTTTCTGAAGGTATGCAGAAACTTGGTCATTCTGTTGAAGTTGTAAGGCCAAAACCTTACCTCTCTAAACTCCCTCTAAAAGGAGCTGCTAAAAAATGGATAGGGTATGTTGACCAATATGTAATTTTCTCATTATTCCTTTTTTTTAAAACTCGGTTTACGAGTAAAAAGAATCTTTATGTCCTATCAGACCAAGCTTTAGGACTATGGGCACCTATCATTTCCAATAAAGCGCATGTTGTACACTGTCATGATTTTCTAGCTTTTAAGTCGGCTAAAGGTGAGATTAGTGCGAATCCAGTAGGTGCTACAGGAAAGTTATACCAGAAAATGATATATAATGGTTTTAGCAAAGCTGAAAATTTTATTTCGGTTTCAAAAAATACCATGCTGGAATTGGAAGACTTACTTCCAAAGAAACCTCAGATAAGTACGTATGTATATAATGGCTTAAATTCTCTTTTTGAAGTAGGTAGTCAAATAACTGCGCGAGAAAACTTGACAAAGTTTTTAAATGCCTCTATGGCTAATGGCTATTTTCTGCATGTTGGCGGCAATCAGTTCTACAAAAACCGTATTGGATTAATTAAAATTTATAATTGTTGGCGCGATATTTCCACACTAAAAATTCCATTAGTATTGATTGGTAGCGCACCTGACGAGCGTACACAAAAAGAATATGCCAATTCTAAATACAAAAATGATATTATTTTTTCTTCTGGTTTATCAGATGATATGGTGAAGCAGGCTTATCAAGGCGCTTCTGTTTTTGTATTTCCATCTTTAGCAGAAGGATTTGGTTGGCCAATAGCGGAAGCCATGGCCTGCGGTTGTCCCGTGGTAACTACAAATAGTGCTCCTATGAATGAAGTTGGTGGGGAAGCTGCTATTTATATCGAAAATGTAGACAAGTTTGATAACCTAGATTCATGGGCTAAAAGTGCATCCAACATAATAGAAAGCTTCTTGAGCAAAGGAGAAGAAGAACTCCAAAATGCAAAACAAAAGGGGGTAGAAAATGCCTTGAGATATGACAGCACCAAAACTATTGCTGAAATAAATGATATCTACACCAAGGTATATAATTTAAAACATGGGCAGCATGAAAATTCTTAGAGTTATAGAAAGTATGGATCCTTCTTATGGAGGGCCTTGCCAAGGTATTCGTAATTCAATTCCAGAAATGCAGACTTTAGACACAGACAATTCTGTAGTTTCTATTGACGGTGAAGCTACGAAATGGGAGCATCAAGATGATTTTAAGATTTTTAAACTAGGCCCAGGGAAAGGACCATGGGGTTATGCCCCCAAATTAATTGTATGGCTTAAAGAAAACTTATCATCTTACGATGTGGTCATTGTACATGGTCTGTGGCAATATTATGGCTATGCCGTTAGAAAGGGTATAAATTGGCTCAAAAAAGAAAATAAGAAAACTCCTAAGTTTTTCATAATGCCTCACGGCATGCTGGATCCCTATTTCCAAAAAGCTCCAGACCGCAAAATAAAAGCCCTTAGAAATCAACTTTTTTGGAATCTAGTTGAAAAAAACACCCTTAATGAGGCAGACGGTATTTTATTTACTTGCCAAGAAGAATTGGTCTTGGCCCGTGAAACTTTTACCGGCTACCGTCCAAAAAAAGAGATTAATGTAGGTTACGGCATTCTACCTCCTACACTAATAGAAGTAACGGACATTACGGCATTCAAAAAAAAATGTGGTCTATTACCAAATGAAGAGTATCTATTATTTCTAAGCAGGATACACCCCAAGAAAGGTCTTCTTAATCTAATAAAGGCATACGCTACATTTGAAACAACAAAAGATAAATTACCAAAACTGGTTATCGCAGGACCAGGAATGGACTCAGAATTTGGAAAAAGCTTAGATCAAATTGTTCAGAGTAATAATTTCTTAAAGAGCAACATCATATATGCGGGAATGGTTACTGGCAATGCAAAATGGGCGGCTTTTACTGGTGCAAAAGCGTTTGTACTACCAAGCCATCAAGAAAATTTTGGAATAGCCGTTGTAGAGGCATTAGCCTGTAATTGCCCTGTTCTTATTTCAAACAAAGTTAATATTTGGAGAGAAATTGCTGAAGGTGATGGGGGGCTAGTAACGGAAGACACATACGAAGGTACATGCCAGTTACTTGAACAGGCTTCAAAGCTTACGAACGATGAGTTTACCCAAATGCGTAAAAATGCCTACGCAGTTTACCAAAAACATTTTACGGTGGCACAAGCGGCCAAAAGTTTGACCAACAACCTTAAAGCACAGGTCATATGATAGAAGCAACTTCCAAAGTTTCCTTAAAAGATTTTGACGCTTCGGTTGGGTTAGATCGCGGTGCTAGCAGGTTTAAAGAACTATGTTGGTATTTAATTAAGGTAATTTTCTTCCTTAGTGCTCTACCCTATCCAAGCAGTCTAAAAACTAAGCTACTAAGATTATTTGGCGCTAAAATTGGCACCGGTTTAGTCATAAAACCAAGGGTAAATATTCATTTTCCTTGGAAACTTGAAATTGGCAATTATGTATGGATTGGTGAAGAAGCTTTTTTGTTGAATTTTGAAAAATTTACTATTGGGAACAATGTGTGTATCTCCCAACGTAGTTTTTTATGTGGTGGAAATCATGATTATAGAAACCCTGCTATGCCTTACCGTAATGGACCTATAACATTAAAAGATGGGGCATGGGTAGGAGCATCCTGTTTTATTGGTCCTAATGTTATCATTGGTACGGATACTGTAATTACCGTGGGTTCGGTTATCGTTTCAAATCAAGAAGGAAACAACGTAATTACTAAACCCATAGTACCTCAAACTAAGGTTAGGTGGAAATAAAAGCAAAGTGAGTATTAAACGATGTTTTTGTAAAATTTAATTGGATAGGTTAAGGTTCATTACAATTTTAACCATTTTAAAAAATAATGACCCATTAGACTTGTTTCTAATACATCATATAAGAATCTATGAAAAAACGAATACTATACGTAGGATATAACTTCTCGCCAGAACTGACCGGTATAGGTAAGTACAGTGGTGAAATGATGGAATGGCTTGCGCAATCTGGCCACGATTGCTCCGTCATAACAAGTTACCCTTATTATCCACAGTGGGAAGTTCAAGAACCCTATGTAAAAAATAGATACTGGTTCCTAAAAGAGACTACAAATTACCCCAGCGGCGGCCGGCTTACCGTATATCGGTGCCCTATGTATGTACCTAAAAAACCTAGTGGGCTCACACGTATCCTTTCGGATTTTTCATTCTTTGCTTCCGCCCTACTACAACTTATGACATTCTGTTGCAAGAAGAAATATACGTACGTAATTAGCGTTTCACCAACATTTTTAGCCGGTGTTTTAGGTGCATTTTACAAAAAAATTAAAAAAGCGAAACATCTGCATCACATACAAGATTTACAAATTGAAGCCGCTGCAGAATTGGGTATGATCAAATCTGCAACTTTAGTTAAGCTTTTATTTAAAGTTGAAAATTTTGTATTTAAAAACTCGCAGAATATTAGTAGTATCTCAGATGCTATGATAAAACGGATCAGTAAAAAAACAAAACGAGAAGTTACATTTTTACCGAATTGGGCGGATACCGATTTTTTCTACCCGATTCCCAATAACGCTAACTTAAAAGTAAAATTTGGTTTTGAGGAAGATGATACCACAGTTCTATATTCTGGTGGAATTGGCGAAAAACAAGGCCTAGAAAACATATTGTATGCAGCCCAAGCTCTACTGGGGCAACCTAAGGTAAAACTTATTATTTGTGGTTCAGGCCCCTATAAAGAAGTTTTAAAGAAAAAGGCTCAAGAGATGCAGCTCCAAAATGTACATTTTATGCCATTACAGCCCAAAGAAGCTTTTAATGAATTCTTGAACATGGCAGATATTCATTTGGTAATTCAAAAAAAGAACGCAAGTGATTTAGTTATGCCTTCTAAACTCACGACCATTTTAGCTGTTGGAGGTGCTGCATTAGTTACAGCAAATGAAGGAACCGACCTCTATTCTATTGTATCCAAACATGATATGGGTTATTTGATTGAGGCAGAAAATAGAGATGCACTTACTGCAGGAATTATTGACCTAACCCAAAACAAAAATTTATGTTGTATAAAAAGTAACGCTCATAATTATGCCAAAAAATATTTAGATATTAACACCATTATGACGTCTCTAGATAAAAATTTACTATAGTTACTAATTGCACATGTCGTTTACCTTAAATTAACGAATCTGGTCGAGATGTGATTGCAAAAAAAAGAAATATACTATACATTTAACTGACCTTAAGGCTCTTCCCCCTCTTGAGTTACCAGTTACCAGTTACCAGTTACCAGTTACCAGTTACCAGTTACCAAAAAAACCATAGCTTGAAACAAAACAAAATAAACTTGAAAAAGTTTTTGTTCGATTTAAAAACAAAAACTTTAAAGCCTAAAATTCATAGGTCACATTTAAGGGCGGAAAACGAATTGAAATCTGGTCAAATTCAGATACTCAATTTCGAAAAAAGGAAACGTGTAATAAATCATGCTTTTGAGAATACAGCATTTTATAAATCCAAGTATCAAGGTCTAGAAAACCAACTCCACATGACAAATGAGGAGGATTTTCAAAACCTACCTCCAGTTACACGAGATGACTTAGCCCAAAATTTCGAAAAATTTATTGCAGGAAATCCATCTAAAAACACATATAGAAAAGTATCTTCATCTGGCAGTACTGGAAGGCCTATTTCTGTCTTACATGACACCCGCTTTCCCTACACTGTACTCCAATGGCGCATACTAGGCTGGTGGAACATAAAACCGTACGAAAACCAAGCCTTTATCTACCGCTACAAAAGACCTTTCATAAAAAGATTAGGCAATACTATTTTGTGGTGGCCCACCCGACGTATATTTTTAACAGGATCAGAGATGAACCTGCGTAATGTTAAACGTTTTGTAAATCAATTCAATTCATTAAAGCCTACTCTCTTACAAGGTTATGTAGACGTTGTTTATGAATTCGCGCTCTTTTTATTAGATAACGACTTAAAAATACACCCACCAAAAATGGTCTGGGTAACTTCTGCCCCTCTTTTTGAAAATCAAAGAAAAACTATGGAAACCGCATTTGGTGCCCCAGTATGTGATCAATATGGCAATACTGAAGTTTTTACCATAGCAGCAGAATGCCCACAACAGCACGGCCTTCATATCATGCATGACGCCGTACATGTTGAAATTGTGGATGAAAACAACAACCCCGTTCCTGCTGGCACAACAGGTAAAATCCTAATTACAGATTTGCACAACGAAGTATTTCCACTCATCAGATATGAAATTGGAGATAGAGGTAAGTTGTTGGATACCGTCTGTTCCTGTGGTATTCCATTACCCTTAATGGATAATGTAAGAGGTAGACAATCTGTAGTATTGAAAACTCCATCCGGCCTAACTGTCCGCAGTGAGCACTTAACTATTCTTTTTGAAAAATTACTACATACAATTAGAGAGGTACAACTAATTCAAAACAAGGATTATTCAGTAGAACTGCGTTATGTTTTTAATTCAATCGAAAACGTGGAAGACGAAGTTGAAACGATATTGAAGGAACTTAGGATTAAAACAAGGAACGAGATAGCTATTACACCTAACAGAGTAGATGAACTACAAACAAAAAGCAACAAGAAACCGTTGATAATTAGCGAATTGCCTTAAATTAGGATACTATTTATTGTTATATCTATTTTTTTACTAAAGACAAAATATAACTTTCAACGCTTTTTGTTTCTTCCTTTGAAAGTTTATCTTTCCATGCAGGCATTCTATTATTATCTGATCCGTTTTGAATTACTGAAAACATTGCATCTATCCCATTTATCCATTCCTTATCAACCAAACTTGGAGCCATTGCTCCTGTTCCTTTAATACCGTGACACATTTGGCAATTTTGCTGATATATTATTTTTCCTTCTTCTATAGGATTTTTTATTTTATTGCACGTATTTTCATCATAAACAAGCACAGCCTTGCGCCCCCCTTTTTCAATAGGGTGAAATAAGGTAATAGTGCGCTTACCATATTCCGACACATAAATATTTCCTGTATTTTTATCTTCTACCAAATCTAATGGACTAGTATCCAAGGTCAGGCCCATTTTTGTGCCATCATAATCCTGAATAATGTCTTTTTTTTCACCCCCTGGTCTTAGTATAACCAAATCCATATGGCCCATTAGGGCAACAATCAGGCACCCCTTTAGCCTTCCTCCGAAGGTTTCACTGGTATACTCTACAATACCAGTAGGAGCCATATGAGGTCCAAAATCATAGGCAAATCCTCTAAAATTAGCATCAGGCTTAACCCCGTTGTATTCAGAATTATCCAAATCCTCGTCCCCATTATTCAAGACATATTCAGCCCTTAGTGGATTAGGGTGGCCATAATATCCCCCTTTTTCTACTCGCACCATGAAATCATCTTGATCGGGTTGAGCGCCAAATACTGCCGGGATATTATTGGGCCCGGTATATTTTATTTTTGAATATGGTTCAATATAATAAGGCGATTGTTGGTCTGAGGTAGGGGTATTTTCATTACCGCCAGAGCTATTTACAGTTGCATAGAGTTGTCCGTTGCTGTGCCAGACTATGTCATACGCATTTCTAATACCCGTTGCATATATACTTAGGGGCTTATCCTTATCATAAGGGTCATAGCTACCACCGCCGTCATACGTTTTTACATCAATTGGTAAATTAGAAGGTAATTTGCTAGGGTCAAGACACAAAAGCGCTCCGGAAAGTAAAGCTTCTCGGGAAGGTTCTTGATTTTCTTCACAATCACACCATCCCATACCTGTGTTAGCTCCTTGCGCAAAATAAAGCATTCCGTCTGTACCAAAAACAATAGAATTTGGGAAGTTCTCATGATTTGGGCCAAAACAAGGTAGGCTTTTTAGTATATGCTCATTCTCTAAAATCCTGTCAGTTTTCAAATCTAACCGCAAGCGATTCATACTACCAGCCCATTTTGACTTATCAATCTCCTGTTCTGCGTTATGAAAACTTGCCCAACTACTGTTGGTTTCAGAGTATGTATTCCAAACGATTAGACTATCCGCAGTTGACGCTGGGTCAAAAGCTAATCCAATGGTGAGTTTTGATTTCTCTCCAAATGGTTTAAAAATATGTTCTAGCGACAAATCACCATTTGGACGTATCACAAACCGCTTTATTTTACCATCTATAGCACCTGCATACAATTTGTTATCTGGGCCTATTACTAAACTAGTATACTGTCCCTTAACCAAATTACTCAATGCTATTTTTTGGAACATAACATCCTCTAACAAACCGTTAGGAGCTGTTTTATAAAACCGAATCCTTCTTTGTATGTATCTATTTAACCTATTAGGATAAAACGCTAAAAACACAAAACCACATGCCATCGCCAATACCAACAGTGCCTTTAATTTCTTATTCACGCTTTGCTTGTGGTTTAGGGTTGAACTCCATAGATGCTAATTTTATTAAAAAAACAGCACCAATACATTTTCTCCATGTAGCAAATTATAAGGTTGTTTCCCCTTCATATATCTTAGAATCTTAAACATAGGATACCTCTACCCTTATTGCTATTACAAAAATAAATGAACAATGCGAATCAAAGGTTGAAAAGTCAGAGAAATAAAAGCCATTACCAATATACCATTATAGTGCATCTTCAATCCTTAAGTAGACCCAACTTTACTGGCTTTTCTTATCATAAATTTTTATTGAACCTGCTGAACAATGCCTCTATAAGTTGCTAGATTCTAAAAATATATCTCGAGCACATATTGTTAGGGACATTTCAAATATCCTTAAAACGCCCGGTTCGCCGTTGAAAGCTGAGTACTTCTATAGTTAATGTCTAAACAAGGAATAGGCAAACCCTTTGCACAAATGAAGTTTTGGCTTGCAACAACTTTACGTTGAATTGATTACGAGCTCCCTTATTTGTTTCATTAAAAACAAATTATTTTAAGATAGTCTATAAGTAAGTACAACTGGCAAAATTCAACTTATAGGCTACATCTAATTGATTTAAAATTTTCTTTCTAATTCAATACTTATTTTAATTTTTCCTTTATTGTTAAAATTACCATCTCCAAAAAGGTAAATTCGTTGTTCTAATGATGTAGAGTTTCCTATTTCCTCTTGTACTATTTCGCCAGTAGAACTAGATACTTTATTTAAAATATTATCTTTTTTACCTGCACTGGAGCCCACCGACACAGTAATGCCATTTGTGAGACTTTCTATGGTTTCTGCTTCAATATGCAAAATTGAAAAACCATGAGGTATCTGCATTTGCATCTGATGAACATCACCATTGCCTAATTCTACAATTTCCGTTCTAGACCAATTGATTTTTTTTGTTCCACTTTCTTCTTGAATAATAAAATCATGGTCAATATCAATTATTTTAGCAAAATTTGAGTTCAAGTTACTATCGCTTAGGAAGGTTAAATTCATGTTTTGATTTAATGTGCCTTCACTAAAATTCCTCCACCCTGTTACTTCTACATCGTAAAAATTGTTGGTACCATTGTTACTTGTATTTTCATCTAAAAAAATTAAACCAAGATAATCTTTGGTTGCTGTATGTTTCTCTATGTGTAACCCAGAATTTTTTATTGAATTATTAGACCCGAAAATAGAAAAAGGTCCATTGGTATTGATACTTGATTCATTTACGTAAAGCTGGAGATTGTCAATGCTTACATAATCTCCGTAAGAAATATCTATAGGATATATTTTACATTCAGGAGCGTTATCCTTAAGAGTGATGTTGCTGAAAGAGACATTCTCCAAAACTCCAACAAATCGTAATGATACAAACCGCATACTTATGTCAAAAATTTGAGAATCGTACTCCGCATAGATGTTATTAAAACTACTATTACTTAAATCTCCTAAGTCCGCAAAACCATCTCTTCTATACGATTTATAATCATCTACTTTTACATTATCAATATCCTCTACCAGTTTTAATGAATTACAATAACCAATATTTACTCCAGTTAATCCTCTTACCTTTTCAGTACCTACATATTCTCCATAATCATAGGTTTTGGTTATTATTATATTTTTAGATTTTAACTTTTTAGCATCATCATGGTTAAGATAGATTAAATGAGGAGGAGGGAAGTCATAATCCTTTCCATTAAACATACCAATATAGTTTCCATCAGCATTTTGTGCATCTGAATATCTATGAGATTTCATACCTTTTGAAACGAAGGTATCCACTATACCTTGGACCCCCATAATAACACCATCTAACGTAACATTCTCTAAGTTAATGTTTTTAGGAATTTTTGTCGGCTCTGCTTCGTTTATAATTTTTTGATTTGGGATATATTCTTCCTTCAGCTTAATGGCCATCTGGATAAATTTATCCGCTGTTTCTCCTTTTGCAATAAATTTCACATTTTTAATATCAATATTCTCTCCTCCATCAATAACAAAGGTTGAGCGAAAGAGAATTGGGCCACGCCAGATTGGATTTACACCATTAAAAACAATATTATGGCTATCCGTAAGATAACCTCTTAATTGCTTAATATTAAGGGTGTTACTATCATATGACCATCCAAAAGAAGCATCATACTTCTGATCATACAAAAAGGTAACATTCGTGATAGTAATGTTTTTGGTCAAAGCCATATAAAATGCCGGAGACAGCAAATTATTAATTCTAATATGAGCTTCGTTAGCTCCTTCTAACCAGGTGTTATCTGCCAGAAAAATAGACTTCTTACCAGTTTCCTCAAGATCAAGAAACATATTTCTATCCACCAAAACCTTAGCTCCAATGTTTTCAGCTTGATCCAAGGTTTCAACAAAGTCTTCACGATCATCTGTTGCATCATCCATTGCTGCACCAAACCATTGCGGTTTTAAATATTCGCTTTTAAAAGACCCTTCTAAGGTTAACTCTTCAAAAAGTTGACTTTCCTTATTAGTTTCTATAATGCTCTCATCACCACGCACGGTTCCATTTTCTAAAATGCCTCCATTAAAACGCATGGTAACATTTTCTGGTAAAATAATTGTTTGACCTGCAAGATCAAAGTCAAAGCGTATCTCCCAAACAGAATCACTATAGTCCGTTGGTATATTTTCCCAATCAAAATCTTGTGGTATAATACGCACCAAACTACTTTCTTCCTCTATCTGTTGAGGCTCAAGTGCCTTTGGCGTATCTAAACTATATTGATAATTCTGTGCGCTTAAAGAAGACACCAACAATAAAAAGAGAAATTTTAAATACTTCATTGACCTGAAATTATATAGGCGTTAGTTCCTGATTTTCGCAACAATCCAAAACGTACATTACCGCTTGCGCTTTCAAAATTGGCAGTACCACCATCAGTATAATTCAAAGATACACCACTAGCTGCTTTTACGGTAAGGGAAGCACCATTATGAGCCTCTAAATTAACAGTCTCGCCAACTTTCATGTTAGAGAAACCAGAAGGTAGGGTAACAGTGGCAGTTTTAGTACATTCTAATGTATTACCAACATCACTAGTGGCAATATTACGTGTAGACTCAAACGAAATTATAGTAGCATCCTTCTCCACCGGTGCACTTGCCGTAGCTCCTGTAATATTTTCTGCATATTTAGCATAGAGCGCATAAGGCACACTTAATAGCTGACTAACTCCTATAATAGAATAATTACTACCACCATTAGGGTCTACTTGTGTTTCTATAAAGAAAGGACCATTACTCCATGGTATGTCTTTAAAAGTACCCGAAATACGGTTACCAGCGCCAATCTCTAAACTTACCAGACCGTTGGCATTAGTAGTAGCCGAATGCGATTCTTCATACGCACTGGTACCATTTACACTGCCTTGGCGGACAATAATTTTTAAATTTACCGGTGCATCTAACACCAGACTGTTATCACTAGAGCGAATGATGGCCTGATAGCTCATTTTTTCTGGAGCCTGCGCCGATATTTCCAATACGGCGAGTAGCATAAAAGCAAATAGTACTTTTAATTTCATAGCGTTACTTTTTTAAAATTTTTAATGTTTTGAATATTTGGTTTGTCATAAATACTTTGAGCAAATACGTTGCTGGCTTCAATTGAGAAATCATAACTTTAGTATTTTCACTTGTAATTTGGCCATCTGTAATTAACCTACCCTGATAATCAAAAAGCTGATACCAAGCACGTTCGCTTTCATAATTTTTAATGCCGATTGAAAATCCTTCTACCACCGGATTGGGGTAAGTTACAATTTCAACTTCATCCGCTTCCTGAAGCGAATGATTTAGAATATCTCGCCCTACAATGGGCTGGCTGTTACTAATAATTATTGTGTTTTCACTACTATTTTGAATTTCTTCTTCTAAAGACTGTTCTTCTGAAACCGGTGTTTCCTGATCTACAAGTAAGTCTGGAGTATCAATTGCCTCCTCAACAACTTCTTCCTCTTCTTCAACGATAACCTCTTCTTCCTGTGCTTCCGGAGTTGGCTCTGGTTCCAAAACTGGCGATTCTTCTTCTATTATCGGTTCTGAAGTATCAGGGGTTTCCTCTGGAACAGCTTCCTCCTCTTCTTCAACGGCAACCTCTTCTTGTGCTTCGGGAATTGGCTCTAGCTCAGAAACTGGTGTTTCTTCCTCTATAATCGGATCAGGAGTTTCCTCTGGAACAACTTCTTCGTCTTCTACTATAACTTCTTCTTCCTGTGCTTCCGGAGTTGGCTCTGGTTCAGAAACCGGAGTTTCTTCCTCTACTATCGGTTCTGGAACATCAGGTATTTCCTCTGGTATTACTTCTTCTTCCTCTTCTACGCTAACTTCTTCAGGTGTTTCGGGAGTTGGTTCTGGTTCGGAAACTGGCGATTCTTCTTCTACAATCGGTTCTGGAGTATCAGGTATTTCCTCTGGAATAACTTTTTCCTCCTCTTCTACTATAACTTCTTCTTCAGGTGCTTCGGGAATTGGCTCTGGTTCGGAAACTGGAGTTTCTTCTTCTATAATCGGCTCAGGAATATCAACCGTTTCCTCTGGTACAGCTTCTGCCTCTTCTTCAACACTAACTTCTTCAGGTGTTTCGGGAATTGGTTCTGGTTCGAAAACTGGAATATCCTCTTCTACAACCGGTTCAGGGGTTTCCTCTGGAACAACTTCCTCCTCTTCTTCAACGATAGCTTCTTCTGATGCTTCGGGAGTTAGTTCTGGTTCGGAAACTGGAGTTTCTTCCTCTACTATCGGTTCTGGAACATCAGGTATTTCCTCTGGTATTACTTCTTCTTCCTCTTCTACGGTAACCTCTTCTTGTGCTTCGGGAATTGGCTCTGGTTCGGAAACTGGAGTTTCTTCCTCTACTATCGGTTCTGGAACATCAGGTATTTCCTCTGGTATTACTTCTTC
>NZ_JBPOFW010000012.1:0-25523 GCF_051252435.1 Patiriisocius sp. | reverse complement strand
CTCAAGCGGCCAACGAGGGCAGACTGTAAATCTGCTGACTACGTCTTCGCAGGTTCGAATCCTGCTCTCCCCACAAATCCCCTTAAAATTGGGGGTTATAAGATTAGCACGTTTGTGCTGATTTTAAACAAATGAAATATTGAAATACCATTAACGGTGAATTCTAGTTTTTTTATTGAATTCATTAAGTTATAAAAGCGGGAGTAGCTCAGTTGGTAGAGCGTCAGCCTTCCAAGCTGAATGTCGCCAGTTCGAACCTGGTCTCCCGCTCTATTTTTCTGCGAAAGCAGTTTATTATTGTAGCTCTTTATTGAGTTGCAATAATTTCTCTTTGAGTTCTTGTTCATTACGCGTTACAAATCTAAAAGCGTTAATATGAAACTTGATGCCAGCAAAGTAATACTCGCCGGTGTAGCTCAGGGGTAGAGCGTTTCCTTGGTAAGGAAGAGGTCACGAGTTCAATTCTCGTCATTGGCTCAACATATTAGAATAAATATTGAACACTAATATATAACTAAGTAAATAAATACAAAATGGCAAAAGCAACATACGACAGGTCTAAACCTCACTTAAATGTAGGTACTATTGGACACGTAGATCACGGTAAAACAACATTAACAGCCGCTATTACAAAGGTATTAGCTGATGCTGGTTACTCAGAAGCTTCGGCTTTTGATCAAATTGACAACGCTCCCGAAGAAAAAGAGCGTGGTATTACTATTAACTCTTCACACGTTGAATACGCGACGGCTAACCGTCATTATGCACACGTTGATTGTCCAGGTCACGCCGATTATGTTAAGAACATGGTTACGGGAGCTGCTCAAATGGACGGTGCTATCTTGGTTGTTGCTGCAACAGATGGTCCAATGCCACAAACACGTGAGCACATACTTCTTGGTCGTCAAGTAGGTATTCCACGTATCGTTGTATTTATGAACAAAGTAGATATGGTTGATGATGAGGAATTGCTAGAATTAGTTGAAATGGAAGTAAGAGACTTGCTTTCTTTTTATGAATATGATGGTGATAATGGACCTGTAATAGCTGGTTCTGCGCTTGGTGCGTTGAACGGTGAGCAAAAATGGGTTGATACTGTTATCGAATTGATGGAGGCTGTGGATAATTGGATTGAAGAGCCTTTAAGAGAAGTTGATAAGCCTTTCTTGATGCCTATAGAAGACGTATTTTCTATTACTGGTCGTGGTACTGTAGCGACTGGTCGTATTGAGACTGGTATTGCTAATACTGGTGATCCAGTTGAGATTATTGGTATGGGAGCTCAAAAATTGACTTCTACTATTACAGGTATTGAGATGTTCCGTCAAATCCTTGATAGAGGTGAGGCTGGAGATAATGCAGGTATCCTTTTGAGAGGTATTGAGAAGTCTCAAATATCTAGAGGAATGGTTATCGTTAAGCCAGGATCAGTAACTCCTCACGCTAAATTTAAAGCCGAGGTTTATGTATTGAAAAAAGAAGAAGGTGGACGTCACACCCCATTCCATAATAACTACCGTCCACAGTTTTACGTACGTACAACTGATGTAACAGGAAATATTAGTCTTCCAGATGGAGTTGAAATGGTGATGCCTGGTGATAACTTGACAATTCATGTTGAGTTGATCTCTCCTATCGCAATGAGCGTAGGTTTACGTTTTGCTATCCGTGAAGGTGGTAGAACTGTAGGTGCAGGTCAAGTGACTGAAATTTTAGACTAAATTTTAGTCGAGAATATAATAGAGTTAAGGTGTCTCGTATTACGGGACGCCTTGACTTTTATAACGGGATTACCTCCTTACGGTGTGTAAACCCCTTGGATTTCTTTGGGAATTTAGAAATCCAATTCATCATATTCTTAATTCCGAATTCGTAATTCAGAATTTGATACGGGTTTAGCTCAGTTGGTAGAGCACTGGTCTCCAAAACCAGGTGTCGTGAGTTCGAGTCTCGCAACCCGTGCAACGTTTGTACAAACGAAAATTAAATACCTATAAAGATGGTAAATTATATTAAAGAGTCTTATAATGAACTAAGAAATCACGTTACTTGGACGCCCTGGCCAGAGGCACAGCGTCTTACGGTAATTGTTGCTGCATTTTCAGTAATCCTAGCACTTGCTGTTTGGGGAGTTGATAGTGTGTTTAGTAAAATTATAGCTTATTACTTTGAGTTAATAAAATAATAAGAATGACTGAAACTAAGAGCACAAAAAAGTGGTACGTAGTCCGTTCCGTTAGTGGACAGGAAAACAAGATTAAAGAATATATAGATTCTGAAATCAAGAGATTGAATTTAGAAGATTATATTGAACAAGTCTTAGTTCCTACTGAAACGGTTGTTCAAATTCGAAATGGAAAGAAATCTAACAAGGAGCGTGTTTACTTTCCTGGTTATATTATGGTTCAGGCGAGTTTGGCAGGCGAAATACCCCATATCATTAAATCCATTAATGGAGTTATTGGTTTCTTAGGAGAAACTAAAGGAGGAGACCCAGTACCGCTAAGACAGTCTGAGGTTAATAGAATGTTGGGGAAAGTAGATGAGCTTTCAGTAAAAGACGATAATGTTAATATTCCTTACATTATAGGGGAAACTGTAAAAGTTGTTGATGGTCCTTTTAATGGATTTAACGGTACAGTTGAAAAGATAAATGAAGAAAAGCGTAAGCTTGAAGTAATGGTTAAAATCTTCGGAAGAAAAACACCATTAGAGTTGAGCTATATGCAAGTTGAAAAAGTATAATTGTTACACGCTATATAATAGATTTTTTCTTTGGCTTCCACTTCAGAAAGAATCGACAAATTTAAAATTAGAACATGGCAAAAGAAGTCAGTAAAGTAGTAAAATTGCAAGTTCGTGGAGGTGCGGCAAACCCGTCACCACCAGTTGGACCCGCTTTAGGTGCTGCCGGTGTGAATATCATGGAGTTTTGTAAGCAGTTCAATGCTAGAACTCAAGATAAACAAGGAAAAGTATTGCCAGTTGCGATTACAGTTTATAAAGACAAATCATTTGATTTTGTTATTAAAACTCCTCCAGCTGCTGTACAAATCCTTGAAGCTGTTAAGGTCAAAAAAGGATCTGGAGAGCCTCACGTTAAGAAGGTAGGGACTATTTCTTGGGATCAAATAAGAGTGATTGCAGAAGACAAAATGCCTGATTTGAATGCTTTTACAGTTGAAAGTGCTATGAAAATGGTCGCTGGTACTGCGCGTTCAATGGGAATTAAAACAAAAGGTACTGAACCTTTTTAATAAAAAAGAATCTATAAAATGGCAAGATTAACAAAAAAGCAAAAAGTGAATGCTGGCAAAGTAGAGGATAGAACCTATACTGTCGCTGAAGCTTCTGCTTTAATAAAAGAAATCTCCAACACAAACTTCGATCCATCTGTTGATTTAGCTGTGCGTCTCAATGTTGACCCACGTAAAGCGAATCAAATGGTTAGAGGTGTTGTAACCTTACCTCACGGTACGGGTAAAGATGTAAAAGTACTTGCGCTTGTGACTCCTGATAAGGAAGCAGAGGCTACAGCTGCGGGTGCAGATTATGTTGGATTAGACGAATACCTTGATAAAATCAAAGGTGGTTGGACAGATGTTGACGTGATTGTAACTATGCCAAGTGTAATGGGTAAATTGGGACCTTTAGGTCGTGTTTTAGGACCTCGTGGTCTTATGCCAAACCCAAAGACCGGTACGGTAACAATGGATGTTGCTAAAGCGGTTTCTGATGTAAAAGCTGGTAAGATTGACTTTAAAGTTGATAAGACTGGTATTGTACATGCAGCAGTTGGAAAAGCATCTTTTGATGCTGAAAAAATTGCAGGAAACGCAAGAGAATTATTAACTACATTGGTAAAACTTAAGCCTCAAGCGGCAAAAGGAATCTACATTAAGAGCATTTTCATGTCAAGTACAATGAGCCCTAGTGTAGAAATCGATACAAAAAGATTTACTGAGCAGTAACAAATAGAACTTATGACAAGAGAAGAAAAATCACAAGTAATTTCAACGTTGACTGCACAGCTTACAGATAATACGACTATTTATTTAGCCGATATTTCTGGTCTTGATGCAGGAGCCACTACAAACTTACGTCGTGCTTGTTTTAAAGCAGGAATTAAGCTTGCTGTAGTTAAAAATACATTGTTAGCAAAAGCAATGGAAAGTTCTGATAAGGAATTTGGCAATTTAACGTCAGTACTTAAAGGGAACACATCTTTATTATTTTCAGAAACGGGTAATGCACCTGCTAAAGTTATTAAGGAATTCAGAAAAAAATCTGATAAGCCTTTACTTAAAGGAGCATATATCGAAGAAGCTATCTACATTGGTGATGATCAACTAGACAATCTAGTGAACATTAAATCTAAAGAAGAAGTTATCGGAGATATCATCGGATTATTACAATCCCCTGCCAAGAATGTTATTTCAGCTCTTAAGAGTGGTGGAAATACTATTGCAGGCCTTGTTAAAACACTTTCTGAAAGAGAAGGATAATCAATATTGCACTAATTAAATACAAATAATAAATTACAATTTTTAAAAACGATAGAAAATGGCAGATTTAAAAGATTTCGCAGAAAAATTAGTTAACTTAACCGTAAAAGAGGTTAATGAATTAGCTACTATATTAAAAGATGAGTACGGTATCGAGCCTGCTGCTGCAGCTGTTGCAGTTGCTGCTGGTGGTGCTGGTAGTGGTGAAGATGCTGCTGAAGAAAAGTCAGAATTTGACGTAATTCTTAAAGCGGCAGGAGCTTCTAAATTAGCAGTTGTAAAACTAGTTAAGGAACTTACTGGAGCTGGTCTTAAAGATGCAAAAGAATTAGTTGATAACGCACCATCTCCAATCAAGGAAGGTGTATCGAAAGATGAAGCTGAAGCTTTAAAAGCACAATTAGAAGAAGCAGGAGCAGAGGTTGAGCTTAAGTAAGCTAACCACACTCCAAACCTTAAGGTTTAGGTCTTTCGTTTAGCGCGAAAAGACCTAAACCATTTTTGCGTATATAAAGGTTACTATTTTTTGAGTGTACGCATACACAGTTTTTTTTAAATTAATTCCGTCCATAGATGTCAGCAATGTTAACTGAAAGATTGAATTTTTCCTCTGTACAAAATAAGCCGGAATATCCGGACTTTTTGGATATCCAGATTAAATCCTTCCAGGATTTCTTCCAATTGGAAACCAAGTCAGACGAAAGAGGCCAAGAAGGACTTTACAAGACTTTCTTAGAGAATTTCCCAATCACAGATACTCGCAACCAGTTTGTTTTAGAGTTTTTAGATTATTTCGTAGATCCACCAAGATACTCTATACAAGAGTGTATTGAACGTGGTCTTACTTACAGTGTGCCTTTAAAAGCACGTTTAAAACTGTATTGTACAGATCCAGAGCATGAGGATTTCGAAACAATTGTACAGGATGTGTACTTGGGTACTATTCCTTATATGACTCCAAGTGGTACTTTTTGTATCAATGGGGCAGAGCGTGTTGTGGTTTCGCAATTGCACCGTTCGCCAGGGGTTTTCTTCGGACAATCATTCCATGCAAATGGAACAAAATTATATTCAGCAAGAGTAATTCCTTTTAAAGGTTCTTGGATTGAATTTGCTACCGATATCAATAGCGTTATGTACGCTTATATCGATAGAAAGAAAAAATTACCAGTAACAACGCTTTTCCGTGCAATCGGTTTTGAAAGAGATAAGGATATCCTTGAAATCTTTGACCTTGCTGAAGAAGTTAAAGCATCAAAAACTGGTCTTAAAAAATACTTAGGCCGTAAGCTTGCAGCACGTGTGTTGAAAACTTGGCACGAGGATTTCGTGGATGAAGATACTGGTGAAGTTGTATCTATTGAGCGTAATGAAATTGTATTAGACCGGGATACTGTTCTTGAGAAAGAGCACATCGAAGAGATTATCGATTCAGGTTCAAAAGTAATTTTATTGCACAAAGAAGATAATCACCTTGCAGATTATGCGATTATCCACAATACATTACAAAAGGACCCTACCAATTCAGAAAAAGAAGCGGTAGAACACATATACAGACAATTACGTAACGCTGAACCGCCCGATGAAGAAACCGCTCGTGGTATCATCAATAAATTATTCTTCTCTGATCAGAGATATAATTTAGGTGAAGTAGGTCGTTACAGAATGAACAAGAAACTCGGTCTTGATATCGCAATGGATAAGCAAGTGCTTACCAAAGAAGATATCATTACCATTGTTAAATATCTTATCGAGCTTATCAATAGTAAAGCTGAGATTGATGATATTGATCACTTATCTAATCGTCGTGTACGTACAGTAGGAGAACAATTGTCATCTCAATTTGGTGTTGGTCTTGCACGTATGGCAAGAACAATTCGTGAGCGTATGAATGTACGTGACAACGAAGTGTTTACACCTATCGATTTGATTAATGCGAAAACCCTTTCTTCGGTAATTAATTCTTTCTTCGGAACGAACCAGTTATCGCAGTTTATGGACCAGACAAATCCACTTGCCGAAATTACGCATAAGCGTCGTCTTTCAGCATTAGGACCAGGAGGTTTATCAAGAGAGAGAGCAGGATTTGAGGTTCGTGACGTTCACTATACACACTACGGAAGATTGTGCCCAATTGAAACTCCTGAAGGACCAAACATTGGACTTATTTCATCTTTGGCTGTTTATGCAAAAGTGAACAATCTTGGTTTTATTGAAACCCCATACCGTAAAGTAACAAATGGAGTTATCGATTTAAAAACGGAGCCACAATATCTTTCAGCTGAAGAAGAAGAAGGACAAATGATTGCGCAGGCAAACATTCCGCTTGACGGAAAAGGAAAAATTGATACTGATAGAGTTATTGCTCGTGAAGAAGGAGATTTTCCAGTTGTTGAGCCAACGCAAGTTAACTATGCAGACGTTGCGCCTAATCAAATTGCATCGATTTCGGCTTCATTGATTCCATTCTTGGAACATGATGATGCCAACCGTGCCTTGATGGGAAGTAACATGATGCGCCAGGCAGTTCCTTTATTGATTGCAGATTCTCCTATCGTTGGTACTGGTCTTGAAAGACAAGTTGCTAGTGATTCTCGTGTATTAATTAATGCAGAGGGAGACGGGACTGTTGAGTATGTTGATGCAAACGAAATTACAATCAAATACGACCGTACCAAAGAAGCTGGAATGGTAAGTTTTGATAGTGATGAGAAAACATACCAACTTATTAAATTTAGAAAGACAAACCAAGGAACTTCTATTAACCTGAAGCCAATCGTAAAGAAAGGTGATAGAGTTTCTAAAGGACAAGTATTATGTCAAGGGTATGCTACCGAGAAAGGTGAGCTTGCACTAGGACGTAATATGAAGGTTGCCTTCATGCCTTGGAAAGGATATAATTTTGAGGATGCGATTGTAATTTCTGAAAGAGTCGTACGTGAAGATATCTTTACTTCAATTCATATTGATGAATATTCATTAGATGTTCGTGACACCAAATTAGGTAACGAAGAATTGACAAATGATATCCCTAACGTTTCAGAAGAGGCTACAAAAGACTTGGATGAGCAAGGAATGATTCGCATTGGTGCTGAAGTAAAACCTGGTGATATTTTAATAGGTAAGATTACTCCAAAAGGAGAAAGTGACCCTACACCAGAAGAAAAATTACTTCGTGCTATTTTTGGTGACAAGGCTGGTGATGTAAAAGATGCTTCATTAAAAGCTTCTCCATCATTACATGGTGTTGTTATCAACAAGAAAATATTTGAAAGAGCAGTTAAAGATAAACGCAAGAGAGCAAAAGATAAAGAAGATATTACTGAACTTGAAGTGAAGTATGACGCTAAATTTGATGCGCTTAAAGAAGTTTTAATTGATAAATTATTCAACATCGTAGGTGGTAAAACAGCTCAAGGTGTTATGAATGATCTAGGTGAAGTTGTATTCCCAAAAGGTAAGAAGTACACCTTAAAAATGTTAAATGCCGTAGATGATTATACGCATTTAGTAGGTGGTGTATGGGCAACAGATGATGAAACTAATACTATGGTTGCAGATTTAATGCACAACTATAGAATTAAAGAGAACGATTTACAAGGTAGTTTACGTCGTGAGAAATTTACAATTTCTGTGGGTGACGAATTACCAGCCGGTATCTTAAAACTTGCTAAGATTTATGTTGCTAAAAAACGTAAACTTAAAGTAGGTGATAAAATGGCGGGACGTCACGGTAACAAAGGTATCGTTGCACGTATCGTTCGTGATGAAGATATGCCATTCTTAGAAGATGGATCTCCAGTAGATATCGTGTTGAACCCACTTGGGGTACCATCACGTATGAACATTGGTCAGATTTATGAAACCGTATTAGGATGGGCCGGTCAAAAATTAGGTCGTAAATATGCGACTCCTATTTTTGATGGTGCAACAATTGATCAAATCAACGAATTGACAGATGAAGCTGAAATTCCAAGATTTGGACATACGTATCTTTATGATGGTGGAACAGGACAACGTTTTGATCAACCTGCAACAGTAGGTGTGATTTACATGTTGAAACTTGGACATATGGTAGACGACAAGATGCACGCACGTTCTATAGGACCATACTCATTAATTACGCAACAACCGCTAGGTGGTAAAGCCCAGTTTGGTGGTCAACGTTTTGGAGAGATGGAAGTTTGGGCACTCGAAGCATACGGTGCATCAGCTACACTTAGAGAAATATTGACAGTAAAGTCTGATGATGTTATTGGTAGAGCTAAAACATACGAGAGTATCGTAAAAGGAGAAGCAATGCCAGAACCAGGATTACCAGAATCATTCAACGTACTTATGCACGAATTGAAGGGTCTTGGACTTGATATTAGACTAGAAGAATAACAAAGTGAAATAGGTTAACGTTTCTTCGGAAATGTTAACCTACCCACTTATATAGTTCTTCATTGACCTTTAAGAGGTCTATTTTTCAAAATTAATAACGATTATTATACAGCAACATGGCAAGACATAATAACGAACAACAACAGAAGAAATTTAATAAAATTTCTATCGGATTGGCATCACCCGAAGCGATTCTTGCAGAGTCGAGAGGAGAGGTGCTTAAGCCAGAAACTATAAACTATCGTACGCACAAACCAGAGCGTGACGGCCTTTTCTGTGAGCGTATTTTTGGTCCCGTAAAGGATTATGAATGTGCCTGCGGGAAATATAAAAGAATTCGCTACAAAGGAATCGTTTGTGACCGATGTGGTGTTGAAGTAACTGAGAAAAAAGTACGTCGTGACCGTGTAGGGCACATTAACTTGGTAGTACCTGTTGCTCACATTTGGTATTTCAGAAGTTTACCTAACAAAATAGGATACCTTCTTGGATTGCCATCTAAGAAATTGGATATGATTATTTACTACGAGCGTTATGTAGTAATTCAGCCCGGTATTGCAAAAAATGAAGAAGGAGATCCAGTTAAAAAATTAGATTTCTTAACTGAAGAAGAATACATCGCAATCCTAGATTCAATTCCTCAAGAAAATCAATATTTAGAAGATTCTGATCCTAATAAATTCATCGCCAAAATGGGTGCTGAATGTCTTATCGATTTATTAAATCGTATCGACTTAGATTCATTATCATTTGAGTTACGTCACAAAGCAAACAACGAGACTTCAAAACAACGTAAGACTGAAGCATTAAAGAGACTTCAAGTTGTTGAGGCATTGCGTGACGCAAATAAAAACAGAGAGAACAAAGCGGCATGGATGATTATGAAGGTGGTACCAATTATCCCACCAGAATTACGTCCATTAGTGCCACTTGATGGTGGTCGTTTTGCAACGTCAGATTTAAATGATCTTTATCGTCGTGTAATTATCCGTAACAATCGTTTAAAGCGATTGATGGAAATCAAGGCGCCAGAGGTAATCTTACGTAATGAGAAACGTATGTTACAAGAATCTGTAGATTCATTGTTTGATAACACGCGTAAATCTTCAGCAGTAAAAACAGATAGCAACCGTCCATTGAAATCACTTTCAGATTCATTGAAAGGGAAGCAAGGACGTTTCCGTCAAAACTTACTTGGTAAGCGTGTTGATTATTCTGCACGTTCGGTAATTGTTGTTGGACCTGAATTAAAATTATTTGAATGTGGTATTCCTAAGGGAATGGCAGCAGAACTTTATAAGCCTTTCGTGATTCGTAAGCTTATCGAGCGTGGAATCGTAAAGACTGTAAAATCTGCAAAGAAAATTATAGATAAAAAAGAGCCTGTAGTTTGGGATATCTTGGAGAACGTTCTTAAAGGACATCCAGTATTGCTAAACCGTGCGCCAACGTTGCACCGTTTGGGTATCCAAGCGTTTCAACCTAAGTTAATTGAAGGTAAAGCAATACAATTGCACCCATTGGTATGTACGGCATTTAACGCCGATTTTGATGGGGATCAAATGGCAGTACACCTTCCATTAGGGCCGGAGGCAATCTTAGAAGCACAACTCTTAATGCTAGCCTCACACAATATCTTGAACCCTGCTAACGGTGCACCAGTGGCTGTACCTTCTCAGGATATGGTATTGGGTCTTTATTATATGACAAAACATAGAATGTCTACAAAAGACGTGAAAGTTAAAGGTGAAGGCTTAACATTCTATTCTGCTGAAGAAGCAATCATCGCTTATAATGAAAAGATGGTTGATTTGAATGCTGAAATTAAAATTAGAACAAAAGATTTCAACGAGGAAGGTAAGCTTACCATGCAAATTATTACTACCACTTTAGGTAGAGTAATCTTTAATGAAAGAGTGCCAGAAGAAGCAGGGTTTATAAATGAAGTATTGACTAAAAAATCTCTTAGAGATATTATTGGTAATATTTTAAAGGTAACAAGTGTACCAAAAACCGCTGATTTCCTTGATGAGATTAAAACGTTAGGATACAAGTTTGCATTTGAAGGAGGGCTATCTTTTAGTTTAGGTGATATCATTATCCCTGCTGAAAAGTATCCAATGATTGATCAAGCAAACGAAAAAGTTGATGGAATTAGAGCCAATTATAACATGGGTCTAATTACGCAAAACGAACGTTACAATCAAGTAATTGATATTTGGACAGCGACCAACGCGGCGCTTACTGAATTATCGATGAAGCGTATTAGAGAAGATCAGCAAGGATTTAACTCGGTATACATGATGCTTGATTCTGGAGCACGTGGATCTAAAGAACAGATTCGTCAGCTTACAGGTATGCGTGGATTGATGGCAAAACCTAAAAAATCGAATAGTGGCGGTGGAGAAATTATTGAAAACCCTATTCTTTCTAACTTTAAGGAAGGTCTTTCAATTCTTGAATACTTTATCTCAACACACGGTGCACGTAAAGGACTTGCAGATACGGCCTTAAAAACGGCAGATGCAGGTTACTTAACACGTAGATTGGTTGACGTTTCGCAAGATGTTATTGTTAACAGCGAAGACTGCGGTACTTTAAGAGGTATTGAAGTTTCAGCATTGAAGAAAAATGAAGAGGTTGTTGAAAAACTTTCTGCAAGAATTGTTGGTAGAATTTCATTGAACGATGTTATTAATCCTCTCACTAAAGAAGTTTTAGTAGAAAGCGGTCAACATATTAATGAAGATATTGCAGCTAGGATTGAAGCGTCTCCTATTGAAAGAGTAGAGGTTAGATCAGCACTTACATGTGAGGCAGATAAAGGTATTTGTTCACAATGTTATGGTAGAAACTTAGCGACCAATAAAATGGTACAAAGAGGAGAAGCTGTAGGAGTTGTTGCTGCACAATCTATTGGAGAGCCTGGTACACAGTTAACACTTCGTACGTTCCACGTGGGTGGTATTGCTGGTAACATTTCCGAAGAGAATAAACTTAAAGTTAAATTTGACGGTAAAGTCGAAATTGAGGACTTGAAGACTGTAAAAGGTCAAGATAGTGAAGGTAAGGATATTGACATCGTTATTTCTCGTACATCAGAGTTAAAATTGATTGACAAGAAGACGGGTATTACATTAAGTACGAATAACATTCAGTACGGTTCAACAATCTATGTAAAGGATGGTGATACTTTAAAGGCTGGTGATGTTGTTTCTCAATGGGATCCATACAACGGTGTAATTATTTCTGAATTTGCTGGTAAAATTAAGTACGAGAATATCGAACAAGGTATTACTTATGCAGTTGAAATTGATGAACAAACTGGTTTCCAAGAAAAGGTAATTACAGAATCTAGAGACAAGAAAAAGATTCCTACACTTCAAATTATGGGTAAAGGTGACGAAGTAATTCGTAGCTATAACTTACCTGTAGGAGCTTTAATTCAAGTTGAGGACAACGAGAAAATTAAGATTGGTAAAATCTTAGTTAAGATTCCACGTAAATCTGCGAAAGCGGGTGATATTACTGGAGGTCTTCCACGTGTAACTGAGTTATTCGAAGCTCGTAACCCTTCAAATCCTGCTGTTGTAAGTGAGATTGATGGTGTTGTTTCCTTTGGAAAAATCAAACGTGGTAATCGTGAGATTATCGTTGAGTCTAAGCTTGGTGAAGTAATGAAATACTTGGTTAAATTGAGTAACCAGATATTAGTTCAGGAAAATGACTACGTTAGAGCGGGAATGCCATTAAGTGATGGTTCTATTACGCCAGAGGATATCTTAAGAATTAAGGGCCCATCTGCTGTACAACAGTACTTGGTAAATGAAGTTCAAGAAGTATATCGTCTTCAGGGTGTGAAGATTAATGACAAGCACTTTGAGGTTGTAGTTCGTCAAATGATGCGTAAAGTACGTATTGTAGATAGTGGTGATACACTATTCCTAGAAAACCAATTAGTTCATAAATCAGATTTTATCGAAGAGAACGATAAAATCTTTGGAATGAAAGTAGTTGTAAACGCTGGAGATAGTGATACATTGAAGGAAGGACAGATTTTGACTTCACGTGAGTTGCGTGATGAAAATTCTATCTTAAGAAGAGCAGATAAAACTCTTGTGGAAGCACGTGATGCAGTCAATGCGACAGCAACACCTATTTTGCAAGGTATTACGAGAGCGTCTTTACAGACAAAATCGTTTATCTCAGCCGCTTCCTTCCAGGAAACTACAAAAGTATTGAACGAAGCTGCAGTAGCAGGTAAGATAGATACGCTTGAAGGTCTTAAAGAAAATGTAATCGTAGGTCATAAAATACCAGCCGGAACAGGAATGCGTAAGTATGATACTATTATTGTAGGTTCTAAAGAAGAGCTTAAACAAATGACAAAAGAGAAAGAAGAAGTTAATTATAACTAATTCTGGAGTATTGGAAATCCCAATAGTTTAAATACATCAAAATCCCGTGCTTGTCATGGGATTTTGTATTTTTATTAAATAATTTAAAATAACATGTTTTTCGCTTCCGCGGAAATAATAAATATTTGAAAAATGGCTGATCAAAAAGAACAACCCGTAAAAGGACAATTAAATATAGAGCTCGATGCTGAAACAGCTCAAGGAATATATAGCAACCTAGCAATCATAAATCATTCTCAATCTGAATTTATCGTTGACTTTGTTTCTATAATGCCCGGGGTGCCAAAAAGTAAAGTGAAATCTAGAATAGTACTCACTCCACAACATGCTAAAAGATTACTGAAAGCTTTAAATGAAAACATAAGCCGATTTGAAAAGCAGCACGGGCAAATCAAAGAATTTAATCAACCTAATATTCCAATCAATTTTGGACCCACAGGAGAAGCTTAAAATTGATAAAATCCTAATCGCTGAGAATCGCGTATTTGAAAATTTCTTGAGGAATTATTCAAATACGCGATTTTTTGATAAATTAAAAAAAGTAGATAAATTTTGGAAATTAAATCGCGTCTTTAGCAGCTTTTTCAAATTCACTTACAAAGTGTAATTTTACGTTGGGATATTTACTCTGCGTCATTTGGAGTGTAAATGCAGAGTCTGCAAAGAATACCAATTGTCCTCTTTTATCCGTTGCTAAAAACTTAGATTTAACACGTTTAAAGTCTTTAAATTCTTCACTCTTGGGGTCCTTTGCTTCCACCCAACATGCTTTGTGTACATTTAGGTTTTCGTAACGACAACTAGCGCCGTATTCATGTTCTAATCGATATTGGATTACCTCAAACTGTAGTGCGCCTACGGTACCAATTACTTTTCGACCATTTAATTCGAGCGTAAATAACTGTGCAACACCTTCATCCATCAATTGGTCAATACCTTTTTCTAACTGCTTACTTTTAAGTGGGTCAGCATTGTTGATGTATTTAAAGTGCTCAGGAGAAAAACTAGGAATACCTTTATATTGCATTTCTTCTCCTTCAGTAAGTGTATCGCCAATTTTAAAACTTCCTGTGTCATGCAGTCCTACAATATCTCCAGGATACGAGATGTCCACAATTTGTTTCTTTTCAGCAAAGAAAGCATTAGGACTTGAAAATTTCATCTTCTTTCCATTACGAACGTGCAGGTAATTTGTGTTTCGTTCAAATGTTCCTGAAACTATTTTAACGAAAGCTAATCTATCACGGTGTTTTGGATCCATGTTGGCATGTATCTTAAATACAAACCCTGAAAATTCTTTTTCTTCTGGTTTTACTAGTCGTGTATTGCTGTTTTTAGGTTGTGGTTTTGGTGCAATTTCAATAAAGCAATCCAATAATTCTCTTACTCCAAAATTATTCAAAGCTGAGCCAAAAAATACGGGTTGTAAATTTCCGCTCAAATATTCTTCTCTATCAAAATCTGGATATACTTCATGTACAAGTTCTAATTCTTCTCGTAATGTTTCAGCAGCTTTAGAGCCGATTAATTGATCTAACATTTCCGAAGAGATATCCTCAACTTCAATGGTTTCTTCTATGTTTTTGCGACTGTCACCACTAAAGAGATTTACATTCTTTTCCCAAACGTTATAGATACCTTTAAAGTCATAACCCATGCCAATTGGGAACGAAAGTGGGGTAGTGCGGAGTCCGAGTTTTTGCTCAATCTCGTCGAGGAGTTCAAAGGCGTCTTTACCTTCCCTGTCCATTTTATTGATAAAAACAATCATGGGTATGTTGCGCATGCGACAGACTTCAACGAGCTTTTCGGTTTGTTCCTCCACACCTTTTGCAACGTCGATTACAACGATAACACTATCTACGGCTGTTAAGGTTCTAAAGGTGTCTTCAGCAAAATCTTTGTGGCCAGGAGTATCTAATATGTTTATCTTAACTCCTTCATATTCAAATGCTAATACTGAAGTTGCTACTGAAATTCCACGTTGGCGTTCTATCTCCATAAAGTCACTCGTAGCGCCTTTTTTTATTTTATTACTTTTCACGGCACCCGCTTCCTGTATAGCTCCACCAAATAAAAGTAACTTTTCTGTGAGGGTAGTTTTTCCTGCATCAGGGTGAGAGATAATACCGAAGGTTTTTCTGCGTGATATTTCTTTTTGTAAGGACATTATGGTCTTTTTTTAAAATGCAAATATAAAGTTTGTTGAGGACTTTAAATCAGACTTAATTTGTCTTTAAAACTGAAATTATTGAAGTATTTTCTTACAAAAAAACTGAGTTGCAATCCATTAATTTTGTTTTTTATCGATTAATTTCGTCTTTTGTCGATAAAATTAAGATGGTATTTTATTTTAGTTAATGAGAACTAAGTCTGAAATTGATAATCATCTCATAGATATGCATTAAAAGTGATAAAATTCACCTCATAAAGCAAACTATATTTTTGACGTTTTTGAGTTTTTTTTTGAAAAAATAAAAACCATAACACGTAGTTTTACGTACTATTAGTTCTTACAATTTTTAAACAGCCATTATTTATGTTTTAAGGGTTTAAAGAGAGATTTGTAGAATTGTTTCCTACAAAAATTTATGGTAAAAATTGACATTATTATGTAGTTGAGCGAAACTTTAAACCATTTAAACTAATAACCTTTTATTTTACATATAATGTTTAAACCTCTAATTATATTTGCTTACCGATAGGTGAGAACATTAATCAATTGAATGTTAATTTTATGAAAACTAAATATTTAAATACGGAATTTAATTTAAAAATCAATAAGGGCCTTTCGCTATTATTTTTCTTTCTTTTTGTTTGTAACATTGGTTTTTCGCAGAACTGTAACTCTGATTTATCAGTAGAGAAAAATCGAAATTTCAAATCGGTACCAGAGAATGGAGTTTTGTATGTTTTGGAATTGAAAAATAACAGCAGGGCTTCACAAACATACATCATAGAATTTCTTGATGTAACACAATCTTGTGCAAATGAAAGAAAAGCAAGTAAGCAACCTAATGTTCCGTTAAATGTTAAGATAATTGATAATTGGGCAAAGCGCTCTAAACTTTCAAATACAATAACTGTTTCATCGGGACAGAAAAAAACCTTTAATGTCCTAGTAGAGGTGCCAAAAGGAACTCCAGTTGACAGATGGGGTTGTGTTAAAGTGCAGGCGACAAATCCAAAATGTGATTCATCTAAATTGACAACCATTTTAAGTGCCTATATTTCAGACCCATCTGAAAGATAATTAACAATATTAAATTATAGAGGTATATACCTTAAAGTTCATATTTATGAAACAATTTCTACACTCTCAAAAAATCTCTATCAATAGCGTATTAAAGACAATTTCTTTTTTGTTTTTATTTCTTGCTTTTGGTATGGCTCAAGGTCAAAACAATGATCCTTTTGTAACCATTCAAAAAACGGCAGTTCCAGATCCGGATATTTGTAATCAATTTGGCGTTACAGTTTCAATAACGGGAAACCCACCGCCACAGCCTGCTGAGGTAATTCTAGTTATTGATAGATCTGGCTCTATGGGTGACGGTGATGGGGATCCTTCTACACCACTGCCTATTGTTGCTGCACAAGACGCTGCACAAGATTTTATTAATGAATTGTTCTCACCCGCTAATAACCCAACAGGGATGAACAAAGTCGCATTAGTGTCGTATTCATCTACAGGTACAATAGATACAAATTTATTGCTAGATACTCCGGCCAATAGAACATTATTAACAGCAAGGATTAATGGATATGTAGCTTCTGGGGCGACAAATGTTCAAGATGCTATATTGAAAGCGGATCAATTAATGACGAGTCAGGGTAATTTTACTTGTAATATTTCTCGAAGTATACTTCTGCTTACTGATGGTGTTGCAAATAGAAGAAACAATCCAGATGGTTCGCTAGATACTTGTCAAGAAACTGTAAATCTGAACAACCCTAATAACGGAAATAACGATACAGACTGTATACAATTGGCAATTGCAGCTGGTGTTAATGCCCAAACAACCACAGTTAGTGGACAGACCTATACCCAGAATGTCTATTCAATAGGTCTTTTGAGTACTTATGAAAATGATGCCATTAGATTGACCAATGCAACAGCACTTTTACAAGGTGTGCAAAATACAGGTGGTGCTGAGATAACATTCAATATTGCAGATCTTGGACCTATTTATCAAGATATTTTGGGGAGACTAGTTGTGGCAGCTAGGGCGCTGCCCGGACAGCCCTTGGTTGTCAATCAGATAGCACCGGGTTTTGAGTTGGTGCCAGGTTCAATTGTTTCAAGTTTAACACCAAATGCAAGTGATGTCACTTTAAGTGGAAACACCTTGAATTGGAATGTAGCTACTGTTTCTAATGAAACTATAACACTGAATTATGATATTGTTGCTGTGGATTTACCAAATGTTTGTGGTGTATCGGGAACAGGAAGTTCAGTTATTAATTATGAATCTTCACAATGTAATATAATTAACCGTTCATTTCCTACTCCGCAGTTTTGCGTTCCGTGCCCAACTTTGGCTGGAACAATAACGCGTCAAGATTGTAATGATGCTATTGTGTATGATGGGACATTTTCATTGACTTCGCCAAACCCAGCCGATCCTAGTTGTCAAACGGAAGAAGATAATTTTACTTGGACATTTTTCCTTAACGGAACTCAAATAGGAACTTCAAATCAATTGGATGGAGTTTTTGTTTACAATGGTACAGCGCCATTTGAAGGAAATGTAACCGCCACTTTATCTTATGACGGGACTATTAATGGAGGTTGTTCTTTAGATGCAGATGATGTTTGGTCCTCAATCGTCATTCCTAGTGATATTTCAGTAGTTGCAGACCCTACAGATGTTTCATGTTTTGGAGGTTCAGATGGTTCTATCGATATTACAGTTACTGGAGGTACTCCGCCTTATACATATCAATGGAGTAATGGAATGACAACACAGGACATTATGAATGTTCCTGCTGGTGTTTATGAGGTTGTTGTTACGGATAGTGCGCAATGTTCATTGCCTGTAAGTCCATCACAAACTACAGTTGCTCAACCTGAAGCTGTAAGTATTCTTATTACTAAAACAAATGCTTCGCAAACAGGTGGCTGTACTAATGGTACTGCAACTGCTTCGGCTTCTGGAGGAACAGCTCCATATACATACCAATGGGGTGCTGCTGCTAATAACCAAACAGGTCCTACGGCAACAAATCTTCCAGTTGGGGATTTTTCGGTTACGGTAACTGATGCTAATGGTTGTATGGAAGTACAATCTGTTAATATAGACTGTGTTCAAGATTGTGATCAAGTTATACAGATACCTAATGTAACTAACGTGCTTTGTACAGGTGCAACAACTGGTAGCACAACAGCTACGGCTAGTTCTGTTGCCAATCCAGGAGCAACATTTACTTTTACGTGGACATCAGATCAAGGAAATACACAGATTCAGCAAGATTCAAATGTAACAACTAGCACCGTTAATGGCTTGGCGGCTGGAGTTTATTCTGTAAGTGTTACTATTGATGGTACACAGTGTTTACCGGTTGAACAAAGTGTAACTATTACTGAACCTGCAAATGCACTAAACGTTTCTACATCTTCTACAGATGAAAATGGACCAACAACTAATGATGGTACTGCAACAGCAAACGTAACGGGTGGAACTCCTCCTTATTCATATTCTTGGAGTCCAGGAGGGCAAACAACTTCAACCATTACAGGATTGGATTCGGGTACATATACGGTAACGGTTACTGATGCTAATGGATGTATAGCTACTGGATCTACAGTTGTTAATCCAGGTACATGCTTAAATTTATCTGTTGTAGCTAATAACACCGTTGTATCTTGTAATGGTTTAAGCGACGGTACTGCAACGGCAACTGTTACCGGAGGTTCTAGTGCTGCAAACATCAGCTATTTATGGAGTAACGGACAAACTACACCAACGATTACTGGACTTTCAGCAGGAGTTTATACTGTAACTGTAACAGATTCTCAAACATCTTGTTCAGCAACTGCCAATACATCAGTAAACCAACCAAATGTTTTAAGTTCAGGAATCGCAGCTAGTAATATTCTTTGCTTCGGAAATGCAACAGGATCATTGGACTTGACAGTAACTGGAGGAACATCTCCTTATACTTTTTTATGGAGTAACGGAGCGACTACCGAAGATATAAACAACCTTACAGCAGGAACTTATTCTGTTGACATTACGGATGCAAGAGGATGTACTTTGAGTGATAGTGCTACTGTAACGCAACCAGCTTCTGCTTTATCACTTGTTTTCACTACTGTAGACGTTCTCTGTAATGACGGAAATACAGGAGAGATTGACATCACTGTTAGTGGAGGTACTCCGGCATACACTTATTTATGGAGCAATGGCGCTACAACTCAAGATTTAACAGGTTTGGCCGCAGGCACGTATTCGGTAACGGTTACGGATGCCAATGGATGTAGGATTACACAAGGGGGAATCAACATCGATGAGCCTTCTGCACCAATAAGCGTTATAATAACGAAAGAGAATGCAACAACCGCGCAAGGTTGTGCCGACGGAGAGGCTACTGCGACCCCAAGTGGAGGAACACCTCCCTATACATATCTATGGAGTGCAAGTGCAAACAACCAGACGACAATGACGGCAACGAACTTGCCCCAAGGTCTTCATCAGGTAACGATTACAGATGCAAACAATTGTACGTTGACCCAAGGAGTTGTTATAGATTGTAGCGACACTTGTGATGCCATCGTGACTGTTGATAACGTGGTAGATGTTCTATGTAAAGGAGATACAACGGGGAGTGTTACGGTAAGTGCAAGTTCAGTTTCAAATCCTAACGCAACGTTTACCTTTACATGGGATACGACTCCGCAACAGGTGTTCAGTGGTGTGACAACAAGTACTATTTCAACTTTAGGTGCGGGTATTTATGATGTTAGCGTTACCATAGATGGAACACAGTGTTTACCGGTGGAGCAAAGTGTAACAATAGTAGAGCCTTCAAATGCCCTAAATGTTTCAGCAACATCTACGGACGAGAGCGGTCCTGATACTAATGACGGTACTGCTACTGCCTTGGTAACTGGTGGGACATCTCCTTATACATATTCTTGGTCGCCCGGTGGACAAACGACTCAAACAATTACGGGTCTTCCAGACGGGACCTATACGGTTACCGTTACCGATGCCAATGGATGTATCGAGACAGCTTCAACACAAGTAAACCCTGGAACGTGTCTTAACCTTTCGGTAAGCCTTTTGGCTACTCCTGTTACATGTAATGGTGACAGTGATGGTACGATCAATGCTACCGTTACAGGTGGTTCAGGTCCGGCGAATTTCAGCTTTGCTTGGAACAATGGCGCAACTACCGAAGATATTTCTGGACTTTCTGGCGGAAGTTATATGATTACAGTGACAGATTCGGTTACTGGATGTATGGCAACTGCAAATGCTACCGTAAACGAACCGAATGTTCTGGACTCTGGCATCGCCGCGACGAACGTACTATGCTTCGGAAATGCAACAGGTTCATTGGACTTGACGGTTACCGGTGGTACCGCTCCTTATACTTATTTATGGAGTAATGGCGCTACGACAGAAGATATCAACAACCTTACAGCGGGTACATATACCGTAACAATCACAGACTCTAGAGGATGTGTTACTACAGACAGTGGTACTGTACAGCAGCCAGCTTCGGCTTTATCAGCGCAAATCGATTCTCAAGTTGATAGCGTTTGTGGTGCTGACGGTTCTGTAACAGTGTCTGCAACTGGAGGAACCGCTCCTTACTCTTATAATTTAGATGGAGGTGCAAACCAAGCTTCTGGAGTATTTACCGGCTTAGAAGCTGGATCTTATGTTGTAAATGTGATTGATGCTAATGGATGTAGAACAACGGTTCCTATAACTATTTTAGCAAACTGTACAATTGCAGTAGATGATATTAATGATACATATGTAGACTTACCCGTTAGCGGAAACGTACTTACCAATGATGATGACGCTGAGGGTGATACCCAAACTGTAACAACACCTACTGTCACTACGGCTCAAGGTGTATCTGTAACAATAGCTCCTGATGGTTCTTACACATACACTCCAATTCCTGGATATGTAGGTGAAGACTCTTTTGAATATACAGTATGCGACAACGGAAATCCACAAGCTTGTGATACAGCAACGGTTTATATTGAAGTGTTGCCATTGCCTACCGGCGAAAATGAGCCGCCTGTGGCAAATGCAGATACAAACACTACCGAAGTGAACGTTCCGGTTAATGGAACTGTGACATCAAATGACTATGACCCTGACGGAGACGATTTCAGTGTAACATCAAATACAGATCCTTCAAACGGAACTGTCGTGGTGAACACTGACGGAACATATACATATACTCCAAACCTTGATTTCACAGGAGAGGATACTTTTACTTATACTATCTGTGAAGATGCGAACCCAACAATTTGTGATACTGCAACTGTAACCATCCAAGTAATCCCTGACAACGGTAATATTGTTGTTGCAAATGATGATGCATATAACGGTTTTGCAGAAACTCCAATAATGGGTGATATTCTTTTAAATGATTTTGACCCAGAAGGAAACAATTTTACGGTAACTGATAATACTGAGCCGTTAAATGGAACATTAGTAATTGCACCTGATGGAACATTTACATATTCTCCTGATGCAGGTTTCTTAGGAACTGACTCATTTACTTATACCATTACTGATGATTTAGGTGCTGTTGATACTGCAACTGTGTATTTCACAATATACGGCTTAAATACAACAACAGCCGTTGACGATATTAATGATACATATGTAAATGTATCGGTTAGCGGAAATGTGCTTACCAATGATGATGACGCTGAAGGAGATATACAAACAGTTACGAGTCCAACAGTAACAACAGCTCAAGGAGTAATTGTAACTATTTCACTTGACGGTAACTACACCTATACACCACCTACTGATTATGTGGGTGAAGACTCATTTGAATATACTATTTGCGACGATGGTGCTCCGCAAGAATGCGACACTGCGACGGTATACATCGAGGTACAGCCCATCCCTACAAGTGGAAATGAGCCGCCCGTTGCGAACGCCGATACGAATACCACGGAGGCGAACACCCCTGTGAGTGGGACTGTGACATCGAACGACTACGACCCCGACGGGGACGATTTCAGTGTGACATCGAACACGGACCCTACCAACGGAACGGTAGTTGTGAACCCTGACGGAACATATACATATACTCCAAATCTTGATTTCACCGGCGAGGACACGTTCACATATACTATATGTGAGGACGCTGACCCAACGGTATGCGATACCGCTACGGTAACGATACAGGTGGTGCCGGACAACGGCAACATCGTTGTTGCGAACGATGATTCGTACAATGGTTTTGGAGGAACGGACATCACCGGTAATATCCTGGATAACGACAGTGACCCGGAGGGCGACACCTTCACGGTGACATCTAACACGGACCCTGGCAACGGAACGGTAACGGTAGCTCCGAACGGGGACATCGTGTACACACCGAACTCTGGGTACACGGGACCTGATTCTTTCACATACACCATCACGGATGCGAACGGTGCCACCGATATGGCAACGGTCTATATTACCGTAACGGCAAACAATGGTAACACCACCACAGCTGTAGATGACATAAACGATACCTATGTTGATGTTCCCGTAAGCGGGAATGTACTAACCAATGATGATGACGCCGAGGGCGACATCCAGACGGTAACTACACCAACGGTGACCACGGCACAGGGGGTAACTGTAACGATTGCACCCGATGGTTCCTATACGTACACGCCACCGGTTGGATTTGT
Source organism: Patiriisocius sp. (assembly GCF_051252435.1). Classification (NCBI taxonomy): domain Bacteria; kingdom Pseudomonadati; phylum Bacteroidota; class Flavobacteriia; order Flavobacteriales; family Flavobacteriaceae; genus Patiriisocius; species Patiriisocius sp. The sequence goes on along the minus strand of NZ_JBPOFW010000012.1, from coordinate 2,325 downwards.
TGGCGAGGACTCTTTTGGTTACACGGTATGTGATGACGGGAGCCCACAGGCCTGCGACACTGCGACGGTATACATCGAGGTACAGCCCATCCCTACAAGTGGAAATGAGCCGCCCGTTGCGAACGCCGATACGAATACCACGGAGGCGAACACCCCTGTGAGTGGGACTGTGACATCGAACGACTACGACCCCGACGGGGACGATTTCAGTGTGACATCGAACACGGACCCTACCAACGGAACGGTAGTTGTGAACCCTGACGGAACATATACATATACTCCAAATCTTGATTTCACCGGCGAGGACACGTTCACATATACTATATGTGAGGACGCTGACCCAACGGTATGCGATACCGCTACGGTAACGATACAGGTGGTGCCGGACAACGGCAACATCGTTGTTGCGAACGATGATTCGTACAATGGTTTTGGAGGAACGGACATCACCGGTAATATCCTGGATAACGATAGTGACCCGGAGGGTGATACCTTCACGGTAACATCTAACACGGACCCTGGCAACGGGACGGTAACGGTAGCTCCGAACGGGGATATCGTGTACACACCAAATGCAGGATATGAAGGACCGGATTCTTTCACATACACCATCACGGATGCGAACGGTGCCACTGATATGGCAACGGTCTATATCCTTGTAGGTGGACCGAACAACGAAATTTTAGCTATTGATGATATTAATGACACATTTGTTAATACACCAGTAAGTGGAGATGTAGGAACTAATGATGTGAATTTGGATGGACCTACAGGAACCGAAGTATTTACATTATTAAGTGGGCCAACAGCAGGAGGTACATTAGTATTTAATGCAAATGGAACTTATAACTATACACCAGCAGCTAACTTTGTTGGAGAAGAAACTTTTGAATATCAAGTTTGTGATGGAGGAAGTCCAATAGCTTGTGATACTGCAATAGTTACTATTGAAGTTATTGCAAACCCAATTATTGGTAATGATCCACCTATTGCAAATAACGATACGAACACAACAGAAGTGAATATACCAGTCTCAGGAAATGTAATTGTTAATGATTATGATCTTGATGGAGATCCAATAATGGTAACTGCGAATACAAATCCTGCAAATGGAACTGTAGTAGTTGATCCTAGCGGAACATATACATATACACCGAACCCTGATTTCATAGGAGAGGATACGTTTACTTATACATTATGTGATAACGGAACGCCTGCATTATGTGATACTGCAACTGTAACCATTACTGTTCTAGAAGATGCAAATAATATTGTAGTGGCAAATGATGATGCATATTATACAGAGGTTGGTACGCAAATTATGGAAAATGTTCTCTTAAATGACAATGATCCTGAGGGAGATACTTTTAGTGTGACTTCTAATACAGACCCAACAAATGGAACTGTTACTGTGGCTCCTAACGGAGACATTGTATACACTCCTAATACAGGTTATACAGGAACAGACTCATTTACATATACAATTACAGATGCAAATGGAGCAACAGATACTGCTACAGTTTACATATTGGTTGCACAAACACCAGCGCCAGCTATTGCAATCGTTAAGGCAGGAATCTTCAATGATTTGGATGGTAATGGTTGTGCTGATGCAGGGAATGATACAATTACATATACATTTACTGTAACTAATGAAGGGAACGTTCCCCTCGGAAACGTAACTGTCACAGACCCATTATTACAAGCACCAAATCCAGTAGTGGCGATTGGTTTTGACGGTGGTGATACGAACGGAGATAACTTATTAGATCTTGATGAAGTTTGGTTATATTCAGCAGATTATGCGATTACTCAAGCAGATATTGACCTTGGCACAATTACTAATCAAGCTACAGTTGAAGGGACTGATGCAGATGGAACAACAGTATCAGATATTTCTGGTACCGATATTACAAATGATGATGCAACGGTAACTACAGTTTGTCAGAATGATGCAATTGCATTGGTTAAGACAGCAGTTTTCAATGAGAACGGAACCAACGACTGTGCAGATGCAGGTGTAGATACTATAACGTATACTTTCACAGTAACAAATGAAGGTAACACAAGTATTTCAGCGGTTACTGTTACAGATGCATTGTTAGGAGGACTGCTTACAGCAGCACCTACCGGCGATACGGATGGAGATATGGAACTTGATGTAACAGAGACTTGGGTATATGTTCAGGACTATACAATCACACAGGATGATATCGACCTTGGAAGTATTACAAATACTGCTACGGTAAATGGAACAGGATCACTTGGACCAGTATCAGATATTTCAGGTACCGATATTACCAATGATGATTCAACGGTAATTAC
>NZ_JBPOFW010000011.1:0-26038 GCF_051252435.1 Patiriisocius sp. | reverse complement strand
AGATTAAAAAACCGACTAGCATTAACTGCTGAGTCAGCTTCCTGTCTCTCTCGTCCTCCCGTTGGCCGGTGAGGCGGAGCGCAATCTACAAAAAAATCCGATAATGTCAACATCTCTCTGCTCTTTTCTTCACATTATTTCCAACACCACCACCCCACCACTCATCTTAAACGACTTACCGCTTTAAGTTTTTCTGCTCTTTCTTCTTTCGAACGCTAAACCCAAGCGCAAACCAGCTTCATTTTACAATATCACCACTAAACCAACGCACATTCCCCATTCCCCATTCCCCATTCCCCATTCCCCATTCCCCATTCCCCATTCTCCATTCTCCATTCCCCATTCTCCATTCTCCATTCTCCATTCTCCATTCTCCATTCTCCATTCTCCATTCTCCATTCTCCATTCAGAGCCTCCCCTTAAACGCAAATCACCCCAACTATGTTATCCACAGTCAGGGTGATTAATTGGCAAAGCAGTGTAAAATTTACATACCTTTGCCGAAGAGCATCATATAGATCGTTTTGACCACAATCGTGATATCCAGTGACAGTGAATAGCGCCTCACGTAGTAAAGGTCATAGTTCAACTTCGCTAGTGTGTCGTCATCATTTGCACCATAAGAATAGTTCACTTGAGCCCAACCAGTGATCCCCGGTTTCACGGCATGGCGGAAATGATAAAATGGTAGACGATCTTCATATCCATCCACCAACTCCTTCCATTCAGCTCGCGGTCCTATAAGACTCAGATCCCCCCTCAATACATTCCATAACTGCGGAAGCTCATCTAATCTCGTCTTGCGAATGAAAGATCCGATCGGGGTTAATCTAGAATCATTCTTAGCGGTATACTTGTCTCCTTTTTCTGACCCTACACTCATCGATCTAAACTTGAGAATCATAAAGGGTTTTTCTTGATAGCCCACTCGCTCCTGTTTGAAAATAATAGGCCCAGGACTGGTCATTTTGACGGCAATCGCAGTAATGAGCAGGAACGGACTAGCCAAAACAAACCCTACTAGTGCAGCTAGAATATCCATGCTTCTCTTCACTCGGTCATAAACGAAACTACGGTTCAACCGGAATCCCTCCATTGATGGCCAGTTAATATCAATCTGGCTAGGTGGCTCAATCTTCAATTTATCCGACACAAACTTGCGGTAGGACACCACATTCGACGAACGAAATATAGCTGCCACCAACTGTCGCTGTAAAAGTTTTGGAAGTTTATATTCATTCAGACTGATCACATATTGCTCCACTAACATCCCATCTACCATACTAGGGAAATTCAGGTCATTCATTCTCTCGATAACAGGAGAGCTACAGTCGTCAGGGTCAATATGCTTACCCACTTTCTCCTCATCAAATGTCTTCACTCGAATTTTATACTTATCTCCGCGTTGACTCATCTTTGTATACAAGTCCAGAGCTCTAGTACCAGCTCCCACAATAACAAAGAGGTTCTCACGCTCTAGTTTACTCTGACTATGCCCTAAAATATATCTGTAAAAAATCGACACCACCGGGAAAATTGCAAAAGTCGACGCGACCAGAAGTCGAGAAGAATGCATGTTCACCCCATACGCGATCACCGAATAAATAATGGTAAAGCCGATCACTAACGCCGCTATCGAAGCTATAATATGCTCAGCTATAAAACGCTCTGAAGTCTTGCGCACATTATAATTATACCCCCCCGTAATCCAGACAGATAACACACTAGGAACAATAATCGCAAGCATCACTCGTCTGCTCACCGAAGTGAGCAACTCTACATCATAATAAAACTTCACTAAGCCAGCAAAGATAGCCACAATAATGGCTACATCTAAACAAAGTAAAGTCGAAGAATAATACCTCCGCAGGAGTCTACACGCCCAGTGCCCTCTCGCTTTTTCTTCTAAATTAGTCGTAAAAATCGAGCCTAATATCTTCTCCTCCTGATTGTATCTATTCATTCTATGATAATTGATTTTTTAATTCTATTTTTATACTCGATTTAAAGCATCGTAATATAAGCAAACAGGAGGGTTAAACAGGAGGGCGGAAGGCAGTAGGGAGGAAAGTAAAAAAAGCGGCGCTACATGGAGCATTTTTGTCTGAGTGACAACAGACCAACAGGTAGAAAACAAAACACCCATAAATCCGCCCATCAATGATGCTCCAATATCACCCCAAGCAAAACCTCTCTGAAATGACAGAGGTAATAATGACTGCAACCACTCAACTGCAACAGCAATCACGAGAGCGATAAACAAAGTGTAAAAGACTGAACTAAACCAATGCCTCATGATCAGCACACGCTCAGCTCCTGACTCCACGGGCTGATCACTATCAGCAGAACAAACTCCAGCCCTCTCAAAGTCACTATCACCGCGTCCCAACAGTTGCGTCATAGTGTAAGCGTTGAATAAATAATGCATTAGTGAAAAACTCACCCCCATAATCAATACTCCATGGGCTAATGGCTCTTTTATAACATGCCACAACACGACCGCATTCGTCCGCTCATTCATGGCAGGCAAGAACACCCCCTCTATTTTAGCTAGCCACACACTTGGCATCAAGCAAAGACAGCCAGTAAGTATGACCCAGAATATGATATATCGTTTAGACACCTTTTTTTAATATTATTTACAACGCGACATAACTACATCAGCACGTAATGTGCCAGCTAGCCACCATAATAATTAATAATATTCACTTATCATATTAAAATAATAAACTATTCCGTCACCATTCAAAAAGTTACCTCAAAGCACCCTTCAAAAGCTGCAAGCCTCTATTCCAAAACTTCGCCGGCCAATACAAAGGTGAAATCTTGATCCCATTCTTCACCATCCCACGCTTCAACTGACGGTTTTGTTCTAGGAAATTCTCTCTCTGCCCAGTCGTCCCACCAGAGCGCATCTTGATCAGCAACCATCACACTCAATCTAAGCTTTACATAGCAATGGTATCGCAGGTCTTCTCCTCAAGGCAATCACCCTATTTAATCTCATAAATGGAATTTTAGAAAATGGGTTACAGCCATAGTTTCGTATAACTGTTAGCCAAATTACTTCTATTAAATTTACGTCGACGAGACTTTAGGGGGCTCAATTCGATCTACAAACTCGTGCTTAACAGTAGAGCGCAGAGCATCTCCTAATACATAAGGAGGCTTAAAACCTGAAGTCTGCATCTTTTCAGAGCTAAACACAGTTTCAGCACAGAATTTACGGACGCGGATCCTGCTAATCGGAAACTTCTTTCCAGTAAGTCCAGCGATGATGTCGAAGAATAATCCTCCGCACCAGCCGAACACGAATGGAATTTTAATAGATGAGCTTGCTTTGCGCTCCATTGTCCCGTTCACGTTAGCCACTAGTTCATTCATACTAAAATCTGGCTTATCAATATAGTTATAAGTGTGATTCCCTGCGTCAACATTCAATCCCCATTCGAGGAATGCAACAATATTGCCGACGTAAGCCATCGATTTTTTATTTTTTCCTGAGCCGATCATCATGAATTTACCTGAAGCCAACTGCTTCAAGAGATTGAACACGTTTCCTCTATTTCCTTCGCCGAAAACCACTGTAGGTCGAAGGATAAATATTGAGCGGCTAGAATCATCGGCAAGCCACTGATTATACACATCCTCAGCAAGCAACTTGGTTCGTCCGTATTCATTGAATGGTTTACGTGGTCCATCTTCATCGTACGGAGAATCAGGGAAGCCATAAATAGCCACTGAACTTGTAAAATGAATCTGTTTAATCCCGAGTTCGGCGGCAGCCTCACAGACCAACCTAGAGCCCTCAACGTTTACTTTCTCATAAAGTGAAAGTGGTCTGACATCATCACGATGCTCTGCAGCGAGATTGATGATCGTATCACCACCCGCACAGACACTCAGTAACTGCGATTTATCACAGATGTCGCAATTTATCCATAACTCAGGATATTTCTCACTTTTTACAATATCACCTATGACCACCTCATGCCCTGACTTCAACAGTTCACCAGTTAGCCGAGATCCAATAAACCCGCTTCCTCCTAAAATAATAATTTTTTTCATTTGTTTAATTCATTTAATAACTTTTCATACTTTTCAATCACCGCCTGTCTCGAATACTTTTTAACCGCCGCACGTCGAGCATTTTTGCCTTTTATTGCGAGTTCCTCTAAATCACTGGAAATCTCCAATAAAAGAGACGCAATAGCTTGTGAATCTCCAGGTTCGATTACCCATCCTGCATCTTCCTCCAATACTACCTTTGCAAGTTCCGAATCCTTTCCACACACTGCTAGTATAGGTGTTCCCGCTGCTAATAAGTTGTAGAGCCTTGAAGGCACAGAAACCCCTTCCATGCCCGGATTAAAAGAGATTAAACCTACATCTCCAGAATTTAAACTATCCGCAAGTTCAGAACGATCAAGAAATCCATTGAACATGATATTCGAAAGATCGAGCTCTTTTGCTTTTCTTTCCAATGCAGCTTTGCCGCTGCCCTCACCTACAAACAAAAAATTGATGTCTTTATTGCCGAGATGTTCTGCAATATCAGCCCACTCTGGCAAATTGTGTGTTCTTCCATGATTCCCAGAATAAAGAGCAATAAACTTTTTATTCTGTAAACCCAAAGATCTTAGTAACACTGACTCAGATTTCTTTTGCGGCTGTATCTCATTCACTTCTCCCCAATTCGGAATAATGGAAACTGGAGGGCTTCCTTCGCGACAAAGTTTAGAATCTACCAATTCTTTCATATCCCGACCAAGAGTCACAATATGATCTGATGAGCGGTAGAGCTTCGAGTTAATGAAATTAAATAATCTAAACGGAAGGCCTCCTTGACGCATCATCCCAAGAGGAACAAAAACATCTGGATATACATCATGAACCAGCAAGCAAAACTTAGCACCCTTCAATCGAGCCACTAGCCAGAGGAGATAGGGAGCCATCGGTGGATTGGTCACCACCAGAATCTCGTCACCCCTCTTCACTGTGCGTAGACCTGCGTAAAACAAACCTACACTTACAGATAAGATATTAATTATCTTACCTAGAATTTTGCGAGGATTACATACCACCGACTTAACTCTCCGAATCTTCACTCCATTCCGTATCTCTTCCGCAGGAGCCTTAATGCCTCGCTGATTGTAAGTTGGCTGAGCACAGAGAACTGAAACCTCTCGACCTGATTCGGCAAGACCTTCGGCAATTCCTGTTAAAAAATATCCTGTCGCATTCTGCTCAGGATAATACAATTCTGAGACCACAATTAATTTACACATATAATTTATCAATACTTTTAAATAATTTCATTTTACTTTGAGCTAAAAAAATATTTTCTCCCTAGTGCACGTCTATCCTACTCACTCTCCGATTATAAATAATAGTGATCTATTGATCGGAGTAATTCATTCCCCCAAGCGGCGCCATCACGTCGACATCACGTCGACATCACGTCGACATCTAGCTTAAAACAAGTAACTTAAACAGAACTTGTAATATTAGTCCACTTGTAGCACGTTAATATGTGACCGATGCTTGATCTAATCAAGGCTCAGGAAATCATTTCCTCCTCAATAACCCACACAAGCTGGTTTATCTTCCACACTCCTTACCTAGCTGTAACATTTAATCATTATCTTTGCTACTTCAGCTCAAGCGAGCCGCTCCTGAATAAGATTTATCCACAACATCTCGCCTGAATTATAACAAATCGAAATAATTGTAATTTTCATATTTAAAAAAAACGAATGCACAGAATACGCGGCACAGGAAATTCTAGAGAGTAAGTTCCCTCTACCTCCCTGCAACTAAACTCCTAAAAACTCAAATACAGTAGGGTTCTACAGACTTGAGATCGGCATTATTTTCGAGTGCTGTTTTCCGTGCTGATTCAGATTCGAAAAGATAGAGCGCATAGCCGCCATGACCTCCCCCACAGTATTTTCTGCCTAGGCTTCCCTCGATTTCAGGCAGAGGTTCCATACCTTCTTGAAGCTGAACCTCGTGGTAAACTTGGATGCCTTTGGCAAGTTGGTGAATGTCCTCGTTAAGAACACCCTCACGTGCAAGCTGGGCGGAGCGCTCAATGGTGTCGTAGTCGCGTTCGTTGTCGGCGAAGCTTGGGGTATCGTGTTCACCGTGGGTCCAGAGGATAGCCATTTTGCCCGCTAACATATCGCCATTCCGTTTAAAATCTAGGCAGGGTCGTTGTCCACTACGCCAGACACAGAGGCCCGTTTCGCGAATGACAGCTGGGTCTTGCCAGCCTACCCCTAGATCAAGCTCCGCATCCACACCGTCTTCGCCATTCAGCAGCGCCCAGGCTCCACTGCCTCCAAGACCCGAACGCTTTTCGTATTTCCAATCGCGCAAGCTGACCAGAGGCGAAATAGCACAGTTGACAATATAAGCTCCTTCACGAGCGTGACGCGGCACGTCTAGCCATCCGCCAGCGAAGTCGACACGCAACGGAGATTCAGTCGGAGCCTTAACCCACTTGACGATACCCGAGGTCGACACAGGATCGAATTTCGGCGGAGTCTTGGGCAGCACCCAATAGATGCAACCGACTTGATCGCACAGTGCACGTTTAATGTCGCCGTATTGATCGTCCTCGGTGACAGCGAGGATGTCTGGTTTTGCCTCCAGAAAGTATGTTTTGAAATCGAGCCCGAGATCATGATCCGAGCCTATGATCACCTCGTCCACCATCTTCAAGCCTTCGAGCACCGCTTTTTTGTGCTCATCAGGAATGGATGACCGACGTTGTTTGTGATGCCACAGCACATCCTCAGATGCAAAGCTAACCGTAAGATGGTCGCCCAGCGCACGGGCCTCCTCGAAAAATTGGATATGACCTGCGTGAAGGATATCGTAACAACCTGAGATAAAGATTCGTTTCATGTTAATTTAGTATTGAAAATTAGGATTAAAGATGGATATCTCACTAGGAGGAGGTAAGCTGGTTTGCGTAGCCCTACCGAAGTAGGGGCCTCATGCCACCGCTCTTCCAGATATTTGAAACTTGGAATTTAAATGACAAAACGTTAACCTATGGATAATTTACAGGCTTGCTCACAAGACTACTCCCGTAAGTTCACCCAGTAGAGTATAATCTTACACACACTATCGCCTGTTTAAACAATTTTTAGATCCACTCTTACACACCATAGAGCATTAAACCTTATATCTTACGTTACACTTCATGCTTAATACCACACAGCACGAAGGATGCCTTGTAGCGTTTTTGCTAAATAGTGCATATCTTATATTACGATGACCTAATTTTTTATCTTATTGCACAAAATTTGCCTCCACGGTGCGGAGGTTTCTTGAGCATTAAATCGTGCTTTTTTATCTCTTCATCGCCAAATCGTTTCTTAATAAATCTAGCTGGAACGCCACCCACGATGGAATACGGCTCCACATCCTTGAGTACTAAGGACCCCATACCAATTATCGCCCCCCTGCCTATTGTAACACCAGCACGAATGGAGACATTTGTTCCGATCCACACATCATCTTCAATAATCGTCTCTGGCATTTCAGGCCTCCCAGAAAAATACATTGGAACCCCCACTTGATCATACTTGTGATCAGCTCCAGCAATTGTCACATTCGGAGCAATCATCACGTAATTTCCAGCCTTCACTTTCATACAGATATCAGCTCCCCGGCTTAAAAGAGAAAACTCTCCTAATTCGAAATCTTTAGACACATTACTAGGTGCTATGACTCGGCAGCTAAGAGCCACACCATGAAGATTGTAGCGAATACGAATATATACCATCAAGACACTCCGGACAAACATATAGAAGCCTTCACTTGATCGAACAATTTTAGCTAACATGAAAGGCTCCTATCTAGTACGTCCTTAATAATTTTTGCCTGATTCATCGGATTATAATCTTCATCAATAGGTTTATAACACTCTCTACGCACCTCACACCTATTCATCTCACACCTAGCCAGCCATTTATCAATCATGCAGGTTAAATCCTCTTGATCTCCACGCCTATAAAAATCGCCGTTCACATTAGCTGTAATCGATTCAAACTCTGGCATTTGGGATTTAGACTCATCATGCGTAATGACAGGAGTTCCATACACCAATGAATGCATTGCTGTTAACCCAACATTCCCAGGGGCAACACAAACCGCAGCATGATATATCATTCGTGCCAACAGCTCCTCATCATGACACGCCCCATGAAACTCAACAAAATCATGAATATCTAAACGACTCACTTGCTGCTCTAAAGCATCTAACTCTGGGCCATCTCCAACAAAGAGGCATGCTATGTTTTTCCCTTTTTTTCTGAGTTCGAAAACAGAATTTACCAGCATGTCTAGGCTCTTTACCGCAGTAAGTCTTCCCACAAAAATCAAATAGGGTCTTTCAAGATTTTTAAACTCTGTTCTATTAGGGATCTGCTCACAGTCTCCTTCTATCTTCTTACGCAATTCTAATTGCACCCTATAATCTAGACTATTGTAAATCACGTTTAAGCGTTCAGAAGCAAACCCACGCTTCTCGAGCAACTTTCTAGAGTAATGCCCGTAAAGCAATAAACCATCAGCCCATCGATAAAAAGACTCACGTAGCCATAATTTAAATTTCCCTTCATTGCCGTAGACCCCATGTGTCCAGAAAAACACCTTACCCCCGTGTCGCTTCACAACGGGAACAGCACACCACGTGCTTAAGAAATTAAATTGCCCCAAGAAAATCACCGCATCATATTTCTCTTGGTTCAAATGGCTCAACAGCCCTTTCTGCCACAACCAAAGGCCCCTCCATTTATTCTCAACACGGTGAACATAGCACCCTTGAGCCTCGAGTTCCGTCAGATCTAATATTTTCAGATTGGGAAACTCTGCCTTATCTCCTGAGATCAATGCCAACTCCGCAACATCTCTTAACTCATCGCACAATTCGCTAAGGACAGGCTCGCGGTAGTGTGCAAAGTAGTGATATACTATAGCAACTTTCATAACTTAAGTTTTAGTTCTCCTAGATGCGATCATTCTACCGAAGAACAGGCCGAATAATATAGATTCTGCAGGAATATATAGAAATCTACCATTTAGAAACATAAATAAAATCACTAATACAGAAAAACCTAACACAGCAAGATCTGATCCATAGACCTGACCAGTCAACCAATTCCTACAAAATGCTAGAGATTTATATAACACAAAAAATAAGATTCCAATAGCAACTGGCATTGAAAACACGATGAAAAGTTCATGTAAAGGAAGGTCATTATACCCTCCGCCCTCATTTTTAACTATCATTCCTTGAGGCAATAAGTAATCAGATTCATTAGTATACAGAAGTTTCCAACTATTAAAGCGTATATCATCCTGACTGGCGTCCAAATCCCCTTCAAAAAAAGCATTTGTGCGATCGACAATCCTAAAAATACCCCACTTTGGTAGAATCCCACTTTTTAATAGTTGACTAAAAGTGAAGACTCCAGAAATGCCTGCGACAGTAAGTCCTAGCAACAAACTAATAATGCTTGAAATACTCTTTCCTTTCAGAACAACGCACAATGCACCAAGCAGAGCCACTAGCATCACGGCTATATTAATCCTAAATGCTCCAATGATAGTAATTCCGACAGTTAACACAGCAACTAGTAACAACAACACAATATTCCTTTTCAAGACAGCACATGTAACAGCAATATAAAGGGCCATCAGATTAGTTTTGTAAATGAAATCATGACCAGATTTAAAAAGCGCACCTCCAAAAGTGCCTTTTAACATAAGTAATAGGTCACCAAAAAGAGCTCCCATAGCTAGCGCCAACAAGACATACAAACTTGGCAATCTAAACCGTCTAAAATAGAGAGATAATACTGCTATGTATAAATAACCCCTTATAGAGCCAAGAACACCTCTAACATTACCGCCTTCAACCACAATTCCAAGCATACCTAGAGCAAGCAAAGCAGCACCTGCAATGATTAAATAAAACCCATCGTTTTTTACCAATTCACGCCAGTTCTGCATGATTTGATTTCGATAAATATATAATACAGGTAAAAAACATACTTCCATCACACTGACAGAAGTATATTGAATAATTACATCATTCACAAAAGACGACAATGCAACAAACCCTAAAAGAAAGAAAATTATCATTTTCTTCCAAAATCCAACCTTACTTGGAACGTTCATTCACCCCTCCCTTTCGCTGCTGTCACATAATCTCTGACCTGTTTGTAAAAACTATCTGGACTAGAAATATCAAGGTAATCATTTTTCACATAATATGCCTTGGAGCCCTTCTCGTAATCATTTAAAAATATTTGCATTTTGTCAGCATTAATCCCCTCTAAGGTATACCCAAGACTATTCTTTTTTACCAATTCACCAAGTAAACCCTCACTCGGAGCTACTACAGGCTTACCAAATTGTGCCGCAAAGCCCAACATTCCACTACTTTGACCTACATTCTGGTAGGGTGCTAAAATAAAGTCAGAAATAGAACAAAAATAACCTAACTGGGCATAACTGCAAAATTCATCAAAGAGTTTAATTGCACCAATATCTTTAAGCTGATCAAATCCAGCATAGACCTCCTTCTTGATATCGGGATAGACGCTACCAGCAAGAATAATGCGATACTTCCCTGGTTGTGTTTTGAATAACTTTTCGGCTAACTTCAAAACCTCTAGGGTCCCTTTACGCTGGGTCAACCCACCAAAATGTAATAAGGTGATTCCTTTAAAGTCCTTAATATTTTCTACATCTCGCACTTTGATAGGTATAAAAGGATCAGGTAGAAATTGAAACTTTTTGGTAATAAAGATGCGGTTGAACCAATCAGCCGACCTAAGATCGTTAAGCAAAAATAGTGACTTTACGCAGGGCCGCAGCCTAAGAGCTAAAAAGGTTAATAAGCCTCTTAACTTATAGATAATGCCTTCTTCAGTTCTCGTGTGAATATTATAGATTACTCCGCTCACACGTGCTTTAACTCCCAAAAGAACGATAAGTGGCATAAAATACATCAAAGATATCAAAAAAAGGGAACTTGCATTTTCTTGTCTAATATAAGCATCCACTATGCGCTTCTTTTTCCGTAGGTGTGAGGTAGCGCCTAATTGGAATAAAGCGGTTTCCTCAGCCGAGAGTATAACTATTCGTGCCAGATCAATACTTTCCCATATCAAGCCTCCTTGCTTAGGGTTAAACTCATTACCTACGACAAAACAAATATCATCAAGATTCCCCGCCTTACAATACCCCTCGTATAGATGATGCATATACTCCAAGCGATGTCCTCTCAGATCAGGCTCAAAAACTAACAAACTCATAATTTCTTCACCCTTCTAATAATTATAGATAAACACCTTTTTAACGTATTTTTTAAATCTGCTAATGTTGATGGGTACATTCTCTGCATCCAGTAGGCGGTCCTACTTTCTTCTTCCCAAGAACAATCGCATGAATAATTCTCAACACGTATGAGCTGAATACCTTCACCATCTCTACCATAAATCAAGTTTAGTTCGAGAGGGTAAAAATTATCTGCAAAATTCATTACCGAATTTTGTTTCCTCCCTCTACATAATAAATATTTTTTTGAATCCAAATCTTGTGGCTTGAGACCTGACAGATTAACTACATAGTCATAAGACTCAAGCTCAGGTAATAAAGAGTTCAAGTATTCAGGCTTGGGCTGATAAAAACAGTCATACGCGGGCATGATCCCCCCCCTAAACTTGAATTCTTTAGAAGGTTTATGATCATAGCTTAATGCCACTTGTGTCACTGGCACCATATTTCCAGAATGGTTTACTCCATTCACTCCCATATTTGTTGTAAAAGCAACGTGAGGATAATACACATAGCGCTGGGTATCCGACAAATAAGCTATAAAATACTTCTTCCAGGAACTCTCAGGCCATTGTTTCACATATTTGGGTATGTTGGCATGTTGCAAAGTCTCTTCACTCGAAGTATCATACCACTCTCTAAAGCGCCTCCATTGCTGACGTGACCAATATTGCCCCCATGAACAAGCCCATTGTAGCAGATAGCCATCAGCTTCGTTCTTAAGAGGAAAGAACCGATCCATTTGTAGCTCATCATAGGCATAAGAATACAGGGCTAACTGCGCCACTGTGCTATCTTCAGCAAATTTCTCCGCGGCAGCCAAAATATAATCATAAAAACCCGGAGCAACAGTAAGGTCATCCTCTAACACTATAACACCCTCATAGTCAGCCGTTAAGTCGCCGCAGAATAATACATTTTGCCTAAGCCCAATATTTTCTTCATGCAGAACAACGCGTTTTTCACCAAAAGGCCATTGATATTTCTGAACAAAATCAGCCACATCCTCTTGGCCAGAATAGTCCACACTGAAGACAAGGTCAGCACCACTTGTGCTACCATTGTAATTTGCAAGCTCTAGACTACTTAATAGACTCTGCAAACACTTTAATCTCTTGTAACAAGGAATTACTATCGCAATCATAACTCGGAAAATACCTGCTGCCACATCGCTTTGGATCGATCCTTCATTTCCAATGCGACTCTCTGAATATTAGCAACCACTGTATCATCCTCGCATCGATAAATCATACTTTCATCAACCTTCGCGGTTTGCAAGCTTTCAACATTTTTTGAAAGACCGTATTCCGTTAGTAGCATCTCGTATTTATGATTCCACGAGGTAGCAATGACAGGTACACCTTGTGATAGAGCACTAACACAGCCATGAAACCGTGATGACATGACATACTTGCCTTTGCCAATAATTGTTTTAATCAATATCGGGTCCCATGTAGAAAATACATCTGTCACGCTACAATCCTTTGCTAACTTCAAACACAGTTCATGATCAGGCTCTCCTTCATGATTTAAAATCAGTACCTTCTCTCCCCTATTCTTACAGTTATTCACAAAATTACATAAGTATTCGTAGTATATTGCTGAGACAGCAGCACTGGTTTTATCGAACATTCTCCCATTAGGAATAACAACGACATAACCTGTATATTTCTCAGCGATTGGCGAATTTTTATAACCAGAGATTAAATTGGTGAAATCCGGTGCCACTTCCACTTTAGATGGGGCATCGACAATCGACCTTAGATGCTCAGCGGACACCTCCTCCCTAGCATAGCAGATTTCAGCGACACCCACAATCTCGCTTACAGCTTCAGCTACTTCCTTGTTTTCAAAAGGCCCAAAAGCCTGGGGAAGCATGATGATTTTCTTACCTTGAGCTCTGTAAGCTTTGTAACGCTTAGCAACTTTGCGGGCTATATTAGCTCCCCATTTATCTGTATAACGTAAACCCGACGCATCAATAACAATATCTACATCTCTCGTTTTAGTAATACCAAAAGTATCAAGAAGTTTGTAAGGTAACAAATTGATCAACTTATCAAGTTCAAAACCCTTCACGGTAAAATGTCCTAATTGCGAAATGTTTTGATAACCCAATAATCTATAACTCGACCTATATCCTTGCCTCGGATAACAACAGACATCTACTTCATGCCCATAATGAGCTTGAAATTGCTGCGCCACAGCGTAAAGCATTAACTCAGCTCCTTTATTTGGAAAACCTATACCTTCTACTTGAATCTTCATGTTTAATTATATTTAATAATGTTTTCTTATTTTTTTCCCAGTAACTTTTTATGTGAATGCGAAATTCCCTCAGTAGATTTACCCAACTGAATTCAACATGATGCTTCGTTCACATTCTTGTTCATCTAGAATCTTCTCTATTTTATTTTCTAATCGAAAATATCAGGCCTCTAATAGGCCTGTGGCTCAAACCAATCGTTTCTACGCCATACATGAAAGTTATCGCACAGAATGAGGCGTTTTTCTCTCGTATTAGCAAAAGCTTTTAATTTCCCAACAATAACAACAATCCTCGAAAATTGATGGTTTCAATTCCGTGTATTACTATTGCTGATAGCCTTCATTCGAAATTGTAAGTTCGCAGCTGCGATAATGATTTTTTTGTAGAATTCGCTACCATGCCTTCAGGATCAGGATAGCCCAGCGCGATCAGCATTACTGGCCGTTCGTCCGGATCAAGTTGGAGCAAATCAGCCATTTTCTTTTCTTTTTCTTCAATATCCGGCCAGTTCACACAACACGATGATAGACCAAGTGTTTCGAGCGACAAAATGAACCCCATCACTGCTAGAGACGCATCGATGTAAATCAGGTGGCGATCTCGCTCCTCAAAATAATGACGTTGTTGACCAGTAACTACAGCAACAGTAGGAACTTGATGTCCATATCCAGCTAATCCGAACGGTATATTAATCAACTTTTGAACAAGTTCGGGGTCATCAAAAAAACGGAACATGAATGGTTGACGGTTGCACGCACTTGGTGCTTGGACGGCCACTTCTAGAGCCCTGTCGAGGAGGTCTCGCTCAACTGATTTCGGTAGAAACCATCGGACAGATCGCCGTTGTTTCGCGAGTGCACGTAGTGCTTCAAATGTAACTGGAGGCGTATTTGATAAATCCCTGAGATATGGCGTCCGGCTTTCCGTTTGTGAAGAATTTTGACAGAAGGGCTTGAAACGTTGCTGCTCACTTTTCAATACTTCCACACCGCTATGAATGTCAAAGTACTTGGATAGAACGTCATTACCCCATTGAAGCTCGACGGGATCAACACCACCATCATTCTGGGCTTCTGAGCCAGTGATGTAGGCATCCAACGTTTCCCCAATGTAATCCAGTGCAAAAGGAATACGACGAGGCTTCATCAAAATGCCCTTTTCCAACCTATGCACGTTGCGTCGAAGAAGAGCCATAGTTCCCTCGGGCTTTTTTAACGAACGATAGTAGGCTGAACGACCCGCGAGGAAGGAATGTTGCTCGCGATTGAACGAACAGTTGATCAATGTGTAGTGAAGCTTTGCCCAGATGTTATTTCTTACTGCGATCGCAGCAGAGTACGATCTTATCCGAAGAAATACACCACGAATTACGCGGATGGGCAAAGTCTGTATTGGTATAATTTTGAGCATGATGGTTTAATGTAAATATTTTTTATGCTTGTCTTTGCTTCAACTGAACCAGAACTCTATAAAGCTGCATTATTGAAGCCCTCCCTGACGCAAAAATCGCACTGGTGATTAGATATAACGTCGCAAAAACGAATCCAATTAAAGACAATTGGGCAAAAGGTTTTAATTCATGGACTCCTCCACGGGTTGAAAGAAACTGTGACACCAAAGCAGCGACTATACTTGCGAATACTGGAACTAATATCGGCCCGAAAAAGTCACGTGGACTTAACGGTGTATTTTTGAATGCAAATAGCAACGATGGGTAGAGTGTTATGTAGTTGACGATTGCATACGAAGTCGCAATCCCGATTACGCCCCATCTTATACCAATCAAAAAACCTACACAGACACACACTGCATTAAAAATCCCCCAGAGTAAGTAACGCTGACCATGTCCACACGACAACAACACATTACCACGCAATCCAGCGACAGGTTGAATGAATCCAGTGATAGCAAGCAGTGAGAAAATTGGTGTTACCCCACTCCATTCCTTACCCAATGTCAATTCAATTAAGGGTGCTGCCGATATGAAAAGGAACGCAGTAAGGGGCATTGAACCCAATGCCATCAAATGAGTAATCTTTCGATAGTATTTCTTATAGTCTTCCGGTTGTTCTTTAAGGCGACTCATTGCAGGAAAAGCGACTGCATTGATCGGGTTTCGTATCGCAGTAATGGGTAGCATTAACAGTTGATATGCTCGAGAATACAAACCCAGCATTTCAGATCCCAGAAATTTACCGATTAATACTTTATCCAGATTCCTATGGAAATAGTTCACCAGATCAAAAGCTGTCACATTGGCACCAAATCCAAGCATCGACTTAATCCCCGCTCCTCGTGTATACCATCCAGGCCTAAATGGTGACATAATAAATAACAACACCGTAGTAGCTAGAGCTCCCGCTAGGTTTCCCCAGACTAAAGACCAATAGGAAAACTCATAAAGAGCTAACAGCACTGACGTAACAAGCGTAACTAAAGCTCCTATGATGGTAGCGACGGCTTTCCGTCCAAACTGCATATTACGGACCAGTCGTGCGCCGTGCTGCGTGCCAAGCGAGCCTATGAGAAAACTTGCAGAAAGTGTTACCGTGACCCATAACAAGTCTGGCTTACCGTAAAACCAAACCACAAGAGGTGATAACGAAGCTACAATGATCGTCAATATTAACCCCATTGCAACATTTAGCCAAAACAAGTTACTTTGCTGCGCCTTTGTCAGATCCTTTTTCTGAATGGCTGCTGAAGACAGCCCCAAATCGCGAAATAAGCCAGCAAACGCCGTAACAGCCATCACCATCGCCATAACACCATAATCTTCGGGTGACAAAATACGTGCCAGAACTACTGTGGAGATAAGCTGTATCCCAATGGAGGCACTCTGCGAGGCCATCGTAAGCATGCCACCTCGTATTGATTTCTTCTTAAGATCCGCCATATCCACAACCTCATCCGTTACCAGATTTTTGTGCGTGGAGTCCCCTTCTATTACTTTCATGAATGGTATATATTATAGATTATAACAGTAATTTTAGGTTTGCTTAAGAATACTTAAATTCATCACTTGCAGTCGATGCAATCAATTGCTCCCCGTTACTTTTTTACTCAGTTACTTAACAGGTCAATTACTCATGGATTGGAATTCTCAATAAAAAGCTATAGAGTAATTCTCCTATTCACCTTGCCCAATACCTGTGGCTTCAAAACCGATTTTACGTAGCGCTTCGAGATCGAGCAGGTTGCGGCCATCAAAGAGGAAAGCAGGCAACTCCATGCCATCGTGGATGCGTTGGAAATCGAGGGCTTTGAATTCATCCCACTCGGTGAGAATCAAAATCGCATGTGCGTCCTTGGTTGCAGTGTAAGCATCGTCACAGACGGTGACCGATGTGTCTTCAGCACTGAGGTCTAGATCATAGCGGATTTGGCTTTCGGAGACTTCTGGATCGTAAATTGTCAGCTCAGCGTTTTCACCTAGCAGGTCCTTACAGACATAGATGGCAGCGGATTCACGGGTGTCATTGGTATCTTTCTTGAAGGCAAAACCGAGCACGGCAATCTTCTTGCCAGCGACTGTATTGAACATCGATGAAATAACTCTGCTGCCGAAACGGCGTTTTTGGTAATCGTTCATTTCGATGACACCATTCCAGTACTTTGCCACTTCTGGTAGACCGAAGTGTTCGCAGAGATACACCAGATTTAAAATGTCCTTTTGGAAACAAGATCCGCCAAAACCAACGGATGACTTGAGGAACTTGGGTCCAATGCGACTGTCAGTGCCGACAGCATGCGCGACTTCATCGACATTGGCTCCAGTAGCCTCGCACAGGGCGGAAATCGCATTGATAGAAGAGATTCGCTGTGCCAAGAAGGCATTGGCAGTGAGCTTAGAAAGCTCGGACGACCACAAGTTCGTGGTCAGGATTTTCTCACGGGGAACCCACTCAGCGTAGACATCGACAAGAGTTTGAATGGCTTCGAGTCCAGCAGGTGTCTGATCACCACCGATCAATACGCGGTCCGGGTTTTCAAGGTCGGAGACGGCTGTGCCCTCAGCGAGGAATTCTGGGTTAGAAAGAATTTGGAAATTACGTCCGTTGGAGTTGGCTTCCAAGATGCGTTTGATCGATGCCGCGGTGCGCACTGGCAGGGTGGACTTCTCGACGACGATTTTATCATCTTCAGCGACGGCAGCAATTTGTCGGGCGCATTTCTCGATAAAGGTAAGATCGGCAGCACGGCCGACTCCCATACCGTAGGTCTTGGTAGGCGTATTGACTGAGATGAAAATGATATCTGCTTCACGTATAGCGGTATCTACCTCAGTGCTGAAGAACAAATTCTTGCCGCGTGCCTGCTTGACGATCTCATCGAGACCAGGTTCAAAGATCGGTAAGGTGTCTGAATTCCAGGCATCGATGCGTGCTTGATTAATATCCACCACGGTAACAATGTGTTTGTCACTCTTGTGGGCGATCATGGCCATGGTAGGCCCACCGACATATCCGGCTCCAATACAGCAAATTTTCATATTATCTTTCTAGTTTTGTTCGTTATTAATGTTAGAGAATTTTTCTATAAACTGGCAGCTATTTCATGCTACTGCGCAGGTAGATCTTAAACGCCGATATCGCCCAAGGAGCTAGGCTAAGACCGTAGTCATTTATGGAACCAGTTCACCAGCATCTGAACTTGTTAGCTTATAGTAACCATTACAGCTTGTTACGCTGCCGCCCTTGGTCGATTTCCCTCCTAGGAAAAAACCTTTAAATTCTGACAATCATTGTGAGTTATCACCATTGCGTCTGATAGGAGGATTAGGAGGTATTCCGTTAAGACTAAATTCGTAGAACTTAGAGGTGCCGCCGAGGAATGGTCGACTTATTGGCTGGGGAGAAATTTCCTAAGGTAGATCTATTGATCTACATGGAAGGTATATCGTTTATTTTTTGATTCTTTGATTCTTTGATTACATATCTGAATAGTGACGGTCAGCCATTGGGTTGTGACTTATTTGTTTCCATCCGAATAAGATTCACCATATTCACCGTAGCCCTTGTATCCATAGTATCCGTAGCCCTTTGCTTTAGATTTGATGCCGTTAATGACAAAGCCTGCGAGACTTCCGCCACTCTTCGATAATAGTTCTTTTGCTCGTATCATGGCACCCCCTGGAGTCTTATGCGCCAATGCCACTAGAATCGTATCGTCTACAAATTTGGCAATCACACGCGTATCACTCACCGGCAAGACTGGGGCACTGTCGATGATAATTCTGTCATAGCTCTGTTTCAACTTAGCTATCAACGCACTAAGTTCCTCTTCATGGAGTAGCTCCGCAGGATTTGGTACTTTAGCTCCCGAGAGAATCACATCCAGGTTTTCAATCGAGGATGACTGAATCACACTTTCAAGAGGTTTCTGACCAGAGAGCACATCAACAATGCCGATACTTGCATCAAGCTGGGTAAACATGCCACTAACCTTAGGTTTCCTTAGATCCAAATCAATGATCACTGTCTTCTCCTTGTTTAAGGCAAAAGCTGCGGCAGTTTCCACGGAAACCGAAGTTTTGCCCTCTGACGGGGCAGCACTGCAAAAGAGAATCGATTGATGGCGCTCTTTCTTCCCTAATAGCACAATAGAGGTGCGTAGGTTACGTAAGGCCTCAGCATTCATAGAGGATGGATCCGATATTAACAATGAATTCCATACACCATTGGTTGGTCTACCAAATTTCGAGTCCTGCATCACAGCTGCTAAGCAGCTTAACCCTGACACTTCTTCTCCAGTTTGCACATCATGGATCTTGTAATCTAGCATCGCTAGAAAGTAGGCAATTCCTACACCACACATTAAGCCAACTATAGCCCCTGCAAATGGTATTATCTTTCTTCCGCTAGGGGTTAAATATGCTTTCTCGACTATCTTAAGGTCATCAAAGGTATTTTGTTGCGCCATTCCTAGCTCCGCGAGACGCTGCGTAGTGGCTTGATACGAAGCAGATTGTTGATCAACGGTAGTTTTCAGGAAAGATGAGCGCGCTGACAGTGAGCTCTGAGCAAGTGCAAACCAATCATCTGCCGCTGTATAACTCTCTTCGTCGTCTTGTGTCATGACTACTTCTAAAGCTTTCAATTCAGCCGCAATACTTTCCCAGTATTCTTGCTCTGAGGGCACTACAACCACTCGATTGATTTCACGAGCGAAGTTTGTAAGAAGATCCTTATGAGCTCCTTCCGCATGTTGACGCTTGGGGTGCAAAGATTTGTAGCGCTGACGTAGCTGAACTACCTCTTCTCGTGATTCCTTCACTTTGTTACTTAATTCGAGAGCCTGAGTGTATACTTGAAAAGATTTCTCAGCTTCTCGCAAGTCCGCCTTAGATACATTGCTCTCCTTGGCGAGAATTCCACGCACTTTACTGTTGCCGCCAGACTTTAAGTTAGACTCCATTTGCACAAAGACACGGGCAAAGGCATCGGCGATGACTTTCGCCGTCTTTTCTTTAGGATGGATGACTGCTACCCTAATGAGTGTTGTATTCCTTTCATTAGAAACCTCTGCACATTTAGTGATATACTCAGCTAGTTCAACTTTTGTAACTGAATTTGCAGTTGAGAAAGTCAGTTCCTCTTCACTACGCATGTAGACAGGCTTCAAGCTAGCTTTAGGTGGAATCATCTCCGTAATAGCCTGTACCACTGGATCAGCCACTACAGCGTTCAACACTTCAGGGCCAGACATCTTGGCTACAATCGTAGCTAAGAGTGTGTCTACTTTAGTTTGATCTGTCTCTAGATCATCACCGATGATCTTCATATCCTTTTGATTCACCTCTATCACAGCCACAGCGGTCACTGTATCAAGTTTCGTAGATTGATAATACAATCCTGCTGTGGCTCCTAAGACTAAGAAAATCACAGCAAGCCACCATTTGGATAGCGTGCGCTTTATTACTCCGCTCTTGAACGAGCTTGCCACTTTGTCTTCATCGTCGTATTCCTCGAAATCGCCGAATGGATCAGTTGATTGTTTCATTATAAATTGGTAACATTAGGGAGAGATGAAGGGATAGATATCTCATATTAGATCAACATCAAGCACCATCTCTCGAAAATATAAATATAAACTATAATACATTATAATACAAGTTATAGCGTCACTAGATTGAATCACTGGATTTCATATAGAATAGAATGAAAAGTAGGCTATTAGAATCGGCTTTCTTTCACTAAAACAATATCCCCAGGTTTGAGATAAAACATCGAACGTTTGCCTGCTTGAATATCTTTAATGCTGATAATAGCTTGGCCTCCGTCACGACGGACAGCTACTTCTTTTTTATTGGCGATACGAGTAAAATCACCGGCTAACGCAATCGCAGTCACAATATCCAAACCACCTTGTTTCGGAAAACTCACCGTCCCAGGCTTATTCACGTTTCCAGCAATGGTCACTGTTGAGCTCTTAAGCGTGTTTTCTTTCACCAAAACAAAATCGCCCGGCCGCAAACTAAAGTTTTTGCCAGAGCTTGAAGAAGTGCTAGAAAGATCGATTCCGATCTGCCTGCCATCACGAGAGACAACCACAGAGTTCTTATTTGCTTTTTCACTGAAGTCACCTGCTAGAGCGATTGCGATGAGCACATTAAGGTTCCCTTCTTTTGGGTAATCTATCGCACCTGGAGAGTTGACATTGCCAGCCACTGTCACAATGGACTTACTTAAAGATAATCTTCTAATAGTCACCGAGTCACCATGAGTAAGTGTATGCGTGGAATGTTTATCCATAGAAGCCGTTTTAAGCTCACCTTTAATCGTTCTGATAATAATCTTAGAACGATCTGCATCTTCCCCCAGACCACCAGCTTGAGCTATCGCAGCACCAAGATCTAGTAGCCCTTCTTTAGGAAAATTAATCGTACCTGGTCTCTTTACATCGCCAGACACTATAACCCACTTCTCAGCATAATCCTCAACACTTAAACTTACCCTAGGATTCACAAGGTAATCTTTGCCGTATAAATCTTTGATCTTATTTTCTGCCTCTTTAACGGTTAATCCCTGTAGCTTAACGCTACCGATCAGCGGAAATGAGATTTCTCCTGATTTACCTATCTGGGCAGCGGTTAACAGATCTTCTTCCATATAAACTTCCATTTTTATCTGGTCGTCTAGGCGTAGAAAATACGAAGACTCTTGCGCTACCGCCATCGATAATAGCGTGATATATGCAAGAATAAGCTGGAGTGGGTTGTTCATAGCTTTGGCTTTACTGGTTAGTTGCCATCTGTGCCAGCCTCATTAATCGCAGCAGCATCTTTTGCAGCTCCAGCGACATCAGTTAACACAGCATTTACTGCCGCATTTACTGCTGCGGCTGCATCCGCAGGGGTGCCTGGTGTCGTGGTAGTAGATCCATCTGACGCTGTGACAGTAGTTGATACAACACCTGTAGCGGCATTCGTAGTAGTAACTGAAGTTTGCAGTACTGCACCAGTAGCGCTTTTAGAAACTACAGTGACAGTTGAGTTTCCGTCAGCATCAACTGTTACCGTCGTAGTCGTGACTACCCCTGTAGACGACGTCTCAACGGAAGTCCCGCCTGTAACATCAATCACCACAGTCGATCCATCTGCCTTAACAACAGAGACACTAGATGGCGAAAGTGAAGCCGCAGCACCCTGAATAGCTGCTGGAGCAATAGAGCTTAAGCTGACTGCAGAGGTGACATTAATCACCACTTCAGCAGAACTTCCATCTGCTCTTGTCGTAGATGCGGTAACAGCTGCACCTGCTGGCAAACTAACACCTACAGCACCTGGTGGGATAACAGCACTGCTACCTGGGGCTATAGACACTGTCTGACCATTGTAAGTGTAAGTAACGGGAGCCGATCCTGCAGGAACAGCCACACTCACAGAAGTTGAGTCAACTGCCTCTGCAGCCACAGCTTGCTGAGCATTTGCGACATCAACAAAAGTCAACGAGGAGGCTGCACATATTGCAGCCATGGTGAATAATGATAATTTAGATTTCATAGTAATATAGTATAATTTAGTTATAATTAGGTGAGTAGATAGTTAATTAGAACTTCTTTTCTAAACCTAGAGCAAATGTCGTGCCATTTGATTCACGTGAAGCGTCTTCTGACTCATTTAATAGGTAGGATAGTGTAGCTGAAGCAGCTAGATCATCTGAGACCTCTAGGTCAGCACCGATGCGGAAAGTGTAGTAATCGGCATTTCTCGCACTAAAAGCTGTGCCGTCTACCGAAAAATAATCATCATACTCATAAGTGAGGGCTCCTTTAAGCTTCAACTTATCAGTTGCTGCATGGGTTAAAGATAACGCTCCACCTGTAGCATCATACGCAAGACCTGGATCACTAAATGATGCCGTCACTCTGCTATAAACACTCGCGCTTAAATCGGTTTTACCTGTGAGCTCGTATTCAACAGCAAGTTCAAGCTCTGGATTAGTCTGAGTATTTCCTGCTCCTGAAAAGGTTCTACGCTCAACACCGACGAAGCCGATCAAGGTAGTCTTAGCACCGATACTGTAATCAGCATCAACACCGAGAGACAAACCAGTCTGAGAAGCATTACGATCAACAAACACACGCTCTGCTGCTACATAAGGACCAACTTTAGTCTTCGACCCAATTTCATACAACCACGCTAATCGAGCATCGTATTGCTCGGTATCAAACAATGCAGCTTTCTCATACTTATCAATCTTCACTCCGAAACCAAAATCAAGAGTCGTTTTGCCTGTTAGGTCATACTCTACTCCAAAATCCAGGCCATAGAGAGTCTTAGATACTGTATCGGAAATAAAACGATCTGCATTTTCCGACTTAGCTGCAAAAACATTGGTTCTAAACGTTGTTTTAGGGAGAGTATTCAGCATTGAGAAATTAAAATTATGCTCTAAGTTACTCTGTCCTGAATTATCCATATACGCCTCATAAGTAGGTGTATAAGAAAGAGCTAGACGCTGTTCATCATCTTCAGGCCCGCTAGAGAATTCAAGAGGAACTCCAAACCTTAAAATCAAGTCAGATTCCTCATCATCTTTTGAAAGGAAGATATTATTATTGTATTCTGCTTCCAAATTAATTCCATAGGTAAAATTCTCAAATAAATTTAACCCTTTTTGCTTAGCTCCAAAGCCTTCTAGAAGAAAATCATTGGCACTTTGCTCTATCGGATTAAATACGTCTGCACCTACAGCGAACAACGGACTTCCACATATAAGCATTAATATACTTAATCTAGTATTCATTATATTTTTTTTCATATCAATTTCAATGGCGTTAGATTGCAATTTCGACACCATCTATTATAACAAATATAGTTTCTGTCAATTTATATAGCGTGATTTTTTTAACAAGTTTCATTCATGAAATATTAGTTGCGAGCTAGATTAAAAAGTTTACAAAGATCGGCAGAGTAATTGCACAAAAACTACCCTCAAAACACACTCATCATCATGGATAAACGTCAATTCACATTGATTTCACTAGTCATCACCATTTGCCTTGGCCCCCTTATAGCTGGTTCCTACTACGACAGCTGGAGATACCCAATGCTGATCAGCCTATACTTATTTCTCATAATCAGCTTACCTAGCAGCATCGCAAGAATATCGAGCGCCCCAGTCCAGCTCAAATTACTACTCTTCGTCACCATCGCCATTATTACCCAAGGCGTATGGATGCTAGCTAATTATAAATTCATCTTTATTGAAGATTCGATAGTAGATAATATTTACCACCGTTGGCAGCTGTTACCCAATAAAGACCAACTACTTCCTCACTCACCTGGCGCTATATCACAATCTGAGGCGGTTGATCGATTGACCTCAATCATTCCGACTCTGTTAGCTACCTTATCTATCGCAATTCTCACTTACTTCAAACGCCTTAAATTCCAATCCATTCTTATAGCGATTTTCTGGACTACCGTAGCAGTAGCCCTATTAGGAATTTCTCAGCGTCTCTCAGGAGCGACTGGCTCTTACTGGCTAGACACCTTCAGCTTCCCAAGCAGGCAACTATTCTTTGGCACCTATCGCAGTCCAGCAATCGCCTGTTGCCTACTTAATTTATCTTTAGCGATAGGACTCTCACACCTCCTTGCCACTGCCAGAAAGTGCATCAGATCTCGTAAATCTAAGCCATCTAAAGTAATCGCGATCGCATTTGGTAATATTTTAATAGCCTGCGGCTCGATCCAATCAGGATCAAAAGCTGGAGCTGTATTTACCATTATCACCCTTATAGTATGGTTGACGTGGAACTATTCAGCAAGCTGGAAGACTATTAGGCAATTCCGTGAACTCCTACCTGGATCTAGCCCTACCGAAAAAAATATCATCCTAACAGCTTTGACAGCGATAATCCTCATCCTCAGTATCGCCGTCGCAGGAACGGTTATTAATCGTTGGGCTGACGCTCAAGAATCGAACTACAATACAATAGAAGCCAGAAAGTCTATCAACGAGACTCAACTCAAGATGATTCAAGATCCAGACTGGGGAGCATTAGGCTTCGGCCCTGGTTCCTTTTACCCTCTTTACCCCTACTACAAAACAGAAGCAGAGGAGAAATCACACCAATTCTACGCCCACAATGACCACCTCCAGACATTAGTTGAGTGGGGCTGGTTAGGCGGCTCCTTATTATATTTCATCTATGGAGGAGCTCTATTTCTACTCCTAAAAAACATTCTTCGGAATCCAAGCAAATTCAGCAAACAAGAAATCTATTACCAAAAAGGCATGACAATCGGCCTAGTCATCATTTCGCTGCATGCACTAATCGACTTCCCCTTTCAGATCGAATCCATCGCATTGATCACAGAATGCCTAATAGCAATCGCATGGGGCCTAAAGCCGCGATCATCAGCTAGTAAACAAACCTAACGACATGCATAACAACTCCCATCTAAAGCCCCCTAAAACTTAGATCCTTTCACATAAAAAAGTTCGTTTGATTTGATTCAGTAGAAGAATTTCCTAGATCAAGACGCTATGAGACGGTGATGTGGCCATCGAAGTCGAAGAGTAACACAGAGTTTGGAAGTCTAAGGAAAAATCACCTTAAGTAAAATTAAAGACGTTTACACCTCTAGAGCAAAAACTTACCTCTAGCAAAGTTCACTAGAATA
The DNA here is from genome assembly GCF_051252435.1 of Patiriisocius sp. Classification (NCBI taxonomy): domain Bacteria; kingdom Pseudomonadati; phylum Bacteroidota; class Flavobacteriia; order Flavobacteriales; family Flavobacteriaceae; genus Patiriisocius; species Patiriisocius sp. The sequence continues at coordinate 272 of NZ_JBPOFW010000011.1, read as the reverse complement.
CGATTCTTACATTCTCTATAGGAGAATTTCATACCAAGCACAGGGACAGGCAAAGCCACATCCCTGTCTCTCGCCATCCAACCCATGTGTTCTCTGAAGGAGAACTTTATGCTCCATCAACCCAAGTCCCCCATCATGCTGGCCCCCGATCACTGCTAACCGATTACCGCTAACTGGGCTTTTTTTGTTAGCAACGCGAACATCGAGTAGGGAGCGGGGTCACCCCCTAACTCCCTCTCACACCACCTGCCATACGGTTCCGTAGCAAGGCG
>NZ_JBPOFW010000010.1:0-63466 GCF_051252435.1 Patiriisocius sp. | reverse complement strand
GGGTTTGGGGATATCCATTATCAGAATACAAAAAAGGGGAAAAACACCCCTGAAAAAGGGGAAAAATCCTCTTGTAGAACAGACCATACTGTTCCATCTTTACATCATATTAATTAATGCTATATAAACTGGGGAGTTTATAGCTGATGGGACTGTTCGCAAGAACAGTCTCTTTTTTTGTCTATTTGTAAAATTCTTACTCTTTTAAAAAAAAATAGTGGTTAGCAATAGTTTTATAAATCAAATATGACTACTTAAATAAGTATTGAACACTATATATATATAGCCTTTAATATATTAATTTTCATTTTAATTATTTAATTAACTATATTGTAACTGTTTAAACTTATTATTATGAAAAAAGCATCTACACTATTTAATAATTTATTTATCTTTTTACTCTTTTTATTGACCATAAATTCGCTTTCAGGTCAAGAAAGGATTGCAGTTTTACAAGACCCTTTGGTTGTACTGCTGGATGCAACAAATGGAAGTATTGTTGATCCAAGTTTTATAGATCTTACAAGCCTCAACCCAGGCAGGCCTAAGGATATTCTTCAAGTAGGAGATGAAATTTGGATAACTGATCAATCAAATGATAGAATTGATCGTTTTGATCTTACAGGGACGTACCAAAGCACAATTGACACAGGATTAGATAATATAAAAGGTCTTGAAAATGTAAACGGCGAAGTATGGGTCGCTAATGCAGGAACAAACAATGGTGCTCCGGGAAATTCTATTGTACGATTTAGTACGGGAGGTACAAATCTTGGTTTTTTTCTAACCTCTGGCACTGCTGCGGTTTTTGATATACTAAATGTTGGTAACAATGAAGTTTATTTATCATACATAACTGGCGGAGCAAAAATAGAAAGAAGAGATTATGCGGGTAATGTTTTGGGTAATATTGTAGAAGAGGGTGTTTTGTCCTTTATTCAGCAATTAGAATTAAACCCAACAAGTAATTCAATTTATGCAGCGGAGTTTATTGGAACAGCAACGAACCAAGAAGGGCTTTATGAATTTGATATCGCAACGGGTGCTATTTTAAATTATTATGACGAGGGCTCTTTGCGAGGGGTTGCTACCTTATCAGATGGTAATGTTTTAGTTTCTAGCGCTGCGGGTGTTAGGATTTTGAACCCTGGAACAGGAACCAGTACTGTGGTCAATAATACAGGTAGTGATTATTTTGGTAGGTTAAATTTAACTCCTTGTGTACCTCCAGCAACACCATCAGGGGATGCTGTACAAACCTTTAATGATGGAGCAACTTTAGCAGATATTATTGTAACTCCTTCAAATGTTACTTGGTTCCCAACTGAGGCAGATGCTTTGGCTGGCACTAATTCTTTGCCATTATCAACAATTTTAGTAGATCAAACTACTTATTATGCTGTTAATATTGTAGATAGTTGCTTGAGTGCTCCTTTTGAAGTTACTGTGAATATTAGTTTAGGACTGGATAATTTAGAAAATAACCAATTAATTGTTTATCCAAATCCTGCAAAAAACACTTTGTTCGTTCAAAACAGTTCACAAATTGAAGAGATTGAAATATATTCAATTACCGGAAAAAAGGTATTTGAGGCAAAGCCGAAATCTAACAACACCACAATTGAGGTTTCTTCATTAACAAACGGAATGTACATTTTAACAGTCATTTCCGAAGGTAAACGAAGTCAACGTAAATTTTTAATCGCTCAATAGGTAGCGATAATTATTCTATAACATTTTCATCTTGAAAATTTCAAAAGAACTAAAACTGTTTTTTTATCAAAATTCAGTTTTAGTTCTTTATTTTACGCTCTTATTTTTTAACCCCATTTAAGATAATATATGAAGAATTTTATTCTACTTATTTCAGCTTTGTTCCTTATATCAATATGCTATTCCCAAGAAAAAACTACAAAGAGAAAAAAAATAGGTCACAAATATGAAATAGGGATTCCTTATAAAAATGTTGAGAGTAAGGTAAATGTCTTTCATTCATATAATAATACTATTGTCGCTGTTCGTAGGACAAGTGATGAAGTTATCATACAAACCTTTGATGGGAAAAGCAAAAAGCAAATTTCTCTAAACTCATATATTGCTGCCGAAATGTTTCCTGAAAACTGGTTGTTTGAGGGAGTTTCATTTTCTGGCGACATAGGCTATTTTTTTTATTCTTCGTGGGACGGTGGTGATGTTAAACATGAACGCCTTTTTACTAAGTATATAGATTTGAAAACCGGTGCTTTTTTTGACGAGGATGCAGAGGAATTTATTACTGTTGACGGTAAAATAAGAATGAGCCAAATATGGGGTGATGGTTTATTGGACGTTAGTTACGGAAGTTGGAATGGAGCAGATAAATTTAGATTTAAGAAAAATGAGAAAACTGGAAACCTCTCTATTCGTTATACTAGAAAACCAAAATTAAAAAGTGATAAAAAAAACTTTGATGTCTATGGAATAAAGGTTGTCGATTCAGACTTTAAGGATGTTTTTACTGCAGAATACGAGATGCCCTATACTGAGACAGAAATGGAAGTTTTAGATTATATCCTGGGTAATGATAATAGTATTAAACTCTTGATAAAAAAATATTTTGATAGAAGTGGAGATGAGAATAAAAAGGACCAAATTAATTATGATTTAGAAGTTTTAGAATTGCTTCCTGATGGTAATATTAAATTTAGGAGTATAGATATCCCTAATTTTTATGTTACAGATTTAAAAATGAATGAGGAGAATAACGGCACTATTAGTTGTGTTGGTTATTATTCTTTTGGAGGAAGAAAAGCGCAAACTAATGGAGTGTTTTTGTTTAAAATAAATCCAAATGGAGAACTTATACTAGGGTCTGTGAATGAAATTCCTGTTTCATTGATAAATAAATATTCAACTAATGGTGACAGTCACAAGAATGAGCGTAAAGCAGAAAAGGATAAGAACACAGATCTAACATTGTTAGAATTACGAAATGTTCATTTTAGCGATGATGGCAGCGTTACTATTATAGGAGAAGGCTCAGTTGAAAAGGCAACGAATAAATACTATTATCACTGGTATTTGGATACTTATATAATCAAATTAAATCCAGATGGTAATATCGCTTGGATGGAGAAAATAGGTAAAAAGCAAAAGGGAGGTTCTCCAAAATATGCGATTGGCTTTCAATATTTCTTTAAGAATGATAAACACATTATTGCTTATTTAGACAATTTCAGAAATTTGAATTTGCCTGAGGATAAAGCTCCAGACACACATTTAATTGGCCATGGAGGATTTTTATTTGTAACCACAATTGATGATGCAACTGGAAATAAATCAACATCAAAAGTTTTAGATGTTAGAAAAACCAAAGCGTATAGAGAATTTATAGATTTTGAAACAGGTACCTTTTTTATAAACGATAACAATCTGCATGTTGAAACGATGATTCCAAACAAAAAAAGAACATTAGTAAGTATTGAAGTAGATTAGTCAGAAAATCGATTTCATTATTGTATTAATTCCTTTGAAGCACAAAAGGATTGCACCAGCTCCTACTAGCAGACCTAATATTAAAAAGAGATAGAATGTCCAGTTTTCTTTGTTCAAACCAGAGAGCGTTATTAAATACGGTGACAGGAATAGCAACGGCAATGCGAATGCCATAAATTTTACCCCTTTTACTAACAATTTTACGTCCGTATGTTCTCTACCCATTTTTATATGCTTTAATTGCAAGCCTCACACTCTTGTGTTTTGATAATAATTTGCTAGCTTTTTCTTCGGAAATATCAAGCACGTCCATAATCATTTTTTCACCACGCGCAACCAATTTGTTGTTGCTCAATTGCATATCCACCATTTTGTTGCCAACGACGCGCCCCAATTTAATCATTGCCGCTGTTGAAATCATATTTAAAACTAACTTTTGCGCCGTTCCAGCCTTCATCCGCGAACTGCCGGTTACAAATTCTGGTCCCACGACAACTTCCACGGGGAATGCCGCAGTTAATGCCAACGGACTTCTCGCATTACAAGTGATACAGCCCGTTGCAATATTATTTTTATTGCATTCTTTCAACGCCTCAATAACATAGGGCGTCGTCCCCGAAGCTGCAATACCAATAACAATATCGGCTTCAGAAATGTTATGCTCTTGTAAATCCTGCCACCCTTGATTTTCCGAATCTTCGGCAAATTCTACTGCTTTTCTGATTGCTTTGTCACCTCCAGCGATAATACCCACAACGAGGTCGTGAGATACGCCAAAAGTAGGCGGACACTCACTTGCGTCAACGATTCCTAGTCTTCCACTAGTACCAGCCCCCATATAAAAAAGACGTCCACCAGCATTTATTTTTTCAGAAACTACTGTTGTCAATGCTGTTATTTGCGGCAAAGCTTTTTCAACCGCATTTGGTACCGTTTTATCTTCATTATTCATGTTTACCAACAATTCCTCGATACTCATTTTATCTAAATGGTCGTGGTTTGAAGTTGCTTCGGTTGTTTTAATGAAGTTCATTCTTTGCTATTCTACGGTATAAACTGTTCTTGATAATTCTGAAATTCTAAAATAACCCAATGGATAATTATCTGGATTGGTTTCATTTATTATATTTCCGCGAATGGTAGCAGGCTGTGTTTCAAATGGGCCTCCTCCTTCGTCTGAACCTTGTTGTAACAAAGCGAACATAAAGTTATAAAATTGTTCGTCAACGCCATAAAGATTAAAAGAAATCACATCACCTGCCTCAATATCTTCAGCAAAATAAAATGCCTGAACGGTATTCCCATCAAAAAACTCATCTGAAAATGAATCCCTCAAATCTCCTCTCGAAGAAAGTCCTTCGAAAAAATAAAAATTATTTACGTTGGCAGGGTCTGTAAAATCTATTTCTAACTCAATCATATCTCCTGTAAAACCGCCTTCGTTATTTTGTCTCACTTCTTCTAGCGGTACCACTTTTTGTAATGATGTTGTCGCAGTATAGGTTTCATTATTATAGATAATTTCTAGGGAATAATCTAAATTGGCTTCAGGTATTACTGTAGCTGTGTATTTTCCATTTTGTTGATGTTCAAAACTGAAAACTTCTCCATTTTCACTGGTAAGTGTTACAATGGCATCGGTAACTGGTGGCACCTCATTTCCGAAGAAAGGAGCCGTTTCTGAAAGTATAAAAGTGCTGGAAACACTCCCGTCGTCAAGCAATACATTGATACTAGCATCAACGACAAGCCTGGGTGAGCTGGTGTCTAATTCAACATCGATGACTTCTTCACAGCTCCAAAACACCGTAGCGATAAGAAAAAGAATAAATATATTTTTCATGATTAAAATTTGAAATTATAAGTAACCGCAGGAATTATTCCGAAGATGGACAATTTTGTAGCTTCGTTTTGACCAGTATCTGTGTTTTCTCTAAACGAGATGGATGATGCGTTTGCGCGGTCATAAATATTATAAACGCTAAATACCCATTCGCCTTTAAAGCGCCTTTTTACTTTTGCTTTAGGTTTCCAAGTGGCGGAAATATCCATCCTATGAAAGTCTGGTAATCTGCTTGCATTTCTAGATTCATACACGGGAACAACTATATCATTGTAGATATATTGACCCGTTGGAAACGTGGTGGGCTGACCAGTTTGATATATAAAATTAGCACTAAAAGACCACTTGGGGGACAACTCATATTGTCCAGTTATAGAAAAATCATGTACTCTGTCCCAAGCCGCATTGTACCACTCGCCATTGTTGATACCAGTTTCTTCGGGTGTTCTTCCGGGAGTTCTCTGTTCGCTTTTTGACAATGTGTAAGAAATCCAACCTTGAAATTTACCCACTGTTTTTCTCAATAAAAATTCAAGACCGTAAGCCCTTGCTTCGCCATTTAAAATAATTCTTTCAATGGCATCATTAGCGATTAAATCTGCGTCGTCAACATAGTCAATACGGTTTTGTACTTCTTTATAATAAGCTTCCACTTCAAACGAAAAATTCTCAAAATCCCTAAAATATCCCGCCGCAACTTGGTCTCCAATTTGTGGGTCAATAAATTGCCCGCTTGGTGCATAAATATCAAATGGAGTAGGGGAAGTAGTGTTACTGATTAAGTGTATGTATTGTGAAGTCCTGTTGTAACTAGCTTTAATGGATGATTTTTCATTTAGTTGATAGGATATTGCAAAACGTGGCTCAAAGTTTAAAAATGATTTTATGGATGAACCACGCGATTTTGAAATAGTATCAATGGGTGTTGCTTTTTGATAGATATCTATCGCTTCATTATAAAGAATGGGATTATCATCTTCGTAAACAAAAATTGATTCTTGGCCTAAACGCTGAAATGTTGATAGTCGTAATCCTGCTTGAATATTGATTTTTGGAGAAAATTCTAATTCGCCTTCAAGATAGATTGCATTTTCAAAAGCATATTTATCAGCTAATTTTTTAGGATTGATTCCGCTGTCTTCGCTTGTGGCGCTAAGCTCACCTGGATTAAATTTATAATAAATGCTGTTTAAGCCATATTTCAGTTTTAGTTTATCTGAAATATAACTCGTTAAATCATACTTTAAATTGAAATTTCGGATTCCACTATCAAATTGGAAATCAGCAAATTTCAACTCTAAACCATAATAGTAATCTGAATAAATCAAAGAAAGATTGCTGAATAGTTTATCATTGAACAAATGGTTCCATCTTAAATTTACGGTCGTATTTCCGAAGCTATTGGCAAATAAATCACTTATTTCAAATACATCACGCCCAAAATATCCCGATAGAAACAACTTATTGTTATCATCGAGATCATAGCTCAATTTTGTATTCAAGTCATAAAAGTAAGCGGAATTGTCATTTCCCGGATCTACAATTGGTAAAAACAAGTGCGCATACGTGCTACGTCCACCCACTAAAAAAGAAGCCTTATCTTTTACAATGGGGCCTTCTAGCAATAATCTACTGGCCAATAATCCAATGCCACCGGTTGCGTGATATTCTCTTTTATTACCATCTTTTTGATAAATATCTAAAACTGATGCAATTCGCCCACCATAGCGCGCAGGAATTCCACCTTTATACAGGGTTACATCTTTAATGGCGTCTGGATTAAAAACAGAAAAGAAACCAAACAAATGTGACGAATTGTATAATGTTGCTTCGTCCAATAAAACAAGGTTTTGATCAGCAGCTCCTCCGCGCACATTGAATCCGCTGGCACCTTCCCCCGCATTAGTAACACCTGGTAGCAAAGTTATTGCTTTTATAACATCTGCCTCACCGAGTACCGCAGGAATACTTTTTATGGTACTCGCTTTAAGTGTGTTGACACTCATTTGCGGTGTTTTGAGGCTCATTTTTTCGACATCGGTTTCCAGAATTACTTCGTCCAACGATTCTGTCGCCTCTTCCAATTTTACATTTTTTGTCATCGGTCCAGTTAAAGTAATTGTCTCTACGTAATCTGCAAAACCCAAACTATTAAAAATAACTTGGTGCGTTCCCTCGGGTAAAGTGATGGAATAAAAACCGTATTCATTGGTGATAACACCCGTTTGCAATGCAGGGATGATGACATTCACACCTATCATTGTTTCGCCGGATGCTGCTTCAGAGACAGTTCCGCTTAATGTGAATTTTTCTTGAGCCGTTGCAACTAAGCTTAGCAACAATAGGATAAAGGATAGCTGTTTTTTCAAATCTTGATTGTTACATTAAAATAAAAAGGGTGTTAAAAAGATAAAAACTCTTATGGTCATTTAGACTTTGGCTCATCTTTTTAACACCCTTTACTAACGCTTGAACTATTACTTTGTTTCAGCAAGAATTTTATTGAAAGTCTTGCTCGGTCTCATTTGTTCGCTTACCAACGCTTCGGTTGGCTCATAGTATCCGCCAATATCCACGGGTTTTCCTTGTGCGTCAATCAATTCTTTTAAGATGACCTCTTTGTTTTTTTCAAGTTTGGCTGAAACTTCTGAAAATCTATTTTTGAGAGTTTCATCTTTATCTTGAGCAGCTAATGCTTGAGCCCAATATAAAGCTAGGTAGAAATGACTACCACGGTTGTCCAATTCATTGACTTTTCTCGAAGGACCTTGGTTGTTTTCTAGTAACTTTTCAGTAGCATCATCAAGTGTTTCTGAAAGGATTAGCGCTTTGTCATTTTTGTATGTGTTTCCTAAATGTTCTAAAGAAACCGCAAGGGCTAAAAATTCTCCTAAAGAATCCCAACGCAAGTGACCTTCTTCAACAAATTGCTGAACGTGTTTTGGCGCTGAACCTCCCGCACCTGTTTCAAATAATCCTCCACCATTCATTAGTGGAACTATTGATAACATTTTTGCACTTGTTCCCACTTCAAGAATTGGGAATAAATCTGTCAAGTAATCACGTAATACATTTCCAGTTACCGAAATTGTATCTTCTCCTTTCTTTACACGTTCCAACGTATATTGCGTTGCTTTTTCTGGAGAAAGAATCTTTATTTCTAAACCACTTGTGTCGTGGTTGGGTAAATATTTTTTAATTTTTTTGATAATTTGTGCGTCGTGCGCTCTGTCTTCGTCAAGCCAAAAAATAACTGGCCAGCCTGTAGCGCGACCTCTACTTACAGCTAATTTTACCCAATCCTGAATAGGCAAGTCTTTTACTTGGCACATTCTCCAAATATCACCTTGTTCTACGTTGTGAGATATTAAAGTGGTGCCGTTTGTGTCGATTACATTTACGGTACCACCTTCAGCAATTTCAAATGTTTTATCATGCGAACCATATTCTTCGGCTTTTTGAGCCATCAATCCTACATTGGGAACAGTTCCCATGGTTGTAGGGTCAAAGGCACCATTCTTTTTACAGAAGTCAATCGTAGCTTGGTACACAGCGGCGTAACTACTATCTGGAATTACTGCTTTCGTATCTTGTTGTTTTCCTTCGGCATTCCACATTTGCCCAGAAGTTCTAATCATTGCTGGCATGGATGCATCAATAATTACATCGCTTGGTACGTGTAGATTTGTAATTCCTTTATCACTGTTAACCATCGCAATGTCAGCTTGCTCGGTCATTATCTTTTTAATATCAGCTCTAATTGCAGCAGCTTTTTCAGCAGGAAGTTCATTCAACTTGCCTTCTAAATCACCAAAACCGTTACGGACATCAACACCTAATTTATCAAAATCTGATGCATATTTTTTAAACAAATCTGCAAAATAAGTTTCTACAGCATGTCCAAAAATAATAGGGTCGCTCACTTTCATCATTGTTGCTTTCATATGTAATGAAAATAACAATCCTTTGTCACCAGCGTCTTTAATCTGTTCTTGTAAAAATGACATCAGTGCTTTTTTGCTCATTACAGTTGCATCGATGATTTCCCCAGCAAGTACTGGCACACTTTCTTTAAGCGTTATTTTATTTCCAGCGGTAGTTGTCAATTCGATTTTCACGCTACCTTTTTCAGCAATCGTAACCGATTTTTCATTATGCATAAAGTCGCCCGAAGTCATTGTTGAAACATGGGTTTTTGAGTCGGAAGACCAAGCACCCATTCTATGCGGGTTTTTTTTGGCATAATTTTTCACTGCTTTTGGAGCACGTCTATCACTGTTTCCCTCTCTTAAAACCGGGTTTACCGCACTACCTTTAACTTTATTATAGGTTGCTTGTATTTGTTTTTCTTCTTCATTTGAAGGTTCTTCTGGAAAGTCGGGCACAGCAAATCCTTTTGCTTGAAGTTCTTTAATTGCCGCATTTAGTTGTGGGACAGAAGCACTAATGTTTGGTAGCTTTATAATATTTGCCTCTGGAGTTTTTGCTAATTCTCCTAGCTCAGCTAAAGCATCATTTACACGTTGGTCTTCTTTTAAATACTTCGGAAAGTTAGCAAGTATTCTCGCTGCTAGCGAAATGTCTCTCGTTTCGATATCAATATTTGAAGGCGCTGTAAATGCCTCAACAATTGGAAGAAATGAATGCGTCGCTAAATAGGGAGCTTCATCTGTTTTTGTGTATATGATTTTAGCTGTTTTTGCCATTGTTAGAAAGTGTTTTGAATTTCTGCAAATATAAGGATTTAGGTAGGTTTTTGTGCGTTAGAGATTTCACAAATTTCAAATTTAGGTACTTCGGAAATTTAACCCATTTAAATTTTCATATTCGTTTTATAAGATTAAAAAATATATGATATACAAAAAATAAAAGCCATAACACTGTAATAATACATTGTTATGGCTTTTTTATGAAATAGATTTTGAACGATGATTAATAAATAATCTTAAGTAGTCAAATAATATAAGGCTCCACTCGTATTCTATTTCAAGAAAAGAAGTTTTATGTTTTATTGCTGAACAATAACTCGCGTTATTCTATGCTCTAAAAACTAAATACTCCCACTTTTTTAAGTACTGACTACTTATTTTTGAATAAGGTCCTCGTCATCTTTAAAAAAGTTATAATAAAGAACGTTTCTTTAAATACTAAATTTTAATGTTTCCATTTATTTAGTTAGATAAATATAAAAAGAGAAATCGATTTGACAAAATTTTTCAACCAATTAATAATGAACATGTTATGAACATGCTTTTTTAACAATTGTTCATAAAAAAAGCACCGTGTAAAACACGATGCTTTTTTATTTATGTAAGTACTAGACTAGTATCTTTTCTCTTTAATACGAGCTTTTTTACCAGTAAGTCCTCTAAAGTAGTAAATACGTTTTCTACGTACTGCTCCTTTTTTGTTCACTTCAATTTTTTGTAATGCTGGCATATTAATAGGGAAGATACGCTCAACACCTACAGTACCACTCATTTTTCTAATTGTAAATGTCTTGGTAATTCCAGTACCTTTTACTTGGATTACAACACCTCTAAAAAACTGAGTTCTAGTTTTTTCCCCTTCACGAATTTCGTAGTACACAGTAATTGTATCACCAGCCCCGAATGTTGGGAAGTCTTTTTTTGTTACAAATTCGTCTTGAACAAATTTAATTAACGATTCCATAGTTATAAGTTAATGTAGTTAGTCTAAAGCAACATTCGCGATTTTCGCCAGAGGTTGAGTTAAAACGAGTGCAAAAATAAGCATTTTATATATTTTGGCAATCTTTCTTTAAAATTATTTTGTGGCTTTTATCCAATCGTTGATTTTATTCTCTAACAGCGCCAAAGGAACACAGCCTGTCTCTAATACTTGGTTATGAAATTGTCTGATATCAAATTTGTCTCCCAACTCAGCTTTCGCCTTTGCTCTTAGGTCTTGAATTTTTAATTGGCCTATTTTATAAGACAACGCTTGTCCTGGATTTGCCATGTATCGCTCAATTTCACTAATGATTCGAGCCTCAGATTCTGCTTCATTTTCCAACGAATATTGTATTGCTTTTTCGCGGCTCCATCCTTTGGCGTGGATTCCGGTATCAACGACAAGTCTTACGGCGCGGTGCATTTCGGCCCCTAGCATTCCAAAATATTGATAAGGGTCTGTATATAACCCAAGCTCTTTTCCAAGCGACTCGCTATACAATGCCCATCCTTCGCCGTAGCCACTATACCAAAGTGTTTTTCTGAAATCTGACAACGTTTCACTTTCTTGTGTTAATGAAATTTGATAGTGATGACCAGGGATTGCTTCGTGCAAAAATAAGGATTCGTCACTATACACATTATACTGTGTAGCATCAGGAATTGGAGTATAAAAAATACCCGGACGTGTCCCATCCAATGAACCCGGATTGTATTCGGCACTTCCAGAATTCTCTCTAAAGGCTTCCGTACGGCGAACTTCAAACGGAGTTTTTGGTTTTACGTCAAATAGAACTTCCAATTGTGGTTTCATCGTTTCGTGGATGGCATTGAAATGAGCAATCACTTCTTCGGGAGTTTTATAAGGCATTAACTTTGGGTTGCTGCGCACGTCATTAAAAAATGCTTTGATATCTCCTTCAAACCCTATTTGGTTTTTGACTTGTTCCATTTCCGATAGGATACGAGCCACTTCTTTTAAACCTAAGTTATGAATCTCATCTGCCGTCATATCGGTAGTTGTGTACAATTTTATTTGGTGATTGTAATAATCTTCACCATTGGGGATGGCATCAATTCCTGAAGTTTCACGACCGGCTTTTGCATATTCATTCGCCATAAAATCATGGATGCTCTGATATGTTGGGATTACTTTTTCAGTAATCATAGTACTGTAAGCTGTGGTGAGTGTCTCTTTTTCTTCCGAAGAAAATGTATTGGGCATGTTCAAAATAGGGCTATAAAATAAGTGCTTTTCAAGCACTGGCTCAGTCATTTCGCCCAATTGCGGAATTATTTTTTTAATCAAAGATGCTGGAAGTACATAGCCTTCTTGCATACCTTGGCGCATATTTTTTTCTGCGGAAGCAAGCCACTCTAGATATCCATCAACACGTTTTTGCCAATTTTTATAATCTTCAACGGTCTTAAAAGGTTGTGCTCCTGCGCCACTTGCTAACTGCCCAAAGGATAAGTTTGCCGTCCACATTTGGTCAATAGGGAAGTACTCATGGTTTTTAAAAGACAAGTGTTCCAGATTAATATCGCATTCCCATTTGAGAATGTCGAGGCTCATTTTTTGGCTGTCAGTTAAATCGCTGCGATCGTATGTTGCAATTTTATCTTTATAAGAAGTGTAGTAATTCTTCATGGCAGCAATATGTTCTTGCGATAAAGGATTTGAATACTGGTCATTATATCTATTATCTCCAGACATTGTAGCGCTTACAGGATTCAATTTGAGTCCATCTTCGTAATAATCTTTTAACATGGTTTCAAAGTTTTCATTTGAGTTCTCTGCAGTTGATGGTGTTTCTGTTTTCTCTTTACAAGAAATAATCATCAAAAGACACAGCGATGCAAGGGTAAGTAGTTTTTTCATAGTTTTAAATTGGTCTGTTGTTATACGTTGAGCAAGCTCATTTATGTTTTGGAGATGGTTTGGAAGTGTATATTTAGTCCTCCAGCAAATCTGGTCGCAATTTTTCAGTTCTTTCCAGTGCTTTGTCTTCGCGCCATTGCTCAATTTTTTCGTTGTGACCGCTCAATAAAATGTCGGGCACTTTCCAGCCTTTATATTCTGCAGGTCTCGTGTAAATGGGAGGCGCGAGCATATCGTCTTGAAAACTATCTGTCAATGCGCTGGTTTCATTTCCGAGTACACCCGGTAATAAGCGAATAACTGCGTCACAAACAATAGCTGCTGCCAATTCACCACCGCTCAACACAAAATCTCCCACCGAAATCTCTCTCGTAATAAATTGGTCGCGCACCCGTTGATCCACTCCTTTATAATGTCCGCAAAGGATGATAATATTTTCGTGTAATGAAATTTGGTTCGCAATACTTTGATTGAGCGTTTCGCCATCGGGCGTCATATAAATTACCTCGTCATACTCGCGCTCCGCCTTTAGTTTACTAATGCATTTGTCAATAGGTTCAATCATCATCACCATCCCTGCACCACCGCCAAATTGATAATCATCAATCTGATTATAACTATTGGTAGCAAAGTCTCGCAAGTTGTGCATGTGGACTTCTACGAGTCCTTTTTCAATGGCACGTTTAAGGATGGAAGCCTCAAAAGGACTCGTTAGCAACTCAGGTAAAACGGTAATAATATCAATGCGCATGGTCGTAAAATATTGAACAAAAGTATGCTTTTTTTAAGATGCTAACTATGGGATCAATTAGATTTTGAAGTACTTCGGAAATATGCGCTGGAATTTTTTTGGTGCCGCAATTTCAACCTCTATTTCTTCGGCAGTAAATGGGTGCTGGAATTTTAAAGCCGATGCATGTAAATAAAGTCCCTTACCTTTTAAAATCATTGGCTCATTTCCGTAGTCAAAATCGCCGAGAATTGGATTTTTGATGGAAGCAAAATGCTTTCTAATTTGATGTCTTCTTCCAGTTTTAGGAAATACTTCAACCAAATTTAAACACTCAAAACGTTCTGAAACAACCGTGTCCAAAATTTTAAATTTTGAAATTGCTGCTTTGTCATCAATCGCAGTTTCAATCGTGCCAGACTTTGGCATCACTCCAATTGTCACTGCCAAGTAAGATTTTGTAATCGCTTTATCTTCAAAAAGTTTGTTGAGCGCAATGATGCTATCGGTAGTTTTTCCAACTAATAAACATCCCGTGGTTGGGTAATCCAGGCGGTGGGCTGGTTTTGGTTTTGTGGCGGTATTAAGTGAACTTAGCTTTACATTGTTTTCAAGTGCATTTGCAATTGTTTTAAAGCTATTTCCGCTCACTAAAATTCCTGCGGGTTTATTGATAATGGCAAGATACTCGTCTTCAAATAGTACTTCTAGTTTTAAATCGAGAGACTTATGTTCCATTTGTTTCGTTTCCGAAGTAAACACTATTTTTTCTCCACCGTAAATAAATGTGGCCGAAGTTGCTGGTTCATCATTGACAGTAATCTGGTTTTTTTTGAGTGCTTTTTTTAGAGCAGATTTTGTGGAAAGTAAACTAAAAATAGCAACGCCGTATTCTTGAAGTCTTATAGGTTGCTTCTGCGGTGTGGCGATATGGGTTTCAATAATTTCGATAACCGAAGTCTGAAATACAACTGCTAAAAAGGTTTTTTACCTTTGTTTTTATTCAGCTTATTAAAGGTTTTATCCCCTTTTGTTTTAGCTTTTTTGTATTTCTGTTTGATGGTGCGTTTGTATGAACCACCTTGATTTGTTTTGCTGTTCTTTTCGCTTTTTTCGTG
This sequence comes from Patiriisocius sp., assembly GCF_051252435.1. Taxonomy (NCBI): domain Bacteria; kingdom Pseudomonadati; phylum Bacteroidota; class Flavobacteriia; order Flavobacteriales; family Flavobacteriaceae; genus Patiriisocius; species Patiriisocius sp. The sequence goes on along the minus strand of NZ_JBPOFW010000010.1, from coordinate 48,726 downwards.
ATGACTTTCACCTCTTATTTCTTTAAAACTTTTATGTGGATTGTCGGGTTCGGCAACATAGGGTTGCTCTTCGGGAGTCAGTTTTTTTGAAATTTCTAAAGCTTTGGGCAGGTCTAAGTGCTCAATTTTTAAGTCCATTAAATTTTCAATGGCGTCTTTAAAAGGTTGTTCGGTTTCCGTAGAAAAAAGGAGGGAAGTACCTTCGGCCTCGGCACGTCCCGAACGCCCTATGCGGTGGATATAATTTTCGGGGAAACGTGGCGTGTCCACATTGATTACATGCGAAATATTATCAAGGTCAAGTCCGCGCGCCATGATATCTGTCGTGACTAAAATGCGCGTTGTACCTGCGTCAAAATCCTCAATTGAACGGATTCTGTAATTTTGCGTTTTATTTGAATGAATCACCGCAACAGCGCTACCAAACTCCTCTGTCAACTCATTAAAAAGTCTATCTGCACTCTTTTTATTGGAAACAAAAACCAGCGTTTTTCTATACGTTTCTTTGTCTTTTAATAAGAGGGAAAGTAAATTGGCTTTCGTGTAAAAATTGGGAACTTCGTAGCGATATTGCTTGATATTGTCAAGCGGTGTTCCACTTAATGCTACTGAAATGGTCGTTGGATTTCTAAAAAAATCATTGATGAAAATTTCAACATCCTCTGTCATCGTTGCGGAAAACATGATATTCTGGCGTTGTTCTGGGATGAGTTCAAAAATATTTGTGAGTTGAAAACGGAAACCTAAATCAAGCATGACATCTACCTCGTCAATCACCAATTTGTTGATGCTTTTAGGTTTTAAAGCTCTACTTAAAATTAAATCGTACAGTCGCCCGGGAGTCGCTACCACGATATCTGCACCCTGCATCACAAGTTCTTTATGCTGATTGATATTGACACCACCATAAACCCCAACAACTCTAATGGAAGAGTATTTCCCAAATTTTTCAATTTCGTCCACCACTTGTATTACAAGTTCTCTCGTGGGCACTAACACCAAAATACGAGGGTCTGTTTGCTTTGAAAATTTGAGTCCGTTGATGAGCGGGAGCATATACGCGAAGGTTTTACCCGTTCCCGTTTGTGCAATTCCCACCACGTCTTTTCCCGCCATTATGGGAGAGAAAGTTTCTTTTTGAATTTGAGTTGGTACCGTAAATCCGAGGTCGTCAATGGCGTAATGAAGCTGCTTATTTATCTTAAAATCCTGAAAAGAATCCATGAAATTGGTTTTGCGGCAAAATTACAAATAAAACCAGCGTGTAGCTATCTTGCTTGTTGATAGTTTAAGAGGATTGTTTTTCTTCGGAAATTTAACTTCGGAAATAAAAGAGTATACTATAAATCTCTCTTTTTCAAGACTGCGTAGCTTCCGTATATAAATATAGCGGTCCAGATTAAAACAATCAAAATGGTGTACCAGTGTACAGCATAATCTTTGCTCAATTCTTCGCCTACTTGGTTTGCCAACGTTTGTACTCCGCCCAGCCTCGTAACAGGTTCTACTATTAAATCTGCCATTGACTCTAAAGGGAAAAAGCTCATAACGGTTTCCGCGACATCGGTATCTTTGAATAATTGCCATTTTAAAACGCCATACATTATCCATTCAATAATTTGCCAAATCAATAAAAATCCAAGCGCAAAAGCAGAGCGTTTAACAAGAATTCCTAAGAATAAACAAAAAGAGAAAAATCCAACCAGCTTTATGAAATAGGCAAACAAATATTCCATGTCTCTAAAGACAACAGCTAATTCTGTGTGGTCTGAAAAGAAAATCCCAAGAACTAATGAAACCAGAAATACAAAAATTGTTGATACCACTGCAAATAATAAAACCGTGAGGAATTTTGAAGTAATAAATTCCTTTTTACTCATTCCGTCTATAAGGTTTTGTTTGAGCGTGCGATAACTATACTCGTTGGACATCATTGACACAATGATGATGGCGAGGAACAATTTTAATATGCCGGCAACATACGTGTTGAAATGCCAAATAAAAGGAAAATTGAAGAAGCCTTGGTCGGCAATTCGAAAATTTACATTCGCAAAATTAAACTCAATCGATGCGATTAATGCGATGGCAATAATGAGTAAAAAGTAAACCGAGGTAATTACCTTTGCCGCCTTGTTGAGTTTTATTTTTTGGAGTTCTATATTTAGTAATCTAAGCATGGCGGTCTAGTTTAGCGTTGGATTATTTGTGTTTTTTGTAAGCTCTAAAAATTGCTCTTCTAGACTTTCTTTTCGTTTTACTAAATGTGACAACGCGATGCCTTTTTCAAATAACAATTTGTTAAGGGAAGCTGCATCAAGTTCTTTAGTGAGGTAGGCAACAATTTTATCGTCTTCGGTTTTAATATTTCCGAAGCTAGGGTCACTTTCTAGAATCTTGCGAAGGCCTTCCATATCTGCGCATTGCATTGTAACGAAGCCAAAACTAGCATTCATTCCGTCCACAGAACCTACATACAGGCTCTTTCCTTTTCTGAGGATAACAACGTGGCTGCATACTTTTTCAACTTCATCGAGTAGGTGAGAAGCCAATAATATGGTCGTTCCTTGTTGTGCGATTTTTTTGATAATTTCTCTAATTTGGTGAATTCCCTGCGGGTCCAGTCCGTTTGTGGGTTCATCGAGAATCAAGATTTCTGGGTCGTTCAATAATGCCGACGCGATTGCCAATCGCTGCTTCATCCCTAAAGAAAATCCTTTGAACTTATCGTTTTGACGGTCTAATAAATCAACCGTCGTCAATGCTTTTTGAACTTGGGTTTTTGGCACTCCTTTTATCTTACAGACCAATTCTAAGTTTTGGCGCGCTGTCATATATGGGTAAAAGTTTGGGCTTTCAATAATAGCTCCCACTTTTTTTAGAGCGTCATGTGTTGAGGTAGTTCCATCAAACCAAGAAAAATCTCCCGTGGTTTTGTTTACCACGTTTAAAACAATACCGAGTGTTGTTGATTTTCCACTTCCGTTGGGGCCTAATATACCGTACACATTTCCTTTTTCAATGCTGAATGATAAATCGTTAACAGCAACGAGCCTCCCAAATTTTTTGGTCAGATTTTTAATTTCAAGGATTGTTGACATAGGGTAGCGGTTTTTTGGTGTTATACGTTTGACGAATGAAGGTTGATTTTGTTACATTATGCAGAGGTTTCAAAAACCAAATCCCAAACTTCAAGCAATTGAGATTTGGGATTTATATTTCACGATTTATTTTTTTAAGACTTCTGCTCTTTATTAAAATATACCAAATAATAATACATCTGCTTTTCTTCGTCCCAACCTTTTTCCACAAATTTATCTGCGCTATCGCTATTTATAAAATCCATTTTGATTTGGATGTTCGTGTCTAAGTTGATAACGCTTTTAATTTTCTTTCTTGCTGCCGTAACTGCTGTATTGGCAATAGGAAAGGTAGTCAAATCTTCAATTTTGTATTTGGGAGCTTGTTCAGATTTGTAATGATTGAACTCAGGAATTAAACTCGGATTTTCAATCACTTCGCTCATAAAAGCACTTTCGTTAAACGTGTCGTTTTTAGCAAAATGATTTACAGCTCTGTTCATAAATAGCACTTCTTCCTTTTTGTCTTCAGCAGGAAGCACCACATCTTTTGCAAAGTCTTGACAGAATTTTAAATACTTCTTTGTATGAAAATTATCATCTTGGCAAGCATCTACACCAAGAAAACTTTCTAACCAATATTTTGCATCATATCTATTGCTATCAACGCTCAAAATTTTATAACCTTCTTCCTTTTGAGTGTTGAAAATAATACACCCCTTGTCCAACTTATTTAGGTTTACTCCTTGCTGCAATAATGCTTCAAGCTGCGTGTCAGTCTCTTTAAATTGAAGAAAATCTTGCTTTAATTCACTTTTAAAAATCCCTATAGCATCCATTTTTATATTATCTAACTGCACGTTTTCTAAATATGCAACATAGACTTCACCGCTTTTAATAAGTGGATGGATGGATTGGTCGTAAAGGTGTTTTGTAATCTTTTTGCTCTCTTCGTGAATAGACTCAGGATTGCCAAAAATTTGTGCAGCACAATTGTATATTTCGTGAAAATCCAAATCTACTTCGCTCATAAAATTGAAATAGTTTTCCTCTTTGTCTCTAAATGGTTTCAGAAAAAATTCCTTTAATAAAGGCCTGATCTCATCATCCATTTTATAAGGTTCAGAAGATAATAAGATAGGTTCGTTCTTGCTCTTGTTCCCCACACGGTGAATTGATAAAGAAGCGATATGCGTTGAAAATAAATTAATCATATAAGTGTTTTCGTGCCTTTTAAGGCTTTGTTTTTATGTGCTTTGGAAATTTTAATCAATTAAAACTTTCGTCTACCGACTATTTTAATTCCAATTTTCATCAAAATCCAACGATTCGTAATCATCTGCGTCCATCCCGAATTCATCATCGTCGTACTCATCATCAAATGGGTCGCCGTCTAAATTTTCGCTTATAAATTCAGGTTCTTTGGGTTCAAACGGAACTTCACCGTGAGAGTACATTACATTGGGGTACGTCATTCCAGACTCTTCCTCTGCAATATCAGCGAGTTCAATAATGAACGTCCACATAAGCAGAAAATCGTACACATACACCAAGTTGCGGTCATCTTTTGAAACAATGTTTTCTAAATATGTATCTCCCATCGTAATCACAGGTTCGTCACTTTCACCCATATCAAATTGTGCAATTTCCAGCAATTGTTCCCACTGCTCGTTGCTCGTATAAAACGAAGCCATCTCACTACCATCGAAACCAAAAGACTGTAAAATCACGTTATTAAAATCTTCAAAACTAGCGCTGCTCTGTATTTCTATATCACGAAATACCTCGTCGTCACTATTCAAAATAACTCTAAATCTATAAATCATCACTGCATAAAATTAAGAGGGCAAAGGTACTTTTTATTGTGGGTTTTTACTAACGGTGCAGTTACATTTCCGAAGCTAATTTTAAACAAATTTATCAATCACTTCGGAAATTTGTGGGGTGGGGTAAATAGGGAATTAAAGGGTAGAAGGTAGTGGTTGAAAGTAAATTGAATTTTTTTTTACCTCCGTCTATCGACTTCCAACTCCCGACTTCTTTTAAAACTCCCTGCTTCCATGGCTACATAAAATTGTACTCCAAAAAGTAATGATGCAATGATGAGGTGTGCGGGTTGTGACAATAGTGGGAAATCTAAATAGTACATCGCCATGCCGGTAACGATTTCAAGACCAATTAAAATTAAAATCCAATTTGTTTTATGAAGTCCGTATTTTGATTTTCGGTTGGTATAAACGAGCCAAAGATTTAAGAGTAGTACTACGATTGAAAATGTACGGTGGAAATAGAATTGTAAGGTGGGATTTTCGAGCCACAATTGTTTGGCATCGTAGCCTACGATATCTACGGTTTCATCAACATGCTGCCGTACTTGTGTTCCCAATATTACTTGTACGAGGGTTAAAATAAGCGCCAAAAGTAAAACACCCTTAAAATTTCGGGACACCGTAATAGGCATTCTCTTTTCTGCCGAAATATATAACAAGTAAATGAGCACTGCGACAATCACTAAGGCCATGACCATGTGGATGGTGATTTTTACGGGTGATAATACTGAATATACTACGGTTGCACCTAACCAAGCTTGAAAAGCAATGAGAAAGACACTGATTATTGAGAGGATTGTAATTTGTTTTTTAAGTTTCCATTTCCAAATGGATAACACAGCCATTGCTAAAATGGCAATCCCAGAAAGCGCGCCTAGCAAACGATTGATGTATTCAATCCACGTATGCCACACGTTAAATGTTGCATAATCGTGTTCTGTATATGCTTCCCAATTGTTGGGATTATAGCTTTGAGAAGTAGTAAAATTAGAGGTCGCTACTTTGAGTGCTTCATCAACAATGATAACTTGTCCTTTTTTAAACGTACGTTCTGGTGCCCATTCTAAAACGGAAGCTTCGGTAGGCGGAATGTAGTAGCCAAAACATTTTGGCCAGTCTGGGCAACCCATTCCAGAACCCGTCATTCGTACCATTGCACCTGCAATGATGACCAAATACACTAAAACCAATGCTGTTTTGACGGATTTTCTGTACATATATTTTTTATTGAACTAAAAGTCCTAATTCTTTTCCTTTTTTCAACATTAAAGCTTTTGCTTCTTCATAATCGTTAGCAATTTCTCCTTCTAAAATAGCTTCTTTGATGGCGTCTTTAATAAGTCCTATTTCTCGCGAAGGTTTTAGGTTGAAGGTTTTCATAATTTCCTCACCGGTTACGGGCGGTTGGAAATTTCGGACTTGGTCGCGTTCTTCAACTTCCACTATTTTATCTCTTACAAGTTGAAAATTGCTATGGTACCGTTTAAATTTTTTTGGATTTTTTGTTGTAATATCTGCCTCGCACAATGTCATTAAATCTTCAACATATTCTCCAGCATCAAAGATGAGTCTACGTACTGCGCTATCTGTAACATCACTTGCTAGTACAATGGGGCGAGAGCTCATTAAAACCATTTTTTGAACAAATTTCATTTTATCATTCAATGGCATTTTTAATCGCTTGAATAATTTGTAAACCATTTTTGAGCCTACAAATTCGTGAGCATGGAACGTCCAACCTATTTTTTTATCAAAACGTTTTGTGGGTGCTTTTCCAATATCGTGCAATAATGCTGCCCATCGCAACCACAAATTATCTGTTGTCAATGCAATGTTATCGACCACTTCCAGCGTGTGCCAAAAATTATCTTTATGTCGCTGTCCTTCTTTCTCGTCTATTCCTTGTAATGCAAGTAATTCTGGCATAATGTATTGCAACAATTCTGTTTTGTGCATCAATGCAAATCCTTTTGAAGGAACTGGCGATGCTAATATTTTATGGAGTTCATCAACAATGCGTTCATTGGTGATGATTTTGATTCGGTCTGCGTTGCGAGTAATGGCATCCAGAGATTCTTTTTCAATGGTGAAATCAAGTTGTGTTGCGAAACGGATAGCACGCATCATGCGTAATGGATCATCGCTGTAGGTGATATCTGGGTCAAGTGGCGTGCGAATGATTTTGTTTTCAAGATCTTTTACGCCGTCAAACGGATCCAATAATTCTCCAAAGGTTGCTTCATTTAAGCTTAAAGCAAGCGCATTGATGGTAAAATCTCTACGGTTTTGATCGTCTTGTAATGTTCCGTTTTCTACTATGGGATTGCGGCTGTCTTTTGAGTAGCTTTCTTTTCTTGCGCCTACAAATTCCAATTCAATTCCAGCAGTTTTAAGTGCGGCTGTACCATAGGTTTTAAAGATGGCAACTTTAGGCTTGTGGGAAAGGTTTTTTGAAACTTCTTTAGCGAGTTCGATTCCGCTTCCTACGGCAACAATATCAATATCTTTTGCATCACCTCTTTTCAAAAGATAGTCACGCACAAATCCGCCAATTACATAAGCATCTACAGAAAGTGAATCGGCAGCTTTTGAAACGGTATTAAATACTGGGTTTTTTAAGGCGTTATTGTAAGTAGGTCTTAACACAGAAATATTGTTTTTGCAGAATACAAAAATAACATTGATTTAGCGGAAAACCTTAAATGAAAGCTCCTTTATTTCTTCCTAGCTACAGTTGCAAATTGAAGGTAACGCATATCACTAGCAGAGCCAAGTAGCGGAATATTGATAAGTGAGGGTTTTAAAGATTTGCTGCCATTAATTCCTTCATGTGAAACAATGGTGTAACCTGCATTTTCATACATTTTTACAATACTCTTTTTAGTAAAGAAGCGTACATGCGTTCTATCCATGATACCTTGGTCTTCATAATCCCAATTTCCTTGGAATAATATTTTAAAGAATGTTCTAAAGTAGCGAATGTTTGGGATTGAGCTAATCACGTGCCCATCACTTTTTAACTTTATTTTCAGTTTTTCAAGGATTGAATAGGGGTCTAACAAGTGTTCTAAAACATCATTGAAGTAAATAACATCAAAATAATTATTTGGTAATTTTTCTATCGCTCCTTCTACCGAAGAAATAAAAACGGTATCTAGTTTGTCAATCGCTAATTTTCCAAACTGCTCGAAGGGTTCAATGCCCCAAACTTCAGCACCACACTTGTTTTTGATAGCGGCTCCAAATTCACCATTGCTACAACCTACATCGAGAGCTGTTTTTACACCCAAGGGTAAAAATGCCAACATCTCTGGACGTGCGTTTTCGTAATAGTCGTTTGGTTTGTTTATATAATCTAGTCCTTCAGGGATGTTACTCATTCTATAATTTTTTTCTATTACTCTCTTATAACTTTAACCCGCCCATCCTTGCTCAACTTTATAATTGCTGATGGTTTTTCGGATTTTACGTTTTGGTTGAGGTTTACAACATAATCAACACCATCAATAATCTCTTTTGAAATTTCTTTAAAACTTCCGGGCGTTTTTTGTCCGCTAATGTTTGCTGAGGTAGAAACAATTGGGCGTCTAAATTTTCTGCAGAGTTGTTTACAGAAATCGTCTTGTACCACACGTATGGCGAGTGTATTATCCTCCGCGATAATATTTTCGGAAACTCTAATAGGATCGTCGTAGATAATTGTGGTGGGCTTCGCAGCAAATTTCAGAATATCATAAGCCACCTCTGGAATTTCCTCCACAAACTGCTGGAGCATTTTAAAATCGTTTACCAAGCAAACCATAGATTTGCTTTCTGCACGTTTTTTCAATTTATAGATGCGGTCAATGGCATCTGGGTGCGTGGCATCGCAGCCAATTCCCCAAACGGTATCGGTAGGGTAGAGTATAAGTCCGCCGCGCTTTAAAACAGCAAGTGCATTTTCAATTTCAGTCCTCATAAATGTAGCGTATTTTTTGTTGTTGTTTTAAAGATAAGGCTAGCGCATCGCTTTTTAAAACGATGGGTAGCAAATACCATTTTTTAGGTTTTAACAGCAAAGCCAAAGTTAAATACAATCGTGTAACTTGGTATTTGGCATAGCCGAAATTTTTGCGAATGACGTATAAATATGAAATGTAACTTTCTTTGTTTATACGTTTTGAGACACCAATACTCACGCCCTGATAATGTAAAATTTTTGCCGAAGGTACTAAATGGCTTTCAAAGCCTAATTTCCGAAGTCTATGGCAAACGTCCATTTCTTCCCAATACAGAAATATGTTAGTATCAAAACCACCAATAGCCTCAAATGCAGCGATTCTAAAAAATAGAAATGCGCCATTTACCCAATCTACTGCAATGGGTTCCGTGTAATTTTTTTTTCGTTTTTGATAGCGTTTGGAATTGCTCTTTTCGAGAAAACTACGGCCAAAAATAAATCGACGCAATCCTTTATTATGGTCAAAAGATGGGGCAAAATTGTTGTGCTCGTCATAATTTTGAGCTGTGCAGACACCTACGTTTTGGTTTGCATCCATATAGGTCTTGAGTAACGATAAGCAGTCATTGAGCAACATAGCATCGTTATTTAAAAATAGCAGATATTTTGCATTTGCAAATTGAGCGCCGTACATATTGCCGCCACCAAACCCTGTATTGATAATACTTCGGTGCAACGTTATGTTGGATTGCTTTGGAAGCTTTTCTTTTAAAAGTTGATATTCCGCTATCTCAGAGTTATTGTCAACAACGATTATTTGAACCTTTAAAATTTCCGAAGTTTTTGAAAGCACAGTCTTTACAGCTTCCACGGTATACTTGGTGGAATTATAGTTGATAAGAATTACAGCAACGTCGTTCATGGTGCAAAATTAGTCTAAAAGAGATTGATATACCTCAATATATTTTTTTGCTGTATCATTCCAATCAAAACTTTTGGCGCGCTTGATATACCAATCTTCTAGAATGGGCTGATTTTGCTTAAAAGTTTGCATTCCTTCTTGGAGTACTTTTGCCATATATTTGGGTTCAAAATGGTCCCAATAAAAACTATTTTCGCCCCCTATTTCTGGCAGTGAAGTGTTATTTGAAAGAAACACAGGTTTTCCAAAATACATTGCCTCAATGGGTGGAATCCCAAAGCCTTCCCGGTGTGATGGAAACACGAAAGCTTCACAATTTTTAAAATAATAATGCTTTTCAACATCTTCAATTTTACCCAATTTAAATACACGGTCCTCTAGTCCATATTGAGTAACTAATTGAGCCAATTTGTTTGCGTACAAGGAGGTGTTGTTTCCTGCTAAAACCAAATCATATTCGGGCGTGTGCCTTAACATTTCGACTAAACTGATGAAATTTTTACGTTCGCTAAAATCTCCAATGGAAAATAAATAGGGCCTTTCTGTTTTAATCGTGGGTTTAAATGAAGTGGGAATGTCAACATCGGTAATTGTGTTGCCGTTGTAAATTATATATTCTGGAACATTTGGCACGTTAAAATGAGCATGTGTATCTTGCTTTGCGAAATTTGAAATGTAAACAATAGAGTTGCTGCGTTTCAATTTTGCTTCAAATTTTTGGCGGAGTTTTTTTTGTAATCCTTCTGATCCTTCAGTTACAAAATGGATATCGTGTACCGTCAACACATAGGGTATATTGTAAAAAGGCTCAATTTTAATATTTTGATTTAAGCAATGCCAAACATCATATTTTTTCTTTATTCTGAAAGGTTTATGACGCGTGATACTCTTATATTTTTTGTAATAAAACTTAGTCCCGAATTCTTTTTTCAACGCATCAACATCCTTTGCATGCAAAGTAATATTCATTCCTGAAGTATCCTGCTGTGCCAGTGCTTTTATCAAATGATAATTGAACTGCCCAAAGCCAGTGAACTTATTTTTGAGATTATGTGATTCTAAGAATACTTGGTGCATTTTTATTTATTTGCACCCTGTCCCTTGAGGGAGAGGGCTGGGGTGATGGTGTTTCAATCAATTTTACGATACAACAACCACAAATTTACATACCTTTTAAATACTGAAAACGCACTTACGTACGCCAAAATAAAACCTTCTTTTCCGTCCAATATCCCCAATCGGAAAAAGAACTGATTTACAAACCGATACCAAGGTCTAAATAAAAAATGGTATAGCGTAGGCTTCTTGTTTTTTTTATATAACATCTTGGCTTGCAATGCGCTATACTGGTGCATTTTGCCCGTGTAATCGTCAAATGTTTTATAGGTGTAATGTGGTAATCTATTTTTTAACTGCGCTATTTCGCCATTGGCCTCCAATGTTTCGTGGACTAAGTTATCGTTGTATTTGCAGTAGTTTTTATTGAAAACTCTAATTACATTGTCATTTTGTAAACCACTGTATTTTATTCGTTTGCCCATAAAATGGAACTCACGGTTTACGTAATAAGCGATTGCTTTTGGGTTTTTTAATGCTGCTATAATTTCTTGGGCGAGGGGTTTTGTAATTTCTTCATCGGGGTCAAAAAAGACAACCCAATCGTTATTTGCTTTTGAAATGGCAAAGTTTTTTTGTGCTGAAAAATTATCAAATGCGCGTTGGAATACTGTCACTTTTTCATTTTCCGAAGCGATGGCGACAGTAGCATCAGTGCTTTGAGAATCCACGATTATAATTTCATCTGCAAACCATAAACTTTCGAGAAAGCCTTGCATAGCGCTAGCTTCGTTGAGGGTAATGGCGACTGCTGAAATTTTTGGTAGATTTTCCAATCGTGTTGTTTGGTTTGGCTGTAAAAGTACTAATTTTACAGTGATAAACACCAAAAACCACCGTGGCGAAACTTCCTATTTTAATGTATCACAATGTTTCCGAAACCGAAAGCAACGGGCTCACAATTAGCGTTACAAAATTAGAGGAACAGTTTAAATTTTTAGCCGATAGAAATTTCCGAAGTTATCATTTTAGCGAGCTGCACAATTATGCTGAACTTCCTTCAAAGAAAAATGTGGTCATCACTTTTGACGACGGATTTGTGAGTCAGTTAGAGTTTGCCGTGCCGCTTTTAAAAAAGTACGGATTGAAAGCTACTTTTTTTATTCCGTTGAAATATTTAGGTAAAAACGATGCTTGGCATACAAAGAGCCTTCCCATAATGACTGCGGAAATTTTAAAAACTTTGGACCGCTCAGTCATTGAAATAGCCTATCATAGCTACCTTCACAAAAAATATAATGAACTTGAAATTTCAGAAATAGCGGAAGATACCCGTTTGAGTTTTCAAGCTGTTGAGAAAAATGAATTATCATTTGCTCCGGCATTAGCATATCCCTACGGAAAATTCCCAAAAGAGAAATTCACGAAGCAAAAATTTATAAATCATTTAAAAGATGAAGGTTTTGAATTTGGACTAAGAATAGGGAATAGAGTGAACAAATTCCCGTTTAAAAATCCTTTTGAAATTCAACGAATTGAAATTAAAGGAGAATATTCTTTTTCAAAATTTAAACGTAAACTACGCTGGGGAAAGTTGATTTAAATTATAAAAAAAATCTTAAAAAGTTATTTTGTTCCTACACTTCGGGGAGGCTAGGAGGGGCTTTAACGCATCCCCTTGTGCAACAAACGCAACTTCACGTAACGCTCAAAAACACCATAGGCATTTACTGCCGAAACCGTTAATCCCGGGACGCCATCCTTGTATCCGCCTTTGAGGATAAAACTTCTAAAAAAACGATAAGTGGGTTTGATGAAAAAATGAAACCACGTTGCTTTTTTGCCTTTGTTGTAAAGCTGTTCGGCTTGATACCAGGCGTAGCTTTCTTTCTTTGTAATATAATTTGTGAGCCCTTTGTACGTATAGTGGAGCATTTTGTTTTCGAGTTTGCCAATGCTTCCTTCGCAGGTTAATTTTTCATGGACAGAACCACTGTACCTCGCGCAGTTTCTTTTAACCAGGCGTAACACATCATCGCTGTGACTGTATAAAAAGCGGTTCATGTAAAAATGAGGAAAATTAATTTTATATCCACCGTGTTTTGGCGCTGCAATGGTTGCTTTGATTTCGGCTTCAAGGGATTGCGTTACGCGTTCGTCAGCATCCACAAATAATACCCAATCACCCGTGGCCTCTTGTAATGCCGCATTTTTTTGATTACTGAAATTATCAAACTCCCGTTGCATAACTTTAGTCACATAAGGAGTTGCAATGGCTACGGTATTGTCTTCGGAAAAGGAGTCTATTAAAATAATCTCGTCTGCAAATGCAACACTTTTGAGCGCATCCTCAATGTAGGCGGCTTCATTGTACGTAGGTATGATTACTGTAAGTGTGGGCATGGTTGTAAAAGTAGGGAAATCCCAAATGAAATCGAAATCGAAAATGAAACTGAAATCGAAAAAATTCTTTCGCTTTTACTGCTTTTGTAAGCAAGACTTTTCTAAAAAGTGAAATGAAGAAAAAATGTATCAAATAAATAATATTTCCGAAGTTATTAGAGTTATCGCATATTCTTCTTTGCTTCTTAATTTTGCTTCGGGCTACCAGCTTCTAGCTACTCGCTTTTTTCTATCTTTGCAGCCATGAAAACGATTGATACCTCTATCATTATCAGCACCTACAATGCAACCGATTGGTTAGAAAAAACATTGTACGGGTATAATAATCAAACCTATAGAATGTTTGAAGTTGTGATTGCAGATGATGGTTCAAATGATGAAACTCGCCAACTATTGGAGCGTTTGCATAAAGAGGTTTTTTATTCAATTGTGCATGTATGGCATGAAGATAACGGATTTCAGAAATCTGAAATTTTAAACAAAGCGGTGCTCAAATGTAGCGCACCATACATTATAATGAGTGATGGCGATTGCATACCGCGTAAGGATTTTGTGGAGCAACATGTAAAATACAGAGAAGAAGGATTTTTCTTGAGTGGCGGCTATTTTATGTTGCCCTTGGGCATTAGCGAAGCCATTACAAAAGATGATATCTATAACGAACGCTGTTTTGATTTGAAATGGCTCAAGGAAAACGGGCTGAATACTTCATTTAAAAACAATAAACTTACCGCCGGAAATGTAACTGCATCTATTTTAAATTTAATTACACCAACCAATGCTAGCTGGAATGGTCACAACGCTTCTGGGTGGACCAAAGATATTATTGCGGTGAATGGATTGAACGAAGAAATGCAATATGGTGGACAGGATAGAGAATTGGGTGAGCGTTTATTTAACCTAGGAATTAAAAGCAAGCAGATAAGATACAACGCAATCGTTGTGCATTTAGACCATCCGCGGGGCTATAAAAATGAAGCTTCGATTAAAAAAAATCAAGCGATTAGAAAAGAAACGCGCGAGTACCAAAAGCAATGGACAGCAAAAGGAATTACGAAAGACGCGCCCGACAAAGCTGCGGTGTCTATTATATTGAGTACTTATAATCAGCCGCTTTGGTTGGAAAAATCAATTTGGGGTTTTGAAAACCAATTGGCAAAAGATTTTGAAATCGTTATTGCAGATGATGGCTCAGGGCCAGAAACGAAACAGATGATTGAAAAAATAAAAGCCGAATCAAAATTAAAGATTGTACACGTTTGGCAAGAGGATGATGGATTTCAAAAAACAAGAATTTTAAATAAAGCTATTCAAGCTTCAAGTGGGGAGTATTTAATTTTTAGCGATGGTGATTGTATTCCAAGGGAAGATTTTGTGGCCAAACATTTAAGGAACAGAAAAAAAGGACATTTTTTATCGGGTGGTTATTTTAAGCTTTCCATGGAAATTTCCGAAGCCATTTCAAGAGAAGATGTGGAAAAGCAACGTTGTTTTGATGCAGAATGGCTTATTGAAAACGGCCAAAAGAAGAACTTTAAAATTAATAAATTAACGTCGCAGGGTCTAAAGGAAACTTTCTTAAATACTTTTACGACCACGACTCCCACGTGGGATGGAAATAATGCTTCGGGCTGGCGAGAAGATATATTGGCGGTCAATGGTTTTGACGAACGCATGCAATATGGTGGTGAAGACCGAGAACTGGGCGAACGGCTTTCTAATTACGGAATTCAAGGAATTCAAATACGATATAGTGCTGTGACGGTTCATCTTGACCACGCTCGTGGTTATGTGACAGACAACATGATTTTAAAGAATAAAGAGATTAGAAAAAATACAAGAGTTGAAAATAAAGTTTGGACGGAGTTCGGGATTTTGAAAGGGGAGATGAGAAATGTTGTTTCTCACTAGCGGTACTAGGATAATTTCATTTAACATCATTTATTTTAAAACCTTATTAGAGTTTAGGTTTCGACTGCGCTCAACCGGACATTTTTTTTATTTTCTCGCATACACCCCAACTTTCCAATACCTCAATTCTTCATCTGTGGTTACGGTTTCAAAATCTAACTCTTTTAATACCACACTTTCTTTAAAGAATTCCCAACAACCGTGACCTTCTCTGTAGATGGAAGTAATGATGATACCGTTAAGATTTAAGGCATCAATCATTCGGTCTAATACTTCTTGTTTTTTTGTATCGTGAAAATAGTAGAATGCTTCGTTAAAAACGATGATGTCAAACTTCTGTTCAGGTTGATATGTTATTGCGTCAGCAGTTTCAAAATTTGATTTTGGCAAATTTCTACTTTGGGCTTTTTTAATGGATTCTTTTGAAAAATCTAACCCTAAAAAGTAGCTGTAATCTTTCTCATCCATACGCATTGTAAGAACTCCGTCGCCAGAACCAATATCCAAAATACTTGGGTTATTGTTCCCGTACTTTTTTATAAAATCTACAATTTGCTGATAGCGTTTTAACTCTTTTTCGCTGGCAAGGCTGTCCCAACGTCCGCTCTTATATTGCTTGTCCCAACGCATCTTTCTGCGCCAATGGTGAAATTTATCGAGTATATTCATGGCTGTTTTTTTGCTTGAGAAAGATGATGTTCTAGAAACGGTTTCAGTTTTTTGAGAATCATTTCTGGGGTTAGTTTGTTGTAAAGTTCGTTGGGGTTCTCTTCAATTTTTCGTCGTTCTTCTAAAGTGAAGGTATTGAATAAATCTGGTTTTTCTTCAAGTAAATGAATGGAGTCGTGCGCTTTTCCATCTTCAAAACTACACCAATGTTCTTTGTTTACGTACGGCGAATATATAGTAAATGTAGGCACTTCCAGCGCTTTTGTAATGTGAACGCTACCGCCTTCGTTTGAGACGAGCAAATCACACTGATTTATTAATTTAATAAATCCGCGTATGGTATTTTCATAGATATCAACATTGATTTGGTCTTTGTCCTCGCACATTTCATAAATTTTAATCGCTTCTACTTTTTGGTGCGGGGCATAATTAAATAGAAGTGTAGCACTGTATGTTTTAGTAATGTAATTTATAATCTCTGCGATATAATGATACGGCATTGATTTTTGAGGTGTACTCCCCAACACACCCAGCATAATTACTGGTTTTTTTACTTCGGAAATGGGGTTGTATTTCTTTTCTTCTTGGGTTAGAAAAATCTTTGGTGCGTATTCTGGATTTTGGATTCCGAATACTTCATCAATCATATTAATTCTATCTTCTATTGCTTTTCCGCAGTCTTTGGTACGATGCTCTTTAAAGTTCACGGGATGGGTAAAAAACGGAAGTTTCATTGTCTTGTGCGCGCGTTTAAAACCAATGCGATATTCGGCATTGCTGAAAAGACAAATCAATCTGCTCTGCAATTTTGAATAGGGGTCAAAAATAATATCGAACTTCATATTTCGAATTTTTCGCACCATTTTAAAAAGCTCCAATGGCTTCTTCAAAACTTTTTCTTGTACCGAAATAATATGGTCAATATTAGGATTGTTTTCCAAAACACCCGTGGTGTAATCATAGACAAAATAAGTAATTTTGCTCTGCGGAAATACCTGCTTGATATTATTAGCAATCACCGAAGAGATGAGTACATCACCAATCCTTTTGTTTTGAATTACGAGTATTTGTTTGCGTTCCATTATCTTCGCAAAGTAGCTATTTTTTGAAAAATAATTGACGAGATGATAGCGAGATTTACCAATATATGAAACATAACGTTGTCCTTAATCCAGCATATTCAAATCTCTTAGGGGACATCGTGACCTTGTTGCAGGATTTTGATAATCTAGGCGAATATGTAACAAAAGGAGACCGTAATGTCATAAAAAAAGTTACGGTTAAAGGAGTAACTCTGAACATTAAAAAGTTCAAAACTCCTAATTTTTTTCAAGCACTTGTCTATCAATTTCTTCGGAAAAGTAAAGCAAAACGCTCTTTCGAGTATGCGAGTATACTTACCCAAAAAGGGATTAACACACCATTGCCCATAGCGTTTGTGGAGCAGTTTGGTTTCGGATTAAAAGAAAGTTATTACATCAGCGAACATGTGGAATACGACCTCGACTTTAGGGTGCTCAACCACAATCCTCAATATCCACAGCGCGACGAAATCTTACGCCAAATGGCAGCGTTCACTTTTAAACTGCACGAAAACAACATCAATTTTCTAGACCACTCTCCAGGAAATACACTCATCAAAAAAGGCCCAAACAACACCTTTGATTTTTACCTTATCGACTTAAACCGTATGCGTTTTGAAGTGCTTGATTTAAAGAAACGCATGCATAATTTTAGAAGGCTTTGGCTATCAAAAAAGATGATTAATATAATGGCACCAGTGTATGCTGGGTTAGTAGGTGCTCCCGAAACTGAGGTGCAACAATGGATGTTATTTTATAGTAAAGAATTTCAAGGGAAAGTGAATAGGAAGAAGTTGAGGAGGAGGAAATAGATTTTAATTTAATCGACATTTTTTACTGGTGTACATTCAGAAGGTAAACCCCACTTTCATTCCGCCCCATTTATAACTGCTTCCGGTTACGTATTCCTTGGTAATTATGGCCTGAGAATATTCAAAGAACAATGTCTTTGTTTTTATCACAATTCCATATTTAAATTGCCCCGTAAATCGCTCCACATCGCTTGATGCAATCGTGTAAGGGCTTTTATTATTAAATACGCCACCCTGTAATGTAGCGTCATAACCAATGACGCTTATAATGGGGTTTGCGTAGGCGTAGATTTTAAAGCCATTTCTTTCGCTGGTTGAGGTAAAAGGAGAATTAATAAGTCCTATTGTGGTATTCAATCCCAAAGAACCATTTGTGAATAGCGTTCCAACTTTTGCATTTGCTGTAGCTTGTAATGAAACTAAATTTTTATAATTGATAAGTTGTTTCTCGTAGCCTACTTCATAGTTGAGGACAATATCGTTCTTAATCTGATTCCCCCAACCTAAGGGTGTTTTGTTTCCGGTGGCTTTGTGAATCCCTCGTTGCATTTCTTCCCCAAAAGCTGCGGGCCCTATAAATCCTAGACTAAAGGATGAGGTAAACCTACTTCTCTTTTCAATATCAGTTGCAATAATAAAACTCTTTAGCATAATAGCAGCTGCAAAAGGTCTGTCGCCCACTTGAATTTCGGGGAGTTCATACCGATTAGGAGTATAACCTATATGTTCAACGGCAAGGCCGAAACGAGTTTCAACAGTTTCACTTTTCGGTGTAAAAAATAAATGGTTGAAGGGGTTGGTTTTAAAATAGGGGAGCACCAGTTCAAAGCTATAGCCTTGTGTGTAATTTTCGTCGGTTGCCGCAAAAAAATCATTGTCGTAATTAAACCTAAAATAGCTGTTGCTCTTTATATCTCTATAAGAAGCCAAATTGTCTATTTTTTGTGCAATTGAAATTTCAGTAAATATTATTGAAATGACACAAAGCGCTATGATTTTCCTCATATTAAGTATACGATAGTAAACAATAATCGGTTTTTAACGACAAGTTGAGTATTAACAAAACCTTCACGCCACTTTATTGCAAATACTGCTTTAATTAGTTACTATTATGTGATAAATAAAAACCTAGATAAATATGAATATTAAATTAGCGCAGGCTGAGAAAATAATTTCGGCAGCAAAGGAAAAAGCGAAAGCAATCGATACAAAAATGAACATTGCAGTTGTAGATGCAGGTGCAAATTTAGTAGCTTTTGGTCGTATGGATGGCGCTTGGTTAGGGTCATTGGACATTTCAATAAAAAAAGCAAAAACAGCTCGTTTTTTCGACATGAATACAGGAGACATAGGTGGATTGTCGCAACCGGGAGGTTCACTTTTTAATATAGAACACTCAAATGGTGGTCTGATTACATTTCCTGGCGGAATTCCTTTAAAAAATGGTAAAGGCGAAGTCGTTGGTGCGATTGGCGTGAGCGGAAGTTCCGTTGAGAATGACCATACCGTTGCAGATGCTGGAGCTAAGGCATTATAAAAAATCATTGGTTTTAAAAGAGGATGATTGTTTAAAATCATCCTCTTTTTTATTTAAACATCACACTAAATTACGATAGAAATCAGATAAAATTTAAGATATGAGCAGAGGATTTGTTAAAGAAGATGACCAAGAGGAAATTCCCATTGTGCCACCAAGATCGCATTTGCCTGAGCGCGCTACCAATTATGTAACACAAACGGGAATGAATGAACTTGAAGAGGAAAAACAATCATTGATGGCTAGCAAGGCAGAATTTGATACCACAAATGAAAAGGAAAAGCGTATTGCAATTAACCATATCAATGCCAAATTACAATTATTAAACAACCGTATTGCCACGGCAAAAATTGTAGATTTAGACAAACAATTAAAGGACAAGGTGCTTTTTGGCGCTACGGTAACGTTACGAGTTAATGATGAGAAAAGAACTCAGCAATATCAACTTGTAGGTGTAGATGAAGCTAATATTTCAAAAGGAAAAATTTCTTTTGTTTCTCCCATCGCAAAAATTTTAATTAATAAAAAAGTAGGGGAGAAGGCGGTTTTAAAATTAGCCAATGCGGATAGAATATTTGAAATAGTTAAAATTGATTACAAGTAATTTTGAAAATTCCCCTATTCAATACTACAATTTAGTAAAGATTATTTCACTTACCAACATTGTAGAATCATCCCTGCTTACTTATATTTACAATGGTTAGCAATAGCAAGAGTAGCCATGTTTTTTTTGAAATTTCCTTTAAACAATCCACCAAAATGAAACAATCCCACATCCTTTTTCTAGCTGTTATTTTTTTATTTTCATGTGCTGAAGAAAAGGAAATAAGTTCCTTTAATTCTGAAAATTGGGCAAAACGAGTCATTGATATTACAGCAAAAGACTCATTAGAGTATGGCAAATCGTATCTCTCTATTTATTCTGAAATATATAGCATTTCAGAGCATAGAAAACATGGACTCACCGCAATGGCGAGTTTAAGAAATGTAAGTGATACAGATACTATCTATCTTTTAAAAGCCAAATATTTTGACACGCACGGAGTCCACGTAAGAACCTATTTTGACGAGCCTATCTTTTTGGGACCATTGGAAACAGCAGATATTATAATTGACGAACTCGACGTTACTGGCGGCACAGGGTCAAACTTTATTTTTGAGTGGAAAACTCCAAAAGATTGTCCAGAACCACTTTTTGAAGGTGTTATGAATTCCACCAAAGGACAACAAGGTTTATCATTTACAACCCAAGGAATTCGGATAAAATGATTACATACCTAACCACTTTATTTTTTGTTTTTGCCGTAATAGATCCAATTGGTTCTATTCCTGTCTATCTTGAAGCCACGAAGGAATTTGATAAAGTCCATAAAAGAAAAATTGCTATCAGGGCATCTGTCATAGCGTTTTTCATCCTTCTATTTTTTATTGTCATCGGTCAGTTAATTTTAGAGGGAATGAAGGTTTCTTTAGATGCTTTTCAAATTTCTGGTGGTGTAATTCTCTTTCTCTTTGCGCTAACAATGATTTTTGGCGATGGAAAACCTGAAGAAGAGAAAAGCCACATTACAGACTATAAGCACGTTACTATTTTCCCTATTGCTATTCCTTCCATTGCATCTCCAGGCGCAATAATGGCGGTAGTTTTATTGACAGACAATCATATTTATACCATTCAACAACAAAGTATTACTACATTATTAGTGCTGATTGTAATTGGTTTGACTTGCTTGATCTTATTGGTAGCGAACAAGCTTCAGGAAAGAATAGGGGATTATGGAATCACCGTCATCAGTAAAATAATGGGTTTAATACTTGCTTCATATGCTGTACAAAGCATACTAACAGGAATTAGCGGTTATTTCTTAAGCTGAAATTTTAGATTGTTTAAAATTTCAGAATTTAATGTTTTTTCTTTTTTAAAATTTTTGCAGTAGCTGCAATTTTTCTATTTACAAACTTCCACTAACATTATTTTGATTGTCCAATGCATTGCGGAAAAGTAACTGTTTTGAGAAATAAAATAATTAAAGCGCAAGTATCTTTTAATTTATGTGTTTTCTTCAATTTCAATTTTAAATGATAGGTTCTTTGCTTAATCATTTTCTTTCGGATAAGAGTTCTTATTTGTATACACTGATTCATTTAAACAATTTTAAATCATTAACAGGAAAATTGGTGATTCTTATCATTGACAAAAAATTATTTTCTTTAAAAATGTTAAAATAAAATGTTTTTAAACGATTTTTAATGCTTTTAAACCGATTTTGATTATATTTGTAATTAATTATTCTTACAAATGCCTTCAATATAGATTTGTGTGATCTTAGTTATTAACCAATGGGTTTTAGTATTAAAAGGTGTAGAGATAAAGATTAAAAATTTAGAAAATGGATTTTATAAAGAATAAAAGTTTAGTGTTGTTTATCACAGTTTTCTCGTTGATATCCTGTAGTAAAGTAGATTTAGTTATAGATGATGTGAATGAGATGTCTTTTGAGGACGATTACATTGAATCTATACCTACAATCGAATCGAATCCGCTATTTGAATTTTCAACGCCACCTATTGATCTTTTGGGAATAGATGCTTTATTCATAAGCGATATTCCTTATGATGAGTTTGATAAAACAAGGTTTGATTTTTTCATGCCAAATAGTCCGACCCCAACAGGATTGGCGATATTTATTCATGGGGGCGGATTTGTAGCTGGAGATAAAAATTTTATTTATAACCCCTCTAATGCGGCTGGAGTTCTTAACCTTCTAGAGAATAATATAGCAGTGGCTTCTATCAATTATAGATTACTAGATCAGGAATTTGAGACAGATGGAGTTCTTAAACCTTTAAACGATGCTAAACGAGCAGTGCAGTTTATAAAACATGTACATAATGAGTTAAATATTGATAAGGAAAATATTGTACTTTATGGTAGCTCAGCGGGTGCCGGAATTTCATTATGGTTAGGAGTTCATGACGATTTTATAGATGAAAATAATGAAGATCCGGTTTTAACGGAAAGTTCAAGAGTAAAAGGTGTAAGTTTAGGAGGAGTGCAAGCCAGCTACAATATTGAAAGTCGATGGCCAACTGAAGTGTTAGAGGAATTCAATACAACATGGGAAGATCTCATTATAAATTTTGGTACGGAAAAGTTTTTTCAATTTTATGGAGTTCAAACTATTGAAGAATACAACAGTCCTGAAATAGAAAGATATAGAAAAGATGTAGATATGCTTGCTATGTTCTCTACGGATGACCCAGAAATTTGGGTTGAAAATACATATTATGAAAATACGGAGCCACAAACATTAAACAGTTTAGTACATCATCCATATCATGCAAAAATAATTAAGGAATATGCAGACGCTGTAGGTATCTCAAACGTTACTTATTATGGAAACCCAATAATTTATAGTGACCCAAGCAATGAAGGTTATATTGATTTTATCATTAGAAAGATAAATGAATAGCCATATTTATTTTTACTCAACGTTTCCGAATCATAAACTCCCCATTCAGCAATTGATGTAAGGACTGGGGTCAACGTTGATGCTTGTACAGCAGGGATATTCTTTTGCGTGTATGGTGTGCAATTTCCGCTTTAATTAACAAAAGATTAGTACTATACCTAACAGCTATTATTGCTAGGCTAGGGCACTATACTTAATTTTGCTATTGTAAAAAATATAGTTAGAAATAAACATATGAGTTTTCTACAATCAATGCAAAAACGTTATACCACAAAAAAGTATAAGAGTGAGAAAAAATTAAGTGATATACAGCTCGAAGAACTCAAACAGATCCTTAGGCTAACACCTTCTTCGATAAACAGCCAGCCTTGGAAATTTACGTTTGTAAGTGATTCTGAAATCAAACAAAAATTATCCAAAGTATCAAAGATGAACACGCAGAAAGTTATTGACTGTGATACCGTAATCGTTTTCAGCCGAATCGATGATTTAGATATTTTTGAAAATCAAATTCAAAGAGAACTACCCCAAGGAGCAGTTGATTATTTTAGAGATAAGGTAAGGTCTAAATCTGATGCTGAAACAAAAAAATGGATGGATAATCAAGTCTACATAGCTCTAGGAATACTACTAAGCGCCTGTGCCGAAATGGGAATAGACTCAACCCCAATGGAAGGTATTGAACCAGAAGAGTACAATAGAATTTTAAATAATAAAAATCACCATGTGCTTGCGGCGGTGGCAGTAGGTTATAGAGATGAAGATGATGCTAATCAGCCTTCAAAAAAGCCAAAATCAAGAAGAACGCTATCCGATGTTATTGAGGTAATTTAAGGTTTCGACAATAGTATATTGAATTTAAAATAAAAAAAAGCAGACTAGAAATAATCTTAGTCTGCTTTTTCTTTTCATCAATAGTTCGGTTTAAACAGCCACGCCATACTCGCGCAGTGCATCATTCAAAGATGTCTTTTTATTTGTACTCTCTTTTCTTTTGCCAATGATCAATGCACAAGGTACTTGATATTCGCCAGCTGGAAATTTCTTCGTATAACTACCAGGAATAACTACAGACCTTGCAGGAATAACCCCTTTGGTTTCAACGGGAGTATCTCCCGTAACATCAATTATTTTAGTACTCATAGTCAATACAACGTTTGCGCCAAGTACCGCTTCTTTTTCAACGCGGACTCCTTCAACAACAATACACCTTGATCCTATAAAAGCGCCATCCTCAATAATTACGGGTGCGGCTTGCAGAGGCTCTAAAACACCACCAATTCCCACACCACCACTAAGGTGTACATTTTTACCAATCTGCGCACAACTGCCCACTGTTGCCCACGTATCCACCATAGTTCCCTCGTCCACATACGCACCAATATTTACATAACTAGGCATCATGATTACACCTTTTGAAATGTAAGCTCCGTGTCTAGCGACGGCATTTGGTACTACTCTAATTCCTTTAGCTTCATAGCCTCTTTTCAACGGAATTTTATCATGATATTCAAAAATACCCGCTTCGAGTGTTTCCATTTTCTGGATTGGGAAGTAAAGTACAATTCCTTTTTTTACCCATTCATTTACTTGCCAGCCGTTAGCGGTGGGTTCGGCGCAACGTAGTGTACCAGCGTCACAAAGCGCAACCACTTCTCTAATTGCTGCTATAGTCTTCGCATCGCTCAATAACGAGCGGTCGTCCCACGCTTTTTCAATAATATTTTGTAAGTTTTTCATCTATTTCTATATTTTGTATCTGCACTTCGGAAATATGCTGCGCCGTTACAATGACTGAATTCAAATCAATATTCAGAATAATGCGCATCATAAAAAAAGTCTATCGTCCACCGACTAAAGACTAGTAATTAAAAACAAAGATAACAACCCCAATCATTCCCTGCATACATTTTTAGCATACTAATCTGTAAACCCTTATTTTTGCCAAAATTATGGCGCGCATTTTAGCAATCGATTATGGGACAAAACGCACGGGAATAGCCGTTACAGATGAGTTGCAACTCATTGCCAGCGGATTGACAACAGTTGAAACCCATAAATTAATGCCTTTTCTAAAAGATTATTTTAGTAACGAAACCGTTGAGTCTGTCGTCATTGGAGAGCCAACGCAAAAAGATGGAACGGCAAGTGGTGTGGAGGTAAATATTCAAAACTTTATAAAAGGTTTTGAGCAGAAATTTCCGAAGATAATTTTAAAGAGAGTCAATGAACGCTATACCAGTAAAATGGCATTTCAATCAATGATTGATGGTGGCTTGACAAAAAAACAGAGAAAAAATAAAGCGCTCGTTGATGAAATTAGTGCGACAATAATTTTACAAGAATTCTTGTATAATAAGTAAATTGTAGAAAATGATATTACCCATTGTAGCTTACGGCGACCCAATTTTAAGAAAAGAATGTGAAGATATTTCAAAGGATTATCCTAACTTGGAAGCGCTCCTTGAAAATATGTACGAAACCATGTATGCTGCAAAAGGAGTAGGATTGGCGGCGCCGCAAATTGGATTGCCCATTCGTTTATTTCTTGTTGATGCTACACCTTTTAGTGATGATGAGGATTTGAGCGAAGCAGAACAAAAGCAAGTTTCAGAATTTAGAAAAACATTTATCAATGCCACCATCCTTGAGGAAAGTGGTGATGAATGGGCTTTTAATGAAGGTTGTTTAAGCATTCCAGACGTGCGAGAGGATGTTTTTCGCCAATCTGATATTAAGATTGAATACTTTGACGAAAACTTTAAAAAGCATACAGAGTCGTATTCAGGAATCATTGCTCGCATCATTCAACATGAGTACGACCATATTCAAGGAGTGTTGTTTACAGACAAACTTTCACCATTAAAAAAGAGATTAATCAAAGGGAAATTGACTAACATTAGCAAGGGTAAAACGAGCATCGATTACAGAATGCGCTATCCAAATGCTAAAAAGAAACGTTAAACAATTGCATATCACAAATATTCAAAACATATTTGCACCCTTAATTTTAAATAATATATTGACTTTATGAGCTTAGAAAAAGTTTTATCAATTGCAGGAAAGCCAGGATTATACAAATTAACAACTCAAACTAGAAACGGTTTCTTAGCAGAATCCCTTCTAGATGGAAAGCGAATCAATGTGAGTGCGAGACACAACGTAAGTTTACTTTCTGAAATCGCAATTTACACCTTAACCGAAGAAGTGCCGTTGAGAGTAGTTTTTGAAAAGATTGCTAAAAAAGAGGACGGAAAAGAATCAATCAGCCATAAAGTTCCAAAAATTGAATTAGAAGAATATTTCTTCGGAATTTTGCCAGATTATGATGAAGAGCGTGTGTATGCAAGTGACATCAAAAAAGTGGTGCAATGGTACAATCTTTTAGTCAAAAATGGTATGACAGATTTTTCTGAAGCTGAAGAAGCAGTCAAAGAAGAAGTAAAAGAAAAACTAACTCCAACGCAAAGAGAGGCAATAACGGGAGCTGCTAAAACTGCTCCGTCAAAAGCGGGAAGTAAGTCAACCGCTAAAAAAGGAGCAACGGCAAAAAGTACTGCCGCAAGAAAAAAATAATCTTTTAAAATTATCTTTCAAAAGCTGTCCGAGAAGGCAGCTTTTGTTGTTTAATAAATTGTGATAAAAGAAAGGTGCTGAGGTTTAATTTCAGCGTTTCTTCCGCTATTTTTATAAAAACCATTAACCATTTCAATGAATTCACGCAAACAACAACTCGCAGCTTTTGACCGCTTACTTACAATTATGGATCAATTGCGTGAGCAGTGTCCTTGGGATAAAAAGCAAACCATGGAAACCTTACGTCACTTGACCATCGAGGAAACCTACGAGTTAGGCGATGCGATACTAGAGAATGATTTAGCTGAGGTGAAAGGCGAATTGGGTGATTTGCTATTGCATATCGTGTTTTATGCTAAAATTGGCAGCGAGACCAACGATTTTGATATTGCCGATGTTGCCAATCAAATTTGCGAAAAATTAATCTCTAGACATCCACATATTTATGGTGATGTTGAGGTTGTAGACGAGGAAGAAGTAAAGCGAAATTGGGAAAATTTAAAACTAAAAGAAGGAAAAACAAGCGTACTTCAAGGAGTTCCTAAATCACTTCCAGCATTAGTAAAAGCAAATAGAATTCAAGATAAAGTGGCTGGAGTAGGGTTTGATTGGGAAGAACCACAACAGGTTTTTGAAAAATTACAGGAAGAATTAGCAGAGCTTCAAGTTGAGGTCGAGGCAAACGACAAAGAAAAAATGGAAGCCGAATTTGGTGATGTCCTCTTCTCAATGATCAATTATGCCCGTTTCTTAAAGATTGACCCTGAAAACGCATTAGAAAGAACAAACAAAAAGTTTATAAAACGATTTCAGTATTTAGAGGAAAAGGCAAAGTCTTTGAATAAAAACTTAAAGGATATGACACTTGCTGAAATGGATTTATTTTGGGAAGAAGCGAAGAAAATTTAATTATAGAAAATCAAATAATCTTTTTCGATTTTTAATTCACTAAAACCTACTTTTTCCTTTATCCATTCAAGACTTTCGGGCGTGTAGAAAATAATGTGGGTACTATCGTTTTTGTAAAACCAATTGGCAAATTTATCTTTTGAAGGGAGCAAAGAAGTTTTACAAATTAGCCGACCATTTTTGTTCAATAACGATTTCAGCAAATGAAATTCTTTCAGCGGATTATTAAAATGTTCCATCACTTCGCAGCAAACGATATAATCATATGTTTCACTTAAAACGGATGTGTCCGGATGAAAAAATGGGTCGTAAAGTTTAATGCTGTAACCAATTTCAGAGAGCATTTTAGCGATTACAGGACCTGTCCCTGCCCCAAAGTCTAATCCATTGGAGGAAGCGTTGAAATTAGATTTTATACTATTAACAATAGGTGTAACGAATAATTGGTATCCTGTATCATTTACATTATTGTTATGACTCAAATAGCGCTCTTTCTCCGCTTCTTCGGAAATATGAAACTCACAAGGAACCGAAACTACACCACAGGAATCGCAAGAAACAAATTCGCGAGCCTTATGGTTAGCGTAGTGTTTAGTACTTTGATTCTTGCAGAGTAAACATTGATAGGATTTCATTGTATGGCATAAAAAAAGTCCAGTTAAAGTAACATGTACTTTACTGGACTTAATATTTCAAATTTTTAGTCATTTTAATTTTTAAGAATCTGCTTCGGGAGTTTCTTCATTTGCTTCCTTAACATTTTCTTCTGCGGGTGCATCTTTTGCTGCTCGCATCGCTCTTATTTTTGAAAGTTTTTCCTTCCAAAGTGCCAGTTCCTCTTTATGTTTCGCAATATTTTTATGTACGTCTGCTACGAGAGGATTATCATCAGCCACATGACGGAAAAAGCCTAAATTGTTTTCAAGCTGGCTGATTTCTGCTTGAACTTCATCCACTTTTTTCGATAAGAAAAATTGCTCGTTTTGTAACTGTCTATCGTCATCTTGAGACACCATCGAGTTCACTTTATTTTCAAATTTAATGAGCTCGGTTTCCTTTTTGTCCAAGTCAAGTTTTCCAAACAATCCATCAAGCACTTTATTAAATTTTTGGTCAATGCTTTTCTTTTTGAAAGGGACGCGACCAATGGATTTCCATTCGGTAATTTTTGATTTGATCGCAACAATATCTTTTTTGTGGTCGCCTACTAATTTTAGCTTTTCAGTTTCAGAGAGAAGTGCTTCCTTTTTTTCTAAATTCTCAACTTCTTCTTTATTTTCCTCATCTCTAAGCGCATTCAATCTATCGAAATAGTGATTGCAGGCTGCTTTAAATTTTT
Source organism: Patiriisocius sp. (assembly GCF_051252435.1). Lineage (NCBI taxonomy): Bacteria > Pseudomonadati > Bacteroidota > Flavobacteriia > Flavobacteriales > Flavobacteriaceae > Patiriisocius > Patiriisocius sp. Next base: position 20,191 of record NZ_JBPOFW010000010.1, on the reverse strand, counting down.
TCCAAACTTTATCGCTTTCACTTCTCGGTACATGACCAATAGTGCGCCAGTCTGCTTGGATTTTTTTCATAATTTGCGTAGCATTTTTGTAATCCTCGCTGTCTTTATGTTCTTCGGCGATAGCAATAAGTGCACGCTTTTTCTCTAGGTTTTCAAATTGCTGATTCTTTTGGTTTTTATAAAAATCGTTTTTCGCCTTGTTGAAATTGCGCATCGTGTCTTTAAAACTAGCCCAAACTTCTTTGTTTTTATCTTTTGGCACACGACCGGCGGTAAAGAAAATATCTCTTATTTCCTGTACTTGCTTCATGGATTCTTGCCATTCTTTATGTGTAGGTTTTGCTTCCTCTTTTACCTTGTCAATAAGCCCAATCAGCTCTTTTTTAATGCTATAATTTGCTTTAAACGTTTCTTCTAAGGCAGCTTCAGCTTGTTCTTTTTTCTCGTGGATTACTCGTGACGCAGTACTAAATTTTTCCCAAATCTCATCGCTAATTTCACGCGCAACGGGTCCAATTTCTTCTTTCCATTTTCGGTGAATCAATTGTAATTCTCTAAAGGCCTTATTGATATCACTTTCCTCGGCAAGCTCTTCCGTAAGTTTGATGAGTTTTTGTTTTTCCTCAAGATTGTGTTTAAAATCAAGTTCTCTAAACTCATTGTCAAGGTGCAATGCGTTGTAATAATTGTCAACATGATGGTGGTAATTATTCCACACTGTGTTGTATTTGTCTCGAGGAATTGGCCCCGCATCACGCCAGCGCTCCTGAATGTCTTTTAATTTTTTGTAATTTTTATTTACGCTTTCATCAGTCTCAACAAGAGTTTTTAACTCTTCGATAAGTTCATTTCGAGTGGCTAAATTTGACTCTAATTCCTTTTTTAAATTATTGTAGTAACTGTTCTTTTTCTTACGGTAATCTGAATACGCTTCGTTAAAAGCTTTCTTTTCTTTGGACTCGTAATAAAAATCAATGATGTTTCCGCCTTCGGCCAAGAATTCTTCTTTTTTGGTATTGAGTAATTCTTGAAACTGATTATTGAATTCGTTTTTAATTTCGTCAGTTTGGTCTTTTATTTTTTGGACCGGATATCTTGAAACAAGTTCTTCAAGTGCCGCCGTCAACTTTGGCATTGAAAGCTCGCTGTAATCTGTTTCGGGAATTTCAATGTCGTCATTTTCATTAATGTCGTCTGAAGTTTCTACTTCTTCTTCATCTTCGTCATTTTCATCATCGGACCCGCCTGTCGTGCCTTGGTGGGCAGGAACGTCACTATTTGAAAACTCCTCATTTTTTTCAACCATTGTAACAACTTCAGGAGTTTCTATTTCTTCGGAAGTAGTTTCGCCGGCTTTTGTTTCTTCCGAAGAAGTTTCAGCAGTGGCGGGAGTTTCAGGCGTTTCTATTTCCGAAGCTGAACTATTGGTAGTTTCATTTTCGGTAGTTGTTTCCACCTGTTTTATTTCCGAAGTTATTTCAGAATTTTCAGTTGTTTTGTTTTCGTTTTGGTTTCCGCTAGGGGTTTTCTCTTCAGACATTTCTTTCAATGTTAGGGTTCTTGTTCTTGGGCGTGAAGATACTAACTACTGATAACAATGCCAAGATAGGCGCTGTTTTTTAAAGGATAGTCGAGATTTTTAAGAATTCCAAATCTTCCAAGATTTTTTAGCTTGATATTCCAGCATTTTCATTCCGTTGCAGATGGTTGCTCCTTTTGCAAAACCTCGTTTGAGAAATTCGGTTTCTTTTGGATTGTAAATGAGGTCATATAAAAAATGACTTTGAGTGATGAGACTATAAGGAATATTTGGGCATTCTGAAATATTTGGGTGTGTGCCCAAAGGGGTTGTGTTGATGATGAGTTTGTACTTTTTCATCACTTCGGCAGATAGCGATTTGTATGAAAGTTGCCCTACTTCAGGTTCTCTAGAGACCACTTTAAAGTCAAAATTCATGGTTTCTAAAACATATTTGATTGCTTTTGATGCACCGCCGCTTCCAAGAATTAGTGCCGTTTTTTCTTCAAATAGCGGAAAAGTTTCTAGTGACTTTGCAAAACCATAATGGTCTGTATTGTAGCCTACCAGACGACCGTCGCTCAAAATTTTTATTGTGTTAACAGCACCAATATTTTTTGCTTCTTTGTCGATGCGGTCTAAAAAGGGAAGGACCGCTTCTTTGTAAGGTATGGTAACGTTCAAGCCCTTAATGTCTGGATTTTCTTCTAATATAGTTTTGAGTTGTTCTATTTTTTCAATGTCAAAATTGGAATAGGTGTGGTCAAGTTTCTCTAAATCAAACTTTATGGAAAAGAATGTTTTTGAGAATGAGTAACTTATTTTGCGTCCGATAAGACCAAATTTAGCCATTGTTTTTCTGTTTCATTTTATAATACCAGTCCAAACTTAGGATTGTTAATATTCCTACAAAAATGCAACTTAAAGCCAGTATTACTTCGAGAGAAAATTCTGACGGAAAATATCTGTTATATCCTACGATAATATCTCTACCATTGGCGTCTACCATAACGTTATTTGAAGCATCCAAGCTCAAAACTTTTTCCTTCCAAGGCCAAACGACACCCAAAGAACCGGCTATAAAACCAATTATAACTGCATAAGTGGCCTTTTTATAGCGTTTTAAAACATACCCCAAAAAATGTGAAAGCGAAATTAATCCTACTAATGACCCTAGTGAAAATGATGCAAGTACTTTCAATAATTGTATCTGTCCTTCGTCGTTCACAAAACTGAAATCTCCTTGAAACATCATAGCAAACGTGTCAAATAAAGCATTTACACTATCTACTAATAATAAAACATAATTGCCCAACAAAATTAATATAAATGAACCCGATAACCCAGGGAGTGTCATACCACTAACACCAATAATTCCACAGAAAAAGACAAAGATTAAGTTATCATTTTCACGTGCAGGTTCAAGAAAACTAATGGCTATACCTGCAGCAATTCCGCAACATAGATAGCCTAAGTATTTTCTGTTCCATTCGCCAAAGTCTTTTGAGATATAATAAATGGAACCTATGATCATCCCAAAAAAAGCACTCCAAACATACAACTCATAATGAATAATAAGATAGTCGAGTATTTTTGAAACACTAAAATAACTAACAATCATCCCTAGGACGAGTAAGCTGAGAAACGAACCGTTTGTATAATTGAAAAAACTTTTAAAACGCCCGCCTATTAACAGTTTGAAAGATTTTTTGTTTATTCTTTGAAGTGAATAAATAAACTCCTCATAAAAACCAGCAACAAATGCAACGACACCACCAGATACACCAGGAACCTTATTTGCGGCTCCCATGGCTAGACCTTTTAAGACCAGCCAAACTTTATCTGAGGGTGATCTCTGCGGTGTCAATTAATTTCTTGTTTTGGAGATTTTCTATTAGCGGTAAATTCAAGTAAAAAAATACAGGCAAAACCTATCATAGCAAAAACGATAGCCATAAATATTTGAGGATTTCCATCATAGGTATTAGGTAAAATACTTCGCTCTAAAAAGGGGATTTCTTCTCCATGGCTATTCATTCTATATTTTAAAACTTCTTTCCAAGGCCAAATTTTGTTTAGAGCCCCAATCATAAATCCTGTTAAAATAGCAAGTGTGATGTGTTTATAATGCTTGAACATCCAGTTGAGAACTCCAGAAAAAATTTTTAATCCAGCAATGGCACCTATTCCAAATGTCAATAATTTTAAAAATGCACTTGATGTCTGCTGAAAATTTAAATTAAAAATCCCTTCGCTAAAATTTGTTATAGTCCCAATCACAGAAGTATATGCGCCCAATAATAAAAGTATAAATGCGCCAGAAATTCCAGGAAGTATCATTGCGATAATGGCAATAAAACCTGCTAAAAATAGAAACCAAGTACTCTCGGTATTACCAATAGGCTCGGCAAGCGTGATGTAGTAGGAGAGCGCTGCAGCCGCGAGGAGTGCAATAATTACTGGAAGTGAAAATTTAGTAATTTGTTTTCCCACATATAAAATACTAGCGAGGACTAAACCAAAAAAGAACGCCCAGACTAAAACAGGGTATGCAACAAGCAACCAAGTTATTAATTTAGCTAGAGAAATAATGCTTACGGCAATGCCACCAAAAAGAGTAAGTAGAAAACCTAGATTAAAATCAGTCCAAGCCTTCTTAAACCCTTCCTTTTTCCAGACTTTAAAAAAAGAAAAATTGAGTCTATGAATGGTTTCAATTAATTCTTCATAAATACCTGAAATAAAAGCAATTGTACCGCCGCTTACACCGGGAACAACATCGGCAGCTCCCATGGCCAAGCCTTTTGCAAATAAAGTAATGGACTGTAAAAGAGTACGAGAGGGCATAGTAGCGCGGTTGTTAGGCTCTCAAAAGTACAATTTATAACGTAGCTTTTTTGTGGTTTTTTACAATTTCTTTGACTGATTTGCTGGTCAATAGCGAAGGGAATAATTCTTCAATTATCATAAAGAATTCTGGTTCGATGTCGAGCGCATTTTTTAAATGAAAGGAACCACTATTCGTATCGGTAGTCATATAAAATAACCCAGCTAATCTAAATTGAATCTCGGCACATTCTGGATAGAATTCGTTCGCTTGAGCCAAATTACTTATTGCAGCTTCATATTCTCCCAATTTTGTTAAAATATCAGCACGTGTCAACCACGTTTCAAGTTCATAATTGCCAAGTTCAATAGTTCTTCTAAAACCAACTTCGGCTTCTTCGAACCATTGCAGACGTTTGTTTATCTTGGCGTAGCGTTTCCAATAGTGAACATTTTCGCTATCAATACTAATAGCTTTGTCTATATAATAGAGCGCTTTTTCAAAATCTTTACGCTTGTAATAATAATCTGTGATGGCAATCCACCCTTTATCTAAAAGCGGATCTTCCTCCACACATTTTGTAAAATATTGTAGAGACAATTCGCTATTGCCCAACTTTTCATAACATTTACCAATACGTAAAAGTGCAAAAGACGTTGGGTCATCAATACCTAATGTTATTGTGTAGCTTTCAATGGCATCTGCAAAGCGGTTCAGTTTTTCTAAAACTTTTCCTTTTTCAAGATAAGCACCTACAAAACTATCATCACTAATGATAGCAAAATCAAAGGCTGCCAAAGCTTTTTTGTACTTTTTAGCAATACAATATTGTTTACCCACTTGGTGCCAAGCAACTTCACAATAGGGATTATTGTTGAGAAAAATATTAAGATAATCGATAGCCTCTTCCGTTTGTTCGAGGCATTCAAAGCAATAAATAACATTATAAAGTGCTGAATAGTCAGAATCATCACTCTCTAAACACTTCATAAAATTACACTTCGCATTTTCAAAATCTTCTAAGAATAAATATTCCATTCCTAAAAGTGAAAGCACATCAGCTTCATCTAGTGTAATTTCTAATGCACGTTCCAGCAATTTTATGGCTCCTTCATGGTCATCGCGACGCGATAAAATATTTGCTTTCTGAATATAAATTTCCTCGTTGGATTGTTCAATTTGGTATAATTCTTCTAACAATGCTTCGGCAGTATCGAGTTCATTTTCAAAAATGAACATTTCCACTTGAAACAATTTTAAATTGGTAGAAGTAGGGTGTTGCTCAAGACCAAGTTTGGTCGCTTTTTTCGCCAATGAAATTTTACCTATCTCTAGGTAATGATGAATGATTTCTTCAAATTGATCGGCATCAAAAAACAAAACGCTGTTGGTCTTCAACATAGACTCAAAGCGAGTTAGTGAGAAATTGTTATGTTCGTTTGGAAGCAAATTCATACGCTGCGATTTAACGGTTCCTACTATTTTAAAGATAGGAATGTAATGTTAAAATCAATTAATGTGCCGCTATTCTTGTTAACGACTTATTAACAGAGCGTAATAGGGTTAATCAATTGCTAGTAAAGGGCTAAGGGGTATTTTGCTCATTTTCAATGGCATCCATTACTTCGGTCAAGATGGCGCATCCTTCTATTATTTCTTCTTCGGAAATGGTCAAAGGCGGCGTAATGCGTATTGCTGTTGATTCAAATAGCAACCAAAATAATATGAGACCGCGGTCTTTACAACGTAGTATAATTTCCGAAGCAATTGTAGCGCTTTCAGTAATAATGGCGAGCATTAAACCTCTTCCGCGAACCTCCTTAATGAGCGAATGTTGTAAAAGGTGACGGAATATTTTTTCTTTTTGTAATGTTTCGGCAATTAAATTTGTCTCTGTAATTTCTTGTAGGGTAGCTAGTGCCGCCGCTGCGATTACAGGATTTCCGCCAAAGGTGGTGATGTGTCCTAATTTTGGTTTATCTTGTAATAATGCCATGAATTCTTTAGACGCTGTAAATGCGCCAATTGGCATTCCGCCGCCCATTCCTTTGCCCATAACCAAAATGTCCGGAACTACGTTATAATGCTCAAATCCAAATAATTTTCCGGTGCGTCCAAAACCTGGCTGGATTTCATCCAAAATTAACAACGCGCCCACTGCTGAACAGCGCGCTTTCACTTTTGCCAAAAAATTGTTTTTTGGTTCTATAAATCCTGCACCGCCTTGAATAGTTTCAAAAATAACCGCTGCGGTGTTTTGGGTAATACTTTCAATACAAGTTTCACAATTGAAATAAATTGGGTGGCAATTGGGAATTAGTGGTCCAAAAGCGGTTTTGCGTTCTTCGAAACCCATGACGCTCAACGAACCCATTGTGTTGCCGTGGTACGCGTGGTGTGCATATAATATTTCGGCTCTGCCTGTGGCGCGTCTTGCTAATTTAAGAGCACCTTCGATAGCTTCAGTCCCACTGTTTACAAGATATGTGGTCTCTAATGGCGCGGGTAAATGTGAGGCTAATAGTTTTGAGAGTTCGACAGCCGGCTGTTGAATATATTCGCCGTACACCATGACGTGCAAGTATTTTGAAACTTGTTCTTTTACTGCGGAAACAACCCGCGGATGACAATGCCCAAGACTGCAAGCCGAAACTCCCGCGACAAAATCCAAATGTTTTTTCCCCGAACTATCATAAATATAACTCCCCGAAGCGTGCGAAATTTCTAGTGCCAAAGGATGCGGAGTTGTTTGAGTTTGATATGTAAAGAAGTCTTTTTTCAAAGATTAGTTTTCTTTTTTAGGAGTGTTGTTATTTTTATTATCCCCACTGCCATCGTCAGGCTGGGTTTCTGGCGCGGCATCTTCTGGCCGATTTTTAAAATCTTTGGGAGAAAGTTTTGAGGCTTCGGGCAGGTTTAGTTCTTCGTCGGTTTGTTCTTCAAAAAATTCGCCCTCGTCAATGGGTAATGGAATTCCTTTGATTTTTGGTAAAATAGGTTTCGGTTTTCCTTTAAATAAATCGTCTTTGCTCAATAATCGCTCGTCGCCGCGCCATTCAAAACCTGCTAGTATCCTGGCTTCGGGAGGTAATTTTGAAAGGGGGTATACTTTCCCTTTTCCTTTTTTGATAAACCGAATCCCTTGAATTTCTTGGTTTTCCAAATACATCTGGATTGAACTAGAAACGGTATTGTTTATTCCTATCAATTCATCTTTATCGTTTCTTGCAAAGTAAATGACTTGTGCGTTTTTGTCAATATTGACGGTGTCCAGTTTATTTTCGGTAAACAATCCTGTGAGTCGTTCTCCTTTTACTTGATTGTAGCCCAAACTATCGCGTTGGGCCAAAAAGGCATTATTAAACACTTTTAAAGTATCTAATTTTTCTGTTTTTGTGTTGGTGATCAAATGGATGGTGTCACCCGTCATTTGATTTTCGCCACTCCAAAGAATGGGACGTCGTAACATTTTTGTAATTCCTTCTTTCTGAAATAGATAAATAGAATCACATTTTCCCGATGTTGCATCTTCACCAGGTTTCGGCTCTTGAAACATGCGTGCGCGATAAAAACCTTTTAAAATTCTATTTTCGGGTTTGCCGGTTACTTGCAACGTATCTGCATGCACGTACAATGAATCATTGTCCCTTACCGAAATAGCAACAGCTCTTTTTGTGATATATACTGAATCTTTTTTCCTAAATACCTCGGCATAGTGGCCTTTGATGATGCTTTGGTTTGCAGTGTCGAGTACTCTAATATTGTTTGTGGCAGATGCAAATGCTTTGTTTCTGTCAAAGTAAATACTATCGCCATACAAAGTGCGGTTGTCATAATCCACTCGTGAATTTTTTACAAAATACCCCGTATCACCTCGCGTGTCATAATAGCCGCGTTCGCAATACACAGTGCTTGTTTCACTTTTAATGACAGATTCGCCATAAAGGTAGGCGCCACCAGTTTCACTATAAAAATCAAGTTGTGGTGAGGTGACGGTATATTTTGGGTTGACAATCTTTACGTTACTGATGAATTGGTATTTTTTGCTGTTTGCGTAGTACCTACCAATACGACTTGTTAACGTGCTAGCTGTGTCGATTACGGTTCCGCCAGAACGATAAAAAGCTTGTTGTTTAACGCGGTCAAAGTAAAGTGTGTCTGTTTTTAGTGTTGTAGTTGGTTCTTTAAAAACTACGTCGCCACTAGCAAAAGCAAATTGAGTATTCCCATTGTACTCACCATATTTGCTTGTCATTGAAATCGTGTCGGCTTGATTGATTTTTACATTTCCGTAGGCCTTTACAAAATTGTCATTTAAATAAACAAATGCCTGGTCGCACCACATTTCAACTCCCTCGTGAATGATGTAGACTTGCTCATTGGCTTCCTTTGTATAAATAAATGCATCTGGTAATTCTGGTCTACGTTCTAAATATCCCGATTGGATGTCCACCTTCGTTCTTTCTTGTTCTTGACCGGGTTGTGCTACGGAAATGAAACCCACAAAGAGCAGGAGGAGCGTGATTAATATGTTTTGATTTGGGTTCAATTTTTTTTGAGAAATTATTTTTATAACAATCAGGGTGTTTTAACAGGAATTCCAAAGTTATACTTGAAACTATCATCTCCATTAATGGCATTAATTACAACTTTTAGCTCACTATCAACCAGAGATCCATCTATAGTTGTTATTTCAACATTCATTGTATTCTTTGAAGGTTTTATAACTTTAATACCAGGGCCAGAAACAGAAAATATTAAACCATCACTATATGTAAATCTTGCTTTAGTCGGTTTGTTTTTAATGAGGTAGTTTTTGCCATCAGCAATAATAAATTCTATTTTATTAATTCCATCGTCGTAAACAAAGTCATTTTCAGTTTTGCTTTTAATACATCCACAAAAAATAATTAGAACTGCTACGTAAATAAAGAGCTTGAATTCATTTTGTTTCATCCTAAAAATTTATCTATTTAAACACCTAACAGCACAATTAATTTCATTTTGCCTCATTTCTGAAGTAAAGACGATAAAACAATTACAAAATAACAATCCCGAAACTATCGGGATTGCATTTGTTTATCTATGAATTGTTTGTGTCCTATCTGGACCTACGGATACAACTTTGATTGGGATTTCGAGTTCCTTTTCTAAAAAAGCAATATAGTCATTCAACTCCGTTGGGAATTGTGATGGTTCGGTCATTTTTGTCAAATCCTTTTTCCAACATTTAAATGTGCTGTAAACAGGCGTTACATTTTCGGGTTCAATATTGTAGGGTAAATGTGTGATTCTTTCGCCTTTGTACATATAAGCGGTGCATACTTTTAATTCGTCAAAACCAGAAAGCACATCGCCTTTCATCATCATTAATTGTGTTACTCCGTTGACTTCGCACGTGTATTTTAAGGCCACAAGATCTAACCAACCACAACGTCTTGGACGTCCTGTTACGGCTCCAAATTCTCTACCTATTTTTGCCATTTCTGCACCCACTTCGTCGAAAAGCTCCGTTGGAAAAGGTCCCGAACCTACTCTTGTGGTGTAAGCTTTGAAAATTCCGTACACGTCTTCTACTTTATTTGGTGCAATACCTAAGCCGGTACATGCTCCTGCAGCAGTTGTATTTGAAGAGGTTACAAATGGATAGGTTCCAAAATCGATATCTAGGAGTGATCCTTGTGCACCTTCAGCAAGGATAGTTTTTCCTGCTTTGATGGCTTGGTTTAAATATTCTTCGCTGTCAATAAATTGAAGTTCTTTTAAAGTTTCGACTGCTTCAAAGAATTCGGTTTCCATTTCATCAAGGTCATATTGCACATCTACATTGTAAAATGCAATCATAGCCTCATGCTTGTCTGCTAACGCTCTGTACTTGTCTTTCCAGTTTGTAAGTTCAAGGTCGCCCACACGAATACCGTTACGTCCTGTTTTGTCCATATAAGTTGGTCCAATACCTTTTAACGTGGAACCTATTTTTGCTTTTCCTTTTGAAGCTTCGCTTGCTGCATCTAGCAATCTGTGGGTTGGCAGGATTAAGTGTGCTTTTCTTGAAATAATAAGCTTGGCTTTATAATCAATGTCAAATTGATCTAGACCTTCCAATTCTTTTACAAAAACTACGGGATCTATAACTACACCGTTACCTATAACGTTCATGGATTTTTTATGAAAAATACCTGAGGGAATGGTTCTAAGTACGTGCTTGATACCATCAAATTCTAAGGTGTGACCTGCGTTTGGTCCTCCTTGAAAACGTGCGATAATATCATAATTTGCTGTGAGAACATCGACAATTTTTCCTTTGCCTTCATCTCCCCATTGTAATCCTAGTAGTAAGTCTACTGCCATAATATAAGTGTAATTGGTCCTATTGTTTTGTAGGGTGGGTTGTTTTCTTCTTTCCGTAGAAATAGAGTGAATGTTTTGTGATTTCAATATCAAAAACTTCTTCGATTGTTTTCTTTATTGTTTGAATTCGTGGGTCACAAAATTCAATCACTTCTCCATTTTCTAGTATAACGTGGTCGTGTTGTTTGTCGAAATATGATTTTTCGTAATGTGCCTGATTTTGTCCAAATTGATGCTTGCGTACAAGCGCGCACTCCAACAATAACTCAATAGTATTGTACAGTGTTGCGCGGCTAACACGATAGTTTTTATTCTTCATATTGATATAGAGCGATTCTATGTCAAAATGTTCTTCTTGGTCGTAAATTTCTTGTAGGATTGCAAACCGTTCTGGAGTTTTTCGGTGTCCCTTTTCTTCTAAAAATGTAGTGAATACATTTTTGACAACGGCTTGATTATCGATGGCAGTTTTTAGCGTCATAATAAGAAGCAAAGTTACTTAATTTACTTTCGGGTTACTTTATCAATTCCGTTTATTTTTTTAATGTTTTGAACCAAGTTATCAAGAATATTCTTGTTTTTAACTACAACGATAATTCTTCCAGTAAATACACCATCGTCACTGTCAAAATGAACACCTCTCATATCTATATTCAGATTGTTGGAAATCTCTTTTGTTACAGCATTAACTAAGCCTATAGTGTCTATTCCAGTTATTGAAAGTTCAGCCCTAAAATCGCGCTGAGTGGAATCAATCCATTTAGCTGGCATGATTCGATAGCTATAGTTACTTTGCAGTTGAACAGCATTTGGACAATTGATTTTATGAACCTTGATTCCTTCATTTACCGTAAGGAAACCAAAAACATCATCTCCTGGAATTGGGTTGCAGCAATTGGACATTTTATAGTCTAATTTTTGCTCATCTTTTCCAAAGACCAATTGGTCATATTTCTCAGTAATTTCTTCCTTATTGATTTCCTCAGGATTGGAAGGCTTTCTTATTTTATTTTTAAAGAAACTTACAAAGGCATTGCTACGTGAAGCCGCATAATCCTTCAACAATTTGTTGTCAATAATTCCAGCTCCCACTCGATAAAATAAATCTAGGCTTGTTTTTACTTTGAAAAAACGCACCATTTCGGTAATCGAAGTATCATCAAAATTGATCTTGAGAGATTTCAATTTTCGTTTTAAAACTTCCTTTCCTTCGTTGGCAAGTTCTTTTCTGTCTTCTTTTAAAGCCGATTTTATTTTTGAAATTGCTCTTCCGGTATTTGCATAATCTAACCAGTTATTAGTAGGTTTTGCATTATTAGAAGTGATGATTTCAACTTGATCACCACTATTGAGCACGTGACTTAAAGGCACTAATTTTCCGTTCACTTTTGTGCCACGGGTTCGCAGTCCTATTTCGGTATGTATGGCGAAGGCAAAATCAAGCGCGGTGGCGCCTTTTGCTAGAGAGAATAAATCTCCTTTTGGAGTAAAAACGAAAATCTCTTTTGAGTAGAGATTGAGTTTAAATTCCTCCACAAAATCAATGGCGCTAATGTCCTGATTTTCTAAAGTTTCTTGAAGTTTGTTTAGCCATACTTCGAGTCCGCCGTCGTCGCTATTTTTGTTTTTGTATTTGTAGTGCGCTGCAAATCCTTTTTCGGCAATTTCATTCATTCGCTCGCTACGTATCTGTACTTCCACCCATTTGCCCTGCGGCCCCATTACTGTAATGTGCAATGCCTCGTATCCAGTAGATTTTGGAGATGAAATCCAGTCGCGCAAACGCACGGGATTTGGTCTAAAATGGTCTGTAACGATAGAATAGATTTTCCAAGCGATGAACTTTTCATCTTCAGGAGTGCTTCGGTAAATAATTCTAACAGCAAACTTGTCATAGACTTGATCAAAAGTAACCGTTTGTGCTTGCATTTTTCTCCTAATAGAGAAAATAGACTTTGGGCGCCCTTTAATTTCGTAATCTAACTTTTCAGCATTTAAGGAATCCTCAATTATTTTTGAGAACGACTTTATATACGCGTCCTGTTGTTCTTTACTTTCCTTTATTTTACTTAAAATATCGTTGTAAACTTCTGGCTCTGTATATTTTAAGCTAAGGTCTTCCAGTTGAGTCTTAATGTTATAAAGACCAATTCTATGTGCCATTGGTGCATAGATGTACAACGTTTCACTTGCAATTTTCACTTGCTTGTGTGGTGGCATGGAATCCATAGTTTGCATGTTATGCAAACGGTCTGCAATCTTGATGATAATAACGCGAATATCCTCATTAAGCGTCAAGAGCATTTTTCTAAAATTCTCTGCCTGTAAAGACACATCGCCTTCGTAAGGCATGTTCGATATTTTAGTCAATCCATCAACAATACGTGCTACGACCTCGCCAAACATTTGTTCAATATCAACAATGGTATAAGACGTATCTTCAACCACGTCGTGCAAGAGTGCAGCTGCAATAGATGTGGCATCTAAGCCGATTTCTGAAGCTACAATTTTTGCTACTGCAATAGGGTGAAAAATATATGCTTCGCCACTTTTACGGCGTTGTTCTTTATGAGCGTCAACGGCAACATCAAAAGCCGAACGAATCAACTTTTTATCTTCCTTTGAAAGAATACGATAACTAATCCTAAGAAGCTCTTTATACTCCCGGGCAATCGCTTTTCTTTCCTTTTCTAACGCTAATTCTGTCATACATTAAAAGTACAATTATGACAGAGATGGCGCAATTTTTTCTGAAATTTTATTTTCTGAAATTTAAAAGCATTAAAATCCCCTTTGCCGTTTTGCTTCAAAAATGAGGATTCCCGCAGCGACCGAAACATTCATAGAATCAATTTCGCCTTGCATGGGTATTTTAATATTTTGAGTACTCGCCGTTCGCCATTTTTCTGAGAGTCCCGTGGCTTCTGTGCCCACAACAATTGCGGTAGGTTTTATGTAATCGCAGCTGTCATAATTAACGGCTTCTTGTAAAATGGCACTATAAAAATTAATATTATTTGCCTTCAAAAAATGAATGATTTCTTCGGTTGTACCCATAGCAATGTTGTTTGTAAAAACGCAACCCACGCTACTGCGAATAATGTTAGGATTGTAGATATCGGTTTTGGGGTTTGCAATTATAAAAGCATCCACATTTGCAGCGTCTGCGGTACGAAGAATGGCACCAATATTCCCAGGTTTTTCAGGAGCTTCAGCCATGAGAATCAAAGGGTTTTCTTTCTGAAATTTTAAATCCTTTAATGATAAATCTTTTGATTGGGCGATGGCGATGATACCTTCGGTGGTGCTTCGGTAGGCTAATTTTTGATATACTTCAGTAGATACTTCAATAATTTGAGTTCCTTGAGTCTTAAAATCTGTTACATTTCCGTGGAAAATTTCCGAAGAAAATAAAACCGTATGTACGGTATAGTCTCCTTTAATGGCAAGCATAATTTCTCGCTGTCCTTCAATGATAAATGTACCCGTCTTTTTGCGTTCACGAGATTTTTCTAGTAGTACGAGACATTTTTTTATAAATGCATTTTGTGGGCTATCAATCTTTTTGTACATGTGGTAAAGATATAAAATAAGGTGGCGAAATGATATCTCGATAGTTATAAACAGTAGATGATTATAAAACTATATATGTATATTTATAAAAAAAAATAAGCTATGAAGAAAATTATACTTTTATTACTTTTTGTTACCGCAGGTAGCATTGCGCAAGTGACGGCATTTCCTCCAGATGCTATTAGAATTTGCGATGAAAATAATCCAGGTGATGAGATTGAAGTGTTTGATTTAACAATTAATGAGGATCAAATACTTAACGGACAGATGGGGTTGACAATAACATATCACCTTACAAGTGGAGCTGCATTGGGTGGCGCTGGAGCGTTTAATAATCCAGAAATGTACACAAATATATCAAACCCTCAATTGATATTTATTCGTGTTCAAGGTAATGGTGGTTGGGACGTGACAACAATGGAAATAGAAGTTGTGCCATACCCTGAGGCTGAAAATCTGCCTCAAGATATTACGATTGATGAGGGAGATGGAGATGGTCAAGCTGTTTTTGATTTGACTGTAAATGAGGATTTGATGCTCGGTGGGCAATTTGCAATAGATTTTATTTTTACATACCATGTTGCACAAGCAGATTGTGACAATGGAACATTTGCTATTGTAAATCCAACGATGTTTACCAATTTTGAAAATCCTCAAGAAATTTACGTTAGAATGCAAAATGCGTTGGCAGATTGTTTTACGTGCTACAACTATCGTATTATGAGTGACGGGACATTGGGTGTTCTTCAAAACGACTTGGAAGCTGTTTCATTTTATCCAAATCCCGTGAATACTATTTTGAGTTTTGATGCCTCACAATTTTCTGGCGAAACTGTACTTTCCATATATAATCTGCAGGGCCAATTAATGACTTCGGAAATTTTAATACCTGAAAATCGTACCGTAGAAATAGATGTATCTAATTTAAACAGAGGAGTTTATTTTGTGCAGCTCATTTCAGAAGGAAATCAAATTATACAGCAGATAATCAAAGAATAAATATCTTAAAGGTTTTATAAAAGCTCCCGCGGTAAACGGGAGCTTTTTTATATTTACTAAAACAATAAAAATAAACCAATGAAAAAATTGCTTTTAATAGTAGGAATCGCCGTAACATTCACTGCTTGTAAAAATGAGACCAAGAAAGAAATAGAAACCGAGGATGTTGTGATCCATGACACTATTAAGGTTGATAAGAAAAAGCAATATCCAGCTAGCATTGCTGGAGTATTAAAAGCCCACGGTGGTATTGAGCAGTGGAATAAAATGAACAATCTATGTTTTGAGATGGATAAAAAAAGTGGCGTGGAAGCACATACCACTTCATTAAAAGATAGAAAGGCAAAAATCGAGCACGAGGATTGGACAATAGGTTTTGACGGTAAAGAGGCTTGATTGTTAGAAAATGAAAAAGGCTCTTATGAGGGAAATGCTCGTTTTTATCATAATTTAATGTTCTATTTCTACGCGATGCCTTTTGTGCTTGCTGACGACGGGATTAGCTACACAGATATTCCCGAAACAGAACTTGATGGAAAGAAATACAAAGGTGTAAAAATTAGCTACGGCGATGGAGTAGGGGACTCACCCAAAGATGAATATATGTTGTATTTTGACCCTGCTACAAACCAAATGACGTGGTTGGCTTACACGGTTACATTTAATAAGGATGAAAAAAACGACAATTGGAAATTTATTAAATACGACAAATGGCAAGAAGTAAATGGATTAATGCTCCCAGAAAAAATGACATGGTACAATGTTGAAAACAATCTTCCAACAAGTGAGCGCAGCGATTTACGCTTTAGTAAAGTTACTGCAACCGAAACGGTACTTGATAATAAAATATTTGAAAGACCAAAAGGTGCTGTTGTTGTGCCAAAATAATATTTAACTTTTATATTTTTAAGACTGAAAAATCACAATCCATATTATTCAAGCGCGATGATGAGTTTAATGTTTGCTTTTTCGGTTTCGGTGAGTAGAGGAGTTGCGTCCAGATTTTTATTTTCATACCACGATTGTAAATTAAAATAAGTGTCCATCGCTCCGCCTTCTTTAAAACTGTGTCCGTGACGGGCAAATATTTCGTTTCTCATTATCTTTAAATCTGGTACGCTAACAGCAATCAAATCATTTATCGTTAGAACTGTCGTACTCGCTTGTGGGTAAAGCCCATGGACGTTAGTTTTTTTGTTTGATGTTATTTCGGTTGTTGTTTCTATTTCATTTTCGGGAGACATTTCCGCAGATACTGTATCAATATCATTTTTCGTAGCTATCGTTTTTTGAGCAAAAGACATTTCATCATTTGAGCTTGAAATTAATGGGATTTCATAGCTTTTTTTTGTGACCATTGATTTATTGATAAGGCTATCGCTATCGTTAAAAGTGTAAATAAATTCAACACGTTCTTTTTTCGCATCAGATTTCCAATTTCCTTCGTATTCAAAATTTAATGTATAGGCATCTTCAACACCCGCTTCTAATCTTCTTTTTTTGTTGAGGTATTTTTTGTTTCTGTTTTTTGAAACGTCAACAATTTCATGTTCGCGACTTGCAATTGGATTGCCACTTTCTTCATACCAATCTAAAAAATAGTCAAAATCTTTACTCGATTCTTCCATCCATTTTTTGTCGGTTTTTAATTTTCCGTAAGCGTTAGTTGCTTTTTTGTTATTAGAAGGATTTGTGTTTCCACCCGTTTCTGAAACACCACAAGAAAAAAGTAATGTTATGAGAATAATAGTTAAGATATAGCTACGACTTTTCATAATTGTTTTGGTTTAGTTAGTTGAATTGATTAGCTAAAGTTCGACAATTTTAAGTAAACGGTTCTACTTTTATATCTATTTTACATTTTTAATTAATTAAAAATGAGTGGTTTAATCATTTTTACAAAATTTTAAGAGTAAGATTATGGCTTTTTGTAATGTGGTGTTTAATATTTCAGAAATATTAAAAAGATAAAATACTATAGAGCAAAGCAATACCTAAAAGCAATGCAAATGGTGAAAGTAACCGTAAATAAAGTGGTTTTAAAAGTCGGGCGCTCTTGGTAGAAAAAGCGTGATGTATCTTTCTGGGAACAATATATAAAATTAGCGAAGTCAATGCCATAAACCAACCGATGATTATGAAGATTAAGGGGAATTTTGAATAATCGGCATACATAATGAGAGCAATTGCGGGAATTAGACGTACTGTAATTTCAGCATAATTTATAAATGAAGTGCTTCCAGCTTTTGCGATGGTATTTCTAGCGCGTTCAGGTTGAACAAGCATTAATAATCCAGCAAAAAGAAAAATATTCCAAAGGAAATTAAAATCCATTTTGCTATTAGTATTATCATTATTTGAGACAGTTGAGGTGATTTTTTTATTGACTGAAACCCTTAGAGCCACTAATGTTTTAAAGGTCTTTTCTTTATGATACCGCCTTTTATATCTTTTATGCTGTTCATTATCATGAACGCATGTGGTTCAATTTTTTCTATTTCAGTGTTCAATTTATTTAACTCCAGTCGTGTAATAACGGTGTAAATAATGTCTTTATCTTTTGCAACGCCATCTAAAACATATCCTCCTTGACCCTTGTAAATGGTTACACCACGCCCCATTTTATTAATAATCATTTCCTTAATTGGTCTACTATGTGTAGCGATAATTGTAACACCAATGTATTCTTCTATACCCTCGATTATAAAGTCTAATGTTTTTGAAGCTGCGATGTATGTAATCATTGAATAAAGCGCGATTTCAATAGAAAGTAGGTACGCGGCAAAGGAAAAAATTATAATGTTAATCAAGATAATCACGTCTCCAATAGTTGTTGAAAATCTTTTGCTTAAAAATATGGCAAGGATTTCGGTTCCATCAATAACGGCGCCACCTCTAATGGCAAGTCCTATACCAGCTCCAAGGAAAAAACCACCAAAAATAGCCACGAGCAAATCATCGTTAGTCACGTTTGGAAATGGTACAAGCGCAACGCAAAGGGCCAAACCAATAATAGCCAGCGCCGTTTTTATGGCAAAGCGTTTACCCATAATTCTATACCCCATCACTATAAAAGGAAGGTTTACGCCGATAATAAGAAGGTAAAGCGGAATGCTAGTAATCGCAGCTAAAAGCAATGAAATCCCCGTCGCACCACCGTCAATAAAGTCGTTTGTAAGGAGAAATCCTTTGAATCCAAAAGACGCAGAAAAAATACCAACAACGATAAGTATTAGATTTTTAATATTTCGTTTTAATGAAATAATAAACTCCTTGTATCTTTTTGCAAGTTCATATTCTGAGGGTTTTTCCTTCGGAAACTTCTTGCCCTTAAGTTTTTGAGTTGTGTTAATTAAAATGGTGGCTAAAAATGGATTCATATAGTTTATAATCTTTTTTAAAGGTAACTACTAACTATGCACGAACGTCTCTTAGACTATCATCATTATCAAAAACATTTTTTACAAAGGAGCAAAGGGGTTTGATTTTTAAATTATTTTCTCTAGCAAATTTAACCGACTCCATCACTAACTTTTTCCCTGATCCTTGCCCGCCATATTCTTCTTTTACCTCTGTGTGGTCAATAACAAGTGTGTCTTTTCCTTCCCAGGAATATGTCATTTCTCCTACAGGTTTATCGTTTTCATAAATTACAAAACGTCCACTTTTACCATTATCTTCTCTTTTTATTTTAATCATTTTTAAATGTTTTTTATTTCTATATAATATATCATAAATAATATCACATAGAAATATGCTATTAATAATTTACATAATTAAAGTCTTTTTTTCTTCGGTAATTTCAAGTAATTAAAAACGTTTGATTCTAGTCAATTAAATTATTGTTGAAAAGATGTCAACATATAATGAAGGGGGAAAAGGTTGTTTTTCACCTCAGTTCTTTGTTGTAAAACGTTTTTATTCTTTCCATTCCTTAACAAAATTTTCTCCACCACCTGTTAATGTTAAGCTTGTATTGTCATATCCGCCACCAATTGTCATTACTTTATCAAGTCCATTGTCGAAATTTAGAATTACAGATTTATCATTAAATTCAAATTTTCCTTTGAAATTTTTTCCGTCTCCATTTTCAAAAAAGAATGTTCCATTTTCGTTAAAGCGTACTTTTCTCACAGCATAATGTGGTGTCCACCAATTTCCGATTAAATTCTTTCTTGAGTAAGATTTTAAGTCGTAATCTTTTTCTATAGTTAAATCAGTCATTTTGGAATACAGTTTTTGTTTTCCGTTGTTAAGTAACTTTAGAAATATTCCCATTGATTCGGCAGTTTCTCCCATAAAGTTATTTTCTATAATATAACTCCATTCTCCACTTTTGAAAACGTAGTGATAACCACCACCAGTTCCTTGTCGTTCTATTTTGCCGTCATATAGTATTAGATTCGGCTCGTCAGAAATTGTTTTGGGTTTATTCCAAGAAATGTATCTTATATCTCCATTTTTCAGATTGTCAATTTTAATGGTAAATTTTTTATTCTCACAATGAATAATGTTGTTTTGGACTTCAGTATTAAGTTTTAGTATTTGTTCTTTTACTTCAAGCTCTTTTGTTTTCGATTCGAGTTGATTTTCTTTTTGAGTTAATTCAGTTTCTTTTTGGTTCAGGTTATTTTCTTTTTCTGAATTTTTACACGCAAAAAAGCTAATTAATATTACTAAACTTAAAATTTTTCTCATAGTTTCTTGATTTGGTCAAATGTTTTACAACGTAATTGTGTATGGTTAGTTGTGTGGTTAAGCACCTAATTTAGCAAACAAATAAGAACCCGAGAAAATTCCGAAGGAATTTTCCAAATAAGCACTTGCCAAAGCAATTAATTATACACGTCTTAAGTTTGATTTTTAATAATTACATAACTTTAAGTCATTAATCAGAAAGAACAAAAGAGAGGATTAAGGTT
>NZ_JBPOFW010000009.1:0-102486 GCF_051252435.1 Patiriisocius sp. | reverse complement strand
GCCGATGGAGGGACTCGAACCCACGACCTGCTGATTACAAATCAGCTGCTCTAGCCAGCTGAGCTACATCGGCCTTTTTGACCAATTTTAGACTGAAAAAATCAGCATAAAAAAGTCCGCTATTTCTAACGGATTGCAAATGTATGTAATTTATCTTTTTTACAAAACAAATTTCAGAAAAAAAATTGTAATTATTTCTTCATCACAAATGCGGTGCAAAAATATTCAAATCAAAGATGTGTGCAAACTTTTTGAAGAAAAAAATTAGTTAAAACTCATCATATTTCTGTTACTCCGAATTTCGAGGATGCGCGCCCCTATGCACCTCTTTCAATGTGGCAATATTATTATGTGTGTAGACCTGCGTCGAGGCGAGACTAGAATGGCCAAGCAATTCTTTCACAGCGTTCAGCTCTGCCCCCTCATTGAGCAAATGTGTAGCGAAAGAATGCCTTAAAATATGCGGACTCTTTTTAATCTTCTCTGAAGCCATATCAAAATAAGAGGTTATCACTCGATAGACTAGTGTTTCATAAATTTGTTCGCCCTTTTCTGTTATTAGCAAAAATGACGAACTATAAGTATCAACCTCTTTTCTAAAACCGAGGTAAAAACCAATTGTTTTTAGAACCGAAGGAAGCAATGGGATTATTCGCTCTTTATTACGTTTCCCTAAAACTTTGATTGTTTTTTTTACTTCGGAAATGTCGCTTATCCTCAAATTTATTAATTCCGCACGGCGCATTCCCGTGCTGTAGAAAAGCTCGACAATCAATTTATTGCGATAGCCCTCGAAATCATCTGCTCCTTTTAATAGCTCCAAAACGTCATTCACCTCGGTTTCCGAAAAAGGGATTTGAATCTTTTTTGATGTTTTAAGGGCTCTGTGTTTTGCTAAAGGAGTTTCAGTAATCTCCCCTATTTTGAGCAGAAATTTATAGTAGGTTTTTAATGATGAAATTTTTCGGTTGACGGTTCTGTTTGAAATACCTGAATCTACTAATGCAACAATCCAACTTCGAACAATGGGGTAATTGACTTCGGCCAAGGACGTAATTTCAAATTCCTCCTTTCCGAAATTAAAAAACGTCTCCAAATCATTTTTATATGCCATCACCGTGTGCGCCGAATATTTTTTCTCGAGCGTCAAATAATCTATAAATGGCGATAGTGACAATTTCTTGGGTGTTTTATATTTCCGCTTTGCGATAAAATTACAAATAAACCGCTTTGAGTTAGGTGACCAAACAGATTATTTCAATAAAAATCTGAAATAACAAATTCACGTAATTACAAATCCCGCTGCAAAAGCGGGATCAATTCAACTTGTACTTTTAAATAATTTGAGTAAACACAAATTTTTAAAAGTGGGTTTCATTAAAAAAGACCGCTACTTAAAAGTAGCGGTCTTTATTTATTTTTAGGATTGCATGAGACTAGATTTCTTCTGCATCTCTAAGTCCTTGAATGTACTGTGCTTTCTGGATTTCTTTTCTTCTCACAACCGATGGCTTTGAGAATGCCTGACGTGCACGTAGCTGGCGCATAGTTCCTGTACGATCAAACTTACGCTTGAAACGCTTAAGCGCTCTGTCTATATTTTCTCCGTCTTTAACTGGTATAATTAACATAGTGTCATAACCTCCTCTCTTTTGGACCGCAAAAATACTACTTAATTTGAAACTTCAAAACAGGTAGTTGATTTTTTTCTGAAATTTAAATAAAATAAAAATTTCTGAAGCAATCCTTACTGTTCTCTAAACAATCCTGCCCGCAATGTCAAGTCTCTAATTAATTTCTCCTCTTCTTTACTCTCTAACAATACATTGTAATCTTCCCAAAATTCTGGGTGATATGGTTGTGGCGAAAAGATGTCTTCGCTCCACTGCTTTGAGCGCTCTTCTTTAATGAGTTCTGGGTCTGTGATGATTTCGGTAAAGACAATTTCTTGTACGGTGTTGTAATAGAATTCTGTTTTGTCTTGTGTGGGGTTTCCTTCTTTATCGGTTTGGTCTGAAGAACGGTCACCTGCATTAACAAGTTTTGGAGTCTCATAGTAGATGTATTTAGGGTACATCCTGCCGTTGTATTCCATATAGGTCAGCACCAATTTGTGATTTAGCAAAGTTCCAAAAAGACTTTTACTTCGTTTCTTTTGATTGTCTGAAGCCGCTATCAATTGGTATTCCACTTTCTTGATTGCCCAAGTATCCCAGTCAATATACAACCAACCTTTTGCTTCAAAACCTTCGTTATAAATATCGGGTGTATTAAGACCCACAAAGTCTTTTCCTTTTAAAATTTCGATTTTATAAAGTTTCTTGTCATTTTCAACCAACACAGTATCGAGCTTAAATTGCTGTCTTTCTAAAAGTCCGTTACCGAAAATGGCTCCGGTCTCGTTTGCATTTCTGATAAGATTTATTTTTCCTCTAAATAATTTATCGAGCCCATTTACGCGCTCGTCATTCCAGCGAATAGCTTTTACTAAACTTGAAGTTGAGATGGTATCTCGCCTTAAATTATTTTTTTGTAATTTTTTATTGCGGGTTCTGTTTTTAAGATATGCGGTATATGCATACAGACTGTCCACATCTCTTAAATCGTAACTCTTACGGGTTTCGTCAACATTAATCCTTAGGTTTTTTTTCGCACCTGCCTCGTAGCTATCATCGTATAATGTTATGGCACTTTCAATAAGCCATTTGTATTCGGTTGAGTTTCTCTCTTTGTGTCTAAGGAATCCTTTTTGAATGTAGGCGCTATCGGGTAATGTTTCGGGTAGTTCTTCGATGGCACGGAGTACAATATCGTTTCCTGTTTTTGGACGTGTTTCTGCGACGATTACAATTTCATCTAAAGAAGCAACATCTTCTTCAAGGAATAGATCCATGGAAGCATCAAAATCTTTTACAACGCTTTTGTAACTCTTGAAACCGATACTTGAAATAACCAGTGTATCATTCACAAACTTTTCTGGTACAGTTAAAGCAAAATTACCATCGGCGTTTGTGATGGTACCTATGGTACTGTTTTGAACATACACACTCGCGCTTTCAATACCAGCAAAGGTTGTAAAGTCTACAACTTTTCCGTTGATATCAATTTGAGAAACAGCGCTAAAAGAAATAAGACAGAGCAAAAGTAATGATGCCTTTTTAAATAAAGAGTTTTTCATTGTAGGTTGTTTATAAAGATAGAACGCTTTGGGCGATATTCTATTATGTTGCAGGCTTATACGCTACTCCATCGATGACCATCTTAGAAATGATTTCTCTAAGAATTTCGGAAGTACCACCACCTATAGGTCCCAATCTGCTGTCTCTCAAATTACGTGCCAGTGGATATTCTTCCATATAACCGTAACCTCCCAGTAACTGCACGCACTCATAAGCTACGGCGTCTGCTATTTTTGTTGAAACTAATTTTGACATAGTAGCTTCTTTTACAACATATTCACCATCGTTAAGCCTTTTCGCAGTAACGTAATTGAACGTTTTTGCCATTTCTACTTCACTGGATAAATCTGCTACTTTATGACGCAATGCTTGAAATTTTGAAATTGGTTTTCCAAAAGCGGTACGTTCCTTCATATAAGCAATGGCATATTCTAGCGCCCACTCGCTTCGTGCATGTGCATTTACTCCCATAATCAAACGCTCCAATGCGAAGTGTTGCATAATGTAAGGAAAACCCATGTCTTCTTCACCTAACAAGTTTTCAGCTGGAATTACCACATTGTCAAATGCAATTTCCCCTGTATCGCTTGCTCTCCAACCTAGCTTATCTAACTTAGTTGCACTAATACCAGGCATATCTCTATCCATTACAAAAATACTTATTCCTTTATTTCCCAACTCTGGGCTCGTCTTTGCACAAACGATTAAGTAGTCGCTGTAAATACCGTTTGTAATAAATGTTTTTGAACCATTGATAACATACGTATCTCCTTTTTTAACCGCAGTAGTTCTCATACCTCCGACATCACTTCCTCCAAAGGGCTCGGTAATACACAGACATCCTATTTTCTCTCCAGTTACACTTGGTGCTAAATATTTTAATTTTTGTTCGTGATTTGCTTCTTTATTAAGATGCGTCATTGCAAGATATTCGTGCGCCCACATTGCGGCTGCAAAACCACCACTATTAATTTTTTGTAATTCTTCAATGAAGATAATGGTATAAAAAATATCCAAATCCAACCCTCCATATTCCTCAGGGGTTGCCAGACCAAAATAGCCCATTTCGCCAAACTTCTCCCAAATAAATCTATCTATCGTTCCTGTTTCCTCCCACTTTTCAATGTGCGGTACAACCTCTTTCTTTAAGAAATCTTGAAAACTCTTTCTAAAAAACTCATGCTCTTCGGTAAAATACATTTGCTATTGCGGTATTAATAATATGATTGTAAATAAATGTCGATTTGTCAATAATATGCTGAAATTTTAAAAATTATTCAACAGACAAATATAATGCAATTAGCTTTAATTTGGAAGAAGTGATTCCGTCTATTTTCTGCAATTCATCCAACGAATTGATTCGTTCTCGCAGGGTTCTGAATTCCCATATTTCAGCAGCTAAATCGAAAGATATACCTTTTATCGTGGCGATGTCTGAAGCTGATGCCGTATTGACGTTTATCTTTTCAATGACCTTTGGTGTTTTTACCGTAAATTGAAGCAAGGTTTTCTGTACTACGGAATCATTCAATCCCCAAATGCCGTATAATTGGTCATTGTTAGAAAAGCCTCCCAACTTTTCTCGCTCTTTAACGATCCGCGCGCTTAGGGCGTCGCCAATTCCGTACACTTTTTTGAGTTGTTCGGCGGTTGCTATGTTTAA
This sequence comes from Patiriisocius sp., assembly GCF_051252435.1. Lineage (NCBI taxonomy): Bacteria > Pseudomonadati > Bacteroidota > Flavobacteriia > Flavobacteriales > Flavobacteriaceae > Patiriisocius > Patiriisocius sp. Next base: position 97,644 of record NZ_JBPOFW010000009.1, on the reverse strand, counting down.
ATCTATTTTTTGTTCAAACGGCAATTCTTTATTATAATCTTTAAAATTTTTCTTCGGAAACGAGGTGTTTGAAACATATTTGGACTTAGGGTTTGTTACCCAATCTGGAAATTTAAAATACGGGCTAATTTTATACAAAACAGAGTCGTTTACCTTTGTAACCTTTTTAAAATCTGAAACCGAATTTACCCATTTATCTTTTTCCCTAAAATTTTTGAGCCTGTCAAACTCTTCGGTTGAGAGACCTAATGTGTAGGCTTTGTAATCTGTAATAAAATTGGGATTAAATGGATATATCTTTGGTTTTCTTGCTTCTATCGCTATAAGCTTTAATGAATCAATCTCGTTTTGGCTGGAGACTATTTCCGGAGAAGAAATATCTAACAGTGGTACTTGTGTGGGTTTGTAAAATTTCAGAAAAACTAATAATCCCACTATGATTGAACACAATATAAAAATCCCACTTCGTTCATTTTTTGAATATTCGAAGTGGGATTTAAAATTTTTCATAACTCTCCTAGTTTTTTAGCAACTGGGGAGTTTTAAAAATGGTATCAGTGTACTGTCAACTCTTACATATGTTTATTGATATCATCAGCACCACTATCTATAGCCTCTTTTTTGGTCTTGATTGCTGTCATATATTTATTAAGTTCCCTACGAACAACTGGTGTTAAGAAAATAACACCAATAATATTTGGAACCACCATCGCAAAAATCATAGCATCACTAAAGTTGATAACCGCACCTAAACTAATTGAAGCACCAATAACAACGAAAATTAAAAACAATACTTTGTATACCAAATCGGTTACTTTTCCGCGGCCAAAAAGATATTTCCACCCTTGCATTCCGTAATATGACCAAGAAATCATGGAAGAAAATGCGAATAATATTACCGCAATTGTCAACACAATTGAAAAGTGAGGTATTACGCTATCAAATGCAATTGCCGTGAGTTCTACTCCTTCTTTGATTTCAACTCCATATTCCATGAATCCCCCGTCAAAGTTTGTGATAATAATTACTAGCGCAGTCATTGTACAAATAATTACAGTATCAACAAAAGGCTCTAAAAGCGCCACAATACCTTCACTTGCTGGATATTTAGTGCGTACTGCTGAGTGAGCAATCGCAGCAGAACCTACACCTGCCTCATTTGAAAATGCACCACGACGAATTCCTTGAATCATTACACCAATAAGTCCACCGGCAATTCCCAATCCAGAGAATGCACCATTATAAATAAGCGCAAAAGCATCATCAATAAGTGTGAAGTTTGCCGCTAAAATAACGAGAGCAGCCAACACGTAAATACCTGCCATGAATGGAACAATTTTTTCAGTTACAGATGCAATACGCTTAATACCCCCAATAATTACAACAGCAACAATTGCTGCCATTCCTATTCCAAAATACATCCCAGCATTTCCACCCGTTAATTCAAATAGCTTTACAAACTGGGCAGCCGCTTGGTTTGCTTGGAACATATTTCCACCACCGAAAGACCCACCAATCACAAAAATGGCAAATAATACAGCGAGAACTTTACCAAGACCGCCAGCTCCTTTTTCTTTTAATCCTTTAGAGAGGTAATACATAGGCCCGCCATATACAGTTCCATCCTCACCTACATCTCTGTATTTAACTCCTAGAGTACATTCAGCAAATTTTGAAGCCATCCCCAAGAAACCTGCCAATATCATCCAAAAAGTTGCACCTGGGCCACCTATAGAAAGTGCCACAGCAACCCCAGCAATATTACCAAGCCCCACGGTTGCCGAAAGTGCCGCTGTTAAAGCCTGAAAGTGTGAAACCTCCCCGTCAGCACTATCATCACGAATCGTTTCTATAATATTTTCTCCTTCATTAGGAGTTACATCCCCGTATAAGGTATCAGCTCCATGCTTTTCAATATCCTCATATTTGCCGCTCACAACTTTGAAAGCAGTGACAAAACCAGTGATATTTATAAGTTTAAAATAAATGGTAAAGTAAATAGCTCCTCCCATTAAAACTATCAATACCCAAGGAATTTGAAAAGATTCTGAAAATGGAATTTCATAAAAAATTGCATCTACAAACCAACCCGTCCAACTCTTAAAGTTTGCATCAATCTTTTCAGAAGTTGTAAGCTCCTGAGCAAAAGTGAGTAAAGGCATGATTATTGCAAATAGGGAAAGAAGATATTTCTTCATGATGGGTATGTATTGATTAGTTTTTTTTATTAAGACAAGCAATATGCTAAAAAATAGCCAAAACTCAAACGGTTTGCCCGTTAAAATGTTAAGGTAATCTAAACGTTGTATAGATTTTTTAAACTTTCAATCTGTGTGGGGCGACCTATCAAAATTAATTTTGAACCCCTTTCCAAAACCAGAGACGGCTCTGGGTTTACAACATATTCCCCAGATGGCCCTTTATAACCTATCACGGAGCAACCCGTTTTCTTCCGAATATCTAAATCTTGAATCGCTTGTTCTTTGCCCGATGGACACACATTTTCAAATGATACTTGCTCCACGTTAATACTATCATCATCTCCCGAAATGGATAAATTATCTAGAAATTCAATCAAATCTGGCACTACTACTAAAGATGCCATATGATCTCCACCTATTTTGTCTGGAAGGATGACATTATCTGCCCCGGCAAGTTTCATTTTTCGGTAACTTGTTTCCTCGGTTGCTCTACTTATTATTTTTAAACCTGGATTTATTTGCCTTGCCGAAAGAACAATAAAAAGGTTATCAGCATCACTTGGCAAAGCGCAAATAATTGTACTCGCTCTATCAAGTCCGGCTTCAATGAGCACCTCATCTTCGTTGGCATTTCCTTCGACGAACAACATTCCATCTTCCGAAAATTTCTCGACTACCTCATGGTTTTTTTCAATCACTACAAAATCTTGTTTGTAGTCCAATAATTTTTGAGCGGCCTGCTTACCGTTACGCCCGTAACCGCAAACAATGACGTGGTTTTTCATTTTATCTATCATTTTATGAGCTCTTTTTTCTCTTAAATTCCCTATGTTATTTTTACTCAAAATATGTTCGGTAATCACACTTATGGAAAATGCAACAATAAAAATACTGGAAAGAATTAAAATGGATGTAAACAATTTATCCATATCATTCAAGGGCTGCACCTCTCCAAATCCCACCGTAGTAATCGTGATGACCGTCATGTAAAACGCGTTCACCCAAGAGTAATCTGAAATGTAGCGATAGCCAATAACCCCAGCCCCAAATACTGCGACCAATAAGAAAAGTGCGAAATATATTTTTGAATGAAATATCCTTCTCATAAATCAAAAACCGAAGTCCGTTTTGTGTACACCAAGTCTTTTAATTTCAACAAAAAAGCCAATGTAAGATAGATGGCAAACCAAATTCCCGCAGTTGCAAAAGACACATATATAAAGAACAAACGCACACTTTTTGCGCGCATGCCAAGCCTATCTGCAAGGCGCGCGCACACATAATAGCCGTTGCGTTCAAAGTAATGCCGTATGTTGTATATCCTGTTTAGCACACGACCAAATTACAACATTTAAAGCAAAATTTCACTTTTTTAATAATTGATTACCCACCGCACATTGCAAACATTTCATCCCTTCACAATATGCGTTTTTCAACTGAATCAAACCCTGACTATCCATCGCATTTTTAGCAACCGGTTTCAACGCATTGAAAGAATTGACAATACTATTTTTCTCTGCCGAAATTTGCTGCGCCATTGAGAATAGTGTTTCTGTTTCATCTTTTCCAACATACAAAGCATAACAAAACCGAAGCGGAATAATCGTATTTATAATCAATAGATCAATGAACTTTTTAGTAAGCAAACGCGTACTTTTTGCTGAAGCTACCCCAAAATTATAGTGGGCATTCCAATAGGGCAAAGCCGAAATTTTAAACACATCATACATTTGAGAGATATCATTAATATTCATTATTTCAGAAAACAGGGATTGTTTCGTATGATAAAGATTCGCCAATTGGGACAACCTAATTGTAGGGAAATTGGGAGGTCTTAATCTAAAAAACTTTGGAGCAATCACCGAAGTAGCATCCAATTGAAATTTCCGAAGTAAAAATTGAAAGGTTTCTTTTTGAGTTTTAAAGTAGTTGTCATCAATTTCAGAATCAAAAAAACCAGCCTGCCCCATCAATAAAGCTTCGAGGGTTTTGGCGTCACTTCTACATTTTTGAATTACACTAAAATCGATGGATTGCCCGATGCTCAAAAATGCTTCACCATTTATTTTGAGTCCAAAGTTTTTAGCGAGCATTTCAAAAAGCAATGCTTCCCAATGATTGTTCAATGCGTTTAAACGCTGCAACATGAGCTCGCTTTTAGCCTCTAAGCGTTCAATGTATAATCGCTCAATCCAATGGTTCATTGTCAAATCGTCAATTTCATGGAAACGGTGTTCGCAGGCAATCCACTTATTACCTTTTTTAAAAAGACTGTTATATGTATTTAAAATTTCCGAAGAGACTAAAGCCTTTAATACTAATGTAGGAATTATACTTCCATCTTTGCGATGCACCTCAACATCATGTTCCCAAACTACGTGAAGAATTACATTATCGTAGGCGGTATCAATTTCGTGGTGGTGGGCAAACCAGTCAGACGATTTTAAGTGGATTTCAATATTACCAGCCCATTTTTGACCAGCAATTACGACTTGCCCATTAAAAAAATCGGGGCCAGAATTGTTATTGTGCATCCCGACCTTCACGACATGTATCGCTTCTCCTGAGGTTGTGGTAAGTTGTTTTGTGTTAAATTTTTGAAATTTCCAAACGTAGTGCAAGAAATCCTCTTTCATAGAAAATACGTTGCGGGGAGCGTTGCGATTGTGAAAGATATAAAAAACAAATGAGACGATTCTGTTGAGATTTGAATCGTCTCATTTTAAAACATTTTTTTACAATTTAAAACAAGAATCAAGACCACTTGCTTCGCTCGCTGCAAGAAGCAAGACAAAAAAAGAAGTCTTGGTTCTTGTGTCCCTTAAGTCCTGAATCCTTTTATTCAATATATCCCATTTTTTTCATCCAATCGTCATTGTACATTTTTCCTACGTAACGACTTCCGTGGTCATGAAAAAGAACTACTATTACATCATCTTTAGTAAAATGTTCTTTGAGTTGGTGAACACCTTTCATAGCCGCACCTGCGCTATTTCCTAAAAACATCCCTTCTTCTTTGGACAATTTTTGCGTCCAAACAGCAGCATCTTTATCGGTTACTTTTGTAAATCCGTCAATGATATCAAAATCTACATTTTTTGGGAGGATGTCTTCTCCAATTCCTTCGGTCACATACGGGTAAATTTCTTTCTCGTCAAAAATTCCGGTTTCGTGATATTTTTTGAAAACGCTTCCGTAGGTATCAATCCCCCAAACTTTAACGTTGGGATTTTGTTCTTTTAAATATTTACCTACACCGCTGATAGTACCACCCGTTCCAACGCCTACAACAAAGTGCGTTACTTTGCCATCGGTTTGCTTCCAGATTTCTGGCCCGGTACTTTGATAATGTGCTTTTGTGTTGCTCGGATTGTCATATTGATTAACATACCAAGAATTAGGTGTTTCCTTAGCTAATCTCGCAGAGGTTGAGTAATATGAGCGAGGATCATCTGGAGCGACATCGGTTGGGCAAACGACTACTTCACTTCCCACAGCGCGAAGAATATCCATCTTCTCTTTGCTTTGTTTATCACTAATTACGCAAATCATTTTATAGCCTTTAACAATTGCCGCTAGTGCCAGACCCATTCCTGTATTTCCAGATGTACCTTCAATAATAGTACCTCCCGGTTGCAGTCTACCATCAGCTTCAGCATCTTCAATCATCATCAACGCCATACGGTCTTTTACCGAATTTCCAGGGTTAAATGTTTCATATTTTGCGAGGACAAGTCCAGGGATTTCTTCAGCAAGTTTGTTGATTTTAACAAGAGGCGTATTACCAATTGTGCCTAATATATTTTCTGCGTATTCCATAGTTTATTTTTGAAAGCGCAAAGGTACTATTTCTAAAAATAAGGATTTCAGAATAGATAAAATTATGCTTGAAAAACATTTCAGAAAATAATAATTATGATAAAAACCCATTAAAACCATAGGATTACATTTCACACATTTAACTTATAAAAATCTATTTTATCATTATTAGTAATTATATTGAGCCCCAATAAAAATAAACGTATTTAAACTTAATTTATGAAAACAAAATTCTTAACTCTTTGTTCATTATTCGTGGCATTTGCTACGATGACTGCACAAGAAACAGAACAAAAACCCACTTTTGTTGGTGAAGCAACACTCGTGAGTGTTACTCCCTCATTACAATCACGAATGAATGAACTTACTCCCGGCTTTGCAAAAGGAGAAGCTCAAGATGGACGCTCTAACCCTAAAAAACCCAAAAGAGAAGTAGTTCCAGGAAAAGGGGTACAACCAGATTATTTTTCACAGAATCAACATCCACTAACTGGAAAAATCCCTGGGAAGGCTGCAACAGCTGTATGGGATGCAGGTTACACAGGCTCAAACCCTACTGACCCAGCATTAGCTGTAGGTCCTGACCATGTATTTGTCGTTTGGAATACTGCATTCGCAATTTTTGATAAAGATGGTGGTGAACTTTTAGGAGATACAGATCCGTTTCCAGCTATTTTTCCATCTGATGGATGCTGTGATTTAACGGTTTCATATGATAATGCTGCTGATAGATGGGTCATCTCTTTCTTAGGAAATGGAGTACAAATGGCTATTTCTCAAACTGGAAATCCATTAACAACCGATTGGAACATTTACAACATTCCTACCGTTAACGATTATAACAAAGTTTCTGTTTGGAGCGACGGTTATTATTTGACAGACCAATCAAATGGAAACAGGTTATATGCAATGGATAGAGCAGCTATGCTAGCAGGTAACCCTACTGCTTCAATACAAGGATTTGTTTTACCAGGTATTGCTACATTTGGATTTGCAAGCCCACAGGCATTAAATGTAACAGATGGTAATATGCCAGCTGCAGGAAATGCTCCTATAGTCTTTTTTCAAGATGATGCATATGCCGGTGTAACAGTTGACCATATAAAATTTTGGAATGCTAATGTAGATTTTGCAAATCCAGGAAATTCGACAATCAGTACACCACAAGAAATCGAAGTGACACCCTTTACTTCTATTTTTGATGGAGGTAGTTTTGCAAATTTGACTCAACCTAACCCAGGCGGAGGAACATTAGATGCACTTCAAGGAATTATCATGAATCAAGCACAATTCAGAAAATTCCCAACTTACAATTCAGCTGTATTTAACCATGTTATCGACACAGACCCTACTGCAGGAAAAAGAGCAGCGGTAAGATGGTATGAATTCCGTCAAGCTGCAGACGGAGCGCCTTGGACATTGTATCAAGAAGGAACTTATGAAAGCCCAGATAACAAACATGCCTGGAATGCATCTTTAATGATGGATGGAGCTGGAAATATTGGAATGGGATACACAGGAATGAGTATCGCTGGTCAAGGAACAACAAATGTCAGTTCTTATTATACTGGTAGATTTGCTTCAGATCCGTTAAATACGATGACAATTTCAGAGGAACCTATTGTAATTGGTGATGGTGTAATTGTTGGTAGTAGATATGGGGATTATAGTAAAATTGATATCGACCCAACTGATGACGCAACGTTCTATTTCACAAATGAAATACACACTGTTGACACCCCTAATAACCAAAGAGCGGCAAATGTTGGTAGATTTAAAATCGCTCCAGATTTTGATAACGATATAGGAGTTGTAAATATTGACACACCCGAAGATGGTGCTTTAACTGCTACGGAAGATGTTACAGTTACTATCTTTAATTTTGGAATCAATGATGCAACTGGTTTTCCAGTAACATTCCAGGTTGATGGTGGCGCTACAATTACTGAAACTTTTGCTGGAACAATTGCCTCATCAACAAGTGCTCAATATACATTTACTGCAACAGCAGACTTAAGTACAGAGGGTCAAACTTATTCAATTACTGCTGCAACTGCACTAGTAGGAGATGAAGGCCCGAACAATGATTCATTTACAAAAGATGTAACCCACTTATTTTTAAATGATGTTGGTGTTACTGAACTAGTAAGTCCTGTTTCTGCATCTGGATTGTCAAATGCTGAAGAAGTTACAATTACAGTGACTAACTTTGGTAGCGCGACTCAAAGTAATTTCCCAGTAAATTATACATTGAACGGAGGAACTTCTATAATTGAAACCTTTACGGGATCACTTGCACAAGGTGAGTCTCAAGATTATACTTTTACAGCTACGGTAGATTTATCAGGATTAGGAGATTACACAATTGATGCATGTACTGGACTTCCAGGTGATTCAGTTCAACCAAACGATTGTTTAGGAGAGCAAACTGTATCTAACTTTTTATGTCAACCAGGTGCAGACTGTACTTTGGGGGATGGATTGAGATTAGTTAGTATAGCAGAAATCAACAATGCTACCGGTTGTGAAACCGATGGATATGGTGATTTCAGTACTCTTGTAGCAAATTTAGCGCAAGAAGGAACGTATGATATTACATTGACCACAGGATATGGTGATCAGTTCGTAAATGTTTGGGTTGATTTTAATGATGATTTTACATTTACTAATGACGAGTTAATCCTAAGTGGTTTTGAAATTGCTAACGGACAAGCTACCGGAACTTACACTGAAACGACACAAGTTACAATACCTGCTGGTGCACCTTTAGGCATGCACAGAATGCGTGTTAAAACTAACTGGAATGCTCCAGTTCCTGCAGATGCTTGTGAGGAAACAACATTTGGTGAAACGGAGGATTACACAGCAAACGTAACAGATGAACTAGGTATTAATGATGTATTTTATGATGCGCAACTTATAGTTACTAGTGCTGATAACGAGAATTTTAATCTTGAATTCAATACTACATCATATACTAATAATTTACCTGTAACTGTTTACAATACATTAGGTCAAAAATTAGCCTATTATGTGTTAGAAAATGAAGGGTCTGGATACAAAAAGACAATAGACATGTCATATGTAGCATCAGGTGTTTATTTCTTCCAAGTTGGAGATAGAGAATTAAACAAAACAGTGAGAGTAATTGTTAAGTAATAACACTCATTGAAATAGTAAAGAGTCCTAACTTTAAAGTTAGGACTCTTTTTTTTTATAATGTAATCTGATTATTGTTACTCTACGGAAATATATTACATTCAGATAATTGAAATCCTTTAAATTTTAAACTTACCTAGTCATACAGATGTTTAGAATTCAAATATGATAAACTGAATAAAATAAAGAGAGTTAAGTGGAGTCAATGAAATTAATATTTCCGAAGAAAACGAAAATTAACAGAAAGGTAATTGGTTTAAATTATTGCAGTAATTAGAATTAGATTTATCCGTAACTTTATTCTCAAATCATTTACTCAAACCTTATAGCCCTCACAGGACTAATCTTTGAAATAATATAACTGGGAATCAATAAAATCAAAAAGCAAAGTACAAATGTGCCCACATTGAGCGCCAAAATATAATCCCAAGCAAGGTAGACAGGTGCTTGGTCCACATAGTATGTATCAGGATTTAAAGGAAATAAATTAAAATTATGTTGCAACAAAAGTAACCCTATCCCAATCAAATTACCCCAAAACAAGCCCACACCCACCAAGTACATCGCGTTGTAGATAAAAATTTTGCGCACACTCCAATTATCACTCCCCAGCGCTTTTAAAACACCAATCATTTGAGTTCGCTCTAAAATCAAGACCAACAATGCCGTAATCATATTAAACCCTGCCACCACAATCATTAAAGTAATAATGAGCACAATGTTAAAATCAAACAAATCCAGCCATTCAAAAATGGAATAGAATTTCTCCCGTATTGTCTGGGTATCTAACGTACTTCCCACGCCATCGTAAACGGTATTCCCAATGCTTTGAACCTCATCAAAATCGTCCACAAACAATTCAAAAGCACCTATCTCGTCTTTCTCCCATTTGTTCAATCGCTGAATGTGTCTAATATCGGCCAACATAAATTGTGCATCAAATTCCTGAAACCCGCTGTTGTACAACCCGCTAATGGTAAAGGCCCTTGTGCGTGGTGGTTTTGAACTTTGCTCGTCAAAAAAATACGTCAATACTTTATCGCCTACGTTTAATTGCAACCTATTTGCCAAGAATTCTGAAAGCAAGATTTCGTTACTTTCATTCTCAGTGGTAAAATCTGGCAACGCACCTTCGGTCAAGAAATCTCCAAAATATTGCCAATTGTAATCTTCGCCCACCCCTTTGACGATGATGCCCTCAAAATCGGTTTCTGTTCTAATAACAGCTCCTTTGGTTGCGGTGGCTTGTATGTGTGTTACCCTATCGGAAATATTAAAATCGGGATAAAATTCCTGCGTTTTGGATACCGGAATTTGCGAATCATCAGAAAAATTAGTGTCGAAATTTGTAATAATTATATCTCCATTAAACGCCGAAACCTTTTCCCGAATCTTTTTTTGAAGTCCCACGCCCGTTGCAATCGAAATCAACATCATTACCATACCCAGCGCAATTGCCACGATAGCAATTTTTATTATTGGTGCCGAAATGCTACTTTTATAATCCTTAGAAGCAACAACGCGGCGGGCGATAAATAATTCGAAATTCACAAGTAACGTATGGGTTTAACAGTTCTCAAAAATATAGTATTTATAACGATTTTAGGATTGTTTTCGTGTGGAAATATGGGAGAGCGGGAAGCTGGGAGCGGGAAGCTAGAAGCAAAAAGTGGAGAATTGGACATTGCTTCAAAGAAGATAGAGGAAAGAGGAAAGAATAAAGAGATTATCGTTGGTGCGAATAGAACGAAGGAATATTATGGATTAATTGCAGGTAAGAAAATTGGTATAGTTGCAAATCAAACATCAATTATTATTGATACAATTGTACCTGCTATTGATCAGGGAAAAGTAATTGTTAGACCGATGCATTTAGTAGATTATCTTAATGCTTGGGAAATGGATATCAAAAAAGTATACGCGCCAGAGCACGGTTTTAGAGGAAAAGCTGATGCAGGAGAATTGTTGAAAGATGGAGTTGATGCTAAAACTGGTATTCCAATACTTTCAATTTATGGAAAAAGTAAAAAACCCTCTCCCGAACAACTCGAAGGTATCGATGTAATGGTATTTGATATTCAAGACGTGGGGGCGCGTTTTTACACCTATATTTCAACACTGCATTACGTTATGGAAGCCTGTGCCGAAGCTGGGATTCCAGTAATTGTACTCGACAGACCCAACCCAAACGGACATTACATTGACGGTCCCATTTTAGAAAAGGAGCATACCAGTTTTGTGGGCATGCATCCCATTCCCGTAGTCCACGGAATGACCATGGGAGAATATGCAAAAATGATTAATGGCGAAGGTTGGTTAAAAAACAAAATAAAATGCGACCTCACGGTTATTGAAATGGAAAACTATAACCATTCGATGCCGTATTCCTTACCCATAAAACCATCACCCAATTTACCCAATGATATTGCTATCAACCTCTACCCTAGCCTCTGCTTTTTTGAAGGTACCATCGTTAGCGCGGGAAGAGGAACGGATCAGCAATTTCAAATTTTTGGGGCACCGAGCCTGCCAGCAAAACTGTACGAGTATCAATTCACACCCCAAGCAAACGAAGGCTCAAAATACCCAAAATTCAAAGGAGAACTCTGTAATGGTAAAGATTTGACAAACCACCCAAAACTAAACAAAATAAACTTGGATTGGCTCATTGAAGCTTATGCTGCCAACGGCAAAAAAAAGGATTTCTTTATTCCATTTTTTACAACCTTAGCAGGAACAACTAGATTACAACAACAAATTGAACAAGGGCTAAATTCAGAAGAAATCAGAGAAACGTGGGAACAAGGTATAAAAGACTACGACGCAATGAGAAAACAGTATTTAATTTATGATTAATATTTTTTTATTGAGTGTTTCACTGAAACAAAACATATCGAGGTGGAACAAGATCATTTAATCTCATATAGACGAACATTTGCCCTCTGTGGTGTGTAATGTGGTCTGCGAGCAGTAGAAAAATTTGTCGTTTTGTTCTTTTCAAACCAAAATAATCAAGCTCGTCATCAAGTTGAGCTGCGTCAAAGTTTTCAATCAACTCGGTAGCTTCATCAAAAGTTTTATCAATGGTTGCTATCATTTCAGCTTTGCTTTTATTGGCTGTTTTATAAATAGTATCTGTTTTCCATTCTCTCGATGCTCTTCCTCCCAATAAAGACTGACTGTGCCAATCTATTGCAAAACCAATATGCATTAAATTTTCAGCAAAAGAAAGTGACTCTGGCGTTGCTTTAAATTCATAGTTTTCTTCCGGCATAGTTTCGGCAACGAGAAGTAAATACTTGCGAGAATTTTCAAATCGCTCTAAAAAATCTTTTATAAAACTGTCCTGCTGTGCAAAGAGAGGAGAAACAAACGAACCAAATAGCAGTATCGTTGTTATAAATAGTATTCGTTTCATAATATTTCTTTTGTTAATTATTTTTATTTCAATGTCTCCCGCCGTTAAATCGTTCTTTCGCACCTTTTGAATTCATCCCAACATCAACGGCTTTTCGCATTGCTTCCACAATATTAAAAGTCGCAGGGCAAATGGCGGTATTCTTTAAAGTAATCTCGCTAATTTTATGAAAATCCCTACGGTCTGTATGCGGGTATTCGGCACAGGCTTTTGGACGTACGTCATAAATGGAACACGTATTATCGTCTGCTAAAAAGGTGCACGGCGCAGATTTCAACACATGAAAATTATCTTCATCGACCTCAAGATAGATTTCAATAAAACGCTGTTCTTTAATGCGAAAATGTTTTGCAATGCGCTGAATATCTTTGGCAGTAAAAATCGGACTCGTCGTTTTACAACAGTTGGCGCACGTCAAACAATCGGTTTTTGCAAATTCCGCGTCATGCAATTCCACCATGATCGAGTCTAGATTTTTGGGCGGTTTTTTCTTCAGCTTTGCAAAATACTTTTTGTGCTCGTTATGTTTATCTTTGGCTTTTTTAGGGAGTTCCCGTAACGTTTCTTCCATGATACAAAAGTAAACGTTCAAAACGCAAACAAAGTTTCTTTTTTCTGAAATTTCAACAATGAAAGATATTCTGGGCACCGCACTATTAGATTATTTACACGGAAATTATACCGAAGACATCATCACCGAAACAAATATTTCAGAAGAAGATGAAATGCCGCTGCCGTACCTTTTCCGTAGTTTTGAAGAGATGCCACCTCTCGAACAACAAGCATTAATATTAGCAAAAGGAAAAACACTCGATGTGGGTTGTGGCGCAGGCGGCCATGCCTTGTATCTTCAAAATCGAGGACTGGATGTTTTGGCGATTGACATTTCGGAAGGTGCCATAAAAGTTTCAAAAGAAAGGGGTGTTAAAAACGTAAAACAAATTGAGTTGCTGCAACTCGAAAATCAAAAATTTGATACCATTTTACTGTTGATGAATGGCACAGGCATCTTTAGCAAATTGAGTAACGTTTCGGCATACCTACAACATTTAAAAACGTTGCTCAACGAAGGAGGTCAAATTTTGATGGATACCAGCGACATAAAATATATGTACGATGAAGGAGAAGATGGTTCAATTTGGGTGCCAAGCGATAGATATTATGGCGAGTTGACTTTCACAATACGTTATAAAAAAGAAAAAGGCGAACCCTTTAACTGGCTCTACCTTGACCCTACTTTATTTGAAACTGCCGCTACGAGCAACGGTTTTGATTTTGAAATTATTAGCCACGGAGCACATTTTGACTATCTCGCCAAGCTAACTATTGCGGGGAATAACCCTTTGCAATGAGCGCGTTCATTTTTTCATTGAACAAGTCACGGCTCCAGTATTCGCTTATTTGAGAGACATCGGTCGTTAACTCTGCACTTAACGCATTTAAATTTTGCCCTGCTTCACTATCATAAAAAGCTTTTACTTCTTTACGTTGGTCAGCGTTTAAACCTTCAGGATTCATACGCATTTGAACGCCTGCCGGAGTGCCAAAAAATTGGTTCATTTCCATAATTTGTTCTTGGTCAAAATGCTTTCTATATGCCGAGGCAAACATTCTAATTGCTTTGTCAACATCTTTTGATTTTGACGCCTGCAAAGCCTTCCATTCGCTATCGGGAATATTTGCACCTGCAAATTGCTGTTTGATGACAACAAACATATCGTCGAAGACACCTTCATATTGTTTTACGGTTCCATTGGTAGTTAAATAATTGATCACCTCCTGTTGAAAATCGTTTTTTTGTGCTGTTGCCGAAAAACAAATGGTTAAAAAAACCGTTAAAAATAAATAGCGTACGTTCATAATGAATTGAAAAAAGTTATGTTTGCTAAAATACAAATTTATACAATGAAAGGATTTAAAATTACATTCTCCATCCTCCTTTTTGTTTCAGTAATTTTTACTGCTTGCAAAAGTGATGATAATAACGATACCGTAGAAGACCCGAGAGCTGAAAACTTAAAGGCATTGGGTACCTCAGCACGAGACATTCTATCAGACGAGACCTACAAGAGTTTGACAGTTGAGTTGGCGTACACCAATAATCAAAAACCATCACAACAATCCATAAATGCTTTTAAAGCTTTTATTCTGGAAAGAGTAAATAAAAGTGGCGGTGTAAACTTTGTAGAAACTGTCGTTACAAATCAGCCTGGCGCTCCTTTTACAATTGCTGAAATACGTGATATTGAAACAAATATTAGAACACAATATACGGTTGGGGATAATATAGCACTTTTCGTTTATTTCGCCTCTGGGAGTTCTGATAATGATACAGACACTACGGTAACCTTAGGAACGGCCTATCAAAACACCAGTGTTGTAGTGTATCAAAACACACTTATCACAATTACCGCAGATGAAACAAACCCAGACATATTACCTCTTTTAGAATCAACTACACTGCACCATGAATTTGGGCATATTTTAGGGCTAGTTAATATACAGGAAGATGACATCCACCCTGCAGGAGTGCATGAAGATTTAGACCATCCAAAACATTGTGTAATCGAAGATTGTTTGATGTATTTTGAAGCTTCAAATTTAGGGAAATCACAAGTAGAACAAATGATTGAGCGACTCAAACAACGTGCAAACGTACCACAATTTGACACAGAACTTTGCCTTGCAGATTTACAGGCAAAAGGTGGTAGATAATATATATTTCTGAATAAAAATTGGCTCAAGTCTTAAAGATTTGAGCCATTTTCTTTTATTCGGAAATGTAACTAATCTCTCGAATACACTTTTTTACCATTAATAAAAGTAGCAACGGTTAACACCTTTGGAATGCTGTCTTCTGGAATTTCCATGATGTTTCGGTCAAGGACCGTAAAATCGGCTAACTTACCCGTTTCGATGCTTCCTTTTTCATCTTCTTCAAAATTAGCATATGCTGCCCAAATTGTCATCCCTTTTAATGCTTCTTCACGGCTCAACGCTTCCTCTTTTCTGAAACCATCCTCTGGATAGTTTTCTAAATCTTTTCTAGCAACCGCTGCATAAAATGTAAACATTGGGTTTACTTGCTCCACCGGGAAATCTGTTCCCAATGCCACAATCCCGGCATTTTCCAATAATGTTTTATATGCATACGCTCCTTTAATTCGCTCCGCTCCCACTCTATCTTCCGCCCAATACATGTCGCTAGTTGCGTGTGTAGGTTGAATGGATGGAATAATATTTTTTGAGAATTCTGTAAAATCCACCGGCGTCACAACTTGCGCATGCTCCACTCTCCATCGTGTATCGTTTTTACCTTCCAATGCTTTTTTATACGCTCGCAACACCGCCACGTTTGCCGAATCTCCAATGGCATGTGTATTCATTTGGTAGCCAGCCGCAGCTATAACCATTGCAAGTGAATCCAATCTTGCAGCGGGCGTTATCATTGCGCCAAAATGATTTTCCGCATCACTATAACTTTTACGCATAGCAGCACCTCGCGATCCCAACGCACCGTCTGCATATACTTTTACAGAGCGCACGTTGAGTCTATCGGTTTTTATGATTCCGTTGGGGAGAAAATGGTTTAAATTTTCGGGTGTGTTGGCAATCATTGCATAAATCCTCAAATTCATTTCGCCATTTTTTTGCAGAGCGTCAATAGCCTCAATGGCCTCGCGCGATAATCCTGCATCATCGAGCGTTGTTAATCCGTAGGACAAACAAACCTGCTCTGCTTCTTTTAGCGCAGTTTCGTAAAATTCTTTTGATTCCTGCGGAATGATATTCCATACAAGTTCCATTGGTGCATCAACGAGTACACCTGTAAGTTTTCCGTCTTTCAAGACAACCGTTCCTCCATCTACCTTAGTTTTATTTGTAATCCCTGCAAGTTCGATGGCTTTCGAATTTACCACCATCGCGTGTCCATCAATTCGTGTCAATGCCACGGGAATGTCTGGAAATAATGAGTCCAACATTTTTTTATTAGGAAATTCTTTTACTTCCCAGTCGTTTTGATCCCAACCTCTCCCTGTGATAAACGCGGCTTGTTTTTCTTTCTGAAATGTAACCACCCTTTCAACTACTTCTTCAAAACTTTTTGTCCCAACTAAATTGACTTGTTGCATCGTAACACCTAAATTGAGCAAATGTGCATGTGCGTCAATGAGACCGGGAACAATGGTTTTTCCTTCGGCATCAAAAATTTCGGTGAATTTATATTTGAGTTCAAGTTCTGGTTTGATACCTATTTCTAAAATCTTTCCGTCTTTGACAACAAAGGATTTCGCCATTTCAAAATTTTCATTTACGGTATAGATGTTAGCATTTTTGACCAACAAATCGGCTTCGATTTTATCGGGGGCACAATTTGAAAAAATGAAAATAGAAAGGAGCAAATAGAAATATTTCATAACACATGATTTTGGTTTAGGTAAAAATAAGGATTCTGCCGAAGCAAATTTCCGAAGAGCCCAAATAAAAAATGCTTCTTTCAGAAATTAAAATCCAAAAGAAGCATTCTGTAAAATATCAAATCAAATTACCAATCAAACTTATAAGTAGCTCCACCCAAAACTTGAATGCCCTGCACGGGATAATTATACCATTTTTCGTAATTACCACCTATTAAATTACTTCCTTTCATAAAGATAGAAAGGCGCTCACTAAGGCGATATCCTAAGTGAACATTGGCGTCAACATAACCATCGAGCGTCACCACTCCGCTATCTAAAACAATGTTATTTATTAAAAGATTGTCATCTTGGTCCTTGCGCTCTCCCACATAAAATAAGGATGCGCCTCCGTAAAATTCTTCTGTAATATTGAAGGTACTAAAAACCGTTGCTTGCAATGACGGTAGATTCCACGCTTCGAGTTGGGTGTCTGTACTGTAACTATTAAAAGTTCCATTCACTCCTATATTGAAATTGGTAGAAATTTCGGCCTTTAACTCTCCGAAGATTCCCAAGGTATTTATGTCGTCGTAAACAACACCGAATGAGTTTCCATATTTATAACCTTCTGTATCCAATGGTGCTGTTGTATATGGATTTGCTTTGAATAAGCTCCTGTCGTTTTCACTAGCATATGAAGCCCGCAAGTTATAGGCAATCGCACTTGACAATTTACCTTTTAGTCCTAAAAATGCCTCGTAGGTTTTACTTGTGGGCGCGATATCTAATGTTGGCGAAATAAAAGGATTTACTTCTTTAAAATCATACAATGTATTTTGGGTCAAACCTCCCTCAATGCCTGTATATGCTATCACTAACTCATCGACCACACGATAAGATGCCGCTACATTTGGATACACAAAAAAATCGGTTTCGCTATTTTCGCCGTCCATTCCAACGTACGCTTTTGCCCCTAATGATAGGGATAAATCGTCTGTAATAATATCAATCGACGGGAGAATTCCTGCGTTAAATTGGCTATACTTTTTAGTTCCGGGAGTAAATAAATCTTCAAAAAAACTTCCGCTTAAATAATCTAAATCTAACCCTATTTTAAATTTATTATCTACTATTGGAAATGCAAACTCAGGCATGGCGGTAAAGTTAATTTCCGAAGAATTATAACTATCACCCAAATATCTAAGTTTTGCAGTGGCCTTGTCAAAAAAGGAATTTTCAATATCAATGGTTCCTCCCAAGTAGGCACTAAAATAATTTTGAGCAAAGTCTGTATCATCAAAAAATGCGTCAGGTTGCAGATTAAATGCATCGTTAGTTCCATACCAATTGTAGGATTGGTGCTCCACGCCCACGTCCAATCCATACGAGGCATCTCGCTGACGACTGCTGTAACTCAAATCTAATTGCGTATCAAAAAAACTAGCGGGTGCTCTCACTTCATCAATATCGCCTTGAGCGCTGTTATGTTTGAAAAATACGCCCACATTATCGGTACGGCTCAATTGGAAATTACTGTACAATTCGCCTAAAACAGTCGTGTAATTCCCGAAACCTAAAGTAGCATAATTATCAAATAATTTAATCTTTTTAGCTTTCTCTACAGTTTGTGCTTTTCCTTTTGAAGGTGTAAATGTGGACGCCACAGGCACAGAGAAAATGCTATATTCCACCTGCTTTTTTTGGTCGCTCACAGAGTCATTCAATATAGGTGTTTCCTTCACTTTAAAAGCATCACTAATTGTTGGTGTGTAAGGCTTTACAATGTTTACAACCTCAGTCCCTAGGGGGTCATCGTCATCCTGAGCAACTGCTTGAAATGTGCAAACAAAAGCAAGAAACAACAACAACGAATATTGATTTTTCAAGCTTTTAAATATTGAATGTATATTGAAATTTGTATGTGTCATACAATAAGATTATTTAGGTGTAGGTTTTTTTGTTTTTCTTCGGAAATGTGCCAGATGCAACTAATTGAATCTAATTTTTATTGGGTGCTTCGACCGATGAATTTGTTTTAGCTTCGGCTGTTTTGATGGTGTTCAATTCTTTTTGAGCTTCGGCAACTACTTCGGGGAATTCAGCAAAATTTGTAATCACACTGTCTAAAATATACGTGGCTTGATACGCATCGCCCAATCCATAAAAGTTTTTCGCCATGATTACAAGTCCCTTTGCGCCAAACAATTTATACCCCGAATAATCCTTTGCTAGCTTTTGAACTGTCTGATTTGAAGCTTCAAAATTTCCATCTTTATTTTTGAAGTAAGCATCGTAGTACAGTGCCTCTGCAGCTAATTGACCAGTCGCAATTTTTGCGACCTCAGCATAGGCAGTTTTTGCTTTTACCTCATTGCCCGTTTTGATTGCCGAACGTGCGATGATAATTTGAGCATCACTTTTAATACTGTTATCTATCTTACTATTTTGTAATACTTTTTCTGCATAACCCACAGCATGCGCGTAGTTCTTTAATTCGTAGCTCGCTTTCATACTATTGGTTTGCGCGAAGATGATATTCTGTGGGAAATCTGCTTCGGTCTCTAAACGGGTTAAATACGTTAACGCATTTTGATAATCCTTTTGCGCGAGGTAAACTTCTGAAATTCTTGCTAATGCCTGCTCGGTAAATTCATTTCGCTCTTTGTCCAGCACAAATTTAAAATGTGGAATTGCTTTCACGCCTGCCTCATTTCCGAAGTACATCTGTCCCAAATAAAAATGTGCTTGCACTGCATGTTGACCGTTGGGAAATTGCTTTAAATAATCTTCAAATCGTTTTGTTGCCTGAGTAACATTGTTCTGTAAATAAGGTTGCTCGGCAGCTTGATAGGTAGCGTCATCGAGTTCCGCATCTTCAATGTCAACGAAGTCCAAAGTTTTCACCCAAGTGGCATAATCGTTTACCCTACCTTGATCAATAAAAATTATTTTTGCACTTCCCACCGCCTGTAAAGCCTCGGGAGTTGAAGGATAATCGCTCGCCACCATTTTGAATAATGACAATGCCTCGTTGCTCTTGCCTTCATTGTCGAGAATAAGTGCCTCTTTCAATAATGCTTTTGAAACGAAACTACTTTTGGGTTGCTCTTTTACCAATTTGCGATAGGTACGTGTGGCATCTGCGCTGCGATTTTGAGCTAAATAAGTGTTTGCCAATTCGTAAAGAGCATCATCTTTATATATTGATTTTGGATACGCATTTCCATAGCTCTCCAGTTCTTTGATTTTTGTATCTGTCCTGTCCACAAATCCATAACATATTGCTTTCTGAAATGCCGCGTAATCATTATCACTGCTGCTCAACTCAATGGATTTATTATAATTTTCCATAGCTGGCCAATATTTACTGGTTACAAAATAGCTATCCCCCAAACGCAAAAATGCATCTTTTTTTCGCGTCGCGTCGGCAGATGAGGATGTTGTAAATTTTGTAAAATTTTCAATGGCGGTTTCATAGTCTTTCAACTTAAAATAGTTGTAGCCTATGTTATAATTGCTGTTTGCATATTCGAGTGTTCCCTTTGCTCCCGGGAGTTGCATAAATTGTTTGTAGCCCAAGCCAGCTTCTTCGAAGTTAGACAATTGAAAATCGCTCTCGGCATTCCAATAGGTTGCTCGCGCTGTAAAATTAGGGTCACGAGGTTCTTTTAAAGATTTTGCAAAAAATGATTTTGCTTCTTGGTAATTACCTTCGTTATACACTTCAATTCCACGATAGAATGTTACTTTTTGATATGCCAACTTATTTTCAAACGAACTATTATTCTCTAATAATTCAATAGCTTCTTTATAATTGCGCGAGGTGATGTAAGAGTCAATCAACAAATCATTGAGTGCAGCGTTGTTTTTGTTGTCGGGATATTTTTTTATGAATGACAATATAACTTGCGGTACGCTTTGGTAACTGTTCCCTATTTCATAACTTATTTTCGCATAATTGAGCCAAGCGTCTTCTTGAATTTCACTACTGAAATCCATTTCGGAAGCATTTTTAAATGCATTTAATGCTTGTTGCTTTTGGTCTAATTTCAGATAAGATTCAGCCAAATGATAATACGCATTTTGTGAGACCGCGTTTTTTCCATCTATAATTTTATTGAATTCTCCCACGGCTTCTGCATATTTTCCTTGCTTGTAATATGCATAGCCCAATTGGTAATAATCTGTATTATTCCAACGCCCTTTTTGACCTTTATAATCCTTTAAATAAGGGATTGCCTCTGCGTATTGACCTAAGTTGAAATAACTTTCTCCTATAATTTTTGACAATTCGCTTTTCTCTTTTGGGCTAGAACGGTCAAATTGAGCCGAGCCTAATTCTATCGCTTTCTCAAATTTGCCTAACTTGAAATTCATGTCGGCTTGATAATAGGACATGTCTTTGCTGTAACGTTCTTCGTCCTTTACCTCTTCAAAAAGTTCATTTGCTTCTTCATAATCGTCTCCTTCATAAGCAATGTATCCCAAGTAATATTTAGCTTGCGAACCATATTTTTGAGATGTGCTTACCAAATTAAAATATTTTTTTGCCTGCGTAAATTTGTTCGATTTAAAATATGCGTAGCCATTATTAAAATTGTAACGGTCACGCTCGCTTCCACTCAATCCCGAAGCATCTACTTTGTCATACCATTTACGTGCGTAAGAATATTTACCGTTCTCAAAGTAATAATTTGCTACGTCTATGTAGGCAGAATTTCGTTTTACGCTCGTGGGGTAATTTGACACAAACGAGGTCATCAATTGGTCAGCATCTTGCTGATTAAGGCGTACCGCACAATTGGCAATATAATATGCACAATCACTTTCAACACTCTCACTATCGGTTGTTTGTTTTACCTTCTCAAATTGGCTCTGGGCCGCAAGAAATTGGTCATTATTATACAGTTCAATGGCTTGGTTAAATTCAACCAATTCGTTTGTGAACGAAGCTGTTTGTTGGGAAAATGAAGTTGTGGAAAGTACTAAAAATAGACTTAAGGCAATGAGGTTTTTCAACATTAGTTTGGGTTTAAATGCTAGGTTAAAGATATAAGTTTCGCACTGTGTGTTTTAAGAAATATCTTTTGAAGTATCCACAGGTTATGAACGATATTATAATGTGGGAAAACTTCAGGTTGTTACTCTTGTTAACGGCAAAGTTTGTAGATAATTATATGATATTATAGAAAGAATATTGATTTAATATAATTTTAACGAGAAGTGCGAGGCTGTTGCAATTCTAAAATTTATCCTACCTTTAAACGATAATCTTTAGATCTATTTAAAATGAATTATTCTCTAATCGCTGTCTTTGTTTTCAGCATAACTTCCTGCATAGCGCAAACCAATGCAACCTCTTTAAACGTCATCCACCAAAAAGATGGAATGGTGGGAATTGGCACACAAAATCCCGATGAAAAATTAACCGTAAAGGGTAAAATCCATACCCAAGAAGTATTGGTCGACCTCGATGGTGCTGTAGCTCCAGACTATGTTTTCGATATGTATTTCGATGGGCAATCTACTTTAAAAAAAGACTACAAAATGATGAGCTTGACTTCTTTGGAAACTTACTTATCTCAAAACCATCACTTACCAAATGTTCCCAGCGCTGCAACTATTGAGGAAGAAGGTTTATCTCTGAAAGAAATGAATCTCACATTACTAGAAAAAGTAGAAGAATTGACACTCTACACCATTGAACAGCAAAAAGAAATTGAAGCACTAAAAAAAACAGTGCAATCATTGATTGAAAAGAAGTAATGAAATATTTTACAATACTATTTGTGTTTTTTATTTTCTTCGTAAATGTAACTGCACATTCACAGGAAGCAGAAGAACATTTTTATTTTCACGTCAATATTGCTGATGCTGATTTATTTAAAATCAAAAAGAAAAATGATGGCACTTTTGAAATAATAAATAGAAAGGATAGAAAAGAGACAGCGATATATGAGGCTTATAACGTATTTCAGTTTAAAAAAGCTTTTCCATATACAGACCGAGAGCTTTTAAAAACGGTCTATATTATTGAAACAGATGATGTAGCCTTGGTAAGTAATTTGAAGAACAAATTTGCAAAGAAATACACTCGTATAGACCAATTTTACCCGGCGAAAGACCCATTTTACCCCAATGATTATGGTACAACAAGCCAAGTTGAAAACAAAGGAAACAAACACCCATCGTATGACTTAGACCAAATCCAAGCAGCTGATGCGTGGAGTATTACAACGGGTAATAAAAAAGTAGTTATTGGTATAAGCGATTCAAAAATAGACTCTTTAGATCCAGATTTAAAGGGGCGCGTAAGTAAATATTTAGTCTATAGCAATGCGACAAAAGGCATTACATGTAGCCACGGTACAAACATAGCTGCGACAGCAATAGGACGTATGGATAATGCATATGGAAGACCCGGGATTTGTTCAGGCTGTGATGTAATAGCGAACAATTATGGAAGTTTTGAAAAAATAGAAGAATTAGTTGCCGCAGGTGCAAAAGTGATCAATGCAAGTTGGGCCACCTGCAGTTTGGGTGGTAAATATATGGAGAATATTAATGAGCGTATTAATGAATATTATGATGATGGAATAATCATTGTAGCAGGCGCAGGCAATGGAACAGATTGTAATAGAGACGGAATTAAAATAGGTGATTCATTATATCCTGCATCATTTAACAGGGTCATTTCTGTTACCGGTACTTACCTTGGAAACACTTTTGAAACCGACGAAGTTTTTCCCGACAAAGAAGGGAATCTCATGACAAAAAGCTTAAAAAACAGACGGAACGGTTATTTCTATGTCGAAGAAGACGGTACACTTAGGCCTCATGAACCCGAAAAGGGAATGCAAGTTAACAAGGCAATAGACCTAACATCTCCAGCCATTGGCTACCTATTGGGTAACGATATTTGTGGTGAAGAAGCTGTTTACGGAGGAGCAAGTTCAAATGCAGCACCCTATATAACTGGTACAATTGGACTTATGTGGTCTGTTAACTATTGCTTGTCTTCCTATGAAATTGAGACCATTTTAAAACAAACCAGTGAGCCTACAGAACATTTAAATGGAAATCAAATTTTTGTGGGCATGATGGGTGCCGGAGGATTAAACACATATAGGGCTGTTAAAATGGCAAAAGAGCTCAAGAATCCCTTCGGAAATGTGACTTTTGAAAATAGAGATTTCTACCGGTTTGAATTTACGATACGTAGTGCACCAAATATGATTACAATCCAAAATCAAACGTTTAGGGAAGATGCAACAGTTGATTTTAAAGCTAAAAAATCAATCGTTTTAAAATCTGGTACACGCATTGCTCCAAATAAAAATGGCTTTGCAAAAATAGCTATCGACCCAACAATTGAAATTAAAGAATGTGAACCTTCTCCACCAAAAAAATATGGCAGTTACAAAGAAATGGCAAAAACTGAATAGCAAATTTAAAATCCACGCTTCCTATCCATCAATCTGAATTATACATTTATATTTGTTTCAAAAATAATTGCACATGTCTCAAGCTGTTCTAGAATTTAAAAATGCATCCATATTTCAAAGAGAAAACCTCATTCTTGATGATGTTACCATCAAAGTAGAAAAAGGAGAATTTGTCTATTTGATTGGTAAAACCGGTTCTGGAAAGAGTAGTTTTATGAAAACACTCTATGGCGATTTACCATTGCAAAAAGGCGAAGGACATATTGTAGGCCATGACCTTGCCACTCTCAAAGAAAATGATATTCCAATGTTACGCCGTAAACTGGGTGTTGTTTTTCAAGATTTTAAACTCCTTAATGACCGCACAGTAAAAGATAATTTACTTTTTGTATTAACAGCAACTGGCTGGAAAGACAAAAAAGCGATGGACGACAAAATTGATGAAGTTCTTGATAAAGTGGGAATGAAGACCAAAAATTTTAAATTCCCATATCAACTTTCTGGTGGAGAACAGCAACGAGTAGCTATCGCAAGAGCACTCCTCAATGACCCTGAATTAATATTGGCCGACGAACCTACAGGAAACTTAGACCCACAAACGAGTGTTGAAGTAATGCAAGTATTACAGGAAATTAATAGCAATGGCAATACTATTTTAATGGCAACCCACGATTATGCACTGCTATTGAAATACCCTTCAAAAACCTTGAAATGTGATGACAATCAAATTTTTGAGGTAGTGCAGAAAACTGTTTAGGTTGAAAAGTCAGTTTTGGATTACTAAATGAATCATCGTATTTAAATAATTTCAGCCAAATATCGATTAATCAACTTACTACATTTCTCTGCGCCCTCATTGGTTAAATGGTCTGCGTCTCTTAAGTCCTCTTTTTTAAATGCTGGATTTTGGGTTAAATCTAAATGAAAAACATTTTTATTTTCAGCAACTAAACTTCCAAGCGTACTTTCAATTTTTGCCCATTTTTCTTGGCTGAGCAAATTGTAATATGTGGAGTACACTGGCATTTCTAATAGAATAACGTTAATGTTTTTTTCTTTACAAAGAGTAATCATCCGTTGTAATCTTGCTGTATTATTTTCAAAATCCAACAATCCATCTTCATGTTTGTTTGCGATAAAAGATGAAATAGCTTCTTTGTCCTTTACGATATCTCGCTCACCTTGTATTCCGAAGCCATTTTTATAACAATTTACAATCGTTTCATTCTCATGGTAGTTATTAATTAATTGAAATGATTTATTCAATCTTCGTGCTAACGCTAGACTATATTTTTGTGGAGCGAACGGTGAAACAATAGGAACGTCCAAATCCATTTGCACCTCATAAAAATACTTTCGCCAGCTATCTTCTTTTGAATTGTCCATCGAGGACAAACTAAAATAACTCACATTTAAAATGACTGTTTTTAAATTGGGCATAGAATAAATGTGCTTTTCCAACAACAACTCGTCAAAATAAAGCGTCTGGCTTATGTTTGCCAAGTTGAAGGTTTCTGAAGTAAAATACACTGGATTCAAACCGTAAAAAGTATGCGAGTCTCCTAAAATGAGTATTTCAATCGCATCATAATTTTCAATGAGCTGCGCTGTTTTATAAGTATAATTCGTTTCAGTAGTGCGATAAAAAAATTCAAGTGCTCCCCACCCCACAACCAACGGCAGTAAAAAAATGAGTAGTTTTTTATAGAGATTCTTCATTGCTAAAATTGAAAATAAATAAAAGGTTGTAAATCTCCCGCATTTAATAAAATGACCGCAACAAGTGCATAATAAATAGCATACCGCAACGCTTTTGATTTTATAAAAGCAATGTCCAGCACATGCTCCCTGTGTCTTTGCATCCACTCAAAACACATGTATAAAAACAACAACAAAATCCCACTTCTTGGAATATTGGGCATTGACATCAAGCTCGGAGAAGCGATTGTTTTTAGGTATTGAAAGGCATCTGTAACTGTTTCTACACGGAAGAAAACCCAAGCGACAACAACAATAAAAAAAGTTGCTGAAATATTAAATACTTCTCTAAAAGAAGGTAATAATTTTCCCTTCGGAAATGTGACATCCTTTTTCACAAACAGAATTACCGGAATAACGAACAGCCCATGAATAAAACCCCAAATCACGAAAGTCCAATTGGCACCATGCCACAACCCGCTCACCAAAAACACAATTAAAATATTAATAATCAATCTGCCTTTTGAAACCCTGCTCCCACCCAAAGGGATATACACATAATCCCGAAACCATGTTGAAAGCGACATATGCCAACGACGCCAAAAATCGGATAAATTTTGCGATAAATATGGATAGTTGAAGTTTTTCATTAAATCAAATCCCATCAATCTGGAAGTCCCAATGGCAATATCGCTATAGCCAGAAAAATCACCATAAATTTGAAATGCAAAAAACACCGCTCCAAAAAATAAGGTACTACCGCTTTCGGCTTGATAGTTTTCAAAAATTTGATTGGCGATGAGTGCACAATTATCTGCAATGACCATTTTTTTGAAGAGTCCGCCGAGAATCAATCGCAATCCGTCAACATTGGAATCGCGATGAAATAAACGTGGCTTTTTAAACTGTGGCAATAAATGCGAAGCACGTTCAATGGGTCCGGCCACCAATTGCGGAAAAAACGAAACAAAGGCAAAAAACGCTACTATATCTTTGGTGGGTTCAATACGCTTTCTATATAAATCGATGGTATAGCTTAAGGTTTGGAAGGTGTAAAAACTAATCCCTACAGGCAATAAAATATTTAAAGAACTCAAATTAAAACTGGTACCAAAAACGGCAAAAGTTTCAGAAAATGAGGTTACAAAAAAATTGAAGTATTTGAATGTAAAGAGGAGACCAAGATTAAATACCAAGCTGGCGATGAGCAGCCTTTTTCTCGTTTTAGGAATTTCGGCTTTGCCCATTGCAAGACCTATTGAGTAGTCAACTAGAGAACTAAGAAAAATGAGTGATAAAAATCGCCAATCCCAAAAGGAATAAAACAAATAGCTCACTATTACTAAATATGCATTTTGCCATTGCAGCGACCGCTTGAAAACTGTCCAATACATGACGAGCACAAGTGGAAAGAAAAAAGCAAAATCGATGGTATTGAACAGCATGCTTAGATTTTGTCGCAATATACACAGAAGGTGTGTTTTTGCATTTGGTTGCACACATAAAATTATCTGGGGATACCATATGTAATCTTCAAAAGGAGTTTTGTACTTTCGAGAAATGATTTCTGTGCTGATCCCTACATATAATTATGATGTGCGCGAGCTTGTGACTACCATACACAAACTATGTGTTAACGAAAAGATTACTTTTGAAATTTTAATACTTGACGATTGTAGCACAGACCTTTTGAGTTATGAATTGAATCAAAAAATTTCTAACCTGTCAAACGTAACTTTTTCAAAAAATGAAACAAATCAAGGTCGTACTGCGACTAGAAATAAACTTGCAGAAAGCGCAAAATTTGATTGGTTGTTATTTTTGGATGCAGATGTATTACCAAAAGCAGATTCATTTATATCTAACTATCTTAAAACAATGAGCGAGGCCTATGATTGTATTTTTGGCGGAATTTGCTACACAAAAGAAGCGCCCCAACAGGAGCAATTATTGCGATGGTTGTACGGAAAACTTAGAGAGGCAAAAGCAGTTGACCAAAGAAATACCCATCCTTTTGATATTATTTCTCAAAATTTATTAATCAAAAAAAAAATCTTTTTTGATTGCAATCCTTCAGAATATAACTTTTATGGTATGGATATTCTATTCTCTTATAACTTAAAAAAAACCCAAGCAAAGATGCTACACATCGATAATCCTGTAATACATCATGGATTAGAAAGTAGCGCTTCATTTTTAGACAAATCTTTAAAAGCTGTCGAATCTACATACAAAATGGAAAAAGCGGGATTGATAAGCGAAGATGCACGGCCTTTGCAAAGAGCCTATCTAAAATTAAAAAAAGCACGTAGTTTGAGTTCGTTTCAAAAAACGTACAAGTTGATTGCTTCGAGAGCCGAGAAAAATCTTACTTCAAAAAATCCTTCTATTAGATTGCTGGATGCTTACAAATTAAATTATTACATAAAATTAAAACGACATGGCTAAATTTTCGGTAGTTATTGCTGTTTATAATAAGGAATCTTATATAAGAAAAACACTTCAAAGCGTGCTTGACCAGACTTTTGAAGATTTTGAAGTTATTATTTATAATGATGGTTCAACCGACAATAGCGAGGTAGAAATTTTAAAATTCAAGGATAATAGAATACGTTATTATAAAGGCGACAACCTTGGAGCCGCAGCTGCACGTAATTTTTGTATACATAAAGCTAAAGGAACTTATATTGCTTTACTCGACGCAGACGATGTCTGGAACCCTATTTATTTAGAAGAACAAAATAATTCTATTTTAAAATATAATGATTATAAGGTATTTGCAACTAGGACAGCATCACTAATAAACGGGAAAACGAAAAAAAGAATCTACTCAGTAGACATGAAAAATGGTGAGCGGTATATTTTAAATTATTTTTCTTCAAGTCTTATAAATTCAATATTACATAGTTCGAGCACCGTCATACATAAATCTATATTTGATGTTATAGGATTTTACAATCCTCAAATAAAAAGCGGACAGGATACAGACTTATATGTCCGAATAGGAATTAACTATGATATTGTTTTTTATAATAAAAGCTTAGTTACTTATCATGTAATTAAAGACAGTTTGTTTAGAAGTTCAAAAAGCGTAAGTGACAAACCTAATTTTGATCAATACGAAAGAGAAGAAAAAACGAATCAGAAA
This sequence comes from Patiriisocius sp., assembly GCF_051252435.1. Classification (NCBI taxonomy): domain Bacteria; kingdom Pseudomonadati; phylum Bacteroidota; class Flavobacteriia; order Flavobacteriales; family Flavobacteriaceae; genus Patiriisocius; species Patiriisocius sp. The sequence continues at coordinate 68,356 of NZ_JBPOFW010000009.1, read as the reverse complement.
TTAAAAAAATTTTTAGACCTCAACAGATATTCACTTTGCTTACTAGCAAAATTGGATGATGACAAGGAATCATTTGAATATTTCAAGGATAAAATTGATTTTAAAAACTTAAATTCAAAACAAAAGTTCTTGATAAAACAAAACAAATACACCTTGGTATTATTAAAGAATATTCAAAAAATAGTTGAGCGATATTTATTTAAAATTAGCAGTTTTACTTAATCAATATTTTTTTAATTATAAGTGAAACCCTTTTAAATTAAAATTTCAAAATCTAAATTAGTGTATCCAGTCTGTTTTTCAAGTCGTTTATTTGCAATTTAGTCATCAACAAATCTCCTTGCCCATTAGCATCTTCATAGGTTATAAAATGATGCGGCATGTCTATCGCTCCCGTAATTTGAGTAAAATAAAACCCATCTCTAATATTTCGTTTTTCAGGGAAATATTCCATCAATGTTGCATTTTCACAATACAGACAATTAGTTAATCCTGCCCCGTGGACTCCAATAATCACTTTTGCTTTTGAAAACAATGCTACTTGCTCAAGGTATGGTAGCATTTCAAGATATACGACTTCAACGCCATAACTTTCCAATGAACTTAAAACTTCCTCTTCATTAATCATGCGGCGCTCAGTTGCATTCTTTCTCGAAATCAATATACATTGTGGATGATTTTGACGATAAATGCTTTGTTCTTTAATTCGCTTTAATGCAAGTGTGTTGAGGTTTTGTAAAACAGACGGATCATAAACATTGGTCCATTGGGTTTCATCATTTCGCACATGCGGAAACGAAACTACCATTATTTCTTTCGTTTTTAAAACTTGAGATAATGGCTTTTCAATAATTTGTTGTTCTTCAACATTAAACAAAAAGGATAATGATTCTTTAATAAAAGGTTGTGAGCCAGATTTAATGACAATTTTATAGGAACTAAATTCAGGAAGCTGATGGACCAAAAATATCCTTGTAAGCGATTCAGTCGCCCAATGGAAATAATTATTATCGAGCCTGTTCAATAAGGAAATAACTTTACCAACATTTCTGGAGGGTAAAAATCGCCTTAGTTTTATCAAGTGATTGCTAAACAACTCATCCAAATATTCTCGCTGGAAAATACAATTTTCAAGAATTACTTTTCCATCTTCATCAATGACAATTCCTTTTGAAATTAGCGTTGCATTTTCAATATGAATTACAAAATGCGGACTTCCTTCAATAGCAGTAAAATTAATCCAATAGGGTTTTTCAGAAGAATGAAAATTTAAAAAAGAGGGGTGGAAAACTGTTGCTTTTTTTAAAACCTTTACTTGTTGAGTTTGCTCTTTTCTGAAATCGACAACATCCACAAAATAAGAAAATAATGAACTTACTACTGCATTTGCTTTTTTGAATATATGCGATTTTTTAAGCTGCATTTTATTTTGAGTAGTTCAAAAAATCTTGATATTCTCTTATATAATCACTTTCTTGATACACTTCACTAACGAGTGATAAACATACCGCACCCGCCGAAAAATTTTCCAGTTCACGCCAAACACCACTTGGTATCAACAAGCCTTTATTGGGCCTATTTAAAGTAATCGACCTTCTACTTTTACCATTATCCAAAACCACATCAAAGCTACCGCTAAGCGCTATTAAAAACTGTTGTAGTTCTATGTGTGCATGTCCACCTCTGCTACTATCGCTTGGAACATCGTACAAATAATACACCCTTTTAATGACAAAAGGGAGCACATCTTTTTCAATAACCGACAAATTTCCACGACCGTCCGGATCACTTATTTTTGGTATTTCTTTTAACGCAATTTTTTCTAGATTAATGTATGACATCTTGTAATAATTGGTTCCATTTTTTCCCTATTTCATCCATTGAAAATTGAGATACCGATGGTTTTGTATTTTCTTTTAAAGTACGATAAAACGATTCATCTGTACAAATATTCTGTAGTGCTTTTGCAAATTTTTGTATGTCTCTCTCTGAAATGAGCAGCCCATTTTTTTCGTGTTTTATAATTTCCGAAGGCCCCGAAACAATATCCAAAGAGACAATCGGCGTCCCTAAAGATAAAGATTCAACCAGCACCATAGGGAAACCCTCATATTTGCTGGTCAACGTAACACATCGCGCATTTTTAACAATAGAAAACGGATTATTTTTAAACGGTAAAAAGATAATTTGTTTTGCTGAAATTTCTGCAGAAGCAAACGCTTTCAACATTTTTTCATCTTTTCCTTGGCCCATCAAAACGAGCTGCACACCTTGCTCCCAAAGTCTTGAAGCAGAAAACGACTGCATCAAAAATTTAAAATCCTTTATGCTATCATCAAACCGACCGTAACTTAAAATATAAGTGCCTTTAATTATTTTTTCTTCAGAAATTTCTTGCACCCAAGAAGTGTTATATGCATTATGAATTGTAACGGCATTTGTAACCCCTAGCTTTTCCCGTACATGATTTTCAATATATTTTGAAACTGTTACTGTAGCCAGATTTGAATTATAAACACGTGCAAACATAGCAGGTTTTTGTGTAAAATATACAGCTTGTTTTGAGCTATGAACCACGTATATTTTTGGAACATTTTTATAGATAAAATTGATATAAAATAGCTCCTTGCTAAAGGTATTTTTAGAACGGTGATCGATGACAACATCAAAATTTTTGGTCAATAAAAATTTCCGAAGCCTTTTAAATCTTCGCAATCGATTGAGCGTTTTTCCTTTGGAGTCTTTTAAATCCGATAGATTAAAAATCGTCCCGCTGTACTCAAAATCAATCGCACCTCTTAAAACCACGATATACACTTGATGGCCTAATTGCGATAACATTTGAGAATGCATCGCGACCGAGCGTTCTGCCCCTCCCTTTTCCAAAGAAATTGAAACAAGGCAAATCTTAAATTGTCTATTTTTGTACAACTTTAAAAGGGTTAATGTCATTATTGCAAATATATGAGAATACTTTTAGTAGGTGAGTATAGTAACCTTCACAATTCATTAAAAGCCGGGTTGGTGGCTCTGGGGCATGACGTAACAATTGTTGCGACGGGAGATGGATTTAAGGATTTCCCTGCTGATATTAAACTCAAACGATACTTCATGAAAGGAATTGCAAAAAAGCTGAAAATTGCAATTTACCGCCTATTTAATATTGACCTCACTTCGGTTTTATTGGAACGTCAATTTTTTGGCAAAGCCAAAATGTTACAAGGATTTGACATCGTTCAATTGATAAGCGAAGAATCCTTTTCAGCCGGGTCAAAAGTTGAAAAGAAAATCGTTAGTTTTTTAAAAGAGAATAACAACAAGCTATTCCTACTAAGTTGTGGCACCGATGTATTGAGTGTTAGACATATGCTAAGCGACGCACACCCCTATTCTATTATGAAGGGGTACAAAGATGGCACTGTTGACCCTCATATGTACCGTTACATTTTAAAATTTACAACAGACGCATATTTGGATTTGCACAAGCATATTATAGAGCGAGTTGATGGTGTTATCGCATCAGATTTGGACTATCATTTTCCATTGCTAAATCACCCTAAATATTTAGGGATGATACCTAATCCCATAAACATTGAAAAGCTAACAATTCCCGAAACTAATTTTGACGGTCCCATCAAAATATTTATGGGTGTCAATAGACTTAACTATGCCTTTAAAGGAATTATTTATTTTGAAGAGGCTCTGGCAATTATCAAAGAAAAATTTGGAGATAAAATAACGGTTGAAATTGCTGAGAATCTTCCGTATGCCACTTACATAGAAAAATATAATAGTGCTCATATTATGCTGGATCAAGTATTGTCATACGACCAAGGATACAATGCACTTGAGGCAATGGCAAAAGGAAAAGTAGTGTTTACTGGAGCCGAAAAAGAATTTATAGATCATTACAAACTAGAAAAAACCGTAGCAATCAATGTGCTTCCAGATGCAAAACAAATTGCGCGAGAATTAGAAAAGCTCATTCAAAATCCACAACTTATTAAAGAAATAGGAACAAATTCAAAAAAGTTTATTGCAGAATTTCACGACCACAAAGTTGTCGCTAAAGAATATTTAAGAGTTTGGAGTATCTAAAAAAGTGATTTGTAATTAGCTGCTCTTTTAATTTATATTTGATGTATTTGCCAAAGCAATAAACTAAAGATTACTTAAATTTAAAAAAACTATAACTCACTAGAATCAGTATCTCACATCAAGTTTTTATTAAATGCTCTTTGTAATAATATAAGCACTACGATAAAATAAATTACATAGCGTATAAAGTGAGCAATTACAACTCCCTCCACTCCATAAATGGGTACTAAATAATAGGATAGCCCAAAGAAAAGCACTGTTGAAATCACTTCAGAAAATATAAAATTCCGCACCATTTTTTTTGCTAAAAATTGTGTGGCGAGGATTATGGAGGCTAGCCTAATAAAATCGCCCATCAATTGCCATTTAAATAATTGCGCCATACCATCAAATCCCGGGAAAATTAAATCGATAATAAAATGACGCAAAAAATAAATAAGTAACATGCCTACACCAAAAAGAGGCAACAATGTTTTATAAATACTGCCCACTTCTTTAAAAAATAACTTTTTAGTTTTAATGGTTGCAAACTTAGGAATCACATACATCGTAAATAACAGCGATGAAAACGCCATGTAGTTTTTTGAAAGATCAAGCATCCCAGACCAGAGACCAGATTCGGTTTGCGAGATATTTGTTCTAATCATATTTCTTATTTCCACCTCAACGAAACTCAATACAACTGTTGACATAAAAGAAATCAACGTAAATGCCAACAATACATTTTTAAAAGGAATTCGAAATGAAATATCCTTGTAGTGAATGTAATTTTTAAACGTTTTTAAAAACACATATAACAAAATCACCAATTGAATTACAGGTGTTACGGCTATAGCATATAAGGCATATTCAAACTCATTTACCCAAGCAAAATACAAGAGTAAAATTGCAGAAACTACATAGCTTATAATGTCAACTTTCGCAAAACGTTTGTATTCCGTAAGTCCATTAACAACGCCATTATACAAGCGCTGTAAACCAATAAGAGGAGCCACACATCCTAGAATAATCATCACAGAGGCATAATCAGTAGTCTCAAAAAAGTAATTCGAAAGTGTTTCAGAAAATAAGATAAACCCAATGGCTACTAAAGTTGAACTAAACATCCAAAAAACAAATGCCGTCGAAAATAATCCATTTAACTTATCTTGATCCTCTTTATGTTCGGCCACATATTTTACGATTCCATTAAAGAAACCAAAAGATGTCAATGAAAGAATCCCTTGCTGAACACTGCGTAATTGGCCAATAACATCAATCCCAACTTCACCAAAATTTTCAGCTACAACCCTTCTTATAAATAAAGAAAGTATTTGTCGTACTAAAATTATAGGCGCATTGACTGAGGTAATCTTCAGCAACAAATTAGATTTAATAAAATGTGGAATTTTCAATTAGTAGCTGTTTAAGACTTCGATAACGCGACTCACTTGTTGTGCATCCATCACTGGACTTATGGGAATACTTATTACTTGATTATGTATTTTTTCGGTAATCGGAAACTTTAAATGTTTAAAATCTGGCAGCGCATTTTGTTGATGCGGCGCTATGGGATAATGAATTAAATTACCAATCCCATTTTCATTTAAATACGTTTGAAATTCATTTCTATTCTCCACTTGAACTACAAACAAATGGAATATGTGAGCATCACTTTTATCATAAAACGGCAAGGTGATTTTAGAATTATTTATTTCTGAAATATAACGCGTGGCAATTTTTCTCCGGAAATCATTATCGGAATCCAAAGTAGGTAATTTAACATTTAAAAATGCAGCCTGAATTTCATCGAGCCTTGAATTGAAACCCAAAACTTCATTGACATATTTTGAGGAGGTTCCATAATTTCTTAGTTTCCGAATTACTTCAGCCAAGTCATCATCATTTGTTGTCACTGCCCCACCATCGCCTAAGGCACCTAAATTTTTTGTTGGGTAAAAACTAAAACCTGCAGCGCTTCCTAAATTTCCAGCACGGTTTCCATTTGCGTCCTTTGCTCCGTGCGCTTGTGCCGCATCTTCAATTATCAACAAATTATGTTTGCTGCTCAATGCAAGAATTTCTTTCATTGGAGCTAATTGTCCATACAAATGCACAGGCATAATTGCTTTAGATTTCGGCGTTATGCCAGCTTCTAAAGCGTCCAAATCAAAGTTAAAAGTTTTAGATTCTGCTTCAACCAAGACAGGTTTTAAACCCGCTTGTTTTATGGCTATAATAGTCGCTATATATGTATTTGAGGCCACAAGAACCTCATCGCCAATGCTTAATTTATCTAATAATTTGTAGCCTTCAAGAATTAATTGTAGCGCATCAAGTCCATTACCAACGCCCACACAATGTGCTGTTCCGCAATACTTTGCAAACGATTGCTCAAATGTTTTTACTTGATTGCCTAATATGTAATAACTGCTGTCTAAAAAATCCTGAAACCCAATTTTAAACTCATCTTCAAAACGAGCATTTATGGCATGCAAATCTACAAATGGAATCATATAACGTTTAGGTCTAAAGTTTTATATTTTGCTGTCTCTACAACGTAATTATCAGCCACAAAGGTGCGCGCACCGCAACTTTCTTTCCAAAAAATGAGGCCGCTATTGAGTTTTTTACCGTTTTCTTCGCTCGAAATATTGAAATCGAAATACCGTTTTTGTTTGTCAAAATGATTGATAATAAAATCGTATGCTAGGTCTAAACTTCCGTAGGTATTTTTATCACTATTGCCCGAAACATATTGCGGGTGGATGGTTGTTTTTGTCAGAAAAACAGTTGTCCCCGCGACAATCACATCATCTTTATAGACATTGACCTGTTTAATATTTTCGGGGAAACGAGCTGCGAGCAATTCAATTTCTTCTAATGAATGCACCGGTTTAACGTTGTGTTTTTTGCTCAGGTTCGGAATTAAAATTTCATTCCAAAAGCTTTCAAAGGTATCTTCTATCTTGATTTTTAACCCATTTCGTATGGCTTTGTTAATGCCTTCTCTCCTATTTTTTTGAAATCCCAAATTGTGCGTTGTGTCTATCACCATCAATGCATCTCTTTTTGTTAAGGTCGCTTCAGCTTTAAACAGAAAATAGGCGAGCTCGTCTGCTGGGACGGTATTGTAAAAAGTAGGAATATTTCTAATTTCTAACGTGTTTATTCCTTCCGAAGACAGAAATTTCAAAAGAGCTTTAAAGGCTTCAAAAGAATATAATAATTTAGATTTTTCTTGAAGAACAAAACTTCCGTAGGTCAATCCTTGATGTGAATACACCACCCCATCTTTTATGTTTGCAGGAAACACCGAATATAATTGCTCATCTTTAAAAACCATTAGAGAATAGTCTTCAAATCTATTTTTGTGATAATCCATGAAATTTCGGTCAAACAAAAACGTAGCATTTTTCGCGCTTGCAATAAATGTGTTCCATGCATCTTCATGCTCTGGTTTGTATTTTTTTACTTGATAGTTAGACATATAATTTCAAGATGCATTTTTTTAAAAGATGTTGCTTTCTCACCGTGTAAAACTAAAATTAATTTTACTTTTAACGGGTATTTATAACCTTAAATGATAGGCTCAAAAACTACTTTACCAGCATCATTGATATATTTGTAAACTCCATTGGGAGCGCCATCTTTTAAAATAACGTAACTACTATCATCCTGCAAGCTTTGTAGATACTGCTCATTTTCGGCAAGATAAGAGAATATTACTCTAAAAATATTCACGCTACTCGATAGTTCTGATGTGAATTCTGGCTCATTACTATTAGGCCAATGAATCAATAAATTACTACTGAAAATTGACTTGACAATTTCAGGTTTTTGCGTTTTTTTATAGATCTGCTCCGTAAAATCCATACCCACAAATCCGCCGTGGTCTGCCATGATAATCACCAATGCGTTAGGGTCTTTTTCTTTGATTACTGTAATTAAATTTGTCAATTTTTCATTTGCAAACGCTAAGCTTTCTATCCATTGTTCGCGTTCAATTACTTTACCTTCACTTATCGCTTCTCTTCCTTCAATATGCCCAGGATTAAACATTTCAATAAAGAAAAATTGAGGTTTTGATGTATTAATTTTTGTATTGCTTAAAAATTGCACTACGTCTCTTTGTTCGCCTAAACCAGTTCCAATAAAGGGAATTTCAGAAACATCAATATTGCTTGCATCGTACCCCAACGTAGGTTTGTTCATCAACAAATAATGCTTCTCGCCTAAAAAAGTAGTGGTATATCCGTTATTTTTAAAAGCATCTAATACCACGTTTTTCGACATGATAATATCTCGCGAATTGAGCGATTCGCTAAATCTTTTATTACCCTCATAATAGTGATGCTTCATCATAAAAATGGAACTATTTGATGAAAGCGTAGAAGCATAATTGCTTCGGAAATTTGCATAGTGTGTAAAACCTTGTGCTGTAACAAAATTTTCAAACGTGCTACTCTCGTAACTATACGGTGGAAGTTTTAATTCAGAAAAATTGACATAGCCGTCTGGCTGGATATAATAGACATTCGGTTTTTTCTTGAACACAACATTTGCTATGTCGTCCGGTTGTTGCATCCACGCCGTATTATATGTGAGTTGTTTTACGATATGTTGTGTGAGTGAAAAACCTGCGATTACGGCAAGTATGAGCTGCAAGGCAATAATTTTCTTGTAATGTTTGTAAAGTACAAAAGCCAACACCGCAGCAATACCAATAATCGCTACAATCATTTTTTTCTGAATACCCGCATACATGCAAACCTTCATCAAAAAGAGAAAAATAAAAATGCTTAAAAATGGAAATACATATTTTTGAAATTTCTCAGGTACAACCTTTTGCCTCAACAATTTAAAAAGCAGAAAAATAATAAAGGGAATCCCAATGAACATGAGTAAAAAATACCCAAAATGCCCCCACGAATTTACAAGGGAATAATTACTCGAATAATAAAAAAAAATAGGATATAAACCAGCTGCAATCGCAGCAAGTAAAGGAGATGCATTGTTTGATTTTAAAAATGTTTCAAGAATACGTTCCTTTTTAGGCGATGCCATGTTGTTTGTTTTTGTAAAGATACAAAATGCGTTTTGTGCCTTTCAACTCTATCTTCTTCTCTAAGGTAAAAAACTGTTCGTAACCTTGTTCAAATTGCTTCTGATTATAAAAATCAAAGTGATTGATAAATTCTCTTTTTCTAACCAACAAACTCTCCACCCACGAGTCCTCTCTTTTTGGGAATTCAATAATGAGGTGCTTTGAAAATTTTGAGAAAAACTCGGCACTTTTATCAAACGGCACATTTCCGCTTAAAGTAATGTGATGAATTAAAGCTAGCGCCATCGTAATATCTGGAGCGTACGTTGCCAACCGCTCAATTAAAGAATTACGCTCTGTATTATTAAACCCAATTCCTGGCGCAGGTTGCAGTACATCGCATACAAAGGGCAACATATTTGTCTCTTTGTTTTCCTGTACTTGTTTGTAGTTGTAGGCTACAGCATTACTATCAATATCTGTAACAATTACCTCGGACACGTTTGACAATATGGTACGGGCAAAAGTACCATCGTTGCCTCCCATATCAATCAATTTTTGAGGCTTTAAATCACTCACCCACTCTTGAATAAGTTCTTTTTTACCCTGAAATGAAGCATCATCATAATTTGTCTTTTCGTAATAATTACCCCATTCCGTCTCTTCTTTGAGACTCATTTTTTTAATAAAATTAAAGAGGTTTTCAAGAATATTATTCTGTGCTTTTTTTGACAGTTTTGCAATCTTCGTTTCAGCACTATAATCTTCGCTGTGTTTACTTTCCATCTTTGCAGCAAGGTGGATGTTTGAGTAAATCGTAGAACTCAACTTTGCTTTTCCAGGCAATAATGACGAAATCAAACCCATTGGAATACCGTCAATATGTGTTTGTAGCATTTTGAAAATTTCGGTGCCGTGGTAACTTGCCAAAACTAAGGGTCCAAAAAAGTGCGTAATAAACTGCTTATACGCTCTCCAAGGTTTATCTTCTTCGTAAAAATCGAACGATAAAGTGTCTATAAAAATAGGTTTTCCATTATGAAAAGTAATGTTATATGCTGAAGCGTCCTTCAAAATAAACCCTTTAGTCAAGGCATATTTTTGAAGTTTTAAAGTATGCAACGCAGCATGTTTGTACTGCTCAAAACTCCACTCGTAAGGATTGGTTATAAACGAAATAGGTTCTGGAGTAATTATAATTTCACTTTCAGAAACAGAAGTTTCTTCGTGAGGGATAAGTAGTTGATTTTTGAAAAGCGTTTTAAAAAAACCGCTTTCTTTCAATGCTTTATATTGCTTAAAATAGATGGGATTTATGCGTCTCCGCAAAACATTACCATCATGAAACATGTACCCAGAGGGGTCTCTAAATGAAGCTTCGTGCGTGGTATTACTTTTTGTCATCTTCCTCATCCTCATTTTCATCTACGTCAATAGAATCATACGTATCATCATCATATTTATTCATTCCAAAAAAACTTTTTATTTTATACAAAACACCTTTAGAAAAAAGCAGTATGCCCGCAAACACAGCAGCAATAGCCTGCACAATCATCATACCTGTTCCAGCGTCAAAATATAAAAAGCTCATTCTATTTTGTTTTATCTATTTTATTAAACTATCCGCAAATTAACTAAAAAAGACGGAGTTTATTGAGGGTGGGTTAAAGTAAATTGTTAAAAGTTGCAACCCCAAAAGGTGACAATAAAGTACATAACGTAAAATCTGGTATTTCATTTTAATTTCGGCATTTCCAATTTTCGCTTTTATATCCTAACGGAAATATAACTCGATGTAAATATTAGCTGTTGTTTTAAAATTTCCGAAGAAAAACCGAATAAAAAAAGGGTTAAAAGTTTTTACACCTTTAACCCTTTTTAAATCTATAGATGTAAATTACATCTTGTTACGTTTTCTGTCTGTAGCTTTCAACCAAACCTTACGAATTCGCAAGTGATTGGGCGTTACCTCAACATACTCATCTTTTTGAATGAATTCAAGCGCTTCTTCTAATGAAAATTTAATCGCAGGAACAATTTTTGCTTTATCGTCTGCACCACTTGAACGTACGTTAGAAAGTTTCTTCGTTTTTGTGATATTCACTTCCATATCATCTTGACGAGTGTTCTCTCCAATAACTTGTCCTTCATAAATTTCCTCATTCGGATTTACGAAGAAACGGCCTCTATCTTGTAATTTATCAATTGAATATGGAATTGCACTTCCATTTTCCATAGAAACCAAAGATCCGTTTTGACGTTCTGGAATTCCACCTTTTAAAGGTTGGTATTCAAGAAAACGGTGTGTCATGATTGCCTCACCCGCCGTAGCTGTTAATAATTGGTTACGTAAACCAATGATTCCACGTGATGGAATCTGGAATTGGCAGATCATACGATCACCTTTTGCTTCCATTGATAACATCTCTCCTTTTCTAATGGTAACCATATTCACTGCTGTACCACTTACACTTTCTGGAAGGTCAATTGTTAACTCTTCAACTGGCTCACATTTAACACCATCAATTTCTCTAATGATTACTTGTGGTTGCCCAATTTGTAATTCATATCCTTCGCGACGCATGGTCTCAATCAATACCGAAAGGTGTAAGATACCACGACCAAAAACTAAAAATTTATCGGCACTTCCCGTTTCTTCCAAACGGAGCGCTAGGTTTTTCTCAAGTTCTTTTTCCAGTCTCTCTTTTATATGGCGAGATGTTACAAACTTTCCATCTTTTCCAAAGAAAGGCGAATCGTTAATCGTAAACAACATGCTCATCGTTGGCTCATCGATTGCGATAGTTTTCATTCCTTCAGGATTTTCAAAATCGGCAACCGTGTCGCCAATTTCAAAACCTTCCAGTCCAACAAGCGCACAAATATCTCCTGCTTGAACTTCTGTTACTCTTTTACGCCCAAGACCTTCAAACGTGTGAAGTTCTTTAATTTTCGACTTTACAATAGAACCATCACGCTTTACCAATGAAACTTTCATTCCGTCTTTTAAAACACCTCTTTGTAAACGTCCAATGGCAATACGGCCTGTAAATGAAGAGAAATCTAAAGACGTGATCAACATTTGTAAGCTTCCTTCTTTAATTTCAAAAGAAGGCACATGCTCAACAACCATATCTAATAATGGCTCGATATTATCTGTTTCATTTTTCCAGTCATCACTCATCCAATTGTTTTTGGCAGAACCATAAACCGTTGGAAAATCTAGTTGCCATTCTTCGGCACCGAGTTCAAACATTAAGTCAAAAACTTTTTCGTGTACTTCTTCTGGAGTACAGTTTTCTTTGTCTACTTTATTGATTACCACGCAAGGCTTTAAACCAAGGTCAAGTGCTTTTTGAAGTACAAAACGCGTTTGAGGCATTGGGCCTTCAAAAGCATCAACTAGCAAACAAACACCATCTGCCATGTTTAATACTCGCTCTACCTCTCCACCAAAATCGGCGTGACCAGGCGTATCGATAATATTAATTTTAGTGTCTTTATAAACTACAGAAACATTCTTTGATGTAATTGTAATACCACGTTCACGTTCAAGATCGTTATTGTCAAGAATTAAATCTCCTGTGTTTTCATTGTCACGAAACAATTGACAGTGATACATAATTTTATCTACCAAGGTTGTTTTACCGTGGTCAACGTGTGCAATAATTGCGATGTTTTTAATTTCCATTTTCAAAGTCCGCTAAGGCGGCTAACTATTTAATTAAGTGACAATTAAAACATTGAAAATCAATTGACTTTTTCATGCTTTTTTTGACGGTGCAAAAGTACTGCTAATTAATGGATAACTTGCAAGTTAAGGGGTGATATTTTAATACTAGAAAAATCGTGTTATTTCTACTTTGTAAATTTAACTTAATAATATTTTGATTATATTTAATGATAATCCTCATAAGATGAAAATAAAATTAAATGATGAAAAAATATTTTTTTGTAATTGCTCTACTTTTTAGCTCGATTTCTTTTGCTCAATGGGAAATACAAGAGGTTATATCGTTAACTTCAATTGAGCCTTCATTTGCTTTGCCATTTGACATTGATGGAGATGGGTTCATTGATATACTAGCCAATTCAAATAATAGCTTTAATTTAGTTTGGTATAGAAACACTAATGGGCAAGGAGATTTTGAAGAATCACAAACGTTAAATAATGTTCCCACTGCATATTTGAGAATAATACACCAAGATATTGATAGTGACGGTGATAAAGATTTACTCTTCTTAGAGAACAATCCAAATAGAATTCAATGGATGGAAAATCTCGACGGTAATGGAAATTTTGGAATACCACAGTTAATTTTTGAAAGGATAGATGACTATGTCAATGATATCTCTTTAATGGACATTAACAATGATGGTCATTTTGATTTGATTATGACATATCAAGATTTTTTTACGCACAGCATAGTTTGGAGAGAAAATATTAATGGTATTGGCACATTCGAAAATGAAATAGTAATTATAGGCGAAACAGAAAACATCACTCACCCTACACTCGCAGATATCAATAATGATGGTTTAATAGATTTTGTAACAGCACATGAAGAAAATTTTGCGGCAAAATTAGTATGGTACGAAAATCTTGGAGATAGTACATTTAGTCAAGAAAATGCAATTTTCCAGTATCAATACTCAGCATCAGATTGGACAAGTGTTTATGGAATTCAAATGGCAGATATCAATACGGATGGGATTGAGGATATTGCCTATAGCACAGTGAATGATGATATTGGTAGCTACTTTTACTGGATTCCCGGCAATAATACTGGAACGTCGTTTGAAGAACCTATTTTGATTCCCAATATAACCTTTGGTAATTTGGCTTATGATATGGATAATGATGGCGATGTTGATATGCTTAGAAATTTAAGACAAATTGATGAGATTAGATGGAAAGTTAATAATGGAGAAGGTATTTTTAGTGATGATATATTAATTACAACACAAGTTGATTTCCCGATTTTTTCCGCTATGGCAGATTTAAATGGTGATGGTTTTCTTGATTTGATTTCCGCATCAATTGGCGATGACAAAATTGCTTGGTATCCCAGTTCTGGAATTTTTGGCATAGAAGACAATAGTCTCAATACTATACAAGCCGTCCCAAATCCTACAAATGGTATTGTTAGTCTAATTTCCGAAGCACAAATAAAAAAAGTTATTGTAAATGATATGTTGGGGCGCCAACTCAACAATGTTTATAAAGAAGAAACAATTGATCTGACTAATGCTCCAATTGGAATTTATCTCGTGGCCATTACTTTTGAAAACGGAAGATCTGAAGTGTTGAAGGTGATTAAACACTAAAATTTCAACGATATTAGAGAACGCAAAATAGGGTAGTAATTTACTATCTTTACACAACTAAAAATCTACTATGCATCTTTCAGAAATTCCTAGAATAAAACACGCAGATTCAGACAACTTTTTTTTACTCGCTGGCCCTTGCGCTATTGAAGGAGAAGATATGGCGCTCAAAATTGCCGAAAAGGTGTTGAGCATCACCGATGCACTCAAAATACCGTACATTTTTAAAGGAAGCTTCAAAAAAGCAAACCGAAGCCGTATTGATAGTTTTACAGGAATTGGTGATGAAAAGGCGTTGAAAATTCTTCGTAAAGTTTCAGAAACGTTTGACGTTCCAACGGTGACGGATATTCACGAAGTAAGCGATGCTGCTATGGCTGCGGAATATGTGGACGTGTTACAAATTCCAGCATTTTTAGTGCGCCAAACCGATTTAGTTGTCGCAGCTGCCGAAACCGGTAAAGTGGTCAACCTCAAAAAAGGACAATTTATGAGTCCGGAGGCGATGCAACACGCAGTGCAAAAGGTGAAAGATTCGGGGAGCGATAAAGCTTGGATTACAGACCGTGGTACCATGTTTGGCTATCAAGATATGATTGTTGATTTCCGTGGAATTCCAACGATGAAACAATATGCGCCCGTTATTCTTGATGTGACCCATAGTTTACAACAACCCAATCAAAGTGCAGGTGTTACAGGCGGGAGACCCGAAATGATAAGTACCATAGCTCGTGCTGGAATTGCCACCGGTGCCGACGGACTTTTTATCGAAACCCACTTTGATCCAACAAATGCAAAAAGTGACGGCGCCAATATGCTCGACTTGAGCAGGCTCGAAAAATTGTTGACAGATTTGACGGCTATTAGAAGAGTTGTAAGAAGTTTGTAAATCATACAATAAGAGCTGCAAAACGTGAACCCTCAACAAACATATCTAAATGGAAAATCCGTTTTTATTGTTTCTAGTCTCGTTATAGCTGTTACTATTATAACCGTATATCTAACAGGTGTAAATTACAATAGATCACTTACCTCAAACTTATATTTATCCTTATCAATAATTGGATTTACATTATTTGTTTTTATGACATTTGGTCTTTATAAAGGACTGGGCCTGAAAGATGATTTTCCTAAATATAAAGAATTTGAGAGTGGCGCCTTATTAGGAAACGCTTCGCCATCATCAGAAACACCATCTATCGATATAGCTGATGGAATTGGCGGAATAATTACATCAATACTTTTATGGATAGGAATGACAATAGCAATAATTTTGTTGTCAGTTTTGCTTGAAGTAATTTTCTGGTTCTCCCTTTTTATTCTACTAACAATGCTATATTGGGTATTTTTTAGAGCACTAAAATTTGTATTTTCAAAATCTATTATTACAAAAGGAGATATTGGAATTTCACTAATTTATGCTATAACTTTTACGTCTCTATATTTGGGTTGGTTATTTGTGCTAGTCTATCTCAAAGAAATTTTCAGTTAAAACTTAATTGTCTCATTTTTAAATTCGTAGTCAATTCTTCTTTTTATAAAAAGACTTCTCTTTATGACCATCGGCTTCGAGTAGAATTTCTATTAGTACATCTTCATCAATGTCCTCTTGCTTATAATAGCGGAGTGATTTTAAGGCTTTTCTGCCGTAGGGTTTTAAATGTTGGGGATGGATGTCTAAATATGCCGAGCGCCAGAACACTAAGTCCACATAATTTTTGGTTTGGTTAAGATAGCAAAATCCGCTGTGCTCTTTATACCAATAACACGGCAGACTCCATTTATAAGTTAAATCGATATCCTTAATCGTATGCTCAATCACCACTTGAAGCTGTAGTAAGATGCTTTTATATGGTTCGGGTTTGTTAAGGATGTAACTTTCTGCTGGATTCATGGAAGCTTTGAATATCAAACAATCTATTAAAAAATCTTTACATAAAAAATATCCCGCTGAAATAGCGGTATTTATTCAACCAGCATTTTAGCATTCGCCTTTCAGGCTTTTCAAAATTGGGTTTCATAAAAAAGGTCGCTATTTCTAGCAACCTTCTCTTTAACTAATATCGCTTATAAACTCCCCAATTTATATAGCATTAAATTAATATGGAATAAAGATGCGTTGTATTTCAAACGTTCACAAGAGGGAAAACACCTAATTAAATAAGGGTTTTTCCCCTTTTTTAAAATTTCCTAAGAAAAAAGTAATTTAATTCAAAAATATATATTTACTTTGTAATTCAAAGTACTTTAATATGAGTGAGCAAGATTATTTAAAAGACCTCAGCGAAATCAAGAATTTGATGAACAGATCGTCACGCTTTATTTCTTTGAGCGGCTGGGCAGGAATTATGGCCGGCATGTATGCCATTATTGGCGGTATCGTAGCCTATTATATTGTAGCAAATAGCGCACGAGAATATTTGATTCTCGATGGGTACGTCTTTAAAATCATTATGCTCGACCTATTTCTAATAGCATTTTTTAGCGTTGTTACTGCCGTGTTTATTACCACTCGAAGAGCAAAAAAAGATGGCGTAAAAATATGGGATGACACCACTAAACGACTTTTGATCAATTTTTTAATCCCGTTAATCACGGGAGGAATTTATATCATTATCATTTTAGGACAACAAAAATATGGGCAAACGGGCGCGTTGATGCTTATTTTTTATGGACTTTCCTTAGTGAGTGCTGCCAAGTATAGCATTGGTCATATTAGATATTTAGGTTTTATTGAAATTACGCTGGGACTCATTTGTGCTATTTTTCCAGGTTATGGTTTTTGGCTGTGGATGTTAGGATTTGGAGTCATGCACATCGTTTATGGAGCCATTATGCTCATCGCTGAAAGAAAAGACTAGTGGGAATTATTGAAAACATAAATAAGGTTTTTGATCACCGCATTCGTCTTGGTATTATGTCCATTTTGATGGTGAACGAGGATGCCGACTTTAACCGTCTCAAAGAGTTGCTGGATGTGACAGATGGCAATTTGGCCAGCCACTTAAAATCGCTTGAAAAAGAAACCTATATCAATGTAGAAAAACAATTTATTGGCCGAAAGCCAAATACTCGATACAGCGCTACCCCATTAGGAAAAGCCGAATTTAAAAAACATATAGAAGCCTTAGAAAAATTACTTCGGTAACCTGCCTGCCAAGGCACGACAGGAAGGTAGAAAACAACCATTAAGATTGTGCTCAACTCACCTTGAGTATTTTTTTGAATTAATCACTTTGAAAAACAAAGTACTTTGAGATTATAATTATGAAACAAAAGACAGCCATAAGAACAGCAGGAACTTTTTTTGGAATCGGTACCGTGCTTTTTTTATTTGAATTATTCACCAAGAGCCACGAGCTTTTATTCATTGGCTTTGTATTTATAGTCATCGCTGTAATATTTAACAGCATCACTTTTTTAGTACTGCTAATTGAACTTATTCGCAAAGACAGCCTAGAAGCCTTTTTCTCTATTTGTATCATTTGCAGCAACATTCCCATTGCAATGGGCTATTACTACCTCCTTACACATTTCAATCACTAATTTAATAAACAATAATTATGGAATCATTAGAAAACAAAAAAGGCAAATTCACCACTTGGTTGAGAGACTCTATCACAGCAAGAATGCTGGTCGTGGGATTTTTATTAATCGTATTGCTCATACCCCTAGAATTTGTAAAAGAACTTATTTATGAACGCTCTACCCGTCAAGCGGAAGTCATTCAAGAAATCAATGAAAAATGGGGAAATGAGGTTATACTTTCTGGGCCTATTTTAAAACTGCCGTACAACACCTACAAAACCGAAAAAGTTTTTGACCAAGTTTCAAAAAAATATGAAACTGTTACCGAAACAATCCCAAACGTGGCGTATATTTTTCCGGACGATTTGAATATCGCTTCGCAGGTAGATTCAAAACCTTTGAATAGGAGTATCTACGAATCTGTTGTTTATACTTCTGATATTTCTGTTTCAGGGAAATTTCCGAAGTTAGAACTTTCAGAAAGAGATATTAAAGCAGAAGATATTTTATGGGATAAAGCGGCCGTCATCATTCAAACAAGTAATATTAAAGGAATTCGAAGTACGCTTGAAGTTACTCTGGGCGACCAAAAATTGGCGATGAACCCAAAATATGATACGAGCTACCTCAACACGATTCAAAGCGAATTTATCCAAGGTTTAAAAGCGAATGCTGAAAGTGAAATTAATTTTAATTTCAATCTTAAAATCAACGGTAGTGAAAGCCTCAAGTTTATCCCAATAGGAAAAGAGACCAAAGTCACAATGAATTCGAACTGGCACTCCCCTAGCTTTGATGGTAAGTATCTGCCCATTGATGGCTCACGCGAAATAACGCCAGACGGTTTTAGTGCTTCTTGGGAAGTGTACCAAATCAATCGCCAATTTGAGCAAATTTTTTACAATAAATTACCCGAACTTACTGGGTTTGCCTTCGGAACAAAATTGGTTATCCCTGTGGACGAGTATCAAAAAAGTGAACGCACCGCCAAATACGGATTTATGGTTATCGGGCTTACGTTGTTGGTGTTTTTAATGATTCAGATTGTGAGTAAAATTTACATACATCCTTTTCAATATGTAATGATTGGGCTTGCGCTGGTCATGTTTTACACATTGCTCATTTCCATAAGTGAACACAGTTCATTCTTAAAAGCGTATGTTATTGCTGCAGGCGCTGTGCTAGGGTTGGTTACTTTATATTCGAGAGCGATACTTAAAGGGTTTAAATTTCCGCTATTGATTGCTACTTCGCTGGCTTCGCTTTACGGGTTTATCTATGTGATTATTCAGTTAGAAAACTATGCGCTATTAGTTGGAAGCATTGGTTTATTCTTGATACTCGCAATCATAATGTTCGCCTCTCGCCGCATTGAATGGGGAAATGAATAGTGAATATTAAAATAATTTAAGGGTTCAAAATTTAGAAATTCTTTGTCCGGTTGAGCGCAGTCGAAACCTATTTTGAGAATGGGACATTTAAAAAATTTAAAATTTTGAACCCTTATAAAAAAGAAAAAATGAAAAAATACATAACAATATTCATCCTGCTATTAGTTACCGAAATTGCGATTGCTTATTTCCAGTTCCACTCATTTATACGTGGATTTATTGGCGATGTCCTGGTCATCCCACTACTCTATTCTTTAGCTCAAAGTATTAAAAGATTCAATCCCATAAAAGTGACAGCTGCCGTACTCCTTTTTGCATTTGCGGTTGAGATAGCGCAATATTTTTTGATTGCTGAAATTTTAAACATCCAAAATCGCTTTGTCAAAATTATCATCGGGTCTCATTTTGACCCTTGGGATTTGTTGGCCTACACCCTCGGAATTCTGCCTATCGTATTCATTGAAAACTTTATATCCTATGGAAAAGATTAAATCAGTAGTAGTCAACAATTTTTCGACGGTATTTTACTCGATTTTGTTTTTGGGGACAAGTTTATTTTTATTGATGCTTCGGTTAAAAATCACACATTCGTTCTTTCTTTTATTTCTTGTTTGGAATTTATTTTTGGCTTGGATTCCCTACGGAATTTCTTCACTACTTCTTATAAAGAAAAACAGTAGCAAGATTTGGAAATTTTTAAGTTTTGGGCTTTGGCTATTATTCTTACCCAATGCTCCCTACATTGTGACAGATTTGATTCATCTACAAAGAAGTAACGACATCATACTTTGGCTTGACATTGTTGTTATTGGGAGTTTTGCCGTTGCTGGCCTGTATGGTTATCTACTTTCAATGGTGCAGATTCAAAAGGTAATGGCGCAGCACATTTCCGAAGCAAACACTAAATACCTCAACATTTGCATTCACTTTTTATGTGGATTTGGAGTGTATTTGGGAAGATTTCTTCGGTTTAATTCTTGGGACATTGTTCAAAATCCGATGAATTTATTTGAAAGTATAGTATCAAGTTTTAGAAATCCTTTAGCCATTTTAACCACGTTAAGTTTTGGAATTCTTTTGATGCTCTTATTTAATGGATATAAAAAATGCTCAACCTTAGTTTAAGATTGAGCATTTAATCAAAAATTAATTTTCCTTATTCTTTAGCTAATTGCTTTACAATTTGTCCATTTTTTGAAGATATCACAACCACATACGTAGCACTCTGTAGGTTTGACACATCTATTGTGAATAGTGCGCTCATTTCAGAAATACGTTGTTTTATGATAGCTCTACCACTGATATCATAAATAGTAACATCATCGATAGCCACAAACTGTGGATTACTAATGTTGATTATTTGGTTTGCAGGATTTGGATACATCACCAAGGTTTCTAAAGAAGCTTGTGGCGTTTCAGCACCTAGAGTATCATCAACATATAAAGTAAATTCGCATTCTTCTTCAAAACCGTTCATATCTTGAGCCGTAATTGTAATGATATGCGCTCCCTGCTCCAATAAAGTTCCAGGGTCTGGGTCTTGAGATGTACTTAGAACCGCACAATTATCTGTTGCAATTGCTAGTCCCGTTGCAATATAATCTGGCAATGAGTAAGGTCCTGTAGACGTAACATATTGATCTTCGGGACAGAAAACTTGAGGTGCTAGACCGTCAATTACATTCACAAAAGCAATGCACGTATCGGTTTGCCCTGCTGCATTTGTTACCGTAAATTCTATTTGAATAGGTGCTCCAATATCATCACAAGTAAAGGTATCTCTATCAATACTAAATCCATTAAAACAACGAACTCCTGTTGAACCGGCATCAAAATCAATCGCCATAACTGTTCCCGTTCCATCTTGCTGTAAAGGTACCGTTACACTTTCGCAAACTGCATTCGGAGCAAAAACACCTTCCTCAATCATTACGGTTACCGTGCATGTTGATTCATTACCACTTTGATCAACGGCTGTTATAGTAACTTCATTTTCACCAATATTTGAACAGTTAAATGTATCTACACTTATATCTGTACTCACTACAGAACAATTATCAATGATATCAACAGATATATCATAAATATCAATGATAACTTGATAATCTGAATTTAAACTACGTGTAATATTTTGACAATTAAGCACAGGTGGCAATACATCTTCCACAGTCACCATTGCGTTACAACTTGCTGTGTTTCCTTGAACATCTGTAATAGTAAATACAACTGGGTTGTCTCCTAAATTACTGCAATCAAACATATCTATATCTACTGAAAATGTAAAGTTTGCACAGTTATCAGTACTTCCGTTATCCAAATCTGATGGCGAAATTGTTGCGATACCGTACTCATCCAATTGCACCGTTATATTCTGGCAACTTGCAACTGGCAATTGATTGTCTTGAACCGTTACAATTGCTGAGCAGGTCGCTGCATTTCCATTAACATCTGTAACTGTAAGTATCACTGTATTTTCTCCCACCATTGAACAATCAAAATCTGTAATATTTAACTCATAGCTGGCAATTCCGCAATTATCTGTACTTCCCGTATTTATATCGGCTACAGTGATTTGCGCCTGATTGTTAGCATCCAATACTACCGTCATATTTTGACAAGACACTTGTGGTGCTAAATTATCTTCAACAGTCACGATTGCGTTGCACTCGCTCGTTATACCTGCATTATCTGTCACTGTAAAAACTACCGTGTTTTCTCCAATATCATTACACGTAAAGGTATTAATATCTATAGCTGTCGAAATCGCTCCACAGTTATCTGCGCTTCCACCGTCAACATCACTTGGAGCAATCATAGCTATTCCATTTGCATCGAGTTGGACGGTAATATTTTGGCATATTGCCATAGGAGCAGTATCGTCTATTACATCAAGATTAAACGAACAAGTAAGTTGATTGCTACCATCATCTGCAATTATTTCTATTAATGTAGTTCCCAAAGAAACAACGGTTCCCGGAGTAGGTGTTTGTGTTACTGAAAGAGTACTACAATTATCACTTGCCATAACATCCAAACGATAATCTGGAATTGTAAATTCGCAATTTGCTGTTGTTCCTTCCGTCTGATCATCTAAACAAGTCATTGTCGGTGGTGTCATATCTTGAACCGTCACAGTAGCTGTACAACTAGAAACATTTCCGCTAGCGTCAGTTACCGTTAGTGTTACTGTATTATCTCCTACCATTGAACAATCAAAATCTGTAATATCTAAAGAATAAGTATCTATTCCGCAGTTATCAAAACTCCCTGCATCGATATCAGCAGCAGTGATTTGAGCTTCATTATTTGCATCCAAAACCACATTTATATTTTGACAAAAAACCTGTGGTGCGATGTTATCTTCCACATTTACGATTGCGTTACATTCGCTTGTTATGCCAGCGTTATCCGTCACGGTTAAAATAACTGTGTTTTCCCCTATATCATTGCAATTAAAAATATCGTTATTGATAGCGAGCGTTACAGTTCCACAATTATCACTACTTCCCGCATCAATGTCATTAGCGTTAATTACTGCTGTTCCATTTGCATCGAGTTGCACGACGATATTTTGACAAACGGCCGTAGGTAAAGTATCGTCGATTACATCAAGATTAAACGAACAAGTAAGTTGATTGCTACCATCATCTGCAATTATTTCTATTAATGTAGTTCCCAAAGAAACAACGGTTCCCGGAGCAGGTGTTTGTGTTACTGAAACCATGCTACAATTATCACTTGCGGCTGCGTTTATGCGATAATCTGGAATAACGAATTCACAATTTGAAGTAGTACTTTCAATTTGATTATTCAAACAAGTCATTGTTGGTGGTGTATTATCTTCAACTGTAATTGTGGTTGTGCAGCTGTCTGAAAAAGTGCCGTCGTCAATAGTTAATGTTACAGTAGTCACACCCAAAGGATAAGGTCCCGCAGGACTTACTGTTATAACTGTTGGCATTCCGTCTGGGTCAAAAGAACCCGCATCAAAATCTGCAGCAGTTGCTTCGCCTTCACAATTTTCATTGGCTGAAACTACTACTGGTTGGCAAAGTGCCGTTGGTGGTTCGTCACAAACAAATAAAGGGTCTTGAACGTTCACAGTAGTTGAACATGAACTAATATTTCCGTAGATATCCTCTACTGTTAACACTACTGTATTAGCACCTAAATTTTCACATTTAAAGCTATTTACGTCAATGGTCATTTGCGCTATTCCACAGAAATCATTTGATCCGCCATCCACATCTGCTGCAGTAATCGTGGCAACACCATTTGCATCTAACGACACATTAAAAGGTGAAGCGCAAACGGCATTAGGCATCGTGGTGTCCTGCACTTCGATTTCGAATGTACAAGTAGTATCATTACTACCGTCATTGGCAGTTAATGTAATGGTACTTGTTCCTAAACCTACCAAAGAACCAATGGGTGGATTTTGGGTTATTGTTACCGGATTACAATTATCCATAGCAGTGGCAAGTCCTGTATAATCTGGTAAAATAAACATACAATTATTAGCATTTACCT
The DNA here is from genome assembly GCF_051252435.1 of Patiriisocius sp. NCBI lineage: Bacteria > Pseudomonadati > Bacteroidota > Flavobacteriia > Flavobacteriales > Flavobacteriaceae > Patiriisocius > Patiriisocius sp. Next base: position 44,455 of record NZ_JBPOFW010000009.1, on the reverse strand, counting down.
CTTCAGTTTGATTTGATGGACACGTAATTGTTGGTGGTATAATATCATTTTGGATTACTTGGAAAGAACAAGAACCTATGTTTCCTACATTATCTTCGGCAAATATTGTTACGGTAGTATCGCCTGTTACTGTTGTTCCCGCTGGAGGATTTTGAGAAAAAATATAAGGTCCCACATCGCATGCATCGGTTACGTTAGCTAGACCCGTATAATCTGGTAGGACAAACTCACAATTAGCATCAAAATTCTCTAATAGATTTTCTGGACAGTCAACTATTGGTGGAAGATTATCGACCACAGTAATGTTGAAAGTACAAGATGTACCATTCATTCCATCACTCGCAGTCATTGTAATCAATGTTGTCCCAAGACCAACGATAGTTCCGGGTACTGGGATTTGTGAAAAAACAGGTGTTCCGCAATTATCGTTTGCTGTTGCAAGATTGGAATAATCTGGGATAACAAATTCGCAATTATTGTTTGTATTTTCATTTCTGTCCGCAGGGCAAACAATGGTTGGTGGTGTGATATCACTTGCTATCACATCAAATAAACATGCACCTGTATTTCCAGCATCATCTGTTGCAAATAAGAAAATAGTTGTTGTTCCAGAAACAACAGTTCCAGGAGCTGGATTTTGTGTTATAGGAATACTTCCCACACTACAAGAATCTGTAGCACTTGCTAATGACGTATAATCGGGTACTATAAATTGACAATTTTCATCAAAAACCTCTACTTGGTCTATTGGGCATGTAAGTGTTGGAGATGTGGTATCAATTACTGAAATATCAAACGAGCATTGCTCGATGTTTGTCCCATCATCTGCGGTTACTGTGATTGTGTAAATCCCTAAACCAACAATAGTTCCAGCAAGTGGACTTTGCGAAATAGTAGGCGGCATACAAGCATCTGATATCATTACTAGACCAGTATAGTCTGGAATTTGAAATGAACAAGTAGGTGTTGCGGATTCAGTTCGATTTGAAGGACACGTAATACTAATATTACAGAGTTCATTATCTATAGAAAGTTCATTTATCGCAACAAGAGGAGTTGCGTTTAAAATGAAAGTAGATAATGAAAATAAAACAACAAAAAGTAGATAGGGGGCGTAGATATTTTTCATCTGGGTGTAATTTAATTTGTTTGTCACAAAACAAATAAACTAAAAAATATCCATTAAATACAAATAAATCCGTTAAAAAGCATATTTATTGTAAATACGTCTTCAAAATTAACATTTCATATAAATCAAATTGAATTAACAAAAAGCTTAAGTGTATTTTTTTGTACATCTTAAAATTTCAGAATTCATTTTTCTGAAATGTAGTATCACAAAAGATTAAAAATCCATACTTAACTTATAATCAATTAGGTATACTTATCTTAAAACAGTTTTATATATAATTTAAATAAATAATTCAACGGTATTGATCCTTGGAAATTTCCTCAGAAAAAACAACTTTGAAAGCACATTATCTGATTATTTTGCTATTTGTCGAAAAAAAATTAAAAAAAATCGTATGTTTGATTAAAAATATTGGTTTGAGGCACCTAATCATTTTTTACATTTCTATTTTTTCTTGTTTTGGGCTTTTTGCTCAAGGGGAGATGGTGCAAACTGTGGATAGTCTGAAGATTAAGAGGATTGATTCCTTGAAAAAGTTCATCGTAAGTGAATTCTATAAGCGTAATTATGATAAGACTATTGAATATGGCGAATTAGCAATTACACTTTCAGAAAGCGCCTCTTACTATAATGTATATAATAATATTTCCAGCTTTTTAGGTAATGCATATCTTGCAATTGATGACTCATTAAAAGCAAAAAAAATCTTTAATAGGTCAATTGAATTAGCCTATAAAGAACAGGATACAACTTGGATTTTGGCTGCTGAAATTGATTTAGCAAATTTGTTTGCTTTAAGAAAAGAACCAAGTTCCAGAAGGAAATCCATAAAATTGTACCAAAACATCCTGCCATTAGCGGAAACTGCAAATCTTGAAGACAAACTTTTAGTTCTAAATTCAAATATTGCAGAAATGTACTTAAAACTCAATCAACCTGATTCTGCAGAAAAATATATTACACAAACAACCAAGTATATAAATGATTCAACTTTTGTTGGCTTTAAAGGAAGCTATCGTTTAAACAAAGGCGTCTTTAACAATCAAAAAGGAAACTACAAACAAGCTAAAATTGATCTTGAAGAGAGTTATTCTATTTTTGAGGAAATAGATTATCTTGATGGTAAAATTGACATATATATTGCCTTAGTAGAAAATGCTTATTTACGTGGAAATTATAAAGAAGCATTTGAGGCACAGCAAAAATTAGATTTATTAGAAAAGGAAAAATTCGAGGTTGATAAAGTCGAAGCTGTACAAACTGTTACCACAAAATTTAAAGTAGAAGAAATGAAGAAACAGCTTGAGGAAGAAAAGCTGTTCAATGAAATTAGCAAAGCCGAGGCAAAACGTGAAGCTACGTTGTTTTGGGTAAAAATTGCGTCTGGTATCTTATTGATTTTTTCAATTTCTATTGCCATATCCTATTACAGAAGAAAAAAGTTAGTGGTTGATCTAACGGCGAAAAACAAGCAATATTTAGCCGAAAAAGAGCGTAGCGAGGAGCTAATGCGAGCTAAATCTGTGTTATTCTCAAATATAACACACGAGTTGAGAACCCCAATGTACGGTATCATTGGAATCTCGAACATGTTATCAGAAAATAAATTATTTAAAAGTGAAAAGGGACATTTAAAATCACTTAAATTTTCGGCAGATTATCTTTTATCTCTTATCAATAATATTCTGCACTTTAACAAATTAGAAAGCAATGAGCCAGATGCCATTAAAATTTCAGCATTTGATATTCGCAACTTAGTATATAATGCCGTTGAATCTTCAAAGTTTTTAAGCGAAGAACATCCCAACAAATACATTGTTACTATTGACGACTCTATACCGAATATTATAGAGGGTGACGAAATTAAAATTTCTCAAATACTAATAAATCTTTTAAGCAATGCCTCGAAATTTACGAACGACGGTACTATTGAAATAAGCCTCGAAGAAATAAACAGAACGAGTGAAAAAATAGAAATAGGTTTTATTATAAAAGATACTGGTGTTGGTATCGATGAAAAAACGCTTTCCACAATTTATAACAAATATGCCCAAACCGGAACCGGACAACATTTTATGGGTACTGGACTTGGACTTCCTATTGTTAAAAAACTGGTAGAGCAACTTGGTGGAATTTTAAATCTGAAAAGCGTTATCGGAAAGGGAACTACCATCCACTTCGCACTGGAATATGGCATGTCTAAAAAAGCGCATCTCGATGAGATTGCAAATGCAGATTTAAATCAAATTTTAAATGACTTCAATGTGCTAATAATTGACGATAATAAAATTAATCAACTCGTTACAGGAAAATTTATTGAACGCCACGGTGCAACGTCTAAAACTGCGAGCAGCGGGCAAGAGGGAATCGAACTGTTAAAAGCCGAAACCTTCGATATTATTTTAATGGATATCAATATGCCAGAAATGAATGGTTTTGAAACCACAAAAATAATTAGATCTTTTAATCAAGATATTCCTATCATCGCATTAACTGCAGTAGAAAAAGAAAAAGTAGTGGGTGATCATTCTTTTAATTTAATGAACGATATTATCATAAAACCTTACTCAAACGAGAAGTTTATAAACATTATTCTGACTAACGCTGCACCTAAGCACTAAAATAAATTCTCAATTACTTATTTTAGTGCTCGTAGAAATTCTAATTTCATGAGATAATCTTTGCCATCTCTAAATTAAATACACCATCAACAATCGCTGAAATCCTTTAAAATTGCTTTTAGGATATTCAATTAGCACCAAGAAAACACAGGATATCAATCGTTTTTATAATATGAACAGTTTATGTAGAAAGGAAAGCTAGTGATTTTATAAACATACTAAAATATTATCTACTTCATCATATAAGAAACTTTAGTACAACACCAAATTTTAAATATCGCTCTAATATTCAACAAGAGATCTATTATGGTTCCATAGCCTTAAATCAAAAGCAATCCTAAAATCATTTTAATCAACTAACGACATTCATAAAATAAAAAACCCAAGATGCATAATCGTGGGTTTTTTATTTGTACTTCTAATGTTAATTAATCTCTACTTCATCACTAACCATTTTTCTAAGTAACCGTCGTACATCAATTTCACAATTTCATATTGTTTCACATTAGTAGAAGCACTTTGTCCAATGAACTGATTGCTAATAAGTGAATTTCCATCAAGATTCGACAATTGCATGTTTCCAGTTACACAGTATAACATTAAAGTATACCCATGCGCATCAAATGGTGTTGCAAACGAGGACATGTCTATACCAGTAATGGTTAAGCTACCTCCATTTAAGTTATTTGAAATCCTTACTACAGCCCTCCCATTCCCTGCGGCTCCAGGCCAAATTATACTGGGGAGGTTATTCATATTACCTGTAGTGAATACTGTCAAATCAGTAATGTTCTCCTTTCTATTGTTATAAAATATTTTATTATTATCTATATACAGGTTATCATCCATTTCAAGCTCGAGTATCATTCCATTTTCATCAACACCCAATATTTTTTTAGCCTCACCAGACACCATTGTGCGTGATTGAATTCTCATAGTTCCATTAACATCTAATGTAGCTTGAGGGTCATCTGTATTAATACCTACCTGAGCAGTGATTTGAGCTCCTACAAAGAATAGTAGGATTATAGTAATGAGGTTTTTCATAAGTAGTATTTTAGAGATAAAATTTGGGCTTTATCTTGACAACGATACACAAACGTAAGAAAACATACTTATTAACCAACTTAAAACGATTTAATAACGTATATTTTCGATGAAATGCATTTTATTTAATCAAATATATTAATCTACTGCTTTCACATAATCACTTAAATACTTAAATCGCTCTGTCAATTCACCGTTTGAATTTGTGATTTTTGCTCTTTTTAAAATACCTCGCTCATCGCCATTGAAGAAAGCCGGGATTACGTTTTCTAAAAACATTTCTCCAAATCCTTCACTCGCATCTTTTGGTAATTCGCAGGGTAGATTGTCCACTGCCATCATTGTGATTGCACCTTTCGCATCCATTGCAACTTCCTTTTCGGTTTGTGGGTCGTAGCCGTAAAAAGGGTCGGCGATTGTGGATGGTTTTATGGTTGCTGCTACTGGGCCATCGATATCACAAGAAATATCTGCTATCAAATTGATTTTAAATTCTTCTTGTTTCGCATCCTCTCTCGTGAATAAGTAGGGTGCGTTATTTCCGTAGAAGTGTCCCGCGATAAAATAATCGGTTTGTGCTGCATAGGGCATAAAATTACTTTCATAACCCGTGGGGTCTTTATAGAAAGCATACTTGTCCCCAACTTTACCATCTTTACGTTTACTATATTCCATAACATCTGCCATGACATAAACCGGCTCTGTAAAATCTGCTGTGAGGTATAATGCATCGCTCACTTCTTTGATTTTTAAATAGTCCAAAATCTCTTTAGCTCCTTTGGCTACTTTTCCTGTTCCTGTCAATAATATTTTGATTGGCGGAATTGTAATTTTATCCAATTCGGCTTTAACGGCTTCGAGGTCCGGGAGATTTTCTACTTTTGGAAGGTTAAAAAGTCCATCTCTTATGCCTAGAGCTCTAAAGCCATTGTAGGCGCCAACCAACCCTGCGTATCTTCCAAAACCTATCAAACGAGCGCCACTTTGCTTTACTATGGTTTCGTGATCATACATTTCTATATTTTTCTCCAGCATTGCAACTAATAATTTTCTGTTATAAGGTTGCTTTTTTATGGTATGGCTGAAATAGAAATATTTTTTATTTGCAATCAATGCATCGAGAGGAACTTCTTTAACCCCCAGCATTACATCTGCTTCTGAAACATCATCTTTTACTTCAAATCCCGCTGCCCTATATTGGTCATCACTAAAAACACGAACATCACTAGATTCAACGATAAATTTAGCATCTGGGAATTTTGAAGCTGCTTCTTTTAATTTTGAAGGAGAAAAAACAACGCGACGGTCTGGTGGATTTTTACGCTCTTTGATGATGGCAAAAGTGATTGACATTTGGTATAGAATTTGTGATTTTGTTAAGCATCAAAGATACTTATAAACTTGTATCTTTGCGAACTCATTGCGGGAATCCTAAAAGGTTTTTTAACTTTGGCGGCATGCGCGCAGTGGCTGCGTGAGGGATAGAAGCGGCATCCTTTTATACCGCTTTAGGGTATAAAAGATATAGCGGATAGCCCGACGGTTAATCTTTAGCTTTTGTAGCGAAAGTTTAAAAGACACGCCAAAAAAAAGAGATTAGAATTATGTTTTCTGATTTCTATTTTAACAAAAGGGGCCGACTGGTTTTGACAGCGGGTCAACTAGTATGGTAAGCATGTAGAGCGCTGGGAAACAGCTCTTAAATCTCATTTTTCACACTTTTTAAACGGCGAGAATAACTACGCCCTAGCTGCATAATCTGAATCATAGTAAGATTACGCCTCGGCCCGCAAGGCGGGCAAGCAGGAAGTCACTCGAGAGCCTTGGTTTACGGCAATCGACATAGTGACTTCGTAAAAGTAAACCTATTGGGAATAGTACTTCGATGTTTCTGAGACACTTAATTGAAGATAAGGGGTGCGTTGGTAGTTTTTGACCGGCAAGCCCACGAAAATCTAAACAAAGACTAAACATGTAGAAAGCTGTAATAGTGCACGTTTGGACGAGGGTTCGAATCCCTCCGGCTCCACTTTAAACCTCGTAAACTCAATGTTTACGAGGTTTTGAATTTTTGGGGTATAAGTAGGGGCGTACTTTAAAAAAAAACCTAAATCTTTATGCCAAAAAAAATCAAATCAATTCGTAACTATTTTAGTAATTGCATAGACATTAAAATTATAGCCTATTTATAAAAACTTTAGATTTTACTTCTTTAGTCTTGCCTCGGAAATTTTACAACCTCAACTTCTGCACTTGGCCATGAAGTTTTAAAACACATTTCTCCAGTTTATTTAATTTAAAAACAAATTGTAAGATTTAACCTACTTAAAAAGTGCTTTTTATCGATTTTTAGCGATTTTAATTAGATAACATGCGTAAATACACTATTTCTTGTATATTAGCCTGTTGAAAGCAATTGTATATTGAATAAATTCCTCTTCATACTATTATTTTGCACCGGATATCTCTCTGCCCAAACGCTTCCGTTTGACCCGGAGAACGATAAAGGACAGTTGTTTGAATATGCTCAATTTACTAATGCGGGTAGAAATGACTACTCAATTAGTGAAATCATCAACAATAATTACCTCAAATACGAGGATCTTTTAACTGAAAATCATAGTTTGGGTTTTACGACCGATTTCTATTGGTTAAAATTTCAGCTTAAAAATAGTACAGACGAAAAGCAAAGTTATTATCTAGAGACCGCAAGACCAATAACCGATGTTGTTAATCTTTATCAAATTGATAATGACAGTATTGAAGTCTTTACTAGTGGTGACCAATTATTATTTGAAGACAGGCCTCAAAACCATCGTCAAACAGTTTTCAATATCCACTTGCCTCCAAATAAAATTCAAACTTTTTATATTCAAATAAAAAGTGATGGCGAAACAGTAAATATTCCTCTTAACCTCTATAATACAGACCAATTTTTTGAAGCAAAAAGTAAACAACAATTATTCTTTGGGTTGTTTTATGGAATCCTTGCTTTTGCTGGTCTCATGTATTTGTTCTTCTACACCAGTTTAAAAGAAAAAACATTTTTATACTACGGTTTTTATGTAATTTCAATAGCTTTAATGCAAGCAGCTCTTGATGGTTTTTTATTTAAATATGCATTTACTAGTGGAGGCTATTTAAATAGTAGGATGGTACTTATCACCGCTTTATTTTCAAATCTTTTCTTGCTGAAATATTGCGAGAATTTTTTAAATATTTCTAAAAATTTTAATCGCCTAAAAAAGTTCTACAACGCCGCCTATGTGGTTATTGCGCTGCTATTTATTTCCCTTTTTATAAATGATACAACGCTGGCGTTAACATATCCCATAAGCAACCTCAATGGTTTATTCACACTCATTTTAATTTTGACTTCATTAGGATTAATGTGGTACAGGGGTATTAAGGTGGACATCTATTTTTCTATTGGTATATTTTTTCTAGTTATTGGTCTTTTAGGTTTTGTAATGAACAACCTAAGCCTTCTACCAAATAATTTTTACACGCTTAATAGTGCTAAATTCGGTTCTGGGTTTGAAGTCATTTTCCTTTCGCTATCGATGACCAACTTGATTAGAAGCTTGCGTTTAGAAAAAGAAACTTCGCAAAAGTTAGCCCTTCAAAAAAGTGAAGAAGTTAGTGAACTCAAATCTTATTTTATGTCAAATTTGAGTCACGAATTGCGAACTCCTATTAATGCTATTTTGGGAGTTGTGGATGATCAACTTTTCAGAAATAAATATACTACAGACCAGAAAGAGTCTTTTGATATCATAAAACACGCCTCCATTAGTTTGTTGAGCAACGTGAATGATATTATTGATTTTGAACACATTGAAAAGAATGAGCTTATACTTCGACCTTCAAATTTTAACCCTATCCTTCTTTTAAATCAAATTTCGGCTAACTGGGAGCTGGAAGCCAGAAAAAAAGGACTTGAGTACTCAATTGAATATGATACTGAAATCCCCCAACTTGTTCATGGAGATGCCGAACGTTTTGGTCAAATAATCAATAATCTTTTGAGCAACGCGGTAAAATTTACCCACGAAGGATTTATCAAATTTGAGCTAAAGTGCAAGATGCAGGCAAAAGAAATTTGTTTGTTTTCATTTAAAATTACCGACACTGGAATCGGAATGAATGAAGACAGTAAGCGCGATGTCTTCAACAGTTTTAATCAAATGCGATTGAAACACAATAGAAAATTTGGAGGTGTGGGATTGGGACTATCAATTGTAAAGCACGTAATCAAACTTTTTGAAGGCACCTTAAACATTGAGAGTGTTATTCACCAAGGAACTACAGTTTTTGTTTCTGTCCCCCTAAAGGCACTTGAAACGCCCAAAAAAATAAATGCAAACGAGGCTCTTACTCAGCTCAATTTTAAGATTTTAGTCGTTGAGGACAACACACTCAATCAAATGGTGATGAAAAAAATGCTCAGTAGTAATACAAATATAACTTTTGATATAGTGGCTAATGGTCAAGAAGCTTTAGACTCATTAAAAGCTAATGATTACGACATTATTTTAATGGATTTACAAATGCCAATTATGGATGGCTACGAGGCGACAATTAATATACGCAGCGGTGTTTTGGGGCCAAACAAAACACACATTCCTATTATAGCAGTAACGGCAGATGCCACAGAGGAAACACGAAAGCGCGTTTTTGAAATAGGAATGAACGATTACACTACAAAGCCGGTAAATAAAGAAATCCTGTTCGATAAGATTACAGCAAGCTACAGTCTTGCCTAGTATTAAATGTCTGTTTAATTTTTTTCTTCGGAAATATTACAGAATTATAACTTCAGAATATTTAAAAAATCCAAATTTCAATTTAAACACAGCGAGTCGTGTAGTCTAGATTTCTATTTAATTAATCAAAACATAGTTGTTGTTTATTTCCGAAGAGATACTTAGATTTCATTCGTATTTTTGCTTTCAAGAGGCAAACAAAAATAGCGTATGATTATTTACTCAAAACAACTTTTAGGCACATTAATAGCAATTGCAGTATTACTTGTTGTGAGTCAGCTCGCAAAGCGGGTTATCAAAAGTTTTGTAAGAAGAAAAGCAATTGACCCAAACCGCAAGAAGGTTATGCTCAATTTAACGTATGCCCTTTTTATGTTACTTGCGTGCATCGCCCTATTATTTATTTGGGGAATTGGACTTAAGGATTTTATTTTTTTTATCTCTTCAATCCTTGCTGTTTTGGGTATTGGCTTTTTTGCCCAATGGTCTATTCTTTCAAATCTAACAGCAAGTATCATCTTATTTTTCAACCATCCGGTGCGTATTGGCGACCGAATTCGAATTGTTGACAAGGATTATGAATGGGTGGGCGTTGTCAAAGACATTACCGCATTCTTTGTATATATGCGTACCGATAATAACGAATTTATCTCCTTCCCCAATTCTCTCGTTTTGCAAAAAGCGATTGAAATGCTCGACCCGTTAGAGCCTAAAAGTATCGAAAATCCTAACGAAAGTATTATTAATGATGAGATTGAAATTTCAGAAAATAATACCTAAATCTACTCCAATTTTCAAAGCTTCTTGCGCTGAAAAATACATACTGTTCTCTTCGGAAATTTTAGCGACTTAAAATTCGCAAAAATCAAATACTAAAGTATTCTTAAATATATGTGCAATGGTATTTGTTTAACTATATTGGAAAAAATATTAAACAAAAAATACTGAAGCTATGGATATACTTAAAGAAGCTGCACAGTTTGAAGAAGAAAAAATGAGCCACATGTCTATGAGCGATAGAGTTACGGCGTCAAGAAAAGCAAAAAGATTAATACTTGCCATTAATGAAATCTACAAAAAAACCAAGGATTCTAAATTAATGGACACCATGAAACGTCTCACTGAAAAAAAGAAGAAGATTGAAAAGAGACTCAAAGGGAGATTGACTGCATAAAGCAGTTTCAGCTTTTTTTGATTTCTCAAAAAAACTTCTTTTTACAGAATTAACGCTTTGTGAATTTTTTAACCAATTTTCATAAACTACTGCTAAACGTCATTGTGGCAAAATCTTTCGTTTTTATCTTTATGATATAGAAATTAAAAATCTGTTATTATGAAAACGATATTTTTCTTTGTTACTCTGTCATTAGCTTTATTTTTTGGTATAAAGCCAGTTTTGGAAAATTATTCTTCAAAAGATTCTATAGAAATAACTTTTGACGGATATGAGGGCGGTCATTATTTTTTTACTTCGGAAAATGGTCGTGCTATTCAGTTTTTAGAAAATGAACATACTTTTTTAGAAGATAAAAATTTTGAAAACGGTACATACATAGGTCAATCTTTTGAAATCCAATTTTCGAATGAAATTTCAGAAAATGAATTAGATGCACCCGATATTTCTTTTAATTAAGATATATCATTTTAAATTATTTAAAAGCCCATTGGTAGAAAATACCAATGGGCATTTTTCATTAGTTTATAAAACGAAAAAACCGCAATAGTAAAATTACTATTGCGGTTAAAATTTACAGATTGGGGAGTCTGCTAAAATTTTTCTCTTTCAAATAATTAAATCTTGCTAAAAACCAAGATATCTGTACCTCCGTTTCCACCACTTATATCAATTAACGATATTGAGGTGTTACTAGTTGAAACAATATCCCAGTCATCATTTAAATCTTCAAAGTTACTATCCGGAGAAACTTGAAAAAAGATATTAAAATCTACATCATTACTACTGCTTCCATCATCATCACTGCTGTTTGAGCTACTATCTGTTACACTCCATGTACCATTAACAGTATTGGTTCCATTTGTGGCACTTAAATCTCCATTTGCAGCGAAGGTAAAAGCATAGCCATTAAAATCTGAAGTCTCATCATCACCAGAGTCAATAAAAGACGAAACTCGCCAAGTACCATCCATTGCATTTGATGTCGCTTGTTGTATTAATTCACTATTGGAATTTGACATACTATTATTGTCATCATCACTCTTACAACTCATAAAAGTAGCTGTCAAAGTCATTAATCCCATTGAAATCATTATTAATTGCTTTTTCATAATATTTAGTTTAGTTTAAAATTAAAGTTTAGTAAAAGTAAGGTTATCGGTGCCTCCGTTTCCGCCACTAACATCTCTGAGGACCACTTCTGTATTAGATGAAGAAATAACATCCCAATCATCATTGAACTCATCAAAAGGGAATGCATTAAAGTTTAAAAATAGTTTTGTGTCATTATTTTGTGCATCCCAAGTTCCATCTATTGCCGTTCCATTTGTTGCAATAACAGTTCCATTGGAATCAAAATCGAGTGTGTAACCAGCGTAATCATTTGTTTGATTATCACCATCCTCATCATAATTACTTACAAACCATGTTCCATCGATTAAAAAACTGTCTAGTGCTGTTCCGCCACTTCCACCACCAGATCCATTAGAACCACACTCAAAACGAAAACGGTCATCACCTAATCTTAAATCAATCTTTTGTTCATTACCCATTTCAATTTCGTGTAAATTCCAAGTATCGCTTACATCGGGCAATCCGGCTATGTTGATATCAATGTCAATCCCATTTCCTTCGCCCGTAGCTGTCCAAGTACCCGTAAAGTTATCAGTATCGCTTGTCACTATGATTGAGCCGTCAATTGCAAAAATAAAATTATATCCATTATAATTATCCTCTAAGTCATCATCATCACGCTCTAATTTATCAATAAAAAAGCCATCGCAATTAGTAAGAAGGTCTGTCACCTGCGAAACACTGCAATTATCACAATCATCATCGTTATAATCATTGTCGTCATCTTCATCGCAAGAATCTTCAGCATTAATGATTATGGTTTCTAATTCTTGAAGCGAATTAATCTCAACACTTGTCCCATCAGCCAGGATTACTGTAATTGGAAATTCAATAACTACAATATCAAATGAACTCAAGTTATTGATAAAATCATACATTTCGGCATCACTGTTAATGATGATTGTCTCAATCAATTCGTTGTTTATATTGAAAATAGAAGCCGTTATTGGATATTGAAAGTCAATACATTCTATATCATCATCTTGCGAATTTTCAGGCCCACATTGCGCAACTAATGCTAATAGCTCAGGGTATGAATTTACCTCAACAGTTGTATAGTCTGAACGAATAACGGTAATTGGAAATATAATATCAAGTGTGTCAGTATCTGTAGTTGATGCATCAAAAATATCCTCGATAATTTGGTAATCAGCCGGAGTAGTAACAACTACTTGCGTACCATTGGCAATTACAGTAACCGGGAGTTGGATGCTAATACAACTTGCATTGTCAATAATATTATCGATTGAACCATCGTTTGTAGAAACTCTATTCAATAAATTCGCAATATTTGAATTAGGATCTAGCGCTTCGTCCTGTGGTGGATTAATAATTTCTTCATCTTCTTGTCTACATGATGTAAAAACGACCATGAAGAGCACCATTAATATGCTTACTATTTTTAAAGTTTTCATAGGTATAAATTTTGATTAGTTTTAAATTAATTGGCTTTAAATGCCTTTTCATAAATAAAACAACAGTAACTTTAAAATTCCCGAAAAAAAATTATTTTTTTTTAAATTGCTTTAAAATTATAGCAAAATTCCATGAATATAGCAAACCAATCTTTGTGTGATGATTCTCGCTTTAAAGAGGTTTATAATATGTATGCTCAAGATTTGCATGATTTTATCTATTATAAATATGGTAGCGAATTTAATCCAGACGACATCGTCCAAGAAAGTTTTATCAAACTCTGGAAGAACTGCGGAAATGTAACCATCCAAAAAGTAAAATCTTATCTTTTTACACTCGCAAACAATGCAACGCTCAATGTAATAAAGCACAAAAAAGTAGTCCTTAAATATCAAAAGCAAGAAGTACCGCAATCCACAATTGAAACTCCCGAATTTATCTTAGAACAAGAACAATTTATGGAGAAATACGAAAAAGCACTGGCAAATCTCTCTGCCGAACAGCGCATAGCATTCCTCCTCAATAAAGCGAAGGAAAAAAACATCAAGAAATCGCAGACCAACTGGGAGTAACAAGACGAGTAATAGAATACCGAATTTATAGTGCGTATGACCAACTTAAAAAAGAATTAGAAAATTTTTATTTAAAATAGTTTCGGGAATTTAGTAATCTCGATTGTTTTATAGATAATAGGAATGCTATGGAAGAAAAATTACGCAAAAAATGGTTGAATGACGAACCTCTTTCTAATCAAGAAAAGGAATTCATTGCCTCGTCTAAAAATTTCAGAATAGAGAAAAATATCATGGAAAATGCTGAACGTTTTAAAATTTCAGCAATGAAAACCGTAGCACCGTTCAGTTCTATAGAAAATAAGTTAAAAGAAAATCCTAAAAACAAAACGTTTAAATTATATAGAACGTTGTCCGGTATCGCAGCTGTAATGCTGGCTATATTTGGATTGTTTTATTATTTCAGCACAAATAATATTACTACCCTCGCAACGGCAAATGGCGAACAAAAGACTATCCAATTACCAGATAACTCAATTGTGGATTTAAATGCAGATTCTCAAATTAAATTCAACGAGAAATCTTGGAATACTCAAAGAAGCATAGAACTAAAAGGTGAAGCGTTTTTTGACGTTGAAAAAGGAGCAACTTTTGATGTTACTTTCAACGGCGGAAAAGTAACAGTCCTTGGAACTGAATTTAATGTAAAACGAAGAAATGATTTTCTCGAAGTGAGTTGTTACAAAGGGTTAGTGCAAGTAATCTACGAGAATGACACAATAAGACTCCCTAAAGGAAATGCCTTTCGTATCATTGAGAATAAAAAATCAGAAATGGCAGCCATTGGAGAAAAACCTAGCTGGAAAGAGCACTTAAGTCAATTTCAAAACATACCAATAAAGTTTGTTTTTGAAGAATTTGAAAGACAATATGAGCTTTCAGTAAAATTTCAAAATGTAGATACAAGCGTGTTATTTTCGGGTGCTTTTGCACATAACAACAGTAAGAATGCCTTGACTGCTATCACAGCGCCTTTAGGGCTATCATTTAAAATAGACGGCAATGAGGCTCTAATTTATGCCAAAAATTAAAAAACATATAGTCTTATTAACATTGTTTGCCACAGCACTTTGTTTTTCTCAAACGAGTCCTGAAAGACGCCCATTGAAAGAACAATTGGCTTCATTGGAACAAAAGTTTAATATCACTTTCAACTATTCTCCGGCTACCGTTGAAGATATCTTTATCAATACTATCCCGCAGAATATCAATACGGTGAATGCTTTAGTTGAGTTTTTAAATAAAAGCACAAGCTTGAAATTCAATGTATTGGCCAACAACATTATTTATATTAGTAAAAAGACTTCAAATTTAATTTGCGGTTACCTTCTAGATGGCTCGACCCAGCAGCCTTTAATGGGTGCAACCATAATCGAGACAGATAACAACTACGCAGTTAGTGATGAAAAAGGGTATTTTGAAATCATATTAGTGTCAACTACTAAAAACAACATTTCAATACAAAATATGGGATTCGAAGAAATGCAAGTTTCCATATCATCATGGGAGAATTCCTCGTGTAAAACAATCGCTTTAATTCCTTCTACTGAAATATTAGATGCGATAACTCTTGAGGATTTTCTTGTCAAAGGTATTTCGCAAACAACTGAAGGTAACATAAGTATTGATTTTGATAATTTTGAAATTCTTCCCGGACTTGTTGAAAATGACGTTTTACATTCTGTACAAGCATTACCAGGAATTATGAGTGTTGATGAAACTATTTCAAATTTAAATATCCACGGCGGAAGTCACGATCAAAATTTATTGGTTTGGGACGGAATCAAAATGTATCAATCGGGTCACTTTTTTGGTCTCATTTCAGCATTTAATCCGCAAATCACAGACAAAGCCACTGTGATAGATAATGGTAGCGATGCGAGTTTTACAGATGGCGTTTCGGGCACAATCTTAATGGAAACTGATTCTGAAGTAAATGATACATTTAAAGCAAATTTTGCAACAACGTTATTAAATTCCGAAACATTTGGAGATGTACCTATTTCAGATAACTCATCAATTCAAGTCGCAGGAAGAAAATCAATAAGTGAATATATAAAAACTCCTATTTACAATTCTTACTTCAGTCGCATATCTCAACAAACCGAAGTGGATCAATCCAACCAACCGCTTCCAACTATAGAACAGGAATTTGATTTTCACGACACGGCGTTGCGATATTTGTATAAGCCAGAAAACGGAGACGTTTTACGTGTGAACCTAATTTATATTAACAACGAACTTAAATTTACAGAGCAAGCTCTCATAGACAATGTAATCAACACAAGAGAGAGTAGCGTTTTACAGAGCAATTTTGGAGGCTCTTTATTCTACAGTCGTAACTGGAATTCTACGTTTACTTCTGATATTGAAATCTATGAAACAGACTATACTTTAAAAGCCAATAATGCAAACATTGAACAATCGCAGAGATTACTTCAAAAAAATAGTGTTTCTGAAACTGGCGCAAAACTAACAACCCACGCAACTCTTTCACCCACAATAAATTGGAAGAACGGCTATAATTTCACGGAAACCGAAATAACGAACCTCGAAGATGTTGATAGACCTTTATTTAGAGAGTTACTATCAAAAGTATTGCGAACACATGCCTTATTTTCACAAGCAGAATACACCTCAATAAATAATGCTACTTTTTTAAAATTGGGAATTAGAGGAACCTATGCTGATAAATTTGGAACTTTCAGGTTTGAACCCCGAGTGTCACTTTCTCAAAATTTTTCAGATTATTTTAATCTACTCGTCCAAGGCGAAGTTAAACATCAAAACACATCTCAAATAATAAACTTTCAAAATGACTTTCTAGGCATCGAAAAGAGAAGATGGCAATTAGCAGATGACAACGAATTCCCAGTAATTGAAAGTAAACAAGCAACAATTGGCTTGAGTTTTAGCAGGAATAATTTGCTCATTTCAGTAAAAGGATATCATAAAAATGTAGATGGAATCACCACACAAAGTCAAGGTTTTTCTACAAAATATGAATTTGTTAATACCACCGGAAGCTATAAAGTAAACGGTGTTGATGTTTTACTGCGAAAAAAAATGAACAGATTTAACACTTGGTTGAGTTATGCATTTATGGATAATCAATATACTTTTTCCGAACTCCCTGAAAATACCTTCAGAAGTAATTTTGACATTACCCACGCAATGACTTTGGGTAGTGTTTACAGTACAAATGTTTTTAATATTTCCGCAGGTTTACTTTGGCGAACGGGCAAACCCACTACGATTCCAGTCGCTGAAAACAATAGAGATGGCGAAGAGGTAAATTTCAAAGCGGTAAATAGCGACCAACTGGAAAATTATATACGCACAGATATTTCGGCACTTTATAAAATAAAAAATAAAGGGAAATGGCGTGCCGAAATTGGATGTTCAATATTAAATGTTTTTAACCAAGAAAGTACTGTTGACACATATTATCGTATCATCAATGACAATGTGAGTCAATTTGATGAGCACTCTCTAGAAATTTCTACAAACGCACTATTAAGAATTTCAATATAAAAATGATTTCTTCGGAAAATGAGCTGAACCCATTAACTGTTTAATCCTTTTTACAATTCTCTTAACAACAAAGGATTGAATTTTGAAATACATTTGAGATATGAAATTATCCTATCTCTTATCTCTATTCATAGCATCCTTTTTTATTTTTAGTTGTTCCTCGGTACAACGCGTAAAAAACCTTGACTATCTCCCAACTACATTACTTACGGAAGAAAGCAACCCAAAACTCAATATTTTCACTCCCAAAGAGAAACCCGAAACCGCGATGCCGGTTATCATTTTCGCCCATGGCGGAAATTGGAACCGTGGAGACAAAGACACCTACGGATTTTATGGAAAGGATTTGGCAAAAAGAAATATCATTTTGGTTGTTCCAGAATATACATTGAGTCCAGAGGTAACATACGACCATCAAGCAAAACAGATTGCTGCTTGTATAGAGTGGACCAAAGACAACATTGCGAAATATGGCGGCGACCCAAATCAAATTTATATGAATGGCCACTCGGCTGGAGGGCATTTAGCTGCACTTTCTGTAATGAACCCAAAATATGGTGTAGATCAAAGTAGTATTTCTGGTATCATTTTAATTGATGCCGCTGGATTGGATATGTATTGGTTGAATACTGAAGTACCTCCCAAAAAAGGCGGATTCTATGATTATCAAAGTACGTTTACCAATGACCCAGAAACATGGAAAGACGCATCTCCCATCTATTTCATTTCCGAAGAAAATCCACCGTTTTTAATTTTTCAAGGCACTAAAACCATTGAAGCCATCGCAAAAACAAATATTGACTTTAAAGAAAAACTAATAAAAGTACAACCCGAATTACAATATATTACGCAGAATAAAGGGCACTTCGGGATGATGTTACAATTTATTTGGGGAGGAAGAGAAACAATGGATACGATTGAACAATTTATTGAACAGCATAAATAAAACTCCGCAACACTAAATTTAAGGTATAAAAAAACCATTGCATCGTTTTGTATAAAGATGCAATGGTTTTTAATTTATTAATATCCAGATTATTGTTCGGTCTCTAACGATTCATTATTCCATTTTGTAATTCCACCATCCAAGTCATAAATTTCTTTAAATCCCATGTCTTGCAAAATTTTTGCTGCACGGCCACTTCTTCCACCGCTTTTGCAATACACATATACGGGCTTATTTTTATCTAAATCCTGTACTTTTTCTTTAAAATCACTATCGGTTACGCAAATGTTCTGAGCATCTCTTAAGTGACTTACTTTGTACTCTTGGTCTGTGCGAACATCAACCAATTGAGCCGTTGGGCTTTCTTTCAACACTTCGTGCATTGCTTGTGGAGCGAGTACCTTTATGGTTCCTTTTTCTTGAACGGTCGCAATATCGGTCGCGGCAGATGCATTGTTATCTTTGCAAGAAATTGCCCCAGTAAAAACTACAAATACCAAAAATAATTTTATCAAATTTTTCATTAAATCGTAGTTTCACCATCCCATTGAGAAAATCCTCCCATTAGATTGTATGTGCTATTATACCCTATGCTATTTAAAATCATACACGCTTGCGCACTTCTTCCTCCTGCTTTACAATACACATAATAGTTTTTTGACGGATCCATTTTTTTTGCACCTTCCATAAAACTTCCAGCGTTCATAATATCTAAATGTTCTGCGTTCGGGATGTACCCTTCTTCTACTTCAGCTTTTGTTCGAACATCTAAAATAACTGCGTTATCGTCTTTCGCTAATTGCTCACGCCATTGTTGTTGTGTTAAATCTGCCATGTTTATTTAATGTATTAAATTTCAGTAAAATTAATCATTCAATTTAAAATTTCATAAAAAAACCGACTACTTATTATCTAATATGTAGTCGGTTTTAAAATTTAGGAAAATCCTATTATACTTTTATGGAGCAACCTATCGCTTTTGTTTCTTTTACGGTTACCTCTTTTCCTGCTAATAACTCATCAATGGCATTGGCCAAAAATGTATCTTTCACAGCGCTTGCATTACGCACATTGTCGTCAATTGCACCAATATATTTTACCACATTTTTGCCGCCTTCTTTATTCAATAAATATACATGCGGAGTTTTTGTCGCTCCATACGTTGCATATACTTTATCGTTCGCGTCATATAAATACGGGAACGTAAAACCTGCATCTTTTGCCTTTTTTTGCATCAACTCATAGGTATCGTCTGGTTGTACATTTGGGTCGTTGGGGTTTACAGCAATTACTGGATACCCCAATACTTTGTATTTTTTATCTAACGCAACAATACGCTCCTCACTCGCCACAGCAAATGGGCACGTATTACACGTAAAAATAACGATGAAGCCATTGGCATCTTTGTAATCTGACATTGATACCATTTTACCATCTACATCTTTCAGTTTAAAATCGGTAGCCGAGTCGCCCACTTCATATCCTTTAATAATTTTACCATCGCGCACTTCCATGCTCAAATCTTGAGCGGTTGTATCTTCCACAATAGTCTCAGCTTTAGCGGTATCTTTTGGCTGGTTATTACAACCAACTAAGCTCGCAATTGTTACTGCCACAACAGCAAAATTTACATAAATATGTTTTTTTGTATTCATAATTTCTATTTGTTAAATGTTTGTACTTCGGTTATTAATTGTTCGTAAGTAAATGATTGCTCATAAAACTTCCTATTGTTATTCTTGTAAATCAATGTAGCAGGAATTGCGCCACTCCAAGTTTCGCTAATCTTAGGAATCCAGCCGTTAGCATCTGCGTCATCCAATAAAACAACTTCACTCTTAATTTCGTTTCTATCCAAAAATGGAATCACTTGACTTTCAATTTTTTCGGGAAAATCGAGAGTTACTAAAATTACTTTTACTTTTTCTGAAACCGATTCCGCGTTCAACTTCTCAAATACCGGTAACTCTGCAATACAAGGTTTACACCATGTAGCCCAAAAATTAACGACATAGGTTGTGTCATTTTCTTTTTCCAACAAAACCGAAAGCTCTTCATAATTATAAGAAGGCACACGGCTATTTTTGATTTGTTTCTCTTTGGAAATTTCTATTTCCGAAACTTTCGCAGTTTCATCCTCCACTACGCTTTTCTTTTCTGCGTCAGCGCAGGAGCTGAAAATCAGCAGTAAAAAAACACTAATAATTTTAAATATTTTCATTTTCTATCTTCTTTCGATTTGGTGTAATTTTCCAATTAGTAAGCCGCAGTCCCATTGTTACATGAACAAAAACATATTTCATTTCTGGCTCATTTTCGCATAAGCTAAAAAATTGAATCAGTGCTATTTATCTTCAGCAAGATAGCTACGTTCTACGACAATTTAAAAAGTAATAACGTCAAAATACAGTTGGCAGTCATTAAATATTTGTTAAAATAAATTTTCATTATAAAAAATAAACTTACATTTGTATGTACAATAGTTGTAGATACAATATTATGAATATAGAACAAGTTATTAAGTCGAATGTAAAAATGAATGTTGCCACAAAAACGGTCATCAACATTTCTTACACGAGCAGATTTCTGGAAGAATCTTTTCTGGAAATCTTAAAGCCATTCGATTTAACATCGCAACAATTTAATGTTTTGAGAATTTTGAGAGGCCAAAAAGGAAACCCTGCAAACCTCTCCACCATTCAAGAACGCATGGTTGATAGAAATAGTAACACAACAAGGTTGATAGATAAACTCATTAAAAAAGACCTCGTTACAAGAAGAGTTTGCGCGAGCAACCGTAGAAAAATCGAATTATTTATTACCAAACAAGGCCTTGCGCTCTTAACAACCCTTGACCCTATTACCCAAAATAACAATACAACCATTACAAGCGCACTCGACGCTGAAGAACTCGAGCAACTCAATAACCTTTTAGATAAAATCCGAACTTTTAAAGAAAACTAGAATTATGAAAACAACAGTAAAATCAATTTTAATCTTAGCAGTAGCTGTTGGAGCAACTGCATTTACAAACAATACTATGAAAAAAATAAATGTTACAGACAGTACAATTCAATGGACCGGTAAAAAAGTTTTAGGGTCGCACACAGGAAACATACAATTAAAAGAAGGATATCTTGAAATGGACGGCGCGTCATTAACGGGCGGAATGTTTGTTGTAGATATGACCACTATTGAAGTAACCGACTTAAAAGTGGGCGAAGGAAAAGAAAAACTAGAAGGGCATTTAAAGAGCGAAGATTTTTTTGGGACTGACACTCACAAAACAGCGACCTTAGTTTTCACAAATGTTGAAGCTAAAAACGGTGGCTATACAGTAACTGGAGATTTGACTATTAAAAACATAACAGAGCCGATTACATTTGACCTAAAAATGGAAGACGGAAAAGCAACGACCTCTTTAAAAATGGACCGTACTAAATATGGCGTGCGTTATGGTTCTGGTAGTTTCTTTGACAATCTTGGCGACAACACCATTAGCGACAACTTTGAACTTAACGTAACGTTGATGTTCTAAAAATTAAGAAATGTTTTTGTTTTGAGTTTGAAGAACTTTTCTATCTTTGAAATCACAATGAGAACAACACAAAATACTTGGTGGTGGAATAATTTACAGACAACGTCCGTGAACTAGGTAAACCATGTATTTTAACATATACAAAGCCTGTCTTTCACGAGACAGGCTTTTTTTTATGTAATAGCAAAGAAAAAACGGGTACTCCAAAAATTAAGAGCTTAGAGAAATAGAAAACATGAACTACAAACTTAAAACGCATTCAAAAAAATTACTGGCAGACACCCTCACCCCTGTCTCGGTATATTTGCGCCTGCGCGATAAATTTCCCAACAGTCTGCTTCTTGAAAGTAGCGATTATCATGCAAACGACAACAGTTTTAGCTATATCTGCTGCAACCCAATCGCATCGATAAAAGTGGCGAACGAAGAGATTACACAACAGTTTCCCTGCGGAAACGTGACAACAATAAAACTGTCGTCATCTCAAGAAATAGCAACGAGTGTTGCCGCCACCATCCAAAATTTTTCTGAATCATTCACTGCCGAAAAGAGCGACCTCAAGTTTATAAACAATGGCCTTTTTGGCTTTACCAGTTATGATGTCGTTCGCTATTTTGAAGATGTAGCGATAGACAAAAGCAAATCGGTTTTGGGAATCCCAGATATGTATTATGCAGTGTATCAAAACATCATTGCCATCAATCACTTTAATAATGAAGCCTACATATTTTCGCATAACTACAATACCGAAAGTAACATCGAGCACATCGAGCAACTCATCAGTTCCAAAAACTTTGCCGAATATCCTTTTGCAAGAAATGGCGAGCCTACAACCAACCTAAAAGACCAAGAGTTTAAAGATTTGGTTGTAAAATGTAAAGCACATTGCGCTCGCGGAGATGTATTTCAAATTGTGCCCAGCAAGCGATTTTCGCAACAATTTACGGGAGATGAATTCAATGTTTACAGAGCCTTACGCAGCGTAAACCCTTCCCCCTATCTTTTCTATTTTGACTACGGAAATTTTAAAATCTTCGGAAGTTCGCCAGAAGCGCAACTCGTAGTAAAAGATGAAACCGCAGAAATCCATCCTATTGCCGGGACATTCAAAAGAACAGGAAATGATTTAAAAGACGCCGAACTCGCCAAGCAACTTTCAGCAGATGCAAAAGAAAACAGCGAACATGTAATGCTCGTGGATTTAGCAAGAAATGACCTTAGCCGCCACGGCAGCAATGTCAAGGTTGAAACTTATAGAGAAGTACAATTTTTCTCCCACGTCATTCACCTCGTGAGCAAAGTCACAGCGACAAAAAATAAAAATACCCCAACAATGCAAATTGTAGCAGATACATTTCCCGCAGGAACGTTGAGTGGCGCACCTAAACACAAAGCATTGCAATTACTAGAAAAATATGAAAATATCAATCGTGAATTCTATGGCGGAGCTATTGGGTTTATGGATTTCAAAGGCAATTATAATCACGCAATTATCATCCGTTCATTTGTAAGTAAAAACCACTCGCTACATTGGCAGGCTGGCGCAGGAGTTGTCAATGACAGCAAACCCGAGAATGAATTGCAAGAAGTTTATAACAAATTAGGAGCTTTAACAAAAGCACTAGAATTAGCAGAAACAATATAAAAGCTCCACCTAGCCTCCCAAAGAGGAAAAATTTAATTCATAAATATAATGAAAAGTAAAAATAAAAAACAGATTCTAGCTTCTCCCCTTTTTGGGGAGTCTGAGAGGGGGCCTAGAATACTAGTAATAGACAACTACGATAGTTTTGTGTACAACCTTGTCCACTATTTGGAAGAATTTGATTGCGAAGTGCATGTAATTCGTAATGATCAATTTGACATTGAGCTACCTGAAAAATACGATAAAATCCTACTTTCTCCAGGTCCGGGCGTCCCAGAAGAAGCAGGCCTTTTAAAAGAAGTAATTAAAGTATATGGTGGCAAAAAGCCAATCTTGGGAGTTTGTTTAGGGCAACAAGCCATTGGAGAAGTTTTTGGCGGAACACTCTCAAACCTAAGCGAAGTTTTCCATGGCGTTTCAACACAAGCAACCCAACTTGTAAATGATGAGGAACTTTTCAAAGACATTGAAAAAGAATTTGAAATTGGCCGTTACCACTCGTGGGTAGTGAGCCAAGAGGGTTTTCCAAATGTATTAGAAATAACATCCATTGATGATAATGGACAAATAATGTCACTTCGCCACCGTGAATTTGATATTAAAGGCGTACAATTTCATCCAGAAAGCGTATTAACACCACAGGGAAAATTAATGATTAAGAATTGGGTAGAACTATAAAGATTGTCTGGTTGAGCGCTGTCGAAACCTATATTACGCAGAGGAAAATTAAAAAAAATCAAGCATGCGAATTATCTCCGGCAATAGAATCACAACAAGGAAGAAGAATTAACAAATATGAAACAAATACTAAACAGACTCATAAATCACGAACACCTCGATAAAAAAGAAGCGAGAGAAATACTCGTTGCTATCAGTGAAGGCAAATACAATAGCGCACAGATTTCAGCTTTTTTAACAGTCTATATGATGCGAAGTGTAACGCTCGAAGAGCTTGAAGGATTTAGAAATGCCTTATTAGATTTATGCCTACGCGTTAACCTAGAGGAGTACAATACCATCGATTTATGTGGAACGGGAGGCGACGGAAAAAACACTTTTAACATTTCAACAGTTTCATCATTTGTAACTGCTGGTGCCGGAATTAAAGTCACTAAGCACGGGAATTACGGAGTATCTTCAATTAGCGGAAGCAGTAATGTCATGGAAAATCTAGGAATAAAATTCAGCAATGAACATGACTTTTTAAAACGTTGCCTTGACGAAACTGGAATATGCGTATTGCATGCGCCGCTCTTTCACCCAGCAATGAAAAACGTGGCGCCAATCCGTCGCGAATTAGGGGTCAAAACGTTCTTTAATATGTTAGGTCCCATGGTAAATCCAGCGTTTCCTAAAAATCAATTAGTGGGGGTTTTTGACTTAGAATTGGCACGCATGTATGGCTACCTATATCAAAAGAGCGACAAAAATTACGGTATTCTGCATGCCATGGATGGCTATGACGAAATTTCATTGACGGGCAATGTAAAAATGCTTTCAAATTATTCGGAAATGATACTGAGCCCAGAAGATTTTAACATGCCATTACAAAAACAAATAGATATTTACGGAGGAGAAACAGTAACAGAATCTGCCGAAATATTTATGACCATCCTAAAAGGAAATGGTACAGAACAACAAAATAACGTAGTATTCGCAAATGCAGGAACCGCAATTTCAATCGCTGAACAATGCAGTTTAAACGACGGAATTGAAAAAGCGAAAGAATCCCTTCATTCTGGAAAAGCTTTGGAATCATTAAATAAATTAATCGCATTGAGCAGCTAGCCACAGCCCATGACAATTTTAGACAAAATAATAGCGTATAAGCATAAGGAAGTAAAAGCAAAATCTGAAGCTTTCCCAATTTCCATTCTAGAACATTCGGTGCTTTTTTCGAGAGAAACTACATCACTTGCAGATGCGCTTCGGAAATCTAACTCAGGCATCATCGCTGAGCACAAAAGACGTTCTCCGAGCAAATCGGTAATAAATCACAACGTTTTTATAACCGATGTCGCTCGTGGTTATGAAATAGCGGGAGCTTGTGGAATGTCTATTTTGACTGACACCAACTTTTTTGGTGGTTCTTTGGACGACCTTTTGGTTGCCCGAAATGAGGTCGATTTCCCATTATTGAGAAAAGAATTTATCATAAATTCTTATCAAATTTATGAAGCAAAAGCGTATGGTGCCGATGCTATTTTATTAATCGCAGCATCATTGACCGAAAGACAACTAAAGGAATTTTCAAAAATCGCAAAGTCACTTTCACTGGATGTGCTGCTCGAAGTTCATAACGAAGAAGAGTTAAACAAATCAATAATCCCAACAGTTGATATGCTGGGTGTTAACAACCGAAATTTAAAAACTTTTGAAGTTTCAACAGATATAAGTAAAGAGCTTTCATCAAAAATACCTTCCGATTTTGTAAAAGTTTCCGAAAGTGGAATTTCAAGTATTGAAACAATCAATGATTTAAAGCAATACGGATTTAAAGGTTTTTTAATAGGTGAAAATTTTATGAAGACTGAAAACCCGGGGAAAAGCGCAGCCGATTTTATCTCAAAACTATGAACAATTTAAAAGTCAAAATATGTGGAATGAAACACAATGTTGCAGAAGTTGCGGCCTTGAAACCTGATTATTTAGGTTTTATTTTCTACGGAAATAGTCCTAGAAATTACAAAGACTCGAAAATAATTAATATTTCCGAAGACATTAAAAAGGTTGGTATTTTTGTTGACCAATCGGTTGATGAAATCATTGTATTGGTTGAAAAATTTCAATTTAATGTTATTCAATTACATGGCGAACAGCCAGTGGAATTTGTGAGTTTGCTAATTTCAGAATTAAAGAACTCTAAAAAAGGTCAGGTTGAAATTTGGAAAGTATTTTCCATTAAAGACACTTTTGATTTTTCGGTTCTAAAAGATTTTGAAGATTTGGTTTCTAAATTTCTCTTTGATACAAAAGGAAAAGAAAAAGGTGGCAACGGATTTACGTTTGACTGGAGCATTTTAAAAAATTACAAATCAACGAAACCGTTTATTTTAAGTGGCGGAATAGGAATGACAGAAATTTCCGAAGTGAAAAAAATTCAACAACTCGGGCTACCCATTTATGCGATTGATGTGAATAGCAAATTTGAGATTGAGGCTGGATTGAAAGATATTTCGGCATTAAAAAAAATGAAAGAATTACTTGATTAAAAATATAGATTAATTTAAAGAGAATCCTGCTTACGTGGGAAATGAATATGAAATACAATGTAAACGAAAAGGGATATTATGGAGAATTTGGTGGTGCATACATACCAGAAATGCTCTATCCCAATGTGGAAGAATTACGCCAACAGTACATTTCGATCATGCATGAGCCTTCTTTTCAAAAAGAGTTCAATGCATTATTGAAAGAGTATGTAGGTCGGCCAACACCGTTGTATTTTGCAAAACGACTTTCGGCTAAATACAATACAAAAATCTATTTAAAACGGGAAGATTTATGCCATACCGGAGCGCATAAGGTAAATAATACCATTGGTCAAATTTTGATGGCGAAACGCTTGGGTAAAAAAAGAATCATTGCCGAGACAGGTGCTGGACAACACGGTGTTGCAACGGCTACAGTTTGCGCATTGATGGGCATGGAATGCATTGTTTATATGGGTGCGATTGATATTGAACGACAAGCACCCAATGTTGCCAGAATGAAAATGCTTGGCGCAAAAGTTGTTGCTGCCGTGAGCGGAAGTAAAACTTTGAAAGATGCCACAAACGAGGCGATTAGAGATTGGATAAATAACCCCACAGACACCCATTATATTATAGGCAGCGTCGTTGGGCCGCATCCCTATCCAGATATGGTTGCGAGGTTTCAGAGCGTAATTTCTTCGGAAATAAAACTTCAATTATTAGAAAAAGAAAGTCGAGAAAACCCAGATTTTGTTGTGGCATGCGTGGGTGGTGGAAGTAATGCAGCAGGCGCTTATTATCACTATTTGGATACACCCGAAGTTGAAATTATAGCTGTTGAGGCTGCTGGAAAAGGCGTGAATTCTGGCGAGAGCGCTGCTACTTCAGCTCTTGGTAAAATAGGTATAATCCACGGAAGCAAAACATTGTTGATGCAAACTAAAGATGGGCAGATTACTGAGCCTTATTCAATTTCGGCAGGTTTGGATTATCCGGGCGTTGGGCCAATGCATGCACATTTATTTAAGAGTGGTCGCGGAGAATTTATATCGATTACTGACGATGATGCAATGAAAGCTGGAATGGAATTGAGCAAGCTTGAGGGTATTATTCCTGCCATCGAAACAAGCCATGCGCTAGCCATATTTGAAACCCGAAAATTTAAACCCGATGACATTGTAGTAGTCAATTTGAGTGGTCGTGGGGATAAGGATCTGAATACTTATATTGAATATTTTGGTTTATAATTCTCAATATAAAAGAAGACAAAATATTAATCTTCTCGCTTTCGAGGAAATGACAAAAAACCATCTTAGATGAATAGAATTATAGAAAAACTAAAAGAAGATAAAAAGCTACTTTCCATTTACTTTACCGCGGGATATCCATCTATTGATGATACTGTTCGCGTCCTTGAAGCATTACAGGAAAATGGCGTAGATATGGTTGAAATTGGACTTCCTTTCAGCGACCCTTTGGCCGATGGCCCAACCATTCAAGCCAGCTCAACACAAGCTTTAAAAAACGGAATGACCACCGAAGTTTTATTTCAGCAATTGAAAAATATTAGAAATTCGGTACAGATTCCTTTGGTCTTAATGGGATATTTCAATCCGGTATTGCAATATGGTGTTGAAAATTTCTGCAAAAAATGTCAAGAAATCGGGATTGATGGTTTGATTCTACCAGACCTCCCTGTGGCCGAATATAAGGAACATTATCAACAAATTTTTGAGAAGTACGGACTCATCAATGTTTTTTTAATTACACCACAAACCAGCGATACACGCATTAGAGAAATTGATGAAGTGTCTAATGGCTTTATTTACATGGTGAGCAGTGCGAGTGTTACAGGAGGCACACAAGGCTTCGGAAACGGAACAACATCATATTTTCAACGCATTTTTGAAATGAAATTGAAGAATCCTCAAATTGTTGGTTTCGGAATTAATAATGCTGAAACTTTTAAAGCTGCGACGACATATTCAAAAGGAGCCATAATAGGAAGTGCATTTATCAAGATGCTAACTTCGAAAGGTGTTTTAGGTATTAAAAAGTTCATTTATTCGATTCGCTAGGTTTAACGAAGGTTTAGTAAACCCTTAATAAGAATTAAGAATTTCTATAGGTACATTGTTGTTAATTAATTTAGAACTTAAAACTTATTATTATGGAAAAGAAATTTAGAAGAAAAACAGAACAGATAAACCCTACGAACCCAACAGGGAATACCAGTCAAGAAACTAATAAGTTTGACATTGATAAAAAAACTATCAAAGAGCAACAAAATAAAAAATAATGGGAAAGGGAGATAAAAAGACGAGAAAAGGAAAAATAAATATTAGCTCTTACGGCAAATTGAGACCCAAACGTGGAAAATTCAAGACAAAACCACGTAACATAAAAGGAGCTTTAAAACCTGATTAAATAAAAACCCCTTCACTTTAAAAGTGAAGGGGTTCTTTTATTATTGCAAATTGTGATAAGCCTTATTTTTTGATAAGTCTCTTAACAACGCTAGCAACATCACTAGTTAATTGAACTGTGTAAACTCCAGCAGCTAATGCAGAAACATCAAGTGTTTGATCTCCTTGCGCACCTCTTAAGTTAACGTTCATTACCATTCTTCCATTGATATCATGTATAATTGCACTTTCTAATACTTGCGTAGAAGAATTTTGAATTGTTAGAATATTATTTGCAGGATTAGGATAAAGTGATACTCCGTCTGCAAGGATATTATCGTTTGCTCCAAGAATGCTTTCAACAGTTAACGTGAAAGTACATGTACCTACGTTACCGTATTCATCAGTTCCTGTTAATGTTACAGGATATGTACCATCTGGCAAGAATGAACCTGCAGCAGGATCTTGTGTAGTAATCGTCACAGGATCTGTACAGTTATCAACAACCATTGCATCACCCGTTGCGAAGTAATC
The DNA here is from genome assembly GCF_051252435.1 of Patiriisocius sp. Taxonomy (NCBI): domain Bacteria; kingdom Pseudomonadati; phylum Bacteroidota; class Flavobacteriia; order Flavobacteriales; family Flavobacteriaceae; genus Patiriisocius; species Patiriisocius sp. Next base: position 14,797 of record NZ_JBPOFW010000009.1, on the reverse strand, counting down.
TGGAACTTCATAGTTCACATTTCCACTTCCTGGATCAACAGTAATATCTGCAGGACACGTAATAACTGGTCCTAACATATCAACTACAGTAACCATAGCGCTACAAGAAGCTAAGTTTCCACCTAAATCGTTTACAAACAATGTAACCATAACTGGTGTTCCTATATCATCACAATTAAATTCTGTGATATCAGCAGCAGCAGACATAATTCCACAAGCTTCAACAGTTGCTCCCATATCAATAAGAGTCATTGGATCTAATGTTACAGTACCATCAGCACCCAATTCAAGAGTTGCATCCATACATACAAGTTCTGGAGCTGTTACGTCTCTAACGATTACAGTTGCAGTACAAGTTGAAACATTTCCACTAGCATCAGTAACAGTAACATCGATAAGGTTTTCACCTAAATCATCACATGTAAATACCAATCCACTTGTTGGATCTGGAGTTTCGTAACGAATGATTCCATTAAAGTTTCTAGGTTGGAATAATAAACCTGTTGATAATGATGTTTTACCAGCACCTTCTAAATGCTCAATATTTGCATCACTCGCTAAAACATTTCCTGTTACTGTTCCATCTGTATAATTGATACCTATATCTAAAGTAGCTACAAAGAAAGCTCTAGTTTCTCCAGAGGCCATAACAATATCCAAATCTAATCCTAGGGCAGTTGGTAAATTTTCACCTACAGATGTTACAGTCGTAGACCCTACCATAGTCCAAGCCGCTGGATCACTATCAAAACCTACCCAAGTTCCTGTTTTAGTATAAACCTCAACAGTACCAGTACCAGCATCAATATTTACATCAAACGATTGAATTGAAATATCATTTAATGCATTAATATCAAAGAAGTTACCTCCTGGTGTAAGTCCATTTCCACCTGCAAAACCTACGTTAAGTTCAGCTGGAATACCTCCACCTGAAGCTCCACCTGCTTCAATTGTAACGCTACATGCGTCCTCAACAGATATAAGTAAATCACTAGGGTCTATAGATGCCATTCCCATTTCATCAAGATCTAATACTAATGGAGAACTACCAGAAGGAGCCTCTACATCTAAAAGGAAATTGTCCACAGCAGCACCCCATGACCAACCACCATCATCATCATAAGTAAATCGCACTTGAAATGCATCATTTGCGAATGGTAACATATCTAATGCACCTGTAGAAGTTGGCTGTACTAACGTATCTACAAATAACACTTCTTGCCAAGCTGTACCATCCCAAACTTCAACACGTAAAAATCCTGATCCAAAAAAGTTATGTGCATACTCAAAAGAAAGTTCTGCTAACGTAGCAGTAGCAATGTCATATACCGGAGACAACAATTCACTAGCATTAACATTATTTTGACCAGCAGCATCATCATCAAAAACGGCAGCATTTGTAGGAAAGTCATTCAAAGTAGCACTTGGAGTAACTCCACTACCAAATTGCCAATCTGCTGCGCCAATAAGTACATTAGTTGACCAACCAGTTGGTACAGTTGCTCCTTCAAAATCTTCAGTTGCCATGAAGTCTCCTCCACCAGCACCTATACATGTAATAATGGGGGCAGTAGTATCAGTTATAGTTACTGTAGCTGTACATGTTGATTCGTTTCCACTATCGTCTGTTACAGTTAATGTTACAGTATTAGCACCTATGTCACCACAACCAAAACTTGTTTGACTTGCAACAACACTTGCCACTGTACAGTTGTCTATTGAACCACCATCAATATCAGCAGCTGTAATAGTTGCGTTACCATTTAAGTCTAGTTCAAGTGTTACATCTTGGCACATTGCCATTGGAGCTTCCATATCCATTACAGTATATGTAGTTGAGCATGTTACAGTGTTACCATCAGAATCTGTTGCTGAAAACTCAATAATTGTATTCCCAACTGGAAATACAGTCCCACTTGCAGGTCCCATAGTTTGAGTCGTTGCAATAGCTCCATCTTCAGGATCTAAAGCAACAGCATCAGTAAAGTTCACTATAGCTCCACAAACTCCTAAATCTGTGTTCGCCATTCCACCCATTGGGCAGTTAATTACTGGAGGTGCTCCAATATTTTCAGAAAAAGTAATCTCATAAGAAAAAAGAGTACCGCCATCACCTCCAGCGTCGTCATTAAATTGTACCGTCCAATCACCAGAAACAGATTCACCAGCCAAAACTGTGTTTAAATCAACTCCCGGACCATCTCCGAAACCAATAGGAAAAACATTAGCACCACCTTCAGCACGATAATCTGCCATTGGAGCACCGGAATCCCATCCAGTAATATTATTAGTAGAAGCATCAGTAAATAATAATGAACTTGGATTTGTTATTAATCCAGTACTACCACCGTTATCAGAGCACAAAGCCACTCTTGTACCTGCAGGCGATATTAAAACAATCTCTACGTCTGCTGCATAGGCGTGAGTTAGACTTAAATCAATACTATTCAATACAAATTCTCCATTATTAGTACCAACAACTCCAACAAGAGGCACATTAGCTGCAGAAGAGGTTACAACTCCACTACCGGGACCTATTGGAAGCGGTACGCCAGCTCCTGAATACGTTTGAGCACTAATGGTCCAACAAAACGTGGTCACCATGAGCGCAATTAAAATAAAAGTAATTTTTTTCATAAATCAATTATTAGGTTAATATGTAAAAGTTAATAAGGTGTTAAATTAAACAAAATAAATTGTATTTCGAAGGATAATCTAGGAATTGATTTTTTTTTAGATAAACAACATATAATTTCTGTCCAAAGGATGTTTAAATTAAGGTAACATTCAATTAATATTAATTTATATTTTCATCTAAAAGATACCACCCTATAATTTGAGTAGTTTAGAAATTTAATTTTTCTGAAAAAAAGGTGCATACTGTTCAATTCTGAAATCAACTGTGTTTTTCTTCGGAAATTTTTGCTTCATTTCTTTGTAAGGAGCCAAACTGCCCACTGCTCTATTTGCAGCTCCTGATGGTGCTGTTAATGAAACGGTTTGGATAATTCGGTTTGAATTGGGGAGTTTGAGTTGGTGAATTCGGGGTACTTCATTGTTTAGAAGTTGTAGTTTGAGGTTATAAGATTTTAAATGTCTTCTAAAAAAATACTCGGGACCATTTTTACTATTTCCACCGGTAAATAATAAAGTGTCAATCTTTGGAAATTTCCGAAGCACTCCAACCACGTCCCGTAATTGAACGTCTTGCATCCCTAAATCACTTGCGTCCACTTTCTCGCGCACTGCAGATTCTACAATGTCGCAAATCCCAATTTTTTCCTCAATTAAAAATTGTTTGCGCTCGTCAATGGCTTGTTGGGTAGTTTCATAATGTAAGTCAAGTTTAAAAATTGCATCAAGAATGGGCCACAATTGTCCGTCACGACTGCCATAACCAAAATCGACATCTCTTTCTTTTAATGCTCCCGTAGTAAAACGGGGAGGCGGTAACGTGCCAACAATTAGTTTTGTGGTTGATTCTTGAACAAAGGGAGAATATGGATGGGTATGAAGAAAGATGTTTTTGTTTTTAATGGTTGAAACAAATCCTAAATAACTTTTACCTTATAAATACCGGCTCATTTTCATTCTCCGTGTGTTCTTCGCTAAAACGATACTCATCATAGTCAAACCCTTTGATGTCCTCCAGTGTTTGAGCGTTTGTATCGATGACATAACGAGCCATGCTTCCCCTCGCCTTCTTCGCATAAAATGAAATAATCTTCAATTTTCCATTTTTGAAATCTTTGAAAACTGGAGAAATCACTTCAGTTTTTAGAAGTTTGGGATTTATTACTTTAAAATATTCTTGGCTTGCGAGGTTGAGAAAAAGTTCGCCTTCCTCTAATTCATCATTTAAAGTTTCGGTAACTGTGTTTCCCCAAAATTCATATAAATTGTTATTCCTTTGTATTTTTAGATTGGTCCCCATTTCAAGTCGATATGGCTGCATCAAGTCTAATGGGCGAAGTACTCCGTACATCCCGCTGAGAATGCGCAAGGTGTTTTGTAGCAAATCAATTTTTTCTTCCTTAATAGTATATACATCGAGACCCGTGTAAACATCCCCCGCAAATGCGTAAGCCGCTGGCCTAGCATTGCTCTTTGTAAAAGGCACGGTGAAATCTTTGTAACGTTGATAATTGAGTTCGGCTAGCTTATCACTTATATCCATCAAATCTGCCACCGCTTTTTTAGATTTTCGCTCGAGTTTTGCATTCAACGTTTCGGCTTGTTCTAAAAATTTGGGTTGTGTTCCTCTTGTGGTGGGTAACTTATTTTTGTAATCTAACGACTTGGCTGGCGATACTACTATTTTCATTTTTTTACTTTTTCGATGTTCTTTTAAAGCTTTTTAATTGCTTCGGAAATTTTAATCAAACTAGATTATTTCCATTCATTACTATTTCAGAAGTAATTATCACAGCAATCTGTTTATGTAAAGATACGATGACAAACTAAAAGATACCAAAGAGTCATATCAACCTAATTTATATTTCTATAAGCAATCCTAAACTAGTTATTTTAACAAGCGGTATTTTATTTTAACATACAAGTAACGCGATTAATGAAATATATTTTCCAATTTTAGGTCGAACATTAAACTCTTCAATTATGAAAACCAAAAAATTACTTTTATCATTAAGTGCATTTTTAGTCATTTTTCCGCTAACAGCGCAACAAATGGGTAAAAAAGCAACCTTGAACGAAGACGGAACTATTACAACTAGCGATGTCCTTTTACCCGAACAAACCAACAACAGAGCAGCTGCTGCAGATTTACTTTTTTCTTTTGGAAAACCAGCAAACCCTCAAATTAAAAACTCTAGAGGTGTAACCCTAGCCGATTTAAATGGCGACGGTGTTGACGAAATTTTATACGGTATTGACACAACTTTATTCGCATTAAACGGCGATGGAAGTATCTATTTTGAAAAGCCAGTGGAAGGCCCCATTTTATTACCGCCAAGTATTGCTGACTTAGACGATGACGGAACACCTGAAATCATTTTCAACACCGGATACCCCACAACCGTAGGTCGGGTTTATGTAATGGACAACACGGGAGAATCTCTTCCCGGCTGGCCAATAAGCTTTAATGACAAATGGATGATAAATGCGCCCGCAATTGCAGATGTTGATGGTGATGGAACGCTAGATATTGTTACCGGTGAACGTTTTGGCAGTACGCAAGGTTTTGTACATGCCTTAAATATTGATGGTACTGAAATCAATGCCGGCTGGCCAGTCTCACTTCCCGCAACGCCTGCGTTTACGCCATCTATTGGTGATATTGACAATGATGGCGACATGGATGTTGTTATCGCAGCATCGTCAGCAGGAATGTATGCCTTTGATAGTAGCGGAACCATTTTGCCCGGATTTCCTTTAGTGGATCCAGCAAAAAGATATTCGTATCAATCCCCTATGCTCGTTGACCTTGACGGAAATGAAACTCTTGAAATCATAGGTTCAAACCATGGAGATAGTCCTGGATATTATGTGTTAAATTCTGACGCTACGTATGCAGCAGGATGGCCAATTGTGATTAACGAATGGACGTATTCACCACCCACTGTAGTTGACTTAGATGATGACGGAACGTATGAGTTGTTCTTCGGAAATAGAAATACCAGCAACGACGGAACTCCATTACCCACCATTTATGGTCAAGCGCCAGATGGCTCAGATTTGAATAATTTTCCCGTTGAAAATTACGGAGGAAACGAAGGCGTTATTACCATTGCAGATATCAATGAAGACGATATCCCCGAAGTTATTTTCTCAAGTGTCATCACAGACGCTGATGGTGTTGGTTATTTACATGCATATTCGGTTGACGGAAGCGGAGAGATTGATGGTTTTCCTTTAAGAACTCCTGGTTTTACGTTTTTAAATGGTGCAGTATTAGGTGATGTTGACAATGATGGAATGATGGACTTAACGGCTAATTCTTATAAGCTGAATTTTGGAGCAACGGTAGATTCAACATTCGTGAATACTTTTAATTTAAATATTCCTTACGATACAAGCAAAATATTAAGCAATGGATACAAAGGAAGCAATCTTAGAGATGGAAGAATCCAAGAGATAATTTTAGGAATTTCAGAAAACGATATTAATTCAAGTCTTACGATTGCCCCAAACCCTTCAAGTGGTATGGTGAGGCTTTCGATTCCGTTTGACATAAACGAAGCAGAATTAAAAGTACATAGCATTAGCGGAAAACTATTATTTTCTGAAACGGTAAACATCCAAAAAAACAATCCGTTGGAATATGAATTCAACTCCTTTACAAATGGGATTTATTTTATAACAGTGGGCGATGGAGCATCTTCCTACACGGCCAAGTGGATTAAAAACTAATCCAACAAACAGATAAAAAATCCCGAAGCATTCAACTTCGGGATTTTTTTATTCTACACTATTTTTTGAATAGCTACGCCATTTTTCGAGGCATTGCTCAATATCATCTGGTATTTTACTTTCAAAGCGCATCATCTTTCCGGTGGTGGGGTGTTTAAATCCTAAGGTGCGGGCATGGAGTGCTTGTCGTGGTAAAACCTTAAAACAATTATCTACAAATTGCTTGTATTTTGAGAAGGTAGTTCCTTTTAAAATACGCTCACCACCATAACGCTCATCGTTAAAAAGTGTGTGCCCAATATGTTTCATGTGCACGCGTATTTGATGTGTACGCCCTGTTTCTAACCTACAAGAAACCAAAGTTACATACCCCAACTGTTCTAAAACTTTATAATGGGTAACAGCAGGTTTGCTTTTTTCTGAATCTTCATCATCAAGATACACAGTATTCTGCAATCTGTTTTTAGGATGTCGACCAATATTACCTTCGATAGTGCCTTCTTCCTCTTCCATCGCTCCCCAAACGAGGGCAACATATTCCCGCTCGGTGGTCTTATTAAAAAACTGTTTTGACAAATGCGTCATCGCCTCTTCAGTCTTTGCCACTACTAACAATCCGCTGGTATCCTTATCAATACGATGAACTAATCCTGGGCGATTGCTGCTATTATTAGGTAGGTTATCAAAATGATAGACTAATGCATTGATAAGTGTACCACTGTAATTTCCATGACCGGGATGAACTACCATTCCGGGTTCTTTATTAACGACCAGAACATCGTCATCTTCATACACTATATCTATGGGTATGTTTTCTGGCGTCAATAAAAGCTCATAGGGAGGGTGTTCAAAAAGTACCTTAACCACATCATTCGCCTTTACTTTGTAACTTGACTTTACAGCAACATCATTCACATGAATATTACCATCCTTTGCAGCTTTCTGAATACGATTACGCGTCGCATTCTCTACTTTATTCATTAAATATTTATCAACCCTTAACGGTTGTTGTCCTTTATCTGCTACAAACTTAAAATGCTCGTACAAATCATCATTCCCTTCATCTTCAATTTCTGGCCCTTGGATTTCTTGTGTCATTTTTTAGTTTTCCTCTGTATTATCATCTTCCTCCTCTTGTACTCTGTTCAACGAACCGTCACCCACGATGATATCAATTTCTGACGTTTTTTCAATCGCATCTCCTTCCTTAATTCTCGAACCTTTATAACGCAATTCTAATACTTGATCACTTATGTGCGCTCTTTTTGAAATTTTACCAATCTTAAAACCCATTGCCAATAATGTTGGTTCTGCTTGGCGTAGCGTTTTTCCAGTAACCTTAGGAATACTAATTTTTGCATATCCAGACGGGTTTAATGCTAAGTAAATTTTTCTATTTTCTTTCACTAAATGCCCAGCTTTTGGTACTTGCTCAATCACCGAATACCTAGGAAAATCTGGATTGTAGTTCGCAGAGTCCATGATTTCGTAGCGTAAATCTGCATCGTCTAGCACCTCCTCAACTTTGTCCAGTGTCATTTTTGAAAGGTTAGGAACTTCAATAGACTCACCATGGTTTGTAGTGAATTTCAACCACCATAAAAGCAAGAATGTCAATGCAATAAGAACTACTAAAGCGTATAGCAATTGCTTCAAAAATGCTTTGGTAAACAAAAATTTAAAAAAAGACATAGCCTAAGGATTAAGATGCAAAAATATGAAACCTAAAGTTAGTATCTTTCTACCTTTAAATAATATTTTTGTGGGGTACTATTTCCGCAGAAAGACAAAGTTAAAACGAAACATTACGCAAATTGTTATGGCTAAAAAAAATATAGCGATTGCCATGGGTGGCTATTCGAGTGAGTTTGAGATTTCACTTAAAAGTGGTGGCGTCGTAGCAGATGCACTGGACAAAAATGTTTATAATGTGTACCACTATCATATTCTCAAAGATGGCTGGAATTGTGTTTTGCCTGACGGAGAAAAAGCAGCGATTGATAAAGGTACTTTTGGTTTTACCTTCGGAAATGAGACGATCATTCCACATGTTGTTTTCAACACCATTCACGGTACACCGGGTGAGGATGGATACCTTGCCGCGTACCTTGAATTACTCAATATTCCTCAAACCAGCACTGGATTTTATCAGGCCGCATTGAGTTTCAATAAACGTGATTGTCTGTCCGTTTTGAAGAATTTTGGAATCAATTGCGCAACTTCTTTTTATGTAAATAAAGGTGACGACTTTAACACGAAGGCTATCATTGATAAAGTGGGACTGCCCTGCTTTGTAAAACCAAATAGAGCAGGGTCAAGTTTCGGAATATCAAAAGTGAAGAATATTGAAAATTTAATTCCGGCACTTGAAATCGCCTTCAAAGAAGACTCCGAAGTCATCATTGAAAGTCAGTTAGTAGGTACAGAAATCTCTGTGGGGGTTTATGAATTTCAAGGAAAAATGCATGTTTTTAATCCTACTGAAATAGTTTCGGAAAATGATTTCTTTGACTACGAAGCAAAATATTTAGGAAAATCGCAAGAAATTACACCCGCAAGAATTTTGGCTTCCGAAATGAAAAAAGCCAAAGAGGAGGCTTTAAAAATCTATAAAATTTTAAATATGGAAGGAGTAACTAGAAGCGAATTTATAATTCAAGACGGAACTCCATATTTCATTGAAACAAATTCAACGCCCGGATTATCTAAAGAAAGTATTATCCCTAAACAAGCTGCAGATGCCGGTATTCCGTTGCGAGACTTTTTTGGGATGTTGATAGAAAATGCTTTAATTAAAAATTGGCATTAATTATATATCTTTATAATTGTACATTAAATAGTTACCCGTCTCCACGGTCTTTAAAAATGAGAAAAGCAGTATTTCCCGGTTCTTTTGACCCCATCACATTGGGGCACGTTGATATTATTGAAAGAGCATTGCCTCTATTTGATGAAATTATAATTGCCATTGGTACAAATGCTTCAAAACAAAATATGTTCTCCTTAGAAAAGCGGATGGAATTCATTTCCTCTACATTTAAAGGACAAACAAAGATCAAGGTGGCTACGTATGAGGGGTTAACTGCAAATTTCTGTAAAGAACAAAAGGCACAATTTATCTTAAGAGGCCTCAGAAACCCCACCGATTTTACCTACGAGCAAACCATTGCCCAAGCCAATGATAAAGTGAACGGAGTGGACAGTATTTTTTTAATCGCTAGCCCAGAGTACTCTTATATATCTTCATCAATTGTGAGGGACATTGCTAGAAATGGTGGAGATTTTAGTGCGCTTGTACCCAAATAGAATATAAAAAACGCAATCATTTCATCAGTGTCAAAGAATAAAATTTCAGCAAATAAAAAACGCTTCTAGTTTCCTAGAAGCGTTTTTTATTTAAAAGTTTCAAAATTCTATAACGAAGCTACGTGCTTAGCCATATTTGACTTTAAGTTAGCCGCCTTATTGCTATGAATAATATTTTTCTTAGCAAGTTTGTCAATCATAGACTCTACAGAAGAAAGCATTTTTTCTGCTTCTTTCTTGTCCTCTAATTCTTGAAAACGCTTCATCGCATTACGAGTTGTTTTGTGTTGGTAACGATTACGTAAACGTTTTGCTTCGTTACTTCTAATTCTCTTCAATGCTGACTTATGATTCGCCATAATTTTGTTTTGTTAACTTTATTTGTAGTCCGTAGGGGAATCGAACCCCTGTTACATGGATGAAAACCATGCGTCCTAACCCCTAGACGAACGGACCGTTTTTTTCGCTATTTGCGGTTGCAAAGATACAGTCTTTTTTTAATGCTCCAAACCCAAAATAACTTTTTTTAAAAAAAATTAATATGCCTTTGCAAAAAGCACTTTTCTAGCTGATGGTTTTCCGCTAAAAACACAGGATCCTGCTTCGGTATCTTCATCCAAAGGGATGCACCTTATAGTTGCTTTTGTATCATTTTTGATTCGGTCTTCTGTTTCAGCAGTGCCATCCCAATGCGCAAGCACAAAACCTCCTTTACCTTTGATAACTTTTTTAAATTCATCATAGGTTGCAACAGTGGTTGTATTTTCTTTCCTGTGATTTATTGCTTTTGCAAACAAGTTATTTTGAATCTCTTCCATTAAGGCAACTACTTTATCTACAACCGCCTCTTTTTTCATTATTTCCTTGCTCAAAGTATCTCTTCTCGCTACTTCAAAAGTTCCATTCTCAAGATCCTTAGGTCCAATAGCAATTCTTACAGGAACACCCTGTAATTCATATTGATTGAACTTCCAACCTGGTTTTTGAGTATCTCTATCGTCGTACTTAACACGTAATCCTTTAGCACGGAGTTCCTTCATTAGCTCATTTGCAACAACACTTACCTGCTCCAATTGCTCTTCTCCTCTATAGATAGGCACAATGACTACTTGTTGTGGTGCAAGTTTTGGAGGTAACACTAATCCGTTATCATCACTATGGGTCATAATAAGCGCTCCCATTAACCTCGTGGAAACTCCCCACGAAGTTGCCCAAACATATTCTTGATTTCCTTCTTTTGTAGCAAATTTAACATCAAAAGCTTTGGCAAAATTCTGGCCTAAAAAATGTGATGTTCCTGCTTGTAATGCTTTTCCATCCTGCATCAAAGCTTCGATACAGTATGTTTCTAAGGCTCCTGCAAAACGCTCACTTTCGGTTTTCAAGCCCTTAACTACAGGTACTGCCATATGAGTTTCAACAAACTCAGCATATACATTCATCATTTGTTCTGCTTCAGCGATTGCTTCTTTTTCTGTTGCGTGTGCAGTATGCCCCTCTTGCCAAAGAAATTCTGCAGTCCTCAAAAATAGACGCGTACGCATTTCCCAACGAACAACATTTGCCCATTGATTGATTAACAACGGTAGGTCTCTATATGATTGAACCCATTTTCGGTAGGTATCCCAAATAATAGTTTCAGATGTTGGGCGAACAATTAATTCTTCTTCGAGTTTTGCGTCCTCATCCACAACAATAGAACCATCTTCAGCAGTTTTTAGTCTATAATGCGTTACAACAGCACATTCTTTTGCAAATCCATCAACGTGACTTGCTTCTTTACTGAAATACGACTTCGGAATAAAAAGCGGAAAGTATGCATTTTGATGTCCGGTTTCTTTAAATTTTCGATCTAATTCGGCTTGCATCATTTCCCATATAGCATACCCATAAGGTTTTATAACCATACAACCCCTAACCCCACTATTTTCAGCTAAATCCGCTTGTATTACAAGTTCATTGTACCATTTGGAATAGTCATCGTTTCTAGTTGTTAAATTCTTCGCCATAAGCTGTTAGTTTGGCACAAATCTTGCGACCTGTATAGTAATTAGTTTATTTCGACAAAACTAGTTATTTTTAAACGTTTCAACAATTAAAACAATACAGTTATGCAACTCAATATAAATACTCTCAAGAAAAATGCTCCTTCATTTATTTTAGGGCTTTCCGCGCTACTTTTTATAGCCTGCGGAGCACATCAAGAAAGTGATTATCGAGATAATGACGGTATTTACGCAACTCAAAGTCAAACTGTTGCCGAAAATGGAGAGAATACTTCAAAAGACTCTTATTACAAGCAATATTTTAATTCAAAAACCGATTCTTATCAAGATTTACCAGATGAAGGTGCAATTTTTACGGATATAGATGCCTATCACACAACAGAATCCATTAATGAAGAAGGTGAAATAATCATTGAAGAAGTTGAAGAAGACCAATACGCTGGCTGGGGTGAAAATTCAGGTCAAGTAACAGTTAATGTTTATGATAACGGATTTAACAATGGCTTTGGTGCTTGGGGCTGGAATAGGCCTTATTGGTGGTATGGTGCTGGCTGGGGCTATTCAAATTATTGGTATGGACCTTATTATGGTATCGGATTTGGCTGGGGATATCCATATTATGGATATTATGGATATGGATACCCCATATATAATGGAGGATATTACAATAATTACTACAACCCATACTATGGCAATCCCTACAATGGATATGCATATACTCGAGGAAGAAGAAATTCAGATTATTATAGTGGACGTAATTCTAGCCGTTCGCGAAATTATGATGGTATAAGAAGCAACAGAGAACTTGTAGAAAGAGGTAGGTCAAATGCTACAAATCAAAGATTTTCTAGAGAAAGTAGAAGTGATAGCAGATCAAGAAACGCTAAAACTACAACGTATCGCCCTAATAGCCAAAGTTCAAGAACCCGTCCTAATACTTCAACATCAAGACGAAGTTCAATGAATTCAAGAAGTACGCGCTCTTCAAGACCTAATGTTTCTTCTCCAAGAACAACAAGACCCGCGGTGCAATCAAGAAGAAGTTCAACACGTTCATCTTCTCCCTCGCGCTCTAGTTCAACAAGAAGCACGGGAGGAAGGACGCGTTCTAGCGGTGGCGCTTCTAGAGGTGGCGGAAGCCGAAGAGGTGGCGGAAGAGGAAACTAATCCTCACATATTTAAAAAAATAAATTATGAAAAGAATACAATTCTTGTTTGTAATGGCATTTGCTATGACCATTGCAAACGCTCAAAATATTACAGATGGATTGAGGTACTCACAGGACGGCTCTTATGGAACCGCTAGGTTTCAAGCTATGAGCGGAGCCTTTGGAGCCCTTGGCGGCGATGTAAGTGCCATAGGAATAAATCCCGCTGGTAGTTCGGTATTTTTACAATCAGAAGGTACGGTTTCCGTTGCCATTAATGATAGAGAGAATGCTACTAGATTTTTAGGAAATAATGAAAGGTCTATTGATACGGACGCTCAGCTCAATCAAGCTGGTGCCGTTTTCGTAATTAAAAATAGAAATACTGAGTCTGATTGGAAAAAATTTACAATCGGTCTTAATTATAATTCCACTAATAACTATAGCGATGAAATTTTTGTTCGCGGCACTGGAAACAACTCACTGGCAAACTTTTTTGTAAATCAAGCAAATGGTGTCCCTCTAGATTTATTAGAATTACAGAACGGAGAAAGTATCGCTGATTTGTATTCGTTTTTAGGAAGCACGGAAGGAACTTCTGCACAAAATGCATTCTTGGGCTATCAAGCTTTTCTTTTTGACCCCGTGGAAAATAATAATGGCGTCTACACTTCTAATGTTGCGAATGGTAATGTTGACCAAGATTACGCCTACTTATCACAAGGTGGAAATAGTAAACTTACGATAAATGTTTCTACTCAATTTACAGACAATTTTTATTTTGGAGTAAATCTCAACTCGCATGTTATCGATTATGACCAAAGCACATTAATTAGAGAAAGAAATGAAATTTCAGGCAGCACTATTAATGCAATAGGCTTTGAAAACAACCTTTCTGTCCTAGGTTCAGGATTTTCGGCACAACTTGGAGCCATTGGTAAATTCAACAATATAAGAGTGGGACTTACCTTAGATACGCCTACTTGGTATCAAATTTCTGAAGAAACAAGTCAAAGCCTTAGTTCAATAAGAACAATTGATAACGAAACAATTACCGAATTTATAGACCCAAACATAATTAATATCTTTGAAGATTATTATTTAAGAACACCAGGCAATTTAAGTGCGAGCGCTGCATATATTTTCGGAAACAAAGGACTTATTAGTATTGATTATTCGTACAAAGACTACGGAAATATTGAATTTGATTCAGAGTTTAACGATGGCGTTTTTGATGCTCAGAATGAAGAAATCAGAAATAATCTGAAAGCGGCTTCTTCCATTAAAATAGGTGGAGAATATAGAATTAAAAAAGTAAGCCTTCGTGGTGGATTTAGATATGAAGAAAGTCCTTATGTAAATGAAGAAATCATGAGTAGCTTAACTGGTTTTTCGCTTGGACTTGGCTATAATTGGGGTCGTTATTCCATAGATGGATCTTATGCTAGAGCTGAACAAGATAGAATTCAATCTATTTACGGATTAACCACCCCTTTTGCATCAAGCACAACATTTAGTAATGCTGCTTTGACATTCGGATTCAAATTTTAGAAAATTATTCTTTTTGGAAATATATCACACAAATCAATTTCCATTCATTAAAATTAGATGAGCCTAAGACTCTCGATTGCTAACATTAGGTTCATCCTTGATAAACATTTAACCATCAAAGATATTTTCTAAATAAGCATAAATTAAAAGTTTTTATAACGGAGAGGAATCAAAAAAAATAATCTGCTCCACTTCTGAAATCCCGCCCATAAAAAATTTGCGTTACCAAGGCCGAACTATTCAAAAAAGCAAAAAACCCCGCTACAATGTCATGTGGCGGGGTTTTTCCTTTGTTCAGAATTCTTACCTCTTCAGGGTAAAATGTCCCTTTATCTCCTTCCTCACCTCCTGTTCGGTGTACTCCACCCTGAACCAGTAGTCGCTCGATGGCAGCACGTTGCCGTTGTAGGTACCGTC
>NZ_JBPOFW010000008.1:0-114313 GCF_051252435.1 Patiriisocius sp. | reverse complement strand
GGCAAACTCTTCGTTTTATTAGCGGGTGCAAATGTAAAACCATTTCCGATAACCCACAACCTTTAAACCAAAAAAAATAAAAATATTTTAAAGAACTTTCAACACCCCAAAAACATACATTCAACTCGTTTTCTTAGCGGGTGCAAATATACTACTGTTTAAAGTTATCTACCAAATATAAATTCAATTATTTACTAAAAAAATAAAATAAAAATTATATCTTTCTAAAAATCAATAAATTAAATTAAAAATAATTTTAGTGTTGATTATTGTTAACTCTTTATATCCGCCTAAATCAACTAAATTTCAATATTTGAAATCTTAAAAAAATCTAAAAACATGTCAATCAAGCATTTCCTCGAAAAAAAAACTAATCAAAATACTTAAACAAGTAAACGCTTAAGTTTTAAGGGGAATCTAAAATACTGCTTTTGAATCAACTACAAAAATAAAGATATAAATTATTCGGTTTTATTACTCCAATGAGAGGATAAATCTAAATAGTTTATTGGAAATGCTGGAGCTTGTCGTTCTAATATTTCGGCTTGGAAGGAACGTTCAAGGATATCTTCGATTAGATAATCTTCCTTTTCATCAAAAGGTTTATATTCCTCTTTAATAGATATGTCAAACAATTTTGCCGTACTGTTATACCAGAATGCCCTCCACCCTGTTCGAAGTTCTTTTACAAGTTCAAAAGCAGTGCGACCGGTTTGACGATGGATTAATTTTACAAGTATTTGACCTTCTGTTCGAGTTAGTTTTTTAAGTTTTTCAGAAAACTCTCCTTCTATATATTTTTGAATACGCTTGGTGTATTTTCTGCGGAGACTTTTCTTTTCAATAGTTTTTAAACGCTCCGTCATCGTAATAAGCCTTTCGGCAGCTAACTTTGCATAGGGATATACTTTACGTGTTTTTCTTCTTAATATAAGGTATCGAATACGGTCTTTCTTGTTATTGAACTTTAATTTATTCAGCAAAACTACCTCCTCTAGATTTATAAACTCACGTGGAATAGAATCACCTTCTACCATATAGTAAAACGTTTCGGTTGAATCGTTTTTAATGGTTACTCTTTCTTTATCATTTTGGGCTGACGCCGAAATTGATATAATTAAAAACAGTAGAAGGATGTTTACAATGTTTGTTTTCATAAATGGGGTACTCATACATTCCGAGGAAAAGCTAAAACCGTTCCAAAAATATAACTTTTACAACGGATGCTTCATATTAATTATTTAATTTTGAAGGAAACATAAATACAACGCAATGGCGAAATCTATATTGAATAAAAAGTCACTTAATTTTTTAGAGAGTTATTTAAATAACGCTGCACCCACTGGGTACGAATGGGATGGACAAAAATTATGGATGGAATACCTCAAGCCGTATGTGGACGAATTTATTACAGACACCTATGGTACTGCCGTGGCGGTCATCAATCCAAAAGCAAAATATAAAGTTGTTATTGAAGGCCATGCTGACGAAATTTCATGGTACGTTAATTATATAAGTGATAACGGGCTATTATATGTGATTAGAAATGGCGGTAGCGACCACCAGATTGCGCCTTCAAAAATTGTGAATATTCACACCAAGGGAGGAATCGTAAAAGGAGTTTTTGGTTGGCCAGCGATTCATACTCGCAACAAAGCAAAAGAAGAGGCTCCAAAACCCGATAATATATTTATCGATATTGGCGCAAAAGATAAAGAAGAAGTAGAAAAAATGGGCGTGCATGTGGGCTGTGTAATAACGTATCCAGATGAATTTCATATTTTAAATGAGGATAAATTTGTATGTCGCGCACTTGACAATCGCATGGGAGGTTTTATGATTGCTGAAGTTGCACGACTTTTAAAAGAAAACAAAAAGAAGTTGCCCTTTGGACTGTATATAACCAATTCGGTACAAGAAGAAATTGGATTACGAGGAGCGCAAATGATTGCTGAACGTATTAAACCAAACGTTGCTATCGTGACCGACGTGACACACGATACTTCAACCCCAATGATTGAAATGAAAAAACAAGGCAGAGCCGAAATAGGACAAGGACCTGTCATTGCTTATGCTCCTGCAGTACAACAAAAACTAAGAGATTTAATTACCGAAACTGCCGAGAAGAAAAAAATACCGTTCCAGCGAGCGGCGCTTTCCAGAGCAACAGGAACCGATACAGATGCTTTTGCCTATAGCGGAAGCGGTGTAGCTTCGGCATTAATATCGCTACCATTACGTTATATGCATACCACGGTAGAAATGGTTCATAGGGACGATGTTGAAAACGTAATCAAACTTATCTATGAGTCACTATTAAATATAAAAGACGGAGACACCTTTAGTTATTTTGATAAATAGTACTAAGTCTTCTTAATTCTTTTAAGCCTTCTGAAATTTTAAAATTTCAGAAGGCTTTGTCTTTTCATTAAGAAACTTTAGGAATTTATTAAAGTAAATTTGAATTATGAAATTAACCACTACTCAGATAAAGTCGGCTTTAAAAAATCCTGAAAAAGCGGCCGAGCTTGCAAATTTGATATATATCACAGATAAAAAATTAACCATCCAGCGACATAGGCACGGTAGGGGATTTTATTATACTCAGGACAAGATAAAAATTAAAGACCGTTTATCGATTAAAAGGTTTAAGGGATTGGTCATTCCGCCAGCTTGGGAAAACGTACGAATAACGCCATTAGAAAATGGACACATTCAAGTTGTAGGCAGAGATGAAAAAAATAGAAAGCAATATAGATATCATCCTAGTTGGTCCAAACTAAGAAATGAAACAAAATTTTTAAAGATGGTCGCTTTTGGTGATGCGCTTCCTAAAATGAGAAAGCAAATTGAGGAAGACCTCAACCCCGAAGTTATGAGAAAGCGCAAATGCCTAGCTCTCATTGTTAAATTAATGGAGGAGACACACATAAGGATAGGGAACGATTTTTACGCAAAGCGAAATAAAACCTACGGTCTTTCTACAATGAGAACCAAACATTTAGAATTACAGAACAAGGATTTGAAATTCAACTTTGTCGGAAAAAAAGGCAAAGAGCACAGTATTTCTTTACAAGATAAAAGGCTTCGTGAATTAGTATTGCAATGCAAAGAAATTCCTGGTTGGGAACTTTTTCAATATTACGACCAAGATGGCTATCATCACAGTATTGATAGCGGGATGGTCAATGATTACATAGCAGAAATTAGTGGTGCTTATTTTTCAGCAAAAGATTTTAGAACTTGGGCAGGAAGTAAGATATTTTTTATGGCATTGAGCGATATGGGCGAAGCATCCATTAAGTCTGAAATCGAACTTAATTTAAGAAACGCATTTAAAATCACAGCCAATGAATTAGGAAATACACCTACTGTTTGTAAAAAATATTACGTCCATCCATTAATCGTTGAGAGCTATGTAAAAGGAACCATTGGAAAGTATTTTAAAATGATACATACAATTAAAGACGAACGCTTTTTCTCTTCTGCGGAAAGTGCGTTGATGAATCTTTTCGGCACTTTTAGAATTCATGTTTAACTTGTTTTTATTACAAAATCTAATTGCTTTTTTAATGAAATTTCAGGAATAAAAAAATAGTTAAACTTTATTAAACCTTATAAATTTCTTCAAACACTTTATTATAAGAATGACTTTATATTTCCTAGCTCTATTGATTTCATGTAAACTTAGAATTTGAAAACAATAATATCAATTGAAATTCTGATTCAGAAAAATTATAAATCAAACCTTGGTAATATCGTTACTAAGGGATATTTCGAAAATTAGTTAAATTTTATTATATTTATGGACTCCCCAAACTTGGGGAGTTTTTTTTTAATATATATTTAATAATATCATAATATATAAAGAGGATGTCTCAGGTTATTTTTGAAAAACATCTAAAATTATAAAAATGAAAAGATTATTATGTATTACAGTAGCTGCATTCATTCTTAATGCGTGCGAAAAAGAGTCAACAAGTTTTGAAAACAATTCGGAAACCGCAAGTGATATCGCACTAGCTTTTGATGTTGCATCACTAAATTCAAATATTGGAATCTATAAAGGTGTATTTACTACCGAAGATTCTCAAACTAGAGGTATTATCGAAATGACAATACCCGGCACTACAACCTTTGTTGCTTATTATGGGCAGTTTCCAACTGCTACATTGACATTGTCAAACGGTACAGTTCTGCTTGCCACAGCTGATAGAAGGATTGCAGAAAATGAACCCGTTAGCGATGTACAATTTAGCGGTGATGGATTATCATTTGTCCTTAATATGAATGACGATGGTAGCGAAGTAACGTTTTCTGATATAAACCTAAATGGAACTACATCCTATGCTCTGATAAAAAAACACACAAATAGAGCACCTATTTCTCCTATTACAGGTGTTTATCAATGTGTTGAATGTCAAGATCACCCAAATTTAGAAGCAGGTCTTGAACAGTCTTTCAATGTTTTGGTAGATGAAGCTACCGGAGATATTTCTACAAGTGTAATGCTTGGAACGGTTGAGTTTACTGGAACAGGATTACAAGGTGATTGCGTTGTAAATGGAGTTCTAACTTCATGTGATACTATTGGTGAATTTGATTCGGTAGGAGGAACTAGTATTTCTTGGGATGGTACACACCTATATAATAATGAAGATACTATGGCGAGTAATGACTGTTCGGATTTTGACGGTGCATGGACTTGGGTAACTAACAGTTATGGTACAATCAGTGGAACTTTTTCTAGTGATGTTACTCCTTGTACACAAGACCCGGCTACATTAGTTTTTGAAGATTTTGAGGATGCTTCTGTTACTTATACTACTAGTGTTCCAGAATTTACTGACGCTAATAGTGACTACTTTACAAGAACTGATGGAACAAATATTGCTTCCAATGTTGATATTGCTGGAGTTGAAGGTTCTTCTTTCTTTGGAGCACAAGACATTGACGGTGAAGTAGCTAATGCAAACCAATTTATAAACTTTGACAATTTAGATATAACAGGACTTAATAATATTACATTTAGTGCTTTATTTGCTGAAGATGATAGCAACGATGGAAACGAAGATTATGATGATTCAGATTTTGTACGGATTGAATATTCATTTGATGGTACTAACTATACCACTTTCTTTGGTATTGTAAATGATGGGAGAGAATTTAATGGTGCTCCTTTGAAAGATACTGATTTAGATGGTATTGGTGATGGAGCTGAAATTACAGACACCATGACTAGTTATAGTGCTAGTTTTGTAAATGATGCATCTACAAATCCCATGGGAGTCACTACCGTTAGCATTAGAATTTCAATTGATTTGAACGGTGGTGATGAAGATATCGCAATTGATAATGTTTTAATTCAAGGAAACTAATTAAGTTTGTTTATCAATATAAAAAAAGGCTCTCAATTGGGAGCCTTTTTTTATATTGCATTTTCTAAAAGCCCCTTGTGTTATTTAACTCATTCGATTTTGGTCTTTTTCTAGTTATCGTCTATTTGCTCTATTGGGCTCTAGGCACAAAACGACGTATACCACAAAATCTTTTACTCTTAGCTGCAAGTTATTTTTTCTACGGAATTTGGGACTGGCGTTTTCTTGGATTGTTACTGGCCAGCTCACTAATCGATTATTTCGCCGCTATAAAAATTGAATCATCAAATTCAAAAACCGCGAGAAAATCATATTTATGGCTGAGTTTACTTTGGAATTTAGGGGTGCTCTTTGCCTTTAAATATTACGGTTTTTTCGTAGATAACTTTGTTGCGCTCTTTACCGAAAATCCTACACCAAATCAATACTACTTTTGGAATGTAATTATCCCTGTGGGCCTAAGCTTCTACACATTTCAAACCATGAGCTACAGCATTGATGTATACAGAAAAAGAATAAAAGCATCAAAAAGTCTGTTGGAATTTTTATGCTTTGTTAGCTTCTTTCCGCAACTCGTGGCAGGTCCTATTGAGCGGGCAAAATCATTATTACCCCAATTTAAAAAAGAGCGTAAATTCAACTATCAAAATTCAAAAGAAGGGCTACGGCAAATATTGTGGGGATTGTTCAAAAAAATAGTCGTTGCAGACAATGTTGCCGTTGTAGTTAATGCTATCTACGCCTCGCCGGAAGACTATGGAAGTCTTTCTTTACTCTATGCCTCTGCCCTATTCTTTTTCCAAATTTACTGCGACTTCTCTGGATATAGTGATATTGCGATAGGAACTGCAAAACTATTTGGATTCAAGCTCAGTAAAAATTTCAACATTCCATACCTATCGCGCAGCGTGAGCGAATTTTGGCAACGCTGGCATATCACACTCACAAAATGGTTTGCAGATTACGTGTACGGACCCATAATAAAAAAGCATAAGCGCAGCTATATTTGGAAAACAATTGCACTCTTTATTACCATGACTTTAATAGGATTATGGCACGGCGCAAAATGGACTTTTATCGCTTTTGGAGTGTTTCAGGCCATTACCATTTCCATAGAAAGAATTCCTTTTAAAGTGAATGGAAAAAATGTGAGTCTCATCATGTTCTTGACCAAAATACCACTGGCACTTACCGTAATTTATAGTTTTGCACTGATAATGACCTCCTGTATATTTTTTAGAGCGAGCGATATTCAAAGTGCATTTACCATCATTAAAAGGATAGGTTCGTATATTCCTTCAGAAAATTTCACACTCTTAATTGGCTGGAAAGTAGGATTTGTAGTATTGCTCATTCTTGCTGAAGTTTTTACCAGGTTTAAAGCATATCCATTATTTCAACTAGAAAAATTATTTCCAAAACTTGTGCGATGGGCTATTTATTATTTTTTAATTTTATTGATTATTAGATTTCCTGGACCTAAGGAACAGTTTATTTATTTCCAATTTTAAACATGCAGAAAAAATTTATTACATATTGCCTCTTATTCTTTTTACCTATAATTATAATTATGGGAGTGTTGGAATTTAGTGTGATAAATATGCCAACCACTTTTAATAAAATTGCATCTCATAATGAAATTAATAAAAATAATATTGAATTACTTCTTACAGGGTCATCACAAGTGCAAGGTGGCTTAAACCCAGAATATATAGATATTCCAACAATTAATTTTTCTTCTGGCTCCCAACATCACCGAGAGGATTTTGCAATATTCTCCCAACTAAAAAATCAATACCCAAAGCTAAAATATGTCCTTTTTGAACTTTCTTTTGCGCATTTGGACATTCCTCATAATGATAAAACCTTTTGGAAAAATGCAACATACTTAAAATATTACGGCGTTAATGCTTACGAACGAAACACCTACTTTAAAGACAAGCTTCTCTATATTTCAAATCCAGATGTCTTTTCTAAACTAATAGATGAGTATTATATTTCTAAAAGCAATACAGATGCATTTAATTATAACAAGTATGGATTTCTGGAAAGTGACAACGGACTTTTCAAAGTACTTCATTATGACACCACTGATATAAATAAACGAAACTTTAGAATACGTAATGAAGAGAACCCTTTAACCTTTGAATACAATACCACCTATTTCAAAAATATGATTGAAGAGGCAAATAAGGCGGGTTTACAAGTAATTATTGCGACCGTGCCCACCTATAAAACTTACATTAAAGCGAGGAATCCAAATCTTATCAAAAGACGTGATTCTATATTAAATCAAGTAATGACCAAATATGATAACGTTTCGCTTTTTAACTTTGAGAATGATACCATTAATTTTCAGGTAACCGATTTTCTAAATGAAAACCACCTCAATCCCAAAGGCGCAGAAAAACTATCGAAACTTTTCAATAATTTTTTAAAAGAGAATGTGCTGGATGATTAATATTTCAGCTTTGCTATATATTTCTTCGTAGCTTCAATCACTTTAGGCGCTAAAATCAACGTGCTCAACATCGTGGGTATTGCCATCATAGCAAAAAACGTATCAATAAGATTGATCATCATACTCAAAGAAGTCGTCGCACCAAGAATTATACTTGCCAAATACATATAATTATAATAGCCCTGATACTTTGTCCCGAACAAAAAAGACATACATTTTGTTCCATAATAAGAGTATGAAAATAGTGACGAAATACTAAACACCGCAATGCACAACATCAACGCATACTTCCCGTAACCCACAATTCCCGCCTCAAAAGCTGTGACCGTCAAACTCACGCCGTTTGCCTCGCTCGTTTGCCAAACGCCAGTGACCAAAATAGCAAGTGCTGTCAACGTACAAATCAACAAAGTATCTATCGCCGGCCCGAGCATAGCAACCAGCCCCTCGCGCACAGGTTCGTTGGTTTTTGCCGCACCGTGAGCCATGGGCGCAGTACCAATTCCCGCTTCGTTTGAAAATGCTCCGCGACGAATGCCCAGTAAAATTAAACCTCCCACAACGCCACCCAAAAAGGTATCACCTTTATAAAATGATACCGAAAAAGCATCTGTAAAAATAAGCAAAACGTATTTTGGTACTTCGGAAATGTGACTCCCTAAAATAATCATCACCATCAATAAATAGAGTACAACCATCGCCGGCACCAATTTACTTGCGGTTTTACTAATCCTCGATAGTCCACCCAAAATTACAACCCCAGTAATAACTGCCAAAATAATTCCCACAACCAAATTACTTTCAAACCCCGAATAAAAACCTGCAGGTTTCAAAATTATATCGTTGAGTGCTTGCGTTAATTGGTTCACATTAAACACTGGCAACGCTCCCACTAGCCCACAAAGACTAAAAAATACGGCTAGAAATTTCCACCGTTTGCCTAGACCTTCCATAATAACGTACATGGGACCTCCCTGCACGTTCCCAGTATCATCATTCCCGCGATACAATACGGCCAATGTTGCCGTGAAAAATTTTGTTGACATCCCCACGACCGCACTCATCCACATCCAGAAAACTGCACCCGGTCCTCCAATGGCAATGGCGACGGCAACTCCGGCGACATTTCCCATTCCTATAGTGGATGACAATGCCGTGGTCAATGCTTGAAAATGGCTGATTTCGCCGTCGTCAGCTTCATTATCATATCTTCCTCTCAACACGGCAATAGCATGTCCAAAGAACAAAAATGGCAGAAACCGTATGCGTATTAGCAAATATATTCCGCCACCAATTAATAATACCAGCAATGGTAATCCCCAGGCAAATGAGGCCATCTCAGCTATAAAATTATTAATGGATTGATACATGCTTCGGAAATTTTAATTCGATTTTAAATATAGGTATTGTTTGGGGATGATTTGGTTTAAAAATTATAGATTATGATTGATATAACCACCGCGATTCAACAAAGCTGAAACACCCCGCTTTGAGAAGAAAAAAACTCTTAAAATTCCATAAAATAATGAAGATTTGACTTTTTTGAAATTTGTGATTTCACCTTTAGAGAATTTCCTTTTATTTGTATTCCATGAAGAATATATTATTTCTGCTCTTATTAATTTTCGCTCCTCTCCTACTTTTTGGACAAGAAACAACCGATTGGAAAAAGCCTGCGTTACTTATAACTCCTGAAATTTTAGTAGGTTCCACAGCTCCGTCAAACGATAACTTTCCTGAAACTGGTCTGCATAAACAATTACTTGTTACAATAGGTAGAAACCATCAAAATAACCCACAGGAATGGGCGCAGCGATTGAAAGGAGTTCGCACGGGAATTGGTTTTGGAATTTCAGACTTTGGAAATTTAGATAGTTTAGGAATTGCGTTAACTGTGATTCCGCAAATACAATTTAACGCCTTTGGCAGTGAGCGATTTTCTGTAACTACCGGAATGGGTGCTTCATATTTTACAAAAAATTACGATTCCATCACAAACCCAAATAACCGAGCGGTCACGACAGATTATACGTGGGCATTTAGATTATTTTTAAATTATAATTTCTTAAAAACTCAATCATTGGATTGGAATATTGGCGCGGGATATTCACACCATTCAAACGGACATACAAAACTTGATAATCAAGGATACAATTCGTTTTTGGTGAGTCTTTCTGCAGCGATTAATAATCCGTTTAAAATTTCCGAAGAGAATGTAACGCTTCCGAAGAAAACCTTTGAAAGGTCCCATTATTCTTATTTTAGTCTTCGCGGTGGGCTTGGCTGGAATGTACTTGCGCTCGCTTTTAACGATAATAGAGAGGTGTATTCTTTGAGCGCTGAATATGGCAAAGTATATAACAATACTTGGAAAGTGGGATTGGGATTAAATTACCGTTTCTACGAGCATTATTACGATTACATCGAGGGCAACGAGTCTTTGGTGCAGGACGGGAGAGAGTTTGAGGATTATAAAGAACATCCTGTTTGGAATTCGTCGGCAATATCACTCGCTTTAAATGGTGAGGTGCTCTTAAATCATGTGGGGATTGCGTTTCAAGTGGGCTATAATTTTCATAAACCCGCCTATAAAATTGATTGGCGAATTAACGAAGGTTGGGACAATACCCCGCGGGAAATCCCCGAAAGTTGGATGCTGGGAGAATTTGGCACCAAGTTTAAATTAAAGCATAGAATTTCAAGTAGATTGGGTGCCAAATATTATTTTATTGGTACCGAAAAACGCCCTCTACACAATATATTTATTGGCGCTCACCTCAACGCTAACTTAGGACAAGCAGATTTTAGTGAGGTTGGTTTTGGGTATGTTTATAGTTTTGGGGGTTAATCCATTTTAATGAAACTATTTAATCCAATTTGATAAATCATAAAAGGCCACATCTCGATTCCTTTAACACCAGGATGGGTACCTACATTTGAAGTCATTTCAAATTCTCCTTCTTCTTGACGAAGAATTTCAGAATTATAATTCAAGGAGTATTTACTCCTGTTTTTCATTAACAACAAAACTTTCATATTTTCCTCTCTTTCTTCTTCGGTTTCACCATTGGTTCCTAAACAAAAGTAAAATTCGATAGTACCATCTTCCCCGTTTTCATTAAATAAAGCATCATTTTCCCAAGTATCAATAATCTCTTCAAATTGTTCATATTTTATTATTGAATAATCAAAATTGTTAGAATCTGTGGGATATAATTTAATAGTAAATTTACTACCAATAGGAAAAGCAAAACCATTTTGAGGTTTCGTTGGCAAATCTTGACTTTTTACTCCGTAGCTAATAATTAGAAATAAAAATATTATCGTGTTTCTCATATAGAAAATACAATAAAGTTTCAACATTCATCAATCTAATATACATAACATTTCCTAAGTAAAAATAAAAAAGCCCCTTCCGATTAACGGAAAGGGCTTTAGTTAACTAACTAACTTAAAAACTACTATCTAGCAAGTATCAATCTATGTGTAGAAACAGCGTTTCCTGAAACTACATTGATTACATACACACCATCAGACAATCCATTGAAGTCTAATGATTGTGAACCTGCTGTCATTTGTATTTGTTGTACAATTTTACCTGACCCAAGCTCAATTACAGTTACATCAATCTGAGTTCCAAATTCCTGAGGAATCTTGATTGTTGCGTTTCCGCTTGACGGGTTAGGGTAAATTACGATACCGCTTCCATTTGTTTGGATATCATCGATAGCCAATAAAATGGTCTGCGCTTCAAAAGCTCCTATGTCACGTATTCCTTCAAAAACCGCTTGGTCAATCTGATCATTAAAATTATCTGCTGGGTCACCTGCGTTGTATGCTGAACTTCCAAGTAATAATTCATGAGTTTCAGTCACACCACCGTTATTTTGAAGTGGTCCCGCCATTGGGTCTGCCTCTTCAATATCGTTTGCAGCTTCTGGGAATACATTTGCATCATCCGTACCAATCAAGTTATAATCGTTTGATACTAAACTAGGACCAGCAACGTCAATTCCAGTAAGTGCTGTATTCAATGCAACGATGGTGTTCTTTAAAGAAACATCATCATTTGCAAGTACACCACCACCCATTTCAGATGCAGCATTCGTAGCAATTGTTGAAGCGTTCACGTCATAACCAGCATCTGCATATAAACCACCACCATTTACGGCCGTGTTTCCAGAAACAGTACTACGTAATAAAAGTCCGTCACCACCATCAATTACAATACCACCTCCACGTGAAGCAGAACTGTTATTAGATATTGTTGAAGTTGTTACGTTCAATGTACCTCCATTGTTGTAAATACCTCCACCACCATTGGCAGCAGCAGCACCAGATACGCTATTTCCATCAATTGTTGTTGTCGTTACTTCCATAACGTTTCCATTTTGGTTCCATAATGCACCACCTTCAGCAGCAGCAGCATTACCAGTAAATACAGCATTAGCAATTGTAACTGTTCCATTTGTTCCAGTCACATGGATTGCTCCACCGTTACCTGGCGCAGGCGTTCCAGCTCCACCGTCAACATCGTTTTCTGAAATGTTACTGTCTACAATACTCAAGTTACCTTCAATCATTTCGATTGCACCACCAGCTCTATTTGCTGAGTTGCCTGTGAAAGGTGTTCCTAAAATTGAAACATCACCAGCAGTTGATAGTAAACCTCCACCAGAACCAGCAGCTCCAGTTGCCAAGTTATTTACAATAGTAGTTGTCTCATCTATTGAAAGCGAACCTCCATTATTAAAGACTCCACCACCACCGTTATCTGCATCTGCACCTTGTGCGATATTACCATCGATAGTCATACCTGAAATTGTCATTAAACCTGAACCATTCCATAATCCACCACCTTCACTTGCCGCAATGTTTGCCATTGCAACTCCGCCAGTGATTGTTGAGTCTCCAGGACCAGTGATATGTAATCCACCACCATTTCCAGGAGCTGAACCAGCTTCATTGTCAGTCATAGAAACATTGGTCAATGTCAACACATTTCCAGCAACCGAATTATCTTCTATTGCTCCACCAGCTCTGTTTGAACTATTTCCTACTAATGTAGTTTCAGTAACAGTAAGTGTACCTAGATTATTTAGGATACCACCACCAGAACCTGCAGCTCCATCCGCAACGTTATCATTGAATGTTGCATTAGCAACAACCATAGTTCCTCCGTCATTATACATAGCTCCACCACCTTGGTCTGCAGCCGCTCCACTTGAAACGTTTGCTGTAAAAGCAGTTCCATCTACATTCATTGTTCCTACGTTGTTCCAGAAAGCACCACCTTCAGCCGAAGCTGTGTTGTTGCTTGCTGTACCGCCAGTTATTGTAGCATCACCGGCACCAGAAATATGAATTGCTCCACCATTACCTGGACTTGAAGCCGTAGCATTAGAATCAAAATCAGTATCCGTTACAGTCAACATACTTCCAGCGATTGCAACTTCTTCAATTGCACCACCAGCTCTCATTGACGTGTTTCCATTAAATTGTGAATCAGAAACTGTTAAGCTACCTAAGTTATTTAATACCGCACCACCAGAACCTGCAGCTCCGTCAGCAACATTCGTATTAAAAATCGCGTTAGCAACAGTCATTGTTCCCGCTTCATTGAATAATGCTCCACCACCTTGGTCTGCATCTGCTCCACTTGCAACGTTTGCATTAAAGGTTGTTCCATCAACACTCATTGTTCCTGCATTGTTCCAGAAAGCACCACCTTCAGCCGAAGCTGTATTGTTGCTTGCCGTACCGCCAGAAATTGTTGAATCTCCAGGACCAGTAATGTGAAGTGCTCCTCCATTACCTGGACTTGATGCTGTTGCATTTCCGTCAAAATCAACATCGGTTAATGTTAACGTGTTTCCAGCAACAGAGTTATCTTCAATCGCACCACCGGCACGCATTGATGTATTTCCACTAAAAGATGATGATGTAACGGTAAGAGTACCTAAGTTATTTAAGATACCTCCACCAGAACCTGCAGCTCCATCTGCAACGTTATCATTAATTGTTGCATTTGTTACTATCATTGTACCACCTTGGTTGTGCAATGCACCACCACCGTTGTTTGCAGCTGGCCCACTTCCTACGTTTGCAGTAAATACAGTACCATCTACATTCATTGTTCCAACGTTATTCCAGAAAGCACCACCTTCACGAGAAGCTGTATTGTTACTTGCTGAACCTCCTGTGATATTTGCATCACCAGGACCAGAAATGTGAATTGCTCCACCGTTACCTGGACTTGATGCCGTTGCATTTCCGTCGAAATCGGTATCAGTTACTGTTAGTACATTTCCTGCTACTGCAACTTCTTCAATTCCTCCACCAGCACGCATAGATGTGTTGTTGTTTATTTCAGAATTTGTAACTGTTAGTGTACCTAAGTTATTTAAGATACCTCCACCAGAACCAGCAGCTCCGTCAGCAACATTGTTTGTAATAGTTGCATTGTCTACAACTAATGTACCTCCTTCATTAAAAATACCAGCTCCACCTTGATCAGCATCAGCACCACTTGCAGTATTTGCATCAATTGTAGTTCCTGTTACGGTCATGTTTCCACTTCCGTTCCAAAGACCACCACCTTCAGCAGTTGCAGTGTTTGTATTTACTGTACCATTAGTAATTGTTGCATTACCAGGACCTGTAATATGAAGTCCACCACCATTTCCAGGTGCAGCTCCTGCAGCGTTATCATTTAAAGTTACATTAAGTAACGCTAACGTTCCCGTTCCGTTTGTAGAATTATCTTCAATTCCACCTCCAGCACGATTTGCTGTATTATTTGTTACGGCTGAATTGTTTACAGTCACACTACCACCATCAACATTTTGAATACCACCACCAGAACCGGAAGTTCCATCGGCTATATTGTTTGTTATTGCAGTATTAGACTGTACCATTACAGTACCCCCATTGTTGAAGACACCTCCACCACCATTATCAGCATCATTTCCGCTTGCAGTGTTTGCATCTATTGTAACTCCGTTGAGAGTCATCATAGCTCCAACTTGGTTCCAAAGTCCACCACCTTCAATAGCAGCATCATTGTTTGAAACCGAACCACCAGCAATCATTAACGTAGCAGCTCCACTTACGTGAAGTCCACCACCGTTTCCAGGTGCAGGAGTACCAGCAGTACCATCTACATCATTATCATTAATATCCGTTTCTGAAGTATCAAATGCTCCAGCAATGATTTCTACACCACCACCAGCTCTATTTGCTGCGTTATTGTTAATTGTTCCACCAATAGCAGCTACCGTACCGTCGGTTGATAATAAACCACCACCAGAACCTGAAGTTCCATTAGCTTGGTTGTTGTTTATCATTACTATGTTAAGTGATAGGTTTCCACCATTGTTGTATACACCTCCACCACCATTGTCTGGGTCATTACCACTCGCAATGTTATTGGTCACGGTTGTAGCGTCAATTGACATTACACCTGTGTTGTTCCAAAGACCACCACCTTCACTGGCAGCAACATTTGCATCAACAGTACCACCACTAATTATAGCTGAAGCAGTTCCTCCTAAGTGAATTCCACCTCCATTACCTGGAGCAGCAACACCTGAAGCAACACCTACATCATTTGTATTTAATGTAACGTCTGTCATATTAATTGAACCCGCAGCAACTTCAATACCACCACCTGCTCTATTAGCTAGGTTATTGGTAATAGTCGTTCCTGTAAGAGTAATTGTTCCTCCATTTCCGAGGATACCACCACCAGAACCTTCGGCTCCATCAGCAATATTTGCGTCAACCAATGTTGTAGCATCTACATTTAATGTTCCACCATCATTGTAGATTCCTCCACCACCATTTTCGGCCAATGCTCCACTTGCGGTATTATTTGTTATAATTACACCTACAACATCCATTGTTCCAGTACTGTTCCAAAGTCCACCACCTTCTGAGCCAGCAACATTTCCGTTAATTGTTCCTCCGTTGATTGTAGAATCTGCTCCTCCACCTACGTGAAGTCCACCACCGTTTCCAGGCGCGGTATTGGTTGTGTTTGTGTTTAATGTAATATCTGTTGTAGTTAGACTACCAGCAGCGATTTCAATTCCACCACCTGCTCTATTCGATGTGTTATTGGTAATAGTAGTTCCTGTAAGGTTTACAGTTCCTAAATTACCCAATATTCCACCACCAGAACCAGCAGCACCATCAGCAACGTTTGAATCTATCAGTGTAGCTGCATCAACATTCAATGTTCCTCCATCGTTGTAGATTCCTCCACCACCGTTTTCGGCCAATGCCCCACTTGCAGTGTTATTTGTTACCATTACACCATTTACATTCATTGTTCCAGTACTGTTCCAAAGTCCACCACCTTCTGAGCCAGCAACGTTTCCGTCAACTGTTCCTCCGTTGATTGTAGAATCTGCTCCTCCACCTACGTGAAGTCCACCACCGTTTCCAGGTGCAGTATTCGTTGTATTTGTGTCTAACGTAATATTTGTTGTAGTTAAATTTCCGCCGGAAATTTCAATACCACCACCCGCACGATTTGATTCGTTATTAGTAATAATAGTAGCGTCCATTGTTACAGCACCACCATTACTCATAACACCACCACCTGAACCAGCAGCTCCGTCAGCAGTATTATTGTCTATCGTTGAGTTTATAATATCTAACGTACCTCCATTATTGAAGACACCTCCACCTCCGTGAGTATTAGCAGGTCCACTTGCAACATTTCCGTTAATGTTTGGATTGTCCAACGTCATTGTTGAGCCAACTTGGTTCCATAATCCACCACCTTCTCTGGCTGCAGTATTATTTTCAACGTTACCTCCATTAATATTTATTGTTGCTACACCACTAACGTGTAGTCCACCACCATTACCTGGTGCGGCTACTGCAGGTGCGTTTCCAGCATTATTTCCACTCAAATCTATATCAGTAGTTGTTAATGAACCATCGATAATTTCGATTCCACCACCAGCTCTGTTTGCTGTGTTGTTATTTACTTGAGTACCAATTCCAGATAATGTTATATCTCCATTTGTACTTAAAATACCTCCACCAGAACCAGAAGTTCCATTAGCTATATTGTTTACAATTTTTGTACCTGTCGCTACGGTAAGTGTACCTCCATTATTGAAGATTCCTCCACCACCATTTGTAGGGTCATTACCTGACGCAATGTTCTGGTCAATAAAAGTATCTGCAAACAAACCTCCTGGAGTAGGTGTCACAACATTCATTGTACCTTCACTATTCCATAATCCACCACCTTCACTAGCTGCAACGTTTGCTAATGCAATACCACTAAAGGATACTGTTGCTCCGTTTCCGGTTACGTGAATACCTCCACCATTTCCTGGATTTGGCGTTCCACCTGTAACAGTTCCATTTACGTCATTGTTGCTAAGGTTTGTATTTAAGATATTTGCAACACCATCGATAATTTCAACTCCACCACCCGCACGGTTAGCACCATTGCTAGTTATAAAAGCTCCTGAAATTTCAACTGTTCCAGCTGTACTAAGAATACCACCACCAGAACCAGAAGTTCCTGTAGCCATATTTCCGAAAATGTCAGCAAAACCAGTAAACAAGTCACCTGCTGCATTTAAAGTACCTCCGTCATTATAAATACCTCCACCACCTTGCTCAGGTGCATCACCTGTGGCAGTATTATTACTTATTGTATTTGCTCCCATAAGGGTCATCGTTCCTGCACCATTCCAAAGACCACCACCTTCAACAGCTGTGTTGTTTGAAATAGTTGCATTTGTAAAAGTTGTGTCTCCAGCTCCCGAAATGTGATATCCACCACCATTTCCAGGCACAGCACCACCAATAGAAGTGTTACCAGATAACGTTAAATTATCAAAAGCATATGTTTGACCAGCCATAGAGCCAAAAACTTCAACTCCACCACCAGCTCTATTTGATGTATTATCTGAAATAGTAATTCCATCTACAGTAAGTACCCCTTGATTTGTCAAGATTCCTCCACCTGAACCAGCAGCTCCGCTAGCCGTATTATTTGTTACGGTAGTAGAACCATCCGCGATAAGAGTTCCCATTTCATTATAAATTCCTCCACCACCTTGGCCAGCATCGGCTCCGGTTGCTTCGTTCATATCTACTGATGAATCTGTAACGGTCATCGTTCCTGCACCATTCCAAAGACCACCACCTTCAACAGCTGTGTTGTTTGAAATAGTCGCATTTGTAAAAGTTGTATCTCCAGCTCCTGAAATGTGATATCCACCACCATTTCCAGGCACAGCACCGCCAACTGCGGTATTGTTGTCTAGCGTTACATTATCAAAAGCATATGTTTGACCAGCCATGGAACCAAAAACTTCAATTCCACCACCAGCTCTGTTCGATGTATTTCCTGAAACAGTAATTCCATCCAAAGTAATTGAACCTTGATTAGTAAGTATTCCACCACCAGAACCAGCCGCTCCGTTAGCGTTATTATTTATAATTTCTGAAGTACCATCTACAATTAGAGTTCCCATTTCATTGTAGATACCTCCACCACCTTGTCCAACATCTGCTCCCGTAGCAATATTTGCATTTACGCTTGTATTTGTAACGGTCATTGTTCCAGATCCATTCCATAATCCACCACCTTCAACGGCAGTATTTGCAGCGACATTAGAATCTAATATTGTAGCATTAGCATTTCCTGTTAAATGGATTGCTCCACCATTACCAGGTGCAGTACCTCCTATTGCAACGTTATTTCCTAAATCTGAATTGGAAACAGTTAATGTTCCACCTGCAGACATTTCGATAGCACCACCCGCACGATTTGCTTGGTTTCCTTGAAAGAAACCACCCGTAGGAAGTCCATCGATATCCACCACACTATTTGGTGCGGCAAAAATAGCACCACCAGATGCGCTACCCGTAGTAGCCAAGTTGGCATTAAAATTAGTACTCAAAATATTAAGTGGCCCACCAACTGTGTAAACTCCACCTCCACCAGTAGTTCCTCCGGTAGCAACATTATTATCTAAACTTACGCCATTTATGGTCATAAGTCCCATTCCATTCCAAAGGCCACCACCTTCTACAGCAGTATTGTTTTGTACAACTCCACCGTTAAACGTAGTATTTGCAGGTCCCGTAACGTGAAGTCCTCCTCCATTTCCTGGGTTTGCAGTTGCAATTGAATTTCCTGTTAATGTAAGATTGTCAAAAAAGTAATCTGTTCCAGCATTAATCTCAATACCTCCACCTGCTCGATTTGCAGTATTTCCTGAAACTGTAATTCCATCTACTGTAAGAGTACCTCCGTTTGTCAAGATTCCTCCACCAGAACCAGAAGTTCCATCCGCTACATTTGAATCTATCAATGTACCAGCGTTAACATTCATAATCCCTCCATCATTGTAGAGTCCTCCTCCACCATTTTTGGCCAGGGCTCCACTTGCAGTATTGTTTGTTATATTTACACCAACAACATCCATTGTTCCTGTACTATTCCATAATCCACCACCTTCTGAGCCAGCGATGTTTCTGTCAACTGTTCCTCCATTGATTGTAGAATTTGCTCCTCCACCTACGTGAAGACCACCACCATTACCAGGTGCTGTATTTGTCGTGTTAGTGTTGAGTGTAATATCGTTCAATGTTAAAGAACCACCAGCTACTTCAATACCTCCACCAGCTCTATTTGAAAAGTTGTCAGATATTGTAGTTCCTGTAGCCGTGTACGTTCCTGCTGCAACGAGTACTCCACCACCAGATCCAGTAGGGCTTACAGTTGCAATATTATTTGTAATTACAGTAGTTGCATCAGTTAATAATGTACCTGATTGGTTATAAATACCTCCACCACCAGAAATATTGTTGGCTGCACTATCTGCTCTGTTATTATCTATTAAAACACCTTGTATATCCATCGTTCCTGCTCCATTCCATAGTCCACCACCTTCATTAGCTGCTAAGTTATTTATAACTTGACCACCTACAATAGTAGCATTTGCATTTCCTCCAAGGTGAATTCCTCCACCATTTCCAGGATTAGAATTTAAAGGAGATGTCACACCAGTATCATTTCCATCTATTATTGCATCTGTAACATTTAATGTTCCTGCAGCTATCTCAATTCCACCACCTGCTCGTGTTGAAACATTGTTGGCAATGGTTGTTCCCGTAATTGTTACTAAACCACTAATACTAAAAATTCCACCTCCAGAACCAGAGGCTCCATCGGCAACATTATTTATCACTTCGGTTGCAGCGTCAACGTTTAGCGTTCCGCCATTGTTGAAAATTCCACCACCACCATTGATAGCCATTGGTCCACTTGCAACGTTACCATCTATGTCACAATTAATAATTGTCATTGTTCCAGTTCCATTCCATACACCACCACCTTCATTAGCTGCTGTATTTCTTAAAAATCTAGCAGATAATGTAGAATTTGCTGCTCCAGTAATATGGATAGCTCCACCGTTTCCTGGAGTTCCTGTAGCTTCATTATTAAGAAAAACTGTATTTCCTGTAACAATAAGGTTTTCACTAGATTGAACCTCAATGGCTCCACCTGCTCTGTTTGCTATGTTTCTTCTAAAAGAACCCGCGTTAATATCTAAGATACCGGTACCAGTATTAAAGATAGCCCCTCCGCTACCAGGGGCACCGTTTGCAGTATTATCATTAAAAGTACATCCATTAATATCGAGATCTGTGTTCTCACTATATATGGCACCACCATTAGCAGCAACACCGTTACGGAATGTAACATTGGTAATTGATAATGAGGTTGCATTTGTAACAGTAAAAATTCTATCGAGCCCAGACCCGTCAATAATGCTTCCAGAAGCAGTAATTGTTAATGGTCTTGTAATCTCAATGTCACCGGTTGTCAATGTAGGATTTATAAATAAACCTATTGAAATTGTGTTTGCTCCAACCATCGCGTTGGCATCCGCAACTGCTTGTCGCAAAGAACCAGGTCCTGAGTCATTGCCATTGGTCACAGTAAACTGCCCAAATGACAAAAATGTCGTTAGTAAAAATGAAATCGATAAGAAAAGATTTCGAGTAAATGTGTTTCTCATAGTATATATATTTTAAAGTTAGTTATCCCCAGTTTAAAATAAATGGAGTTTTACTTACCATAAGGTACGAGAGAGAAACATACTCGGTTTTGTTAAAAAGAGTTAAATTATTTGATTTTCAGAATTTTAACAAAATTATAAGAAACCTAAAGTATCGAACTTAATGGCTGAATATAAATGAATTAAGCACCGAATACTGTAAGAATTTAATATACATAAAAAAGCAAAATACCCTGCTGTATTGGGTATTTGCATAACTTTAACAAAAACACGGTTTTTGAAAAGTAGAAAATCAGTTTTTATAGTTATTTCCTATTTGTGAAATTAAACTTATTGAAAAAAGTTATTTTAAAGTGGAAGAAATGTGTTTAACTATTAAGGTAAGATGATACATTGTTTTCAATACGTGCTTCTATATTTGAAACATCAGCCTTGACGAAAGTTTCGCCAGTGATGTTTTCATACAATTCAATGTAACGTTCTGAAACAGTTTTTATATAATCATCGCTCATTTCTGGAACTGTTTGACCTTCTAGACCTTGAAAATTATTTGCAATGAGCCACTGGCGTACAAACTCTTTTGACAATTGTTTTTGAGCCTCTCCTTTATCTTGGCGCTCTTGGTAGCCCTCTGCGTAGAAATAACGTGAAGAATCTGGCGTGTGGATTTCGTCTATCAAAACAATCTTTCCGTCTTTGGTTTTACCAAATTCATATTTAGTGTCTACCAATATCAATCCGCGGGCTGCTGCGATTTCACTACCCCTTTTAAATAATTTGCGTGTGTAATCTTCCAAAACCAAATAATCTTCTTCGCTAACAATCCCTCTCTTCAAAATATCTTCTCTTGAAATATCTTCGTCATGATTACCCATTTCGGCTTTTGTAGCGGGTGTAATAATAGGACTGGGAAATTTATCATTCTCTTTCATCCCCTCTGGCATTGGCACACCACACAATATTCTTTTTCCAGCTTTATACTCTCTTGCGGCATGACCACTCATATATCCACGGATAACCATTTCAACTTTAAAAGGTTCGCAAGCTTCACCTATTGCCACGTTGGGGTCGGGTGTTGCCGTTAACCAATTGGGTACCAAATCCTCCGTATCCTTCATCATTTTTGTAGCAATCTGATTGAGGATTTGTCCTTTATAAGGTATGCCCTTTGGCATCACCACATCAAACGCACTCAATCTATCTGTAGCGACCATTAACAATTGATCATTTTCCAATGTATAAACTGAACGTACCTTACCATGATACACG
Organism: Patiriisocius sp.; assembly: GCF_051252435.1. Classification (NCBI taxonomy): domain Bacteria; kingdom Pseudomonadati; phylum Bacteroidota; class Flavobacteriia; order Flavobacteriales; family Flavobacteriaceae; genus Patiriisocius; species Patiriisocius sp. The sequence goes on along the minus strand of NZ_JBPOFW010000008.1, from coordinate 92,141 downwards.
TTTTTTTGTCCCGGAAAATTAAAATTGGTTTTGATGATGGTGTTCATTGTAAAAATAAAGGTTACGAGTTATGATTCTGAAATCGAAATTAATATAATATTGATAGCTAAAAATTATCCTTTAACTTTTTCAAGTTTTACAGCTTCTAATTTCTGAAACCAATTTGGACCATTGATATCAATGCTTCCTTTGTCCAAAAGAAAGCGCATTATCTCGGCATTTGGTTTGCCATTCAACATTTTTTGTTCAACCGAATCAATATAATTTTCATCTACAGAGTTATCTGCATAAATGCGATACACAATATTCTTATTATTGGTCATTTTACTAGATACTAATTTCTCCACCTCGTTTCTTATATTTTCAAAAGCAACTATATCTTTCTCGAGACGGATATCTTTATCCTGATTGATATAAACATTTATAAAAAATGTGGCTTTCTTCGCTTCTGAAATTTGTGCGAACAAACTAAAACTCATAAATGCCAAAACTGTAAATGCGATAGTATTTTTCATAATAATTGTTTATTTAATCGTGATTGATAAATTTCTCAATAATAAATGGATTTTCAAAGAAAATAAATATGAAGGTAAATGTGGCCCTAAATTGAAATTTGTTTCGCAAAGTCATAAAGTATATCCGATTCCTTATTTTCAAATCGAGTAAAATTTCTGAAAGACTTTAGTCAAAATTATTTTTTCATTCTATAATTATTTTCCACCCTTAAAATTTCCGAAGAAAAAATATTACGAATCTAAATTTTCAATGCTCTTGTATGCAGCGATTATTTTCTTAACCAATTTATGGCGGATAATATCTTTATCATCCAAATAAACGATGCCAACGCCTTCTGTATCTTTTAAAACGAGTAAAGCTTCTTTCAACCCAGAGATAACACGACGTGGTAAATCTATCTGGCCGGGGTCTCCTGTAATCATAAACTTGGCACTTTTACCCATACGCGTCAAAAACATTTTCATTTGGGCATGGGTCGTGTTTTGGGCTTCATCGAGAATTACAAAGGCATTGTCGAGCGTGCGTCCACGCATAAAAGCAAGCGGCGCAATTTGAATAGTACCATTTTCAATATACTGTTCTAGTTTTTCGGCAGGAATCATATCACGCAAACCGTCGTATAAAGGTTGCATATATGGGTCTAATTTTTCTTTTAAATCGCCAGGTAAAAAACCTAGGTTCTCCCCTGCTTCAACGGCAGGCCTTGTAAGGATAATTCGCTTTACTTGCTTTGCTTTCAACGCTTGAACCGCGAGTGCGACACCAGTATAAGTTTTACCAGTACCTGCTGGCCCTACGGCAAAAACCAAATCGTTTTTACGCGAAGACTCTACGAGTTTTCTTTGATTAACAGTTTGTGGTTTTATAATTTTTCCGCTAACACCGTGAACAAGGATTTGATTGCTTCCCGGTGCGCTTTCGTAATCATCTCTGCTATTACTAGTAAGAACGCGCTCTATGCTATTTTCGTCAATCTTATTATACTTGGCATAATGCTCAAGCAACATGGTAATTTTTTTATCAAACTCTTCTAAAACTTCCTCATCGCCGTAGGCTTTTATTTTACTTCCTCTAGCGACAATTTTTAATTTTGGGAAATATTTCTTTAATAAATCTATGTTTGAGTTTTGCAAGCCAAAAAAGTCTCTTGGGCTGATTTCAGTTAATTCAATGATTAGTTCGTTCAAAAGCGATAGGTGTTTAAATGTATGTTTATAAGATTACCTTTATAGTGTAAATATAGTTTTTATACCTTTAAAAGTAGTTTATTTTTGTAGTGCGAGTTTCAACAAAATATCAACAATTTTTATGCCCATTATAACGCTTACTACAGATTTTGGCGAAAAAGACCACTTTGCGGGCGCTGTAAAAGGGGCAATTTATACAGAATTGGCAGATGTAAAAATTGTTGATATCTCACATTCTATTTCTCCATTTCATAGCACGGAGGCTGCATACATTATTCAAAATGCTTACAACAGTTTTCCGAAGGGAACGATTCATATTATAGGTATTGATAGCGAATTGCATCCTGAAAATAAACATATTGCCGTTTTACTCGATGGGCACTATTTTATCTGTGCGGACAACGGAATTATTTCCATGCTCGCCAATGAGATAAATCCAGAAAAAATCGTAGAAATAAACATACACAACAAAGTGGTTACCAACTTTCCTGTGCTTGACGTTTTCGTTAAAGTTGCCTGCCATATCGCGCGTGGTGGAACACTGGAAATTATTGGTAAAAAGATTGAAACGCTTAAACAACTTACAGGTATAAAACCAGCAATCAATCTTGAAAACGGACAGATTATTGGCACCGTAATATATATTGATAACTACGGAAATGTGATTAGCAATATCAATCGTACCACATTTGAAGAAGTAGGCAAAGGCCGAAATTTTAAAGTAACCGCCCGAAGAGCAAACTTTACCAAAATACACAGTCACTATAGTGACGCCATAGATTTTAATATTCCCGTTGGAAAACGTGACGAAGATGGAAAAAAGATTGCTTTGTGGAATAGCTCAAACTATCTTGAACTCGCCATTTACAAAAGTAATCCAGCAACCGTGGGAAGTGCATCAACGCTGTTTGGTTTGGAATATCGAGATACTATCGTCGTAAAATTTGATTAAATAATGTTCACACGAATTGTAAAAATGGAATTCCAAGAGGATAAAATCTCTCAATTTCTCTCTAATTTTGAAACGGTAAAATATCAAATCCGAAATTTTGAGGGATGTCTGTTTTTGGAATTATATAGAGACAAAAACAACCCCACAATATTTTTCACATACAGCCGCTGGAATGACGAAACCGATTTAGAAAACTATAGAAACAGTGAACTTTTTAAAGGCGTATGGGCAACAACAAAACCTATGTTTCGTTCTAAAGCCGCAGCCTGGAGCGTGGACACACTTTTTACAGGTAAATAAGAATTTAAAGTATGCTTGCACTAATTAAAAAAGAAATTACAAACTTTTTCGCGGGACCCATCGGGTACTTAGTGATTGGGGTTTTCTTATTGATTAATGGATTGTTTTTATGGGTATTTCAAGGCAATTATAACATTCTAGATAGCACTTTTGCAGACCTCGCGCCTTTTTTTGAATTAGCACCTTGGGTATTGCTTTTTTTAATTCCAGCAGTCACAATGAGAGCCTTTAGCGATGAGATTAAACTGGGAACTTTAGAACTACTCGTTACGAAGCCCATTTCTTTAAAAAACATTGTATTTGGCAAATATTTTGGTGCAGTAATTTTAATTGTTATTGCACTAATACCTACGCTGCTTTATGTTTACGCGATTTCTAGTTTGGGAAATCCTGTCGGTAATTTTGATGTAGGCAGCGCTATTGGCTCCTATATTGGGTTACTATTTTTAGTATTGGCTTACACTGCTATTGGCATATTTTCATCTACATTATCTTCAAATCAAATTGTTGCTTTTATCATTGCAGTCTTACTTTGTTTTATCTTTTATTACGGTTTTGATGCAATGGCGCAATTGTCGTCAACAGCTTCCATTATTGAGCAATTTGGAATGAAAAAACATTTTGACAGTGTAGCTCGTGGCGTGATTGACACCCGTGATATTATTTACTTTTTAAGTGTAGCGTTTCTGTTTTTAGGTTTTACAGTTGTCAAATTAAAGAGTACAAAATGATGACTAGAAAAAACCTAAAACATATCGCATATTTAATCATCGGAGTTGTATTGATAAACATCGTGAGCAATTATGTTTATAAGCGATTTGACCTTACGCAAGATGGGCGTTATACATTGTCCAAAGCCGCAAAACAAACTATCGTTACTGTAGATTCGCCACTCGTGGTTGAAGTGTTTTTAGAGGGAAATTTTCCTTCAGAATTTAGACGTTTGCAAAGCGAAACGCGTCAACTATTAGAAGAATTTACATCTGTTAACCGAAACATCCAATACAAATTTACAAACCCACTAGAAGGCGAAGAAAATACCAGTGAAGTGGAAAGACAGCTTTTTGAACTTGGACTCACACCCGCCGAAGTGCAAGTGCGTGACGGTGGAAAAACTTCGGTGGAGCGCATTTATCCTTGGGCATTGGCTTATTATAATGGAAAGACGGTTAAAATTCCTTTGCTAAAAAATGTACTCGGAGCTACGCCAGAAGAACGTGTAAATGGTTCCATTCAAAACCTTGAATACACTTTTGCAGACGGTTTCAACAAAGTGGTCAACCCAAAGAAAAAAAGTATCGCCATCATCAAAGGAAACGGTGAACTTGAAGACCGTCAAATTGCCGACTTTTTAACAACGATAAAAGAGACCTATCGTATTGCCCCTTTTACTCTAGATTCAGTTGCAACAGCTCCTCAAAGAACGTTGGCTTCTTTGCTGAAATATGATTTAATCGTCATCGCAAAACCCACCGAAAGTTTTAACGATAGCGAACGCTATGTGCTTGACCAATATATTATGAATGGCGGCGCTTCGCTATGGCTTACCGATATTTTATTTCAGAAGCAAGATCCGAGCACAGGAAAAAATTACATAATTGGTGATAATTTGAATTTGAATGAATTGTTCTTCAAATACGGCATTCGTATCAATCAATCGCTCGTTAAAGATTTGTACAGTGTCCCCATAGTTCTAGCTCAGGGAACCGAAGAAAATTCGCAATACAACCGCTATCCATGGTTTTACTTTCCGTTATCTTCAAGTTCAAACGAACACCCCATTGTTACTAACATTGAAGGTGTTAAATTTGAATATACAGCACCAATGGAATTGTTGGATAATGGCATCAAAAAAACGGTGTTACTTACCTCCTCGCCTATTACGAGTCTTTCTATTGTTCCACACGAAATTAACTTTGACACTGCCATCCCCAACTTTTTAGAAATTGTAAACGAAGGCCCCAATCCGCAGGAATTTTCAGCAGGTGTAAAACCATTAGCTGTTTTGCTCGAAGGACGATTTACTTCGGCATTAAAAAATAGGGTGAAACCATTTAAAATTCCTGCCACGACTGCAGGCGGGTCCGAAGAAAACATTGCAAAAGATGAGGGTATCGATACAAAAATGGTCATTGTGAGTGATGGCGATATCATCAAAAATGGATTTGAAAAAAATAGACCGCTGCCGCTGGGATTTGATAAAATGACGCAAACGATGTACGGAAATAAAGATTTTCTGCTGAACACCGTGAACTATCTATTGGATGATACGGGACTTATAAACATACGTACCAAGGAAATCGCGATTCCATTTTTAGACCTTCAAAAAACAACACAAGAGCGAGGCTTTTGGCAAGCCTTGACTATTGGCGTTCCGTTAGTTTTATTAGCACTCTTTGGTTTGATATTTACCTATTTCCGAAGAAAGAAATATGCACGCTAAGTGTTAATAAGTTCGTTTTTAAATAGCTTTGTTTTGGAATATATTTGTCTTTCAACCGCGCATGGCAACTTGCTGGCGCAATTTTAATAAACCTCAGAAATTTTAATACATGAAATTCATTGTTTCGAGTTCATATTTACTAAAGCAACTACAGGTGCTTGGTGGGATTATCAATAATAATAACACCCTCCCTATTCTAGATAATTTTCTTTTTGACCTTGACGGAAATTCGCTGCGGGTTTCAGCATCCGATTTAGAAACAACTATTTCTTCGCACCTAGACGTAGAAAGCAGTGAAAAAGGAATGGTTTGTATTCCTGCACGTTTGTTATTGGATACTTTAAAAACGTTCCCAGAGCAACCATTGACGTTCACTGTTGAAGATAATAATACTGTTGAAATTAGCAGCAATCACGGTAAATATGCATTAGCATACGCAGCTGGAGATGAATTTCCATCTGCGGTAGAATTGAAAGATCCATCATCAACAATTGTACAAGGAGATATCCTTGCCACGGCGATTAGCAAAACGATTTTTGCAAGCGGAAATGACGACTTGCGCCCCGTGATGAGCGGTGTGTTTTTCCAATTTTCGACAGAAGGCTTAACCTTTGTCGCTACCGATGCACATAAACTTGTAAAATACAACCGTACAGATGTGGTAGCGAGCGAAACTGCCGAATTCATTATGCCGAAGAAACCTTTAAACCTTTTAAAGAGTATTCTTGCGGGTAGTGAGGATGAAGTTTCGATTGAATATAATGAGAGTAATGCGAAATTCAGCTTTGAAAATACGGTGTTAATCTGTCGTTTAATCGATGGAAAATACCCTAATTATGAAGCAGTAATCCCAAAAGAGAACCCGAATAAATTGACCATCGACCGAAATCAGTTTTTAAATAGTGTGCGTCGTGTGTCTATTTTCAGTAATAAAACTACACACCAAATTAGATTAAAAATCGCTGGTGCTGAGCTTAATATTTCAGCAGAAGATATTGACTACAGTAACAAGGCCGAAGAGCGTTTAACATGTGCGTACCAAGGTGATGATATGCAAATTGGGTTTAATTCACGTTTCCTTACCGAAATGTTGAACAACCTTACGAGCGACGAAGTTAGCTTAGAAATGAGCTTACCTAACAGAGCAGGAATTCTAACACCAACCGATGGTCTTGACGAAGGTGAACAAGTTACAATGCTTGTTATGCCAGTGATGCTTAATAGTTAATAGCTTAAAGTACGTTATACTTTTAGCTGGAGTTTATAAATACATTAAAAACCTCCCAAGATTCTATTTGAATTTTGGGAGGTTTTTTGGTTTTAGGATAACGAAGAGTTAAAGAAACTATAAAAATTGAATTCTGATTTTTAAATATGGTTGGATACGAGTATTTTCAATTAAATTAAAAAAATTATGAAAAATACCATCACTATTATCACACTGTCCTGCTTTGTTTTAATGACCTCGTGCAAACAATTTATAGGTGACCAAAAAGCGAAATCTAACCCAGAATTAGCAGACAATCAATATGCACCAAGTACGGTGGAAACAACTGTTGGAACGCTAGAATTGGCGGCACCCTATGCTACAGAATCGGTAGCAAAAATTTCAACAATGGAGGATTGGCCAGAAAATACGTTACCAAAAGCACCCACTGGATTTACAGTTTCGAAATTTGCCGAAGGTTTTGATAATCCACGAAGCACCTATATTGCGCCAAACAATGACTATTTTGTAGTAGAATCAAACACTCGAAATAGCGCAAATAGAATCACTATTCTACGGGATGCTGATAATGATGGCGAGTTTGAAATCAGAGAGCCATTTTTGGAAGACTTAAATCAACCCTTCGGAATGTTGATTGTTGGAGATTATTTTTATGTTGCAAATACAGATGGTTTGATGAGGTACGCTTACAAAACGGGACAAACCAATTTAAAGAATGTAACTGGAGAAAAAATAGTTTCATTACCTGCCGGAGGTTACAATAACCACTGGACGAGAAATATAATTACCAACAAGTCAAAAGATAAAATTTACATTTCAGTAGGTTCTGCAAGTAATGTGGCAGAACATGGGATGAAAGAGGAAATACGCCGCGCAAATATTTTAGAGGTCAATCTCGATGGCAGCAATGAAATAGTTTATGCCAGCGGGCTTAGAAATCCTGTGGGGATGGATTGGAATCCAATTACTGGAGATTTATGGACGGCAGTGAATGAGCGCGATAAATTGGGAAATAATCTTGTGCCAGATTATGCCACAAGTGTTCAAAAAGGCGGGTTTTATGGATGGCCATATTCTTATTATGGGCAAATAATTGACCCAAGAATGATGGATAGCATTGATGAAAAATTGGTAGCAAGAGCCATTGTTCCAGATGTTCCCGCTGGGAATCACACTGCATCATTAGGATTTACTTTCTACACGGGTGACACTTTTCCTTCAAACTATAAAAACGGAGCATTTGTAGGACAACACGGTTCTTGGAACCGTAAAAACTTTTCAGGATATAAAGTAGTTTTTATCCCTTTTGAAAATGGTAAACCCACATCCATGCCAGTAGATTTTTTGACAGGTTTTGTAGCTGATGGAGATGGCTCAACAGTTTATGGTCGTCCCGTAGAAGTAACTGAAACCACTCAAGGAGATTTATTGGTCAATGATGATACCGGAGGCGTTATCTGGAAAGTGAGCTACTCTAAATAAAGCACATTAATGAAATTTATAAAAATTACACTGGCGGCCGTTTGTTTGGCCGTCTTTTGTTTACATAAGGTCAATGCGCAAGAAATTTCAGAAAAGTCATCAAATGTAAAGCAAGATTCTCTAGTTTCTGAAACGTTACAAACCATAATACTCTCTGCAACATTTTTAAAAGATAGTGGTACCATTGCTCCAACAACGATGATAACCAAAGACGAAATATCTCAATTTAGCCCTGTTGACCTTGTAGATGTTGTCAACCAGACACCCGGAGTTTATATTCAAAGTGGGGCGATAAATACCAACAGAATTACCATACGTGGTGTGGGTTCAAGAACATTGTTCGGGACAAACAAGATAAGAGCTTATTTCAACGGAATTCCCATTACAAATGGTGCTGGGGAAACTTCAATAGATAGTTACAATACAAGCGACATAGGCTATTTCGAAATTGTAAAAGGACCGAAAGCAACCCAGTTTGGGACCAACTTGGGCGGCACCTTATTGCTCTCCACAAAAAAACCCGAAGCAGACGGACTTTCTTTACAAAACAATTTTACCGTGGGGTCATTTGGTTTGTTCAAGCACACCACAAATCTAGCAATCGAAGATGAAAATTTAAGTGTTCTCTATAGTTACGACCATTTGGAATCTAAAGGATTTCGAGAAAATAATGCCTATTACAGAAACAGTTATTTACTCGCGATAAAGTCGACTTTGGATGATAATTTTTCAATCGGTTTTTTGTTACAACATTTCAATACGTTTGCACATATTGCCAGTTCACTTTCTCGGGAGGATTTTGAAGAAGACCCTGCACAGGCGGCTTTTACGTGGGGACAAGCAAAAGGTTTTGAAGACAATAATTCAATAACTGCGGGCTTTAATTTGGAGTCTAAAATTTCTTCTTCCATTAGCAACACAACCAGTATTTACTACTCCTATTTAGACTCCTACGAACCTCGCCCTTTTAATATTCTCGACCAATTTACAAATGGATATGGTGTGAGAAGTGTTTTCACAAAAGATTATTTTAACCGAAACGGAACAACAACAATCAATCTTGGCACAGAATGGAATCAAGATATTTATAATTGGGAAACGATTGAAAATTTGTATGAAATAAATAACGGATTTGGAAGCTTAGAGGGAGAAATGCTGAGCGATAACAAAGAAAAGAGAACAAGCGTAAATGTATTTGGTACCGTGAATTTTTCACTAACTCCAAAGTTAAAAACCGAAATCGGACTCAATGTAAATAAAACCAATTATCAATATTCAGATTTGTTTACCCAAGGACCAGAAAACAGAAGTGCAAATAGAGATTTTGAAACGATATTCGCGCCTAATTTCAACTTAGTGTATGCACTCAATAATCAATTTACGTTCTTCGGAAATGTGAGTCGTGGATTTAATTATCCCAGTGTTGAAGAAACATTAACTCCCGACGGAATTATCAATCCCGAAATCGCTCCAGAAAAAGGATGGAATTATGAAATGGGTAGCAAAACTTCTTTTTTTAAAAATAAATTGAATGTTGAATTAAGTGGGTACCTCCTATCCATTCAAGATTTGTTGGTAGCCGAACGTGTGGGTGATGACCAATTTATTGGTAGAAATGCAGGAAAAACAGAACATAAAGGGTTAGAACTTTCGGTCAATTATAAAAATTCTATTTCGAAAAACATAAAAATAGATATCTATGTAAACACCGAATTTAGTGCACATAAATTCATTGATTTTGTGGATGGAGATAATGATTTTTCTGGAAATGATTTGACGGGAGTACCCGATAAAAAGATTACCGCTGGATTGAGATTTTACCACGAAAATGGTTTGTACGCCAACACAAATTATCAATATATAGGCAGCCAACCCATCACAGATGATAACTCATTATTCAGTGATTCGTACCAAGTAGTTAATGTGCAAACTGGATTTAAAAAAGAAATCTATAAATATTTAACGGCTATTATTTCAGCAGGTATAAATAATATTACCAATGAAAAATACGCTTCATCCATATTGATCAATGCCACGTCATTTGGAAATACGGCTCCAAGATATTTTTATCCGGGAGAACCTCTCAATTTTTATACAAGCTTGAAAGTAAACTACGTTTTTTGAAAGAAGTTTATTTCAAAAAAGTAATCGTTCCAAAAGTATTTGGCATCTCACCGTTCGAGGCTTTAATGGCATTTACGATGGGCATTATGAAACCTAGAAAACCTACTGCAATTAACATCAAAATTCCTAATCCAAGAGCCAATATCATTGGGATGCTAATAATGGCATATACGATTAAACTTATTTGAAAATTGATGATTTGCTTTCCGTGAATATCCATATCTTCTATCGTATCCTTTTTGGAAGCCCAAATTATTAAGGGTGCAATTAGCCCACCAAATCCAGTAACATATGTTAAAAGCTGCAATAAATGCGTAATGATTAAAAGATTTCGGTCTTCTACTTTTTGGGTTTGATTGAGCACTTCCATGACTATGACTTTAAAAGATTAATAACGACTGTGGCAATAATATAAGCTACTATGGCGACACCTACAAATAAAGCAAGTTGCTTTATCACAGGTTTGAAATTATCATTTGAATTTTTTGAATCCATTGTTTGATTTGTATTTCGATGTATTTGTAGCAAAGGTAGTATTAATGTTACAAAACCTATTTTTAAACATTGATTATCAGGTTTTAAATATTCAATATTTCCGAAGTTGAAATAAAACTTTTTCTTTTTAACCTAAATTAGTAATACATAATTCTAATTTTGAACAGTTTAAAAAATAGTTTTGTTATTTTTACTACCTCAAAAATTAACAAAATATTATGAAAAGAATTTATCTTGCAATAGCTTTAATATGCAGCTTTTTTTCTGCACAACAAATTGTAGCACAATCCAACCAATATCTGCACTTTGATGGAGTAGATGATTACACCGAACTTACCAACGGCGCCTCTTATGTAAATGGTTCTAACACCATTTCAATGGCAGGGTGGTTTTATACAGACGAGCTTATCTATGGTTCTGGAATGATGAGTATAAGAGGCGGAGGAACTGGCAATGGCGAAATGTATTTAATACAGCTAAACAATGGTACTGTTGAGTGCAGGGTTATTACTACTACTGGTCTACACCAAGTTGTGGCGCCTGCCGGAACAATACAAGCTGGAGTATGGCAACACGTGGCGTGGGTTTTTAACGAGACTACCGTTGAGCTTTTTGTGGACGGAACTTCAGTAGGGAGTAGTCCAGCATCTGGAACGTTTCAATCTATGGATCGCCCATTTACAATAGGTAAATGTTTACAACCGGGATTCAATTTTATTTTTAAGGGTCGTGCAGATGAGGTTTCTTTATGGAATACAGCGCTTACTCAAACTCAAATTCAAGACATGATTGCCAATGAACTTTTGGGCAACGAGGCGGGTCTTCAAATTTATTACAAGTTTAATCAAGGGACTCCAGGAGGCAATAACACAAATATTACGCAACTATTCGATATTAGTAGTGATGCCAATAAACACTCTAATTTATTAAATTTTGCCTTAATGGGAAATACGTCAAATTTTGACGGGATGTTAGAATCTGGTGCGCAAGCTATCAATTTTCCGCAAGTGCCCAACAAATTAATAACAGACGCACCATTTCAATTAGAAGCTACTGCAACGTCTGGACTACCGGTAATTTATGAGATTGTTTCAGGACCTGCTGCCGTAGCTGGAGATTTGGTTACTTTAGATGGTACTGCAGGTACCGTAGTTGTACGGGCATCACAACCCGGGAATGGTGATTTTGACCCTGCACAGGACGTTACGGTTAATTTTGAAGTGCTCGACCCTGCAAACGTAGTTGTTATGGCAGAATTAAATCACCCATTAGCTGGCAATGTATATGCTCCTTCATTGATTCCTCTTCAAGTAGCGGTTAGTGCATCTATTGAATATCCAGAGTTGTTTTCAATTGAAGAAGTATCTGTTACTATTGATGGTACTGATGTAACTTTAACAGACCATGAGAATGGGTTTTACACAGGATGGTGGACTCCAAGCTCATATGGCAGTTTTGACATTGAAGTAAAAGGAACCAATAATTTTAATGTAGAAAATACAGTGACGACTACAGTGAATGTTACCGCTTCAGTTAGTGATGTTTCAGCAGTGGCAACAGACCAAGTTTGGGTAAAAGGTGATATTCCCACGGTGACTGTTGAAGCAGAATTACCAAGCTCTATTGGAGCTTTTGACCAAATTACAGCTTCATTGATTATCGACTGTCCTATTGGTGGTTGTGATCCTTGGGATAGAGTATCTTCGGTTGAAGCTCAAGGTAAAGATGGAGAATGGTTTGAAATAATTAGATACCTAACACCTTACGGAGTTGCTTGTGAGAGCGAAATTGATTTAACCGATTTTGCTTCTTTGCTTGCGGGTAAGACAAAATTTAGAGTAAATCTAGGAACTCAAGGAAACGGTTTTCTATACACACTCCTACTCGATTATCGCGCAGGCGCTCCCGAATATCCCTATAGTACGGTCTCAAAATTGTGGTATCAAACCTACCAATTTGGTGATATGGCAAACCTACAACCTACAGAATATTTTAACATAGATGTATCAGAAAGCACAGAAGCAGCTAAGATAAAATTAGTATCAACTGGTCATGGTTGGGGAGATAACAACACGGCAAATGCTGCCGAATTTCACAATGATACGCATCATATTCTAGTGAATAATGAAGAAACATTTGAGCAAAACAATTGGAATGATTGTAATCCAAATCCAGATGGTTGTAGCCCACAAAACGGTACATGGCAATTTGATAGAGCTGGATGGTGTCCTGGTTCAATTGCACAATTTTTTGATTATGATATGGGGGCATTGGTTAATGAACCTTCGTTGCTTTTAAAATATCGTTTTGATGAGGATTATGTTGATTTTTGTCACCCCAACAATCCAGATTGTATCACTGGAACGACTTGTAATAACTGCGATGATGGCTTTAATCCACACCTTATTGTTTCATCTTATTTCATAACTTTTGGTAACGCACCAACCGATATTACTTTAGGCGCTGATGAGGTATTATATGCGTCAAATTTCTCTGTATATCCCAATCCATCAACAGGAATATTTTATGTGGACTTAAATGATATTCAAAATGCAACGACTATTGAGGTTTATGACAATCTAGGCAGACGTGTTAAAAGTGTTCAAGTTGATGACTTTTCATCAGCAAATAGAATGGACCTAACAGGAATGTCCTCTGGAATATATCTTATCAATGTACTCGAAAACAAAACAAGTCTTGGGACTAAAAAATTGATTATTGAATAATCAAAATTATTCACTTAGTTACAAAAGAGACTTCATTATGGAGTCTCTTTTTTTTATACTTCGGAAATAGTACTGATATTAAAATACTTATTTTTGCCACCATGACGCACCAAGAAACCATTGTCGCACTTGCCACACCTTCTGGTGCGGGAGCCATTGCCGTTATTAGAATTTCGGGAGATGAAGCAATTACAATAGCCTCACAAATTTTTCATTCGGTTTCAAAAAAGAAGCTCGCAGAACAAAAAACACACACTGTTCATCTTGGCCATATAAAAGAAGGCAGTCGGGTGATTGATGAAGTGCTCGCAACGATTTTTAAAAACCCAAATAGTTATACGGGCGAAGATGTGGTAGAATTTTCCTGCCACGGAAGCTCGTTTATCCAACAAGAAATTATCCAATTATGTCTTCGTAAAGGTGCTAGAATGGCCACTGCTGGCGAATTTACACTACGTGCATTCTTAAATGGAAAAATGGATCTAAGCCAAGCCGAAGCAGTAGCCGATTTAATTTCAAGTGATTCCGAAGCTTCACACCAACTTGCCATTCAACAAATGCGTGGCGGTTTTTCTTCTGAAATTAAACGACTTCGGGAAGAGCTGCTCAATTTTGCATCGTTGATAGAATTAGAATTGGATTTTGCTGAAGAAGATGTAGAATTTGCAAACCGTGATGATTTTCAGAAATTAATATCCAAAATCACATTGGTTTTAAAAAGATTGATTGACTCTTTTGCCACAGGAAATGTATTGAAAAATGGGATTCCGGTAGCGATTGTGGGCGAACCTAATGTGGGAAAATCGACATTGCTCAACGCACTATTAAATGAAGAGCGCGCTATTGTGAGCGACATTGCAGGGACTACGAGGGACACCATTGAAGACGAAATAAATATTGGTGGAATAAGCTTTCGTTTTATAGACACCGCAGGAATTAGAGAGACAACCGATACCATTGAAGGTCTAGGAATTAAAAAAACTTTTGAAAAAATTGAGCAAGCGCAGGTAGTGATTTATCTTTTTAATGCAGAAGAAATTGATGAAAAAGCAATAGAAAAATTCAATATAGAAATTGCTAAAATTAAAAATAAATATCCGCAAAAAAAGTTAGTTGTAATTGCAAATAAAATTGACAGACTTTCAGAGTCAGAAATTTCAAAATTGAAATCAAAAATTACAAATTTGTTAACCATTTCAGCAAAAAACGGCGAAGGTGTTGAAGAATTAAAAACGACACTGCTCAATTTTGTGAACACGGGAGCTTTGCGAAACAATGAAACCATTGTTACAAATACTCGCCACTACGATGCACTATTAAAAGCGCTCGAAGAAATCAATAAAGTACAAGAAGGTATCGACGCAGGATTGAGCGGAGACCTTATGGCAATCGACATTAGACAAGCATTATTTCATTTTGGGGAAATCACTGGTGAAATAACCAACGATGATTTGTTGGGGAATATTTTTGCTAATTTCTGTATCGGGAAATAGTTGCTAATATTATTTGATTTCAATTGGGTTTAATTGCCTGTAAATCAAATGACTGTTAATAACTCTCGAAGTTTTACTTTCTCTTGGTTATCCGATTTTCATACTTTTATTACATCTAATTTACACCTCGAAATTATTTTTTACACCTGAGGTGTAAAAATTACACCTGTTATGAAAATCCATCTAAGAAAGAAGAAATTAAAAAGTGGAAAAACGAGCCTCTATATCGAATACTATAAAGGTCATAAAACTACTACCGAGGGAAAGATAAAGCATATCCGAGAATTTGAGTACTTAGAGCTTTATCTTATTACTATTCCTAATACAGCTTCTGAAAGAAAGAAAAACAAAGAACAGCTTGAGTTGGCACAACAAATATTAGCTATCCGTAAAGCCGAAGTCTATCAGGGTAAATATAAAATTCAGAATAATTCAAGAGGAAGGACAAGTTTTATAGAGTTCTACAACCTTAAAAAGGAAGAACGTTATCAAACAAAGGGTAACTACGATAATTGGGATGCAGCACAGAAACACATCGAAAGATATTGCCCTTACACCACTACGTTTAATGACATTAATATTGATTTTATAAAAGGGTTTAAAAAACACCTTGATACTGTTGCCGTAACTAAGAGCGAGAAAAACTTATCTCAAAATACGAAGCATACCTATTTCAATAAATTTAAGGCGTGTATGCGAGCTGCATTTGAAGAAGGCTATTTGAAAGAAAATCTTATTGTTAAAGTTAAAGGGTTTGCAATGGGTGAATCCAAAAGAGAATATCTAACTTCAGATGAATTAAAAAGCCTTGCAAAAACACCTTGCAAGATTAAAGTTTTCAAACAAGCCTTTCTATTTTCTGCATTAACAGGCATAAGATGGTCGGATATTCATAAGCTAACGTGGTCTGAAGTTAGGGACGAAGGAATTGACAATTCTGGTAATGAAATTTTCCGTATAGTCTTTAAACAGAAAAAGACCGAGGGTATGGAATATCTATATATCTCTAAACAAGCCAGAGAATTGTTAGGCGAACGTTCTGACCCAAAAGATAGGGTTTTCACTAACTTGCGTTATAGTGCGCATATGAATCTTCAACTACTGCGATGGTGTATGTTTGCTGGTATAACCAAGCATATTACTTTTCATTCTGCTCGCCACACTAACGCAGTATTATTACTCGAAAATGGGGCGGACATCTATACAGTCTCAAAACGCTTAGGGCATAAGGAAATAAGGACTACTGAAATCTATGCCAAAATAATTGACAAGAAAATGAAAGAAGCGGCAAATTTAGTCCCGACGTTGGAATTAAACATTTTAGAAACTGCTTAATTGTTAATAACTCAGAATCTTGGATTTCCAGCTCAAATATATATAATGTCAAGTTGAACTATTTATGATTCAATTTTATAATGGCAATAAAATTTAAACTCATTTAATCGTAAATGAAGTTAAGTATCTGTACTTGTGATTATTGTGAATAAGTAACAATACTTTCAATCTTATTTTAGACTCGTTATTTATACCTTTAATTCAAGAATTATACTGAGAAAAATATATACTCTATAGAGTTTTGCACAGCGAAAAAATTAGGATGGAAAGTATCACAATTCAAGAAAAACTCGATAGAATCGAGAGTTTATTATTAGGTACAAAACAGGTACTTACTTTGGAAGAGGCTTGTAATTACACGGGTATTTCTCGAAGTTATTTGTACAAGTTAACCTCGGCTGGAATCGTTCCTCACAGCAAACCAAATGGTAAATTGATATTTTTTGATATCAATCGTCTAAATGAATGGCTGCTTCAAAATAATCGTAAATCGAAGGCTGAAATCAAAGACGAGGCTTTGGATTACGTATTAAAAAAAGGATAGGTCCTTCCAGAAAGACAGCTATCGATTAAGTCCATAAATTACTTCCACATAAACGAATTTCATCCACAAAGATGCCGATGATGCATTGGATAGCGTGGTCAATTTTTAGGCAAAATGTTTACCAGCTGTGAACATCTTCCTTAGTAATTTTAACATTTTAGATTTTCATTCTTATACCTTTGCAAGCTAATATTTTAGGTGTATGGTTTTAAAGGTCAAATGGATAGATTTCCAAAATAAAATTGAAGAATACAAGGTTAATGGCGAAGCTCTGATTGATAAATATAAATCTTCAAGAACTGAAGAAAATTTAGAAAGCCTAAAGGAAGAAAAACAACGTTGGGAAAGCGACGTAATTGACTACGTAAAAACTTCCTTTGAACCTGAACACACAAACTTTAGATATGAATTCAAAGCCCAGCGAGGTTATAATACTGGCTTCAAATTAGGTATTGACCAAAGGATTAAAAACATAATTCAAGCCCTTAAGGATGAAATCAATGGTCTTCACTACTACTTAAAAATGCTATTCATTTCAGATGCAATAATAAGAGCTGAGGAAATTAATTTAGAAGAACGCAAGAAACTTGACACCGAGGGTAGACTTGACCTCATTCTTAACAAACTCTATGACCTTTATGATGACAGATTATATCATTCTATCAAATGGATACTTGAAGGCAATGGCGTAAAATTGAACAATCACGGCGAAGATTGGGATTATGCCAAAATGCTCGAAAACAGAAATTTTATTGATACTATTACTACTAAAGACACAGGTGCCAGACTTACATTAGAAGGTAAGTATGCGATAGAACAGTCAAGAAAAGCGCAAGTTACAGACTACACGAAAATTAGTAGCTCTGACGAAGAACTAAAGGAACTGATTAAAAAAGTGCTCTCAGAAATTGAAAAATTAGGTTATGGCCAGCAAATCATCTTTGATGAATTTGATGAGCTACGAGAGGATATTCCAAACCTTGACAAAAAATCATTTGGACAACTTCTCAAAGCTAAATTATATGATTTAGTAACTCAAAAAGCATTCGACAAAGTGCTCGCCAGCGAAATATTCAAAGAATTTACTGGTCAGATATTACCATTTTAACCTATGGGATTCTTAGATTTTGTCTACTTATCTTTATCTGAAATTCAATTTATTTCAATGATTACTTTATTCTTTTCGCAACCATTCTTATTCAAATACCCTCAAAATTTATTATAATTGTTGAACGAATTCAAATAAGGTAAAACTTTTTAGCGGTAATAATTTCTGGCTTCGTAAGAAGCTTTTTTTATGTCTTGAATTCAATGATTAAATACCCTGAAATCAATGATTGAAATTTTAAATAACCATTGCAATGCAGAAAACGGATTACTGCTATTTGACCCACCTACAGGCTCAGGTAAAACGTATAATGTCTTAAAATGGATTTTCGAGAATTATAAGGACTACTGTAAAGAAGGACGCAAAATATTCTTTGTAACCAACCTTAAAAAGAATCTACCAATTGACGACTTGAGAAACGACTTTTTTGTAAAAAACAAAAAGGCTAATGACTTTGATAAACACGTTCTTTTTTTAGATTCCAATTCTGGTTTTGTACTAAAGAACTTTGATAAAGTCAAAGATGAAATACCGGAATATTTTATAAAATTAAGTGCCTATTGGGATTTGAAAAACCAAGTTGAATTGATAAACCGATATGAAGGTACAGGAAGCTTTAAGGATATTCTTAAAAAAGCTAAAAATGAATTGCGAACTAAGCAAGAGCGTGAGTTTAGACGACGGATAGAGATTTATCTCAAGGAAAATTACCCTAATAAAAGGGAACGATTAAAAGCCATTAAGACAGATAAGTCCTTGCAATGGGTTGGCAAACTTTATCCTTCGGTATTTTCTTCAGAACGGAAAATTTTCTTTTTGAGTATAGATAAATTTTATGCCCAAAATAGTACGATAGTAGAGCCATCTTACCATTTTTCCAACAATGACATTACCAAGGATGCCATTGTTTTTATAGACGAAATTGATGCATCCAAGGACAGTATTTTAAAGAACATCATTAAGCGTGGCAAAAAACAGAAAATAGATTATATACATCTGTTTAACGAAATTTACTGGGCACTATCCAATAACAAGTTACCGCAGGATTTCATAGAGCATTCCATAAAGAGACAGCAACTTATTGATGAAGGCTATAAATATCTTCCTTTAGAGAATATTGAAGAAGAACTAAAGAAAAAGGCAGAAGAAATCGTAGATAAATTCAGTATCAGCTACAGTTTTAAAACAACTGAAGCTGCTGGATTATCAAGAGAACGAAACCTACTTTTTCACGACTTTCATTATCATTCTGTATATCGAAATAATAAGAAATATATTGAAATAGATTCAAGCGAGAGCAAAAAAATGAATCATCTCAATTTCACAGATGATAAGCCTAATGATCGGAATAAAAATGTAGTAACACTTCTTAATCAAATTAAAGGTTTCGTTTCTTATTTCAAGGGTGCTGTAAAAAGTCTTGCTGACAATTACCAACAAACTGTAAACGAACGCAGAAAGGCAACAGATTCTGAATATGGTTATGATTTGGCTCTCAGCTCTGTATTAGAAGAATTCAGGCTCGAAGGCAGATATAAAATATGGGTAATGGATAGCATCCTATCCGAAAGGGAACGCACCAATCCTAAAGAGAAAAAGAAGAAAGATGAGATATTATACGATTTCAGCATCTACGAGAATGGTTTTAGATACTATGATTTCATAGACGATGAACAACACGAAACTATTACCAAAACTTACATTTATGAGTTTTTCAATACACCTGAAAAATTTCTTTTAAAACTGGCAGAACGTGCAAAGGTTGTGGGTATC
Source organism: Patiriisocius sp. (assembly GCF_051252435.1). Taxonomy (NCBI): domain Bacteria; kingdom Pseudomonadati; phylum Bacteroidota; class Flavobacteriia; order Flavobacteriales; family Flavobacteriaceae; genus Patiriisocius; species Patiriisocius sp. The sequence goes on along the minus strand of NZ_JBPOFW010000008.1, from coordinate 72,435 downwards.
TCGGCTACTGCTAAAGTAGAGACGGTTACTGGCAATTTTGACATTGGATATCTTAAAAAACAGTTAGGCGACAAATTTTGTGAGTTATCAGAACAAGATTCTCTTTCCTTAAAATCCTTAGTGGATAAGCAAACTCAGAACTATGAAAAAGTAAGTCTTCATCCTATATGGGTTATCAATACAGAGGCTACCGAAAAAATAAGAAAGGAATTTATTGTGTTGTTTGACAATGATGAGGAAATGGCGGATGACATTATTGGTCAAATCGATAATCCTGACGGTTATGTACAAAGTAGATATCTGAGAATCGCTACTGCCTTCAATTATTTCATTAAAGAAGATGGCATTAACGCAATGCTGTGCTTGTTAAACAAAGAACCAAAACCCTTTGATAGCCAACTCAACAGCACAACTTTAGAACGGATTTTTGACGAACTCATCTTTTTGCACAAAGCCCAAAACAAATTTCTGTCACTCGATGATGATGGCCAATCGTCTTATAAAGTTGCCAATTCTTATCGAATAATCAACAGCGCAGATTTTGAAAATAAAAAAGAGGATTTCACAAACCAACTTCAAAATGGTCAAAAGCTTTTTTTAATATCTATGTACCAAACAATGGGTGCGGGTCAAAATCTTCAATACCTCTCGCCAGATGTGTCCGAGTTAATAGATATTCGTAGCGAAGAATTAGAAACATTTAATACAACAAAGACCGATATCAATGCAATTTACTTAGATAAGCCAACCCATCTCATACAATTGGTCAACAAAAAATTAGATGAAGAAGGTTTTATTAAATATCTGTTTCAGTTAGAATTTCTTTTAGAAGCAGGTAGGATTTCGCTCAGAACACTCAATTTAGAAGTTACCAGAGCATTTAGGAATCTAATGGCATCCATAAATTCAAACGACATTCCCAATAAATCTAATGGTGCGCTTTACAATGACTATAATATTAGACAGCACTATTCAAAATACATCATCCAAGCCATTGGCAGGATATGCCGAACCAACCTGAAGGCAAAGCATATTTATATACTGGCGGATGAAAAATTGAAGAAAGAAATATGCAGTTATGATGTAGATAACAATATTGTACTGAGGGAATTTAAAGCATTGGTTGATTCGTGTCGTGATAATAAACACCAAGATAACGATATGTACCAAGCTTTGGTTAACAAGGCAATCATTGCCAATGGGCGTGCGTTAGACCATATCAGAAAATTTATAAGACCACAATTTGCTTGGCGTAAAAAAGATATTATTGAATGGCAACAACTTAGAGAGCTTTGCCTACGCTTCCCAACGATGACAGAAGAACGTGCCAAAAGCCTTATTCGTGTATTAGATATTTATGTGGAACTTCCGGAAGTTGCCAATACATATACCTACAATCAATCCAACGACTTCCAAAAAATAGATGTTTCATTTAACAACGACAAGGACTTCAGCGTTTCAGCATATTCGGCACGCTTAGAACAACTGATGCTTATTCCAAATGTAAAGGCTCATTTTGAGTCTAATAGTTATGCTACTGATTTTAATAACGGAAAATATATTCTAACACCTGTTGTATTCCATAATATTTATAAAGGTGCATTGGGCGAAGAAATAGGCAAGTTCATTTTAGAAGAACACCTGAAAATCGAATTGGAAGAATTATCAAAAGAACACTATGAAAGATTTGATTTTAAAGTGAAAGATAAGGACGTCTATATAGACTTTAAGCATTGGCAAGAATACACCTCATTCGATGCATTAACAACAAAAGAAAAAATCCTAAAGAAACTTGACGGAATGAATGGCGATAGAATTATTGTCATAAATATTCTGGCGGTAAGTGATTATCAACCTATTGAAACCTTAGATGGACGAATCATAGAAATTGCCAATCTTTTTGATGTTGAGAGAAAAGATTTTAACCAAGATGCCATTGAAAAAATAATGCGAAACGTATGAACAAAGTAACCATAAACCGAATTGCACCAACAATTAATTTTCAAAATATCATTGAAGACTTCGTAGTCGTTCAGTTTACACAATCAGATGGCTATATAAAATTTGGTGCGCAATTTATAGATGAGTTCTCGCAAAATGTGATGGCCAAAGCTGTTGTTTTTGAAAATGGCAGTTCTTTATATACGCTTTTCGCGAAAGCGGAATTTGCAAATATTGATTTACGTAGAGTGTTGGATGAAGGAACCGAAATGGATAGATTACACTACAGGGTATTAGATATTGAGCAATTGCAAAATGTTCCACAACATCTTTTAGTCCAACTTCTTATCAATAGCCTGAATGCACCGAAAAGTCAGCGATTACAGTTTAACAACTTGACTGGTAAATTATTTCTTTTCAAGGAATCTCTTTTCGAGAAAAGGAAATTTGGAAGCAGTAAGTTGCTTACTAAAATCCCAGCGATAGAAGTAAAAGTCAACAAAGATTTACAATTACAGTTAAAAACGACAACATTCACGAGCCTGTTGCTTTTGTCACGACTTAAATTTGAGAGAAAACAACTTAAAGAATATGCTAAATACACTTACGTTCACGCTACAAAGTCAATGAGACGTATTCTAAAGTCTGAAAATCTCGATGCAAAAGACGTGTTCATCATCAAACAAGAGCAAGGTAAAAAAACCGTGATTCCGTTTATGGATTTTAGCGATTTGGATTCTTTTTCGGAAAGTAAAATGGGACAACTGTCATTAATTTCTGAAAAAATACAATCCAAGTTATCCAACTATATTCAGCTTTCATTTGAAGGCAAAGAAACTGCAAAGGCAATTAGGCTCAAAGGCAATGGACAGGATGACATCAATACAATTCTTGCCAAAGAAAAGCTGAAATTGAACATTATCAACAGCCTTGAGGAAGAAGGTATTGATTATGCTGAAACACTTCAGGAAAAGCTCAAATCCTTGTTCCCGCAAAACGTAGTTTCCATTTCAAATAATTACAAACCAAATGCTTTAAACATAAAGCTTTTACACAATAAAGTATACTATGAGAATAACGGTACTAAAGATTCTTATAGCAATACTGATGGTGTAGTTCAGCATATCACAATCGAAGATTTTAACTTTAAAAGCCAAAGCGCCGTGAAAGCCATAGTGAAAGAGCTTTTGATAAAACGAGATGTTCATCTTAATCAAGTCTCTTTGGTTGATTGGGCAAACTATAATTATCAATCAAATCAAATTTTCGGTATAAGCCGAAATGATTTATATTATTTCCTAACCATTGCACCAAATGGCTCGATGTCTTTTGAAAGGAAAGAACCATCGCTTTTCAACCAGTCAGAGTTTGATGATTTAATCACAATTTTTAGTGACGATAAATCTGTAGAGGGCATCATTAAAAATGATAAAGGCGATATAAATGTAATTAGACGTTCCGACCTATTCACTTTGCCAGAGTTTCAAAACATCTATAAAAAACTATTATCTGAAGATAAAGATGAAGAATTCAATGTAGAAGACCTTTTAATATGGCTTTCAGAAATAGATATTGAGCCATCCCAGAATAGGCATTTCGGCGACATCATCAAAGAATATTCGAAGGACACAATTTCAAAATCTGAAATTCTTCGACTGATTGACCATCGGTCTGTAAAAAAGAAATTGGCCAAACAAATAGAGGATAAAACTGGCAAGGTTCTTAAAGTTTATATGAGAGACCAATCCAAATACGAACTAATGGATAGCAACCTTGATATCCATTCCTATTCCGAAAACGGAAAGTTGCACTATTACGTAGGAACTATTGGCGATGGGATGCGCTCAAAAATTGGACGTGCATCGGTAATTCGTGAAATATCCGCATTTGCAGAGGCACCTATCTTTTTCGATAAAATACTGCCATTAATGAATGTAGATTTTGTGAGATATGGCGATTTAACCGTGATACCATTTCCTTTTAAATACCTAAGGGAATGGTCGCTACGAGACAATAGAGAGAAGAACGTTCAAAACATAAGTAGATAAAACGTAATGGTTATTAATGTGTATTTTACATACCTAAGTAATGTAGTTTTGAAAGATTATAATTACCTAAGACACTTCAATTTAAAACTACAATTATGTCAATCCCAATAGTATTAGATAAGTCAACATTTCAAGGACTTAATTATGAAGATATAATAGAACTTCATAAATACTACATTGTTAACATAACACCCTTGTTGGTTTCAGAAATTCTTGGCGACCTTGCCAAAGAAGAAAAAGAGGGTAAGAAAACACCTAAAGAACAAGTTACCAATTTAGCGAAAAAGATGTTCCCATATAATGCATATGTTAATATGGATTATAAAATTTTGATTGTAAAATCTCTGACAGGCGAATTTACGACAGCAGATAACCGTCCTTTCTTAAGCGCCGAAAAGTCTATAAATACACCCACAAAGAAAGGAATGACATTTGTAGAAACACCCGAAGAATTATCCATTAAACGCTGGAAAAAAGGCGAATTTGATACAATGGATGAAATCATTGCTGATGTATGGCGAACAGAATCCAAGGATGAAGATGTGGTAAAAACATTCAAAACAAAATTTGACCATCTTAGGGACATCAAAATAAAAGACCACAAACCTTCAAATGAAGAGAAGTTTTTGGCATTAAAAGAGCGATTACAGGAACGACTCTATGTTGAACTTGAACCAGAAGAGACATTGAATCTCGTAACAGATTATTTTGAAATCAACCCAGACTTAAAAGAGTCTATTCAAGCTCGATGGAAAAACGAGTCACATCCAGATTTACATAGTCTTGCCAATTATGCTATGTATTGTTACGAAGTTGTCTGCCTCTACTTCATTGGTATAAATAATTCGTTGTGTGGGGAACGGTTGACAAACCTCTTGGATTTAGAATATTTGTTCTATGTCCCTTTTGCAAGAGTGTTTAGTACGAATGACAAATTTTTAAAGAACCTTTTCTTCGCTGTACAGCCAGCTGATACATTTTTTATCACATTGCCAGAATTAAAAAATGATTTCAAAAAATTTAAGGCTGTAAATAAAGATGGGGAACTATTTGATGAGCCACCTATTAAAGATTCTGAAACGTATCGTATATGGGACAACGTTTTTGATATGGAACTTACTCGAAGACTAAAACCTTCTGCTGAAGAACTAAAACGAAAAGAAGCTGAAATGGAAGAAATCCTAAAAATTGCGGAAACTGGTAAAGAAGGAAAATTTAAAGGGGAAGCTGATTTTATGGTAAAAGAAACATTTATGTCCCCAAATGACCCTTGCCCCTGTAAAAGTGGAAAAGCATTAAAAGATTGTCATTTTCCACAAGCCAAGAATAACATAAAATAAATCTTAAACGGATACTCAATCACATTAGACATTTAAGTTATTGAACAAATTAAATTTCTGTTAATCCCAATAAAAACTGTTAAAATTTTGTAATTTTGCAACAATGAAGCAAGTGTTCCATAAAATATTATCCATTTCGATGGCTTTCGTAGTGATGTTCTCTACAATGTCATTTACTGTGGATATGCACTATTGTGGGGAAAACTTGGTCGATTTCAGTTTATTTTCAAAAGCTGAAGGTTGCGGAATGGAAAAAGCGCAACCCGTAAAAAGTTGTGAGAATCCTAAAATGACTGAAAAGTCGTGTTGTACTGACCAGCAAATTGTCAAGGAAGGCAAAGACGACCTTAAAATATCTTTTGACACACTTTCATTCGAGCAGCAAACGTTCATCGCTGCTTTCACCTATTCTTATATTAACCTTTTTGAAGGAACCGAATCTGAAGAAGTTCCTTTTGAAGATTACCCGCGACCCTTTGTCAAACGGGATGTGCAAGTGCTGCACCAGACTTTCTTAATTTGATTTATTAGATTTTTAGAATGAAGCCCAACAGCTACGCTGCCGTGGGCTAAAACTCGTGTTTGCCATTTTATGCAACACGCAATTCCAATTATCTAATAATCAAATGCTATGCTGAATAAGAGCATTAAATTTCTCATAGAAAACAAACTTGTTGCAGTTCTATTACTCGCCCTATTTGTGGGTTGGGGCGTGGTGAACGCACCCTTCAATTGGGAAACTGGCTTTTTGCCTACAGACCCAGTTGCCGTAGATGCCATACCTGATATTGGTGAGAACCAGCAGATTGTTTTTACCAAGTGGCAAGGGCGTTCGCCACAGGATATTGAAGACCAAATCACATATCCGCTTACCACTTCCCTTCTCGGTATTCCGGGCGTGAAAACCATTCGTAGTTCTTCTATGTTTGGATTTTCCAGCATCTACATCATCTTTGAAGAAGACATTGAGTTCTACTGGTCACGCAGTCGCATACTCGAAAAACTGAACTCACTTCCTGCAAACCTCTTGCCCGATGGTGTCAATCCGTCTCTTGGGCCAGATGCCACAGGACTCGGACAGATATTTTGGTACACGCTGGAAGGTCGTGATAAAGATGGCAATGTAACTGGTGGTTGGGATTTACAGGAATTGCGTAGCATACAGGATTACTATGTGAAATACGGGCTATCCTCTGCAAGTGGTGTTTCTGAAGTAGCATCCATAGGTGGTTATGTTCAGGAATATCAAGTGGATATCGACCCAGAAAAAATGCGCCAGTACAATGTAAGTATGGGCGATGTGGTCAAAGCCGTAAAGCAAAGCAATCAAGATATAGGCGCACAAACGCTCGAAATCAATCAAGCCGAATATCTCGTGCGCGGATTAGGTTACGTAAAGTCTATCGCAGATATTGAAAGTGCTGTTGTAGATTCTGAAAATTTCACTTCCATCCGTATCAAAGATGTGGCTAATGTTCATTTAGGGCCAGCGACAAGACGTGGTATTCTGGATAAGGAAGGTGCCGAAGTCGTAGGTGGTGTTGTAGTCGCTCGCTATGGTGCAAACCCGTTGGAAGTTATCAATAATGTGAAGGCACAAATTGCCGAAATCAGCTCTGGACTTCCTACAAAAACTTTGGCAGATGGTCGCACTTCGCAAGTGACCATCGTACCATTTTACGACCGTACAGAACTCATTGAAGAAACGTTAGACACGCTCAACGAAGCACTCACGCTGGAAATTCTCATAACCATTCTTGTCATTATCATAATGGTGTTCAATCTGCGTGCATCCATTCTCATTTCAGGATTGTTGCCCGTAGCCGTTTTGATGGTTTTTATCACGATGAAGCTCTTTAATGTAGATGCAAACATCGTCGCACTTTCTGGTATTGCCATTGCAATCGGCACAATGGTGGACGTGGGCGTAATACTCGCCGAAAATATGATACGGCATTTGGAAGATGAAAAGTTACGCCTTAATGAAAACGGTAAGGAATACAGCACAAACGAAATTATCTACAATGCAACTGCTGAAGTTTCTGGTGCTATCCTAACCGCAGTTTTAACAACAATAATCAGTTTCCTGCCCGTATTCACGATGATTGGTGCCGAAGGAAAACTGTTCCGTCCGCTTGCCTTTACTAAAACAATGGCACTCACGGCATCGCTCGTCATTGCGCTGTTTATTATTCCACCCATCGCGGCATTCCTTTTCCGCAAGACGAGTGTACGAGAACGCACCCAATATGCCATCAATGGCGCACTTGTTTTATTGGGAATTCTCGCTATCGTTTATGGCTATTGGCTGGGACTAATTCTTATCGCCTTTGCCATCACATCATTTTTAAAGATGCGTGGCACGCTTTCGCGAAAGCGTAAAAACCTAATCGACATTATCATTTCATCGGTTGCCATCGTATTCTTGCTCGCGACCTACTGGCGACCATTGGGCTTTGACCGAAGCATAGTGATGAACCTGATATTCGTTTCCATTATCTGTTTTGGACTGCTCGGTGTATTCTCAATTTTCAGGATATACTACGGGCGTATTCTGCGATGGGCACTTCAAAACCGATATCTATTCTTAATCGTTCCGGCTACGGTGCTCACGCTCGGTATTCTCATAATGCGAAATACGGGCAAAGAGTTTATGCCAGCACTCAATGAAGGCTCGTTCCTGTTGATGCCTACTTCTTTACCACACGCAGGTGTTGAAGAAAACAAGCGTGTACTACAACAGCTCGATATGGCCGTGGCAAGTATTCCTGAAATTGAAACCGTAGTGGGAAAAGCTGGAAGGACAGAAAGCGCTCTTGACCCAGCACCACTCTCGATGTATGAAAATGTGATTCAGTATAAATCTGAATATATGCGAAATAGCTCTGGCAAGCGACAACGCTATAAGGTTAATGGCGATGGATTGTTTGTGCTGAAGAACAGTAAATTCATCATCAACCCAAATAATGAGATAGATGAGAATGCCAACTATGCTGAAGCATCGCTCAAGACTATTGCCACAAGCAATGATTTGATAGAAGATGAAGATGGCGAATACTACCGAAACTGGCGACCAGAAATGAGCAGTCCAGATGATATTTGGAACGAGATTGTACGAGTTACGAAGTTGCCTGGCGTGACATCAGCACCCAAGTTGCAACCCATCGAAACCCGATTGGTAATGCTACAAACGGGAATGCGAGCACCAATGGGCATCAAGGTAAAAGGTCCCGATTTAAAGTCGATAGAAAACTTTGGACTTCAACTGGAAGACATCCTAAAAAAAGCCGAAGGCGTTAAAGAACAAGCCGTCTTTGCAGACCGAATCGTGGGTAAACCATACTTGCTCATCGATATTAAGCGAGACCAACTGGCACGTTACGGCATATCTATAATGGATGTGCAGGAAATTCTTCAAGTGGCAGTTGGTGGTATGCCACTCACACAAACTGTGGAAGGTCGTGAACGCTATGCCGTTCGGGTTCGTTATCCACGAGAGTTACGGGCAAATCCAGACGACTTACGTAATATCTATGTTCCCGTTGAAAAAGGAAGTCCCGTACCGCTGGGCGAATTTGTTGAAATTCGATATGAGCAAGGACCACAGGTCATTAAAAGTGAAGATACTTTTCTAATTGGCTATGTGCTGTTTGATAAACTCGATGGCTTTGCCGAAGTAGATGTGGTGGAAAATGCTCAAGCCTTAATCCAAGATAACATAGACAACGGTACGCTGGTCGTACCCCAAGGTGTGAGCTATCGTTTTACGGGAACTTATGAAAATCAGTTGCGAGCAGAAAAAACCTTATCGGTTGTCGTACCACTTTGTTTACTGGTTATTTTCTTGATTTTGTATTTCCAGTTTAGGTCAGTTTCCACATCACTTATGGTATTTACCGCCATTGCCGTAGCCTTTGCAGGTGGTTTCATAATGATTTGGTTGTATGGGCAAGATTGGTTTTTCAATTTCAGCTTTTTTGGCGAGAATCTACGGGACTTGTTCAATATGAAAACCATCAATTTAAGTGTGGCCGTTTGGGTAGGTTTTATTGCCCTTTTCGGTATTGCTACGGATGATGGTGTGGTAATGGCCACCTATTTAGACCAATCTTTTAAAAGCAATGACCCAGATTCTCAAAAAGGTATAAGGCTTGCCACTTTAGAAGCGGCTGGAAAACGCATCCGTCCGTGTTTGATGACAACCGTAACCACAGTTTTGGCACTACTACCAGTACTCACATCCACAGGAAAGGGAAGCGATATAATGATACCGATGGCGATACCCATTTTTGGCGGAATGATAATCGATGTTACGTCCTATTTCCTACTGCCAGTCTTATACAGCTGGAAAAAGGAATACCAACTTAAAAGAGCAAACAGATGAAGAAATTAAAATATATACTGGTGTTTTTGTTTGTTTCCGCTTTCGCGAAAGCGCAACAATTACAATCCTACATTCAGGAAGCCGAAGCCAACAATTCAGAAATTCAAGCCTTTGAATTACGATACAACATCGCCGAAGAAAAGGTAAACGAAGCCAATTGGATTCCAAATACCGAAGTAAGTGCCGGCTACTTTGTGAGCGAGCCTGAAACCAGAGTGGGCGCACAGCGTGCACGAATAGGCGTAAAACAGATGTTACCGTGGTTTGGAACCATAACCGCTCGTGAAAATTATGCAACCGCAATGGCAGATGCCGAATATGTGGAAATCACAATAGCAAAACGCAAACTCGCACTTTCGGTCGCACAATCCTATTACCGATTGTATGCCATACGTGCCAAACAAGCCGTACTGGATGAAAACATAATACTACTGGAAACCTATGAGCGACTTGCACTCACATCTGTAGAAGTGGGCAAAGCGAGTGCAGTAGATGTATTGCGACTTCAGATAAGACAGAACGAGTTACAGCAACAAAAGGAAGTGCTGGAAGAAGAATTTACAGCAGAACAAACGGCTTTCAACAACTTGCTTAATCGTGATACAATGATGACTGTTGACGTCGTTCCAGAAATGGAAATTCCGCAGGAAGACCCATTTTATAACAATGAAGCGCTGACGCTAAATCCGGAACTACTCAAATACGACAAGCTCTATGAATCTGTGGCTCAATCTGAATTACTTAACCAGCGTGAGAGTTTGCCTATGATTGGTTTTGGTGTGGACTACTTGCCCGTAACCGAACGTAGCGATGTCAACTTCAGCGATAATGGGAAAGACGTTCTGATGCCTATGGTATCGGTTTCCATCCCCATTTTCAACAACCGTTATAAATCTATTTCAAGGCAAAACGAACTTCGACGGCAAGAAATAGAAACACAACGGGAACAGCGATTAAATGTGTTGGAATCCGCTTTCGCGAAAGCGCAATCGCAACGCAACCAAGCACGCATCGCTTACAATACACAAGCCCGTAACCTAAAACAAGCCCAAGATGCCGAAGAAATTCTGGTCAAAAATTACGAGACAGGCACTATTGATTTTAATGACGTGCTGGATATTCAAGAATTGCAGTTAAAATTTCAAATGAATCAAATTGAGTCGGTAAAAGGGTACTATGTGCAATCGGCCATTATTAACTATTTAATTAACTAATTATGGTCAAAGATTTTTACATAAAAAATATGGTTTGTGATAGATGTATCAAGGTCTTAAAAGATGAACTGGATAATCAAAATATCGAACTTTTACAAATCGAATTGGGCCGTATGCGACTCGATATCGAGAGCGACGATGAAATCGAAAAATTAAAAAAACTGCTTGAGAGTAATGGTTTTTCCCTTATTGGCAGTACCGAAGAAAAACTCACAGAGCAAGTCAAGGTAGAACTGATAAAAGCATTGCAAGAATTGCCTTTAGAACTCAATGAGAAATTATCCGTGCATTTGGCAGACGCATTAGGCCAAGAATACTCAAAAATCTCTAAGGTATTCTCTTTTACCGAAGGAATTACCATTGAAAAGTATTTCATCAAATTGAAAATTGAAAAGGTTAAAGAATTGATTCAAGGCAAGGAACTCAATTTTACTGAAATGGGACAACTTCTGGGTTATAGCCATATCAATCATTTGAGCGGTCAGTTTAAAAATCAGACGGGAATGAGCCTGACAGCTTATAAATCCCAACAGAAAAATTTTAGGAATTCCTTGGACAAAATTATGTAGATAACAACCATAATTATGACACAAGCTGTTGATTTACAGCGGTAATTTTATCAAAATAAAATTAAATACTATGAAATATAAAATCACATTACTTCTAACAATGCTCATCGCTTTTGGTGCAAAAGCTCAATTGGTAGCGAACGAGACTGAAGAAAATGTTGACAACTGGCCAGAACGAGTTTATGACCTAACCATCGATTATAAAACCGTAAACTTTACTGGTAAGGATGTTCAGGCGATGACAATTAATCGCGGCATACCTGGACCCAATCTTGAGTTCAATGAAGGCGAGTTTGCCATTATAAATGTGACCAATAATATGGATGTGGAAACATCTGTCCATTGGCACGGTTTAATCCTACCAAATTTCTATGATGGTGTTCCATATCTAACAACGCCACCTATTAATCCCGGCGAAACCCAACAGTACAAATTTGCATTAAAACAATCTGGAACGTATTGGTATCACTCGCATACTGGTCTGCAAGAGCAACGTGGTGTATATGGTTCCATCCAAATCAACCCAAAAGAAACTGATTTAGAATATGATAAAGATTTAGTGTTTGTACTATCAGATTGGATAGATGAAAGTCCTAAATCCCAACTTAAAAATCTAAAACGTGGTAACGAATGGTACTTGATTAAAAAAGGTCAGGTTCAAAGTCTTGATAAATTAATTGCACAAGGTGCGGTAGGTGCCAAGTTAAAGATGGCTTGGCAGCGTATGCCGGATATGGCAATTTCAGATAATTATTTTGACAAGTTTTTTATCAATGGTAGTGCTTCAGAGGATTACCCAGATTTTCAGCCTGGCGAACGTGTGAGACTTCGATTTGTAAACGCAGCCGCAGCGTCCTATTTCTGGCTCACATTTGGTGGCGAAGATCCGATGCTCGTATCTGCCGATGGGCTGGATGTCGTTCCAGTACCGCATAACAAAACCTTGATAGGTGTTGCTGAAACCTACGATTTTATAGTGACGATTCCAGAAAATGGAAAACTGCAAGTGCGCGCCACGGCACAGGATGGTTCTGGCGAAGCTTCGGCATTTATAGGTACTGGAAATGTATTGGAAGCACCTGTAGTTCAAGAGCCCAATCTTATCAAGAATATGAAGCAAATGATGTCTATGGGAATGAAAATGGGCGCACCTGCCTCAAAATTCAATCCCTCTAACAACGATTCCATTCAAGTAATGGAAAAGTATAAGATGGAAATGGGCGGTATGCAAATGGATGGTATGTCTATGAAAGATAAAAAGATGGAAATGGATGGAATGGCGATGGATTCTACCAAAATGGCTCACGCTAAAATGGATATGAAAGACGACAAAATGAAGATGTCTAAGACCGAAATGAAGATGAACAAAGGCAAGGCCAATATGGAAATGAATGGCGATATGAAAATGGACGGGATGAAGATGGGCTATATGGTTCCAAAGGATAAAGTCGTAGGTGATAATATGAAAACAGGCGGTAATCCAGAATTCAATTACAACTATTTACGGTCGCCTGAAAAGACCGTATTTGAAAACGATAAGCCTGTAAAGGAAATGCTGTTCAACCTTACTGGAAATATGAACCGTTACGTCTGGTCTATCAACGGTGTTCCACTTTCAGAAACCGATAAAATTAAAATCAAACAAGGCGAAGTCGTGCGTGTTACGCTCAATAATCTCACGATGATGCACCACCCAATGCACTTACACGGTCACTTCTTTAGAGTATTGAATGAGAACGGCGAGTATTCGCCACTAAAGCATACAGTAAACGTGGCGCCAATGCAGAAAGTTGTATTTGAGTTTGCTGCTGATGAAACCGGTGATTGGTTTTTTCATTGTCACATCCTTTATCATATGATGAGCGGGATGGCAAGGGTTTTTAGTTATGATACACCTCGTGACCAGCGTCTAAATGATTATCCACTTACCAACCTTACTAATGAAGCAGACCACATATTTACTTGGGGCGAAATCACGGCTGCAAGTCATATGACCGAGCTATACGCTACCGCAACAAATATTAGAAATCAATTTGCCTTAAGGGGCGAATATGGCTGGAACAAAAATCTGGAAGCAGAGTTCACATATGAGCGCTATCTCAATGATTACTTCCGTGTATTTGGTGGTGTAAACGTAGAGAATGAAGGCGAAGATAGCCTTGAAGAAATAAACACGACCGCCATTGCTGGTGTACGATGGTTAATGCCATTGCTCATTAATTCAGATTTCAGAATAGATAGCAAACTGCGTCCGCAGGTAAGTTTCAGTACTGGCTTTATGATTTTCCCACGATTGGGAATTTACGGCGAGTATGAATACCAGATGGATTTTGGCTGGGACGGCAAGTTACCCGAAGGTCAGGACTTTAAAGAAGAAACCACGTGGCAAGTTGGACTGGAATATGTACTTAGCAGAAATTTCTCGTTAATGGGAAGTTACGACAACCGCTTTGGCGCTGGTGGCGGACTGTCATTAAGATTTTAGAACAATTATTAACTTAAATAAATAACAAAAATGAAAACAGTAAAAAGAACAATAGGAATGATGGCACTTGCTGCCACAATGGTACTAACGGTTTCCTGCAAAGATGGAAACAAGAACGAACCGGCTGCACCTATGAGTAATGAGATGCAGCAAGAGTCTATGGATGACAAAGACGATATGGCGATGAGTGACAACCAAGATGCAAAAGCAGAAGCAATCCTGAATGATTATTTCAACTTAAAAGATGCGCTTGTAGGCGATGACAATGAAAAGGCAAAAGAATTAGGAAGCACTTTGGCTCAATCTCTCAAGTCCTTTGATGCTTCAAACTATTCTGATGATGAAAAATCCGAATTAAATGACATTATCGAAGATGCTACAGAACACGCAGAGCATATTTCAGAAAGTGACATCAAGCACCAGCGTGAGCACTTTAAGATTTTGAGCAAAGATGTGACTGATATGGTTGCCATAACAGGTACACAAGCGAAACTGTACGAGCAATTTTGCCCAATGTATGACGGCGGTACAGCGTGGTTAAGCAAAGAAGAAAATGTTTTGAACCCTTACTACGGAAGCCAAATGTTGAGATGCGGAAAGGTTCAACGAGAAATCAACTAATTGAAGTTTCTTAAAATCATAGCGTGGATTGCCCTTGTGGCGTTGGTAGTGATTCAGTTCTTTCCAGTAACCCTGAACGAGAGCGATTCCATACCACAAAGTGATTTTATGATAGTAAATCAAGTACCTGCAACTATTAATAATCAGTTGCAGGTTTCCTGCTATGATTGCCATAGTAACAATACAGATTATCCGTGGTACAGTAAGATACAGCCTGCCGCTTGGTATCTGGAAGACCACATCAAGGAAGGAAAGGATGAACTAAATTTTAATGAATGGGACACCTATTCCAGCCGTAGGAAAAACAGCAAGCTGCGTTCCATTATAAAGCAGATAGAAAGTGGCGAAATGCCGTTGGAAAGTTACACACTCATACACGGTGGCGCACGATTGGACAGTACAGCTGTAAAAAAAATTATAGGTTATATGGAAAGCCTACAAAAAGATTAAGTCCTGATACGGGAAAGTGATTTTTCATCGATGGTTGGTTAGTTAGAACCTTTCTCGTATTAGGCACAAATAATTGTAGAGATGGATAAATTTTTAGAACAATGGGGCGAAGCCGCATACACGACTACCGGATTTTTCTGGATGGCGTTGTGGGCATTTATTTTGGGCTACATCATCAGTAGTATGATACAGGTTTTTGTAACCGAAAAACGGATGCAGAAAACAATGGGCGAAAATGAAAAGAAGAGTGTACTTCTTGGAACTTTTTTTGGATTTATTAGTAGCTCGTGCAGCTTTGCCGCACTTGCTTCTACCAAGTCCATTTTTAAGAAAGGTGCCAGCTTTGTTTCATCTATCGCTTTCTTACTGGCATCTACAAATCTTGTCATCGAGCTTGGTATAATCATTTCCATTTTCTTGGGATGGCAGTTTGTAGTGGGCGAATATGTGGGCGGTATTTTGCTCATTCTCATTTGCTGGATTTTGATACGCCTTATCAACCCGAAAAAACTCATCGAGAAAGCCCGTAAAAATCTTGAAAGCGAAGGCGACGATGAAGAGATGGATGATTCCACCGATTGGAAAAAACAAATACAGCAAGAATCGAGCTGGGCAAAAGTAGCCAAGAAATACAAGATGGAATGGCAGATGGTCTGGAAGGACGTTACCGTAGGTTTTACCATCGCAGGTATCGTCGCGGCTTTTGTACCTGATTCATTTTTTCAAACGCTATTTATCAATAGTGGTAAGGGTAATACAGATTTTACGTTTCTTGAAATATTGGAACATATAGTCGTAGGTCCAATTGCTGCATTCTTAACCTTTATAGGCTCGATGGGTAACATCCCATTGGCAGCTTTGTTATTTGGTAAAGGTGTGAGTTTTGCAGGTGTAATGGCATTTATTTTTAGTGATTTGGTGGTTTTTCCGGTATTACGTATCAACGCAAAATACTATGGCTGGAAAATGTCATTTTTCATTGTATTCCTATTATTCACAGCACTAATAGGTACGGCACTTGCCCTTCATTATAGTTTTGAATTACTGAACATATTGCCAGATCCGTCACAGGTTACCATTCAGGATAAAGAACATTTTAAATTGGATTATACCTTTTACTTGAATATCGCTTTCCTTGCCATTTCAGGATATCTCATTTATCTGGGATTTTTCAAGAAAAAAGATGTAAAACATTCAATGAGCGAGATGGCGCCAAAAAGTCCATTGCTTGAAACCATTTTAAAGTATGTCGCTATCGCTTGCTATATATGGTTGGCAGGTGGATTAATCACTAAATTTTTTATCAACTAATGCAAATTTTAATCGGCGTCATATCAGCAGCATTGATTATCGGTGTTTTGGAATTGTTCAAATTTCAGAAGCTGTATAGCGGTGCACTCATTCTAACTGCCATCGCATTTATTTATGTTGGCTTTGCAGGTGCTAATTATTGGGCCTTAGGTGTAGAGAGCGTACAGGCGATTGCCTTTTTGCTTATTTCATATTATGCAATCACAAAAAAACCGCTGCTAATTGTCTGGGGTTTGGGATTGCACGCAATTTGGGATTTGGCACATTTACTCATCGATTTTCAAATAGAATTACCGCCGCATTACGAGCTTATCTGTATCGTGGTGGATATAATTCTGGCAATATATTTCTACTTAAAATTAAAAAAATGAAACATAGCTCAATATTTATCTTACTAACTGTAATCTTTCTTTCTGCTTGTAAAGAGCAAGAATATAAAGGTTCGGTTTATCATTCTGGCGCATTAAAAACAATGATGTCTGGGGATTTGAGTACCACAGTTTCATTGGATTCACTTAAACAGAAGCCACATTTATATGCGCTGGGTGCAGTAGAAAATCTTAAAGGGGAAATTCAAATTTTTGATGGGCAACCATTGAACTCAATAGTAATTGATAATTCAATTAAAATAGACCAATCTTTTAAAACAAATGCGTCTTTGCTGGTTTGGTCTCAAGTAGAGGATTGGGAAGAAGTAATGATTCCATCTTCTTTAAAAAATTTGGAAGCCTTAGAAAAATTCATTCGAGAGCAAGCAGATTTAAAAGGTATTGAGCTTGAAAAACCATTTCCTTTTAAAATAGAAGGAAAGGTCGAAAGTTTAAATTGGCACGTTATCGATTGGCCGCAAGGCGATAAAACTCACACACATAAAAAACACAAAGAGGCTGGCCTTAATGGTTTAATAGCAGAACAGCCTGTTGAAATTATTGGATTTTATTCTGAAGCGCACAAAACTATTTTCACTCATCATTCAAGCTTTGTTCATATGCACTTCAAAACCAATGATGCATCTCTCGCAGGACACGTGGATGAACTATTAATAGGAAACGAAATGATTTTAAAACTACCTGAAAAATGAAACACACCTATCATATACACGGAATGACCTGTAACGGTTGCCGAAGCCACGTTGAACAGACACTATCTAAAGTCGAAGGTGTAACAAATGCAATTGTCAATCTCGAAAAGGCCGAAGCGACCATAGAAATGGAATCCCATATTCCTATCGATAAATTTCAAGAAGCGCTGAAAGCTGATGGTGGACGGTACAGCATCCATAAAAATGGGGAACATCATAAAACTCACGATGAGAAGAAAGTTGAGAAACCCAAAGGAAAAGGTACAGGAACATTCTATTGCCCGATGCATTGTGAAGGCGACAAGACTTACAACAAGCCTGGCGATTGTCCTGTTTGCGGAATGGATTTGGTTGAAGAAGTTAATCTTTCTGCAACCACATCAGAGCAATGGACGTGTCCTATGCACCCCGAAGTCATAAAAGACGAGTTTGGTAGTTGTCCTATATGCGGTATGGATTTGGTGCCTATGGAACCTGATCTGTCCGCAGAGGAAAAGAGCTATAAAAAACTACTTAAGAAATTCTGGATTGCCGTAGCCTTTACATTGCCCATTTTTATAATTGCAATGAGCGAGATGATTCCTAACAATCCTTTGTACGATGTTTTAGAGCTAAAATACTGGAACTGGATTCAGTTTGCACTTTCCATTCCTGTGGTTTTCTATGCCACTTGGATGTTCTTTGAACGTGCCTATCGCAGTATCATAACGTGGAACCTTAATATGTTTACGCTCATCGGCATTGGTGCAGGTGTAGCTTGGTTATTTAGTGTGTTCGGGATGCTCGTACCTGACTTTTTCCCTGACCAATTTAAGACTGAAGCGGGTACGGTTCACGTCTATTTTGAAGCGGCCACGGTCATTCTAACTTTGGTACTACTTGGTCAAATGCTTGAAGCTCGTGCTCATAGCAAGACTAATTCAGCGGTCAAGGAACTTTTAAAATTAGTACCTAATAAAGCGGTAAAGGTAGTAGATGGACAAGAACAAGAAGTAGCCATTGATAAAATTGAATTAAATGATATTCTGCGTGTAAAACCTGGCGATAAAATTCCTGTGGATGGTGTAATAACCGATGGTGAAACTTCGATCGACGAATCAATGATTACGGGCGAACCTATTCCCGTAAACAAATCAGTAGATGATAAAGTAAGTAGCGGAACAATCAATGGTAACCAATCCTTTTTGATGAAAGCCGAAAAGGTAGGCTCTGATACGCTTCTTTCACAAATTATACAGATGGTCAATGATGCCAGTCGTAGCCGTGCGCCAATTCAGAAATTAGCAGATACCGTTTCAGGATATTTCGTGCCTGTCGTTGTCATAATCGCTGCCATAACATTCGGTGTTTGGGCAATTTGGGGACCAGAACCCGCCTATGTTTATGCCTTGGTCAATGCAATCGCCGTATTGATTATCGCCTGTCCGTGTGCTTTGGGACTTGCTACACCAATGTCAGTAATGGTGGGTGTCGGCAAAGGCGCACAAAATGGTGTACTAATCAAGAATGCCGAAGCACTCGAAAAAATGGACAAGGTTGATACCCTAATCGTTGATAAAACTGGAACTATTACCGAAGGAAAACCTACAGTTGAAAAAGTGGGTTCTTTTGATGAAAGCTTTCGCGAAAGCGAAGTGCTACAATACATTGTATCCCTTAATAGCCAAAGTGAACATCCTTTGGCGGAAGCAACGGTAAAATATGGAAAAGAACAAAGCGCAGAATTTTTAAAAGCTGATAGTTTTAGTGCGGTTACTGGAAAAGGTGTTGAAGGGAAAGTGAACGGAAAAGAAGTGGCTTTAGGAAATGCCAAAATGATGGAACAGGCGAATGCTACACTTACTCAAGTGATGGAAAACGAAGCGCAATCTTATCAAAAGCAAGGTAAGACGGTTTCCTATCTCGCCATTGATGGTAAAATTTCTGGTTACGTGGTCATAGGTGATAAAATAAAGGAAACGAGCGCAAAAGCTATCAAGGATTTGCAGGATAAGGGAATTGCAGTCATAATGCTTACGGGCGACAATCACGACACCGCCAAAGCTGTTGCAGATGAACTGAACCTTGCAGATTTTCAAGCAAGTATGCTACCAGAAAATAAGTTGCAAGAAGTCGAAAAATTACAAGAGCAAGGTAAAGTGGTTGCAATGGCAGGTGATGGTATTAATGACGCACCTGCATTGGCTAAAAGCGATGTAGGTATCGCAATGGGCACGGGAACGGATGTTGCTATCGAGAGTGCTGCCATTACCTTAGTTAAGGGGGATTTGCACGGTATTGTAAAGGCACGTAATCTTAGTCACGTAGTAATGCGCAATATTAAGCAAAACCTCTTTTTTGCACTTATTTATAACACATTAGGAATACCGATTGCGGCAGGACTGCTGTACCCCTTTTTCGGAATACTCTTATCGCCAATGATTGCGGCTTTGGCAATGAGCTTCAGCTCAGTATCAGTAATTGCCAATGCACTTAGACTGCGAACAAAGTCAATTTAATAACTAATTATAAAACCAAAAATTATGAATGCAAACGAACACACAAATTCAGGAAAATCAAAAAACCATTATACACGTTTTGTAGCGATGTTGGCTTGCTCTTTTGTAGCAATGTATATCACGATGTATTTAAATACTTATGAATGGGACCACGTTTGGTTTAGTCTTACACGATTCTATATGGTATGTCTTGGTATTGCTGCGATGGCCATCATAATGTTTGTGGCAATGCGTGGTATGTACCAAAATAAAAAGAAGAACATAGCCATAGTCTTGGGAAGTATCGTTCTATTTGTAGGTGCATTAGGACTGGTACGCGACCAAAAATCAACGGTGGGCGATGTACTCTGGATGAAGGCAATGATACCACACCACTCAATCGCAATTCTTACCAGCGAGCGTGCAGATATCCAAGACCCAGAAGTCAAGAAATTGGCAGAAGAAATCATCAAGGCACAAAGAAGAGAAATTGCCGAAATGAAAGAAATGATTGAACGTTTAGAAAACGAAAAATAAGATTATGAACAAGAACATTTTATATATAGCAATAGCCGTAATTATAGGTTTGGGCGCAGGCTGGCTCATTTTTGGAAATGGGTCGAGTGCTTCAAATAAGGATATTTCTGAAATGTCAGACCACGACCACTCTGGCGAAACCGAAGACCAAATGTGGACGTGTTCAATGCACCCACAGATAATGCAACCCGAAGCTGGTGATTGCCCTATATGTGGAATGGACTTAATCCCTGCGGAAGCTGGTGCTGAAGGTCTCGCTGCAAACGAGATTAAAATGACCGAAAACGCAATGGCGCTGGCAAATATCCAGACCACTATCGTAGGTAATACACAATCCAGCGATGATGACGGTATGATATCCCTTTCGGGAAAAATAGCTGCAAACGAAGAAAATAATACCGTGCAAGCCAGTTATTTTAAAGGTAGGATAGAACGACTTAATGTCAACTATGAAGGTCAGCAAGTAAACCGTGGTCAGTTACTGGCAACCATTTACGCGCCAGACCTTGTCGCGGCGCAGCAGGAATTAATTACAGCTGCATCGCTGAAAGCATCGCAACCAGCGTTATACAAAGCTGTGCGCAATAAACTAAAAAATTGGAAACTTTCGGACTCACAAATTAATTCTATTGAAGAAAGTGGAACGGTACGTGAGAACTTTCCGATTTATGCAACCGTTTCGGGAACTGTTTCAGAAGTAATGTCAGCGCAGGGCGATTATGTAAATCAAGGACAGCCTATTGTGAAATTGAGCAATCTTAATTCTGTTTGGGCAGAATTTGATAGCTATGAAAATCAGATAGCACAATTTAAGGTTGGACAAAAAATCAACATCACGACCAATGCCTATCCCAATAAGGAATTTGAAGGAACTATCTCTTTCATCGACCCTATGCTTAACAATGCCACACGAACGGTAACGGTGCGTGCAACCCTACAAAATCGAGATGACTTATTTAAGCCAGGAATGTTTGTGACGGGCAAGGTCAAAGGCGCAACACAAACTATGGGAAACACCCTTTCTGTTCCCGCAAGTGCTGTACTGTGGACGGGCGAGCGTTCATTGGTATATGTAAAAACCAATCCAAATGAACCTGTTTTTGAAATGCGCGAAGTAACCTTGGGCAATCGCTCTGGCGAGAATTACCAAGTATCAGCTGGACTGAATAATGGCGATGAAATAGTAACAAATGGAACGTTTACAGTAGATGCAGCTGCGCAACTGCAAGGTAAAAAATCAATGATGAATCAGCAGATGATGCAGGATGAATCAGCTATGATGGGCGATATGGAAATGAGTTTCAGTAATGCGTTTAGCTCTGCCTTTAATGAAGCTCTGCAATCCTATCTTAAAATGAAAGACGCATTTGTAGTGAGCGATCCTGGTAAGATTTCCACTTTCGCGAAAGCGACATCAAAAAAATTAAAGGAAATATCTATAACGGAATTAGGCAAAATGGAAAAGCAACATCTTACCAAAAGTATTGAGATGCTTGATGCCATTGCCACCAATGACAATCTGGAAAACCAGCGCGCACATTTTGTGATACTTAATGAGAACATTGTGCCTATTGCTATGAACATAGAAAACTTGACAAATTATTATGTCCAAAAATGCCCAATGGCAAATAATAATAAAGGCGCAGTATGGTTAAGTACTGAAGCAGAAATAAGAAACCCATACTATGGTGATGCAATGTTGACTTGTGGTAGTGTGATTGAGTCATTGTAGTAATTATTTGCAACCCAGTTGCACCAAAATATTTTTACCTTTGTGCCAATGAATTTTGTTACACTCATATTATCATTACTAATACTTGTCTTGACTATAAAACCTTGCTCTGATGGCAATAATGCTGAAGACCAACATAAGGACGAAATAGGTGTAAATCACAATCATCAAGAAGATAGCGATGATTCGTGTCCCATTACTTGTATTTGTAATTGTTGTGGAATGACTATTGCGTACGAACCTATCCAAACAATCGATTTAAAACTCAACTTCAAGATTTCTACTATAGATTTTTCTACCTATCAATCAAATTACCGTTTCGGTTTTCTTCCCAATATCTGGCAACCGCCACAGTTGATTAGCTAAACAAAGACAAGAAGTCAACATTTTAGTTAATCAAATTTTTACATTTAAAATGAATAAATACCTTTTGAGCACAATGCTCATATTATTTCTGTGCTTTTCAATCAAAGCGCAGACAACAGACCTTCACATTAGAGTCCTTTCAGAATCTGATAACGAACCCTTATTGGGGGCAACAGTCTATTTCGAAGAACTTGAGAAAGGCGCAATAACCGATTTTGATGGAATTGCAACGTTTACGGATATGCGTGACGGGCAATATCAAATAACAATTTCCTATTTGGGTTTTAAAACCCTAAAAATAAACATCCAAATTCCGAGTGAGTCAGATTTCATTTTCAAACTCGAAGCTGGCGGAAATGAATTGGACGAAGTAGTCCTACAATCATCAAGAAGTACAAGAACCGTTCGAAAGACACCAACAAGGATAGAATTTATTGGCGCCGAAGAATTGGGCGAAAAAGCCATAATGAACCCAACCAATATTTCAATGGTACTTCGTGAAAGTACGGGAATCCAAATGCAACAGACTTCTTTGAGCAGCGCTAACACAAATATTAGAATCCAAGGACTTGATGGACGATATACACAGCTTTTAAGAGACGGGTTTCCACTTTATGGTGGCTTTTCAAGCGGTTTGAGCATTCTGCAAATTCCGCCTTTGGACTTACAGCAGTTTGAAATAATTAAAGGTAGTTCATCAACGCTTTATGGTGGTGGCGCAATTGCAGGTTTGGTAAATATGGTTTCCAAAACGCCTGACGATGAACCAGCATTGGATATTATGCTCACACAAACACAAGCATTGGGAAGTACCGCTAATGTATTTTATAGCAAGCGAAACGAACACTTTGGCATTACACTTTACGGTTCGGGTCATTTTCAAAAGGCGTATGACCCAGAAGACGACGGTTTCAGTAATTTGCCCGAAACTACTTCTATTTCATTCAACCCAAAATTCTTTTACTATCCTTCTGAAAAAACAACGTTTTGGTTCGGTTTAAACGGTACGTATGACGACAGAATAGGTGGCGATATTACAAAAATTGAAAGTGGCCAAAACGGCATTCATCAATATACAGAAGAAAACGTCTCAAAACGATTGAGCAGTCAGGCAGTTTACTCAACGCAAATAGATTCGGTTAGTTCCTTAAATATTAAAAATAGTGTTGCCTATTTTGATAGGGATTTGACTATACCCGATTTTAGTTTTGAAGGACAGCAAATCAATACGTTTTCAGAAATTAACTATCAAAAGTCAGCCAATAGAACCGATTGGATTGTTGGCGCAAACATATATTCTTCAGATTTTGATGAAAATGACAGCGCATCATTACAGCGTGACCAAACCCATTTAACATACGGTGCATTCATTAATAATATCTTCGATATTGATGATAACTGGATTTTAGAAACCGGACTACGAGCAGATTATAATACAGATTTCGGTTTTTTCCCACTTCCAAGAATGTCATTGCTTTATAAAAATGATAATGGTTTTTCAAGCAGAATCGGTGGCGGATTGGGCTATAAAATTCCCGACATTTTTACCGAAGAAGCAGAATTCATCAATTTTGAAAATGTACTCGGTATTGATAAGAACGCCATCGACGCCGAAAAATCGTATGGTGTTAACCTCGACTTTAATTATCAAACACGATTATTTGATACGTTTGGATTTTCCATCAACCAACTTTTCTACCTGACTGCGATTAATGATGCATTGTTGTTGAATTCAACGGATAACGGTTTCTTTCAGTTTGAAAATGCAACCGATGAAATTTTTAGCAAAGGCGCTGAAACAAATATCAAATTTACCTACAAAGATTTTAGGTGGTTTTTAAACTATGCGTTTATTGACACAAAACTGCATTATCTTGCCGGCAATCCTCAAAAACCATTGACCGCAAAGCACAACGCAGGTAGTGTACTGATGTACGAATCTGATAAATGGCGCATAGGGTACGAAACATTTTACACCGGAAAGCAGTTTTTATCCAACGGAACCGAGACTACCGATTTTGTAACAATGGGATTGCTCTTGATGCGAAACTTTAAGTATTTAAGTGCTTTTGTGAATTTTGAAAATTTTACAGATAGACGACAAAGCAGGTTTTCGCCCTTGGTTTTACCGCCACACCAAGACCCGATTTTTCCCGAAATATACGCGCCAACAGACGGTTTTATTTTCAGCGTTGGAATTATTATAAAGCCATTTGGTAACGAAGACAACGATTAAGTATGAAGAGAATAGAACAACTATTAGAAGAAAAAGATATTCGCATTACGGCAATGCGATTGCTGGTTTACAAATTTCTTGCAGAAAAAGAAGTGGCCGTCGCCTTGACAGATATCGAGAATGCTTTCGCGAAAGCAGATAGAACCACCTTATACAGAACGGTTAAAACATTTGAAGAAAAGGCAATTGTCCACCAAATAGACGATGGCACCGGAATAACAAAATATGCCCTCTGCGAAAAAGGGTGCAATTGTGAGATTGAAACCGACTTGCATTTGCATTTTCATTGTAACAATTGTTGCGAAACCGTATGCTTGACGGAACACAAAATCCCACAGATAAAAGTGCCAGATGGTTTTGTTTCAGAGAATGTGAATTTGGTTGTAAAAGGAATTTGCGACAAGTGTAGTAGATAATAAATGCACTTCCATTGCACCCATAATTGTAAGTATTTTGCAATATGAAAAAGAAAAAAGTAAACTTACGTGACTTAGAACCAAAAGAACACCAAGGCGAGCACAGTCACGACGATGACCATAACCATAGCAGTCCCGAAGATGTTTCCAATTTTAGGACTTACCTGCCCTCAATTTTCAGCTTTGTGATGCTTATTATCGGGATTGCGGTTGATTACTTTGACACCTTTCCTTTTTTTGAAGGCTGGGTCAGAGTGGTCTGGTACACCGTTGCCTATATACCCGTTGGTTTTCCTGTTATAAGGGAAGGTTGGAACAGTATTAAAAATGGCGATTTTTTCACAGAATTTTTCTTAATGTCGATTGCCACTTTAGGGGCATTTGCCATTGGCGAATATCCCGAAGGTGTAGCCGTAATGCTATTTTATGCTGTGGGTGAACTGTTTCAAAATGCAGCGGTCAACCGAGCCAAAAGAAACATTAAAGCTTTACTGGATGTAAGACCAAATGAAGCTTTGGTTTATCGTGATAACGATTTTGTTTCCGTAAATCCCGAGACTGTTGAGATTGGCGAAAAGATTCAGGTACGCGTTGGCGAAAAAGTTCCGCTTGATGGCATTTTAATTTCTGAAAAGGGCTCTTTTAATACTGCTGCCTTGACAGGCGAAAGCAAACCTGATACTATTGCTAAAGGCGATACTGTTTTTGCTGGAAGCATCAACCTCGATGGCGTAATTGAAATTGAGACTACTAAAGAATTTAAGGATAGTTCCATTGCACGAATTCTGGATATGGTGCAGAATGCAACTGCCAGAAAATCAAAAACTGAATTATTTATAAGAAAGTTCGCGAGAATTTATACGCCTATTGTTGTCTTTCTTGCTATCGGTCTGACGTTCTTACCTTACTTTTTTGTAGATGATTATGTGTTTCGGGATTGGCTATATCGCGCATTGATATTCCTTGTGATTTCGTGTCCGTGTGCGCTGGTTATTTCTATTCCTTTGGGCTATTTCGGCGGATTGGGTGCGGCATCACGAAACGGTATTCTATTCAAGGGTGCATCCTTTCTCGATGCAATGACCCAAGTAAACACAGTCGTAATGGACAAAACAGGAACTGTTACCAAAGGTGTTTTCAAAATCAAGGAAATCAATTCCATCACATTTGAGGAAGCCGAGTTTATGAAGTATTTGATGGCGATGGAAGAGCAATCCACTCATCCTATCGCCAAGGCGATTCTCGAATATAAAGCAGACGATTCAGATTATGAAGCGACTGATGTTTTAGAGGTTGCAGGAAAAGGGTTGAAAGGAACAGTCAATGGGAAAACGGTGTTGGTAGGAAACAAAGCTTTGATGACTTCAAACAACATAAAAGTCCCTTCGGAAACAGATGGTATCGTAGAATCAATCGTTATGGTATCCATTGATGGAAATTTTACAGGTTATGTAACTATTGCAGATGAACTAAAGGATGATGCGCACCAAGCCATTGAACAAATTCGGGATTCAGGAATTTCAAAAATTATAATGCTATCAGGCGACAAGGACTCTATTACACAGCAAGTTGCAAAAGAGTTAAATATCGATTGGGCAAAAGGTGGGTTGTTACCCGAAGATAAACTGAATGAAGTCGAAGAGCTTAAAAAACAACCTGAAACAAAAGTCGCATTTATCGGCGATGGCATAAACGATGCACCAGTTTTGGCAGCAAGTGGTGTAGGTATTGCGATGGGTGGTTTGGGTAGCGACGTAGCCATAGAAACAGCCGATGTTATCATACAGACCGACCAACCCAGTAAGATTGCAAGAGCGATTAAAATTGGTCGTTCAACTCGACGAATTGTCTGGCAAAATATTGGGCTTGCCTTTGGTGTAAAGGTTATTGTCCTCATTCTTGGTGCAGGTGGATTAGCAACAATGTGGGAAGCTGTGTTTGCCGATGTTGGTGTTGCTTTGCTCGCTATTCTCAATGCAGTTAGATTGCAGAAAATGAAGTGGCAGGACTCTTAGAGTGCTATCTTGGCCGAAGATATAAAGGGGGTTTCAAATAAATTAGCGCTATCTTTATAAGTAGAGGAAGTCCTTAATTATGATTCACATATTCACAACAGGCGGTACAATCGAAGGGTTGGATTATACAGATGATAGTGGTATAACTTCATCCGACGTAGGGATTGAAGATTTTTTAAATAAAGCAAATGTCGATTTTGAATATATCATCGAAGGTGTCTTCAAAAAAGACAGTCGAGCCATAACAGATGATGACAGAAAGCTATTGGTTAGCAAGATAAAGGAAACTAATGCGACTAAGATACTGATTACCCACGGTACTTTCACGATGAAAGATACCGCAAAATATATAGGAAAACTCAATTTGAACAAGACAATAGTTTTGGCTGGGTCTTTCATTTTGGGTTCATCTGCAGACACAGATGCACCTTTTAATTTAGGGTATGCAATTAGCTCATTACAGCTTCTAAAACCGGGTGTTTATATTGCTATGAACGGACAAATCTTTAATTGGAACAATGTTTCCAAGAATTTAGAAACCAACAAATTTGAGCGCAATGGAAAGTAGAGTAAATGTTTGGCACATCGATACATTGGACGACTTTTTTTTATCTATTAATAGATACGTTCATAGTATTGCTTACACTCTACTTTTCCAGAAAGAAAACGCGCAGTAGTCTAAGGCGTTTTCTCTACCTCGGAATCTTGTTTGTTGCTTATAATGCTACTGGTGGTTTCTTACCAATTGACAACTTCCCAGGTCCTTTTATTTTGCAGTATATTATTACCTATGGTGTTGCCATCGCCTTGTGTGTCTATATAGTTTACTACCTCTATAAAGAATACGATATTGTTGTTTTGAAATTCAATTCATCCATAAGAAACCTTGCTATACTCGCAAGCGTGAGTTTTGTGGTACTGTTTCTAATCCCTTATTTTCTGACCGATTCCCTTAATTCTGCACGCTTTCTATTTACCATTCCTATTTCTGCTATCGCTTTTGTTTTTCTGTTTATTTTCTATCGTCGAATATCAAATCCCAGCAATCCAAATCCTTTCATAGTAAGACGAAACAAACTCTCAATGGTAAGTATAGCAAGTATTGCCTTATTACCTATTTGCACAGTCATCGGCGATTATCAATGGATAACATTTACCGTAATGAATCTGGCTTTCTTTGCCATAACAGCGATTGAAGCAGATAGGTATTTGTACTTCATAGAAAACAATAACCGAATGTATGAAGTCTTTGCATTAAAGAAAAAACAACGTGACGAATCGGTAGAGCGTAAAATTATATATGAAGATTTGACCCGTAGAGAAATCGAAGTGGCTTTGTCAATTTTAAGTAATTTAAGCTACAGAAACATCGCCAAAGACTTATTCATTGCAGAAAGTACCGTATCAAAACACGCATCAAATATCTTCAAAAAGACAGGTGTAAAGAATAGGCGTGAATTTTTGAAGCGATTCAAGAAGAAAAAGTAAGCAAATTCAATTCTATACAGAACCCACTATTTGCAATACTTCACAAATAATCCGTAGAAAAATACGGACTATTCCGTAATTATATACGGTACGTTTTCCTTGTACAATTACGAAGTAAAGTTACTTTAGTAAGAGTTCCCTAAAATACACCAATGAGCCACTAATTTTATGACTCGTGACTTTCATTTATAACATTTTGCAGGACTATGACATCAGCTAACCAATCGTATCAACTAAATCCCATTTCTATGGCTTATTACCTAAAAGTTCCTGCTTATGAATTCGCAATTACTATCAAAAAAACTTCTAAAGGATCTGGATGAAATTAAAATCCAAAATGGAAACATTTTGGAAAGTGCTAATCGTTCCATAAAGGCCTGCCGTAAATTATTAAGTGCCTATAAGAAAGATATAATTGAAACAAAATTTAAAACTATTCAAGATGAAATAAATTTCTTCAAGAAAACTAAGCAGGTTCCACTCATTAAACTGATATACTTTTCAGAAATACATTCTTTTGAGATTCAACTTCCCAAGGGCGATAAGGATGCCCAACTAAAATCGATTAAGAAGAAAATCAATAAAATCAATCGTTTCTTTCTTTACAATATTGATTTTGGGCGTTATGTAAATTCCGGTGCTACCCATTTCGATAAGGAATACTACACACGAGATTACCTCGAAACATTCCACATCACAACTTCTAAATTTTATTTTCAAGACCCAGAGTTTTGTACACCGAGAGATATGCTACTCGGTAAATACATAGCTTACGATTTATTGGTAGTTTACTTGGATGAAAAAAAGCATCGGATTAGGAAAGGACTAAACGGCAAACTAAATGGCGTCAAGAAAATAGAAAAGATGGACTGGCCTTTTTCTAATACAGACTACGTGGAACTGGTTTACGCATTGTGTGCGAAAGGATTGGGCAAACAGGATAATCAAAGCATAATGCAAGTTTCAAAAAAATTACAACAGCTATTTGATATTGAACCAAAGGACATCTACAAAACCTTTCAGGATATTAAAAACCGTAAGAATAGTAGAACACTTTTTCTCGATGAACTTTCTACCTCATTACTCATAGAAATGGACAAAAGCGAGGAATAACAGTCAAATTTTTCTCTTAAAAAATAACCGTACTACGGTTGACCTACGGTCTTTTGATTTTGGAAGCATTCTTCATACAATTTGGTATGATTTGGCACACTATTTCTAATTCACAACCCTCAAAACACACAAAATCCATCAAATTTCAAGATGTTAAATTTTGACCGTAGTACGGTCGTACTGGGGAATAAAATCCAATAAACCTATTCAAATTTGTAGAACGAAAGTCAAATCAGGTCAGGGACTATCATTTAAAATCATAAACCAGATGGTCCCTTTCCATTAAAACCGTTCTATTATGCCGACAAGTATTATTACCACAGACGACCTTCGGGAATTCAAAATGGAATTGCTCGATGACATCAAACAATTATTGACAAGACAAGCCAGCGGAAAGCTCAAAAAATACCTAAAATCTTCCGAGGTAATGGACTTGCTTCAAGTAAGTCCAGGAACACTTCAAAATCTTCGTATCAATGGCACATTGCCATACACAAAAGTGGGTGGTATTATCTACTATGATACAGAGGAAATTCAAAAAGTTATGGATGCCAACCGTGTGCACCACGGTCTAAACTCTTAAGCGATGAACTATATAAAGCTACTTAATGCGGCTTTTGAGAAGTTCTATTTTGATGACCGCCTTAATCCAACGCATATCAGCCTGTATATGGCGCTGTTCCAAGAATGGAACAGTTGCCGCTTTATGGATGAATTCTATGTGAACAGACGAGATGTAATGCGTTGTGCAAAAATAGGTTCAAAGTCCACGTACCATAGATGTATCGTGGAATTGGATTCGTGGCAATACCTCTCTTATTTTCCTTCTAACAATCCATACAAAGGCAGCAAAATTAAGATGGCCATTATTGGGACAAGTGATGAACCAGTTGTGGGACAGTACAATCCCATATTAGAACAACTTGCGGAACAGTACCATCCCAGAGGTGTACCGCTTGAGGGACACCACCATCCCAAAAATGGACAGGTTGTGAACCTACACCGTCCCATAGATGGACAAGCATTGGTATCTAATACAAACAATATCAAACAAGAAAACTATATAAAACAGCCAAAGGGCTGGCAGGCCGTTTTTATTTTTTTTAAAGAAAAAGGTTTTGATGCTGATGAAGCAAAAAAATTCTATGAGCATTACCAAACCCGAAACTGGCAAACAAGCGATGGAAAGGAAATTCGAGATTGGCGAGCCGTAGCCATCAATTGGATGGACAGAGCTGAAATATTCGACGAGGAAAACAAACCAAACAAAAAACAACCGTCCCAAATCAAGGACAACTTGCGAACCACTAAAAACAAAGATTATGGACAACCCCTCTAAAATTACCGAAGGTGGCGTGGAATATTCGCTGGGAAAATTTGACGGTAAAAGCGTCCTCTACGACTTTCCCAAAATATTGATATACCTGAATGCCAAGGGAAAACTTTTATTTGGCGAAAAGTTTAGGATTTATGATGAGGACAAAGATATTCTACTGAAGCTTTGTTCCTACTTCATCAAAGACAAAGATAACTGTGAAACCTACGGTATCGATATCGACAAAGGCATCCTGCTATCTGGACCTGTCGGCTGCGGAAAGACCAGCCTAATGAAATTATTGCGCCATTTGGTTCCGTTGCAAAGACCTTATGAAATGATTCCTTGCCGGAACGTAACCTTCAGTTTTAATCACTTGGGTTTTAAAACAGTCGAGGAATATGGGAATACCAAATTCTATTGTTTTGATGATTTGGGCGTGGAACCGTCTGGCAGATTCTACGGAAAGGATTTGAATGTGATGGGCGAAGTACTCTTGTCTCGATACGAGCTCTACCTACAAACCAAGCACAAAATCAAGACACACGCCACAACCAATCTCAACGCTGAAGAACTGGAAGAACGCTATGGGAATCGTGTCCGTAGTCGAATGCGTGAACTGTTTAATTTAATTGCTTTTGATACAAAAGCTGGGGATAAGAGGAAGTAATTCAGCTTCTGAAGGATTTGTATAATAAAATCACTTCTGAAATAAATTGAAGTATAATGTCCTTCAAACTCTTGGTTAACTCTAAAAAAATATCTTTCATAATTCTATGGATTTTTGAATGGATAATAATATTGATAATGCAATACGTTCAATATTGTTCTTATCTGAAATGTAGCTGCCTTCATCTTTATTGCTCAAAAAACCCAATTCCAATAGTATTGAGGCGCAACACTCAAAAGTTTCCCGAAGTACCTGAAAGTTGGCGAACCTCACACCTCTACTTTCATAACCTATTGCTTCACAAAGTGCGCTTTCAATTTGATAGCCCATAAAAACCGATGCCTTCGAGAATTTTCCTTGTTTTCTTGAGACATAAACTTCCACACCTCTCGCATCTGGATTATCGGAATGATTGCAATGCAAGGACACAAATAAATTCGCTTTTAAGGCTTTGGCCAGCTTAGTTCTGTCCGATAAAGAAATGAGCGTATCACTATACCTGGTCAAATAGATATCTAGTGGTTTTTCCAAGTCATTATTTAGTTTTAAAATGGCATTTGCAATATCTAAAACCACATCCTTTTCTTGGATACCATTTATGCCAATTGCACCTGCATCTTTTCCACCGTGTCCAACGTCAATTATTATTCGTTTTTGAGCAGTCGTTTCTTGACCAAAAATGATGCACAATTTTAGAAGCAAAATCACAAAACTGACGTTTTTAAGCACTTTTTTCATTTTTAATTTTCGGGTTATCAACAGCTTCCCTTTCAAAATTCATAGCATTTGATGTCAAATAATAGCAAACAAATTCAATTGATTTTAAATAATATTTTATTCACAAATATTTGATTTTCAGTTATTTATAAGCAAATATATGTAAATTTCCAATAACGAAAATGAACTAAAAATTTAAACTTTTCCGTTATGAAAAAATCACACTATTTAGCATCCATTCTTTCGCTCTTATCCACTTCGCTTTTTGCTCAAATTGGTGGCATTGAAGATTCAGTTAATGATGTTGGCGACACTATCCGAACTATTTTTCCAATACTACTCGGTGTAATCTTCCTTGTAGGTTTCCTGTTCAACGCAGGACACTTTTTTGGGGAAAATGCAGATTTAAAAAAGGGGATTACCCGAGTTTTAGTATTTGTATTGATTGCAGGTGCAGTAGTAGGCATCTTCACATACTTAATAGGAATCGTAGTCTAAAGATGAAACGGTTCGAGGTCTATAAAAACATCAGGAAAAGGGCGGTCATTTTTGGGCTGCCCATTTCCCTGTTTGCCTTAATGATGGTTTCCATTCTTGCATCCTTATTGGTCATCATATTCTCTTTCAGCTTTGGGATAATAATAGGTGTGTTGGTATTCAATGCTTCCCTTTATGTGGCGCTGACACGAATAGCCCACAATCCACAGCTATTCCAAATGGCAAAGGCATTTCCGCAAATCATTAGTAACAAAAGAAATTCTGGCTTCAATTATGAATAAGATTAACCTTTCGGCATATCAACCCATTGTAAATATTCAAGACAATATCGTATTTGCCAATAATGGCAATGTTATTCTGTGCTACAAAGGAAATCTGCCGGAAATCTACTCGTTATCTGAAAAGGATTTTGAAGATATGCACGGTGCTTGGTTTCAGGCATTAAAGTCATTGCCAGTTGGTACTGTGGTTCATAAACAGGATATCTACCTGAAGAAATCCTATTCATCAGAACAACTTCCGAATTCAACCTTTTTGGAAAAGGTTACCCACGAGCATTTTAAAGGTCGTGGACATATCGAACATAGCTGTTATTTGTTCTTCATCTTGACCAAAAATAAGGCACTCAACAATCCGAAATACGTCAATCCCTTCAGAAAAATTTCAAAAGGAATCGTACAGGAATTAGATGACAATATCAAGAGCTTCGCCAACTCGGTAAGCGATTCCGTTTCCTTCATCAACAATAGCCGAAAGATGGATTTTGATTCGCTTAAAGCGGGCGACATACAGCAACTGACAAACAGTTATTTCAACGGTTTTAATGAAGGTTATGATACCGATATTTTACTTGATAAGAAAAGCGTCAATATTGGCGAAAACCATTTTGATGCCCTTGCCATCAATAGCGAACTGTGCTTTGGCGAAAGTGTACAGAGTAGCAAAACCAATGAGAAATTCACTTCTGACGATTTTGTATTTCATCAAGGGTTTATTGATGGCATAGGGCTTACGCTTAACGAGAACCACATTGTCAACCAGATTTTGTATTTGGACGACAAACAAAAGTGGCGCAAGCTACTCGATAAGAAGATTGAGGAACTAAATAAAAGCTCAAATTTCGGTTCGCAGAATAAAGTGGTGCTTGGTAAAATCCAGCACATTCTTGACCAAATCAATGCAGATGATAATGCCCGAATCATCCGTGGTCATTTAAACATAGTGTATTGGGCAAAGGAAGCCAAAGAGCTCGATAAGATAACCTCAAAGATAAAGACTGAATTTAAGGAATTGGATATCATCCCATACTATCCAAGAGGCGAAGAACGCAAGAATTACATTCTAAACAGTTACTGCTGCTTTTCATCCAACTTTTCAAACAACGATTTATATGTAACCGATTTAAAACACGCGCTCTGCCTGTTCATCAATAACACCAATTACAAAAGTGATAACACCGGAATCATCTTTAATGATAGAGAGCATAACATTCCAGTTCTAAAGGATGTCTGGGATGAAAAAAAGAAACGAATAAAAGCAAGGAACTTTGCCATTTTTGCGCCAACGGGTGAAGGCAAGTCCTTTTTGGCCAATAACATTCTACGCCAGTATTTTGAAAGTGGTGTACGCTTGGTCATTATCGATTTGGGTGGCTCTTACACCAAGTTTGCCAAACTCTATCCTGAAAAATACACGGTGCTTCGCTATGAAAGTGGGAAGAACTTGGGAATTAATCCTTTTTATATAAGTGATACAAATGACCTCACACCTGAACGTTTGGAAGACCTATCCGTCTTTTTGTTTGAACTGTTTGCTTCAGATTTAAAAGTTAGCAAAGCACAATCGGTATCGGTTAAAAAGATACTGCGCCATTACTACGATAGCACTTCAGAAAATCATTCGTTGGATGGTTTTTACAGCTTTATAGAAAGGAATCAGAAAGACCTTCTGAGCACCCTAAAAATCCATCCCGACTACTTCAATGTCACGAGCTTTTTGCACGTAATGTCCGAATACGTCGGCGATGGTCTATATAGTTTCCTGTTTGAAGTGAGCGAAGACCAAACCTATAAAATCGAGGATAAGCGTTTGATTGTATTTGAACTGGATGAAGTCAAGGATAACAAGGAAATCCTGTCCGTAATGTTGAAGCTGATTAAGTCCGCCATCCAAAGAACCATTTGGAAAAACAGAGCTGAAAAAGGTATCATCCTTTTCGACGAGTTTGCCAAGCAACTGAAGTTTGAAAACGTGTTGGAAAGCGTGGAATTCTACTATCAAGCCATCCGTAAACAAAACGGTGCGATTGGGATTATTCTTCAGTCGATAAATCAGCTGCCCAACAATTCGACTTCAGCAAGTATTCTCGAAAACACACAGGTCATTTATAGCTTGAACAATGAAAAAGGCTATGACGAATTGGTCAAAAGGCTCAACCTATCCAGCCACGATTTGAACCAATTAAAATCCATCAAAAACAACCTTTCCGGTCCGCGCAAGTACACCGAAATGTTTATCAAAATTGGTAGGGAAAGTAACATTTTCCGGCTTGAAGTTCCGAAGGAAGTGTACGCAGCTTACCTAACCGATGGACAGGAAAACGAAGAAATAATGAAGCTCTATAATGAGCATAACGATATGCAAAAAGCAATAATTCAATTCACATCTAAAACATAATATTATGAAGACAAAAATCAAAATTTTAGTAATGACCGTAGCCCTGACTTTATTTATGTCGGGCAATGCCAATGCACAGGGAATGCCCACTTATGACAATACCAATTTTATCAGCTTGGTTAAACAGCTTATAGAATCAGGTAAACAGACGGCTCAAATGATAAAGTCTGTAAAGTTTCTGAAAGATGCAAAAGAGGCCATTGAGAAAGTATCAAGTGTGATTCAACAACTGAGGGCAGTTGAAGAAATTGGACAAAACAACCAGCGTCTTATCAACGTAATGCAAAACGATCTACAGGATATTTTGAATTCGCCCTACATAAAACCAGATGAAGTTTCAAAAGTTATGGAATCATTTGATGCCATAGTTCAAAACTCATTGGACACGGTGGATTTTATCGATGAAGTTCTATCCAGCGATTATCTCAAAATGAGTGATGCCGAACGTGCTGAAATTCTAAAAGCAAAAGAACTCGAATCAAAGCAAATGGTTTCCACCATCACTACAAAAACGAAACGCTATCGTGACATTATTTCTTTTAGAAAAATGCAGGATAAAGTCAATAACCGAGAAACCAATTATTAAAAATGACTGCGACCATCATTTTAGGGATAGGTTTGGATTACATCGATACGGTTTTCCAGACCATACAGGCCAGCGACTTTTCGCAATACACTATTGCCGGAATGAAAACACTCGCTGTCCTTTTTTTCCTGGTCAACATCCTAAAAAAGTACAATGAAGGTGTTGCGGATAAAGATGGCTATACTTGGGGATTGAGTCCAGGGGACTTGATGAAGAATTTCGCCATTGTCATATTAGTAATTTTCTCAACGCAGGTGTTAGGGTTTTTTGATGGGATATTGGTAGCCATCGAGGGGCAGTATAGGGGCACAGCACCTGCGTTATTACCATTGCAAATGCAGGACATTCCATTAGAGGAAGACGTAAGTCTTTTTGATGCCGCAAGTTCCGCAATGACGCTTCTATATGAAGCCTTGGTAACACCGTTATACGGTTTTAAAATATTGGCATTCATCCTAAGTACAATACTCTGGATATTGGATCTGTTCATTTATCCGCTATTCCTTGCAGAACGATTCTTCCTTTTGGGAATTATGCAAGCCTTCTTTCCTTTGGTCATTAGCCTTGCGGTATTTGAAAAATTCCGTTCGCTTGCTTATACCTTTTTCAAATTGTATGCTGCTGTATATATGTTAGTGCCGGCATTCTTTTTAGTCAATGTATTTGTTAACGCTATTTATACGGAAATCAACACCAATTTCTGGGTCAACTTATTTGGTACCGATACAGGTCAAGGCTTTTTTGCGCCTGTGGTTCAATTAGGTTCAGTTGCATTTATTGTTTTCCTAAAATTCAAATTGTATAAACGTGCCACGTCCTTTACACTCAGATTATTTACCGCCTAAATCAGATTAAATATGAAAACACCATATAAGAATATTTACAACGTCCTAAAACTGAATCGGTTTATCGTTTTGGCAGTCGTTGTCTGTGCATTGCTTTCCAGTACATTTTCAGTTTGGATGGTATTCAACACCAATCAAAAAGCGCTCAATAGTGCCTTTGCTATCAATACCGATGGCAGCATAATTCCGCTGAAGCTCGTGACGCAAAAGGAAAATTTTCGGGTTGAGGCTTTAGCACATTTGGATCTGTTCCATAACTACTTCTATAACATCGATGCCAGTAATTATGAACGCAATTTGGAAAAAGCATTGTGGTTGGGTAATAGTTCCGTGGACAATCTCTACCGCCAGAAAAAAGCAGATGGTGTTTACAATAGATTGCTTCAGTATTCCTTGGTTCAAAAAGTACTGAGTATCGATTCACGGATAAATGAAAATAATGGCTCGTACAGTTTTACCACGACCACCATTTTTGAAATCAATAGAGGTTCAATCATCGACACTTACGAGTTGGTTTCCACCGGAAACCTAATTATGGTTGACCGAAACTTCCCGAACAATCCACACGGATTGTTGATTACCAACTATTTCGAGAACACTTTGAAAAAACTGAACGATGAAAATTGAGCCGATAATCGGCATTTAAAAACCACGATTATGAAAGTAGAAAAGAACAAAATAGTATTTGCAGCGGTGTTGGCTGTGATTTTCATATTCCTGATTTCCTATTCCGTAATGGTAATGGGCGATGATGAAAGTGAAACTGAAAACCTTAAACAGACCTTAGTTCCAGATTTGGAAGAAGACCAAAAAGAGTACGATTCCAAATTAGATGCGATTAACGACTTGAAAAAAGTTAGGGAAAATAATGCGCCCAGCATCTATGATGAAAAGCTGATTGATTCCTTGGGATTTTACGACCCAGATCTTCAAGAACGGGAAAAAGAGCGTATCGTAGATAGCATCTATGAGGCTGGTAAGATTCAGTATTCAGAGAAGAGATACCAGAATTTGGGCCAGAAAGGAACTGTTCGTAAAGCGGTATCAACAATCGATTCTACTGAAGTAAAAAGGGAACAAAAAATTGAAGCCAAAGAATTGGGATTGGAACATCAATTGTTCTTTGCTGCTTCGCCAAAACCCAATGAAGTTTCAATCATAGGTAATACAGATGAAACTATATACGTAATAGTAGATGGCGACCAAGTGGTAAAAGCGAATACCAGATTACGAATGCGCCTGACCAAAACAGCTACCATCAATGGTAAGCTGATGCCAAAGAACACACCTATTTTCGGTTTTATAAGCTTTCAACCTAATCGTGCGCATATTGAAATTGAAAACATAAAGCACCATCCTACAAAACTCAAAGCTTTTGATTTATCTGATGGTAGTGAAGGTATTTACGTACAGAACAATTTTCGGGCAGAAGCCACCACCGAAGTCTTGGACGACATTATTGGCGATATCAACATTCCTACCGTACCACAAGTTGGTGGTATATCCAAAGTACTCAGACGTAACAACCGAAACGTAAAAGTTACGGTATTGAATAATTATAAATTAATTCTAAAACCTAAATTATGAGAGCAACAATTTTAATATTTGCGATACTGATTTCCGCTTTCGCACCTCGACTTTGCTCGGCACAGGCTACAGCGCAAACAACTACAGTTCTCGATACCATATATGCCAACGACACCAAAAACGTTGCATTATTCTTCCCTGAACCTATTCGGCAAGGCATAACCGGTTCAGATAATTTTGTATTTACTTACAATCGTGAAAAAGAACAGTATTTTGGACTTCTTCAGGCAAAGCCTGGGAAGGAAAGTAATCTGTTGGTAGTCAATAGAAATGGTTCAATTTTTTCGTATATTGTAAGATATAAAAAACAGCTATCTAAGCTCAATTATTTCATTCCGCTATCAAGTAGTATCGGTAATGAAAAACCAATTAAGGTCGATTCGATTCTTGCTGAATCTTCTGAAGAACGTGTAGATAATAGAACGTATTACTATCAAAAATTCTGCTCGTATCTTCTCAATAGAAAACAGCGCATAGGTCGGATTAAGAAACGGAATGAAGGCATTATCTTGACCGTAGAGAATATTGTTTTTGACAAGGAAGAGCTCTACTTCGTTATCCAGATTGAAAATAATTCTTCTTTGGATTATGATTTGAATTTCTTGAACCTTTCAATTGAAACAAGACAAAAAGGGAAAAGAAAATCGTTGCAACGGCTCTATCAAGAACCGCTATATAAATATAATCTGCCGTCCAAGATTAAGGAAAATGAAATGGCTCGCTTTGTATATGTGATGCCCAAGTTCTCATTATCCGATGACCGCAGGGCAATTTTGGAATTGAACGAAAAGGATGGCGAACGAAATATAAAAATGAAACTATCACATAGATATATTAATAACCCAAATTAATACTGTTATGAAAAAAATTGTTGTTTTCTCGCTCGTAGTACTGTTCCTTTCTTGTGCTGATTCTGAAACTAAAATTTCTGGGCCAAGTGCCACAGCCCAAATTGTTATTGAAAGCTTTTATGAAAAGGATAAGGAAGCTTTAAAAGCTAACTCAACACCACAAGCATATTCTAACTATATGAATACTATAAATATGTTTAATGCCACACCAAAGGACGATTCCAACTTTACTGTTTTGCAGGATACAATTATGGGCGACGTGGCTTGGGTAAAATATACCACAGCTTATGATAAAACGCCTGGTGTTTTTAAACTGGTCCAACAAAATGGCAAATGGTTAGCGGATGCGAGAGGCTCAAAGGATAAATCGCCTTTTTAAAAAAAGTCTAAATTTTACTTTTATCCATTTTCATCCATTCAACAATTTCATTATTACGATATGAATTCATACCTATACTATCTTTTTCATTTCGAGCAGCATCGGTTAGTTTAAGAAATGTAAATTCAGGATTATGTAAATGCTCTATATAATATGAAAGTAATAATTTCTTATCTGGATTTGCTTTATCTACTACTTCATCATTAATGTGTTTATCTTTCTTGTGCCAAGAGGCTTCATCCGTTAAGTTTTTGATGTATTGAGTTTTCTTTTCTGATGAAAAATAGATTGTCTCTTCTGCCGATATTGCTTGCAAAAGATTTAGGTTATGAATATCGTAATCATCAGTTAGAGACAACGAACTCTCATCTTCAAAATTTACTCTATACGCCCATTTATCATAATAAATTAAATATAACTTTGGCGAAATCGGGAAGAAAATTATCAATCCAGTACTCAATAGGCCACCATTATTAGGGAATTTTTCCCGAGATAATTGAATAGGATTAAATTGTACAAATGGATTATCCGAAATTATAAATTCTGTTGTTGTCTCATTTTTTATCAGACCTAAGCTCAAATCGCCGGTTATGACCCAATTATCCATATTGTAGGCTAAATTAAATGCTGCTGGTTCTGGATGTGATACTCTACCTTTTGAAAAATCTATTTTGCTTAAAGTTTTATCAAATTGAGCAATTTTCTGAATACCAGAATTTATTTTTTCTTCTGTATTTGCCACGGATGCTTTTGTTCTAAAAGCATACATCATCACAAAATGTAGTAAGAAGGAATAATCCTTCGTTCCTACTTTTGGAAGGGTATTGTAATTTTTAATCCGATTGATAACTTTGGAAGCCGTATTTTCACTATGTGCTAAATAATCCTCGAAAACTGCATCATCCCCATAAAAGTATTTTTGTTGAGCCTGAGATTTGATAGGGGCATTTCTAATAACTTTACCTGTTCCTTTTTGATATAAATTAATTGATTTTGAATTGGTTGTAACCGAAAAGCTTCTTAATAAGAATTGGGATATGAAATGCTGTCTTTTTTTATTAGCCACTTCTGTTTTTAGTTTTCATTTTCTATCCTAACTTCCCAATAACCTCGTGTTCCACCGACACGCTCTATAAAGCCAGCATCCTTCAAATTGTTTAGATGTTTCTGGATTGCAGATTCGTTTATATGTAGAATTTCTGCTATTCCTGAACGGCTGATTCGGTTATCTGAAACAATTAATTTTAAAACTTCCTTTTGTCTATGTGTCAATTCTTTGATATCGTCAATTTCAGCATCTTTTTGACCACCTATTTGACCACCTTTTAGACCACCCATTAAACCACCTATTTGACCACCTTCTTCAACAGCAGTTTCTTTAGCAGTAAAAGTCATTCTAAGGAAGTTATCTGAAAATTTAAAACTCTCTTTCCCATAGTGTTCCAAAATACGAGGAATGCCAGAACCCAATTGTTCCACAAGTTCCAAATCCTTGAAAATTCGCATCAGTTCCTTATTGCGCGGGACTGAGAAGCCTTCGTAAAATTCCTGTTCGCTTAGTCCTTCTGGTAAACTACCGGCCGAAGTGATTTCAATTCTGTCGCTAAAAATTTCAAACTTTGGGGTTATTTCATTGGTGTAGTCATTATGCACAAAGGCATTAATAATGGCCTCGCGTAAGGCGATGGGATTCCAAAGGTTGGCTTGTTGTCTTTCCTTAGCCGTTATTTTTGTGTTGGTTCGGTTCTCGACAGCAATTTTATCTATCACTTGCTTAGTGGCCTTGACCAAACATTCGTGACCATACTCGTTGCTTTCTATCAAGTCTGTTCGGGTTTTGCCTGAATACTTGGCCACTTTAATAGAAGTGTTATTCTTATCTGCCAAAAGATAGCCGGCATAATTGAATGCGCCATCTTCGGTCAATAGTTCCAAGTTCTTTGCAAAAGCTTTACCAAGGGTATGTCCCGATTCTTCGTAGTAGATTTTCAACTGACTAAAACTTAAATCCTGACGACCCGCTTTAATTTTGCTGATGGAATTTCGGGTACGTTTAGCAAACAGCTCGTCTATCATTTTTTGCGGCATCGGTTCAGCTGCTGAACCCAAACGAATAAAACAACCTCTTTCACTCATCCCGTATTTTTTAAGATGATATGGTTTTTCTGGACCGCTGGCCATTATTATTTTCAGAATGTTCTTGCCGTCCCTTTCCTCACTCACAATATCGAACAGACCAAGGGCGGAAGGGCGAATGTTGTTTTTTAACCTATCCTTAATCTTTAACTGGTCGCCATCAGCATCTGCCAATCCGTAAGTATTTCCATCCTTATCGATGCCGATATGAATAATGC
Source organism: Patiriisocius sp. (assembly GCF_051252435.1). Lineage (NCBI taxonomy): Bacteria > Pseudomonadati > Bacteroidota > Flavobacteriia > Flavobacteriales > Flavobacteriaceae > Patiriisocius > Patiriisocius sp. The sequence goes on along the minus strand of NZ_JBPOFW010000008.1, from coordinate 30,133 downwards.
CACCTTCACGGTAGTTCAAGAAAGCAATGACCTCTTTTTCGAGTCCATCGGACAATTCTCGTTTATATTCTATGCGATTTGTTTCGGTCATTGTTTAAAAAGGTAAATCGTCTTTATCATCCTCAATCTCAGTTATTGGTTCTTCGGTTGATTCTATCGTTTCTTGCTGCACCTCTGATTGTTCATTTTCTACCAAGTCATCTTCATCAAAGATATCAGAAATTTTGTTCAACATATCTTCGAGATTTTTTGTTTCATCTTCTGAAAGATTTCCAAAATCAGTATCGTCAATAGTATTATTTTCAAAAAGTTGTCTAATCATTTCCGTATAGGTAAACTCAACAGGAATAGTTCCTTGTTGTATTTTGACAGTTATATCATTATTTTCTTCTTTATTAAATATCAACTTCATTATTCGCTAAATTTTTTGAGGTTATACTTTTTTACTCTTTTTTTAATTGATGATTTGCCACCGTCGGTAATCTTGGCAATAAGGTCAACAACACTTGTTCCTTCAATTTCGCCTTCTAGTGGACTGGACTTAATAATCAGTTTATTATTGTCGTTTCTGCAAAGAATTATATTTTGCGCATCAGCAAGCATTGGTATTGTTGCATTGTGAGAAACTAAGATTATTTGTTTTTTACTTTTTATTTTTTTGACAGCAGTAACTAAACCTTTATTTATATAATCTGTTGCCAAATTATCTTCTGGTTGGTCAATAATTATTGGTGCACTATCCTTATCATATCCCAAAATTATATCAAGAATTACGGACGTTTTCCATCCAGGACTAAGTTTATCAAATTCACGACCGTCATTAGTGATTATTTTATATTTCTTTTTATTTAGCTCTTCAAAACTATTATATATCCTATTTTCAAAATCATCGTAATCGTGAACTTTTGGTTTTTGTTTTTTAAAATTGCTTTCATATAATAGTTCTGGTGTGATGTTTTCAAAGCTAATTATCTTGCTTTTTAAAAAGTGATTAACCACCTCTATAAATTTGTCCGTACTTAGGATAAAATCATTCTCAATGTACAATTTGTGCCCCATAGATTCTATTTCTTCTGAATCGAAATTGAGCGTGTAGCTTGAAATAGAATTTATAGTCCTATAAAATTTTCTATATGCTCTGACATACTTTTTTAAAGACTCTAAAAGCTTATTGAAGCTTTGCCTTTTAGTTTGCTCTTCAGAGTTTGAATGCCTTAAGACCTGATTATATGATTCTTGCTCGCTTTCAAGTAGATTTCTAACCTGCTTTTCTTTATTTGAAATATTCAAAACATCTGTTAGCTCAGTCTTGAGTTTATCTACCAAGTCAGAATCGTGAGTAATAAAAGGATATTTTGATAAAAAATCATCAATGGTTTCTAAGGAATTTACATATTCGTCATAAACACCTTTTGAAAACCTTAATTTTTCATTTTCTAATTCACTCGATTGAAGGTTATCATAAATGTTAGTTTCTAAATTCTCTCTGGTTATCAATCTTGAAAGAACCGGAATAGTTTGCAAAGTCTGACTTTCCTCTTCAAGAACTTTGACGCTGCTAATCAATGAAAGTATGTTTTTTTTAAATTCTCGCAACCCATTATTAATACTTGTTTTGATGTCTTCGTCCCCTGGAAAAGCTCTTTTAATAATGTCAATATTTTCAATCTTATCTTCGCTAATATTGTTGACTACTCCCATAATATAATTTTGAGAGAGATAGTGAGGTTTCATTCCTGATGGATTGACAATAGTAAATTTATCTACACCATATTGTTGGTATATTGAACCTTCGGTATTTTTATTTAAGCATCTTACTATTGAATCGACAAGCAAAGTTTTTCCACTCGAAGAACCTCCAATTATTACATTTAATCCCGAAGTTAATTCAATATCTATTTCAATGTTCTCTTGTTTATGAGATACAGACTGAATATTCTCTGAATAAAATTTCGGTTTTGTTGCTGAGTAAATTAATCTTGATTGTTCGGATAGTGACAATCTTAATCCATTAAAAGTAGGTTCTGCCAACATCCAAGTTGGGTTAAATGGGTTTTTATCTTTCCCATTTGGATATGTTGTTGGTGTATAATTATCACTACAAGTTATTAGGTTCACAAACTCGTTTATACCAAGTCTCTTAAAATAATCCTGCGTTTTCTCTAATCCTTTATCGCCTCTTGCTGTAAATCCTTCAAAATGATTGTAATAAACGTTTCTTTCTAAAGTGCTATCTAACCTTGTGTCTTTAGGAATAGATGTGTTAAATGTAGCGTGAGATTGTCCGCCGTGTGGTAACAACATAAATTCATAAGAATCGAATTTGTTGATTATTTCTTGGATGGTTGGTATTGTTGGGTCTTTTTTTTCTACCTCTTTTTTAGGATATAATTCATTCAGTTTATAGTTAACATCATCGAGAATATCTTCTGTGATTTCTTTGAGGTCGAAATAAATATGACAATGATATGCTGGGCAATTATCATAATTTCTAATATGTAATTCTACCCCAAGAATTATGTTTAAATCTAAACCTACCGCTTTTAAATAAGCACTTTTGTTAACCATATTATGGTCAGTAAGTGATATTAAAAATTCAGAATTCCCGTTAAATTCGTGAATTTTATTTACTAATAAATCAATATCATAATCTTCATTTACCTGATTAGGATTTGCAGAAGTATGTATATGTGTATCTAAATAAATTGGGTTCAAAACTATTTTTTTTTGGTTAAAGTCTGATTGTCAAAATTTTGACAAAATATAATTTTAAAGTATAGTTCTAAGAGCTGTTTTAAAATTTTCACTACTGCTTGATGAGGATTCAAAAATTTTGACAAGCTTAGACCAATAATCTGCTGACACATTATCTTTTATACCTTCACAAATTAAATAGGCCAGCTGCTCTTCAAAATCTGTCCATTTTTCACTAATAATAATTTCTGTTCTTGGTGAATTAAGGTCTAAATCCCTTTCCCCACAAATATCTACAACTAGAATCAAAGGAAATGGCCAACTCAATTTTACTTGATTGTTTTTCATACGCCAAGATTCAGGAAATAGACTTGTTGGCACTTCTATTCCGTGCAGCGATAGTCGTGATTTTGATTTTGTTAAAACACTCGTAGAGTTATCGGTTCTTATATCTCCGTCATCACTTATTGTGATTGATTTGGAACTTTCATCTATTGAATTAACGCCTATTTTAAGCTCTCTCTCTAGTGTGAAAATTTCTCCCTCAACTTCTACATCTCTAGAATTAAGTTCCAGATGTTTAACTGGCTTATCGTGACTTTCTAAAATTGCTACGGTAGCAGAGCCTAGAATTCCAATATCCTCTCGATTAATTTTGATTTCAATAAACTTAATGTTCTCATTTTCTTTCCAAGAATAATCCTTTAGTGTATAAGAGGTCATTTCTTTAAAACTATCTATATTTCTAGTTTTATTATGTGAGGTTGTTTCAATCCTGATATCAAAAGGTGGATTTGGAATTACACTTTCGACATTCTTTATAAACTTTGCCTCTGTCATATCTTCCCAAGGGTTTTTATTCTTTCTTAAAATTAGCTTGGTAGTAGTTCCTGGCTTCTCTCGTTTTCCTTCTTTAATCCAGAAAACACTCTCTTGACCTTCTACTGTTATGTTATAAGGGTCGCTTGACCTATGAGGACCATAAACCTTTCTGGTATCTACAATTAATACATCAGAAATCATAAAACAGGATAAAATGCCTATACCAAATCTGGAAGTTGGGTAAAATTCTGCATTCGATTCTGCTTTAAGGTTATAGAAGTCTTTAGATTTATAAAAAGAAGACCCGATTTTTGAGTAATAATTATCGATTATATACTCATCCATACCCGTGCCATTATCAATTACTTCCAAGACATTTTCGCCATTTTCAGTATAGTATTTAACTAAAATCTCTGGCTCATAAGGGTTTCCCCATTTAGTTTCTTGTGCTTTTCGTAAAAGGCAAGCATCTATAGAATTTTGTAACAATTCACGTAATGCTACTTCTGGATTTCCATAGAGTTTGGTTCCCATCAAAAGCTCAATGACCTGCGTTTTGCTGAGACTGAATTTGGTGTCTTTATAAATATATACTGGATTGTTTTTTATATCGGTTTTTGTTTTGATTTTCTCTCTATCTACCTTCAGAGGTAGTTTAATATTTAAATCCCTCTCTTGGGCAAAATGGAATTCGTTAAGCGTAGATATTATGTTATTTGCCAAACTGAGTTCGTGGTCAATCATTGAACAGAACTTGTGAATTGAAGCTTCTATTACCGGATGAGAACACTTTGCACTAAATTGTATTAAATCTGGACCGATTTCCCACGCTTCAACAGCCCTATGCTTATTCCATTCATTTACGGATATTGGATTTCTGACGTAAAGATGAGAGTACAATATTTTTGGTGTTCTTTTTCCGTCAAAGTCCAATATATCTGCTAACCTCAAAATGACACCTACCAATGGCAAACAGGCATATATTCCAGGGCCACAAAGCAGATTTTTATCAAGGTCTAAGAGTTTCAAAGCATCTTCATTGTGACTATAGCAAATCTGTGCCAGCTCTACTGTAAGGTCTGTATCACGAAACTTAATTTGATTTGTCCAGTCTTTCTCAATTATATTTCTTGCTCTGTCAGCGTGTGTTTGTCTTATATGTTCGGTTATCAAATAAGATTTTATGAGTTCTGCTTGAGACAAATTACCTTTCAAAGTCAGCTCTATAAGCTTTTGCCCATCTTCGGGACGAGAGTTATAAAACCTCTTAAAATCATCGTAGTAGACTTGCCCTTCAACATCAAGTTCAGGTTCGGAATCCCATATCTTTTTCCAAGCTAAAACTTCTTTTTCATCTGGTGCCATGCCGATATCGTGAAAGAAAGCACTACTTATAAGTAACAGTAATTCTGGTGGCGAAAGCTTCTCAATCTTCTCTTTTGGGATTAGTCTTTCCATTATATGAAGTACACGAAATAAATGGTCTCCATCGTGTAAAGTGAACTCGCCCATATGACGCAATATGGTTTTAGTTCGTTGGAAAGCATAGGATGTCATTTTTTCGACGAGGGCAATAACGTCGTTATCCTTATCACTACATTTATTTTTTAGAGTATTATATAGCAAGCTCTTTTTGAGCCTCAAAAGAAACTCATCTTTGTAATCATCAATCATTATTTTTCAATAGTATTATCATTTTAACATTGGCTTAATATATCATTATCTCTCCTTATATTTATGAATTTTGTTTAAAAATTTTAACATTTTAGAATGATTAATTAAATATCGACCGCACCTCTTCATAAACCCTCTCAAAATTAGTTGCCAAATCCTCTTGAGTAAATTGCTTGGTTTGTTTCGGTAACTCTCTTTGAATATTAGCCAATTTAAACTGCACCTTCTCATCCCTTCCATCAGCGTAGGTAATAAACTCGCCTTGTTTTAATCTAAAGAATACATCTGCTCTTATCTTCGGAATTTCCTTTTCGCCTGTTGTTACGCGCGTATCAAAATCGAGATTGTGTCCTCGGCTAATACTTTTAGTCGGGTCTTTAATGATTTCAAAAAATCGCTCGTAGTATTTTGCAGTATCTGGGTCATTAACCTTTCCGAAGAACTGGTACGACAGATTACTTAAAATAGCTTTGCTTGCTTTGTCGCCATACATCATATCGTTCTGAATTTTGTCTTGCATCACGTAAATGGTCGAGATGTTGTAGCTACGTAAGGTTGCCGGAATGCGGTGCATATTCAATAATCGAATGGTAGGCGCTTCTTCCATTAATAGAAACGACGGTTTAGAATTCCGAACGCTCATTTGCTTGGTAATGGTATGAATGATGGTAGCGATGACAGGCGAATAAGAGGTCTCAAATTTTGGGTTGTTGACTATCGAAATTACCGCTGGATTTTCTTCGCTATTTATATCGAGTGGCACTTCATCTGCGGACAATGCCATAAAAATACGTTGTGTACTAATTCGTTTGAGCGCATTGGCCAAGGTACTTTTTACACCAGCAGTCTGTCTTTCAGAATCTTTGCCACTAATAAAAGCATCTGCCATCGCCCTTGAGGTGGTGTTGGTTTCCAGAAACTGAATCAAACTTTTAGTATCGAGAAATTGATAAACAGCTATCAAATGGGGTAACGTACAGTATTTTGGATATTCCGTTTTTAATTTCCAAATCAATCCACCAATCAAACCTTCCGCAGCATCGTTGAAGAATTTTGTCGTGCCAGTTGTTCCGCTTTCTCTTTGCTCTAAAAGGTTTTCGATTAACACCCTCGACACCTCATTTACGCTTTCCTCGTTCTCTAAATAACGTGGCGCAATAGGATTTACCCTGTGGATGATTTTATCAAAGGAAATGACCTTAAACGGGATATCACTATCCTTGAAAAGCGGATATGCCATTTCGGTCAACTCAAAATCCTTGTAATCGTGAATAATTCCGCAAAAACCTTCTTTTTCAAAATGTTTCAGAAATCCAAAAACAACACTTTCAGTCTTACCACTTCCCGCAGAACCGATGATTGATGCACCACGTTTAATATTGTCTAATTTGAAATTTCCTTTGGTGGTGGCAAAATTAACTTGGTATTTGCTATCGCCATTTTTTGGGCTTTCGGTCTTATGTAAAAAAACATAAAGTCCAGTATTAATTAGCATTAGCGGACAAACCAAATAGAGCAATATAGATATCAATTCATTTCCTTCGGAAAAATAGAACAAGAGAACTAAAAGCAGTATGCTATTTAAAAGAAACGCATATTTTGATATCCGAAACATTGCATAGAAAACCATACTGGCCAGACCAATAATTGAAAGTATCGTTATGAGATTGTTTATTTCCATACTTAGATTCCTATTGAACTTGATTTGATGGCCACTTCTGCGCCACGTCTTAACCGTTTGAAAACCCGAAGTGCAATTTGTGCCTGACTTACTGGAATACTCGGCACTATAGGCAATCCTGATTTACTTATCATTTTGAAAGCCAATGCTTTTTCATTGGCAGGTAGTTTCATCAAAGCTGAAAAATATAGGTTTGGATTTTTTACAAAGGTTTTTTTAGCTCTGTAGGTCTCTGCGTAATTGCGCTTATATCCAAATGTCTTATCAAATGTTTTTTCCGCTTTCGCGAAAAATGTATCTCTATCAAAACCACGCTTCACTTTTTTTCCGTGCATCTCTACTTCGGATGCTTTGTGTTTACTTCCTGGGGAAAGGCTTATAGAATTTGAAGCATCCTTTCTGCTTACGATGATATGGATATGACTTTGGTTTCCACCTTTTGGCATTCCCTGGACAATGCGTTTTCCATTTTGTTGATGTGGTGCTTGGCGTTCCAGTTTGGCAATTTCCTTTTTCATCTTGTTGATATTCCCTTCGGCTCGTCCTTCTTGAATATTTCGGATATCCGTTTTGAGCTGAAGTATTTTTGTGGCGAAAGGCTGATTCTCTTTTATCTGAAAATCCGTCCCCTTGAAAGTTCTTTGATGCTCAATTTTGGCGTAGTATTTTATATCGTCTATCGTAATTGGTCGTCCATTGATTTCCCGATTGAAGCTGGCAACATAATCTTTCATCAGCTCACGAGTGTAAGTTTTTAAATCTTGACTACTGTCCTGAAGTTTTCGCAATTCATATTTTGAAGGACTAACCGTAATCGAATAAAACTTGGGTTCTTTCTTTTTCAATTTTGCGGTATTTCCATCAATTTCCTTTACCACTTCTTCAGCGGAAATCTCGTCGCCATATTGGTTGAAAAAGTGTTCCATATCTCGTTGTTCTAAACCTTCATTTTCTTTCTCTAAATAGCCTACAAAATCGGCTGAACTTTGGCTATAATTACCACCCATTTTTTGAGCTGTGATTGTGATATACATAGTTCAAATATTTATAGCTGATTACTCGGGTTTTGCTTTTCGCGAAAGCGGACTTCCTTCTTCTCTTCGGCATATTTCTTTTCTACAATCAAAGGTTTTTTTTCTGGCTCTTCTGTTTCAAATAGCGATTGAATCATCGCCACCGTAGGTTTGGTTTGCGTCTTTTCCACGTCTCGCATTATAGCAATAACCGCGTTGATTCTTTTGAGCAATTTAGCTTCGATGGTTCGCCCAGTTGGTCCTAATTTTTCCTTTGGCGATATTTCGTTGTAGAAGAAAAAATCGAGCATCGTAGCCATTGCTTCGGTGTGCGATTTGAAGTAAGTGCGTGAGAAAGTTTGGAAGCGTTTTGCGGTTTCCTTTTTAAATCTAATTCCAATAAATGAGTCCATATTTCGCCTATTTGTCGCAAAATCTTCCCTAAAAATGGGCGTTAACAGCCCGTTTGTCGCAAATCGTTGATTGTCAGGAAATTATAATATATTCAATTCGCTGATTATCAGCTATTTGAAAACGAAAAGGAATCCGAAACATCGCGCAGCGTGTTACCCTCTTGCTATTCCTTTTCGTCACGCGCAAGCGTGACAAAAATCCATACAATCAGGCTAAAAAGCCGATTGCAATTTTCAAAGAAAATGATTTTCCGATATGTTATTTTTCGATGTGTACGGTTATCGGCGAAAGTCGAAAAGTGGATAACCCTACTTAAATTTGAATGCTGAATTTCAGCGAAATAAAGATACGTTTTTTTATTGATTATATACTAATCGCATACAAAAACACCTCTAAATTTTAGAGGTGCTTACTTTTAATTTCATAAAATTTATATGTTGAAAATGTATTTATACGAATACAGATTCCGAAGTGCTTCTTCATCAAGCATCTTATCCAAATTGGTATTGTGCTTTGTGGCATAATCCATTATATCCTTGCCGTACTTTTCCTTTACTTCTTCTTTGGAATTGGCAATTAATCGCTCTTGTGTTTCGGCGTTCAAATCGGTAAAATTTAGATATATCATAACGTTCGATTTTTAATATTCGCTTGGTAACATCAGCGTATCATTTACAAAAAATAATCGCAGTTCATCGAGTGGAAAATCGGTTGCTCTGTAACCGTGTTTTTCCAAAATATTGTCGTTGCCATCGCTGTAAATTATCTCGGCTTCATAACCAGAATAATCCTGTTTTTCTTTGGGCAATCTTTTGAAGTCTATGGTTACAAATTCGCTTCGGTTCATCAGACTTTTTGCAATTACAGAAGTGTCCGTAATGAGCCAAAAACATTCTGCTACTTCCGATAAATATTTCAATCCGTCCGTAAAACGGGTTCGCAATAATGGGATTTGATAGAACATTTCTGTTCCACTAAAATATTGCAATCGCTCTTTTATTTCGTTAACTTGTGCTTTCATTGTACATATTATTTAAAGTGTGAATAATGAAAAAGAGGGCGCATCTTTCGACGGTTACGCCCTCTTTCATTTTAAGATTTACTTGTCGTCTTTGCTTCCAAGTAATAGAATTTCATCGGCTACAACTTCCGTAACATAGCGTTGTTCGTTATCATCATTTGTATAACTTCGAGTTTTAAGTTTTCCCGATATTCCAACTTCTTTGCCTTTAACAACATACTTCTCTACAATTTCGGCAGTCTTGCCCCAAGCAACTACCGTATGCCAATTAGTGTCAGTTTGTTTTTCGCCTTTGGCATCTTTGTAATACTCATTTGTGGCGAGTGAAAAACGGGCTACTTTCTTACCGCTTTCAAGGTTCGTAATGGTTGGCTCTTGTCCAACGTTTCCAATTAACTGTACGTGATTTCTAATAGTACTCATAATAAAAAGATTTGTGTCTGCTTTGTTACAGACTGGTTTATATTTCCCCTATTTGTTTAAACTGAATTAAATTTTAAGGGGTGTTTGTTCTTTTCTTCTGTGCACCGCACAATGGATAGAGTGGGTTTTGTCCAGACTTTTTGGGATAAAATCAGGTGTGTTTGCGACGTAGTAAATTCCTTGGAATTTCAAGGAAGTAGAAACCTTATTTTTCACTAAAACTTGTATAGTCTTGACAAGTTCCATAAGGGCATTAGCAATTCTTTTAAGCGCAGTTGCGTTTGAGCGTACCGACAGTTAAGCGAGATAAGCAGCTGTGATTAAATTAGAATTGGTTATGTCGTGCCTGTTTTTCGACGACCCGAAAAACAATAAAGGCTTTATCCATTATAAACCCCTTAAAATGTGTAAGACAGCGGTTTGGTTTTTAAGGATTTTCGAGTGAGGGCTCAAGAAGACCGCGCCGAAAATCCTGTTAAGAAAACCGAAGTGATTACTTTCCGATGAAAAACGGACTTAATTCTCAATTTTGGCAAAGGAATGAAGTGTTCCTTCCCAGAGCATCGGGAAGGGTTAACGGAATGGAAAGCTAAAATTGGGGGTTGTGTCCAAGATATGTGTAGTGAAGCTCTTTTTCCGAAATGTAGCTTTTGGCGAAATGCAGGGGAATGTGCTGAGTGGTTGTTGAAAATTACTTTTATTAACTAAAGCTCGAACTTTTCAAAATCTATCCTTATATATGCAAAGTATATCTTCGATTTCAGCATTAGTTAAATTTTCATTTTGAAATGGATTTGGTAAATCAGTTATATTAATGAACTTTAAATTTAGTCTCTTACCTAATAATTTTTCCGCTCCTGTTTTTGTCCCAGCGTGTAAATAGATATGTTCTGGGAAAAGTTTGATTTTCGCACCAATTCTTTGGGCTGTATCATAACAAGTAAGAGGGCCAATTCCTTTGATTTTGCAATTTTCAATAATGAGTAATAGTTCGTCAAAGGATTTTGCTTTCTGAATTTCGGGTTTTATATCAACTAAATTAGCAGCAAACTTTTCAAGATTAAGCTTTTTTCGTCTTTTTTGATGATTATTCCTTTTACCTAAATGATTTTCGGCTAACGCAGCATAGACTATTGCATCGTCTAATTTTTCTTGATTTTTACAATGTTCAATCCAGGTATCTGGATTTTCTTCTCTCAATTTTTTATAGTGCTTAATTATGTTTCTAATCTTATTCGGTTTCATTTAAAAGGTGTAATTGATTGAGCTTTAAAGTTTGAAATTAGTTCCTCTAATTTTTTCTGAAGATAGAAAGCCTCTTAAATCCATCTTAGGCTATTCATATTTTCTGAATTGGTTCTCATAATGTACTCATCTTCGCCTATGTAATTGTTAAGGATTCTTTCAGAAAACCCACAACCTCCAGATTTTTTTGCTTTTTTTAAAACATTAACAAGAGGATAAAATGTATGCACGTAATTTCCAGGACTATAAAATTCGTTTTCAAATTTGAGGCTTACTTCTGTATCACAAATTATTAATACACCTTTACCTTGACTAAATCTTTTTACACATTCTAATCGACCTGTAAAACTTGATATTTTAGTTTTTTTGCTAACCCTTCCACACGACCTAAATAAAATTGGTCTTGTTGTTGGCAAGTAGTTCTTTAAAACAATATCCATACATCATAAAAGGCTTTTCTCTTTTCTTCGGGTCCAGTAAGAATCCAATTAGAAATAAATGTTCTTGTTTCGTTAGCTATATCTGCGTCGTTTTGCAGGATTTCAATAAGGTTTTGAGCTATTTCTTCCTTTTGATTTTCGGATAGTCTGTATTGAAAATTGCTATTCATATTCTTTTAAAAACGTGTAGATAAAATTTTATTAGTAACTACCCAAATCAATTATACATCTTCAAATATAATCGATAATAAGCTCATTTTACGAGTTATAGAACTCATAGTATAATTCAAACGCTCCAGCTCTGAAAAGCGGACTTAATACACGATTTTGGCTCTGGAATGTAGTGTTCCTTCCCAGAGAAACGGGAAGGGTTAGCGGAATGGAAAGCTGAAATTGGGGATTGTGTCCAAGATGTATGTAGTGAAGCTCTTTACTCGAAATGAAGTGGTTGCCTGCTTTTTCAGCAGGCGAGCGTGGAATGCAGGGGAATGTGCTGAGGGCATTTATTATAACGATTTATTTTTTTGGTAGAATTTAAAGCGGACTTGATTTTATTGAATCTCTTGCTCAAAAATTAATACAAGCAAACGAGAAAATTCATTTCCGTTACAAAAAATTGATACAATCTTCACTAATAAATTCTTTAGAGTTTTGTACAAAAGAGGGTAGCCCCGGGGCTTGCACTTCTATATTTTCTTGTTCGTTTGAATAGACTTTCAAATTCAATTCTAAAAGTTGAGTTAGAACATCCTTTTTTCTATTGAATCCATATGCTTCTAAAACTGCATTATCCAAAGCTGTGTGTAAATCTTTTAAAGGATTACTGCCAGGCTCTTCTAGTATTCTATAGATATCTCTCAATGTAAATTGATGACGCTTCATCATTTCATTTCTTTTTAGACGCAAAGTTATAGCTGCTTTTGAAACTTTTTTAACTTGATTTAAAGTCGGTTTTTGTGGAAAGGGAAAAGTATCCCATATTGTATTTGGTGTGTATCTTGGGTCCCCTTTCATCGTGGAACACTTCTCTTGATACCATATAATATGAATTCTTGATTGAATGATACCAAAAGTATAGTCATCCTGAAAATTGAATACCATAAGCGCATCATTCGGATTTATTTTACTAGAAACAAATTCAAATATTGGCCGAGCAGAAACTCTCGAACAAGCTATATACCTTTTAGTTTTAGAAATGGCATCTAACATATCTTCCCTGCCATAAGAAAGCAACCACCATTTATTATAGAAATTTATATGATGCTTATTTGTTTTAGCTTTTTCATTTTTTTCAAGAGCAGCTTGATTTTTTTCCTGTTGGTCTATTGCTTTTTTTTCCCGAATTGGCTGAACTTTATTTTTTACAATCTCAAAAAGACTTTTATAGGTAGCCGATTCAATGACATCCTTTCCAGTAAAATCAATTACAAATCTATTAGGCTGACTGTTTACGGATGCAACCAATTCCCTACCTATTAAAAAAGGTTTTAAAACTTTGGAAAAATTTGGATTATTATTTAAAATTTCTAATCCTTTTTTCTTATTCATTAAGAACCCTGAGTTCCCGTGAGTCTGACCTTGAAAAACCATTTTTGGTTTTTTATTACAGTTCAATACTTTAGCAGAAGTTACATCTATTTCTAGTGAAAGGCTACTATTGATATTATCAACTAAATATTCAACCTGTTCTTTTTTCTCATTTTCCACATAGAGAAACTTCTTTCCCTTAAAGTTTCCCTTCTTCCAATTTACAATTGAAACAAATACTACCGCATCGCCTGACCAAGGTTGAGAGGCAATTGCATTAAATATTTGCCCATCATTTTTCACTATATAATCCAAACTACCTTCTCTACTATAATTTTGAGTTACAGTATTAGTCCCAACAAGACCAGCGTAACCGCCATTAAATAAGTTTTGATGTGCCTTATAAAACCAGTAAACGCAATAATCAGCATTACCTGAAATCTCGGGATAAGCATCCCATACTTTATTCATATATTCTATACCGTATTCCTTAACCATCTTATTTTTACTCTGGTAAGGCGGATTTCCAATAATTACATTCGCTTTAGGCCAACCTATGAAGAGAGCATCAGCGAAAATGATATTATCATCCATATTATCAAGAGGTAAAGTACTTTCCATTTGAAATGCTAAGCCTGTTTGAATGGTATTAATCCATTCTTGAGTTTCTTGAATAGAAATTTCTTTTGCAAGCATTAAAGTTACTTTAGCCAATTCAACGGCGAATTGGTTGTAATCCATTCCGTGAAACTGCTTTATACTAACAATACTTTGCGTGCCTATTTCAGAAGCGCTTTTTGGAAATTCAATATGAATTTTATCAAGCAGTTCCATCTCAATTCTCTTCAATTCACGATAAGCAACATATAGAAAGTTTCCACTTCCACAAGCTGGGTCTAAAACTTTGTAATTTGCAAGAGCTTTCCGCAAAGATTTCATCTCTTTAAGTGTCTTTGCTTTTACAATTTTTTCTCGCCACGGTTGAATAATTGTTGGCTGAACAATTTTCAAAATATCCAGTTCAGAAGTAAAATGAGCGCCAAAGGCGTGCCTCGCATCCTTGCCCATACTTTTTTGAAAAATAGTTCCAAAAATAGCAGGATTAACTTTGTTCCATTTACGTGAAGCCGCTTGTCTAAGCATTTCTAACTCATCCTTAGTTAATTCGATTGCCTCTGGACTTGAAAAGAGTCCACCATTAAAGTACTGAACATCTTTAAACCTTCCACCACGAGCAGGTATCTTTGAGTCCATTTGTTGAAAAAGACCATTAATTAAATCATAACTGTTTCCATTATTTTTTTGACAATCAATCAATATTTGTGTGAAAATATCTTTTGGAAGTAAATTATAATCTTCAGCAAACATTGTAAATATAGCTTGCAGTATAAACCTTTGAGCCCTAACCCTATCTTCTCCGCGCTCTAAAAAGGAATTAAAAACAGCTGCCACCAAACTGGCGGTCTTTCTTGTAGCTTCTTCAAGATTATTTCTAAAGATTGGGGTCTCCGGTTGCGGAAACATAAAGTTGAATGAAGTATATCGGTCTATTAATTCATCAATTCCAATTCTATCTAAAGGTTCGTCTTGTAGCGAAAAATCATATATAATAAACTCTTCAAAATTGCATAGAACAGAATACTTTGGCTGTGAAGGTCTCAACTTCCACCAATAATCAAAAATTTGAGTTCGATGGCTTTTTAGTTTAGCACCTTTTTTTTTCATTTCAATAAGCACTTTGTCTCCCCAAAGTAAATCAGCAAAGTTTGTTGTCTTTTTGGATTTAACCCTAAATTCTAAAGTTGCGCCTGCTTCTTTGTAACCATCGTGACCAAATGCCTGAAAAAATCTATCACAAAAAACTTGAGCTTCTCCCTTTTCATCGCCATCCAATGTGGCTGTGTATTCTACTAATTTTTGGATATTTTCTCTCATTAAAAACCGGAAATTTATTTCGTTTACAATATAATCGAATTTAAGCCCTAAAGAAAAAGGAACGTCAATAAAGAATTTAAGTGTTGAAAATAATATACTCTATAACAAAAAATTTAAAAAATCCAGTTTAGGGTACTGGATGAACCTTTTGGCTTTATGCCATTGCATAGACTTCGTCGAACAGCTTTTTATCCAACCGTTCTTGTTGGCCAAAGCTTTTCTTTAAGACATTATGAAGTACTGAATTAAACGCATTGTAACCTAACCAAAGATTTGGTTCTTCATTGAGCAACAAAGCTTCATAGTTTAAGATTTCGATGACCTCACGAGATTTTTTCGACGGGTCGCTGTTCTTGTCGCTACATTCATACCGGAACAGTTTCGTCCTGTCAAGAATCGCTTTCACAAATTCCTGTGTATCGATGATTTTAAATTCTTTCATCTTGTCGAATTTCTTTGTAATGGTGTAGAATTCATTGTCCAGAAATTTATCGAATAGATTGTTCAACCTTGGCATAATAAGGTGCGTATTGTTCTTACTATGTTTGATGGAAAACTCGATTTCTGCCTGAGAAACGTGTAGTCCGTTTGAACATACTTCTCTATAAAACCCGAAGTGTCCAGAAGTTTTTTCACTTCCGTCATACGAGTTTTTGAACCGAAGCATCGGTAATATCAAGTCCTTATCGTTCTTGACGGTAAACTGGCTTTTGTCGTCGATGATAAAGTCGGTAATGAACGACCTGTCATTTTTGTTGATGGTGCGTTTGTGAAAGTTCAGCTGTGCATCGGTCAGCATTTCTTCAGCTTTCTTGAAGAACAGTTGGTTCGGAATGTGGCCATAGCTGTTCGATACCACGTTGACGATTTTGCCATTTGAGATAATGGCATTTTCAAGTCCTCTTCGGGATTCCATCTGTGTCAGACTTTTTAAGGATTTCATTTCTGATGGAACAAAGATTTCATCCTGTTGCAAATTTTGTAAATACATAGCTTTTGAATTTAGATTAAACATTTTGTGATAATACTCGGTAATAGTTGGGATGCTTATCCCTGTAGTAAGCGAAATGGCTTTCCCCACTATCAATGTCATAATTTTCACTACTCGATTGATAATGCTTTTCAGCTTCTTGTAGCGAAATTTTAGGTTTTTCAGATACTCGTTTCATAATGATATATTTTGATTAAACAATATTTGAGCAGTACTCAAACGGAAGCTAAAATCTCAGCTCAAAAGGAAACGGAATAAATAAGCGTAGGATGTTGCGTTGGCTTTATGCCGTAGTCTTTTGATGGGTGTATTTTACGAGTTTATCTTTGCGCTAACTATTGATTGATAACCCCTTCCTTATCAACCCATCTTTTAAAACACTATCATAAAAAAGAAAAAGGGCCAGCACGAATGCCGACCCTTCTTCAAACAACAAAAGCTAATCGTTGAGTTCCTTAATTTGCTTTTCAAGAACTGTGATACGCTCTTTCAAACGTGCTTCACGCTTGTCTCTCTTTTCGGCATATTCTTTTTCTATGCTGGCAATCTTGGATTTGTAATATCCTTGCATTGCGTTGTAAAATGAAATGTTTGTCAGATTATTGACGTGATTGCTTTCGCCAAAATGCACTTGCTTTGTTAGCATATAGCGTATCAACTTGTGAAAGATTTCCTTTTTGAACTTCTTCTTGAAATTATCGACCATTTCAACTTTGGTCATCTTTGAAGTGTCGCCCAAGAACTTTGAGAAATACTTTTGTTGGCTCATATAGTCCACATTATTTTCAAAGAGCGATATCGAGAATGCCGACATTTCATCCGTTGAAAGTGTCTTCTTCGTATCGATATATTTCGTTTCACGAATCATCTGCACAACTTCTTCAAACTGCTTGTTGTTCTCTATTTGCTTCTTACGGATTTCTCTTTCGTTGATTTTAACGATTTGTTCTTCAGGCGTACAATCTGCCATTTTCCTGTTGGCCAATGGTGCCGAATATTCCGTAGAATCGTTCTTTGATTTTTCAATAATCGTTACAAAGACCTCTTTGTTCCTGTACGTTTCAGGATGGAAAATAACACCATCTACAAATCCATCTTCTTTTGCTGAATTGAATTTTTCCAATGCTTCTTTATAATTATGCATTGCTTCATCCAATTCTGTCTTTAATTCATCTTCAGAATAATCGTAATGCTGATATTCTATCTTGATACCCTCGATTGTTGGCTCAATCGGATTTTCTAAGATTTCAACATCGTCCAGTAAATAGACTTTCAATCCATTCTTTTCCAATTGTGATATTATGAGCTGATTGTTTTCGTCATCTGCCCAATACTGTCGTATCTCAGGAATTAGCAGGATGTTCTCTTTTTTTGATTTCTTAATCAGGTTTAAGAACGATTTACTTTTCTTAGTTTCAAAACAGGCTGATTTTGTACAGACCATTTTTCCTTCGCCGAACAGATTACCTTGATTTGCAGCATTGAAAGGACATTCTACACAAGACCCTGCTTTTGGGACCAATTTTTTATCGGCTACATCAAAGGATGCTTTTTCCAAATCGTAGGTCTGGTCTTTAATCATCCTGTTTATCTGATGTGCATTAAAATCCTCGCCCATAGTTTCCAACATCATCTGCTGTTCTTCTGGTTCAAAGAGCGCTACACCTACGCCCAAGGATATGGTCATTTCGCCATTTCGTACAAAGTGCTTAAAGCCCTCTATCAATCCTGCTAACTTTAGGCGTTGTCTTATAAAGTTGTCTGTTCTGCCCAATCGCTTTGCAATTTCAGCAGGTGCATACTTTTCACTCAGAAAGGCAATTGCTTCGGCCTCTTCGGTAGGTTCAACATCCTGTCTTTGTAGATTTTCAATGATTTGAATTTCCAGAACATCATCGTCCTTATACGTTCTTACAATACAGGGTATCGTTTTCTTGCCAGCTAACTTACTGGCACGATACCTACGCTCGCCCATTACGATGATGTAATGTCCATTTAGTTGCCTGACGGTAATCGGTTGTAACACACCGTGCTTTTCGATACTCTCAGAAAGCTGCTTCAATGCATCTTCGTTGAAAGTCTTTCTCGGCTGTTCAAGGTCAGGCTTGATTTTGCCCAATGGTAAGTTCTGAATTTGAAGTGCGGATGTTTTCTTTCCGTTTACTTCTTTCTTGGCAGCTACTTTTGTTCTACTGCGCTTCTTTGTGGTACTCGCTTTTGTTGTCATAATACTCAAATTTTTGATTAAACAATATTTGAGCAGAAACCAAACGGAAGATAAAATCTTGGCTCAAAAGGAAACGGAATAAACGAGTAGGGGCAAAAGCGTTGGCTTTATGCCGTAGTCTTTTGATGAAAGTATTTTACGAGTTTACCTTGCGTGTATATTGTATGATAATAAACTACCTTTACTTAGACGACCTACTCGTAATTAATTTTGATAGTAATTGGGTTAAACTTATCAACAATAATTTTTTTTACATCCCATTTACACCTTAGGTATTTAAAACCCCTGTAAACATAGGTTGGTTACTTATTGCATCGGCAAATAGATAGGTAAAAAATACTAAAGCATAATAAGCTATTTACCAAATTATCAAATACTTACATTTTTTAAAATGAACTAAATTATAGTAAAATCTACTAATTTTTAGTTTTTTTTGTACCTATTTTGTACCTCGTCACGAGTAATTATTTATATTTGACCTAGACGGGGAGATTATGGCGACTAATGACACTTAAATACACTTAATGTACCTTAGGTTTACTTATTGACACTTAAATAAGGAGATATTACCAATTAATATGAGTTCAAATATTAGAATTGATAGAATATGTGAACATTGCAATCGAAACTTTATAGCAAAGACTACTGTTACTAGATTTTGCGGAGATAAGTGTGCTAAAGCTGCTTATAAAAAACGGAGAAAAAACGAGAAGATTAATAAGTCAAATACTCAAACACTTAAAATAAAAATTGACCCAATTAATATTATTCAAATTAAAGATTATCTCACAGTAAGAGAAATAGCTTCATTATTGAATATTTCAGAAAGATCAACTTATAGATTAATTGATAGTGGAAAACTAAATGCTTCAAATTTATCTGAAAGGCTCATTCGTATTAAACGTACAGAGATAGAAAAACTGCTCACTAAATTTTAAATCTTCCATTTATGATAAATATTACGGTGCGTAAAAAAAAACTATCTAACGATATGTTTAGTCTCTATCTAGATTACTACCCTCCTATTACCAGCGCAAAAACGGGTAAAGCAACCAGAAGAGAGTTTTTAAAATTACAGATTTATGCAGTTCCTAAAAATGCGTCAGAGAAGCTTCATAACAAAGAGACTATTGAATTTGCTGAAATAATAAGAGCGAAGCGTTTGGTTCAATTTAGAGATAAAGAATTTGGCTTTAAGGAAAATGTAAACATCAGCATTGATTTTATCTTATTTTATGAAACTATTGTAGAAGAGAAACTTAATACAACTGGCCATACCAACTATCTGGCTTGGAAATCATCTTTAAACTACTTAAAAGAGTTTATGGGTCATAAAATTCAAAGTCATCAATTAAACGAACGCCATGTTAGCAATTACAGAGCATTCTTGCTTTCTACAAATAATTTGAGATTTAAAGAGACTCAAAAATTATCAATAAATACTGCATCTACTTACTACAAACATTTCATTAATGTCTTAAAAAGGGCGTACAAAAAAAATATAATTCTTACTGATTTAGCTGAAAATGCAGATTACATTAAAGAAGAACAAACACATAGAGAATATTTAACGGAAGAAGAACTCGACCTGTTATGGAGAACAGAAATCAAAATTGAAAAGGTAAAACACATGGCGTTTTTTGCTGCGCTTACAGGATTCAGATTTTCTGACATTATAAACCTTAAGTGGGAATCTATTTATAAAGACAAGCATCAAGGTTATTACATTAAATTAAGAGAACAAAAAACAGGTAATATTAATAATCACCCTATTTCAGAAACCGCGCACAAACTTTTAGAAATACAAGACACGAAAAAAGGGCAGATTTTTGATAACATAAAATATACCCAGATTACCAGACCTTTAAAAAATTGGATTAAACAATCTGGAATAAATAAAAAAATTTCGTTTCATAATTTTAGACACAGTTATGCTACATTACAATTAGCTAATGGAACAGATATTTATACTGTATCCAAGCTACTAGGACATAAAAACGTTTCCACTACCCAAATTTATACTAAGGTGATGGATAAGAATAAAATAAAAGCTGCTAACCGAATTAATTTAGATTTAGATGGATTACTTAAAGATATATGAAGTTGAGTTTACTCAGACTTTAGATACATTTAAAAAAGAAACTATCAAAAGTTTCAAATTGACAAAAAAAAGTAAAGGAAGCTTTCAAAAATTGTACGAGAAAATTTGCAAAGATCTTAATGAATCAAATAAAACCATTATGCTCGAATTTCAAAAAAATGATTGGATAGTCTATTATGATATATTCATTAATAGAAAAAAAGAATATGATAGGAGTTTAACTAATGATGAAATTATAAAATTAATATTTGAAAATGAAATTAAGTCAAAACACTCCGAACTAAAAAACATTGAATTTATAACACTAATTAAAAAATTGGCTAATCATCAGGCAATAATTTTATTATTAGATCATTTTAGTCGCAATAGTGTTCATTATGAAATGATTTACGAGTTTGATAAATATCAATATTTTTATAAAAATCATGATGATAATTTAAGTCATACAACAAAATTATTTTACCAAAAATTGGTTAAATTAAAGAAAATAGAAAAATCTGAAATACCCAAACCGCCTACTACTAAAAAGATTAATAATGATTTGACTCATGATTTAAGTACAAGAGAAATTATTAGTGCTGAATTTGACAAAAAAGAAAGAGCTGTACTATTCAATTTATTAACAAATAGATTAAAAACAAATGCTATAGATAAGACTGAATTATTAAAACTTATTTTAATAATTGGTTCTACAGAGGACTTTAAAATCTTTGATGGAGATGATGCAACTAATGGTTATTTTTATAAATTATGTTTAAAAGATTACAATATTTTTAATATTAAACAAAAAGAAAAGCTGTCTTTATTAAAAGCTAAACTCTTGAACAATGGGTTGAAATATATATCTAAAGAATTGGACTTTCATTACAAAGATTTTCTTGGAAATAAAAAAGAACAAGAAATATAATCTTACTATAAATGAACATTTCAAAGTTCAATATCAATATAACCATCTAATAATAAGTAGTTTAAAAAATCCCTTAGATATCCCTCAAAAATCCCTGTATAAAAAATACTAAACATTGATATATAGTTTTACCAAAAAACTTAAACTATTATACAATGAAAAAAAATCAATTCTACTTAATTAGTGAAGATCATATCAATGCACTGGTCGAAAAAATTACAGGTAAACTAAATCTTAATCTTACTAACAATCAGGAGCCGGAAGATACAATTTTAACAATTGACGAATTAGCAGAACTAATCTCCATGACAAAAGGGAGTATTTATGGATTAGTTCATAAAAATGCCATTCCCTACCACAAAAAAGGAAAACTTTATTTCCTCAAATCCGAAATTTTAGATTGGATTAAGAGTGGAAAGCGTGACTCGAAATCTTCGCTTGAAGATAAAGCAAATGAGTATATCCTAAAGAACCCATTTCAATAAGCGTTAGCCTAACGTTAAAATAACGCAAAATGGAGAAACACAGATATAAATGTCATTATTGTGGTGCTAAATACATCCCAAAAAGAAGACACGTACAAAAGTATTGCAGCAACAGTTGCAGAGTCAATGCTTTCAATCTAAGAAAGAAGGGAAACCAAAATCTACCCAAAATTAGAAAGGAAAAAAAAGGAAAAAATAAAATTGCAAAAGAAAAAATGAGTCTGTCAGGCGTTGGAAATGCAGCTTTAGGAACTTTGGCTGTAAACTTAAGCACTAACCTATTTACGAAAGAGGAAAATAAGCCTGCAACAAAAGGTGATATTCAAAAGTTATTGGATAGGGATTTAAACAAAATTCTTCTCATAAAGAATATGCCACCTAGATTTGATGGTGCAATACCTTATTTCGATACCCTTCAACAAATAATAGTTTATAAAGTTTAAAAAAGAAAAGGATATGGAGTATGAGAAAATTATATCCGAATGGAAAAAAGATTTTATCTTAAGAATCAAAAACCTATCTGGAAGTAAAAAAACTAATTTTGAATACCAAGATGCAGTAGATAAGTCTTCTACACATAGAACAAGATATGATGAAGTGCTTATTGAATATTTGGATTTTATTGATAAAAGACCGCTAAAAAACAATGATTACTTCAAATATGTCAATGCTTATAGAGCGGGTAAAAAATTAAATTTAAAATATTTCAGACACTGTAAGGAAAAGCTGGAAGAATATTATTCTAAAATAGATAAAAATGAAAGTTACAATACATTCAATTTTGACTTATACAGGCGCTATGTGTTTTATATGATGCTACGACTTAATGGATTTTATAAAATCGAATATGATATCCTTTTTAATGTTAAAATTAAGGATAACCGCGAATATTCTCCATTAAGCAGTATTCCAAGTGTACTACGAGCTGAACTTCCGTTTAAAATAAAAGAGGTTGATATTTACAGAGCCTTTCCTACATTCATTGATAAAGAGTTGGGTATTAAAAAAAGAGAACAAGATGTATATGAATTGGTGGATAAAAAGAAATTCAATTCTTTAATTAACTCCCACAAAGATGTGAAAGGAGTATCAATTAAATCTTTAAGAGACCAATTATCTCCTATCTATGGTGATCGAGCCAAAGAAGTATTGACTGATGAACGATTTTCAAGCAAAGGAAAAATGTTCAAGAATTTGGTAAAATACGAACAGAAAGCAATAAATAAACTTGTACGAAAGAATACTCTCAATAATTTCGCTAGATTACATGATGGTATTTTTGTGAAAGAAAATGTAGTTATACAAAAACTGGAATTTAATAATTACAAATTTGTAGTAAAAAAAAGCGAAAGAGTAAAAATCCAAGATGTTCCCAGACCTTTTTATTCTTTCAATAAAGAAGGAAAACTTATAACATCAGCATCCCAATATGCAGAATTTTTTGAGCAAGAGAACTTTATTCGGGGAAGAGAATTGAATAATGACAAACTTATTATTTTTAAGGATACTAACAATGTCGTCTCTCCTTTTAACAATAAATCTGAAACAGTAGCATTCTTAAAAAATGAAATAAACGAAATTTGCTCTACTGAAATTGAAAATAGAATAGCTAAAGAACACAACACCATTATCCAACAGGGATTTCATTTATTAGTTTCTAAATTAATTGATTATCATACAGATAAAATAAACACTTTTGGATTACCCTTCAAAAATAGTTTTATTAATTATACGTTTAGTACAAATAACCAATCAGTAAAACTGCAACTAGAGAAATTGAATTATAAAGAATTCAGTACATTCTTTGCTCCCCATAAAATACAAGAACATATTTTTTCTGAAACAGAAGAATTGAGCGAGTTTCAGATTTTTTTAACCATGGCAAGCACTGGAAAAGACCCGAGGAAAACTGAATTGAACAAAAGTGACGAAGATACAATCAATAAGTTTTGCAGAATGTATGGCTATCTATGTCACACTTACAAAAACCCAGCATTTAATCCTTGTATCATACTAAGTGACGAAGGCGCAAACGATGTTAATCGAAATGGTGGACGCGGGAAAACCATTTTTGCTAATGCTCTACAACATATTCAACCATCTTTGCTAAAAGGTGGAAAAGAATTTAATTCAAATTACATTCACAATTTTGCCGACCTAAAAATAGATAAGCGTCTCTATATTATTGATGATGTACCAGCAGGATTTAATTATGACGATTTATATACAAATATAGTTGGAGGAATAAGCCCTCAAAGAAAAGGAACAGAAGCTGTAGAAATTCCTTTTGAAAAGGCTCCAAAATTTGTCATTACAACTAATTGGGCTGTGAGATATGATGAAAATGAAGCTTCTACTAATAGAAGATTTATAGAATTTAAGTTTACAGATTTCTTCAATCAAAATAACACGCCTTTCGACCAATTCGGACATACATTGTTTGCAGACTGGGATAAGGAGGAGTGGAATCGCTTTTACAACTTTACTTTCAGCTGTGTAGCGCTATATTTAACTGAAGGACTTGAAAGAATCGATTATAACAAATCAGAAGATAACTTTAGAGCCATTTTTAATAATGATAGTGTGTTAGAAGAGTTTGAGCGAATTTTTGAATTGATAAAAGTAAATGATGGGGGCTTTAACGTTAAAGACTTCTTGTCTCATTACAACTACTTTGACAATCCTTTAAAATATGAGAAGCATTTTCATACTAGAAATGTTAGGAAATATATTGATATATATATTAAATACAATAACCTTAACATAGAGTATGTAAAAAGTGGTCGCAGATGGAAAAATAATGATTAGGTTAACTGTAATTTTTACACTGAAAATTAATTAAATTACACTTAAAAAAACCTTCCAATTAATTATATTCTAGTCATTTAAGCATAGAAATTACGTTTATTACACTTAATTCTCAGTATGAATTAAAAAAAAGTAAAATCTCTAAACATTTAAGAAATAATATCTCATGAAGTAATTTATTGTAATAAATGTAACTCCAGGTATTAAAATGAAGTCATAATTTTAATAGAGCTACCAAAAAAATAAACCAATGCATTCTAAAATACCCATAAAGACTTAATTATTCCATTAGATTTGTGATAATATAATGGATATAAACGCCATATGGCGTTTATCCAATTGTTGCCACCAATACGAGAAAAACATTGCGCTGAATGAAAAAACTTTTGATTTTGTTGATTGGACTAAATTTTATTTCGTGTAGCCGAATAACACATTCAGGATTTTGGTTACGCTACAAATCTGACCAAATAACCGAACAAAAAAATGACCAAGGACCTTGGGGCGGAACTTTAGCAATAAACTGGAAAGCAAAACCGAACGTAAATTTTAGAATATCTGAACTGAAAAATATTGCGGAAGAAAACGACTGGAAATTGATTGACAGCATATCGCTAAACGGAATTGAATTGAAAAATATGACGGAACTGAACAAACCGATTATCCGTGTTCCGCTTAAAAATTTCGAGCCGAATGCAAAAAATGCCGATTATAAAAGCCAACCGCTTCCTCGTTGGATAAATGCAGATTCTAAACTTTACCGATTTAAAACAAACCGACTGATTTTTGACTCTGGAACTGATGATTCAACAGCCGAAAATGGATTTATACTCTTGAGCGAAAACGGAATGGAAATGAGTGTGTACCAGATTTGGGGCGAATAAAAAGTGTGGAAAAAGTACTGGTGGCAACAACGTGTATAGCTCATTGCGGCTGAATTCCTATTCGGAATTCATTGCAATTTGCTATCTTTCGGTCACGTCGGAAAATAATAGCTGATTTCCCGCAACGAGCCATACACAAACCCGTTGTGCTTAATACGGAAAAACAAAAATGAGAACCCTCTTAACAATATTATTACTGAGTTTTTCATCTATAATTTTTGCTCAGACAAAGAATTCCATCAAAAATGATTCTATTGTTTTCACAAAATGGAATTGTGAAAAAGGAATTGAAGATGCAAAAAATGATTTTAAAAATGGCAAGTACAATTGTTATTCTTACGGTCTGATAGTACAAAAAGATGCTCATTTTGAAAATTTTCTGCAAGATTATCGCAAAAATGAATACGGGATTATATCTAAAAATGCTGGTTGTGTCATATCCGAACATTCAGAATGTTATTCAAAAGTAATGACGGAATTAGTTTATGAAAAATTTGGTTCCGATATATTTGAAAAATCAAGACAAGAAGCGAAAAAACTCTACGAAACTGATTTACTAAGCTTAGAAAGAATTAAAGAAATACCTCAATGTGTCTTCAAACGAACAGAATTAAAATATCTATCAGTTTTCGGTCAAGATTGTGATATTCGACCAATGGAATGTTTTGCAATTAATGAAATCCCATCAGAAATAGGTAATTTAAAGAATTTGGAAGTTTTAAAGTTGACTTTAAATTACATTGAAAAACTTCCTATCGAAATATTAAAATTAAAAAAGCTAAGAGTTCTGGATTTGACTGAAAACCCAAATTTTTCTGATTTAGAAACAGTTGGTAAAATAAAATGGCTTAAAGAGTTCTATTGTTTTGGCTGTAAATTTTCTGAGAAAGAAATAGAGAAACTAAAAAAAGAACTTCCGAATTGTAAAATTGGGACTGAATAAAGTACTAAGCACAACACCGTGTATAGCTCATTGCGGCTGAATTCCTAATCGTAATTCATTGCAATTTGCTATCTTCGTTTTCGGTGGAAAATCATAGCTGATTTTCCGCAACGAGCCATACACAAAACCGTTGCCATTAATTTGATAAAATGAATAAATCTATACTAATTCTAATACTAACTTTTATAACTCTTAGTTGTAGAAATACTGAGAACTCAAAAAATGAACAGGCAAAAATTTTAAATCTGCGTGCTGAAAATGATAGTCTTAAAAAAATTTTAGCGGAAATAAATAACAAATATGTTTTCGATAGCATATCTATGAGAGATATTCCAAGTTATAAAAACTCTTATGAATTAAATTCTATGGTAAAAGGAGAAATTGTATTTATAGGTTATAATCAAAGTGGAAAATATTCACAAATTATTATGGGTGATAGTGTCGATGTAAAATCTAATCCTATAAAAATTTTTAACCCAGATACTCTTAAAATGAGAAATGGCGGTTATAATTATGAATTTAAACTAGAACAAAAAGAAAAAATTTGGAGAGCAAATTTTGAAATAAAGCATAAATATGGTGCGAAATTTCAAGGTTTAATAAGTAATAAAGTAAAAGCTAAAAAAACTAATGGCAACAACGTATATAACAAATAGCTCAGGTATTTATAAACTGGAAATTTTGGTATATTTGGAAGTCGCCAAATCTTTTGATTTGGCTTTTTGAAAAGAAAGATAAAATCAAAATACAAAAGTTTTGGCTTTTTGCGAGATTGAAAATTAACTCATAATTTCACGCTACTTGTCATATACAAACACGTTACAAAACATATAACCCAAAAACTATGAAAATTAAATTATTAAAAATGAATTCAAAAAAGCAGATTTTAAAAACAGTATTTTTATTAAGTGTTTTTAGTTTTTTTTCAGCCTGTAGTTCTGATGATTCAGAAACTCAAAACACGACAAATTTTGAAACTGAAATTATTGGAACTTGGAATTTAATTTCACACACTTCTTCAAGGTCAATTGCTGAAACTGGAACAATGATAATTGAAAACGGAAGCGACTATAACTATACAATTCAATTTACTGATAATCCTAAATTTATTAATACAAACGGAAATTATACTGTGAATGTTGAAGAAACAAATAATCAAAATCAAACAAGCGATTTTAATTACGTTATCAACTCTAACACAAACCAACAAGAAGGATTTCATATTGGAGAATGGAGTATAAATAATGGAAATTTAATAACCAGAGTTTATGATATTTCGCCGAATGACCCAGGTTCTTATGAATTGACAACTGAAATAACTGAATTAACTGAAAATAGACTTGTCTTAACAACTGACGACTCAGCTTCGAGCTCTACGAATTATACTGTGACTGGAAATACGATATTAGTTTACGAAAGATAAAATACGTTTTGTAACACCGTGTATAATTAATTGCTTTAGCAAGTGCTTATTTGGAAAATTCCTTCGGAATTTTCTCGCGTTCGTTTTTGTTTACTAAATTAGTTGCTTAACCACGCAACTAACCATACACAATCACGTTAGCTAACATATGAAAAACATACTTACATTAATAATCATATTTGTTTCAACCATAAGTTTTGGACAAAATATTGAAGAAGAAAAATTGTGGAGAACAAAAGGAGTTTATGACTCTTTAGGAAACTTTATTGAACGTGCAAAAGTTCAAAGTTTTCTCTTTAGTTCTAAATCAAACCAGTTTTACAGATTAAGAACACAAGACAAATTAAATATGGAAACTGGAGAAACTAAAGTTTTCGTTTACAGAGACACTTTAAACCTAAATTCTTCAGATACTAAAACTTATAAATTGAGTGACAAAGAAACTCTAACTTTACACTCTAATGATTCTTTGACGATAAAATTTAACGGATATACGTTTCCTTATGTAAAATTAGACCTGAAATCGAATAAAATTGACTTGGAAAATCTTAAATCTGAACTGCAAAAAGAACCATTAATTGAGTCTGTTGAAGAAGTTAAAGAATATCGCTTTACATATCAAAAAAATGGACTTGTTAAAGTAAAACCTCTGGAAAGAGATTCAGAGTGGGAATCTGAATATAAAATAATAGACTTTAACGGTTTTATAATAGTTCAAGGTATTGTATCAGCACCAAAGTTGATAACAAAACTTAAAAAAGGAAAAATAAGTTTTATAGAAATTGACTATCGATTTGAAAACAAAAATGGTGAATTAAATAAAATACGTTAGCTAACACCGTGTATAATTAATTGCTTGGTCACTGCCGACTTACGAACATTCCTGCGGAATATTCTATCTGTGATTTATTTGCTAAATTAGTTGCCTAACCACGCAACTAACCATACACATCAACGTTGTGCGTAAGCCGAGAAAAACATATAGCCCAATGAAATTTTTCATCATTTTCACTCTTTTTCTGCTCTCCAATACTTTAATGGGACAAAATTTCCATACCGAATTTGAATATGATAATGGAATTAATAAAGGCATTACAATTCAGAATAGTTATCCAAAAGGCGGACAAAGATTTACAACAACCAACGGAAAAGAATTTGTTTATGTAACATTTTGGACTTGTATTACAAACAAATCTTCTTCTAATTTGGAATTAGAAGTGGATTTTTCAGCTAATTCATTTGTAATGCCTTCAGAGCCTAACATAAACTTCAATTTGTTTATACCAAATAGCGAAATGAATCTTGAGAAAGAAAAATTACCGAATTATGGATTGGATATAATAGGTTTCCTTGACGAAAATATAAATAAGCCATCTAAATTGAAAACAGTAATTGAACCAAACAGCTCTTATCTGTTGTATTCGGTTGTAATCTCTGACGAAGGTGTAAACGGAACAATAAGAGCAGGATTCGAATTACAGCAAGATGAACTTATTTATAAACTTAATAATTATGAAATTAACTGTGGAAAAATTGTAATTAAAAATTAATGCACGGATCCTGTAGCGGAAAGGCCTACGCACAACAACGTGTATAGCTCATTGCGGCTGAATTCCTATTCGGAATTCATTGCAATTTGCTATCTTTCGGTCACGTCAGAAAATAATAGCTGATTTCCCGCAACGAGCCATACACAAACCCGTTGTAAGCAAGCTGAAAAAACCGGAAATGAACGAAATTTTGAGTTGGAATATTAACAAAGAAAAACTGATTGACTACAAAGCTGAAGGTTGGACTGAAGATTATTTTGTTTCATCTCCAAATAATGAATACGGAATTATAGTCTATAATATTGATGAATGGAGAATGGGAGCTTATGCTGGATTAATCGGAATTTACTTAAACTCTGAAAATCCAAAACTTGAACTAAATTCAAGCCGAACTTGGATATATTTCCAAAACGATAAAACGTTTGATTTCCTTGAAAAATCGGAATGTATAGTTTGTAGAAAACCTGCCCACAATCCGAATAATCCGAAAGGCGGTTTTCCTTTTATTATCATAAATCTGAAAAAGAAAAAATTTGCATTCTTTGATTTTGACCCAACATCAATTTATTACGGACTTAAGGAAACGGAAAAAAATAAAGCAAAATTAATTGAGGTTCATCCAAGAGATTTAGAATATCTGAACAGAGAAAAACGGACAAACGAAATTGTGGATTTAGAAAAATTAAAATGGCTCGACTTAATTGACTTTGACCGAGCATTGGAAAAATATTATGAATAAAAAAAGCCAGCTTACAACAATGGCTATAAGTAATTGCTTGTTCTCGCCTACTTTGGAAATTCCTGCGGAATTTCCAACTTGGTGTGTACTTGTAAAGTTAATCGCTAACCCACGCAACTACTCATAGGTACTGTGTTACAAAACAAGTTTTTTCTTTAAAATTTTAGGAAGCAAATTGATCTATCA
>NZ_JBPOFW010000007.1:0-125651 GCF_051252435.1 Patiriisocius sp. | reverse complement strand
GTTGGCGCATACGCATTTCCGCCGTTGGGCGCGTCGTACCAAGTTATGTTCGGTTCGTTTGTCTGTAAATCTGCGATAGTTGGATTGTCGATGGCGCAGAATTCCTGCGTTGTGTCATCGGTTGTTGGAGTCGCAGCATCGTTTATGTTTGCAGTCACCATTAATCTTACCGAACTTTCACATCCTGCGATAATCTGTGAGGCATAGTAATCCTGTCCATCAACCAACGCTTCTGTTGGCGCATACGCATTTCCACCGTTGGGCGCATCGTACCAAGTTATGTTCGGTTCGTTTGTCTGTAAATCTGCGATAGTTGGATTGTCGATGGCGCAGAATTCCTGCGTTGTGTCATCGGTTGTTGGAGTCGCAGCATCGTTTATGTTTGCAGTCACCATTAATCTTACCGAACTTTCACATCCTGCGATAATCTGTGAGGCATAGTAATCCTGTCCATCAACCAACGCTTCTGTTGGCGCATACGCATTTCCGCCGTTGGGCGCGTCGTACCAAGTTATGTTCGGTTCGTTTGTCTGTAAATCTGCGATGGTTGGATTGTCGATTGCGCAGAATTCTTGCGTTGTGTTATCTGTTGTTGGTGTCGCAGCATCGTTTATGTTTGCAGTCACCATTAATCTTACCGAACTTTCACATCCTGCGATAATCTGTGAGGCATAGTAATCCTGTCCATCAACCAACGCTTCTGTTGGCGCATACGCATTTCCACCGTTGGGCGCGTCGTACCAAGTTATGTTCGGTTCGTTTGTCTGTAAATCTGCGATGGTTGGATTGTCGATTGCGCAGAATTCTTGCGTTGTGTTATCTGTTGTTGGTGTCGCAGCATCGTTTATGTTGGCGGTAACTGCAAGTCGGTCATTACTTTCACAGCCATTAATGATTTGAGCCGCGTAATAGATATTTCCATTAGTTAATACATCTGTTGGCAAATAAGCATTTCCATTTTCTAATGCATCGTACCAAATAACTGAAGCCTCATTTACTTGGAGGTCGTTAATAGTAGGAGTGTCAACGGCACAAAAATTCTGGATTATATCGTTAGTTGTTGGTATGCTTGGACCGGCAATAGAGATTTCATGAATATCAATTGATTGCGCTAAATTTACATTTAGTAGTGATGTTAATCTAACGGATACTCTATCAAACGATACGTTTGGGGATATTGGAATTTCCGCAGTTTGCCCATTTTGGAGTAGTGTGAGTACATCTAAACTGATGATGCTATTGATATCAGTTTCAAAAACCTGATTTACTCCATCAAATGCAACTACTTCTACGTTGTTTAATAATCCTAATGTTAACAAGGTAGGATCTGTACTAAGCGTTATAATAATTTCGTCGTTTGGTGTGTATGGTGAATGGAAATAAACATTTTGTCTCATGGACGCTAATACGCCCAAAACTCCTAAGCTCAATTCAGAATACGTGTTTTCGTCTCCATCAATTGCAAGCTGCGGGTTTGTAACTCCAGCACCGCCTAAATTGATAATATCTGCAGTAATTCCAGTTCCATCAAAATCTGTAAATAATGGGTTTGTGGCGCATTGATTATCGTCAAAATAGAATGCATTGTAAACATTCATGCTATTGTATAAACCAACTAAAAGTGCGTTTGTATTATCTTCTATATAGATGCGATTATACGATTGGTTGGGAGTAATGGCTATATAAAAATCTCCTAAGGCGTCTTGAACTATTCTAAAACTTTCATCGTTTGGAGGGATGATACTTGAATTTGAAAGTACTGTTGTAGCATTATTGCGAGCTTCTATGTTGAAATAATGATCTCCAAGAACAACATTGCCTAAAACATCTGCTAAAAGAGTTCCTAAACTACCTCCTAATAATGAGTTTAGAACATCTTCATCAAAATCTATTTTTACAAATGTTGTTCTCTTAGCTGGAACAGGATTTGCAAAACCTATTTCTAAGATTCCGTTATAAGATAGAACTCCTACGGCAATGCCTCCGTAAGAGTTTAATGTTGCAAAGTCATTATTGTCTAAAACAGCATCCCCCGGATTATCTGTGTTCTCACTAAAAACTACATGATCTGCAAAAATTTTATTTTGCGATGTAGCAAACTGTATTGAAAATAGGATGCTAAGGATACTTAGGTATTTAGCTATCGAAAATTTTACACGTTCTGGAAAAAGTAGATTTTGACACATAATAAATTGATTTTCAGTTAATACTCACTTTGTTTTTAATTAAATTTTTGACAATAGAATGCCTAGCATCTAAAAGTTGCCTTATATATAAATTAATCTAGAGTGAGGTAGTGTAAATCAATTTTTCAATATGTTTTAATTTTTAAGAAAAGTTAAAAATTATGTCAATTGAAATTTTATTGATAGTTTTTGCCTTTTAAATTAAAAATTATTTTGTTGAACAATTTGTTAATTCCGTCAAAGGGTAAAAAATAACGTTTACAAATCAAATATATTAAATAAACTGTTAAAAAAAAATAAATGTCGCAAAAAGCGAACAAAATAATTTCACGTTTAAAGTCCCAATTAAATTTAACAAAGGATAAAGACCTTTGTTTACTGCTAGATATTAAACACAATACCCTTTCTTCCTGGCGTAAAAGGGATTCTTTAGACTTCAATAAAATAATTGCACTCTGTGAAGAGAACAATCTTGATTTAAATTACATCTTCTTTGAAGATGATGAGGATGACGAAGAAGTTGAAAAGAGAGATGATAAAAAAGACAATATGTTTGTTGCTGACACCATTGATGTTTCAGTGACAAAAAAGGAGTTGAATGTCTTGCTTTCTACAAAATTGACAAGTAAAAATAGGAATATTTCTGTTTTTTATAATTCAGATTTAAAAGGAGATTGTCTTGATAAGAACACTATCTTCTTAGGTCAAGCGGTGTCGACGAAAAAAATTTCTTTAAAAAATACTTATGTTTTCAAAAATGAGCAAGACTATTATTTGGATACTGTTGCCGATATTTTGAATACTACAAAAGATGGATTAATATTTAAACTGAAACAAAACGCTGTGTTACTTTCTGAAAAGAATATCAAAGGTGGTGTTTGGGAAATACTTGAAAGAAAATAATCGAACTTATAACGTGAATTTTATTTTTATTGTTTGTCACATTTTCGCGGAAGCTTAAAAAAATGCCCACTAATTTTAGTGGGCATTTTTAATAGTATTAATTAAATTTTTAAAACTATGCACGAACATCTTTTATACTATCGTCTTTGTCGAATACCTTTTTTGCAAAAGGACAAAGCGGGATGATCTTTATATCCTTTTTTCTAGCATATTCAACTGATTGCATTAAAAGTTTATTTCCAAATCCCTTTCCGCCAAATTTTTCTTCAACGCCTGTGTGGTCAATTATAAATTTTGACTCTCCCGCCCAAGTGTAGGTCATTTCACCGGCAAATTCATCATTCTCGTAAATAACAAAGCGACCTTTTTTACCATTGTCTTCGCGTTCAATTTTAATAATAGGTTTTATGCTCAATGCTCCCGAGGGACAGTTTGAAACTTGTTCGATAATGGCAGCTGAGGTTGCGTTCTCGGGTTTTATCCAAGGTCTTTCTTTTGGGTTGTACACTTCGGGTAATGATTTTACACATACTCCTGCATGGATGCATTTTTCAGCTTTCCATAGGACGGTTATTTCTCCATTAGAATATTCTTTTATGTCCATAATGCATAGTTTTAAAAGTTAGATTAATTTTTTATCGCTAATTAGTTTAATAAACTCACACGAGTTTTAATCTTCTAAGTAGCCAAATTTCCCATTATTAAAATCATTAAATGCTTCCACTAATTCTTCTTTTGTATTCATTACAAAAGGTCCGTGTGCTGCAATAGGTTCATTAATAGGTTCGCCACTTAAAATTAATACAATTGCATCACTTGTTGCTTCAATTTCAAAATTTTCGCCATCATTTGCCATTAAAGCTAAATGGTCTGTAGGTGCTTTTGCATTTCCATTAATTATAATTTCTCCTTCTATTACAAGCAGTACAGTATTGTAATGTTCTGGAAAATTAAATTGTGCCTTTCCATTTTTGTTTAGTTTGGCATTCAACATATATATGTTTGTAAATGTTGAGGCAGGTCCTTTTGTGCCATTATATTCGCCTGCAATCACCTCAATTGTACCCGCGTTTTTTTCAAGTTCAAAACGGTTGATTTCGCCGTATTTTATGGCTTGGTATTTTGGAGCACTCATTTTATCCTTCTTAGGCAGATTTACCCAAAGCTGCACCATTTGAAAATCTCCACCGGTTTTACTCCATTCCTCTTCGTGATATTCTTTGTGCAAAACACCACTAGCAGCGGTCATCCACTGTACGTCACCTTCACCAATAATACCGCCACCACCGCTACTATCGTGATGCGCTACTTTACCTTTGTATGCGAGTGTAACAGTTTCAAAACCTCTGTGAGGATGCACTCCTACGCCCTTGGGTTTGCTGGAAGGGGGAAAATTATACGTTGAGTTGTAATCCAACATTATAAAAGGATCCATACGTTGCATATCGAGTCTAAACCCGCTTGGGATAAAGTTATGTACGCGAAAACCATCGCCAACAAAATGCGGCGCTCTTGGAGTTGCTACTAATTCTACAGTTCTTGTTTTCATATCATTTAATTTTATAGTACAAATTTAAAAGTTGAAACTTACTCCTGCATTGATGTATGATAAGAAGTTATCTTCGGAAATTTTTGTTAGCCAATTCCTTTCGAACGCGACTTAAACTCTCTGGGGTTATTCCCAAATAAGAAGCTACCATTGTCTGCGGAACTCTCATAAGAATATCTGGATACATTTTTATAAATTCTAAATACCTCACTTCAGCATCGGCGCTGAGTAATAAATTGATTCTATTTTGTAATTGCCGAATATGGTTGTGAAGCAATCTATTGTTGAAATTGGTAAACGTTTCAATTTTTTTTGAAAGTTTTTCCATAAAAGTTTCATCGATTAAAACCACTTGACTGTCTTCTAATGCTTGAATGTAATATACCGAAGGTTTATTGAAATAAGAGCTTTCTCTGTCGGTCACAAACCAATTTTCTGGTCCAAAAGAAAGGATGTGTTCTTTTCCCTTTTTGTCAATTGAATATTGTCTTAACAATCCTTTTTCAACAAAAAAAGTGTGTGTACACTGTTCGTTTTTTTGTAATAGAAATTCATTTTTTTTATAATTTTTCACCGTACAGTTTTCGATAATTGATGTTAATTCTTTTTCATCAATATCAAGATTTGAGGTCAAAAATGTTTTGAGGTTAAAACTGTTCATTTCGAGATAAGATTTTTCTTTTTAACATGATTGAATTACTATTAAATGTACTGAAATCTCTCCGTACAATTTTCATCATTTTTTAAAGTTGTTTTGATTCTAATAATTTTGAGTCAAACAACGAGAGTGATAATGTAGGGCACATTTTCGCGTAAGCTAAAAAAAATGCCCACTAAAAATAGCGGGCATTTAATATTTGTGAAGAAAGAAAAATTAATCTCTCTTTCTGTCGTCTCTGCGGTTATCGCGACCACCTCCACGGCTATCTCTGCCACGGCTACTATTACGGTCGCCTCTGTCCTCGCGAGGAGCAGGAGCTGTGTAACCTTCTGGTTTAGGCAAAATCGCTTTTCTAGAGACTTTCTCTTTTCTAGTGCGTTTGTCAAGACCAAAGTATTTTACATCAAACACATCGCCCATGTTTACAACATCGCTTACGTTTTCAGTACGTTCCCAAGCAAGCTCGCTAACATGTAATAATACTTCATTTCCAGGAGCATCCAAATACTCAACAACAGCACCAAAATCTAACATCTTGATTACTTTTACTTCGTAAACAGAGCCTACTTCTGGCTTAAAGGTGATAGAGTCAATCTTTGCAAGTACTGCATCGATTCCTGCTTGTCCAGTTCCTAATATTTCAACAACACCTTCTTCTGTCACTGGATCTTCATTGATAACAATGGTAGTTCCAGTTTCTTTTTGAAGCTCTTGAATTACTTTTCCTCCAGGTCCAATCAAAGCACCAATATATTCATTTGCGATACGAACACTTACCATTTTTGGTGCGTATTCTTTAACATCTGCTCTTGGGGCTGCGATTGTATCTGTCAATTTAGTAAGGATGTGTAAACGACCTTCTCTTGCTTGCTTTAATGCGGCAACAAGAATTTCGTAAGAAAGACCTTTTACTTTTATGTCCATTTGACAAGCGGTAATACCATCTGCCGTTCCAGTTACCTTAAAGTCCATATCTCCTAAGTGATCTTCATCACCAAGAATATCTGATAATACTGCATAGTTTCCAGATTCTGCGTCAGAGATTAATCCCATTGCAATACCTGAAACTGGTTTGATCATTTGGATACCTGCATCCATCATTGCCATTGTTCCAGCACAAACGGTTGCCATAGAAGAAGAACCGTTAGATTCTAATACTTCACTAACTACTCGCACAGTGTAAGGACAATCATCTGGCACCATTCCTTTAAGACCACGTTGTGCAAGGTTACCGTGTCCTACCTCACGACGAGATGTTCCACGAATAGGTCTTGCTTCACCAGTACAAAAAGGAGGGAAGTTATAGTGAAGGTAAAAACGCTCTTCACCTTCATGCGATGGCATATCTATTTGATTTGCATCTCTTGAAGTTCCCAAAGTTACAGTTGCTAACGCCTGAGTTTCCCCACGCGTAAATAATGCCGATCCGTGAACCGAAGGTAAATAATCAACCTCACACCAGATATCACGTACCTCTGTAGTCTTACGACCATCTAAACGCATTCCTGTTTTTAAGGTTAAATCTCTAATGGCAGATTTCTCTGCTTTACGATAATATTTTGAAACCAAACCACCGTAATCTTCTAATTCTTCTTCCGAGAAAGTAGCTTTTATTTCTTCTTTGATATCATTGAAAGCGGCACTACGTTCGTGCTTTGAAGAACCAGCTTCTGCGATTGCATAAACTTTGTTATACGCCATATCGTACACCTTTTTCTCAAGGTCTGCATCTTCTCTTTCTGCTGGGTACTCACGAACTTCTTTCTTACCAAAAGCTTCAGCCAATCTCAATTGCGCTTCACATTGGATTTTAATGTGGTCATGTGCAAATTTGATAGCGTCTGCCATTTCTTCTTCTGAAATTTCATCCATTTCACCCTCTACCATCATTACAGAATCTGCAGATGCTCCAATCATCATATCGATGTCAGACTCTTCTAATTGTGCTCTGGTAGGGTTGATTACAAACTCACCATTTACACGTCCTACTCTGGCTTCAGAAATAGCACATTCAAATGGAAAATCTGATAATTGAATTGCTGCAGATGCGGCAAGACCTGCCATTGCATCTGGCATAACATCATCATCATGAGACATTAATTGAATCATCACTTGTGTTTCAGAGTGATAATCTTTTGGGAATAATGGGCGTAATACACGATCCACTAAACGCATTGTCAAAACTTCACCGTCACTAGGGCGTGCTTCTCTTTTAAAGAAACCACCAGGGTAACGTCCTGCTGCTGCAAATTTTTCACGGTAATCTACCGTTAATGGTAAGAAATCTAGGTCTTTTTGTTCGTAGTTAGAAACTACGGTACAAAGCAACATACATTTTCCAGACTGCACTACTACAGAGCCGTGCGCCTGTTTTGCTAATTTTCCAGTTTCGATAGAAATCTCTCTACCGTCCCCAAGGTCAATGACCTCTCTAAATACTTTAGGTATCATAAAAATTGTTTTTCGATGAGTGTTTGAAAATGCAAAATGTTGTCAGGTTGAGCGCAGTCGAAACCTATTTTTAATAAAGGTTTTCAAATGTCTTCTCGAATAAACAAACATTACATTAAAAAACGACTCTTATTTAATTTGGTCAAGGTTTGACTTTCAAACCAAGTGTTGTTGTGTTGTGTGTTGTGGTTTGACCAATGAAAAACTAAGGGTAGCCTTTTCAGTATTCTGAGTGAAGTGAAGGAATCTATTGATGGCTTCACTTCTAATTTCCTAAGAATTTTTAGTGTACTTCGGAAATTTGTATTCAATGAACGTTTCGGTTTTTAATTTAGTCTCTTTGCCGAATTAGAGAAAAAAATAAATGGGCTCCTTAAGAGCCCATTTATTACTTATATTATTTACGTAATCCTAGTTCAGCAACAATTGCTCTGTAACGTAAAATGTCTTTTTTCATTAAGTAATCTAATAATGAACGACGCTTACCTACAAGCTTTACAAGTGAACGCTCTGTGTTGTAATCTTTGTGGTTTCTTTTAAGGTGTCCAGTTAGGTGCTCAATTCGGTATGTGAATAATGCGATTTGCCCCTCAGCTGTTCCTGTGTCTTTTGCAGATTTTCCGTGTTTTTTGAAAATCGCTTCTTTTTCTTTTTGATCTAAATACATGCTAATATTGTTTCAATGATTTTTATGTATGAATGGCGTCTATCGCAATTCGGGTGCAAAAATAAGGAATACTTTTATATTTCAAACACTTAGTATTGAATTTTCAACGGTTAATGAATAAAAATTTCAGCAAATAATATACGCTAATCAACCTTTTGAGCGTTGTAATAGTCTCAACAAACAACCTTTAAAACCATAATTATGAAAATAACCAAGTTTACATTTTTAGCGATTTTATGTTTCGCATTTGCTTTGACGAGTTGCGATAAAGACGATACTCAGGAAACGGAACCGCAATTCAACTTTTCTTCCGAAGATAATTTTAGAGCTGCGCAGGCAGATAATGCCATTGACGGAGCGCTCAATATTGTTGAAAACGGTTATGTGGAAGGTGAAGAGGGAAGAAGCCAAATGAATTCGTTTTTTAATGAATGTACGATTATTACCATCCAGCCCAATGGAAATGGAGGAACGATTATTTTGGATTTTGGAGAAGGATGCCAGCTTAATAATGGCTCCATCGTTAGTGGGATTATCAATATGTCGTATGGCGCTATCACTGGCGGTACACGCACTATTGATTATCAATTTGAAGATTTTATGTACAATAATAATAGCGTTACCGGTGGTGGCGAAATCTTTCGTGAGATTGCCAATAGCAACGGTAATCCTCAATCTACGATTAACGAGTCTATTGTAATAGGCTTTCCAAATACAAGTATTACAGCCACTCGCACTGGATTGAGAATTGCAGAATGGGTGGAAGGAGTAGGTAGTGGTACTTGGCAAGACAACGTTTATAATGTTACGGGTAATTGGGATACAGAATTAACAAACGGATTTAACCGAAGCGGTCTTGTAACCGAAAAACTAGTGCGCAAATTGAGCTGTTCATTTCTGGTAAGTGGATTGCTGGAAGTAACACAAAATAATTTTACGGGAGTGATTGACTGGGGAACGGGTGATTGCGATAACTTGGCAACCTTGGAAGTCAATGGACAAGTGTATGATATTGTACTATAAATAGTTTGCTGAAATTTTAATGAATCAAAAAACCCCGCTGTTTCAAAAACAGCGGGGTTTTTTATATTTCAGAAAATAACCTTAGGCAATCTTCTCTCTGAGCGGTCTATTTAAAATCAAGTCTAGGTAAAGATTTACCTTATGTTTTAAATCCTTGCGGTGCGAGATGAAATCTAGAAAACCGTGTTCTAAAACAAACTCGGCAGTTTGAAAACCATCTGGTAATTCTTTACCAGTAGTGTCACGTACAACTCGTGGGCCAGCAAAACCAATCAATGCGCCAGGTTCGCTAATGTTAATGTCGCCAAGCATTGCAAAGGATGCAGTCGTTCCTCCCGTTGTAGGGTCTGTACATAAAGAAATATACGGTATTCCAGCATCGGCTAATTGAGCCAATTTTGAACTTGTTTTTGCCAATTGCATTAATGAAAGTGCAGCTTCCATCATACGGGCACCACCACTTTTACTAATCAATAAAAATGGGATATTATTTTTTAATGCATGGTCTGCAGCGCGTGCAATTTTTTCTCCCACAACGCTACCCATAGAACCACCAATAAAACTAAAATCCATACACGCGATTACCAAGTCTGCTCCGTTCGATTTTCCCACAGCAGTCCTCACAGCATCTTTCAATCCTGTTTTTGCTTGTGCATCCTTAAGGCGATCAACATATTTCTTTTTGTCCTCAAACCCAAGTGGGTCTTTAGAAGTGAGATTTTTGTCAAGCTCTTTAAATTTATTGTTGTCAAAGAAAATTTCAAAATATTCTTTACTTCCCACTCTCACGTGATAGCCATCTTCTGGACTTACGTGAAAGTTTCTTTCCAGCTCGTCCGCATCAACTACTTTTCCTGTAGGTGATTTGTACCAAAGTCCTTTAGGGATATCCTTTTTTTCTTCGGTTGGGGTGCTGATACCTTTTTTTGTTCTTTTAAACCAAGCCATATCTTTTTCGGTTAGTGGAGTTTCGAGAAACCCCAATTATAATGTATTAACGTTATTCAAATCTTCAAAAGCTTTTTTCAATCTCGCCTTAAAAGTTAACTCGCCTTCACGAATCCATTTTCTTGGGTCGTAGTATTTTTTGTTGGGTAATTCGTCGCCCTCAGGATTGCCTATTTGGGTCATCAAATATTCTTTATTAGTTAGAATGTAATCACGAATTCCTTCGGTATAGGCAAATTGTAAATCCGTGTCAATATTCATTTTAACAACGCCATAACCAATTGCCTCTCTAATTTCTTCAACCGTTGAACCACTTCCACCGTGAAAAACAAAATCTACAGGGTTGTTGCCAGTTCCAAATTTTTTCTGAACATACTCTTGAGAATTCTTTAAAATCTTTGGAGTCAATTTAACATTGCCAGGCTTGTAAACGCCGTGCACATTTCCGAAGGCTGCCGCAATCGTAAATTGGTCACTTACTTTCATTAATTCTTCATAAGCATAAGCCACTTCCTCAGGCTGAGTGTATAATTTTGAAACATCCACATCACTATTGTCAACGCCGTCTTCTTCACCGCCTGTGATACCCAATTCAATTTCGAGTGTCATTCCTATTTTGCTCATACGAGCAAGATATTTTTTACAAATCTCTATATTTTCTTCAATAGGTTCTTCGCTCAAATCAATCATGTGAGAGCTGTATAATGGTTTACCTGTTTCTTTATAAAATTGCTCTCCCGCATCTAATAAACCGTCAATCCAAGGTAATAATTTTTTAGCACAATGGTCTGTGTGCAATATTACTGTTGCGCCATACACTTCGGCCATTTGGTGTACGTGTTTTGCTCCTGCAACACCCCCAGCAATCGCCGCGCGTTCTCCGTCATTATTTAATCCTTTTCCGGCATTAAACAAACAACCTCCGTTCGAAAATTGAATATTTACAGGCGCATTTAATTCGGCAGCTGTTTCCATTACTGCGTTAACAGTACTTGAGCTCACTACGTTTACTGCTGGCATTGCAAATCCTTTTTCTTTGGCGTATGTGTGGATTTCTTGGATTTCTTTTCCGGTCGCAACTCCGGGCTTAATATTATGACTCATAATGTTGTTTAGTTTTGACTGTAAAAATAATGATTTTAGAGCTACGATAGATGATATTGGATTGTAGATTTTGCAGACCTCGTTTTATCGCAGTGTTCGTGGCGATTTATAAAGAAGATGATAAAACCTTAGTATGATTTTCTATACTTCGGAAAAGTGACTTTTGTTGCTACGCTGAGCTTTTATTAAAAGATAATGCTTAAAATAAGTTGCGTTTCCGAAGAAAGTATTTGGAATTTATAATTTCTAAAAAGGATAATTGATACCGATATTATAAACAGCATTACTGAAATTGAACTCCTTAAACCATCGCTCACCCACAGGTAATGCTGGGTTGTGCGTTTTAAAACCAGTGTCCAATCTAAAAACAAAAAATCCAAAATCATAGCGTAATCCAAATCCACTTGCTACAGCGATTTCTTTTAAATCTGCAATACCGTTAAACTTTGATGCTTCATCTTCAATGTTATCGAGGGCGTTCCAGATATTCCCTGCATCTACAAAAAATGCACCTTTAAAGGCTCCTAAAATTGTAAAACGGTATTCGGCGTTAAAAGCAAGTTTAAAGTTGGCTTCGTTAAAATCAAAAATGCTACCACTACTTCCAGGTCCAAGGTCATAAGGTCGCCAGCCTCTGTTGTCATTGGCGCCACCTGCAAAATAACTTCGTGTAAATGGAATGCTGTTACTGTTTCCGTAGGGAACCGCAATCCCACCAAAAGCTCTCACAGCAACGACATTTTGACCCGCGAGTTCCCAGTGTTTTATATACTCGGTTTCGAGTTTTCCATATTGCGAAAATACAACGCCACTAGTTTCATAATTTCCATCTTCGTTTTTTTCTAGACCGGCAATATTTGAAATTCCAGACAGTAAATTACCAGCGCTTTCAATTTTCCAGCGAAATCTAGAAAAATTTTTATCAAAAATATTATCCCGAGTATCCCGAGTCCATACAAAATTTGAAGCGAAAATTAAGTTGTCCTCTGTCAACCTTGTGCCTCTTTCAATAACGCTGAGAAGTATATCGGCGTTATCTGAGTTTAACATGTATGGGCTATCAGGGTCAATTGTTGTTTGTAAAAAACTGTTTATTCCATTTGGAATGCCCAACACAATATCCCCATCTTCATCAAGTGTATAAAAGTCTGGATTGATAACACCAGGATTCGCATCTTCAACATCCTGTGCAATGCCGTTTACTTGATCAAACGAGTTTCGGTACACATTGAAAAAATTATCTGTGTTCAAATTTCGTACATATGAAATGTTGATGAGGTCAAGACTATTTTCTCTAATTTTTGAAGGTTTCCAGTTATAATTAAAGACAGCACTTAAGTTTTGGCGGTCGAGCCCAATATTGTTTTGCGCATTAAAACCAACACTTAAATTGGTTCTTGGGCCCATATATTTTGGTATTATTTTATTGGTATTAATCGGAAATAGAAAACGGGGAAAAGATAGCTTCGCATCCACACCAAATTCTGAAATATTAAAAAAACTTTCATCGTCGGCCGCGTCCTTTGAAGAACCCACCGAGCCACTCCCCGAAATTTGAAAAGTCTCTGCGCCTCTAAAAACATTTCGGAGCAATAGAGAACCAGAACCTCCAACTCCAATTTGCTGTATGGTAGAAGTATAGGTATCAAAACTAGCGTTCAGCGTTGCTTTTTTCCGTGGAGTTAAAAATATAGTACTTATTAAACCCGTACCAGTTGAATCTCGTGGGTCTTCTTGATAGGATAAATTGGGATATTTAAAAATACGCAAATCACTAATTTGATTGTATGTGAGCGTTCGGTCAATATCCTTAAATATTTTGTTGGGTGTAATCGAAACAGCATCGGTAATCGCTTTGGGGCGATATTTCATTTTATCATAACTGTAGAGCGTATAACCGTTAAATTGAAGAGAATCTGAAAATGCTTTGCCTTGGTTAGCAAACGTATAGTCTGTAATTATTTTAACCTCGTTTATTTTGTGGACTTTAAATGGCTCTGTATAACTGGAGTCGCCCACTTCAATTTTACGGTCGG
The DNA here is from genome assembly GCF_051252435.1 of Patiriisocius sp. Taxonomy (NCBI): domain Bacteria; kingdom Pseudomonadati; phylum Bacteroidota; class Flavobacteriia; order Flavobacteriales; family Flavobacteriaceae; genus Patiriisocius; species Patiriisocius sp. The sequence goes on along the minus strand of NZ_JBPOFW010000007.1, from coordinate 112,123 downwards.
GAATAATATACGTCATGTTTGCTTTGTGTCCCGTGTTTACAGTGTCGCCTTCAAAACTTATATATTCACGATCAAAATAATAAAGCCCAGAATTACGCATTTGTATGTTAATACGTTCGCGTTCGTTTTCAAAATCTGAAGCCTGATACTGTTTCCCTTTTTTAACAAAAGCGAGTGATTTTGTTTTTTGAAAAATAGAATCTACCACGGGAGAGCTAATCCTTTCTTGTAGACTGTCCACAACATAGGGTTTGTGTCGCGTTACGTTATATGTAATCGATGCACGTTTCGCTTTGCTGGAATCTGTATCAACTTTGTATTCGGCTTCGGTGTTGAACCACCCTCTTTTTGCATACCACAATCTTACACGTTGGAGTGATTTTTCGGTTTTTTGTTCCTCAATGATAACGGGTGCATCTCCAGATTTTTTTAACCACTCGTTAAAGCCTATGTACGAGTTGCCCAATTCATCCACTTGTTTTTGGGATAAAAACCGCACGAGCCGTTCTTCTCGTTTTGGTTTTCTGTGCAGCCAATTGTAATAGGTAGAATCTGCTTCTTGATCTGCCATGTTGTAAATGTGAAGTCCTACGGGGATTCCAATAAATGGAATGGTGGTATTTGGTTTTTGCACAAATTGACTTTCCACACCCAAATCTGTAATTTCTTCGCCATCGACAATAATGGAATTTTCGGTCAATAAAAACTCGCCGTCGGGAACATGTTTCACCGCATTACACGACAAAATCAACGCTACTAATACTAAAATTAGTGATATTTTTGTGAGGCTTGTTTTCAACAGGAAATTTTAATCAATGTCAAAAATAGATAAAATTGATAAGTAAAAGTCAAATTAAACTAATAACGAGTTTGAAGCAAAAAAAGTACCGAAATACGGAAGGACTTTTTGTTGCTGAAGGCCCAAAAGTAATTGCAGAACTTGTCGCTTCAAAGATACGATTGCACAGTCTTTTTACTTCGGAAATTTCAGCGGTGGAAGACAGTACCACCCATAAAATTTCAGAATTAGAACTCAAAAAAATAAGTTTTCTTACGACGGCAAATTCATCCTTGGCACTGTTTGAAATTCCACAAATTTCCGAAGTTAAAAAAACAGGATTGACCGTTGTATTGGATGCCATTAGGGACCCTGGAAATCTGGGGACGATTATTCGGCTCTGTGATTGGTTTGGCGTCGAGCAATTAGTGTGTTCAACCGATACGGTGGATTGTTATAATCCCAAGGTAATTCAAGCCACAATGGGCTCTATTGCGCGAGTTCAAGTTCATTATTTGGATGTACAAGAATATTTAAACAGCTCAAATCTGCCCGTTTATGGAGGAGTTATGAATGGAAATTCCATATATGCCGAAACACTTCCCGAAGATGCGATTGTGGTTTTAGGAAACGAGGCAAATGGGATTTCAAAAGAAATCATGGGACTTTTGACGCATAAAATTACCATTCCGCAATTTGGTCAACGTCACGATACCGAAAGCCTCAATGTGGCAACGGCAACTGCCGTTTTGTTGAGTGAATTCCGAAGAACTATTGGAACGTAAAATTGATAAAAACGCCTCTAGAATTTAAAGAACTTATGTTTGAAGTGTAGTTGCTCGTGGGGTCTGCGTCTGGCACTAGCTCGTCACTGATGGCAAAGACGCCACGAATGGATGGTGTAAATTTGAAATAAAATAAATAAAGGTCAATCCCAAATCCAAGCTCGTAATAATTAGTGTATGTTGTGGTTCTAAACTGTCCTTGTGAGTTATCCTCAGGGTTGTTTTCATTACTGGAAAGATTGAGTGATGTTGAAAAACCACCAATGATAAATGGCTTCCAGTTGTTCAATCTCTTTGTCGAAATTTTAAGGAGCAACGGCACGTGAATGTATGTAGATTTTACCTCTCTCAAAATATCAGCATTTTCAGTAAAACCGGGAAAAAGTAAATTTCGTTGCGTAAAATAAAGCCCCGGCTCTAAACGTAAGTTCATGTATTTGTTGATACGCATATCGCCAATCAATCCAACATTAAAACCTGTTTGGCCTTCTACAACAATATCAGTTTGTGTATTGCTAAACTCGTTGTTATATTCAATTTTAAAGTCATAACTATTGAAGCCTAAAAAGTAGCCCCAACTTAAGAACTGGTTGTCAAAAGTTTCTAGATTTGCTAAACGTTCTCTACTAAAAAGCTGTGCTTGTGCGGTTTGCGCAAGCATTGTGATAGCTAAGACAATCAAAAGTTTTTTCATAAATTATTTTGTAGCGCTGTAAATGGTGGCTACACCAAAAGTTTGGGGTTTGTTCTCCACTTCTATAAACCCAATTTTCCTCAAAATATTGTTGAGGACTTCGCCATGTGGAAAAACTGAGGCACTTTCAGATAAATATTTGTAGGCAACTTTATCTGTGCTAAAAAGCTTGCCCACCAATGGCAATACATTTTTACTGTAAATATTATAGCCTTGCTTAAAAGGAAATTTAGTGGGTACCGAAGTTTCTAGAATAATAAACAAACCACCTTTTTTTAGAACCCTTAAAATTTCAGAAAGCCCTTTTTCAAGATTTTCAAAATTCCGGACTCCAAACGAAACCGTAATCGCATCAAAACTATTATCCTCGAAAGGCAACGCCTCTGAGTCACCTTGAACAAATTCTATTTTATTTTGAAGCGCTGTGCCTTTAACTTTAATTCTAGCTTGTTCTAACATTCCGTTAGATAGATCAAGTCCCACAATTTTTGAGGCATTGGTGTTATTTGCAAATTGGATGGCAAGATCTCCAGTACCTGTAGCAATATCGAGAATGCTTTCTGGGTTTATCGCTGCGATGGATTTCACAACTTTTTTACGCCATTTGAGATCCATTCTCATAGAAATAACCCTGTTCAAGCCATCATAGTTTCCACTAATATTGTCAAACATTTGTTCCACTTGCTTCTTTTTGTTGAGCTCGGAATCTTTGTAAGGAGTAATTTTTTTGTCTTCTCTCATTGCGGGCGCAAAGGTAATCACTTTTTAGAAAATTATGGCTCATAATAGTTGTGATTGCTTGCATTTTAATATGTTAAAATAAGAATATGCTTTTAATATTAAATAGTCTAACGAGATACACGTTTTAAATTTTTGATACCTTTGCAAAACTATTCGTAAGAACTTTCTATGAAAATTATAATCGCCGGTGCCGGTGAAGTGGGATTTCATTTAGCCAAATTATTGTCTTTTGAATCTCAAGATATTACATTAATTGATACAGACCGAGAATCTTTAGCCTATGCAGACACGCATCTTGATATTCGTGTTGTGCGTGGTGATGCCACCTCAATTAGGGTTTTAGAGGAAAGTAATATAGGTGATATTGATTTGGTTATTGCGGTGACTTCTTCGGAAACGACTAACATTACAGTATGCGTTTTAGCAAAACAATTGGGTGCTAAAAAGACGATTGCAAGAATAAGCAATACCGAATTTATCGAACGGAAAGATGAGGTAGGTTTTACTAAATTTGGAATTGACGAACTCATTTCACCTGAATCTTTAGCAGCAAACGAAATCGAATTATTACTTAACCAAAGTGCATTTAACGATACGTATGAGTTTGAAGGTGGTGCCTTGACGATGATAGGTCTTAGTCTTTCAAGAACAAATGCTTTTGTAGATAGAACCATAAAAGAAGTTGGAGCAATGTTTCCCAAATTAGAATACGCACCCATTGCCATGCAGCGTTTTGGAACTCAATATACTTTGATACCCCGTGGCGACACTAAATTTAAAGAAGGAGATCAAGTGTATTTTATCACTACTAAAGAAGGATTAAACGAAATTTATACCATCCTTGGTAGAGAAAGAAAAGAAATAAAAAATGTAATGATTTTAGGTGGAGGGAATATTGGTTACAAAACAGCCAAAGATCTTTGTCAACATAAATTTAGAGTTAAACTTATAGAAAACACAAAGGAAAGAGCTCTAGAAATCGCTGATGACATTCCTAGTTGTTTGGTGATTAATGGAGATGGACGTAATGTAGATTTGCTCATTGAAGAAGATATACAAGAAATGGACGCTTTTATAAGTGTGACTGGAAATAGCGAAACAAACATTATGTCTTGCTTGGTTGCTAAAAGCAAGGGCGTAGGAAAAGCAATTGCACTTGTTGAAAACATGGATTACTTTCAGTTATCGCACAGTATTGGGATTGATACTTTGATCAACAAAAAGCTACTTGCTGCCAATAATATTTTTAGATACATCCGTAAAGGGGAGGTTGTGGCGATGACCAAACTCAACAACATGAATGCAGAATTGCTTGAGTTTATCGTGACATCTACTTCAAAAGTGAGCGGCAAAAAAGTGAAAGATATCGATGTGCCGCGCTCAGCAATAATTGGAGGAATCGTTCGTAATGGAGAAGGTTTGATTCCGCTGGGTGATTTTGTGATTGAAATTAACGACCGCGTAGTCGTGTGTTGTCTTCCGCAGTCCATAAATAAGGTAGAAAAACTCTTTATTTAATGCCTTTCTACAAAAAAGTAAATACTAAAATTATCATTCACTTGATGGGATTGCTTCTCACGGTTAATGGAGGTTTTATGTTGCTTTCTTCCTTGATAAGTTTTCTATGTAAGGATGGTGTTTTTAAGGAGATGGTTCTTTCGGGGATTGTGACAATGGCAATTGGAGGGATTATCATGCTTCTTACTCGCAATCACAAAAAAGAAATTGTCAAACGCGATGGATATATTATTGTTACGATGGGTTGGGTCATTATGTCACTTGCAGGAACAATACCGTATGTTTTCACAGGAGCAATTCCTAATTTCACAAATGCATTTTTTGAAACAATGAGTGGCTATTCCACTACGGGAGCATCCATTTTATCTGATATTGAGAGTATACCCAAAGGTGTTTTATTCTGGAGAAGCATCACGCATTGGATAGGTGGTATGGGAATTATCGTTCTTGCCATTGCTATTTTACCATTGTTGGGAATAGGAGGGATGCAACTTTTTGCAGCTGAAGCACCAGGCCCGGGCGGAGACAAATTACACCCAAGAATTACAGACACAGCAAAGCGTTTATGGTTAATCTATGTGGGCTACACTATTGCTGAAACCATTCTTTTGAAATTTGCCGGAATGAGCTTTTTTGATGCAATCAACCACTCATTAAGTACGTTGAGTACAGGCGGATTTTCTACAAAAAATGATAGTGTTGCCCACTGGAATGATAATCCCTTGATACAATATATTATTATTGTATTTATGTTTTTAGCAGGGACAAATTTTGTACTCAGTTATTATGCGTTTAAGGGTAGATTCAGTAAAATTCTTAAAGATGAAGAATTCAAGGTATACGGTTTAGTAATTATAAGTTTGACTGTAATCGCTGCCTGTTTAATCTATCTAGATGTAGACATGACGGCAAGTTCTATAGCGCACCCTATGTTGTTGGGACAGTTTGAAAGTGGCTTTCGTCATGCTTTATTTCAGGTATTAACTATTGTTACAACCACTGGCTTCATTTCCGCAGATTATACGGTCTGGACACCGCTACTAACCGTTTTCTTCTTTGGTCTTATGTTTTTGGGAGGTTCGTCAGGTTCAACATCAGGTGGAATTAAAATTGTGCGCCACTTGATTATGATTAAAAACGGACTTATGGAATTCAAGCGCACATTGCACCCCAATGCAATCATACCTGTTAGGTATAATAACAAATCAGTTCAGCAGCCTATTGTATTCAATATTCTAGGATTCTTTATTTTGTATATGTTATCGTTTATTGTGGGAGTTCTCGTTTTTTCTGCTTTGGGATTAGATTTTAAAACGGCACTTGGTGGCGCTGCATCAACGTTAGGAAATGTTGGGCCTGCTTTGGGAGATTTAGGTCCTGTGGATAATTATGGTGGTCTGCCATCTGCGGCAAAGTGGTGGGCATCTTTTTTAATGCTTATTGGTAGACTTGAACTATTTACCGTACTTATACTATTCACACCTTTCTTTTGGAGAAATAGGTAAAAATTAATAGTATACACTTTTTAAACAAGTACCTATTCCACATCTGTAATCATGATCTCAACACGTCTATCTTTTGTGTTGTTCACTCCGGTTGGCTGTCTAAAAGCCATTCCTTCATAGCGCATTCTATTTCTTGCAATGCCTTTTTTGCGAAGAAAATTGTAAAGCGCCTGTGCCCGTGCTTCGCTTAGATTGTTTTTGCCCGTACGTACATTTATAAAATCGTTGGAAGGGCGCAATGGGTCACCACAGCAAACATGACCAATCAACTTAAATTTAATCTTAGGATATTTCTTTAAAAATACAACTAGTTTATCGAGTGCATCCCTACTTTCATCCATGATCACATCCCGGTCTTGGTAAAACATAATACCTTCTAGTGTAATTTTATCGCCTTTTTTTAATGTATTGGAAAATGATGGTTTTTTTTCAGGAACAATAATAGGTTCAATAACGATATCGCCAGGCTCAGCAACGTGGTCTTTTTTGTAATGGACAAGAATATCAACACGCCTATTTTTTGCAGCTTCCGAATCAAGTTCACCGTAACCTTGTGAAGAAATAATAGTAAACTCGCGCAGCAATGCCGTGACATTTGCAGCACGTTTGTTGGACAGCTCAAAATTATATTCAGCGCTACCTACGCTATTGGTGTAGCCTTTAATGTGTACATCGAGTAGTTCTTTGTCTTCGGAAATTTTAATTTCTTCAATTATCTGCAAATGTTGCGTATTTAGAGTAGCCGAATCATTTTCAAAATACAACGAAAACTTTTGCTCCACATCTTGACCCATAACCAAAAGTGGCAGGATTAATAAGGGTAAAAATAATTTCAGCTGAAACATCTCTAATGAATTTACACACTAAAAGTACCAAAATAATTATAGATTATTTTACAACTCCTTATTTCCGAAGTATATATCATCCTGTAACCGTAATCCCTTTGGCTAGTTCTTTGGCTTTTTTGGTAACTTCTTTAATATTCCCGTCGAGTGAATCGTACGTAAGGACAACGCCCATTCTTCGGTTGGGGCGCGAAGTAGGTTTTCCGAAAATCCTAAAATCGGTTTTCGGTGCTTCGGCTAAAGTGTGCAATCCTTCAAATTTCGGATTGTCTGAATTTTTTGAAGCTAATAAAACTGCACTTGCGCCTATTCTTTCTTGGGTGATTTCAGCAATTGGCAGTCCCGTGATAGCGCGAAGGTGTAGTTCAAATTCGTTAAAATTTTGTGTGTTTGCTAAGGTTACCATCCCAGTGTCGTGGGGTCTTGGCGATAGTTCAGAAAAATAAACACCGTCTTTTCCCATAAAAAACTCGACGCCCCATATACCATTTCCGGTGAGTGCTGCGGTCACTTTTGCAGCCATGTCCTGAGCTGTTTTTAAGTGTCTATCTTGCATGGTAGCTGGTTGCCAACTTTCTTGATAATCGCCTCTTTCTTGGCGATGCCCAATAGGGGGGCAGAAGAGCGTCTTCCCGTTTTGTTGGGTGACGGTGAGCAGGGTTATTTCATAGTCAAAGTTGATAAATGCTTCAACGATAACTTCGGCAACATCACCGCGGGAGCCTTCTTGGGAGTAGTCCCATGCTTTTTGAAAGTCGCTTTCTGTTTTTATGGTGCTTTGGCCTTTTCCGCTGGAAGACATTAAGGGTTTTACAACGCACGGCATTCCTATGATTTCAACAGCATTTTTAAGTTCTTTCGCTGAAGTTGCGTACTGATACGGAGCAGTTTTAAGGCCTAACTCTTTTGCGGCCAAATCTCTAATCGCCTTACGGTTCATGGTAAAGTTTGCCGCCTTTGCTGATGGTACAACAGTATATCCTTGTTTTTCGTAGTCATATAATCGCTCTGTGCGGATGGCTTCAATTTCTGGGACGATGAAGTCTGGTTTATGCTTTTCAATAAGTGCATCAAGCGCTTTGCCGTCGAGCATATTGATAATTTCTTTTTCGTGGGCTACTTGCATTCCAGGTGCGTGGTCATAACTATCCACTGCAATGGTATAATGACCTAGTCGCTGCGCTGAGATTATAAATTCTTTTCCTAATTCACCAGATCCTAAGAGGAGTATTTTAGCCATGATTGTGATTCTAAATTATAATAAAACAAAACTAATGTTTTAAAATATTTTTAGGGGAAGGTTATAAACAAAAAAGCTCGTTGAGTGAATCAGCGAGCTTTTTGTTGTTGTTACGTTTCGGTATTAAGAAGTAAGTGCTTCTTTAATTTGAGCCATCGCGGTTTTTATGTCATTTTCGGAAGCTGCGTACGAAATGCGAATACAATTATCGTCTCCAAAGGCTTCACCAGTAACGGTAGCCACTTTTGCGTGTTCTAAAAGATAGAGTGAAAAATCGGTCGCGGTGTTGATTTTTGTACCACGAAGTGTTCTACCAAAATATGTAGAAATATCTGGAAATACATAAAAAGCTCCTTCCGGTTCATTTGTTTTAATGTCTGGAATTTCAGAAAGAAGTTCAAGGATGAGTGCTCTACGATTTTTAAAAGCATCCACCATATATTGAATCTTGCTCGGGGGATTTTCCAAAGCAATAACAGTCGCTTTTTGAGCGATACAGTTAGCGCCACTGGTAACCTGTCCTTGCATTTTGTTGCAGGCTCGCGCGATATATTCTGGACCGCCAATAAATCCTATTCTCCATCCGGTCATTGAAAATGCTTTGGAAACTCCATTTACGGTAACCGTTCGGTCGTACATATCTTCAAACTTCGCCATGGAAACATGGTCACCTGCGAAGTTGATATGTTCGTAAATTTCGTCACTTACCACGATGATGTTTGGATATTTTACAAGTACATCGGCAAGCGCTCGTAATTCTTTTTTGCTATAAACAGATCCACTTGGGTTACAAGGCGAACTGTAGATAATCATTTTGGTTTTAGGAGTGATTGCGGCCTCTAATTCTTGAGGAGTTACTTTGAAATCATTTTCAATTGAAGTTTTGATTTCAACAGGTACGCCTCCGGCAACCTTGCTAATATCTGCATAACTTACCCAATATGGAGCAGGTAATAAAACTTCATCACCAGGATTTAATAATACTTGTGCCAGATTATATAACGATTGTTTTGCTCCAGTTGAAACTACAATTTGAGATGGTTTATAATCCAGCCCATTGTCACGTTTAAACTTTGTGATGATGGCTTGCTTTAGATCGCCATAGCCGTCTACAGGAGTATAGGAATGAAAATCGTCATTTACGGCTTTTATAGCCGCATCTTTTACAAATTGTGGTATGGTAAAATCTGGTTCGCCTAAGCTCAGTCCTATAATATTTTCGCCAGCTTCTTTTAATTCTCTGGCTTTTGCTGCCATTGCGAGTGTGGCAGAAACAGCCATCTCGTTAATACGGTTAGAGAGTTTGTTGTCCATGTCTTTAAGCTGAAAGAGCGGGATTCATACCCATTTGCTTTAAGTGTTTAAAATGAGCGATAAGTGCTTTTCTTGTGGTTTTGTATTCGTTATACGGTAGATTGAATTCATTCGCAGTCTCACGAACTATTTTTGAAATCTTTGTGTAATGTACGTGGCTTATGTGTGGAAAAATATGGTGTTCCACTTGATGATTAAGACCACCTGTAAACCAGTTCATGATTTTATTTTTTGTTCCGAAATTAACTGTTGTGAACAATTGATGAATCGCCCATGTGTTTTTCATTGTCCCAGATGCGTCTGGCAATGGCATAGCAGCATCTTCAACTACGTGTGCCAATTGGAAGATTGTGCTCAAAATAACACCTGCCACATAATGCATGATAAAAAATCCGATTAAAATTTTCCACCAAGCAATGTCAAAAAATAGGATTGGTATAACAAGCCACATTCCAAAATAGATGATTTTCGTAATGATTAAAATACTCCATTGTTTTGATGGCTTCGGAAATTTACCAAATGATAATTTTCTTTTCAAATACCTGCTTGTCTGTTGGAAATCTGTTGTAAGTGCCCAATTAAATGTAAGAAGTCCGTAGAGTAAAAAACTATAATAATGCTGGAATTTGTGCATTTTGTTCCATTCAGCATGTTTTGAAAACCGAAGTACTCTTCCAGCTTCTAAATCTTCATCATGCCCATGAATATTGGTATATGTATGGTGCAATACGTTGTGCTGCACTTGCCAATTATACACATTTCCGGCTAAAATATATATGCTGCTCCCCAGCATTTTGTTAATCCATTTTTTTGAGGAGTATGATCCGTGATTAGCATCGTGCATCACATTCATTCCAATTCCAGCCATACCTATCCCCATTAAAATGGTAAATAACAGCTGTGCCCATGTTGGAAAATTAAGCGTTAATAATAAAAAGTAAGGAGTAAGATAAATTGCAAACATAATCACCGTTTTTAGGTGAAGTTTCCAATTACCTGTCCGTTGAATATTGTTCTCTTTAAAGTACGAGTTTACTCGCTTATTGAGCGTTCTAAAGAATTTTGCCGAATCTACTCTAGAAAATTTAAGTTGAGTCTCAGTCACGGTATTATTGTTTAAAAGGTTTGCACCTTTGTAGAAACATCAAAAATACATATCTATTGCGTAAAATAAGACTTCAGAATCATAAAATTATTATAGATGCATTACTTTTGTCTATCACATTCAATTATGGAAGAACTATTATATTATTTCCCTGGCTTAAGTGAATTGCAAAAAGAGCAATTTTCTCAGTTATCAACCTTATATAAAGATTGGAATTTAAAAATCAACGTAGTTTCAAGAAAAGATATTGATGAGTTGTATTTAAGACATGTCATTCACTCTCTTGGAATTGCCAAAGTGCAAGCATTTTTACCGGGTGCACAAATTTTAGATGTAGGAACTGGGGGAGGTTTTCCGGGGATTCCATTAGCGATACTTTTTCCTGAAACCCAGTTTCATTTAGTGGATAGTATTGGAAAGAAAATCAAAGTAGTGGAAGAGGTGCGAGACGGTTTAAAGCTAGAAAATGTAAGAGTGACAAACGCCCGAGTTGAAACTATTGATGAGAAATTTGATTTTATTGTAAGCAGGGCCGTAGCACAAATGGAAACATTTAACCATTGGGTGAAAAAGAAAATAGCTAAAAAGAGTAATCATGAGTTGGCTAACGGAATTCTGTATTTAAAGGGAGGGGATTTAACTGAAGAACTTGCCGATTTTCCTAAAGCAACTATTTATAAATTATCTGAAATCTACAAGGAAGATTTCTTTGAAACAAAAACGGTTGTTCATTTACCGTTGAAGTACAAAGTCTAATTAAAAAATCAATTAATTGTTTATTCACATTTCCGCGGAAATTTGAAGTATAAAAAAACCCTCGACTGTTATGTCGAGGGTTTTTAAGTATTTGAAAAAAATTAATTATCTCGCGATGATGAATTTCTTAGTTGTAATAGTTGTTCCGTTTGAAATTTTAACGAAATACGTTCCGGTAACCAATTGAGAAACATTCAATTCTTCGTTCAAAGATATGTTCGATTTCGTCATCATAACTTGACCGAGAATGTTGTAAACTTCAACGTTAGAATTATCAGCATTTGCAATATTCAATACTGTGCTAGCAGGGTTAGGGAAGATAGAAACGGCAACTGTGTTTATATCATTTGCTCCTAATATTCCGTCAGAGTCAAACTGTACAGAGAAACCTGATCCATAATTAGCATTAAAAGGATATACAACAACACCGTTAGCATCCTCTAATGAAATACCACCATTTCCTCCTGTTGCAAGGCCATCGCCATAAGAGTCAAATGCATTAAACGTCATGCACTCATCACCAAAGTTGAATATGTAGTTAAAAGTCATACGGTCATCTCCTGCTGTTCCGTTTCCTCCTGTATATGTAGCGCTTTCCAAGATAGTTCCAGAAGAGTCAGTAAAGTTCCAAGAACACTCTTCAGCCCAGTCGTCTAAAGTAACTGTTAATTTCATTGTTCCCGCTGTATCTATAGAATCTGAAAAAGATGTACTTACAGAATTGTTGGTATTGACATCGTCATTAGGAATGCTTACGTTAACAGTATAATCTGTGTCCACAGGGAAAGAAATTTCTGGTAAGGTAATATCTTCACTTTGTAATGAGCTTAAAGTACCAGTCCAAGTGAAAGTTTCAGCTGTTCCACCATTAACGTCATAAGTAATATCCAATGAGGTTATATCGTTAATCCCTAAGTTTTGAATATTGATAACTGGTGAAGCAACACCTGAACAAGTATCGTCAATATCAGCGATAGATCTAAGGTTAGCATCATTAGCATTTGTAAGTCCAGTATATGTAGGTATTGTTCCAATTCCTGTAATGATTTCTTGTGTAGTTTCGGCCATAAAAGCAGTAACTTCTAAATCTGCAATTTCAACTGGAATTCCATTGATGTCCGCTGGAATAGTGTATGAAATAGTTTCGTCTACAAGTGTTGTAGCTGTAGTGTTGTTAATAGTCATACCCCATTGTCCTAATGGCATGTCAATAAGTCTGTGGTTGTGAACGTAGTTGTTACCTTGGTTAGCGCCAGATTGCGGTCCTGTAGTGTTGTTTTGTTTAATGGCAATATTTAGCATATTTGTTGCAACAGGACTATTAGCAGTGTAATAACCTTCTACATGAATAGTCATAATGTTTGTTTGAACATCAATTTCTGCTTCAATACCCATATTTAAGTAAGAAGCCTCTCCCAAGGTAATGTTTCCAGTTGCCGCCCATGTTCCTCTACCTTGAGCAGTTGCTCCAGCAGGTGATCCATTTTGTTGTTGTCCTGGAAATGCGTGACGGTTTATTGTTCCAGCAGGATACCCTGCTAACTGAGATTGAGCATCAATGGCAGCTCCAAAAGGAGTTCTAAAGTCAGGTTGCCCTGCACCTGGGTTAGCGAAGCCTCCAGAGTGAATGTTGATTAAAAATATATCATTTGGCGCCGTTGCTTTAAATGCATTAGCAATAGCATGACCATCTGGACAAAATTGGCAATTGATTCCAGTAAATTCTTCTAGAATCACATTTTTGTTTTCAGGAGCTGTTCCCACTATCGTTTGTGCAAACATCCCAGCCGTCATAAATAACGCTGCTCCTAATAGGTGTAATTTCTTTGACATTTTTTTAGATTTAAGTTAATTATTTACGAATATAAAAAAATACTCTTTAAGTTAAGAATTTTTTAACACTAAAATAATGGGTTTTCTGTTGCGCTAAACCCTAGTTTTTTAGTGGGTTAATTGGTTATTAAAGAGAAAGATATCAAATTTTTTTGTAAATTTTATTTATCAAATTTAACATTGGTTTTTTTGTTGTATTTATCATATATTTACAATCAATTTATTTTAAAAAAAATTAAAGTTATGAAACTTAAACTACTATTATTCGGATTTTTGTTTAGTGCAATTGTTGTAAATGCTCAGTTTACCGTGTCAGATGAAAACGGTCAGCCCATTGTAGATGGTGATGTTATTGCCGTAAATTCAAACGACCCATCTATAGCTACTAAAGACTTTTTTGTTACTAATACAGGAACTGAAACAATTTTTTCTTCTATTAAATACGTTTCTACAGACACTCCTTCTCCGTTTCAAGTGTGTTACGGTGGTCAATGCTATGATAATATTGTAGTTGGAAATTCTTACCCACCAGTATCTGCACCGCAAGTGATAGAGCCAGGTGCCTCTACAGGTCAAGGAAATCATTTTCTTTACACCGGTCCAGAGGTAACCTCTCCTGTAAACCACGTTTTTAGATTTTATCAAGTAGATGCTAGTGGAAATGAAATAGGTGAAGATTTAACCATAACATATTTGTATGACCCCACACTTGGTCTCGGAGATAATGAAATTTCAATTTTCGACTTAACATCAACAGTTGTTAATGACGAATTACTTTTCAATTTAACAGATGATGTAGATATAACAATCTACGACATGAGAGGACGTGTAATAAAGTCTAAAAAGAAACTAACCAAAGGAACTAAACGAGAGCCAGTGGGAGATTTATTACCACAATTGTATATTGTTAAAGTAACTAATGATAGAGGGGTTTCTCAATCAGTGCGTTTTGTAAAGAGATAATCTTTTTCCGCCATTAAAGTAATTGAGTCCGTTACAGGGATGTAACGGACTTTTTTGTGCTGTATTATTAAATATATTTAGCTTATTTGCTATAATAACTTCAATATTATAAAGTAGCTATTTTCTTCTGAAATAGAATAGTCAATTAAAGCAAATACAATTTCATTGAATATTTGCTTAAATTTTTTATTCTGAAGTGTTTTAGATATTCATTTAAAAATTGCCATTTTCATAACACAAGGGAAGTCGTTGAACCAATTGATTGTAGATTATCTAATCTTTATATTTAAAGCTAAAATCTAAATAATAGAAACAAAAAAATGGCGCCATAAATTTGGCGCCATTTTCTATATTTTACTTGTGTAATATTTCCGCTTAGAAAGAAATGTTCAAGCTTGCACTTAGACCATTGCTCTCTGGTACTACTCTACAAACTCCACCTACGCAAATGAGTCCTCCACGTTGACGACCGTAGTTCATGGATAATCTCGTGCGGCCTTCAGTATAACTACCACCCACACTATAATAATGTATTTGTGATTCTTCCCCATCATAGCTCAGTTCACGGTAGTTCCAATTGTCATAAACGTACATGGCAAATCTAGAGCTGAAGTTATATTCAACCACTGCTGCCATCCAGTTCTGTCGATCTTGTTCAGACCATAGGTGTTGAGCCTCTGCGCGAATAGATTGAGTGTTTTTTAATTTATAAGTTCCTTCAAGAACTGCTATTTGAGCTTTTATTTCGCCTTGAGTTCCCACAAACCCTCCTTGAGAAATAGCTTTGTCAATATATACATTTTGATAAGTAGCAACGGAACTAAATGTAGGCGTCCACTTCTTTTTAATCTCAAAATTGAAATCACGGTAATAACGACTTCCTGAGCCAATAAATTTTGCTTCATAAAATCTATTATCTATATTATATTCTGCATCGAGCGCTCCAGCATATGAAAAATTGGCTGCGATTTTTGTCCCATATTTTCCACCTAAAGCACTTCCTTTGTTTATTGTGTAATACACATCAAACTGTGTAGCAACTTCACCAGCGCGTTGCTCTGCTTGTTCAATGACAAGGCCCGGTTGTGCATTATACACATATATGTTTGTCAATAAATAATCTTGGGTTTTTGATAAAGCAGGTAAAAAGTTCACAACTTGATCATTAAATTGATTTCCAGCCGCTTCTCTATCTGCATAAAAATTGAAATTTTCTAATCTTCTAAAAGTACCATTGATACCAAGTCCTTTTTGAGAATACCCTAAATTAACTTGCATAGCAGTACCGTCGTATAGTTTTTCTGAAACTAAGTTGCCTTCAAAAAACAAGGCGTCTTTCGATTTTGTATTTACTTCAACCCCCCCATAAACTGGACCAACAACAAAATCCAATCTTGCACCTGCAATACTTACATTGCTTGGTAAAAAAGTTTGTACACCTTGGTCTTGATACCTATTTACGTAGCTAGCGCCAAATCTTAAATCAACAGCTTCAATTCCCAGAGCTGTGCTCAAATCTATATTGGCATCTAATCCTTGGAGCGTCCCTTCTGAAACTTCAAATCCTATACGTTGTTGTCCATACAGTGCTGTAAAATCTGCATAATTCGTTATATTATATTTTACCCGTGCTCCTCTTATACTATTGTTTATACCCAATTGTCTGTCTTCCCATGAACGAAAAGCAAGACCACTACCAAACTGGTCATAAAAATATCCCCCCGTTACATCAAGTTTTTCAGCTTTATAATTTAAATAATAAGTTCCAACACCGTTTCCGTTTTCATACACCGGGGAATAACCCAATAGTGCATCTGGTAAATAGGCTTCGTACTGAATTCCGGCAGTGAATTTTCCGAGGGAATAATTAAGTTGGAAATAATTGTTTGACCTAAAGTTGTCTTCCGGAGCTACAAAGTTAATACCGTCGTCATCTAGAAGCCATTGCGAATTTGATTCAAAGCCTCCAAAAAAATACCCGCCTTCTTGGGCAAATGAAGATGAGATTGTACAAAGAAACGCGGCAGTTAGCAGTAATTTTTTCATCAATATAGTTGTTTGGTTGATTTAAGTTATCTATTAAATTCCTAGTGGTTATCTAGGAAAATAGTTGTCTTTAAAAGTTAAATGTTAGGTCTAAAAATAAACACTTATTTTCAAACCTAACATTTTAATTAGATATCTGTTTTGCCTTGTGGGCTATTTTTTATTTTTTCGAATATTTTTTCACATATTCATAAAGTTCGTCTTCAGCACCTGGACTATAACCAGAATGTCTATAAACAATCTTATTGTCCTTAATTAAAACCGTAAGTGGCACGGTTGCAGCACCTAGTGCTCTTTTTAAATCATTGTTGGTGTCAAGTAAAATTTCATAATCCCAACCTTTTCCATTAATTAAAGGCTTCACTCTTCTTACAGTACGACTGTCATCAACAGATACGGCAATTAACGAAACACCTGTTTCATCCTGCCAATCTGAGTAAACATCATTTATTGCATCAAGCTCTTTAATACATGGTACACACCACGTTGCCCAAAGTGAAACAATTGTAATATCGCTTTTCTCTGCGGCATTTTGAATAGTTGTTGTATCTCCATTTATGGTTTCAAGAGAAACTGATGGTAATTTTTCCTGAGAAAATCCGACCAACGAAAAAGTGAGTGCTAAAGTGAATACTATTTTTTTCATAATTAACGTTTTGATTTTTTAATGTTAGCAATAATAGTTAAATTTATTGTAAATTTTACCATCGACGTTATAGAATTAAATCACTCGTTAACCTACTAAAACACTATGGTAGTTGAGAATACAATATTTATTTATTATCATTGTAAATACAATTAAAATGCCAAAAATGAAAAAGTTCAAAAATATCTTATGGGTTGCTATCGCAACACTAACAATCACATCTTGTAGCAAAACAGAGGAAAATGTTCCTTTAACTCAAGAAACAGTTGAAATTACTGTTGAAAATTTTGTGAGAAAGGCATCATTGCGTAATCAAGAAATCCCTTTCAACCTTACTAACGAGTCTGGTGAAAATATTAACGATATCGCTACGTTCTATGTAAATGGGAGTGCAATTGAAGGCTCGGTTTTTTCTTCTGCTGAAATTGGAGAATTTGAAGTATACGCCGAGTATGAAGAAAATGGAGTGCCTGTTACTACAACTTCTGAAACTTTTGAAGTCATTATTCCAAAAAGAAAAGTGGTACTTGAAGACTACACCGGCACATGGTGCGGATTTTGTCCAAGAGTAGCTGAAGCTATTGAAAAAGCCCTAGATGCTACAGAACATCTTGCGGTTGTGGCAATACACGAAGGAGTAAACAGTGACCCAGATCCAATGGATTTTGATGGGATGCCAATATTGAGAGATGCATTTTTTGAACCAGGAGCGGGACTTCCTCAAGCACGTATTGATAGAACAACGGTTTGGCTGAATCCACAGCCTATTGATGATATTGTTGCCGTTGCAGGTGAGCCAACAAACGTTGCTTTGTCTATAAACTCAACGTTAAATGGTAACCAATTAATTACAGAAATCAATGTAGTATCAGAAGATGGTATTACTGCTGGGGATAAAATTGTAGTATATCTTTTAGAAAGCGGAATAGTACACAAGCAAACTAACTATTATGACCAAGATCCAACGAGTATCTACTTCGGGAGAGGTAACCCTATCCTAGATTTTGTACATAACGATGCTTTGAGAATTTCAATGTCAGCTGTTTTGGGTGACGAAGTTACTGCAACAGGAGCTTTGGAGGAATTTACAAAAACATACAACACTACAATTCCTTCCGATTTTGTAACAGATAATCTTTCAATAGTAGCAATGTTGGTGAAAGCAGATAATACTGCTAGAAACGCTCAGCACGCACACATTCAAGAGAACAAGTCTTACGAATAGTAATTTCGGAACCGTTTTAAAACGTTACTAAATTATAAAGGCTGCCTAATGGGTAGCCTTTTTTCTTTGGAAATTTTAAGGGTGGGTGATATAAAATTATTTTTTAAAATAGGTAGAATGGCTCTCAGTATATAATCGTTGTTAAAAATTCAGTTACTTTAAAGAATAATTAAAAGATAAAGCCACATCAATTATAAAATCGATGTGGCTTTGAGCTAAATTAGTGTCAGTCATTTATATTTCCGAAGAAATCTAAAAACCTATCCTAAAAATGGATATTTATAATCTGTTGGAGATACAAAAGTCTCTTTGATCATTCGTGGAGAAATCCAACGCAACAAGTTTAATTTACTTCCAGCTTTGTCGTTTGTTCCACTCGCTCTTGCGCCACCAAATGGCTGTTGACCTACAACTGCACCGGTAGGTTTGTCGTTTATATAAAAGTTACCAGCAGCATTCTTTAGCGCTTTAATGGCAACTTCAAGTTCGTAGCGGTCTTCGCTAAAAACGGCACCAGTTAATGCATACTCGCTAGTATTGTCAACAAGTTCAAGAGTTTCTTCCCATTTCTTGTCCTCAAAAACGTAGATGGTCACAACAGGGCCAAAAAGCTCCGTGCTCATCGTTGTATAGTTTGGGTCTTTTGTAACGATAACGGTAGGCTCAATGAAGTATCCTTCGCTTTTATCGTAGTTTCCTCCAACGATAATTTTCGCTTTTTTATCTTTTTTAGCTTTGTCAATATAACTCGCTAATTTATCAAAACTGCCTTCGTGGATAACCGCCGTGATAAAGTTGCCCATATCTTCGGGAGATCCCATTTTAAATGAATTTACATCTGCAACCAAGAATTTTTCAACTTTGTCCCAAATACTTTCGGAAATATAACAACGGCTGGCCGCGCTACATTTTTGTCCTTGGAATTCAAAAGCACCACGCGCAATTGCCGTAGCAACTTGTTGTGGGTTTGCCGTTTTATGGGCAACGATAAAATCTTTACCTCCAGTTTCACCAACAATACGTGGGTACGTTTTATAATTGTGAATGTTAGTTCCTATTTTTTGCCAAATGTCTTTAAATACATTTGTTGAGCCTGTAAAGTGCAATCCGCTAAAATCTGGGCTTGCGAGTACCGTATCGGTAATCATTACAGGATCTCCCATGACCATATTTATAACTCCATCTGGTACACCAGCTTCCTTAAAAATATCAAGGATTACTTTTGCTGAATATACTTGGCTATCGCTAGGTTTCCAAACAACAACATTACCCATCAATGCTACACTCGCTGGCAAGTTTGCCGCAATAGCAGTAAAGTTAAAAGGCGTAATAGCATATACAAATCCTTCAAGTGGGCGATATTCCAATCTATTCCAAGCACCCGATGTTGACGCTGGTTGCTCGTGGTAGATTTCGGTCATAAATTGAACATTAAACCTCAAAAAGTCTATCAACTCACAGGCTGCATCAATTTCAGCCTGATAAATAGTTTTAGATTGGCCAAGCATTGTTGCTGCGTTGATCTTAGCTCTGTAAGGACCCGCGATTAATTCCGCAGCTCTTAAAAAGATGCCGGCGCGTTGCTCCCAAGGCATTTCGGCCCATTTTGTACGTGCGTCAAGTGCCGTGCTAATTGCTTTGTCAATATGCTTTTTCTCAGCATTATGGTATGTCCCTAAAATATGTTTGTGGTCGTGAGGGCAACTCATCGTCGCCGTATTTCCCGTTTTTAAATTTTTACCATTGATAAAAAGCGGAACTTCAATGGTTTGATCGTACATTTTTTTGTACATTTTTGAAACCTCAGCGCGTTCCGGAGAACCTATTGCGTAATCTTTAACGGGTTCGTTAACCGCAACGGGTACCTTGAAAAAACCTTTTCCCATAGTCTTATTTTTAGTTCTGAAACCGATTGAAAATCAATCCTCTCGGTATCGATTAGTAGTTTGTTTTTAATATTTCTGAAATGAGCAAAAAATTACATATTTCCCATCTCGTTTTTCAGTGTGCAAAGGTACAAAAACTAAAATGTATCAAAAGCCTTTAAAACTCAATAGCATTTAAACCATCGTATTTTTTCCGAAGTGCTAATTGAGTACATTTGTTTTGGTTTTGTAAGTGAATATTAAACAAAAAGACAAATCATTTTATGTGTACCGTAACATTTACTCCTACTTCCTTTGATACTTTTGTCCTCACTTCAAATAGAGACGAAGCACCGGAACGCAAAACTATCGCACCTAAAGAATACGATGTGAACGGCACAAAATTACTTTTCCCAAAAGATGAATTGGCGTGTGGGACTTGGATTGGTATTTCAGAAAAGAAAAGACTTATTTGTTTATTGAACGGAGGCTTTACCTCTCACGAACGCAAAGAATCGTATAGAATGAGCCGCGGCATTATTGTAACCGATTTGCTCACTGCGGAAATGTTACAACCCGAAATCGATTCCTACGATTTTAAAGACGTCGAGCCATTCACCATTATTGCTGTAGATTGGTCAAAAGATGTGCAATTGTTTGAACTGGTTTGGGATGGAAGTAAAGCACATTTTACCGAAAAACCCTTTGCGCCCCATATTTGGTCGTCCTCATTATTATACAGCCCAGAAATTAAAAGAAAAAGAGAATCTTGGTTTTCAGAATTTATATTTAAGCAACTGCGACCCTCTGCCGCTCAAATTTTAAACTTTCATAAAACCGCAGGCACGGGAGACATCGTAAATGATGTTATAATGGATCGCGGCTTTGTAAAAACCAAGAGCATTACGCAAATAGAGATGAAAAAAGATACAGTCAATATGCGTTACGAAGATTTACAAACTCAAACCACAACAAACACTACTTTTTGAAGTATTCAGGAAAAATAATCGTCCTCGCATTTCCCGATACTTTTGTAAAAATGAGTACTGAGTTTATCTGCAAAATGCTCCCACTAGTTGGATTGGGCACGCGCGAATACATTAAAGCGGGACATGCTGCACTGGTGTTAATCGAAAACGAAACAGGGAAATCACGATATTTTGATTTTGGCAGATATGTAACGCCTCCGGGACACGGAAGAGTGCGAGGTGCAAACACAGATGCCGAGTTAATAATTCCTTTTGAAGCTGAAATTGATACCGATGAAAATTTAGTAAATCTTGAAGAATTTTTATTGTGGCTCGATGCAAACCCTCAAAAAACGCATGGCTCTGGCAGATTGCTTGCTTCGGTTTGTGATACGATAGATTTTAAAAAAGCTGATGATTATATATCTGAACTACAAGGAAGAGGAAGTATTCATTACCGAGCCTTCGACAAGAATGGAAGTAACTGCTCCCGTTTTGTGACCGATACCATAATCGCTTCAACAGATGATTTAAAAATTATCAAAAGATTAAACTTCAATAAAAAATTCACGCCCAGCACAGTAGGTAATGTTGAAAAAGCTTCCATTGAAAGTCAAATTTTTCAAATACATAATGGTGTTGTATTGCCTTATAATAGTAGCGCACTTAAAGAAAATTTGACGAATTATTTTGATAAAAAAGCACCTAAAAAGGTGAGTCACATTTCCGAAGAACAAATAGGAGCATTTAAAAAAAAAGGTTTTACAAAATTAGAAGGAATAGGCAGCAACGCGTGGTTTGAAGTGGTTGAAGAAAAATTGCCCAAAGGGCATTTTAGGGTACGTAGGTATAATGATTTGCTGGAGGTCGATTATGATGGAGTATATATTTCATCAGATTTTGATAATTCACAGCCATTTACTTTTACGTACGATTCGCATTGTGCGTATTGCCACGTGCTTCAAAATGGAGAAAAATTGCGTTTGGAAAATGTGCAATCGTATGCAGAATTTAATTCATCGCAAAAGCAGCATTCAGCTTAAAACTAGGGATTTTCACTTTGAATTTTTCAGTGGTTTCAAAGTTGATCATTTCATACCAACCGCTCATAGATCCAAAGGGCGCTTTCAATAAACAACCACTACTGTAGGTGTAAGATTCTCCAGGTTTGATTACTGGTTTTTTGCCCACAACACCTTCGCCGTACACTAAGTCTATTTCGTTTAATGCATCTTTAATTTGCCAATGTCTGTTCTTTAGTTGCACGATATTTTTGCCTTCGTTTTTAATATGAATTGTATAGGCAAAGGCATATTGCTTTACACCATCTCTGATAAAAGCGCCTTCAAACCGAGTTCTAATGGATACTCGAATACCTTGTGTAACTAACTGAATCATATTAATACGTTGCTGCTGTTATTGCAAAAAAGAACACCGCAGCGATGGATGCTGCAATTATAAATACATTGTTTAAAAATACGAATTTTATAATTGTTATAATTCTGGACTGTTTATAAAAATTGCGTAACGCCTTGTATAAGTAGAACGGACCAATAAAAAGGAATAAAATTCCAGTAAAAATATCGGTATCAAATATCGCTTTTGGGATTGCCAAAATGAGCAGTGACAAAAATATAAAACTGAAAATATGGAAGATGAATACCAAATGCTCCATGTAGCTATATTTCTTTTTTGAATAAATAAGCCAGAAGAATAGCGCAAAAAGCGGGGCAAAGAAAAACAAGAAAAATGGCACTTTACCCGAAAGATAGCTGATAAATTTTTCAGGATCTTCTTTCACTCTTTTTACTACATTATTTTTCTCATAAAGCCATAAATTAAATCTCGTTGGCGGGTGTTTGAGACTGTCAAGTGCCCTGCCTGCATTGGTGATTTCGGTGTAATCGTAAAAATCGTTGTATGTTTCAAAACGTTTAAAAGCGCGTTCCGTCCAATCGCTCTTTTGGATTTGCTCTTCGGTGAGATAACTGGGAATCAATTTTTTACTCTCTGCCTTTTTATCTGATACTGCTACAATAGTGTCGGTTTCAATAGATTCTTTATTGAAGTCTGCTCTCTTGTTTTCTTCGGAAATTTTAGGTGATTGCTTATTGTTGACCGTTGTCGCAACTTTAGTAGTGTCGTTAAAAGCATCGGCTACTTCATTTTCCCAATCGGGATTTGAAACATACGTTTCTTCGTTTAAATACGCATCTGTTGTATCAGTTTCGTCTTCAGACTCATCTATGGTTTCACGAACGTCATATTGTACAATTCCACTATCATCTTTTCCGCTTTCAAAACTGTCATTCGGGATGATGAAATCTAAAAATCCTGTTATCAAAAAATAAATAATCGATACACTCAAGAAAAAACGAAATGGATTTGCATACCGCAATCGATGGCCTTCGACATAGTTTTTTGTAATCGTGCCGGGCTTAAAAAGCAAATCTTTGAGCGTAAACCATAATCGTGAATCATAGCTCACAAGACTGCTGAAAAATTCAGCAAAAAAATCGCTAAAGCTTAGTTGTTTTGTACTGTTTAGTTGTGAACAATACGAGCAATAGCGGTCGCTAAGGTCAAGGGGTTGCCCGCAATTTAAACATTGATTACTGCGATATTTAAAATGCTTGCGGCTGTTTTTTGAAACTTCATCTTTTTTTGAGACTTTTTCTTTAGGCTCGACTTCCTGTGACGACGTTTCTGCAACCCCGTTGGAGGGTGTTTCGCTTTCCCCGAGGTTTTTTATAGGTTCTTCTTTGCCACTAGCATTAGGAGTGTTGCTCATGGTATAAAAATAGCAAACATTTTTTACTGAGCGAACGCTTTGGTTGGGATGATTTTTTTATTTTCAGCCACAAAGGTTTCTAAGATTTTGAAGAAATTTAAAATATCAGCGTCTTCGTTACCAGCATTGATAGTAACCAAACGCACAAATTCTTCGCCTTTAAAATTTCCGAAGCCCACCATGAGTGCAGCATCTTCATACAAACGGGTACATAATTCCTGCGCTGGAATGCCTTTGTAGTTAAAGCAAATTGAAACCGAATCGTCAAAACTATAGAGCGTATAATCTGGGTTGCTCTTTATATAATTGCGAGCAACATCGGCCAGATGAAATTGGTGATCCACCATTTTTTCAAGTCCATTTGTGCCCACACTTTTCCATAAAGTCCAGAATTTTAGCGCGTCATTGCGACGCCCGCATTGCAACGAAGTCTTCCCTAAATTATAATCGTCGCCATCTGTTTGGTACAAATACGCCGCGTCATTTGAAAAAGAATCGTGCAAATGTTTTTTGTGCTTCGTTAAAATTATGGAACAAGATAGGGGCGTGCCGAGCATTTTGTGCGCGTTATAGCTAAACGAATCTGTATGCTCCAGTCCTTTTACTAAATATTTGTATTTCTGGCTGAAAATTACGCTGCCACAATATGCGCCGTCAACGTGCAGCCAAATATCGTGTTTCTTGCAAATTTTTGACAGTGGTTCAATGGGGTCAAACGCTCCTAGTACGGTTGTCCCTGCAGTAGCGTTTACGAAGAAAGGATGATTGCCTTTTTCAATGTCTTCGTTGATTTGTTTTTCTAAATCTGATGGAAGCATTTCGCCTACATCGTTTGTTTTTATAAAACGTACTTGCTTGCGTCCAATTCCTGCAAAGGCTGCGTTTTTAGGTGTTGAATAATGAGATTCTGCTGAGGTGTATACAATCAGTTTTTGGGTAATGCCCTCCTGTGGAATGTTTGCGTTATAAGCATCTCTTGCCATTAACAACGCCATGAAATTACTCATGGAACCACCGGGTGCAAAAGTTCCGTCAGCGTCTTTTCCATAGCCAATAATATTGCAAGATTTATGGAGAATTTCTTTTTCAATCCCAACTTGCGGTCCCGCTACTTTGTAGGTGTACATACTATTGTTGAGGAGCACGGCGAGCAAATCACCCAAAGTAGCCTTCGAGTTTCTGCCGCCAAAGAGTTGGTTAAAGAACAACTTGGTTGCAGTTTTTGGAGTGCTTTCAATTAGTTGACCCAGTGTGTCTTCAAAAAAATCATCAGCAACTGGTTCATCGTTTAACGCAATGCTAAGCGTATCGTAGAGTTTCTCCGCAGGAATTGGGGTTGCGATGGGTTGTTTATGTTCTGCTTCAAATAGTTTATTGGCAAGTCTTTGAAAGAGTTCGAGGTCTTTTTGCATTTTGGGGATTTGGATTTTTTTGCAAAGATAACAGAATTGAAGAGAGTGGTTTTTGCTAATAAATGAGTTTTAAAAATTAATAAAATATTTTAATCTAAGGATTATAGGCGTGACTTTTAACTGAGCCAGCCTTTTTTTGATGCTCTTTTACTGTAGAAATAAAGAAAGGATGCAATTGCAATGACTACAACGGGTATGATGACAGAGAAAATTAAGGATGTCTTTTGAATGTCAACAACAAATAACCAATAACCTTCAATAAAGATTAAAGTAACAAGGGCAATCATAAAAAAAAGAGTAGCAATTTTTTGTCTAATTATCAACATGAAGCTGCCGAGCATTTCAGAAATGATTGCAATAATAAAGACTATTATATACCAAAAGGGGAGTGCCTGAAAATTTTTAAATTCTTCAACTGTGGAATTTTCCTGTAAAAAATCTAATTCAACTGAACTGAAATAAATTTCCACAATATTCCATAAAACGGCAGATATAGCGATGATCCAAAAGGAAAATGGAGGTTTACTATTAATTCCCATAATTCTTGTAATTTATTCTTTCTAAAGATAGGGAACTAAAATGATTTTCAATGATAAGATGTGTTTTCGATATATTTAGCTAGAGCTGTATTTTTTATCTGCTAGTTATAATCAAAAACATTTTCTATTACTTCCTATTTTGATATTTGTAGGCCAATTACATGTGTTATCAATTATTATTAATCGTAGTAGAATTCCCGATTCCTTCACCTAATAATCTATCAAAACGAGAGCCCGGGGCGCGGTAGTAAACCAGTACGGTGTAGTCATTTTCGGTTTGCCAAAAATTACCACTTATGGGACCTTGTTCGATGGAGCCGTCTCTATTTACGAGCACATATTTATAATTGTAAAAACCTTGTTTAAAAAGACGCGCGTTTTGATAACTGTCGCTCTCTTTATTGTAACGCATGAATGTTGTTTCGTCGATGGTCCAATTGTTGAAATTTCCGTAGATGTGAAGTTCTTTGTCACCGAGGTCTTCAAAATATTGCAGGTTAAAATGCATAACAACATATTCGGCTTCTATGTCTTGATTTTCCGCATAGAGGTTGCGGACTAGAAAATTACCGTTAATGTCTGGAGCAAATGTATATGGGCGGGTGCTTCGGTCAACATCTGTATATAAAAAATTCTCGTATAAATCATTTAGTTGTACGCGGCGCACACCATTTGTTGCAGAGCGAATGTCTTTGTTGTCAAAGAATAAAAATTCGTTTCCGCCTTCAAAAGCTGCTTCTTGGTCGTAGCGATAAATCAACTCGGAGCCAATTGTATATTGAGGAACCAAATCAACAATAGCAGTTTTCAAATTACTATTTTGCATCACCATCGTTTTTACATTTTGTTTTGGGTTGATGAGTAATAATTCGGGTGAGTTTACTGTAAATTGAACCACTTGTTGTTCATCAATTTTACGAATATCTCGGGCGCGTTTAATTTCAACAGCTACGCTTAGCACTCTTTCAATCACCATGAATTTTCTAGTAAAAACCACGTTGCGGTCATCGTCGAGGATTGTCAATAAATAATTACCGCTTTTTTTGAGACCGCGCGTTTCTCTGTTGGGAATCGTAAAAAAATAATTTGAATACAATTGTAGTGCGTTAAAACTATTCTCGTAAGTTTCTATACGCACATCGTCAAAGCCGTCGAGGTATTCCCCTTTGGACAAATCGGTTGGTGTCCAGTCAAAATTGTAGTGGTCAATCTTATAATAGTAATCAGATTCATCACCATTGATATCGTCAAAAGAGAGCTGTAGTCGCTGTCCTAATTGAATAATGGGCAACTGGCTTTGGGCAGACGTACCTCTAAATTGGATGGTTCTAATGTGGTAAGGTTCAATAACTTCAATAGCTTGCGAGAATGTCTGCTGAAATGAAACTATGAAAATAAATATGGAAAGAATGGTTGTACGCATGTGAGTTATTTTTGTTTCTGAAATGTGATATAATTAAGAAATTAAAGTTGTTTTAAAATTTCAGAAATCATCTAAAATCTTATTTGATGTTGCTAATATAAACAAAATTTATGCCCGAAAATTGTGTAGATTTTCTTCCTTAAAAATTCCGAAGAAAATTCCTATTTAAATTATTGTAAGATGGTTCTTTAATGTTTATTTTTGCAGTCCTTAATTACGTCTTGTAAAATGAAACTCAGTTTTGAGTTTTGAAAGACAATTTTAACACAACTATCCTATGTCCAAAGACATTAAGATTAAAAAAGGTTTGACCATTCGCTTAAAAGGCGAAGCGGACAAAACACTTTCTAACGCCCCGCGTTCTCGCACTTTCGCCATCATCCCTAAAGATTTACACTTGATTACACCTAAAATGGTGGTAAAAGAAGGTGCTAAATTACAGGCTGGAGATACTATTTTTTACAGTAAAGATAGAGAGGAGATTAAATTTTCATCACCCGTAAGTGGCACGTTGACTAAAATCGAGCGTGGTGCAAAACGTGTGATCACGAGAATTTTAATAGAGGGCGATCAACAAGATACCTTTAGAGATTTTGGAAGCAAAAATCCAGATGCGATGACGGCAGATGATATAAAAAATCATTTGTTAGCTTCGGGTTGTTGGGCCTTTATCAAGCAACGTCCTTACGATGTAATTGCAAATCCAGAAGCTATGCCTAAGGCAATTTTTGTTTCGGGAATTGATACCGCGCCTTTGGCAACCGATCTTGATTTTGCGCTAAACGGAAAAGAGAAAGAACTGCAGGTTGCATTGTCTGCTTTGGCAAAATTAACAGAAGGTGCTGTGCACGTTACGTTAGGAAAAGACGCTGGTTCTCCGCTTGCGAACTTGAATGATGTTGTTTATCACAAAACAAATAATTTGCATCCTGCCGGAAACGTGGGGACCCAAATAAATAAAATTAATCCCGTGAATAAGGGAGAAACTGTTTGGACAGTTGGAGCTCAGGATTTGATAATTATTGGTGAATTGTTTTTGACTGGAAAATATAATCCTGAGCGCATTATTACCCTTGCGGGATCATCGGTTAAAAATCCAAAATATTACAGAACCCGTTTAGGTAGTGAAGTGGCTACGGCGGTTTATGATTCTGGATTGAACGAAGAAAATGTGCGTATTATCTCTGGAAATGTACTAACAGGGAAGGCGATTTCGCCAAAACAACATTTAGGTTTTTATCATAATGCGATTACGGTAATTCCAGAAGGAGATGATTATGAGTTTTTTGGTTGGAACAAACCGGTATTCGATAAAATTTCAATTTCAAGAGCGTTGACATTTTCATGGTTATTTCCGAAGAAAAAATTTGACCTTGACACAAATACAAACGGTGAACACAGAGCGTTCGTTGTTACCGGGAACTACGAGGAAGTGTTTCCTTTAGATATCTACCCGATGCAAATTATGAAAGCATGTATGGTGCAAGACCTTGACGCAATGGAAGCGCTGGGAATGTATGAAGTTGCTCCAGAAGATTTTGCATTGACCGAATTTGTTTGTGTGTCAAAACAACCACACCAAGAAATCATAAGAAATGGACTTGATTTAATGTATAAAGAAATTGGATAATTATTCATTTTGAAGAAATGAAAAATACGTTGTAAAATGGGAATGAAACAAAGTTTACATAAGCTTAAATTAAAATACGAGGGGACAAAAATGGCACCTGCGTTCAACGCAATCCATACATTTTTGTATTTACCAAACGAGACTACTCATAGCGGAGGTCACGTAAGAGCTGCAGATGATTTAAAGCGTACCATGAATATGGTTATTTTGTCGCTAGTACCTTGTTTGCTATTCGGTATTTTTAATGCTGGATATCAATATAATGTGCAAGTAGGAGAGGTTACTGAGGCATTGAGCTTTTTTAGTCCAGAGTTTTGGAACATGGCTAATTTTAGCATTGGTGCTTGGAAAGTGCTTCCTTTAGTGATTGTGTCTTACGGAGTGGGTCTTGCGGTGGAATTTATTTTTGCTGTAATTAAGGGTCACGAAGTAGAGGAAGGTTATTTGGTAACCGGAATGTTAGTGCCATTGATTGTGCCTGTTGATATCCCATTATGGATGTTGACGGTAGCGGTTATTTTTGGTGTAGTGATTGGTAAAGAAGTTTTTGGTGGAACAGGGATGAATATCTTAAATCCAGCATTAACGATTCGTGCGTTTTTATTCTTTGCGTATCCAACTTGGATGTCTGGAGATAAAGTTTGGGTTACTGGTGCGGTAGACACTGTTGGGCAACCTGATGCGATTTCTGGAGAGACAATTTTGGGTAGTTTGGCACAGAATAACGGTTTTCAAAGTTGGGATTTAATGGATCAATTTTTAGGTTTTATTCCTGGTTCTGTGGGTGAAACTTCAAAGTTATTGATTATCGTTGGGGCCCTTATCTTGATTTTGTCAAAGATAGGAAGCTGGAGAATTATCTTTAGTACGTTAGTAGGTGCCTTGACAATGGGACTTATCTTCAATGGTGTTGTAAGTATTGGATGGATTGACGAGAGTTCTAAATTCTTTGGATTGATGGACGTGGTTTTTTGGCAACACTTATTTATAGGTAGTATTTTATTTGGTGCTGTATTTATGGCAACAGATCCGGTAACAGCTTCACAAACAAATAAAGGAAAATGGATTTATGGATTTTTGATTGGATTTATTTCAATTATGATTCGTGTATTCAACCCAGCATACCCAGAGGGAGTATTCCTAGCAATATTATTAATGAATGTTTTTGCTCCTACAATTGACCACTACGTGCTAGAAGGAAATATAAAAAGAAGAGCAAAACGTCTTAAATTTAAAACAGCATAGTTATGGCAGTTAACACAGATAAAAATAGTTACACTATCATTTTTGCAGTAATAATGGTAGTAGTTGTAGGTTCTTTGCTTGCGGGATTTGCTAGTGGTTTGAAACCAATGATTACCGAAAATGAAGAAGCTGAAAAACAGCAGAACATCTTATACGCAATGAACGTTAATGAGAATGAAGGTGATAGCGACGTTACTTTCGTACCAACAGATAAAGTTGCTGGAGAGTTTTCGAAATATATAACAAAGCAATATGTTATTCAAGGAGATAAAGTAACCGAAAACCCTGAAGCATATTTAATTGATATCAAAAAAGAGGCTACTAAGGCAAAAGACCCTAACTACACAAGAAAACTGCCAATAATGGTTGGTGAGAAAGATGGAAAAGAAATCTATGTAGTGCCCGTAAGAGGTAAAGGTCTTTGGGATGCCATATGGGGATTTGTAGCTTTGGATAAAGCTATGGTTATTCAAGGAGTTTATTTTGACCACAAAGGAGAAACTCCAGGACTTGGTGCTGAAATAAAACAACGCTATTTCATGGACGATTTTACTGGTGAAGGTTTTTTAAATGGAGAGGCGTTTGAAGGAATAGAAGTAGCTAAAGGGAATAACGACCCTTTAAATCAAGATAAAAGTGATTATGAAGTTGATGCGCTTGCAGGTGCAACGATTACTGGTGACGGAGTTTCGGCAATGTTGAAAAAAGACATTAGAATGTATGTGCCTTATTTTAAATCTCTAAACAAATAAGAAATGGGATTACTATCAAAAAAAGACAGAAAATTAATAATGGATCCGTTGACGGATGATAATCCAATTACTATTCAAGTTCTTGGTATTTGTTCTGCTTTAGCGATTACCGCACAATTGAAGCCATCTATTGTAATGGCAGTATCTGTAATCTTTGTTTTGGGATTAGGAAATGTGGTGATTTCTTTAATGAGAAATATTATCCCTTCAAAAATTAGAATTATTGTTCAACTAATCGTTGTTGCAACGCTCGTAATTATTGTAGATCAAGTACTAAAAGCATTTGCTTATGAGTTGAGTAAGGAACTTTCAGTATTCATTGGACTCATCATTACCAATTGTATCATCATGGGACGTTTTGAAGCGTTCGCTCTAGGAAATGGACCGTGGCGTTCTTTCTTAGACGGAATAGGAAATGCTCTTGGATACGGGGTTATCTTGATAATCGTAGGATTCTTTAGAGAATTGCTCGGGTCAGGAACATTATTTGGTTTTAAGGTATTGGGAGATCCAATTGCTAAAACTGGTTTGTATGCAATAGGTTATGAAAATAACGGATTTATGGTATTACCTCCAATGGCATTAATCGTAGTTGGAATTATCATTTGGGTACAGCGCAGCAGAAATACTGAACTGATCGAAGAAAATTAAAAAACTAATTTATCACACTAAGCTTGTCTGAGTGTATTGAATAAGATATATATGGAACACGTTGAATTATTTTTCAAATCAATCTTTGTCGATAACATGGTATTCGCATACTTTTTGGGTATGTGTTCTTACTTAGCTGTATCGAAAAAAGTAAGTACCGCTGTAGGTCTTGGTGCTGCAGTAATATTCGTATTAACTGTTACAGTACCTTTAAACTGGTTTTTAGATCAGTATATTTTACAACCGGGCGCATTGGCTTGGTTGGATGGTAACAGAGCTACACCCGAGTTGAGTGCGTATGCAGATTATGACTTGAGCTTCCTGTCATTCATTTTGTTTATCGCAACCATTGCAACTATGGTTCAATTAGTAGAGATAATTGTTGAAAAATTTTCACCGTCACTCTATAACTCACTAGGTATTTTCTTACCATTAATTGCAGTAAACTGCGCAATTTTGGGAGGGTCATTATTTATGCAATCTAGAGAAATAGAAACTGCTGGATTGGCGCTTAATTACGGTTTTAGTTCAGGAATTGGATGGTTTTTAGCAATTGTTGCTATTGCAGCGATTAGGGAGAAAATACGCTATAGTAATGTGCCAGCTCCTTTAAGAGGATTAGGAATTACATTTATCATTACCGGATTGATGGCGATTGGATTTATGAGTTTTGGAGGAATGTTAACTGGAGGTGATGATGCGTCTCCTTCATTGGACGGAAACGGAGAAAATGTGGGACAAGTTGAAAAATCAATTGAAAAAGAAGTAGAAGCTACACCAATTGTAGTTTCAGAAAACTAAAAAATATAACTATGTTTTTAGCAGCAAGTGTAACAGGAGTAATAGCAGCAACCGTAGTAGCCTTTTTGGTGTTGACATTGTTGTTAGTAGCTTTATTATTATTTACGAAGCAAAAATTATCTCCTTCAGGTCCCGTGACCATAACTATTAATGATGAAAAAACAATCGAAGTTGAAAGTGGCGGTACTTTACTTTCTACCCTCGGAAATAATAAAATATTTTTACCCTCTGCCTGCGGTGGAGGTGGAACATGCATACAATGTGAATGTCACGTCTTAGAAGGCGGAGGAGAAGCTCTACCTACTGAAACGCCTCACTTTAGCCGAAAAGAGCTAAAAGAAGGAGCGCGTCTTTCTTGTCAGGTAAAAGTGAAGCAAAACATGAATATTCATATTCCTGAAGAGGTTTTCGGGATTAAAAAATGGGATGCTGTAGTTGTTCGTAATTACAACGTTGCTTCTTTTATTAAAGAATTTGTAGTTGAAATCCCTGAGGATATGAACTACAAAGCAGGTGGTTACATACAAATTGAAATTCCTGAGTGTGAAGTGAAGTTTGAGGATATGGACATTACTGCCCACCCTGAAGAACACGAAACTCCAGATAAATTTCAAGCAGAATGGGATAAATTTGGTCTTTGGCCACTAGTGATGAAAAATGATGAAGTTGTAGAAAGAGCCTATTCTATGGCTTCTTACCCAGCTGAAGGACGTGAGATTATGTTGAATGTACGTATCGCTACACCACCATGGGATAGAGCAAAAAATCAATGGATGGATGTAAATCCAGGTATTGCTTCATCATACATCTTTAATTTGAAGAAAGGTGACAAGTGTGTAATTTCTGGTCCTTATGGAGAATTTTTCATTAACCCTTCAGAAAGCGAAATGCTTTATGTAGGTGGTGGAGCAGGGATGGCGCCAATGCGTTCTCACTTATATCACTTATTCCGTACCCTAAAAACAGGTAGAAAAGTTACGTATTGGTACGGTGGACGTTCAAAAAGAGAATTGTTTTACTTAGATCATTTCAAGAATTTAGAAAAAGATTTTCCAAATTTTAAATTTTACTTGGCACTTTCTGAGCCAATGGAAGAGGATAACTGGAAAGTAAAAGACGGAATCGATGGTGAAGGAGATGGTTTTGTAGGCTTTATTCACCAAGTTGTGATAGATAACTATTTGAGCTTACATGAAAATCCTGAAGATATTGAGTTGTATTTCTGTGGACCTCCATTAATGAACCAAGCCGTTCAAAAAATGGGAGAAGACTTTGGAATTCCAGACGAGCATATTCGCTTTGATGATTTTGGGGGATAATCTCTTTAAGAATTTTAAAATTATCAAACCGCTTTCATTTATTTGAAAGCGGTTTTTGATTTTAAAGAGTCTTTTTTTCTTCTGAAATTTCTGCACATTGAAATAATTACATTTTATTGGAAGTTATCTTTATATGAAAAAATGGATACTACTCATAGCAATACTTTTTGGCACAAGCTTTTTTTTCTTCGGAACAAAAAAGGGAAAGGTCATTCAGCATACAGCTTTAACCTTCGTGATACCTGTAAATTATATTAACGAATCTGGTAAGACGGTTTCTGAAAGAATAGAAGTCCCGGAAGGATATAACCGGGTAGAAACAAAAAACGGCTCTTTTGCAAACTATCTACAAAACTATGCACTAAAACCTTTTGGTGCAGAGGTCATCAATTATGATGGGCGGCCTTATGTATATCAAAGTGGCCATGTGGGCGTAATGGAAATTACTGTTCCGTCTAACGGATTACAGCAGTGCGCAGACGCATTAATGCGCATTAGGTCCGAATATCTTTGGGACAATAACATACAGTCCAAAATAGGTTTTAACTTTACTTCGGGTCATTTTTGCAGTTGGTCAAAATACGCCGAAGGGTATCGTCCAAAAATCAATGCAAACAAAGTTACCTTTCAAAAAATAGCAAAAACAAACTACACAAAACAGAACTTCTATAACTATTTAAATCTCATTTATACCTATGCAGGAACACAATCTCTGTTTGACGAATTACCAGCTGTTGATTCTATTTCGAAATTACAGATAGGCGATATGCTTATAAAACCCGGTAGTCCAGGACATGTAATTATGATTGTTGATATCGCAGAAAACAGTGATGGAAATCGCTTGTTTATTTTTGCGCAAGGAAACACTCCTGCACAAAGTGTACACCTTTTAAAGAATCCTAACGATACTTCGATCAGTCCCTGGTACGAACTTGAAATGAATGCTTATTTAGAAATTCCAACCTACTATTTCAACAATACGCAGTTTATGAGATTTAAATAGTTGGTATATTTCAAAGCCCTTGTGCGCTATACTTTCTCATCAAAATCAAGTATTTTTGTGTTGTAAAATTTCCGAAGAAAAACAAGCATGTCACAAGAACTTTCAAAACAAGAATTACATAATCTCGCCATGAATATCGTAGGAGAAGATATGAAAGCCCAAGGTTTTGAATTCATGGGCGTGAATAGTAAAATAGGGAAGGACCCACAATTTGTTGGGCTCAAGGACAAGGATTTGCATTTTGTAATTGTTCGTGCAGTGTCATACCCTCAAGACGCAAATGCTTATGATCCTGTTTTTATGCAAACCATAAAGCAGCATGCAGATAAGTTTGAAGCAAAAACATATTACGCCGGAGTGGGTTTAGGAAACGGAACGGACTACGCAAAAAAGGTTGTAAAAGATGAAGATTACACGATGGTGTACAAAGGACTTCAAGAAATAATATGAAACCATTTTACATCATTCTAACAGTCATTTCTTTGCTAGGTTGCAAAGATGATACAACACCCAAATATCAAGTACTGCAGGGAAATGCATTTGGAACAACATATGCAATTCAATATTTTTCGTCGGAAATTTTTGATGCCGAAAAAGGGGTTGATTCTGTTTTGGATGCCGTTAATAAATCGGTGAGTACCTATATTCCCGATAGCGACATTTCGAAAATCAATCGCGGGGATTCCACAGTCGTAGTCGATAAAATTTTCAAGGAAGTGATGCGCATTTCTGAAATTGTCCACACAAATTCGAAGGGTTATTTTGACCCAACAGTGGGCGTACTTCGCAATGCTTATGGTTTTGGGACAGATACACCGTTGCTTCAAATTGATGGCGAGCGTTTGGATAGTTTGAGAAATTTAGTGGGTTTTAATAAAGTGAGCGTGAATGCAGATGGCACCATTTACAAGGAAAACCCAAATATTTATTTTGATTTCAATGCCGTAGCAAAAGGCTACGGTATTGATTGCCTCGGAAATTTCTTAGAAGCAAACAACGTAACAAATTATATCATTGAGTTAGGTGGAGAAGTATTATCTAGCGGACAAAACATAGGGAGGAATAAACCTTGGACAGCAGGAGTAGAATCTATAACTTCGGAAATTGATAATCGAAGAGCTACAGTCGTCATCCAATTAGAAAATAAGGGGATGGCGGGTTCTGGAAATTATAGAAAATTTAGAATCGACCCAACAACAGGAAAAAAGTTTGTCCACACCATAAATCCCTTAACAGGTCTCGCCGAACAAAGCGATGTTACGAGTGCCACAATAACTGCTCCCACTTGTGGAATGGCAGATGCGTATGCCACAGCTTGTATGGCAATGGGGTTTGAAAGAGCAAAAATGATGCTCTCAAAAACCGAAGATGTTGAGGCATATTTAACCTATCAAGATAGCTCCAATACAGCTCAAATTTATATTACTGATGGGTTTCAGAAGATGATTTTAGATTGATTTTTTACAAATTGGCAATAACTCACCTCTCGCAATGCGATAACGTTGAATATCTTCATTAGTCATTGTAGTAGTATAATCTAATGCTTCTACATCAAAACCAATGCTTCTTAGTTTATCAAAATAATCCATTCCATATACACGGACATGGTCGTATTGGCCAAAAATTTTTGTGCGCTCCTTTTGATCAGTTATCGTATTGTCTTCAAAAGTTACCGCTCTTTCATTTTCTAAAGGAACTTGAAGAATGGCAGTACCTCCGGGTGCCAGTACTCTGTATAATTCTTGCATTGCTCTAGTGTCATCTGGAATGTGTTCCAATACGTGATTACAGATGATAAAATCGTAAGTACTATCTTTAAACGGAAGATTGCAAATATCAGCTTTTACATCGGCTATGGGTGAGTTGAGGTCTGTTGTTGTGTACTCAATGTTTTCCATTCTTTGAAATTTCCGAAGAAATGCTTGTTCGGGCGCAAAATGTAACACCTTTAAATTTTCGGTAAAAAAATTGGTTTTATTTTTTAAGTACAACCAAAACAATCTATGTCTTTCTAACGAAAGTGTTCCCGGCGCCAGCACATTTTCGCGTACGCGAGCATAGCCATAGGGTAAAAATTTTCGGTAGGATTTGCCATCAATAGGGTCTGTGTATTTATCTCCTCGAAGAAAAAAAGCAACAAGTGGGCGCACTAAATAGCTTATCCTGATTAAGAATGTTCGTGGAAATAGATTGAGAAAGAATTTAAACATTTTTTTGTTGAAGCATTTAGCGAGGTTATTCCTTTACGCTTTTACTCTGAATTCGTCCTCTTCATCACTTTTAATTCCAAGAGCTTCATAAACATAATCAAATGTGGAAAGTAGTTGAGGTGCACCGTCAATAATCGCGATATTGTGCTCAAAATGTGCGCTGGGTTTTCCGTCTTGCGTCACAATGGTCCAGCCGTCTGGTAACTGGCTAATACGCCTTGTGCCAAGGTTTATCATAGGCTCTATAGCAACTGTCATGCCTTCGATAAATTTTTTACCCCAGCCTCTGCGACCATAATTTGGCATTTCGGGGTCTTCGTGCATTTTTGTTCCCAGTCCGTGACCTACTAATTCTCTTACCACGCCATAACCATGGTCTTCGCAATATTTTTGAATGGCATAGCCTACATCACCAACCCGATTTCCGGCTTTTAGCTCGCGAATTCCAACGTATAAAGATTCCTTCGTTACTTGTAATAATTTTTTGGTTTCGGGAGCTACCTCGCCAATTTCAAAAGTATAGGCATGGTCACCGTAAAACCCATTTTTTATAGCTCCGCAGTCAATACTTACAATATCTCCTTCCTTTAAAGGTACATTGGTAGGTAATCCGTGAACAACGGCTTCATTGACGCTCGTTAAAAGTGTTGAAGGGCAATCGTAAAGACCCAAGAAACCGGGTACAGCATCTTGCTGTCTAATGTATTCTTCTGCTAATGTATTTAACTCGTTAGTAGTAACACCGGGTTTCACTTTTGAAGCGAGCATCCCAAGCGTTTTTGAAACTACAAGCGCAGCTTCACGCATTAATTCAATTTCTTCTCTTGATTTGGTAATTATCATGTAATGGATAAGTTGCTAAAATTTAAACCAGCTTTTTTTCTTTGGGGCTAGGTGCGCTGGTGGCTCTCCGCCGGTAATTTCTTGATAAATTTCTCCCCAGCTTTTCATTCCGCCAATGTTACGGTCGTCAATGAAAACATCTGCATTTATTTTTCTACTATATTTTTCATCAAATGTTTCCTCAGGAAAACTCATATTTACTGCGTAGAAGGTAATTCCATTTTCTTTACAAAATGCGACTGCCTCATCAAGTGCTTTTCCTTTACGATATGTCCATAAAATGATGCGATGTCCCTTGTCCTGTAATTTTTTAATTGTTTCGAAAGCAAAAATTATAGGTTTCCCAATTTTTGGATAGGCATCTTCAACAATAGTTCCGTCAAAATCTACAGCTATATTTAATGTTGCATTCATTTTAAACTGTTTTGTTAGTTGACTGCAAAATTACAAAGAAATCTACCTTTTGCCTAGTCTTATTCCTGATAGGCATGTTTATAAGGGTCGCCTTTTAATATGGTAAGCATGTCTTTTTCTAGATTTTCTTGTGCATATTCAACAAATCTGCCTAACTCTTTACCATTTCTGTAAAAAATAATGGTTGGCACATATTCTATATCCAGCCCTTTTTCAAATCCCGAAGGTGTATCCTTGTCATGCGAGACTGCAATAATTTCCATACCAGATAAATCATAATCAGCTATATGTAGTATTTTGTACAATCGTGGAATTTCACGCTGACTGTCTTCGCACCATGTCCCCATAAATACTTTGATGGTAACATCATCCAGTTGTTTTCTTAGCTCATCAAAAATTGACGGCTCCGGCTTGTAGCTTTCAAATTCCTCGTACATCCAAGGAAACAATCCTTTGTTCTTAAAACCTTCTTGATTTACTAACCCTAAAAGCATTTTATCGCCTTGATTTTCAGGGTCATCAACAAGCGTATTGATTTGTTGTTCTTCGGAAATTTCTTCTGTTTGAGCTTGTGTGTCTGTTGTCTCTTTTGTTTTATTTTTACATGCGATAGTCAAAATTATTAGAAAGCTAAATAACATGCAACGCATTAAAAATTGTTGTGTGTTCTTCATTATAAAAGTGATTTTTGTGTCATTTCTTTAGGTTGTTCAACGCCCATCAAGGCTAAAATAGTTGGAGCGATATCTCCTAAAACACCATTGTTAATATGCTTTATTTCTTTGTCCACTAAAATTAATGGAACTGGGTTTACGGTATGTGCCGTATTTGGAGAGCCATCTTCATTTCGCATGGTTTCACTGTTCCCGTGGTCTGCGATTATTATGGTGGTATAGTCGTTTTTCAAAGCTGTTTCAACAATATCCTTTGTGCATGTATCAACGGTTTCACACGCTTTGATGGCAGCCTCTAGCACCCCTGTGTGGCCTACCATATCTGGATTGGCAAAATTTAAACAAATAAAATTTGCTGTTTTGTTCTCAATTTCCGGTATGATTTTATCTCTTATTTCATAAGCGCTCATTTCGGGTTTTAGGTCGTACGTTGCTACTTTGGGGGATGGGCATAAAATCCGGTTTTCTCCAATAAAAGGTTCTTCTCTTCCTCCATTGAAGAAAAAAGTAACGTGGGGGTATTTTTCGGTTTCAGCAATTCTTATTTGGGTTTTGTTGTTGGCTTCAAGTACTTCTCCCAAAGTTTTTGTTAGGTTGTCCTTTTTGTAAACCACTTTTATACCTTTAAAGGAATCATCATAATTTGTAAGCGTTACAAAATAGAGCGGCAGTTTTTTCATCCCGAATTCTTCAAAATCTCGTTGCGACAAGACTTCGGTTAATTCTCTTCCCCTATCAGTTCTAAAATTGAAAAAGATGACTACATCATCTGCTTCAATGGTTGCTGTTGGTTTTCCGTTTTCGGTGCAGACAATAGGTTCTATAAATTCATCTGTGGTTCCGTTGTTATATGATTTTAATATTTCCGCGGAAGCGTTATCTGTAGCAGTTCCTTTTCCGAAGCACAACAAATCGTATGCTTTTTTAACACGTTCCCAACGTTTATCCCTGTCCATGGCAAAGTAGCGACCAATCACAGATGCCAGCTTTCCAGTGGTTTTTCCCATGTGTTCCTCCAGTGCCTGAATGTGCCCGGCACCAGATTGTGGATCCACATCGCGACCGTCTGTAAATGCGTGTACAAATACGTTTTTAAGTTGAGCGTCATTTGCGGCAGTAAGCAAACCCTTGAGATGATTTATGTGCGAATGCACGCCACCATCTGAAACCAGCCCAATGAAATGGACTTTTTTGTTGTGTGTTTTTGCATGTGTGAAAGCTTCTTTTAAAACCGTTTCGTTTTTGAGTGTGTCGTTTGCAATGGCAAGATTGATTTTAGCCAAATCTTGATATACTATGCGTCCCGCTCCCAAGTTCATGTGGCCTACTTCGCTATTTCCCATTTGGCCTTCGGGGAGTCCCACATTTAAACCGTGCGTTAACAACGTGTTGTGCGGGTAGTTATCGTAAAGTGAATCTATAAATGGCGTTTTTGCCTGCGCTACTGCCGAGACTTCTGGGTTTTGAGTGACCCCCCAGCCATCTAAAATAAGGAGAATTACATTTTTATTCATCTAACAAAGATACGGAGATTTTGAAAATTTTAGTTGCTCTCACAAACATCAGTGGCTGTTCTTGTCTTGGATGTTTTTAGTAAACGTTGTGGAAGTATAGAGTTGCTTGCGATAAAATTTAAATCGTCACCATCTCCCACATAAATTCCATATCTTCCTACAGGTTCGTTAGATCCTACGGGATTAAAAGGCATTGAAATAACATTGTTTTTTACGCTATTATTTACATTGTATTTTTGTTCAATGGTTGTTGAGGTACATTCAATATGAATACCGTCAAATTTACCGATGTCCCCAGTTTTGATGGTTTGGTTTATACCATTTACATTAGGTCTAATATAAGCGTGCCTATTAAAATTCATGATGGTATTTCCTTGAATAGATGAGTTTTTAGTTCTCTCAAGATAAATTCCGTGACGTCTTTTGTTAACTATTTGATTATTGGTGATGGTTACATAGTCTGCAAATCTCACTCTAATGCCATGACCTTCTGGAAACCCATCTGTTTCTTTACAACCGCTAGGATTTAAAGGATTTCCTATTTCACAATAAGGATATAGTTTGTTTGGATTCCATGTGAAAGAACCGTCAATTAGATTATTTGAAATCGTTCCATATTCGCCGCCATATGCTTTAATAGCTGTGTCGGTTGAATTTAGTATTACGTTATTGTCTATTTTAGTGCGATCTACACTGCCTTCGAAAAACGTTTTTGCATCATCTGCATAATTATTGGTTATCTGATTGTAATATCCAGAAACATAAAAGCTCTCTGGAGTGTCAAAATAGGGGTCCGGGAAAAAATATCCCTTTTCTGCTGTTATTTTTATACATGCCGCGTCATTCAAAGTTTCGTTAACAAAATATCCTCCCATAGAATGAAATCTATTGCGATCAATCACATGACCTCTTAGGTGCGGATTTGTTTGTAAGATGCCATTTGAGTCAATATATTTAGCTTCTTGTAAGTTAACACCAATATAAGATGCTACAAAAAGGTTGTCAATAATTTTAAGATTTGTGCCTTCTCCGTAAATACAGTTCTTGAAATTTAAGAAAGTACAGTTTTTAACCCATGCGTCAACATCTTTAATCGGTTCTGGAAATTTGGGATTGGTAGGGGTGTTTCTGACAAAATTGAGAGCTGTGCTTTTTGTATTACCTCCTTTGTTTACGTAATCTTTCCCTCCGTTAAATCCGGTAAAATTTAGGTTTGAAAATATTACGCCAGGTGCTTTTATATCAAATATAATATCTAAGTTTTGATTAATGACAGTCACATTGTTTGAAGGTCCTTCTGCGGGAAAATAGAGGGTATTCTTTCCTTGGATATGAAGTGTTTTCGTGTTTATCATAATTTCACTTGCAACATTGTAGTTCTTCCCATATAATTTTAAAACACTTCCTTCAACACAGGCATTGATTCCTTTTTGTATGAGTTCACTATCGTCTTTCTCTTTGTTCTCTAGATAGGAACATAACCCAAACCATTCAGGATATATTTCTTGATTATGAATTTTAAGATTGTGGTTTACTGGTACATCAAAAATTGTTTTGTCGTTTGAGAATATTTTACCCTGAATACTCACTTTAGCACCATTGTTTATAGAAAGAATATTCCAGTTGCTAAAATTTAAATCAATGCTTTGAGGGATTGTTAAGTCCTTATTTATTTCAATATTTTTTTCAATAAAGATAGTTCCATATCCATTTTCTGTTTTTAAAATTTTTTTAACTGCATCTTCAATGCTTGTTTTTGATTCTTTATCTAGAACAATGGTTGTTTGTGAAATAGATAGAATTGAACTGAGGAGGAAAAATAATAAAATGTAATTTTTCATAGGAAATAGATTTTTTAAGACTAATTAGAATAAACAAGCTTGATGTTAATCTAAGAAATAAGCAACGGATTGATATCTAAAATATTTTCTTTTTGATACGTGGTTATAAACTCGTCTGTAAAATGCTGGCTGCCCATTACTTTTTCTTCAAGGAGAATAATTTTTAAGTCAAGTGTCTCGTAAGCTTTTAACATAGGTTTTGAAACGGGTGCGTAGCTAAAATGCCATGGCTCGTATTTAAAGCCTTTGCGGTTTGCATTATCGGTATATACTTCATAGAATCCAAAATCTTTCGAATAATCATTGAGCCATTCCTTTAATTTACAATACGGGCCTTTGCCATGGAAATTCTCCGCGAGCAAAACACTTTTGGGTCTAGGTGCGTTGGTATCAATAATGTCAATGTCTGTACCCCAATGATGGCGGGAGGTTCCGGGAATTGTTGAATACTCAATTATTTTTGAAATGGCAGCCTCGGGCGTTAATCCTTGTTTGGTAAACCTGCTGTATTTTCCTTCAAAGATTTCTTTTTGTCTTTCAAAACTTCGGTAGGCGGAGACAATTTCTATGTTGAGGTTTTCTTTTGCGGCGGCTTCTTTCATTTTTAAAAACGCCCCTTTTGCATCTTTTTGCATTTTGCTGGTGTAACTATCGCCCACAATATCTTCGTTGCCTTTGCCTATTAATTGGTTTCGGGTAAACTTTGTTTCTTGCAAAGCGGTAAATGACAACTGCGGAAATACGCCCAAACCAAAACCGCCAATTGCTGTTATTTTTAAAAAATCTTTTCTTTTCATTATGTATATTGAAGTGCTTTAAAATTACCAATAATTTAAAAACTATGACTGCCAATTTCGCCATTATTCCTTCTTCGGAAATATTAAAAATCATTCCCTTTTTAAGTATTTTAAATGATCATAAAATTTCCGAAGCCATTTTAAAAGAAAGAGTGCTGGAAATGAGCACTCAAAATTATGAGTGTATTGGTATTTCCTACGACGAAAAGTTAATCGGTATTTGCGGAATGTGGTTTCAAACAAGGCATTATGCGGGTAAAAGTGTTGAGGTGGATCATGTGGTCATCGAAGAAAATTTCCGAGGGAAAAAAATAGGAGACCAATTGATGCAGTTTGTTTACAATTATGCCAAATCAAAAAAATGCCGCTGGGTAGAGCTCAACACCTACGTGCATAATTTTCCGTCGCATAAATTTTATTACAATCAAGGTTTTGTAGCAAAAGGATATCATTTTGTAAAGGAGCTTTAAATAGCTCGTAGCTTTTAGGCCAGCTTCGCTGGTAGGTCTAACTCATTAAAAATTTGACCCTTATATATGCTGTAATCGAACAGGTTTCAATTAAAATCTACCATTCCTGAAATTTCTCGAGCCTCTTTTCCCTGCTCAAAAATTCTAGCTGTCAAATTCCCTTTTAATTCAATAGTTTCGCCTTTCACCTCCAGCCAACTTCCTTCCCGAAGTCCCACAACGGGGACGGTATTCTGAGTGTGGTATTCTTTAATGCGAGTTTCGCGAGTTTCACCCATGTGTTTTGTAGGTGAGGCATCTAGATAATGCGCGTTTATGTTAAACGGAATAACGCCCAACGTTTTAAATGACGGTGGGTACACAATGGGCATATCGTTTGTGTTTTGCATGGTAATTCCGCAGAGATTACTGCCAGCGCTTGTACCCAAATATGGGGTACCGTTCAATAAAACATTACGCAAAGGAGCCATTAATTTGAGGTCGTGCATTTGTTTGACTAATAGAAATGTATTGCCTCCGCCCGTGAAAATACCTTTTGCGTTTTTTATGGCTTCGATGGGGTTTTTAAACGTATGAAGCCCAATGAGTTTTTTTTCTAGTTTTTGAAAAAATATTTCGGCTTTTTTGGTGTATGTATCATGCGAAATTCCACTTGGCCTTGCGAATGGGATAAACACAATTTCATCGGCATCGTTAAAATGATGGATAAGTGTTTGTTCAAGATATTCTAGATAGGTGCCACCATAAATGGTAGAGGTACTTGCAACGATTAAATTTTTCATTCGTATTTAGATTAAGTGTAAATGTAGAAATCTATGCTGAAATTTTAACAAAATCAAACAGATTGCTGTAAATAGATTCCCGAACTTTATACAAAGTATAAAACTAATGAAACTGACTACCATATTATTTTACTTGCTGTTAGTGCCAGCATTGTGCATGGCGCAAAATGCAGAGCGTGTTCTTGTAAAGGGATATATTACCGCCCCCGTTGGTGATATGGTTGAGGGAATTCATGTATATAATATTTCGTCTCAAAAAGGAACGATTACAGATGCCAACGGTGAATTTGAATTGGAAATGGCAATCAATGAAAGATTGGAAGTAACCTCCTTGCAATACGTTGGTTTCAAAGTAATTGTTGATGAAGGAATAATCAAAAATAGACAGGTGCGTATTTATTTAAATCCCATGGTCAATGAACTCAAGGAGGTCATTATTAGGCCTTACGACCTCTCTGGTAATATTTCCGTCGATGTGGGTAAAATAGATACTTTCAATCCCAACGCAGGCTGGGATTTGTCCTATGAAAATCTGGAATTTGGCTACGAATTTGCGCCAGATGGAGTCACAGCTATCCAAGGTAATGTCGCTGAAAACGCCCTGCATAATGGCCAGCAACAATATGGTGGTAATTTATTGGGAGGCTTGGGACTTTTAAAAAATCTTATCTTCGGAAAATCTAAAAAGAAGAAATCTCCAGCACAAGAACAAAAAGAAAGTGATCTAATAGCTAACGGAATTAGAGGCCGATTTACCAATCAGTTTTTGAAGGACCATTATAAAATTCCTTCAGAATTAGCAAATGATTTTGTGTATTATGTACAAGAAAGTGGCATTCCGCCCACGTATTTAAAACCCGAAAATGAATTGGTGCTTTTAGATTATTTAACCACCCAAAGTAAAAAATACCTCAAAGAAATTGAAGAATAAATACAGTCTGTTTTTTAGTTGCCTTTTCGCAACATTTTCTATGTTGGCACAACAAGAGCTAATCAAAGGTCAATTAACAAATACAGTGGACGTAGAAGGCATAGAAATCACGAATGAAACTTCGGGCTC
Source organism: Patiriisocius sp. (assembly GCF_051252435.1). Taxonomy (NCBI): domain Bacteria; kingdom Pseudomonadati; phylum Bacteroidota; class Flavobacteriia; order Flavobacteriales; family Flavobacteriaceae; genus Patiriisocius; species Patiriisocius sp. The sequence goes on along the minus strand of NZ_JBPOFW010000007.1, from coordinate 67,125 downwards.
CAGTGCTTTTACAGATGCAAATGGTGCTTTTGAAATCGAAGCCGATAAGTTTGATGTTTTAAAATTTTCCGCAGTAAATTATTACACCTTTAGGTATACCGTTTCTCGAAACAACTACACAAGCAGAACGATGGAAGTCACACTCGAGCTTATTTTGAACGAGCTGGATGAAGTAGATCTTAGTAAGAATAAAACCGTGATCAATACAGATGACCTTGCCAAGGATGTTGATTTGTCTTATGAGGAATTAATGTTTCAATACACATCTAATTTCAATTCAGATGTCGGTATTAGTGGAACGGCGGCAGATAATGCTTACTACAACGGGCAAACTCAAAACGGATTAGACCTAATTGGAGGAGCTAAATTGATCAAGTATCTTCTTTTTGGGAAACCCGAAAAAAATAAGACGGCAGAGCAATTATTAAGAGAAAAGGAGTTTATCGCTAAAGAAATTAGAAACAGATTTACAAATGAATTTTTGATAGAAAATTATAGTATTCCTGAAGAATATATTGCTGATTTCATTTTTTATCTTCAAGATCAAGGTATTCCCCTAGATTATTTTGACCCTAAAAACGAATTATTACTGCTTCAATTTGTAAAGGAGAAGAGCGATCATTACAAAGAAAAAAATAAAAGTAAATAGCTGTCAATAAACTCGTATCTTTTCATAACCAAAAAAATCAATTATGAAAAAGGCATGTTTATTATTAATAGCTATTGTTATTAGCACCTCTGCACTTGCACAAACAGTGGAGCGAAAGACTATAAAGGGGACCATCGTTGCGCCCGAGGATGATAAAATTGAAGGTGTGCATATTTATAATGTTTCATCTCACGAAGGTGTGATTACAGATAGTGACGGTGTTTTTAGATTAGATATGGCTGTAAATGATAGATTGCAGGTAACATGTCTTCAATATGTAACATTTACATTAATTGTGCAACAGAGCATCATCGATGAAAAACATTTTTCTATCACATTGAATCCATTGATCAATGAACTGGAAGAAGTATTCATAAAAACATATAATCTTTCGGGAGATTTAACCATCGACGTTGATAAAATAAAAACAACCAATTTTAGAGATTTTGACTTGTCTTATGAAACACTAGAGTTTAAATATGACTTTGATACAGACGCAACAACAGAAGTATCAGGAAATGCTGCTAAATACGCATACTACAGTGGTCAATATAGGGAAGGAGCAAATTTAATTGGTGGAGTTAATTTACTAACAAGGTTAATTTTTGGTAATCCTATAGCTCCTGCCTTGCAAAATGAGTCACAAAAAGAATATGTGGAAACTTACAATAAATTGAGCGAAAAATTTACTAATGAATTTATTACAGCCCATTATAAAATACCTGCGGAACGCGTTGCAGATTTTGTTTATTTTGTTCACGAGAGTGATTTTGAAACATCATATTTAGAGCCTGAAAATGAATTACTATTACTTAATTATTTGGTTGAAAAAAGCGAGGAATATCTCGCTAATATTCCCTAATAGAAATATTTTTTTCCTGTTTCTCTTGATGGGAAATTTTGTGTATGCCCAACAAGTAATTATTAAAGGAAAGTTACTCAACGAAACTGACGTTGAAGCTGTCCAAGTGTACAATACAACATCGAGGTTCAACACCACTACAGACCAGAACGGAAACTTTGAAATAGAAGCGTTTAAAAATGACACCCTTGTTTTTTCGGCAGTTAACTATTACACGCGTAGGGCGGTGATTACCGACGAAAATTATAATTATAAAAATATAGATGTCACGCTCGTTCCCATTTTAAATGAGCTCGACGAAGTCTATATAGGCCACAGGTTAACGGGTGATTTGGCGAAAGACATTAAAAACGTAAAAACTGAAGATCTATTTAATTTTGACGACGTAGGAATACCCGGTTTTAAAGGAAAACCAGAAGAAAAAATTGTTCCCGTCATGGGCGGTGTAATTACTCCCACGAGTGTAAATATAGAAGCATTATATAAATACCTTTCGGGGTATTATAAAAATTTAAAATTACTTCGGAAATGGCAATCACAAGATGCTGCCGTAGCAAATATTTTACATGGATATATGCCAGGTTTGCTAGAAGATGCTTTTAAGATTCCTGAAAATCGCGCCTTCGATTTTGTGTTGTTTTGCGTTGAAACTACAACTCTCGAAAACGAATTTAAAAATGAGAACTACGAACTTGTTTTGGATATATTTCAGAAAAAAGCCCCAGAATATTTAGAAGGATTGATAATGGAATAGCAATATTCTTTAATCTTTAAATTTCCGAAGTCTTAAAATGTAGAAAGGAATAATTTTTGTACCATTGCCAAAATCGAGACAACTAAAGTCTTATTTTAATTATGAAATTTTTAAAAATCCTAATTTTCGTTTGTAGCTTCGCTTTATTTACATCTTTTACTGCGCATAAATTTTACGTAAGCATCACTAAAATTGAATATATAAAAGAAAAACAGTCGCTGCAGATTATCACTCAGATTTTTACTGATGACCTTGAAGATGCACTTTCAGAGCGGTATGGAAGAGCGGTCCATTTAGACTCTCCAAAAGAGACTGAGGCCGACGTGGAATTGTTTAAAAAATATGTATTGGATAGGCTCACTGTTCTTGTAAACGCAAAGCCCGTAACGTATAAATTTATTGGTCATAAATATGACATCGACCAAGTGAAGGCTTATATTGAAGTGACAGGTATTCCTACGCTGGAATCCATCGAAATTGAAAATACTATTTTAATGGATAAATTTGAAAGCCAGCAAAATATTATTCATTTAAAAACATCAAAATCGAGACGAAGCCTCGTCCTTGAAAAAGAAAATCCTAAAGGATTGTTAAATTTTGAATAATCGCAGAAACTACCTGATATAAACCCCTATTTTTAACGAAATATTAATAAACCCCTTTTTATCAATGAAAGCAGTTAAATTATTATCATTCTTGATGTTATTAACATCCGTTGGAATGATGCACGCACAAGAGGAAAAAACAGAACGCAAACCAGGTCATACCAACGAGAACAGGTTTAAGCAACTCTATACTGAGTTTTCTACGCCCAACCAATATCGTTCAGCAAATGGTGCTCCAGGACCTAATTATTATCAGCAACAGGCAGATTATAAAATGGACATCCGCCTAGATGATGAGACCTCAAGAATTTACGGTACTGAAACAATTACCTATACGAATAACTCGCCAGATGTTTTAGAATATCTATGGGTACAATTAGATCAAAACGTTCGTGCAAAAGATTCTAAATCTCCATTGATAGAACCTAGCGGTGCTGTTCCTGCACAACAGGCGAGTAGCTTTGTTAATAGTTACATGGGTGAAAAATTTGATGGTGGTTTCAAAATAGACTATGTGAAGGATACAAAAGGAAATAATTTAAAGTACACAGTAAATCGTACGATGATGCGTATTGATATTCCTGAGGCAATGCAACCGGGCGATGAATACTCATTTAATATAAAATGGTGGTATAACATTGTAGACCATACTATTGATAGAGCAAGAAGTGGATATGAAGTTTTTGATGATGGTAACAAAGGATACGTGATTGCTCAGTTTTACCCACGTATGGCTGTTTATAATGATGTTGAAGGATGGCAGAATAGTCAATTTTGGGGTCGTGATGAGTTTGCGTTACCCTTTGGTGATTTTGAAGTTAACATCACTGTGCCTGCAGATCACACAATGGATGCAACGGGCGTATTGACAAACAGAAAAGATATTTTTTCAAAAGAAATGATGAACCGTTACGAACGCGCTAAAAAGTCTTACGACAAGCCAGTAATTATCGTAACGCAAGAAGAAGCCGAAGCTGCATCAAAAGGATTTAGCAAAGACACAAAAACGTGGAAATTTAAAGCTGAAAACGTACGTGATTATGGGTTTGCAACCTCTAGAAGATATATATGGGATATGATGGCTGTAAAAATGGGCGATAGAGATGTAATGGCAGTTTCAGTATATCCTCCAGAGGGAAATCCGTTATGGGAAGATTATTCAACTAAAGTGGTTGCGAGTACATTAAAGTCATATTCAAGAATGAGTTTTGACTATCCGTACCACAAAGCGATTTCTGTTCACGCAAAACAACAAGGAATGGAATACCCTATGATTTGTTGGAATTACGGACGTCCAGAAAAAGATGGAACGTATAGCGAAAGAACTAAATACGGAATGATGAGTGTGATTATTCACGAAGTTGGTCATAACTACTTCCCAATGATTGTAAATAGTGACGAACGCCAATGGACTTGGATGGACGAAGGTTTAAATACGTTTGTACAATATGTCGCCGAGCAGGATTTTGGCGAATGGTACCCAGAAGCAATTGCACCAAACAAAGCATATCCATCGCGTCGTGGTCCAGCTAAAAATATTGTAAGCTACATGGCAGGTGATCAAGATTTTATAGCGCCAATTATGACAAAAGGACTTAACACATATAATTTTGGAGCAAACGCCTATTCAAAACCAGCAACGGGATTGAATATTTTGAGAGAAACGATTATGGGTAGAGAGTTATTTGACTATGCGTTTAAAACGTATTCACAAAGATGGATGTTCAAGCACCCAACCCCAGAAGATTTCTTTAGAACGATGGAAGACGCTTCTGCGGTTGACTTAGATTGGTTTTGGAGAGCATGGTTTTACACTACAGATTATACAGACATTGGTGTAAAAAATGTTGAAACATTTTATGTAACATCAAAAATGACAAAAGAGGTAAAAGAAATGATGGAAGCTCGTGGAATGAGTGAAAGCGATTTGCCACCATTGGTATATTTGGTAAAAGAAGGAAGTGATGACTACGATGAAAGTATGAAATCTGCAACATTGAACGATGTGACTACTCTCCAATCATATATCATGGATAATTTAACCCCAGCACAACGCGCAAACTTAAGACAGCCTAAATATTTTTACGATGTTACTTTTGAAAAACCAGGTGGAATTCCAATGCCTATTATCGTTGAATTTACATACAGTGACGGCACTACAAAAAGAGAAACCTATCCAGCCCAAATTTGGAGAAAGAATGACGCTGAGGTAAGCATTACAGTTCCTTCAGAAATGGAAATAAAAAAAATAATGGTAGATCCAGACGAAGAAACTGCTGATATTGACACTACTAATAATGCATGGCCAAAGCGTAAAAAATTAGGAGAGTTCGATAATTTTAAGAACGAGCAAAAGAACTAGTATGTTTTCTTCGGAAATATATAACACCAAAGCCCGTTGCCATTGCAGCGGGTTTTTTGATTGAACTAATTGTCCGAATGAGCGCAGTCGAAACCTACAGCAAATAAATACCTAGTAAAATGGAATATTAAACATTTAATATAAAATCCAAATTTCTAAATTCAGAATTAATATTTCATACTTGTAAATCATAAATTCAATACCTTTGTACCATGGCAATGCAACCACATTTATTATTTATCAGCGGGGCAGAAATAGCATTCATTCTATTTTTAGTACTCCTCATTTTTGGTGCAGATAAAATTCCTGAAATCGCGCGCGGTCTCGGTAAAGGAATGCGCCAAATCAAAGACGCCACAAACGATATTAAAAGCGAAATCACAAAAACTGCAGAAAAGCAAGGATTGGATTTGGATATCACTAAAGACGTGCGCAAAGAAATTGATGCCGTTAAAGATGACATTGAAGAATTTGGAGGTTCAGTAAAGCGTAAGTTTTAATGCTACAAACCTTAAAAGATTGGGATAGAGATTTATTTGTTTGGCTCAACAGCTTGGGTATAGAAGACCATGATGGCTTTTGGATTTTTGCCACTCAAATCGAAAATTGGACAGCACTGTATATTTTTTTCTTTGGTATTATTCTATATTATCTAAAACCCAAAAAAGGAGCCATTACTATCCTCTTTTTATTGGCAACTTTTTTTTTGACGTTGGGACTAACAGATTTGACCAAAAATTACATTGCAAGATTACGCCCCAATAACGTAGAGGCACTGAGTGAGCTCATTCGTATTTTACAAAAGCCTACTAATTACAGTTTTTTTTCTGGGCATGCCTCCACCAGTTTTTCAATAGTAACATTTGTTGTGCTGGCTTTAAAACAATTTAACAAGTGGATTTATCTTGCATATCTGTGGCCTCTTATTTTTGTAATGAGTCGTATTTATGTGGGCGTTCACTACCCAAGTGATATTTTTGTTGGTGCCGCTGTGGGGACTTCAATAGCATTTTTTGGCTATTGGACGTGCCAAAAAACAATAGAAAAGTTTGTAAATAAAGAGTGATTATTTCACTCGACTAATCGTCAACCCATCTCTTATAGGCAATAACACGGTTTCAAGTTTTGGGTGTTCATTGAGCAATTTGTTGTAGGCTAAAATGGCTTTTGTGTCTTCGTCTTTTTCGTTGAGAGGTTCCACCACTTTACCACTCCACAATACATTGTCACTCAAAATAACTGAGCCTTTTTGTAGCTTCGGAAATATTAGATCCAAGTATTTTGGGTAGTTAATTTTATCTGCGTCGATAAATACGAGGTCAAATGTGCAATCTATTTCAGAAATAATATTTAAAGCATTCCCCGTATATTGAAAGATTTGATTTCCGAAGCCAGATTTATCAAAATATTTACGTTGTAAATCGTGTAACTCTTCGTTAATATCAATGGTATGCAATATTCCTTTTTGTTGCATTCCCTCAGCCAAACACAATGCGGAGTAGCCGGTGTATGTGCCAATTTCTAAAATACATTTGGGATTGATAAGTTTAGAAATCATACTCAAAAACCGTCCTTGATAGTGCCCGCTGGACATTCTTGGAGCGAGCACTTTACGCCAAGTTTCACGAGTTAAATCTTCCAATAACTCAGGTTCGGGTTGCGAATGGTTTACCGCGTATTCGTCTATATTTTCTGGGAGGAAGTGCACTTTTTTAGTTAATGGGCTATGAGCTATGAGAAATGATTTTTTACCGTTATTGTTTAAAGATTTTTATTTACCTAAAATCCTATTCACCAATTTTTCTTTAGCCACTTCGTCATCACCACACAACCACTGTATCACGTTGTCTTCCCAAATAGCATCACATTGTGTTTCGTTTAGAATATCACGTTTTTTGGCAAGGTCAAGAATTTTACCTGGATACGACGATTGTTTTTCGCTCTCCATTTCTCCCAAGGGGTACGGGTCATCAAGTCCCATTACAATTTGTTTCGTTCCTTGGTTTTTTACTAATAATTCGAGTCCGCCGGTATCGTGAACCAAGGTGTCAAAGAATATGTTTTTATGTCCTACGGCTTTTCTCGGGTGGGTTTTACCTTCAAATAAATCTGGACGTCCATCAAATCCTTGAATTCTGCGACCTAAATTCATCTGTGCTAATTGTCCACCATGCGCAAAACAAGTCCGCATGTTTGGATATTTATCTGCGTAGCCATTTAAAGTCAAAAAGTGGTATGCATCCGCGCATTGTGCAAGCATCCATATTAAATGAAAACGCCAAGAGGTGTTTTCTAATTTTATAAATTTTTCCCCATCGTATGGATGAATTTCAACAGCCAAATTGTATTTACTTGCCATTTCAAAGATAGGTTCATTTTCTTCGTCAAAAATGCAACGCCAAGTCCCAATGGTATCCATATAGTGCGTTGGCAGACAAAGAAGCTGCATTCCCAGTTCTTCAACACAACGTTCAATTTCCCACATGGCACCGCGCACAAATCCAGGATGCACTACGAAACCAGTGGTAAATTTGGATGGATTTTCGCGCTGTACTTTTGCATTAAAATCATTCTGAAATCGTAATGCTTGTTTCATCTCTTCTACGCGCAGCCCATTTCCGTAGAGCTGAGAAAGATTGAGTACCACGGCGTGATCAATCTTATAGCGTTCCATCCAAGCCAACTTTTCATCCAAGAAAAAACTGGAATCTGTCACAGGACGACTCCAATCTTTTTGCAACATAAATTTACGATCCTTATCGACCCAGAAAATCCCCTTGTCTTTCATGAATTGGGGGATTTCTTCAGGGTAGGGAAGAAGGTGAGAGTGACCGTTAATTCTGAGTTTTCTATGTTCCATTGGTGGTTATGTTGATACGATAAAGTTACAATTCTTTTTTAGTCGTGGTTCAAAACGCTTGGATTCTTTTAAAGACTTTTAGTTCTTCCGCCGTCAACGGGAAGATTAATTCCATTGATATAACTCGCCGAAGGACTTGCCAAAAATGCAATCGCATAAGCAATCTCTTCGGGTTCAGCAAAGCGTTTTGCTGGTACTACATTTTGCATCATCTTGTTTGCCTCATCAAAAGTGCCGTCTATTTTTTTCGCTACATTGTGTAAAATCGCATCAAGACGTTCTGTTGCAGTGGCTCCCGGTAATACATTGTTTACTGTAATTCCGAACGGTCCCATTTCAGTAGCTAATGTTTTACTCCAATTTGCAACCGCACCACGAATGGTATTGCTCACCCCAAGCCCTTCAATAGGTTGCTTCACAGATGTCGAAATAACATTTATAATGCGACCATAACCAGCTTTTTTCATTCCTGGAATCACGGCTTGTGCAAGTATGTGATTGCATTTTAAATGTTGTGTAAATGCCGCTTCAAATTCAGAAATTTCCGCAGAAAAAATAGGGCCTGCTTTGGGTCCTCCTGTGTTGTTCAATAAAATATGAAAGTCTTTATTTGCGGTAGCTTTTGCTAAAGTTTCTTTCAATGTTTTAAAATCACTAAAATCTGCAACCAAGTAATCGTGCGTTTGTCCATTGTCTGTAGATAGTGATTCTAGCACCGTATTTAACTTATCCTCGTTACGAGCTACAAGGGTAATTGAAGCTCCCAAATTTGCTAATTCATGTGCTGTTGCTTTACCTATTCCTGCGCTACTTCCGCAGACTAACGCATTTTTACCTTTTAAATCTAGTTTCATATTTGCTTTTCCGGTCGAGCGCAGTCGAGACCTAATTTAATAGTAAGAATTTAAAAAGACCTCTCGAGCGCTCTGCGCGGTATTCATAAAATTAAGCAAAATTAATTTTTCAAATAGTGCTCGAGGGGATCTAATATTTTTCAATTTTCGTAGGTTATACAAACATTCTTCGCCTCAGTAAAAAACTTCAATGCTTCAAATCCGCCTTCGCGACCTACTCCACTTTCTTTAACCCCACCAAAGGGCGTTCTTAAATCTCTATTGAGCCATGTGTTTACCCACACGATTCCAGCTTCCAACTTCTTTGATAATCGCATCGTACGATTGAGGTTGTTGGTCCACAGCGTTGCAGACAACCCATATTTTACATCGTTTGCCATGGCTAAAGCTTCAGCTTCAGTTTCAAAAGGCATGAGTGTCACCACGGGACCAAAAATTTCTTCTTGGTTCACTCGGCAATTATTGTCTTTTATTTCAATTATAGTCGGTTGTAAATAATAGCCATTTTCTAGATTTTTTACTTCTACTCTATTTCCGCCGAAAAGTATAACACCGCCTTCCTCTTGTGCTATTTTAATATAGCTTTCCACTTTTTCTAAATGGGATTTAGAAACTAAAGCACCAATATTTGTTTTGGCATCTTTAGGGTTTCCAACTTTTAATTCTGAAACTTTGGCCACAAAATCCTTTTTGAATTTTTCAAAAATAGACGCTTCGATATAAATTCTACTTCCGCAGAGACAAATTTGACCTTGATTTGCAAACGAAGATTTAAGCGTTACCGAAAGCATTTTATCATAATCGCAATCGGCAAAAATAAGATTGGGGTTTTTTCCTCCCAGTTCTAAAGATAGTTTTTTAAACATAGGCGCGGCCGTTCTCGCGATATGCGCTCCTGTCGCCGTCCCTCCGGTAAATGAAATGGCTTTAATTTGAGGATGCTCAACGATGGCTTGACCTGTTTCTGGACCTGTGCCGTGGACGATGTTTAAAACACCTTTTGGCAGGCCTGCTTGGGTTAAAATTTCCCCTAAGAGAAAAGCCGTCAATGGAGTTACTTCACTGGGTTTTGCTACCACACAATTACCTGCAGCGATGGCTGGAGCGATTTTCCAAGTAAATAGATACAAAGGTAAGTTCCATGGCGAAATACATCCCACAACACCTATGGGTTGGCGCAAGGTGTAGTTCATTGTGTTCATCCCCACGCTCTCGTGCGCTTCGCTTGCAAACTGCGTAATTGCATTCCCAAAAAACCGAAAATTTGATGAAGCCCTCGGAATATCCACTGCCTTTGCCAAGCTCAATGGTTTGCCATTGTCTTTTGATTCGGCTGCTGCTAATGTGTCTAAATTTTGTTCTATTAAATCGGCAATTCTAATCAATATTTTACTTCGCTCGTCAATGGTTGTGTTGCTCCACTCGGGAAATGCTTTTGCAGCTGCTCTGTATGCATTTTCAACATCGGCTTTTTTTGACTTTGCTATTTTTGAATATACTTCACCATTACTGGGGTTGTAATTATCCAGCCAATCATTTTCTATTGGGTCAATATAATCTCCGTCAATGTAGTTTTTTAAGTATTGCATAAGATAGGTGCTATTTTAGAAGCCTATTCTGATAGAGGTTTATAAGCCGTAACCTTGATTTCAATAACCAAGTGTGGGTGCGGCAATTGGTGTACCGCTACCGTAGTTCTCGCAGGTCCTGTTTCTTTTTTGAAGAATTCTCCATATACTTCATTATAGCCACCAAAGTCGTTCATATTTACTAAAAAGCTACTCACATCAACAACATCTTCCATGGTAGCGTTTTCGGTCGCTAAAACGTCTTTTATATTATTGAGCACAGCTCTCGTTTGCTCTTTGATGTCAAGGAAAATAGTTCCCATTTCATCAATTTTATTGGCGCCTGCGATTGTGTTATCTGCCAATCGCGAACTTGTCCCGCTCACAAATAAAAAATCTCCTGCGCGTTTAATGTGAGGATATGCGCCACGTGGCGTTGCTTTTCCTTCTACTAATTTGCTTTTTGTTGCCATGTTTACTATTATAAATTTCCAACTACTGCGTCATCGTGAAGTGCTTCAGTAGTTTCTTTTTTTACTAATTTGAATTTTTCGGCTAGTTCCATGCTGTCAGGAAGTCTACCGTCGTTTAGCAAATTCAAAATAACTTTGTCCTGCACGCGACCTCTTGTCATTGCTTCGTGATAGGTAATGTCTTCATTAAAAGTAACTAATGAATATTTGCTGAAGTACTCCATAGGGAATTGAGATTCAAAAGCCATTTCCAACTTTCTTTTTTGTTGAAATAATGGGGTTGCCGTGAGTTCTTTCATTTCGCGGAAATTATCGACAGCCAAGTCTGCAATGGCATCGGTGTCTTTTTTCCGGGTCATTTCGTACGCATGGAAAATTGTTTTCCAGTCGTTTTCTTCGGAAGTTTTGCTGTCGTGTTTGTTTAAAATTTCATCAAAAACAACCACATCTTCAAAACTCGCGTTCATTCCCTGTCCATAAAACGGAACTATCGCGTGAGCGCTATCGCCTAATAAACAGGCTTTTCCAAAGCTACTCCATGGCGAACATTTAATAGTGCCCAAAGGTCCTGTAGGGTTATCAAAAAATTCCTCGACCAAATTCGGCATCAATGCTACTGCATCTGGGTATTCTGTTTCAAAATAAGCCATCACCATTTCAGGTGTGGTGAGAGTGTCAAAACAATAATCACTGTTTGAATACGGTGCAAAAAGCGTTACCGTAAAACTGCCATCTAAATTGGGTAATGCAATCAACATATCTTCGCCGCGAGGCCAAATATGAAGCGCTCCTTTTTCAGTACGATATCCTCCATTTTCTGTGGCAGGAATTGTAATTTCTTTATAACCGTGCGTCAACCAATTTTGAGAAAAACTAAACAAGAAATTTCTATCGTTGAACATGGCTTTACGAACCACAGAGCCAGCTCCGTCTGTTCCCAAAATAACATCTGCTTTGTAGGTTATTTCTTCTTTGGTATTGTAATCTTTAAACGTAGCAACGGCATTTTCGAGGTCTACTTTTGTACATCCTTTGTTGAAAATTATTTCAACATTCGGCATTGCTTCGGCAGCATCGAGTAAGAGCATATTCAATCCAGGTCTTGAAATTGAATTGATATATTCATTTTCGCGACCACTATAATTGCTCATAAAAGTATTGCCTTGCTTGTCGTGAATCATTCTACCGAGCATTGGGATACATAATTTGAGTGCTTCTTCTTCAACGCCAGCAAGACGCAAGCCTTTAAGACCGCGATCACTTAATGCCAAATTGATAGAACGACCCGCATCTTGCGTTACATCTCTCAAATCTGGGCGTTTTTCAACAAGTTGTACTTGATAGCCACGTTGTGCCATGCGTAATGCAAGCAAACTTCCGCAGAGCCCTGCGCCTATGATTAGTATTTTTTGATTTTTATTCTCCATTTTTTTGTTGTTGGAATCAAGCCTCGATCACGCTCTTTCCTTTTAAATCATGAATTAGGACAGGCTTTGGTTTTTTGAGTCCCTATTATAATACTTTTTTTAATCTCTCTACAAATTCAAAAACATCTTCATAACTATTATACAAGGGTGCCGGGGCAACTCTAATTACATCTGGTTCTCTCCAATCGCTAATGACGCCCGCTTTAGTAAGTTGTGTATGTAATGCTTTATCAGCACTTTTTACTTGGATGCTCAATTGGCAACCGCGTTCTTCTTTATTTCTTGGAGTAATTATATTGATGTTATCATCGTTTAATTCATCGAGCAAAAACTCTAAATATCCTGTGAGTTTTTCACTCTTTGTTCTAATGTTTTCGAATCCTGCTTTTTCAAATACATCGAGACTCGATCTAATTGCTGCCATTGACAATATTGGAGGGTTGCTCAATTGCCAACCTTCGGCGCCCGATAATGGGTCAAATTCATGCCGCATGTTAAAGCGAGTTTTCTTGTTATGACCCCACCAGCCTGCAAAACGATTTAATTTTTCGTTGTCGGCATGTCGCTCATGAACAAAACACCCACCCAAACTTCCTGGGCCGCTATTTAAATATTTGTACGTACACCATACTGCGAAATCTGCGCTTACCTCGTGTAAATTAGGCTGGATATTTCCTGCGCCGTGCGCAAGGTCAAAACCGACCATGCACTTGTGTTTATGACCGAGTTCGGTAATTTTTTTTAGTGGGAAATGTTGCCCGCTGTAATAATTTGTGCTGCCAATCATCAATAAAGCAATCTCATCTCCTTGATTTTCCATGATTGTTTGCAAGTCTTCAAAACGACAAAGTTCTTCACCCTCTCGTGGTTTCCAAAGAATTAATCCTTCTTTGGGGTCGTGACCATGAAATTTTAACTGACTTTCCATTGCGTATTTATCACTTGGAAAAGCATCACTTTCAACTACGATTTTATATTTTTTTGCGGTGGGCTGGTAAAATGAAACCATCATTAAATGGAGGTTTGTTGTCAACGTGTTCATTATGACTACTTCGGTTGGTTTTGCGCCCACAATTTTTGCCATACTCTCGGCTAAAAATTCGTGATAGGGTAGCCATGGATGTTTTGCATCTGTGTGTCCTTCCACACCATGCTTTGCCCAATCTTTTAATTCTGCCGTGATGTATTCTTGCGTTTGCAGCGGTTGTAATCCCAGCGAATTTCCGCAGAGATACACTAGTTCATTTCCATCTTTATCTGTGGGAAGTAAAAATTGTTTTCTGAAATGTGCCAACGGGTCTTCACGGTCACATTGTTGAGCAAAAGCTAAATTATTTTGATACATTGATAGTTGTTAAAAGCGAGATTTATTTAAAATGTGGAATCAGTCAACCGAAATATCGGTAAAGAAAAATTTAAAACTTCCTGCTTCGTTCTTATGCATTTTTGCAATTTTGAGTCCGTTGTAATCTTCATATTCTTCCCACGTTGTAATCATTGAAGGAGCAATAGTGTCCCCATTTCTATACACCCATTCTCGCACCATAAAATCTTTATCGTAATAAAAATCGTAAGCATCTCCGGGCGTATAGCCGCCTTCGTTTCCGTAGGTAATGGTTATCATGTTTAACGTGTCTTTTGAAATAGGTGCAACGGTATTTTGTTGTTCTTTAAAAGTTGTTCCTTCATCCCAAACCAAATTATAAGGAGCTAACAGCCAATATTTGTCATTGATAAATGCCGCGTCTTGTTGTTTAAAGGCTTCATCGAGATTATTTCGGTTAAAGGATACGGTGTCTTTTGCAGTCATCATGGTAACGTCGTTTGATTTCGGTTTCCAAGACCAAGAACGCATGCCTACTGGTTTGTCGTTACTGGTAACGTTAAAGGTAAAATTGATGGTGTTCACGTCTTTCCATTTTTCGAATCCGTTTTTATACGCAATGGTTTCAGCAGTTGTGAGGACATTGTTTTTGTCAGTTTCGGGAATTGAATCATCATTTTGATTTGTTGAAGCATTCTCTTTACAGGCGGTAAAAGCCGAAATGAATACCAATAAAATAGTTAGTTTTTGCATGGCAGATTTAGTTTCCCGTAAAAATAATGAATTACATTGCTATATTTACATTCAACCTTTTAAAATATACAGATGACAAAAGTAAATTTAATGGCAAATGGGCCTTTGATTGTAATTGGAGAGCATACCGTAACGCATCCCGATGGAAGTACGGAAGTAAAAGAGGCAAGAGCGTCATATTGTCGCTGTGGAAAGAGTAGTAATTTGCCTTTTTGCGATGGAAGACATAAAGGCGAATAAATTCTGAAATATGTCTTAAATACAATTGATTTATTTTTGTCACATTTCCGAAGCATAAAAAAAATCCCTTTCAAATGAATGAAAGGGATTTTTATTTATAAATTTTTATATTTAATCTACTGCGTCTTCAACATCATCTGCAACGTCTTCGATTTTATCTCCAACAGATTCTTTTTCTCTACAGCTAGTGAAGCTTGCACTTAACATTCCCACTGCGAATAATACTAAAATTACTTTTTTCATAATATGTGTTTTTAAATTTAAGGGTTGATTTTATAATCTTCTTCCGGTTAATAGTTTATAAATAACTAGAATTACTACTAGAACTAATAAAATGTGGATTAAGCTTCCAATTCCTGGAAATGCGAAATACCCAACGAGCCATCCTATAATTAAAATTACAACGATAAGCCAAACTAAATCTCTCATGGTTTTTTTGTTTTATTGATTAGATAAAACGAAAGTATGTTTATTTCAATAAATGTAGATTTAGTTTAACGATATTTAACCTTATTCGTTAATTTATTACCAATATGATTTTATTTAGTTAACAATTGTGTGTTTTGAGTTAAGATTCGGTTTTAAAGAATTAAAAATATTATGTATTTAAAAATCATCTGGATTTTCAATAATCAAAGCTGCTCTTTCTTTCAACGCTGAAATATCCTCGGCAGTTTTTTTATTTAGAAGATTCATCATCATTGCCATTCTATTATTGCCTTTGAAATGTTCGCGCTTATCGTCAAGAAAATTCCAATAAAGACTATTGAAAGGGCAGGCGTTTTCTTCGGTTTTAAGTTTGACGTTGTAATGACAACTGCCACAATAATTGCTCATTTTATTAATGTAACTCCCGCTGGAAACGTAGGGTTTTGTGGCAATGATTCCTCCGTCTGCAAATTGCGACATGCCTCTAGTGTTTGTTATTTCGACCCACTCAATGGCATCAATATAAATACCTAAATACCATTGGTCTACTTCATCTGGATGAATTTGTGCGAGCAGAGCAAAGTTGCCCGTCACCATTAACCGCTGAATATGATGCGCATACGCATAATCAAGACTTTGTTTAATGGCATGGTGGAGGCAATTCATTTTTGTGTTTGCCGTCCAATAGAAATCAGGGAGTTTATTTGTGTTTTCTAGTTTGTTGAGGGAGGCATATTCTGGCATTTTCATCCAGTACATACCGCGCATATATTCTCGCCAGCCTAAAATTTGACGCACAAATCCTTCTACTTGTGTGATCTCGATGGTTTCACTATTGGCTCTCCAATGCGCAATTACCGAATCAATCACCTCTTTTGGGCTCAGCATTTTACTATTCATTGCAAAGCTTAGTCGTGAATGAAATAAAAATGCATGCTCGGTATATAGCGCGTCCTGATAATCGCCAAAATGAACTAACAAATGCTCGCAAAAATAGTTGAGGACATTAAGCGATTGTTCGCGAGTTGTGGGCCAGTCAAATTGGTCAGCATTAATAAACCCTATTGTTTTAACACCGGCATTCTCTATTTCTTTGATGGTTTGCTTCACATCATTTTCAAAAACTAGTGGTGGTGGGATTGGGTGTTCCCCTTTATATTTATTGCGATTGCTGTGGTCAAAATTCCATTTTCCTCCTTCGGGGTCTTTTGGGGTGGTCATCATGATATCATATTTTTTTCGCATATCGCGGTAAAAATATTCCATGGTATATTGTTTTTTTCCTTCGTAAAAATTTTCAATATCGGTACGTGAGGTCAAAAAGTGCTCTGTGTCAATTGCTGAAATTTTAAGTGTTTTCGATTTCTCTTTAAAATCTTTTAACTGCTTGTCCAGTCTATATTCGTCAGGGAGCTGATATTCAAAATGAGTGATTTTATGTTGTTCAGCTAAGTTATTAATATTTTCTATAATGTCTTGTGTGTTTTCTGAAGTGTCTAGTTTGTAATAAATAACTGTATGTCCTTCACTTTTCAACCAGCTGGCAAAATTTCGCATGCTCTCAAAGAAAGCGACCACTTTTTGAATATGGTGCGTAGTGTAATCTGTTTCTTGGCGCATTTCAGCCATAAAATAAATAACATCTTCAATGGGGTCATTGTACCACGAATGTTGCTGGTTAAGTTGGTCGCCTAAAATGAGTCTTAATATTTTCATCATTTAAATAATTATGTCCACAAATCAATAAAAGCGCCATCTGGGTCATACATGCTCGCCTGTCTTTCAATATTAAATTTTCTTTCTCTGGGGTCATTGCCAACTCCTGCGTTGTACATCCAATTGCCCCAATTGCTATGTACATCAAAATCTATGAGCATGCTCTCAAAATAACTGGCGCATATACGCCAATCTTGCGCTTGCTCTTTCGCCCAAAAGCTCGCAACGTTTTGTCTACCTCGATTGCTCATCCATCCCGTTGCGGCAATTTCTTTCATGTTTGCGTTGACAAATGGATATTTAGTTTTGCCATTTATCCATTGCTCTTTTTTTGCTTCGGAAGTTCCCCAATCGTACTCCCTATTTAAAATCCCACCAATTTTAAAAATAGCATCGCCATGTTTTAAGGAAACGTATTTGAAAAAGTCTCTCCAAATCAATTCAAAAATCATCCAATAGGTGTCTTGGTTTTTTTTTACTTCTTTTTCAAACTTTTTCACTTCCCAATAAATCTGCCTTGGTGAAATGCTCGCATTTGCCAACCACGCCGAAAATTTTGAACTATAATCTGTACCAATTAATCCGTTGCGAGTTTGTTTGTAGGTTGCAATTTTTTGAGAATCCCAAATGTATTCTTGAATTCTTTTAAGTCCAGCAGTTTCTCCTCCTTTAAATGGGAATGCTGTGCGCTTGTCTTTTTTTGGTTTTTTTAAGCCGAGGTCTTCGATTGTTGGGATTTGTGTTTTTTGAGAGGAAGTTTCAACTGCTTTCAACCGGATATCATTAATATTTCTTACCGAACTATATTTTTCACATTTTTTTCTGAACTCGGTAAAGACTTTCGGGATTATAGAAAAATCATCGTAAGGAATATCGTCTGGGTGGAATAGAAATTGGTCGTAGGTTTCTTCAATCCTTATTTCTTCGGAAATAGCAGTTTTTAGGTTATTGAATACTTTCATTTCTTCTGCTGCCCATTCTTTTTGGCAGAAAATTGTGTCGATATTTATTTCAGAAATAAGCCCTGGTATTGCTATTTCAGGTTTCTCAAAATAGACATGCAGCGCTATGTTTATTTCGGCGAGATTTTTCCGAAGGTCTTCAACTGTTTCGATTAAAAATTGGGCACGAAAAGCTCCGGTCTTTTTAAAACCGAAGGCTGTTTCCTTAAAATGTCGTGGATCAAAGCAGTACACAGCGGTTACTTGTGTAGCATTTTTACAGGCTTTTTGAAGGCTCTCGTTGTCTTTAACTCTTAAATCATTTCTAAACCAAACTAAATTATGCATTTATCTTTTTGTTTTTTCGGCAGCGCTCGCTGCAATATTTTACTTCCTCCCAATTGCGTTCCCATTTTTTTCGCCATGAAAACGATAGTCCACAGGTCGCGCATATTTTTTCGGGCAGATTTGTTTTTTTGTGCGCCATTATTTTTTTGGTCTAGCGTATTCAAAACGCGCTAATAATTGTGGCAATGCGTAGCCATCAAGTCCATTAATGGCAACTGTTTCTGCTTTTTCTAAATTGAGAAATCCGTCGTCTTCGAGAATGCCTTCAGCAATATAAAGATGTTCAATGCTCCCTATAATCAAGAGACAACCGTTCTCTTTTATGTCGTAATGGTTGACGTAGTTGCAACCCATTGAAATTTTGGCTTTGCCAATATAAGGCGCAAAAAATCCATCTTTATAGTCGGGCTCAAATTGTGTTTTGTCAAATTCTGAAATATCGCCATCATATTTTGCGCTCGTGTGGTGCGCATCTTCAATACCATTTTTGTGAATGTGGTTTACCGTGAACACTCCGGTTTTTGTCAAATTATCAAACGTATTGCGAGGCACCGTCGTGGGACGTAAAATGAAACCCAATAAGGGCGGATTGCTCCCCAAATGAATCACGCTGCTAAAAATCCCGATGTTCGTAATCCCATCCTTGGAGCGCGTTGCAATCAAGTTTGCGCTCTTATATCCCGTGCAACTATTTATGAGATTGATGCAGTAGATTTTTTCTAATTCGGAAATGTGACTGGCGTTAAAATATTTCATCTGTTAAAGATAAAATTTCGTTCAAGGTTTTTTCTTAAAAATTAGACAAAATTCTTTAGAAAAGATGTCCGCTTGAGTGCAGTCGAAACCTCTTTCTAAATCTCTCCCAAGGGAATATTTTTAGCTCCTTTCCCTTGAGGGAAAGGTTGGGATAGGGTGTTTAACTATAATTTCAATAAAAAATCCACATAATTCCAAAACAGTACCATTAAATTTATCCAAATCAATTAGCCATGAATCTGATATAAATATCAAAATTTAATTTTTCGATTATATTGTAGAAAAAAAACTCATGGATTTACAAAAAGCATTTAACACCAACAGAGAGACTTGGAATAAAAAAGTAGCGGTGCATGCTGCGAGTGACTTTTATGCGATGGAAGCTTTTAAAAGAGGAGTTTCCACGTTAAATAGATTTGAGTTGGATGCCTTAGGCGATGTAGAAGGAAAATCGTTGTTGCATTTGCAATGTCACTTTGGGCAAGATACCATGAGTTGGAGTAGGCGGGGAGCCAAGTGTACCGGAGTTGATATTAGTGAAGAAGGAGTGAAGTTAGCAAGGAAGTTGAACGAAGAATTACAATTGGACGCTCAATTTGTTTGCTGTAATGTGCTGGATACTTCGCGGCATATTTCAGAAGAAAAATTTGATATTATTTTTACAAGCTATGGCACAATAGGGTGGTTGCCAGATTTAAAACCTTGGGCTGAGATGATTGCAGAGCGTTTAAAACCTGGCGGATTTTTCTATATCATCGATTTTCATCCCATTGCTTGGATGTATGATTACACGGTGAATCCTCCCACAATGAAATACGGCTACCAACAACAGGAAGTGATTTATGAAGAGCAAGACGGCACGTATGCTGATGGCAATTCAAAAATAAGAAGTAAAGAATATGGCTGGAATCATGGCTTGGGAGAGGTTATTACTTGCCTTGTAAAAGCTGGTTTAAAAATTGAATACCTCAATGAATATGAGGAATCGCCCTATGACATATTCCCCAACTTAATCACAAATAAAAATGGGATGTATGAATTGGATGGTGGATTATATCCATTGTTATTTGAGGTGAAGGCGATAAAATAGTAAAAAAAATCCGGAACAATTGTTCCGGATTTTTTTATCTAATGCTCGTTGTGCATCGCACCCTCTTTTATCAATTCAGGATATTTTTTCTGAAATTTCTTTAATCTAGGGACAGATACATTTCTAATATATCCTTGGTCTGGATGAAGTCTTTCGTAGTCTTGATGATACGCTTCACCCTCCCAAAATTTTTCAAAAGGCAATACCTGTGCTGCTACTTTTCCTTCGCCCACTTCTTTTTCTAGTTCGGCAATTTTGTTGTCAATGATATTCTTTTGTTCGTCATTTTGGTAGAAAATGATAGAACGATATTGAGATCCATAATCTGGACCTTGACCATTTACTTGAGTAATATTTTGTGAACCAAAATATACATCAACGAGTGTCTTAAAACTCACAACGCTGGGGTCATAAATAATTTCTACAGCTTCTGCGTGTCCTGTTCTTCCTGTGTTGCTTGCTTCATATGTTGGGTTTTCGGTATGTCCACCACTATAACCAGAAATAGACTCTTCAACTCCTTTTACGCTTTCATAAATAGCTTCCACGCACCAAAAGCATCCACTGGCAAAATAGGCTTTCGCCATTCCATTTTGCATTGGGACTTCAACGGGTTCCACATTTTGCTGTGCCATTGCTTCCTTTTCTTTGTTTGATTTGTTGGAGGATTGACAGGCTGCTGGTATTGATAATAAAAATACTGCGGCAAGTGCTATGGTAATTCGTTTCATAATGGATTTGTTTTTTTCTAAGTCGGTAAAATGTCTTGTACATTTCCGAAGTATAACTAAAGTATTGTTAAAGTTATTTCAGCAATGAATTTAAAAAGAAAAGCCTTCACATTATGTGAAGGCTTTGTTATAATTTGAAGGGTAAGATTTACTTTAATTTAGCAAATACCTTATCCATTTTTTCAACTTCTTCGCCAGCTAATTCTGGATCCACAAGAATACGTCCACTATGCTCGTCAGTAATAATTTTTTTACGACCTGCAATTTCCATTTGCACTTGTGGCGGGATTGTAAAGAAAGAACCTCCAGATGCTCCACGCTCAACGGCAACAACGGCTTGACCGTTCTTTACGTTTGTGCGGATGCGTTTATAAGCTTTTACTAAACGCTCCTCAATTTGCTTTTCAAACTTAGCAGATTCTTTAAGTAATGCTTGCTCTTCTTTTTCTGTTTCGCTCAAGATTTCATTAAGTTCACCCTGCTTGTGCTTTAAGTGGTCTTGTCTTGCACCTATGCGCTCTTGAGTTTGCTCAATGATTTCATTTTTTTGTGCAATTTGCACTGTGTATTCCTTGATGTGCTTTTCAGCCAATTGAATTTCTAATTCCTGAAATTCAACCTCTTTACTCAACGCATTGTACTCACGATTGTTACGTACATTATCTTGTTGCGCAGTATATTTTTTCATCAGTTCTTTTGAAACCTCTATGGAATTTTTCTTCACTTTGATGTCATCTTTGATAACTTCAAGTTCGCTTTTTAGTTTTTCCATACGGGTATTCATCCCCGCAACTTCGTCTTCAAGGTCTTGTACTTCTAAAGGCAGTTCCCCACGTACATTCTTAATCTCGTCAATTCGAGAGTCAATTAATTGTAAGTCGTACAAAGCACGAAGCTTTTCTTCAACTGTTAATTCTTTACTTGCCATAGGTTAAAAATAGCTAATTGGATTTGTGTTTGTTTGTGATAAAACGACTGCAAAAGTAGTTATTTTTTTGCTAAGAAACGCATGCAAAAGGTCTTTTGTGTATTGCTCACTTTCATAATGCCCAATATCTGCCAGTAGTATCTTGCCTTCAGCGCTAAAAAAGTCGTGATATTTCAAGTCTGCGGTAATATAAGCATCTGCTCTGTTGGCGATTGCAGCTTTGATGGCAAAACTCCCGCTGCCTCCTAAAACAGCTACTTTTTTAATATCATTGCTTAAAATTGACGAATGACGGACGCAGTCGGTCTTCATTTTTTCCTTCAGAAATTTTAAAAACTCCGCTCCTTTCATTGCATTTGGCAATTCTCCTATCATTCCCATCCCTATATGTTGGTTGGTGTTTTCCAGCGTTGTTACTTCAAACGCGACTTCCTCGTAGGAATGAGATTCTTGCAACGCATTTAAAACAGCTTGTTCGCAGTGCTTCGGAAATGTAACACTCAATTGAATTTCTTTCTCTGTATGCAACACCCCTCTTACTCCTTTGACAGGATTTGAAATTGAATTTCCTTTGTAACTCCCGAAGCCTTCCGTTGTAAAACTACAATCATCGTAATTCCCAATACTACCAGCTCCTGCAGCAAAGAGTGCTGTTCTAACCGTTTCGATTTCATCGACGGGAACATAGGTGACCAATTTTTTAATCGTGTCTTTCTTCGGAATTAAAACGTGATAATTTTCTAAACCCAGCGTTTGGCAAATCATTGCGTTTACGCCTTCAAAAGAGTTATCTAAAGCGGTATGCACCGAAACAATATTGATGTCATTTTTAATAGCCTTTAAAACCACGCGCTCCACGTAGGTTTTGCCCGTTATTTTTTTAAGTCCGCTGAAAATAATGGGATGAAAACTCACTATCAAATTGCATTTATTTTCAATCGCTTCATCAACCACTTTTTCCAGCGTGTCTAGTGTGACGAGGATTCCGGTCACTTTAGCAGAAGCATCACCCACTAATAATCCTGTATTGTCAAAATCTTCAGAATAGGCGAGTGGTGCCAATTCTTCAAGATGTTTCATCACTTCTTTAACCGTCATTGTTGAAAAATTTCAGTAAATATACTAGAATGTGTTTAAACATTTTTTCTTTAAATCTTTCAATCACGAAATTAATTTGACTCGATATTGTTACTTTCGTTCTATGAAGTTTTTCCGCAAATTATTATTTCCGTTCGCTGTCCTTTATGGTTGGGTTACACGCACACGAAATTATTTTTACGATAAGGGATGGTTTAAATCTAAGCAATATAGATTGCCTGTTATCTGTGTGGGAAATTTAAATGTGGGTGGAACTGGAAAATCTCCCATGATTGAGTTGCTCATTGAAATGCTCAAAGAGGATTACAAAATCGCAACATTGAGCCGCGGCTATAAGCGAAAAACGACTGGATTTTTAGAGGTCAAAACTACGCACACTGCTATTGAGGTAGGCGATGAGCCACTTCAATTTAAACAAAAATTTCCAAATATTACCGTTGCAGTTTGTGCAGACCGCCAAATGGGAATTGAAAAATTAGAAAAGGAAGCAGACGTTATTTTATTAGACGACGCATTTCAGCATAGAAAAGTAAAGGCTTCTTTGAATATTTTATTGACGCCGTGCGACGAACTCTATGTGCAGGATTATTTGCTACCAACAGGTAATTTGAGAGAAGCGCGCTCAGGTGCTGATAGGGCAGATGTTATCATTGTAACAAAATGTAAAAAGAATATCGCGTATGCAAAAATGCAGGAAATACGGTTTATTTTGAATATTGCTGCACATCAAAAACTCTATTTTGCTACGATTGACTATGCGGATTCTGTTTTTGGAATTTCAGAAGAATTACCTCTTATTTATTTAAAAGACAAACCATTCACCTTAGTTACTGGTATTGCAAATCCAAAACCACTCGTAGAGTTTTTGACTTCGGAAGGATATAATTTTAAGCATAAAAAATTTCCAGATCACCACAATTTTTCAGAAGCTGAAATTTCAGCATTAAAAAGGGAGGAAATTATCCTTACTACCGAAAAAGATTTTATGCGATTAAAAGAGCCTCTAGGCAAATTTGCGATGTATTATCTGCCAATAAAAACAAAAATACTGAACAGACAGGAGGGGTTTTTAAGAGAAATGGTGGTAGCAAATGTGGAAGCCAATTTGTTTTCTTAGTCTTGCAATTCTCTTTTATGAATGGTTAAGTAAATCTTCTCGAAAAACTCTTCTGGCTTGAAGGGTTTGGGTATAATTTCATTAAATCCAGCTTTATAAAAACTGTCTAGATTTTCATCAATGGTTACCGCTGTTAGCGCGATAATAGGGAGCTCTTCGTCAAAAAGGCGGACTTTTTGAGTAGCCTCTATACCGCTTATTCCGGGCATGTGAATATCCATTAAAACTATGTCAAAAATATTATTTTTAATCAATTCAATGGCATCCATGCCATTGTCCGCAACTTGACAAATCATGTTGTTTTTCTCAAGTATTTTCTTTGTAATCATTTGGTTGATTTTATTATCCTCAACAACGAGTACATGTTTTTCTTCAAGGAAAGCATAGTCAATTTCAGATTTTTCAATCATTTTTCCAGTTTCATTATCTTTATTATCAGAAACCTCTATATCTAGGTTGAACCAAAATTTTGATCCTTGGCCTAATTGACTTTCAAGGTTGATTTTACTATTCATTAATTCTAATAGATTTTTTACGATGGAAAGTCCAAGTCCTGTGCCACCAAATTTTCTATTAATTTGTAAGGATCCTTGTGAGAAAGTTTCAAAAATACTTTTTTGCTTTTTCTTTGAAATTCCTACACCGTTATCTTCAATCTCAAAATGGAGCTTTACAATACGTCCCTTTTGGTCTAATTTTTTTACACGCACTGCAACCTCTCCATTTTGTGTAAACTTCACCGAGTTTCCAATAAGATTAATTAGGATTTGCGAGAGTTTTACTGGGTCGCCCAAAAGTTTTTCTGGGATAGAGTTGTCAAAATCGAAGACTAATTTTGATTTTTTGTCATCAGCCGATGTTTTAAGAGCGACAAGCACGTCCTTGATACGCTTTTTAAGATTGAAGGACGTTTTTTCGACTTCCACCTTATTTGCTTCTAGTTTGTTAAGGTCTAGAATATTATTGATAAGAGACAGTAAATATTCTCCAGAAAACTTGAGAGAGTTTAGGTGTTCCTTTTGATATTCTTTTGGGTTTTCCTCCATTAATAAATGTGTAAGCCCAGTTACTGCGTATAATGGCGTGCGTAATTCGTGAGTAATCGTTGATAAAAACTGTGCTTTTGCAAGCGATGCTTTCTCGGCTTTTTCCTTTGCTAGTTGCAACTCGGTATTTTTGTCTTGAAGCAAATTATTTGCTTTGGCGCGTAAATTATTGTTTTTATATAGTGAAAGTGTCAACAAGGATAGTATAGCTATAATTGCTATACTCATTCCATTGGTCATTTTGTTAAATTTTTCAGAGCGCTCGTTTTCGGCAAGGTTCAACTCGTTTTCTTCAATAATTTTTGTGAGCGCTCCTACTTTAGATTCTTCTTCGTTACTGATAGAAATGGCATCAATTATGACCAGATTGAGCGAATCATTTTTTCTAGTGAACTCTTTGAAAGTAGTTAATGCGTCCTCGTAATTTTCTTCTTTTAAAGCTATTTCCGATTTTATTTTATAGCTATCTATTTTTAGTTTTGTGTAATTATTAGCATCAATAATGGTCATCGCATCGTCTAATGTAACTTTTGCATCTGTTGTATAGTTTGTGTTCTCATTCTCCTCTTCATCTATTTCAAGAAGCGCCACAGCTTTATTGATTAATGCTGATGCTTCTAAGAATTTTAATTCGTATTTTTTATATTCTGAAATTCCTGCATTATAATAATTAACTGCAACTTTAGGGTTTCCTTTTCCAAATTCTAAAATTCCTCTTCCCAACAAAATTGATGATTTTCTTTTTTCATCGTTTATAGTATCAAAAATAGAATCTGCTAATTCAAAATTTCTTTCAGCGAGGTCATATTTACCAAGTCGGGTTGTGATTAACCCCTGCATGATATAACTTTCGGGTAGACTTGATATTGCACCAGAATCCTTAATCATTTTAATGGCATTTTTATTTAAAAACCCAGCCTTATCATAATTTTGCAGGTAGTAATGTAGTAGTGTGTTAGTCACCATTACATCTGCTTTTAAATTAAAGTCGTCAATATTTGAAACCAAATTGTTTGCTTTGGTTAGGTTGTTCACAGCATCTTTAAAATTGAATTGTAAAATGTTCAAATTGGCATCAGTTCTGTATTTTTTGACTAAAGCAATGGAATCATCAAGCGGTGTTTGTGCGTGAATAACCGAAACAAAAAGACACATCACGAATAATGATGAGATATACTTTAAAGTTTGAAACGAGGGCTTTTTCACTATTAATTGAGTGTATTTAATCGATAAATATAGTTATTTAATCGGATATCGCATTATCAAATCAATTATTCTTGAAGAATAACCGGTTTCGTTATCGTACCATCCTATAATTTTTACCATTTTTCCAATTACAGAGGTCATCTGAGCATCAAAGATACATGAGTTAGAATTGCCAATGATGTCAATGGATACAATCGGGTCTTCGGTATATTCAATGATGCCATTAAATTCATTTTCCGAAGCTTTTTTAAAAAGATTATTTATTTCACCAATTGTTGTTTCTTTTTTAATATTCAGTGTGATATCACAAAGCGAACCATTAGGCACAGGAACTCTAATTCCGCAACCACCGATTGCATCTGAAAGTTCGGGAAAAATTTTTGTCAATGCTTTGGCAGCTCCTGTAGTTGTTGGTACTATGGATTGCCCCGCAGCTCTTGCGCGACGTAAATCTCTATGCGGTTGGTCGTGTAAACTTTGGTCAGTTGTATACGAATGCACCGTAGTAATATAAGCTTGTTCAATACCGAAATGGTCATTGATAACCTTTAGCATAGGTGCTGCATTATTGGTTGTGCAAGAGGCATTTGAAATAATTTCATCATTTGCTTCGAGAATGTGTTCGTTGACCCCTAGAACAACCGTTTTAATATCCTCATCGATTGGGGGTACTGATAAAATTACTTTTTTGGCTCCCGCCGAAATATGCTTTTGTAGATCAATGCGGGTTTTAAACTTACCTGTTGCTTCAACAACAATATCAACATTATTCCATTCTAACTTATCTAGGCTCATTTCCGAAGAAAACTTGAATTTTCTATCGTCAATTAAAAGATTGCCGTTTTCAACTGAAATATTCTTTTTAAGCACGCCGTGAATGGAGTCGTATTTTAATAGATGACTCAACGTTTTTACATCAGCAATGTCGTTTACAGCTATTACTTCAATGGTGGGATGGTCTAACAGAAGTCTAAAAAGGGTTCTGCCAATGCGCCCAAAACCATTGATACCAACTCTTGTCTTAGCTCCCATATTTTATGTGAGGTGCTTTTGAGCTTTGTAAGAAGAACGAACAAGTGCGCCACTTTCCACATGACGGAAACCCATTTCAAGGCCTATTGTCTCGTACTTTTTAAATTGCTCAGGAGTTATAAATTCTTTAACGGGAAGATGTTTTTTTGAAGGTTGAAGATATTGCCCAATGGTAATAATATCAAGCCCTACGTTGCGTAAGTCCTTCATTGTTTGTAACACTTCCTCTTCGGTTTCACCAAGTCCTAGCATGATGCCACTTTTTGTGCGCTCAATACCATTTTCCTTTAAATATCTTAAGACTTCAAGACTACGCTCATATTTTGCCTGGATGCGTACTTCTCGCGTTAAACGTTTTACTGTTTCCATATTATGAGAAACTACTTCGGGTTTTACGGCGATGATGCGGTCAATATTTCGTGTGTTTCCTTGAAAATCCGGAATAAGAGTTTCGAGGGTTGTTTCAGGATTCATACGGCGAATTGCTTTTACCGTTTCGGCCCAAATAATAGAACCCATATCTTTTATGTCATCTCTGTCAACGCTAGTAACTACGGCATGTTTGATACCCATCAATTTGATGGAACGGGCCACTTTTTCTGGTTCATCCCAATCCACATCTTCGGGTCTTCCGGTTTTTACACCACAAAATCCACAGGAGCGGGTACACACGTTTCCTAAAATCATAAACGTCGCTGTACCTTCAGTCCAACATTCTCCCATATTGGGACAACTTCCTGAAGTGCAAATAGTATGCAAATCATACTTTTCAACCAGTCCGCGAAGCGCGGTATATTTTTTTCCAGTAGGCAATTTTACCCGTAACCACTTGGGTTTAGGGGTTCTTTGCGTGGGTGTTGCTGTTTCTGTACTCATAGAATACAAAGATAAGGAATAGTCTGTAGTCTTTAGTAATAGTGATTCTTTTTTATGGAGCTACCAATTATAATAATGTGCTTAAATACCAAACGGAAAAAGCAATCAAAACAACGATTGAAATCAGACTATAGATTTTCATTGTTTTATTGGGTTGTGCAATTACGGGCGTATGCTTGCTTATTATTAATCTATAATTCATAATGGCATAAAAGGGTGCCGTCAAGAATGATAGAATTGTGGCAATAGTGATGAGTAGCTTCATTTCTGAAACGAAGAAAAAGAAAATTGTCAACGTTCCAATAATAAGTATGACTAACCAAAAAAAATAGCCCATCTTATAGGTTTTATCGTTTAATATTTCCGAAGTACTACTCATAACTCTTGGTGATCCATCGAGTGTAGTTAAGGTGGTACTGAACATAGTCGTCAGCGCGGCAATACCAATGAGGACTGCTGCTCCGTCACCGAGACTGTTTGTATATAAAGAGATGAGTTGGTTTGCAAAAACATCGGCTTTTGGTGAAAAAGTTTCTCCACTTTCAAACATGACAATGGCGCCTAATGATAGAAAGCCAATGGCTAAAATAATTGTCGTGATATATCCCGTATTGAAATCAAAACGAGATTGCGCTGGGGTGATGGAGGTATCCATTTTTTGTTTTTCCACGGTCCACATAGAATGCCAAATTGAAATGTCTAAAGGTGCCGGCATCCAACCCATAAAAGCGATTAAAAATGCAATGCTCATAGGAGAATCTGGCAAAATCTGATGGAAATCTACTTGGTTTGTTTCAGGAATTAATAAGATTACAGCAACGATTGTGCTCAAAGTGAGCGAAACGACAATCACTTTCATTACATTATCAAGTACTTTATAGCGACCGAGAATAAGAATTCCGAAACAAATGATTGTAACGCTTAACGTCCAGAACAACGTGCTCCCAAACCCAAACAAAGAAGAAGCAATCCCTGCGGTAACGATGGTTACGGCAGTTTGAATAGTAAACATCGTAGCAAATGTGATGATAAAATAAGCAATGAGTAAACCGCGACCCATTTTTTTATATCCGTGCAAAAGGCTTTCTCCAGTAGCACTTGCATATCGGGGACCGAATTGAAAAAAAGGATATTTAATAGCGTCGATCAACAATAAAGCCCATAATAATCCAAACCCGAAATCTGCTCCAGCTCGAGTAGATTGTACTAAATGAGAAACACCAATAGCTGCACCTGCAAATAAAAATCCAGGGCCTAATTTTGAGAAAAGCGATTTCAAATTTTATTTTTTAATGATGATTTCGGCGAGGAGTTTTTTTGCTCTTAGTAGTCGCACTTTCACATTGTTTAAAGTTTCGTTGGTGCTTTCAGCAATTTCGTCATAGCTCATTTCTTGGAAATAGCGCAGTTGGATTACCTCTTGATACATGGGGTTTAGCATTTTAATATATCTAAGGAGTTGGGAAAGATTTTGTTCGGTAATTAAAATATCCTCAGGAGTGGGAGAGGTGTCTGCAATTCGCTTTAATTGTTCGTCGCTATCGCTTGCGGTGTTTGTATAAACAGCTGCATTTTTTTTGCGGGTTTTGTCAATTTGGATATTTTTTGAAATAGCAATCAGCCAAGTACTAAATGTAAATCCTTCGTCATACGTGTCGATGCGGTCAAATGCTTTTGCGAATGTTTCAATAGTAATGTCTTCGGCTTCGATAGGGTTGCGAACGCGTTTGAGCTGAAAGCCGTACACAAGGTTCCAATGATTGTCAAGAAGAAATCTGTAGGCAGATTGGTTTCCTTCTTTCGCTCTCTTAATTTGTTTTGATAGGGTGGCTTTTTCTACTTCCACTTCGTTGGTTTGGATGTGCGATTAGACATAAAGATAGTTAATTGCATCACGAGTAGCAAGAGGTCTAAAAATAAGATAAATGGAATGAGTGTTTTCTCTTTCAGCTTTGCTGCACCAAATCCAATAGCCAAATATTGAAAAAGTATTTTGGCTCCCAAAAGTATCAACCCTATTTTCCAAAAAGACGTAAACATTACCGCGATTATCAGTACAAAAAACAACAATCTGCAGGTATAGTATAAACCCAATAAAATTCGGTGTGATTTTTTATAATGTTTTGCCGTACTCACGTGTCTTCGCTTTTGCGTTATCCAGGCTTTCCAGGTTTTTTTTGGTTCCGAATATGTAAACGTATTTGGGTCAATAACAATGGCAGTATTCTTTGAATCTGCAACTTCATTCACAAATAAATCGTCGTCGCCACTAGGTATTTTAATGTGCGAAATAAAGCCATTATGCTTATAAAAGAGTTGACTAGTGTAGCCTAAATTTCGTCCAACGCCCATATAAGGCATTCCGCTTTGAGCGTATGAAAAATATTGAATTGCCGTCATCGCAGTTTCAAATCTAATAAGGGCATTTAGTAATCCAGCTTCCTTTTTATAGGCGCCATAACCTAGCAATACTTGTTTTTCTTCTGAAAAGTGCTGACTCATATTTTTGAGCCATGATTGAGATGCGGGACTACAATCTGCATCTGTAAAAATAAGTCGAGTGCGAGTTGCTTTTTTTATCCCCAGGGTTAATGCATACTTTTTACTTGCCCAAAAAGCTTCGTTGTTTTCTACATTGCAAATTTTGATTCTGCTGTCCGTTTCAGCAAAACTTTCCATGATTTCGAGCGTGTCATCGTTGGAAGCATCGTTAATTAAAATGAGTTCAAAATCGGGATGATTTTGTTCCAGCCACAATGGGATGTTTTGTTTCAGGTTTTCTGCTTCGTTTTTTGCACAAACTATAAGTGAAACAGGAAATGTAGATATGGATGTATTCGTATTCTCTTCTGAAATTTTAGCAAATGAAAACCTCGAGAATAGAAAATAAAATAGAAATAGAATGAAAGTGACAACACCTAAAGCGTAAAGTATTACCATGCGAGCGCTTGCCTTTTATGAACTTTTATGAGTGTGCTTCTTCTTTGCAGTTTTCAAATTGGTCTGGGGTTTTACCGCAAAAACCACAAGCTTCGCCATCTTTATTTAAAAACGGACTTTGGCTGGCGCATGTTCCGGCAAATTTACCGTCCTTTTTTGCCCAAAGTTTAATTGCAATACCTGCTACGGCTAATAATAAGAGTACTAATGTGATTAGAAAAATTGCCATTACATAAATAAATTATGTTACAAAAATACAATCTTTATTACAGATAGCATTTTAATTTGATTAATTTTAGGACCTTTTAAAAACCTATATATTATGAAATCCATACTTAGTTATTTTCTAATCGCATTGTTGTTTCCGTTGTTATTTTCGTGTAAAAATGAAGTCAAAGAAAATACTGAAACAGCACCTGTAGATTCGGTGGCTAAAATTTCCGAAGGGAAAGAATTAGATGCTAAAAGACAGAAGAATATAAGTAGTTCTGTGGTGTCTCGTGCGATGATGACGCCAGAACTTTCAAGGTTTGTGAGTAGTGCTATTTCGGCTGGGCTTGTGGATTCTTTGATGCAGGGTGGTAAAATGTACACGATTTTTGCGCCTACTAACGACGCCTTTGACGCGATGGATTCAAAAACAAAAGAGAGGGTTTACAATCTTGCAAATGTGGCTTCATTAAAGCAACTTCTTAAAAATCATATTGTGATTGGCAATTTAGATTCCATTAATCTTGTAAGTAGCATTCGTAACCATAATGGCAATTTTAAAATAAATACGATGGGCGGCACTCAATTAAATGCTTCGCGCGATGGGATGGATATTATTTTTACTGATGCCAATGGTAAAAAATCGAAACTAGTCAAGAGCGATATCAAAGCCGAAAATGGCATTTTGCACGTGATTGATGCCGTAATGGGAGAGTAGGTTTATTTATGTTTTCATTTATTTAGTTTGAATTTTTAAAATAAGTTCTCTTTGTTTTGGAATTTTAAGAACGCGGCCAAACTAATTAGTTGAGGTGCTTCACTCACTGTAACACTCGGTTAACTCATTTAAGGTTTTTTGGCTACTAGTACTGTGTTAGTTTTGAACAAAAATATTCAACGAAATGAAAAAGCAACTATTTTTAGTATTCCTTCTGTGCGCAGCAACTGTCTTTGGCCAGACTGAAATTGATTCCAAAATTAAGAGTGTAAAAGTGTTTAAACAGAATGCTCAAATTGCCAGAAACGCAACATTTAATGCAACATCTGGAACACAAGAAATTGTATTAACTGGGATTTCAACGCATATTGTTCCTTCAAGTTTGCAAATACAATTTGAAGATGCGAGCGCGGTGTTGTTATCTGCCAAATATGAAAACAATTACTTAAAATCTACCACAAACAACAAGCAAATAGAGGGTCTTAAATCGCAAATGGAAGCCGTTGCTGAAGAATTAGCCATACTTGAAGATAAAAAGAGCAGCTATAAAGGAATGGAGGAAATCCTTCAAAAAAATCAAGATTTAGGAACCGGAAATGCTAGTTTTACACCGCAACAAGTAATTGAACTGAGCAATGTGTATGAAACAAAATTTCTAGAAATTCGTAAAAAATTAAGGGCGGTAACAAAGGAGCAAAAGCCTTTACAAGAACAAATGGCAAACCTTCAGAAACAATTAAATGAAGTTAATGCAAAGTTTAACAAACCATCTGGTAATATCATTCTTAAAGTGGCTTCAAGCACTTCAAAAACGATTGCTTTCGAAACTAAATATATTGTCAACAACGCGGGTTGGAATCCTATTTATGATTTAAGGTCAAACGGAATTACCGAAAATGTTCAGCTTAATTATAAAGCAAATGTATTTCAAAATACAGGTGTAGCTTGGGATAATATTTCAATGACCGTTTCTACGGGGAACCCTTCTCAAAATAACAACCGCCCCATTTTAAGTCCGCTTTATGCAAATGTTTACGAGCCAAGAGTTGTAGGTTATGGAGCAGAAATGGAAATGGAGGATGCAGTTGTGCAGAGTAATATGGCTTTAGAATCTCGTAAAGCATCTGCTGTTCCCGTTATGCGGTCTGAAATTTCAGAAAATCAACTCAGTGTAGATTTTGATATCACGAGCAAGCAAACTATTAATAGTGATGGCAAAGAAAATCTGGTGGCTTTAAAATCCTACGAACTAGAGACAGAATATATTTACCACTCAGTCCCAAAATTAAATACTGGAGCATTTTTACTTGCTAAAATTAGCGATTGGAGCGAGTACAATTTGGTTGCTGGAAATGCAAATATCTTTTTTGAAGGTAGTTTTGTGGGCAATTCCTACATCAATCCGGCGGTCACTTCAGACGAGTTGTTGATTTCTATGGGATTAGATAACAGCATTGTTGTTGAGCGAACTCCCATTGCGAGTTTCAAGTCTTCAAAAACTATAGGGACCAATAAAAAAGAAGAGATTGGCTATGAAATCACAGTGAAAAACAAAAAATCTGTTCCAATCAAAATTGAAATTTTAGACCAAGTTCCCGTGTCTCAAAACAAGGATATTGAAATTACTTTAGATGAAAAAGGAAGTGCGGAATACACTGAGGATATTGGTAAATTATTATGGACGCTAAACATTGCGCCTAGACAAACTCAAAAAGAAACGTTTGTTTACTCGGTGAAATACCCTAAAAGCAAATCGATTACTGGCATCAAATAATTTTTCTGAAACCTAACTCAAATTAAAAAGCAGCAAATTCTTTATTGAATTTGCTGCTTTTTTTTCTTCGGAAATTTTAAAAAATAAATTTTTGGAGTTTCATTTCAACTGAAACCAACTACATCAAACCCAAAAATAACTTCATTCGGATAATTTTCTTTACCGAAGTATATATTTGCTGTTTATAATTTTGATCAAGTTGCATTTCAGCAATAATAGCATCAATTGTTTGAGTTTCGTCGATGGGCATCAATAGCATATCGTTCCCAGCTTTTGAGGCGAGTAGTGGTGCGTTGTCGATTATAGTGACTGCTTTCATAATGTTTAGTGCATCAGTAATTATAAGACCTTTGAAGCCCAATTCTTCTTTTAGTAATCCCGTTACAATATTTCTCGAACAACTTGATGGTAGGCCATTCGTATCATATTTTGAGTTGTTTCTAATTGTAATGTGCGCCATCATTATAGACAAAACACCAGCTTCAATTAACGGCGGGTACACGTCAACTTCCTGTAAATCGCCATCAATGTAAACGCTTTTTTTGTGGGTGTCGCCGGTAACGAGACCGTGTCCAGGAAAATGCTTTGCCGTGGCAATAATGCCCTGCTCTTGAGTGGTTTCAATAAATTGTTTACTCAATGAAATCACTTGATTCTTATCATTGCCAAAACTTCTATTCTTGATGGCTTCATTCCCAGGACTTACATCCACAACGGGAGCGAAGTTTTGTCTAAATCCTATTTCCAACAACTCCTTGTTGATAATTCGCGCCACCGAATCTGATTGCGCATCTGTCTTAATATCAATAGTATTCATCAATGGCGAAGTGCCTTTCAATCTGCCATTAAATAAACTAGGCTCGGCATCAATAGAGTAAAGGAGCGGAAGTTGGTTTTGTGATTTATTGATTGCATTAAGACTGTCAATAACGCGTTTGTGGTTTTCTTTGGTTCCCTTTAAAAATACGACACCACCTATTTT
The DNA here is from genome assembly GCF_051252435.1 of Patiriisocius sp. Classification (NCBI taxonomy): domain Bacteria; kingdom Pseudomonadati; phylum Bacteroidota; class Flavobacteriia; order Flavobacteriales; family Flavobacteriaceae; genus Patiriisocius; species Patiriisocius sp. The sequence continues at coordinate 32,456 of NZ_JBPOFW010000007.1, read as the reverse complement.
ATTTTCCTGTGCTAATTTTATGACAACGCTTTCAGGTTTTCCTAATTCTCCCGCCGATGTTACTATCATCTGTGCCACACGTTCTGTATCGTTGAGCGATTGAAAAATTTCATCCACTCGATTTTCAATTACAGGGTCGTATTTATAGAAATCATTTAGATTGTGAGATTGAGAAATGACTTGCGAGCAAGTTATTAATAGGGTGATAAAAGTAAATAGTGCTTTTTTCATTAGTTCAATTTTTTTCCGTTTTAAATTTGCGAAGATAGACTCTTTTGAGTCGTTATTTACGTTCGCTATTTTTTAAAAACTTTTAAGAATACGATTAAAAAGAATACAAAAAAGAACAAATCATTAATACCATAAACAGAGTAGAACATACCTGCCATTACATCTTTTTCATATACTTCTTGGATAGAATTATTCATCAACCATTGAATCCAAGTATAGCCATAAATTATCTTTTCGATAGCAAATACGGCGATGAGCCAAGGTACCTGTTCATAGTTTTTCGCTACGGAAATATGAGCCAACCCCCAAAGTAAAATCATTAGCAAACCAAAGTTTGTCATGACTACCGGGTCATATTCAGCAATAGTTTCGTTGGTGAAAAACCTAGAAAAAATAAGGACCGACGTATTCATCAGTCCCGAAATAATAAATCCTTTTGTAATTTTAGATTGCGTTAATTCCATAAGGATTGTTTTTTATAAGTGATTATTCTCCTTCATGTTCAATTTCCTCTTCGCTCAGCACTCCAGAGAATTCCATTGTTTCAAAATCGTCTCTATTAAACCAATAATCTGAGCTTACTAGTTGGTATTTATTTTCTCCTTTTTTATGTAACTCCCAGATAATCCCGTCTGCAATTTTCAATTCTTTTTCTGAATCTAATTTGTCGCTAAATAATCTCTTTAGCAAACTTCTTTCAGTAAGCATGTCACTCAACGTACGCAGCATAATGTCTTTGTCCACAGTAACTTCTCCTTCAAATGAAAGCTCGATATCAATAATTGAAGCAATGGTCTTCGGAAATTTGCCGTTATACGCTTTATATAACAATTGATTGATGTTATAAAGTGGATAATGCAAAGGGATTTCGGGATATTCTTCAGCAATTTTGTCGAGCAACATTTCGTGTGCGAGGTTTTCAATCTGTCCCGTATTTAAATGGTCGCTCAATTTATAAGCAAGTACGATTTCCGCAGCCTGTGGTGGTTCAAAATCTGAAATTGCCAGCGAAAGCATTTCAAAAAGCTCTGCATCAGAAAGCGCTGAAGTATCACCAAAATCAAATAACTCCAGTAAATTTCTGTAGTCATCATTATTCCAGTATCCCGCAATCGATTCAACCGACTTAATGTTCTCAAGCTTTATTGTAAATTTCATAATTCTAATCTTTTTTAAGTTGTAAATACAAAATTTAAGCTTTTCATCATAACTCCTAAGGTGTTTGTGAATAGATTAACATCACATCGATGATTTGTAAACATAGCCCTCTTTCATCACAAAAGTTATATTCTTTAATTCTGAAATGTTCTCCAACGGATTTCCATCTACGGCAACAATATCTGCAATTTTTCCTTTTTCTAAAGTGCCAAGACTGCTTGACATTCCAAGAAGTTCTGCGGCATTTATTGTTGCGGTTTTGATGGCTTCGTTTTCATCCATACCATATTTTACCATCAATTCAAATTCGCGCGCATTAGTTCCATGTTTGCTCACGCCACTATCAGTTCCAAAAGCAATATTTATATTTCCTTTCATCGCTTTTTTAAACGAAGCTTCCACAACGGGAGCTACTTGTTTAATTTTTTCAACAATCGCGGGTGGAATATTGGGGTTCACGGATAACTCCTCATATACTGAAACTCCTGCCAAAAGCGTGGGCACTAAATAAGCCCCCGTTTGTTGAAATAGTCTAATTGATTCGTCATTTAAATAAGACCCGTGTTCAATTGAATTGACTCCCGCGCGCAACGCTGCGTTTACACCTTCGGCATCATGGGCGTGGGCGGCTACTTTTCTACCTAAACTTGCTGCTGCCGCTACGATTGACTTCATTTCGTCATCTGTTAATTGTTGACCCACACCAGCTGCGGTATTGCTCAAAACTCCACCTGTTGCCGTTATTTTAATAACGTCGGCGCCACTTTTTACGAGAGCGCGAACCGCACGACGGCAGTCATCGCTACCATCGCAAATACTCACATCTTGTCCCACCATTTCCATAATAGCATCTTTATAACCATGAAAATCGCCATGCCCACCTGTTGCCGAAACGGCTCCGTTGGAAGCAATAATTCTTGGCCCTTCAATTGTTTTGTTTGCGATAGCTCGTTTGAGTGCATTCATAATATGGGCATCTCCACCCAGATTGCGAACAGTTGTAAATCCTGCATCGAGCGTTCTTTTTGCGAACGGGATGGCTTCGAAGGCAGCATCTGCCTCTTCGAGTATTGTCCATTCGTGCGGATTTGAAGCCGGGTCCCTCTCGCCAGTAATATGCGTGTGCATGTCAATAAATCCGGGCATTATAAATTTATCTTTTAAATCGATAATCGTAACATCGGGATTATTCATTCCCAGTTGGGCGGGCTGTAAGTAGCCACTTCGCATGTCGATGATTGTACCTTTTTCAATGACAATGGTCTGCTCGGTCTTTGGCGAGTTTCCAGGAATATCAAGCACTGTTCCCGCATGGATTACTGTAATTTGGCTTAATGAAATTGTCGAATTTAAACCGAAAAGTATAACAACGAAGAGTAGTTTTTTGAAATATAACATGGGCTGTAGTTTTAGAAAGGTAAGTTACGGAAAATGGAATTTTATATTGATAGCTTACACCGTTAATATTTCCGAAGCTAAATGGAGCTAAATTCATTGTTGAAACTGCTTATTTACAACCTTCTAAAAGCTATTGACTAAAGACGATTTTTCGCTTTGAAACGCTTGCTTAAATCACTATCTTTGCCACCCTCGCAGAAAACGTGCGATTGATTAAAAACTAGATTGATTATGTTCGATAATTTAAGTGATAAGTTAGACAAAGCCCTCCACGTCCTCAAAGGTCATGGGAGCATCACAGAAGTAAATGTTGCCGAAACTTTAAAAGAAGTGCGCCGAGCATTACTCGATGCCGATGTGAATTTTAAAATCGCCAAAGATTTTACTACTACGGTAAAGGAAAAAGCGTTGGGTCAAAATGTATTGACTACGTTGCAGCCTGGGCAATTGATGGTAAAACTCGTGAAAGATGAGTTGACCGCTTTGATGGGTGGTGAAGCTGTGGGGATGAATCTTAAAGGAGCTCCGAGCGTTATTTTAATGTCTGGTTTACAAGGAAGTGGTAAAACTACATTTTCGGGGAAATTAGCGAACTATCTAAAAACCAAAAAATCAAAAAAGCCTTTATTGGTTGCCTGTGATATTTACCGTCCTGCGGCAATTAACCAATTACAGGTAGTTGGAGAGCAAATAGGAGTTGAGGTATATGCTGAGGTTGGAAATACGGATCCGGTTGCCATTTCAAAAAACGCTATTGCACATGCAAAAGCAAATGGATTTAATGTAGTTATTGTCGATACAGCGGGTCGTCTTGCCGTTGACGAAGCGATGATGACGGAAATTGCGAATGTTCATAAAGCAATTACTCCAGACGAAACCTTATTTGTTGTGGATGCAATGACTGGGCAAGATGCGGTAAACACTGCAAAAGCCTTTAACGACCGTCTTAATTTTGACGGAGTTATCTTAACAAAATTGGATGGTGATACAAGAGGTGGTGCTGCACTCTCTATTAGAACGGTCGTAGAAAAACCAATAAAATTTATAGGTACGGGTGAGAAAATGGATGCGATTGATGTATTCTATCCATCACGTATGGCAGACCGTATTCTTGGAATGGGGGATGTGGTTTCGCTTGTAGAAAGAGCGCAAGACCAGTTTGATGAAGAGGAAGCTAGAAAATTGCAGAAAAAGATTGCGAAGAATCAATTTGGTTTCGACGATTTTATGAAGCAAATTCAGCAAGTGAAGAAGATGGGAAGCATGAAAGACTTGGTCGGGATGATTCCAGGCGCTGGAAAAGCCTTGAAGGATGTGGATATTGATGATGATGCCTTTAAAGGAATTGAAGCAATTATCAATTCGATGACCCTTGAAGAACGCACGCAACCTGCAGTTATTAACGGAAGTCGTAAAAAGAGAATTGCAAAGGGTAGTGGAACTTCGGTTCAAGAAGTGAATCAACTTTTAAAGCAATTTGACCAAATGAGCAAAATGATGAAAATGATGCAAGGTGGTGGTGGAAAGAAGATGATGCAAATGATGGGGAAGATGAGGTAAGGAAATTTATGAATTACGATTTTCGATTTACGAATAAGAAAAATTAACTAATAACTTCAGCAAATGACAATTCTCGACGGAAAGAAAGTAAGTAACGATATCAAAAATGAAATTGCCGCTGAGGTAACTAAAATGAAAGCGAATGGCGAGAAAGTACCACATCTTGCCGCAGTAATAGTGGGTGATGATGGTGCGAGCTTGACATATGTGGGGAGCAAAGTCCGTTCTTGCGAGCGAGTGGGTTTTGAGTCTACAATGGTGCGATTGCCCAATACCACGAGTGAAATTGAACTACTTGATAAAATCGAAGAACTTAATGCCAATGATGACATTGACGGTTTTATCATTCAGTTGCCGCTGCCTCCACAAATAAATACACAACGTGTTTTGATGGCTGTTGACCCTAGTAAAGATGTTGATGGATTCCATCCTGAAAACTTTGGTCGAATGGCGCTGGATATGTCCACGTTTATTCCTGCCACACCTTTTGGAATTCTAGAATTACTAGAAAGATATAAAGTAGACACTAAGGGAAAACATACCGTAGTTATTGGCCGTAGTCACATCGTGGGACGACCAATGAGTATTTTAATGAGCCGAAAAGGTTGGCCAGGAAATAGCACCGTTACACTTACACACAGCAACACAAAAAACATTACACAGATTACGAGTCAGGCAGATATAGTTATATCTGCATTGGGCGTTCCCAATTTTTTGAAAGCCGAAATGGTAAAAGACGATGCTGTCATTATTGATGTGGGAATCACGAGAGTAGAGGATGATACAAAGCCAAAAGGCTACTCAATCGTAGGCGATGTAGATTTTGAAAACGTAAGCAAAAAAGCAAGTTTTATTACTCCAGTTCCTGGAGGAGTAGGTCCTATGACAATCGCGATGTTGTTGAAGAATACATTGTTAGCAAGAGAGCAGAGAGCTAACGGGCGTAAGTAATGTTGGACGATCGTCCATTTGAGAGCAGTCAAACCTATTAAGTTCTAATAACCATTTATAAAAATTCCCGTTTTGAAATAATTCAAAACGGGAATTTTTATTTTTAAGCTTCCGCGAAAATTTTAAGGAGTCAATCGCTCTTGTTTGATTGATAATTGACGCGTATTTTTATGAATTAGCTTGTTCAATTTTCCAATCAAGATATTTATGAATATCACTTTCAATCCAACCAATACCAATTGAAAATATAGCTAAATCATCAAGGTATCCAATTCCGGGAATAAAATCTGGCACCAAATCTAGGGGATTTAAAACATATAAGAGGGACATTACAATTGTGGCAATGGTGAACCAAGGTACATTTGTATAAGCACCGCGCTTGATATCCTTGATCATCCCGAACATAATTTTTCCAATTTCAAGATATTTGGTCAATGAGTTTACGCCAGAAAGTTTCTTTTCCACTGCTTCTTCATTTTCGAGTAATACCTCGATATCATCATCATCAACTTTTACTACCTTATCTTCAAAGGTGTCATTTATCTTTTCTTCAAAAAAAGAAGTCTCTTTAGAAGCATTTTCTTTATCTGTATTTTTATTTTTCTTGTTGAAGAACATATTTGTTAGGTTTTACGTAAAAGTACAATTTGTGAAATTTAATTTATTTAAAATTTTGTTATTTGTTTTCAGAAGGACTATTAAAATTAGTTAAAGTATTTCCTCGGATTCTTGTGGAACTTCCTTTCCATATTCCTTTTTGTAAATCCTAACAATAACAATAAATAGACTAATGAGTAGAGGTCCAAAAATTAATCCAATAAAACCAAAAAGTGGAACTCCAACAATTACACCAATCAAAGTAATCAATGGATGAACATTATCCAGTTTTTTTAATACATAAAGTCTAATAATATTATCAGTCGAACCAACGACTACAAGACCATAAATCAATATTGCCCAAGCTTGAAAATTATCTCCAGTCGAAAGTGTCAATAAAAAAACAGGAATGATGCCAAGCAGCGTCCCTACGAATGGAATCATTGAACCAATTGTTACAATTACAAACCAAAAGAAAGGGTCTTTAATACCAAAGATAAAAAAACCGATGAGTGCAATTACGCCTTGCGCTATTGCAACCATAGGAATACCCAAAGCGTTTGAGCGTACCATGTGGTTTATTTCTTTTCCAATTTCTTTTAGATTTACCCTATTGATTGGTACATATTCATAAAGAGAATCTTTAAGCTGTTGTCTACCGGTAAGCATATAATATAATAAGAAATACATGATACCAATTGCAATGAAAATGGTAAATGTGCCGCCGGCAAATCCTTGTAAATTTTCGGAAATCCATGAAGATACTGCACCAACGTCTATTTGTGAACTTAGATCATAGCCCAGCTTTCCTTCCCAATTTTCTAGTTGATTTTTAAAAGCTTCGGTTACTTTTTGTGAATTTCTTACGGCCTCGCCTATTTTATTTCCTAGCATGATGACAATACCAGTTACAGGAAGCAATATTCCTATAAAAGAAATAAACATTAAAAATGCAGCTGCCCAATCTGGCTTCCATCCTTTTTTTACAAGTTTTGTCATCCATGGACGCATCAATACATAAATGGTAACAGCTCCTAAAACACCAGAAAAGTAAGGGAGCATTTCTCTAAAAATCAACACTCCTATTAATAAAATAATGAGCAAAATAAACACCTGTCTTATGATAACAGGCTTTATGGCATTAGATTGATTCATGATTTTATATATTAAATTGCAAATAATTGATTGATGTCTTTAAACGATTTAAATTCAAGCGCATTTCCTGAAGGGTCTTTAAAGAACAAAGTGGATTGTTCACCCGCGAGCCCTTTAAATCTAGTATAGGGTTCAATGATAAATTCAATACTTTTTGTTTTTAATTTTTCGGCTAAAGAATTGAAATCATCCATGGAAAGTACAACGCCAAAATGGGGAACTGGAACATCTTTGCCATCAACTGGGTTTGAAGTTTTAGGCTCATTGTTTGATTCTTTATAGTGGATTACTAGTTGGTGTCCAAAAAAATTGAAGTCAACCCAATGGTCGCTACTGCGTCCTTCTTCACAACCTAAAATATCTCTGTAAAATTTGCGACATGCAGCAAGATCATGAACGGGAATAGCTAAATGGAACGGTTGTATTTTGCTCATAGAAAATTAAATAAGTAAATTTATTAATTATTCTCAGCATCAACAACATCAGTATCTTTACGGTATTTTAAAAGACCAATTCCCGCAAAAAAGAATACAACTCCTAAAATAATTGAAGGCCATTGAGCATTACCAATATTCATGCTTCCAAAAGCAGATAGAACCCCTAAAATTAGAGCAATTGCTCCTCCAATGGTCATAATAAGTCCTAATATTTTAATCATGATTAAGTTGTTTTTTGGTTAATGATTTAAAGATATTAGTTTCAACTGATCTACTAAATGACATTAACAGAAGTTTGTGTGTTGAAAGCAACGCTAAAGCAAGGTTTTTCTTCTTCGGAAATATGAAATAGTAGAAATTTCAGAAACTTAAAAAAGCCTGTAGTTTTTAAACCACAGGCTTTTTAAATATTTAAAAATTTATAGAAGTTACTCTTCGCTTTCGTCCCAGCCAACCATAAAATATTTAAATTTTGCAGCGTCAGGAATTTGTGATGCTTCAATCGTTAAACTTGGGTCGTAGCGTAAATTTTCTGGAAGTTCTTTTTTGTCAATGGTAATATAAACATCGCTATCTTTCAGAAAAAGCACAACCGCGTCGAAGCTAGTTTGTATCCCTGCAATTTCATAGTTATCCTTAATGTCTTTATAGGTGCTTTTAATGTTTAAGCCTTTGTTGGTCTTAAAACGTTCGTCAAAAACTCGAATATTTGTAATGGTAGCTTCAGGATTATTTTCATCGTCGGGAGAAAGTAAAAGTAATTTTTTTCCACCTTTTTCAAATAATTCGACTTCGCCTTGCGTGCCAATGGCATCTTTGATTGGGGTAAGCGCAACAATACTGTCGTTTGCGAAAATAGAATCTAATTGCTTTACCGTTGTTTCGTTGTTGACCGGGCCAACGCTTCCATCACCAACGGCAAATTTATCGGTTTTTGTTTCGCATTGAATAAATGCTAATGATGCTACTATTCCTAAAAGTATCGTTTTTTTCATAGGTAATGCGTCGAGAATTTACTTCTATTTCCGCTGGGTTTTTTTGATTAATGTTTCGTTTTTAAACGGTGCAAAAGTAGAAAACTTACCTTATAAAAGTCTTTATTGATAGTTAATCTTTAGATAAAAAATTATTCTTTTTTTTGAACTATTTTTTTATCCAATTAACGCATCATTTTTCCAAGAATACCTAAAACACTTCTTATAACAGTGGGGCTTGTCAATGTCTTAATCCAAGGGTTTTGTCTATTGCTACTGCGAGTGGTCGCTCTTCGACTCGTAACTTTTTCGGCTTCCTCCTTTTCCTTTCTAGCTTTTTCTTTTGCCTCTTCTTTTTCGGCAATTTCTATCTTTTTGTTGAGCATTTCGTAGGCGCTTTCGCGGTCAACAACTTCATTGTATTTTTTCACCATTTTTGAAGTGTTAATCAAATCTCGCAATTCGCTATCTTCAAGAACGTCCATTCTGCTCATTGGTGCACGTAGCATGGTTACGGCAAGCGGAGTGGGAATCCCTTTTTCGTTTAGCGCACTTATCATCGCTTCTCCAATTCCCATAGAGGTCAATGCCTCATCCGTTTTGTAATATTCGCTAATAGGATAATTTTCTGCGGTTAATTTAATGGCTTTTCTGTCTTTTGCGGTAAAGGCACGCAATGCATGTTGAATTTTTAATCCCAATTGTCCCAATACAGCATCTGGCACATCCGTAGGGTTTTGTGTTACAAAATAAAGACCCACGCCTTTTGAACGTATTAATTTTACAATACTTTCAATTTGGTCGAGTAGTGCGTCACTCGCTTCATTAAAAATAAGGTGCGCTTCATCAATGAAAATAACCAATTCGGGTCTTCCGCTATCGCCTTGCTCTGGAAACGTAGCATAGATTTCGGCCAATAGGGAGAGCATAAATGTTGAAAATAATTTCGGCTTGTCTTGGATATCGGTCAATCGTAAAATATTGATATATCCCATCCCGTTTTTATCGGTACGCAACAAATCGTCTGTTTCGAACGACTTTTCTCCAAAGAATAAATCACCTCCTTGTTGTTCGATTTCTATTGCTTTCCGAAGAATAGAACCCGTTGAGCTCGTTGACATTCTACCGTAGTCTTTTTGAATTTCTTCTTTACCTTCTTCGGTAACGTAGTTGAGCATTTTCTTGAAATCTCTCAAGTCGAGTAATGGCAATTTGTTGTCGTCACAATATTTGAAAATCACGGCGACAATTCCACTTTGCGTTTCGGTTAAATCTAAAATCCTTGATAGCAATACGGGACCAAACTCACTCACGGTGGCTCGCATGCGAACACCTTCTTGTTCTGACAGCGTTAAAATTTCCACAGGAAATTTTTTGGACTCAAATGGAATTCCAATTTTTTCGTGTCGCTCATCAATTTTCGCATGTCCGGGACTTGGCATGGCAATACCGCTTAAATCTCCTTTCATGTCCATCAATAAAACGGGCACGCCTTTTTCGCTCAGGTTTTCGGCAAGCACTTGCAGGGTTTTTGTTTTTCCTGTACCCGTTGCTCCAGCGATGAGGCCGTGACGGTTGATTGTTTTTAAAGGAATTTTTACGAATGCATTGGTTATGGTTTCTCCGTCGAGCATTGCCGAACCCATAATTATTGAATCACCTTTGGTTTGGTACCCTTCGGTAATGTGGTCAAAGAAAGCTTGTTTGTCTGCCATGGTTGTTATTTTGGATAAAAATAGTAATTGTATAAAGCTTCCGAAGAGAAATATTAATTTAATTTATTTATTCCAAAATTAAAAAAGGCTGCGTTTATAGGATTGTTGTTATTATTAAATACATATCTAAACCTGACGGTTTGATTAGCGGTAATGGGGTACATTAAAGTACCACTTGTTCCCCAAAAATCTGAAGAAGGTAAGCTTGTAAATCCTCTAGAAAGGTAACCAATTAGAGTTCCATTTATGGTTACGGCAATAATATATTTGCTATTGCCTGAGGGTGCGTTGTTTGAAGAAAAAGAAGCTGATAATAGATAATTTCCAGATTCTTTTACGGTAATCGTACCATTACCTGTTACTGTGTAGAGTGCGTTATCATTTACTAAAATATCTGCGATACCAATAGGGAATTCATAATAGGTGTTGTTTCCACCTAGGATAGCATTGTTGCCGCCTGAATAATTTTTATTAACAATTAACGTTCCTTTATTTGTGTTTGTAAGTGATGACCAAACGCCGTTTGTTCTAATAAAGAGGCTGTTTTCTGAACTATTATAAACGATTGCTCCGTCAAGAGGCGTTGGTATATTGTTCATTTGAGTGGTTGTCATTCTGGGGGGTACAAATGCGCCTAATGTACTCTGTATTTCCAAAGCTGAACCGTCGTCTGGCGAAGTAGTACCAATACCTACCTGAGCAGTTGCATTAATTGAAATAAATAATAAGAGGATATATAGTAAATTTCTCATGTTTTTTTTCAAAAGTAACAGCACGAGTTTTTTTTCACGGCATTTTTTTTAGATTTTGGACATATTGCATTTAATTTCCGATGAACTACCTAGGGTGAAGTCTCATACTCTTTTAATTGTGTTTAAATGATGCATAATTTGTGAAAAGTGTACCTTTGCCGTAATGGAAATAGAGATTCAAAACAAGGTTGATAATGGCACGATGTTGCCATTGATGGAGGAGTTTTACACCATACAAGGTGAGGGGTATCACAAAGGTACCGCTGCATATTTTATTCGCGTCGGCGGTTGCGATGTGGGATGCCACTGGTGCGATGTAAAAGAGAGTTGGAATCCTAAAAGTCATCCACCAACCTCTATCGAGAGTATTGTTGACAATGCGGTTAAGCATTCAAAAACAATTGTCATTACAGGAGGAGAACCTTTAATGTGGGATATGAATCCACTAACGCAAATGCTCAAATCAAAAGGCGTTGACACGCACATTGAAACGAGCGGAGCTTATGAGCTTTCAGGAACTTGGGATTGGATTTGTTTATCTCCAAAAAAACGAATGCTACCCACAGAAAAAGTTTATGAGCAGGCAAATGAATTAAAAATGATCATTTATAATAAGGACGATTTCCGCTTTGCGGAAGAGCAAGCCGCAAAAGTGAACAAAAATTGTAAGTTGTTTTTACAGCCGGAGTGGAGCAAAAGAGATAAAGTCATTCCTCAAATTGTAGATTATGTGATGGCAAACCCAAAATGGTTGGTAAGCTTGCAGACACACAAATATTTGAATATTCCTTAAAAGATAATCGAGGTATAAAAATCAGAAATCCCGAACCTTATAAAGATTCGGGATTTTTAGTTTTATAAAGTTTTCAATAAACTTATTTTTTCATGCTTGACATTGTATCTTTCACTGCTGTAAAATCGGCAGCAACGATTACATTGCCCCAGCCCATATACATAGTAACTCCAGTTGAAGATTCATCAAATGCGATTGAAAACGCCTCAATTGTATCCTTTCTCATATTAACTGTCGCCTTCGTTCTGGCAACGTCCATTTTTTGGTCATACGTATAAGAACCCCAAACGTTTGAAGCTTTGTTGATAATCACGGTCCATTCCTTTTCTCCAGGAATTGTAAATAATGAATATGTTCCTGGTTGAACTATGGTATTCCCAACCTTCATTGGTACATAAAAAGTAATTTCAGTTGCTTCATTGGCTCCGGTTCTCCAAACCTCACCATTAGGCGCTAGTTTCGCCAGCGCACGATCCTTAAGTTGTGGGCGGCTGTATTGCACTTTCACGAGTTTGTTTGAGACTTTGTAGTCTGACGGGAATGCCGCAACATCCATTGGGCTTTTATCTAGATCCTTAAATTTTTGAGCGGTAGCATCTGTGCTCATAAGCGCAGTTACTGTAAATGCCATTACGGCAATCATTATTTTTTTCATAATTGTTGTTTTAAAGAATTTAAAGATACCTTGATTTTCAATACCGAAATGTTACAACTTTCATAAAATCTTTATCTCAATCTTACATTTAGACGCATCAAGTTTATCCTAATTCATGCTTGATTTTCTTCGGAAATTTTAAACCATTTAAAAAGCAGGGTTTTTCACAATGTTTTGTTAATAACTTAACCCCTAAAAACTGCCGAATCCCCTCATTTTGGAGTGGGTTTGGTTATATTTGTCATACTTCGGAAAAAAGCGGTTTTAAAGTCCTCTCAGGGCTTCGTTGTTATATATTTCCGAAGAAAATATAAAGCGTATAATTGAAGCTAATAATTTATGAGCGAAGAACAGAATAAAGGTAATTACGGAGCTGACCAGATACAGGCATTAGAGGGAATGGAACATGTGCGCATGCGTCCATCCATGTACATTGGAGATGTGGGAGTACGCGGTTTGCACCATCTTGTGTATGAGGTTATTGATAACTCTATTGATGAGGCATTAGCGGGTCATTGTGATACTGTTCATGTGTGGATTAACGAGGACAATAGTATTACCGTTAGAGATAACGGTCGTGGTATCCCTGTGGATATGCATAAAAAAGAAGGTGTGTCTGCACTTGAGGTGGTAATGACCAAGATTGGTGCCGGTGGAAAGTTTGATAAAGATAGCTATAAGGTTTCTGGTGGTTTGCACGGTGTGGGTGTGAGTGTTGTAAATGCACTTTCGGCACATTTAAAAGCGACTGTTTTTCGTGATGGAAAAATTTATGAGCAGGAATACGAACGCGGTAAAACAATGTATCCCGTAAAAAGTGTGGGTGAAACTGATTATCGTGGTACTGAAGTAACATTTACACCAGATGAGCAGATTTTCCAGCAAACGCTTGAATATAGCTATGATACTCTGGCAAGCCGTCTACGTGAGTTGTCTTTTCTTAACAAAGGTATCACCATTACAATACAAGATAAAAGGTTTACAGAAGAGGATGGTGCATTTAAAGGGGAAACGTTCCATAGCGAGGAAGGATTAAAGGAATTTATCCGTTTTCTAGATGGAAATAGAGAAATGTTGATTGGTGATGTAATTTCAATGGAAGGGGAGAAAAACGATATCCCTGTAGAGGTTGCGATGGTTTATAATACATCGTATAACGAAAATTTACACTCGTATGTAAACAATATTAATACGCACGAAGGAGGAACGCATTTGAGCGGTTTCCGTCGTGGATTGACAAATACACTCAAGAAGTATGCAGATGCTTCTGGAATGCTGGATAAATTAAAATTTGATATTGCTGGAGACGATTTTAGAGAAGGTTTGACGGCGATTATTTCAGTAAAAGTACAAGAGCCACAATTTGAAGGACAAACAAAAACAAAATTAGGAAACAGAGAAGTAACTAGTGCAGTGAGCCAAGCGGTTTCTGAAATGCTTGAAAACTACCTTGAAGAAAATCCTAATGATGCTAAAATCATTGTTCAAAAAGTAATACTTGCTGCAACAGCACGTCACGCAGCGCGTAAGGCTCGTGAGATGGTGCAGCGTAAAACTGTAATGAGCGGTGGCGGTTTGCCAGGAAAATTGAGTGACTGCTCAGAGCAAGACCCAGAAAAATGTGAAGTATTTCTTGTCGAGGGAGACTCGGCAGGTGGAACGGCAAAACAGGGTCGTGACCGTAATTTCCAAGCCATACTACCATTACGTGGTAAAATTTTGAATGTGGAAAAGGCGATGCAGCACAAAGTATTTGAGAACGAAGAAATCAGGAATATTTTTACGGCACTCGGTGTAACTATTGGTACAGAAGAGGATAGTAAAGAATTGAATCTAACAAAACTGCGCTATCACAAAGTAGTCATCATGTGTGATGCCGATGTTGATGGTAGTCACATTTCTACCTTAATATTAACCTTCTTTTTTAGGTACATGCGCCAACTTGTGGAAAATGGGTATGTATACATCGCAACCCCACCATTATACTTGGTTAAAAAAGGAGCAAAAAAGGAATATGCTTGGAACGACAAGGAGCGTGATGCTTTTAACGAAGAGTTTGGTGGAAGCGCAAGTATCCAGCGTTATAAGGGTCTTGGAGAGATGAATGCACAACAATTATGGGATACTACAATGAATCCAGCATTTAGAACACTGCGTCAAGTAACTATTGATAGTGGAACTGAGGCAGACCGCGTATTCTCTATGTTAATGGGTGATGAAGTGCCACCACGTAGAGAATTCATTGAGAAAAATGCTAAATACGCAAATATTGATGCATAGTTTTTCTTCTGAAATTTAAAACAACAAAAACCTCTGCTATAATTTCATATTATTGTAGAGGTTTTATCTTTAGCTGATTTCAGTAACTATAAAACCCAACCCAACCCGACCAATCATTTTACAATGAAACTATTGCAACTGCCCCAAATGCAAAAAAGCATTTTATTCACTTTATTTTTAATCGGCACTATTTCAGCAAATGCGCAAACATTTATTGCAGATGTGGAAGACTTTTTGGTCGATATGGTTTTTATCAGTAATCAATATGTTTCGCCAGCCGCCGATGCCGCCGTATTTCAATCCAGCTCAAGTTGGCACACAACGGCAACAGGATTGTATTTATTTGAAGTAGATGGCTCCATTCATTTTAATATTTTACCTGTGCCAAAATCTCAGCAGTCGTTTACGGTATCGAATTCAGATTTTATAAGTCTCAATATTCGTGGAGCCAATACTGCCCAAGTTCCCACAGCACTAGGTGGCGACACCAACGTGTTTTATGACTTTGTCCTCGACGGCGATGACTATGAACTGCAAACATTTGAAGGAGCAAAACAGAGTACGTTTTACTATCCTTACCTGCAAGCAAGTGTGGGGCTTTGGCGAGAAACCGAACTTACAATACAATACGCCCCCGAGATAAAAATTGATGAAAGCGGCTATCAAACCTTTGGTGCTGCGATAAAGCACAATGTGAGCCAATATTGGCAACAACCAGATGATACTAACGGCGTTGAGGTTGCCGTGCAAGTCGCGTATTCGTTATTTGATTCGCAAATTTACTTTGACGATTTTGCTATTAAACAATCAAATCCGGAGCCAGGAGATATTCCTTTGGCGATTATCAATTCGTTGACGGTGGATGCCAATTCTTGGACAGGGCAAATTATAGGTTCAAAAAGGTTTAATGATTTTGAGGTCGTAGGCTCATTTGCAGTTTTATCCAACAAATTTGACTACACAATGGGTGGAGAAGGCGATTTGTTTTTAAATCTTTTAAATGAAGCGTTCACGGCTCTTGAAGACGCAAACACATTGGTAAAAGGAAATTTAGGAATGAATTATCATTTCAATAAATTTTATGTGGCGGGTACCGTTTCTCTTGGGAAGTTCTTAAATACTAATGTGTCTTTGCATTATAGGATTTAAGGAGTTTTTAAGTCCTTCGGAAATTTTAATTTTTAAATTAATGTATACTTTTGAATTCAACGTTCCGTTTTATTTGAACAAAATTTATTTTTATGAAAAAGTTATGTATTGCATTCACTTTATTGATAGCTACAAATTCAATAGCACAACAAAATCTAGAAGATTTACTCGCTGCGGGTATTGAGGACGCACAACGATTTACTTCCTCGTATATCGCTCCAGCTGCTGAGGCAATGATGTACAGCACTTCAAATGGGTGGATTCAAACAGCCGAATCTAAAAAACCGCTTAGGTTTGAAATATCGTTTGTGGCAAATGCTACGTTTAGCAATGATGAAAGCCAACGCTTTTTACTGAATACAAACGACTACAACAATCTACAATTTAGAGATGGAAGTACTTCAAAAATGGTTGCCACGGCACTTGGTGAAAATGACCCAGAAATAAGGGTCTTTGCTGAAGTTGATAACATTGTGCCAGGAATGCCCCGGCAGGAAGTAGAATTTGAATTGCCACAAGGATTAGCCTCTGCAAATGTAAATATTGTACCGAGCGCATTTTTACAAGCACGATTGGGCTTGTTTAAAGGTGCCGAAATCAAAGCAAGATATTTTCCAAAAGTAGAACAAGAGGATGTAAAGCTTGGACTCTACGGAGTTGGATTACAATATGAATTCACTAAGTTGTTACCAGCAGATAAAATTTTTCCCGTAGCCATTGCTGGGGTAGTTGGCTACACCCATCTTGATGCCAATTACGATTTTACAGATACCGATATTATCGATGGTGAGAATCAGCAATTTGATGTTCAGCAGAACAGCTATGTGTTTCAATTACAAGCTTCAACTAAGCTGCCAATTTTTAATGTTTATGGTGGTGTAGGGTATTTGACTGGCACTTCAGATTTTGGTGTTTTGGGTACATACCAAGTGAGAGCGGGTATTCCATTATTAGAGAATACGAGCACATTTACGAATCCGTTTTCTATTTCTCAAAAAATTTCTGGTGTACGAGCAAATGTGGGAGCGCACTTAAAATTGGGTTTCTTCAAATTTAATGTGGATTACACGCTTTCAGAATTCAACTCACTTTCGGCAGGATTGAATTTCGGAATTTAAATTTTTTTCCTCATTTCAGCGTAAGCAAACTTCTAAAATAGTGTTCATTAAGGTTTATTAAAACGCAGATAAATTGTACTTTTGCGTAAAATTTCAGCAGCGCAATTTCTTCGGAAATAATGTGCATTTGGAACTTCTGAAATAGAAAGAAATTACTAATTAACGTTGTGAAAACAACCAAAAAAAATTACAGATGAAAGTAACAGTTGTTGGTGCCGGAGCAGTAGGCGCAAGTTGTGCAGAATATATTGCTATTAAAAATTTTGCAAGTGAAGTTGTACTTGTTGATATCAAAGAAGGCTTCGCCGAAGGGAAAGCGATGGACTTGATGCAAACAGCTTCTTTAAATGGTTTTGATACGCGCATCGTAGGTTCGACAAACGATTATAGCAAAACAGCCAACAGTGATGTTTGTGTAATTACAAGTGGAATTCCGCGTAAGCCAGGAATGACTCGCGAAGAGCTAATTGGTATCAATGCAGGGATTGTAAAAGAGGTTTCGGGTAACTTAGTAAAGCACTCTCCAAACACTATTTTAATCGTTGTGAGTAATCCAATGGACACGATGACGTACTTGGCACACAAAACAACAGGATTGCCAAAAAATAGAATTATAGGTATGGGTGGTGCACTTGACAGCGCTCGTTTTAAATATCGTTTGGCCGAAGCACTGGATGCTCCAATAAGTGATGTTGACGGAATGGTAATTGGTGGACATAGTGATAAAGGGATGGTGCCATTAACACGTCTTGCTACCAGAAATAGCGTACCTGTATCTGAGTTCATTTCTCAAGAAAGATTGGATGAAGTAAAAGAAGCGACTAAAGTGGGAGGAGCAACCTTAACAGGATTGTTGGGTACATCTGCATGGTATGCGCCAGGTGCTGCGGTATCTGCGTTGGTACAAGCCATTGCTTGTGACCAGAAAAAGATTTTCCCCTGTTCGGTATTATTGGAAGGTGAATATGGCATGAATGACCTATGTATTGGTGTTCCCGTAGTACTAGGAAAAAATGGAATCGAGAAAATAGTTGATATCAAATTGACGGATGCCGAAAAAGCACACATGAAAGAAAGTGCTGATGGTGTGAGTGCAACAAACGCTTTGTTAGAATTGTAAAAATCCTTTTTCAAAATATGATGAAACCTCACAGGTCATTAGGCTTGTGAGGTTTTTTTGTTGAATTCATTTTAATAAAAAGCGCTATTTCTTCACAAATTTTATAGATTCAATGTCGCCACTTTCATTTTCAATAGAAACAAAATAAACACCTTTTGCATAACTAGAAACATCTAAACTGTAAATACTATTCATAGAAGCGCTTAGTGACTTTAAAAGCTGTCCTTGCATGGAAAACACTTTGATTTGCAGTTGATCTGTGTTGCTATTTTTATTACGTAGTATTAATGTGTCTTCCACTGGATTTGGATATATAGCAAACAGTTTTTCTTGATTGTCAGGAACATTCAAAATACAATCTTCTGAGTACACGAAATCTGCTTGGATAAACCAAGTGTTATATGGAGGTTGGTTGCTATTTGCGGCGATTTCATCATCAATTAGCACGCAGTCTAAATCATCAAGTTCACATGGTCCGCTGCCGCCACTGCCGCATAAAAATGTTACGGTCAATTCCTCGTTATTTCCATTTTTTAAATTGAGGTACGATAAAAAGAATAAATCTTCACTGTAGAGCTCTTCTAGATTTATATTATTACTTAAATCTAAGGATGTAATTAAAAGATTTTCACCACCAGTATTGCTGATATAGAGTTCTCTTAACTGGATGTTATTGCTCAAATTTATAGAAGTAAGACTGTTATTCGTAACATCTAAGACTTCTAAGGCTGTAAAATCCTCAATCCCAGTTATGTCTAAGGCTGCTTGCTGTGAAAGGTCAAGGGTTACGATGGTGTTGATATCACTAGTTAATACTTGCCCGTTGATAATACCATCACTATCAATTCCTAAATTAATAAGAGATTGTTCAAAAACGGAATCAGGTATCTCTGTCGTTTGCGCCAAAGAATATTTGATGGTAGCTAACAGAAAAATTAGGAGCACCCATTTTTTTATTAAAATGTGAAGTAGTGAAATTTTCATTTAATACGGGATTTTGATATTGCCATATAAACTGGGAGTTAGTTTAAAAGTACTTTTTTTTTCAAATAAAAAATTTATGTTGATTTTGATATTTGATTTGTTTTAAAATTTTACAACATAACCAACTTTACCAAAGCAAGTTGTTTTTTAGCAGATTATAAGTAAAGACACTACCATTACCGTCTTTATTTTTTTTATATTTGGCGCGATGAAATTTAAATGGTTCTTACCGGTTTTATTCACTGTCTTGGTCGCGGTTGGCGTTAGCATTGACAGAGATGCACTGCGCAATCAAGAAATTGTGGTAGAATTTGGTGCTAGCCAAATTTCAAAGGAAGCTAGCCAGAATGCCATTTCAAATGTTACCGAGCAATTAGAGCGCATAGGGGTACAAAACATCGCCATCGAAAATGCGGTGCAAGGAAAAGTAACCATTAGCTATCACAGTAACCTCGATGCAGCGCAAGTAAAGCGTATGTTGACTTCGGAAAAGAACAGCGCATTATATCTTGGTAGTATTGATGGTAGCGTTCCGTTAAAATTTCCTTCGGAAGATACTCAGAATACATACAAAATAGACGTTCACGAAATCCAAAACGGTAGCGATACCGAAAGGGGCCTTGATGGAACAATCGTTCAATTTGAAACAAAAGTTCTTAGATTTTCAACACCCAACGTTTATTTTTCAAACCCTGAAATTATCATTTTTGGAAAAGAGAATAGCGACGCTGTTGCCTATATTTCAAACAGAACAAACGATATTGCAATTCAATGCAATGCACATAACATTCCCGAAGTGCGCGCAGGCCCACTAAGCTAAGGGAACAACTATTCATGATGCTTTTAATTCTGAAATGCATCTCCCAAAAAACTCAAATGAAATTATTTAAATAAGCAACGCTTTAATGCATGGTTTTTTAATATTCATTTAATCAAGGTTGTCAAATTTCAGAAGATAGCCACACACTTATAATTTATAACAAAATAATTGTCCAATCGAGCGATAGATAGTAAATTCGCCCGATTTTAAAAATTAAAATTAAAACCCAAAAAATGACAAATAAAGGACTTATTACAGTTTTTGCGGTATTGTTTGGATTGGTAAGTTTATACCAATTATCCTACACATACTTAGCAAACAAAGTAGAAGATGAGGCGGCGACGTATGCGCAGTCAAAATTTTCTAAAGACCAACCTAACGAAAGAGCTGCCGCTGAGGTTGCTTATTTGGATAGCGTTGCAGGAAACCCAATAATGATGGGTATCGATTACAAAACTGCTAAAGAGAAAGAGCTTAACAAGGGTCTTGACTTAAAAGGTGGTATTAACGTAATCCTACAAATTAGTGTAAAAGACATCCTTAAAGGATTAGCAAATAACACAAAAGACCCAGCTTTTAACCAAGCACTTGATGCCGCAGATGAGCGTCAAAAAGATGCGCAAGAAACCTATCTTGAGTCATTCTACGCTTCTTTTGAAGCACTTGACGGAGAAAACAATCTTGCATCGCCCGATATCTTTTTCAATAAAAACCTTGAAGATGATATTGATGCTTCCATGAGTAATGACGAAGTGAAGACTGTTATCGACAGAAAAATCGATGAGTCTATTACATCTGCTTTTGAAGTATTGCGTAAGCGTATTGATAAGTTTGGGGTAACACAGCCTAACATTCAGCGTTTAGGGAATTCTGCTCGTATTTTAGTTGAATTACCAGGAGCGAAAGATGTAGAGCGTGTATCAAAACTATTACAGAGTACAGCGCAATTAGAGTTTTGGGATGTGTACAAGTTTGAGGAAATGTTTGGTTTCTTACAAGAAGCTAATGCTAAAGTTGCTGAAATTGAAGCATTAAAAAATCCAGCTAACGAAACAGCTGAAGAAGTTGCCGAAACTGAACAAGATACAACAGCAACTGAAGGTGATGATATTAGTGATCTTCTTGACGGTGAAAAAGTAGATGAGTCAACCGAAGATATAGAAAAGCAAAACCCTATTTTCTACAAAATGGTATCTCAAGGATTTGCGGGTCGTCCAGTAATCGCAACATTTGCTTTGAAAGATACTGCTACTATCAATGCTTATTTACGTATGCCACAAGTGAGAGCATTATTGCCACAAGAGCAACGTTTTACAAAGTTTATCTGGGAAAAGCCAGCGGACATCCAAGTGACCAGAGATGGAAACGAGGAGACAATGACCGCTACGGGACTTTACGCCATTAGAGGAAATCGTGAAATGACGCCACCACTTTCGGGAGGTGTTGTGACAGATGCTGCTCAAACGTATGACCAATTTAGCAACGTAGCTGTATCTATGCAAATGAATGGTAAAGGAGCTAAGATTTGGGAAGAAATGACCAAAAATGCAAACACAAATAATTCGCAAATTGCCATTGTACTTGATGATATTGTATACTCTGCGCCAGGTGTAACATCGCCAGGAGGAATTGCTGGAGGACGTTCAGAAATTACAGGAGACTTTAATATCCTTGAAGGACAAGATTTAGCAAACGTACTTCGTGCTGGTAAATTACCTGCAAGTGCCGATATTATTCAAGCAGAAGTTGTTGGTCCTACGCTAGGTGCCGAAGCTATCAATAGTGGTATGATTTCATTTATCATCGCATTGTTTTTGGTATTGGTTTGGATGATTTTTTACTACGGAAAAGCAGGAGCCTTTGCCGATGTTGCTTTGGTGGTGAACATCTTGTTCATTTTTGGAGTATTAGCAGGATTGGGTGCTGTATTAACATTACCTGGAATTGCCGGTATTGTATTGACCATTGGTATTTCGGTGGATGCGAACGTACTTATTTTTGAAAGGATCCGGGAAGAGTTGGATAAAGGGAAATCTCAAAAAGATGCGATTAAAGATGGTTTCCAGAATGCATTATCTTCCATTCTTGATGCCAATATTACAACGGCACTAACAGGTATCATTCTTTTAGTATTTGGAACAGGACCTATTCAAGGATTTGCAACTACCTTATTGATAGGTATTTTAACTTCATTGTTTACTGCTATTTTCATTACAAGATTGTTTATCGACAGTTACACGAAGAATGGAAAACCATTATTATTCTCTACGGGAGCAACGAAGAACTTGTTCAAAAACGTAAATATCAACTTCCTTGGAAAGCGCAAAATGGCGTATATCATTTCAGGAATTGTAATTGCTTTAAGTTTAGGTTCATTGTTTACTAATGGTCTTAACCAAGGTGTTGACTTTGTGGGTGGGCGTACATACACAGTTCGTTTTGCACAGGATGTTGATGCGCCAGCGGTAACTCAAGACCTTGTTTCACAATTTGGAAGTGCTGAGGCAAAAACCTACGGTGGTAATAACCAATTGAAAATCACAACCAAATATAAGGTGGATGAAACTGGATCTGAAGTAGATCAAGAAATTCAGTCTATGTTATATACTGCTGTGAAGTCACACTTGCCAACGGGAATGACCGAAGAAGAGTTTAAGAGTGATAACGACGCCAAAGTTGCTGGAATTATGGAGTACTATAAAGTAAGTCCTTCGATTGCCGATGATATTAAAAAGGATTCGTTCTGGGCTGTATTTGGTTCGTTGATCGTAGTATTTTTATACATTTTATTACGTTTTAGAAGATGGCAGTTTAGTTTAGGTGCTGTTGTGGCGGTATTCCATGATGTATTGATTGTACTTGGAGTATTCTCATTGACACAGAACATTATGCCATTCTCAATGGAAATCGACCAGTCATTTATTGCGGCGATTCTTACCGTAATTGGTTACTCGCTGAATGATACCGTGGTTGTTTTTGACCGTATTAGAGAGTATTTCAATGACAATCCTTCGTGGGGCTTTGGTAATGTAATTAACCGCGCCTTGAATAGTACATTGAGCCGTACGTTAAATACGTCATTGACAACACTAATCGTATTGATGTGTATTTTCTTCATTGGTGCCGAGTCAATCCGAGGATTAATCTTTGCATTGATGGTAGGTGTTGTAGTAGGTACATACTCATCATTGTTCATCGCAACACCAGTAATGTATGACACAGTAAAGAAAAAAGCTGCAGATTTGTTACTTGAGAAAAAAGAAGAGGAAGTAGAAGCGTAAGCTTTTCATTTTTATCTGAAATATGAAATCCCTTTCAACGATTGTGTTGAAAGGGATTTTTTTGGCTCCGGAAATGTGAATCGTTTTAAGGTATTGGTTTCAAAAACCAAATATATTTTTTATTAACAGATTTTGTGAAATATATAGAGCCAAATAAGGTTATTCCTATAACAAATGCCAAAAGTAAATCTATATTATCTCCTTGAAAATATCGGACAATTCCAGCTAAAATACTTAGAATTCCTATTACAATTAGTAATTTTTTTGTTGTTTTATTCATTTGTAATTATTTAAATTTATTTTACTTACTTAAAGCCTTAATAATACGTTCTTCATTTAAGACTACGTCTCTAAAAAGAACATGAGGGAATAAAGTGTATTTCGAATCTTTAAAAGCTTCAGCAATATTTAATAATGAAGAAGCTGTTACCAATGACAAGTTCATTTCGGTATCCATTTCACAATCTGATATAAAGTCATCAGTGAATTCTGGAGAAACCAATAATATTTTTACGATTCTTAAATCATTTTTTAATGCTACATTTTGATAAGACTTCAATTGTCTAGAAACTGTGCTGAACTTATTGTAACCTCTCTCTTTTGAAGTTTTGCACTCGACAATAATGATTTCATTGTTATCAAGGTTTAAAAGGATATCCATCATATCCTTACTTGTATTTATTTTGTTTTTGAAATTATCATCAACATTGAATCCAAGACCTGCAAAGATGTTTTTTGTCAATTCTTCGAATTTTAACCCTAATTCTGCTTCCTTGACGTCAATCCCGTTTTCTTTCAATAAATTGTAATTACGATAGGCGACATTTTCATAATTCTCGAGATATAGATTTTCTACATCTTTATATTGGTTTAATATATTCAATATGTCATCACCTCTTTGCTTTACTCCATTTTCCTTGATAAACTTTATTAGATCCTCTTTAATAAGTAAATCTAAAATATCTCTTGGCTTGATGTTGTAGTCTAAAAGAAATTCGGCCTTTAAAACATATTCTTCTTGAAATTCAAACTGTTGTTTAATTTGCTTATTCAATTTTGGTAAAGAATTGTTTAAATCGGTCAATAATTTGTCAAATCCATCTATTGAAATCCCTACTTTCTCATCTTTCTCAACAGTTTCAAAATGTTTAATAAGACTGTCAATTTTATCATCTAGAACGCTACCCCTTAAATTATTTATGTTTAATCCTTTTTCACAAAGTTCGTTTAGGGTTTTTTTCTTTGAAGTTAAAGTACTTGCAGGTTTGTAAATATCTTCAAGTAAGAGATTGGTAAAGGAAACACCTTCTTTTATTATTTCTTCAATTTTATCCGAATAATTTAATTTTCTGTCAATATTGTGTTCTCTTGCAATTTGATTTATAATTGGCTCTCTTAGTAGCTTTAGTGTTCTTCTGTAAAATTTTTCTGCGACTTCTTTCTGCCTAACTTTCCTTAAAATCCTTACCATCTCGTCCGCTACATAAATAGTGTTTTCTTTGTTAGAATAAAGAATCACTCCTATGTTCTTAAGACTCTTAATAACATCTTGGATGTCGTACTTTTTAATTGGAAGTATTGAATAGTTGATCAATTTAACTTCTTCTTGAGATAACCCTAATTGTTTTGATAACGTCAGAATTATTGATAACTCGTCAGAGGTTATTTTTGTTTCTCTGTTATTATCTACATCGTTATAATATGCTGTATGCAAACACGCATTATAAATTCTATAGTCTCTTTTTTTTATTTCGCTGATTTCTGATTTTTCATCTCCTAAATCATTTTTCAATTGCTTAATTCGACCTTTGATGTGCTTTATTTCATTTTCATATAATCTAGAAAACCAATCCTGTTTCATTATACAGTTCCCGTCCCTTATAATTATGTCAATCAAAATATCAAGTTGAGAAGTTATTTCTTGAAATTCACATTTTATATGATCTGTAAACTCATCGGATACTAAAGCAAATATTTCTGAGACATTTCGGTTGTCTACAGATTTTAACCCTTTGTCAGATGAACTAAGAATTTTATTAATCTGCTTAATGTTTTTAGGGTTTTTAGAAATTATAGTATCTATAATTTTAATGAAGGAGTTTTTTTCAAGTGAACCTAGTTTGTCTAATATCTTTTCTAATTTCATTCGTTTTAAAGGTTTTCAATCGTTACTGAAATGTGTACTACATTTCATAAAGATATTGTTAGGGGGAGAACCCTAAAGATAGATAAAGAAATTTAAAATTAAAATCCCCCTCCTCCGGAGCGGTTAGGGGAGGCTTTTACTCTTTCAAATCCCATTCAACCCTATCTCCTTCAACAATGCCACGGCTAGAAGAAACGGCACCGCCAAGTTCGAGCACGTATTTTACAGGAACGCCAGATGGAAGGGACGTAGGGTCCATTGGTTTGGCTTTGCGGTAGATTTTTACAATCTTTTTGTTGGCATCAATGTAGAGAATATCAAGTTCGATTTCGGTATTTTTCATGTAGAACGAGCGTGGTTGCTCATTGTCAAAGATGAAAAGCATTCCGCTATCTTGTGGAAGGCTTTTGCGGTACATTAAACCTGTTTGGGTTTCATATTCTCCCTCAGCGGTTTCAATGGTAAAGGTGTGGATTGCTTCTTCGGTATTTTGTTTGTAAACGGTAAGTCGGCCGTCATTAGTGAAAGCAATTTCTTTGGTGAGTACTTTGGTTTTTTTCTCCTCGCAAGCGGAAAAAGAAATAATAAAGAGTACTAGAAAAAGGCAGTATTTAAGCGTTGGGTGAATTTTCATATTTCTTTTTGTAAGAGGTGACCATAAAGTAAATTCCTATTAAAATAAATGGAATACTTAATAATTGACCTGTGTTCAATGCCCAATCTGCACGCTCTCCCACTTGAGCTTCTTTCACAAATTCTACAAAGAAACGAACAGTCCAAAGGAGTACCAAAAATGTTCCAAAAAGAAAACCAAGTTGTTTGCTTTTATCTGTTTTCCAGTATAGCCACATCAAAATCGCAAATACAAAAACATATCCTACACTTTCGTACAATTGCGCAGCATGTCTAAAAGGAACGGATGCCAAAGCATCAGCAAACGTAGGGTCATTTGCAATGGCATCGTACGCTTTTCCGCTGTCTTTTATACCGGTAATGGCACTGGCTCTATTGGGAGAAATTTCATCATGAAGAAATTGGACACCCAAAGGAAAATCGCCAGAAGGTTTTCCAATAATTTCAGAATTTATAAAATTACCGATCCTTACAAAAATAGCTCCGCAGGCAACGGTTAAAACTACTCGGTCGAGAATCCAAAGCATTGGTTTTTTGAGTACTTTTTTACTGTAAAAATACATGGCAATAATTACCCCAATCGCAGCTCCGTGACTTGCAAGACCTCTAAAACCGGTGTATTCTATTTCGGGTACAAAACTAAACGGAAGAAAAACAGACAATGGGTCTTCGAGCAGCAATTCACTTTGATAGAAAATTACATGTCCCATTCTCGCCCCAACGAGAATAGCAATTACCATATAAATAAATAAACTGTCCAAGTTTTTTTCGCTTTCATTTTCATGAGCAAAAATCCTTTTGATTAAAAACCAGCCAAGGACAAAAGCGACCACGAACATTAAACTATAAAACTTAATTTCGAAAAAACCTAAATCAATCCCTTCGCTCGGGTTCCATAAAATTGTAAGTGCGCGCATGTATCTATTTATTTATCGCAGTAAAGATAAAAATAGCTTCGCAACTTGAAAGCAGAAAAAGAAAATAGTTATTTGGTAACGATTGAAGACTCTTAGAATTCCGTTATTTTTTCGGTGGAACGGGGTCGTACCCCTCTCCGCCCCAAGGTGCGCAACTGGCAATACGTTTTGCTGCGAGCCAACTTCCTTTTAAGATTCCGTGGACTTGTAAAGCTTCAACCGCATAATGCGAACAGCTTGGCGTGTAACGGCACATGGGTGGTGTCAACGGAGATATAAATCGTTGATATACCCGTATTAAAAATACAAAAGGAGCAATCAATATATTTTTCAAAATAATGCTATTTTAAATGTCTGGTCACGTTTCCGAAGTTACGATAATGAGAACGTTGTCCCGTCTTTTCCGTCTTTCAGTTGTATTCCAAATTCCAGCAATTCATCTCTAATTTTATCGCTCGTCGCGAAATCTTTATTGGCTCTCGCTTGGTTGCGCAAGTCAATCAACAATGAAATGGCGCCCTCCAGTTTATCGGTACCTTCATGTACTTCGGAAATGTTAGTCAAACCAAGAATGTCAAATATGAAGGTGTGTAGCAATGTTGTCAATTGATTAAGGTCATTTTTGCTAATCGTTACAGTACCTGCTTTTAGTTTATTGATCAACGAAACGGCATCAAACAAATGCGCAATTAAAATGGGCGTGTTGAAATCGTCATTCATCGCTTCGTAAAAAGACTTTTCTAACGCAGGTAATGTTTCCGAAGTAAAACTTGAACTGCTTTTTGAAACTTCAATCCCTTTCAATGAACTCACCGCTTCCATTAAACGGTTGAACCCTTTTTCGCTTGCTAATAATCCGTCGTCCGTTAAATCGAGAATGCTACGATACGAAGACTGCATCATAAAAAACCGAATAACATTAGGACTAAATCCTTTACTGAATTTATCATTATCCCCAGAAAGCAACTGACTGGGATTTATAATATTCCCCGTAGATTTAGACATGCGTTGTCCGTTCATTTCCAGCATGTTGGCATGCATCCAGTAATTTACTGGAGAAACTCCTTTTGCTGCAACGTTTTGTGCAATTTCACATTCGTGGTGCGGAAATTTTAAATCCATTCCGCCACCGTGGATATCGAATTGTTCGCCTAAATATTTAGTGCTCATCGCAGTACATTCAAGGTGCCAACCTGGAAATCCATCGCTCCATGGCGAAGGCCATTTCATGATGTGTTGAGGTTCGGCACGTTTCCAAAGGGCAAAATCCTGCGGATTCTTTTTGTCGCTTTGACCGTCGAGTGCACGAGTGTTATGGATTAAATCCTCGAGTTTTCGCTTGCTTAAAATTCCATAGTCGTTTGCTTCGTTATATTTATGAACATCAAAATAAACAGAGCCGTTAACGATGTATCCAAAACCGTTATCGATAATCGTTTGGATCAATTCAATCTGCTCAATAATATGACCTGTTGCGGTAGGTTCAATACTTGGAGGTAAAAAATTGAAAAGGTTTAATATGCTGTGGAAATCCACGGTATAACGTTGTACGATTTCCATGGGTTCAAGCTCTTCAATTCGCGCTTTTTTCGCGATTTTATCTTCACCAACATCGGCATCATTTTCAAGGTGTCCGGCATCGGTAATATTACGAACGTAGCGCACTTTGTAGCCTAGGTGTTTTAGGTATCTAAAAATCATGTCAAAAGACATAAATGTACGCACATTGCCAAGGTGGACATTGCTGTACACAGTAGGTCCACAAACATACATTCCCACATTTCCCGCGTGAATAGGCGTAAATTTTTCTTTGCTCTTAGAGAGCGAATTAAAGATATTGAGTTCGTTGTTTTTGTATAATTCCATGGAAGATGCTTGTTGAACAAATTTTAAATTTTCAGAGTAATTTTGGTTGTAAAGAATGACTCAAAGATAGTGGGTTTTACACAATTGTTTCAAGTTGCCACATTTCCGAAGAAAAGAGAAGAATTAATAGTTATAAAAATTTTATGTCAAATCTAGAGTCTGTTATCTAACGTCTAAAACGTTGTATCCAACTTTATATAATCCAAAAATTCTCTGCGCACAGATTCTTCTTTAAAAGCCCCACCATATTCACTCGTTACGGTGCTGCTGTCAATATCGCGAATTCCGCGTGAGTTTACACATAAATGCTTGGCGTCGATAACGCAGGCAACATCTTTAGTGCCTAAAACATCTTGAAGTTCCTTCACAATTTGCATAGTGAGTCGCTCTTGAACTTGCGGGCGTTTTGCAAAATAATCCACAATGCGGTTCATTTTGCTAAGTCCCACAACGGTGCCTTTGCTAATGTAGGCAATGTGAGCTTTCCCAACGATAGGCAACAAATGGTGCTCGCAAGTAGAGTAGAGGGTAATGTTTTTCTCAACGAGCATTTCGTTGTATTTGTATTTGTTTATAAAGGTGGATGCCTTCGGTTTTCTGTCAGGATGAAGTCCGCCAAAAATTTCCTGCACAAACATCTTGGCAACACGATTGGGTGTGCCTTTTAGGCTGTCATCGGTAAGATCAAGTCCTAGTGTTTGCATGATGTTTTGTACATCACCTTTTATGCTCGCTATTTTTTCAAGGTCGCTCATTTCAAAAGCATCATCCCTAAGGGGAGTGTCTTGACTTGAACCACTGTGGTCGATACCCATTTCTTCTGAAATTTTAAGCTCTTTTTCTAAATCCATTTGCTGAAATTTTCTGCGCTTTTGTGCGAAGGGTGCAAAGATAATCAAATCCCGTTTTGCAACCGAAACTTTGAATGTCCTAATTTTAAGATTAATGATAACGAATTAATCACAAAATTTTCTTAATTTTCGCGCGTTATTTAAAATACTATGAAAAATTTATACCCTACAAGATTGCTACTTTTAGTAGCTGTCACATTATTCTCATTTATTAATTTGAACGCCCAAGGTCCTGGTTCACTCTTTGTAGATGCCGGTCCAGACGTAACAGTTCCCTGTGCTACAGGAGGTTCAGTAACTCTTACGGCGGATTTCCTTGAAATTTTTGAAACTATTTCTGGAACATATACTGTGTCACCTATCCTGTATGCGCCACCTTTTACTTTTGATGGATTGGCGAATCAATTAAATCCTAATGCAGATGATAGATGGTCATCGGTGGATATGTTACCTTTTGATTTTTGCTTCTTTGGGAATTTAGAGCAAGAATTTCAAGTTGGTTCTAATGGAGGAATTCGTTTTGATGTAGATCCTACGGATACAGCAAGTGGGTATGCTTTTAGTGAAAATATACCCAACAATGCTAATCCGGTTTTAGGAGAAGTAAATGTGTTTACTCCATATCACGATATTGATCCTACTCAGAGTAGCAATGAGGAAATTGGATATGAAGTTTTGGGGACATACCCTAATAGGGTATTAGTAGTTTCTTATTTTGAGGTGCCTTTATATTCTGGAGCATGTAATAGTTTGTTAGCGACTCAAATGGTTGTGTTCTATGAATTCTCTAATGTGATTGAAATGTATATACAGGATAAGCCAAGTTGTCCTACTTGGCAGGATGGTGCAACTGTGATGGGAATTCAAAATAACGATGGTACTGTTGCTTATGTACCACCGGGGAGAAATACATCAGACAGTCCTTATACATTAACAAACGAAGCTTGGAGTTTTACTCCAGACGGTGCGCCAACCTATGTTTTTGAATGGGTAGATGCAGCAGGTACGGTAATTGCTACTACACCTACTATTACTGTTTCTCCACCTGGACCCACGGTTTACACGGCTAGAGTTACATATACAAATACTTGTAACGGTGAAGTTGTAGTACTTGAGGATGATGTATTAGTAACACCGCTTGCACCATTTACGGTAGACTTAGGCCTTGATATTGAAACCTGTAACAATGCTGATATTCTTTTAACAGCAGATACTATGGGTATGTCTGGTCTGTCTTATGAGTGGTTTTATGGTGGAGCGTCTCAAGGACCTTCAACCATTAATGATAATACGTTTACAGCTGCATTCCCTAACTCTGGGACATATTCCGTAACTGTTTTTGACCCCGCAGACCCTACTTGTCAAATTACAGACTCTGTTGAAATTACTTTTAACCTGCAGCCTATTATTGCAAATCCACCAATGGATTTATTTCAATGTGATGATGGAACAGGAACTGGAATTTTTGATTTAACCGTAAATGATTTGGTCGTTTTAGGTGCGCAGGATCCTTTGGAGTTTTCTATTACATACCATAACTCTGCTGCTCAGGCAATGGCAGGAACACCTTCTATTGCAAACCCTATGGCGTATGCGATAACAGGTGTTCAAGAAGAAATATGGGTACGAATTGAAGATTCATCTGGAACGTGCTTTGAGTTTGATTCGTTTTTTATAGAATATCGCACGGCAATGGCAGGTCCAATGACTGATATTTCGATTTGTGATCCTGACGGAAATGGAAATGAATTAGTTAATTTAGTTGCATTGAAAACAGCAGAGGCCTTAGGAGCACAACCCGCTGCAAATTATACGGTAACATTTCACGACTCACAATTTGATGCAAATACAGGTGCAAATATTTTGGCAAACCCGTATCCAGTTGTCGGTCCCGTTCAAACCATTTACGTAAGAGTTGAGAATAATTCAAATACTACATGTGCTGCTACGGATCAATTTGATGTAACGATTATTACCACTCCAACAGCAAATGAGCCTGACGATTTATTCCAATGTGATGATGGTTCAAATACAGGTGTTTTTGACCTCACTGTAAATAATACCTTGGTTTTAGGTGGCCAAGATCCTGCTACAGTAAATATTACATACCATAATTCCTTAAATGATGCAAATGCAGGAATGCCGCAAATAGCAAACCCTACTGCATATCCCATTACAGGTACTCTTGAGCAAATATTTGTTCGTATCGAAGATTTAACTGGACAATGTTTTTCAGTTGAGTCTTTTTTAATTGAATTTACACCAGTGACCGCAGGTCCCGTTACGGATGAAAATTTCTGTGATCAAGACTCAGATGGTCTTATTACGGTCAATCTTCCTGCATTAAAAGATGCTGAAGCTCTCAATGGTCAAAATCCAGCTAATTATACAGTGAGTTATCACGATAATTTACCAGATGCGTCAACCGGAGCAAATCCCTTGCCTTCAATTTATATCGTTACAGGTCCTTCTGAAGTTATATATGTGAGAGTTCAAAATAACACTGTGACTACTTGTGCAGATTTTACACAGTTTACAATTAATATTTTCGAAGCTCCTATCGCAACAACTCCATCTAGATATGATATTTGCGATGATCTTCCCAACGATGGTTTTGCAACTTTTGATTTAACTTCAAAAGATGATGAAATAACAGGTATGAATCCAGATGCATCAGTTTCTTACTATACGTCATTTGCTGGTGCACAAGCGGGAATTTTTCCAATTAACCCAGCAAATTCTTATGTAAACACTTCGTTAGGTTTCCAGATTGTCTATGCGCGCGTTGATAACATTAATGTATCTGATTGTTACAACATTGTTGCATTAGAGCTCCAGGTCAACGACAGTCCTGCCATTACGGACCCTATCAGTGATTATTTTTTGTGCGACTTGGATGGCGACGGTCTCGAGAC
>NZ_JBPOFW010000006.1:0-181373 GCF_051252435.1 Patiriisocius sp. | reverse complement strand
GACGGTACCTACAACGGCAACGTGCTGCCATCGAGCGACTACTGGTTCAGGGTGGAGTACACCGAACAGGAGGTGAGAAAAGAAATAAAAGGACATTTTACCTTAAAGAGGTAACGATTAGATTAAGAAAAATTATGAAAATTAAAAAAAACTACATTGTTTTATCCCTATTGTTAAGCCAATTTGCGTTTTCACAAGACGGAATTCCAGTATATCAAGAATATCTTAGTGATAACCTTTATATACTACATCCATCCATGGCGGGTGCTGCAAGTCATAATCAAGTAAGGCTGACAGCAAGACAGCAATGGTTTGACCAAGATGAAGCCCCAAATTTACAAACCTTGAGTTTTAATGCAAGAGTAGGCGATAAAATAGGATTAGGGGGTATTGTTTATGCAGATAGAAATGGATTTCATTCTCAATCTGGTGGATATCTAACTTTTGCGTACCATTTAATGTTTTCTAGAACTGAAGCAGATTTAAATCAATTATCGTTTGGTTTAAGTGCTGGATTATCTCAAAATAGATTAGACGAGTCAACGTTTGCTACGGCTTATCCTGATGGCGATAATTTTGATCCGATTATTTCTTTAGCTGGAATTGAACAGTCAAGTTCATATTTTAATATTGATGCAAGTTTGTCTTACAACTTTTTAAATTTTTCATCTCATTTTACAGTGAAGAATTTAATATTTCAGAATAGAGACTTGTACGATCCTAGAAATGAATCTAACAATCAAAGACGCTATTTGATTTCTGCAGCTTATGCAATAGGTAGCTACGGTTCAACTTGGAGTTATGAGCCATCGTTTTTGTTTCAATTTTCAGAAGCTACGGGTGAGCAGGCGTTTGATGTAAATTTCAAAGCGTACAGAGAAATGGATTTCGGAAAATTATGGGGTGCATTGTCTTATAGAAGAAGTTTTGACGGTGCAGAGTTTATTTCTACGGGTCAAATAGATGCACAAAAGCAACAATTAATTACTCCAATTTTAGGGATTAATTATAAAGAATTTATGTTTGCTTACACATATAGTATTCAAGTTGGTGAAATAAAATTTGCTAACGGTGGCTTCCACCAAATAACATTAGGGTATGATTTCTTAGGAAATCGACCAGAGCCTTACGACTGTAATTGTCCAGCGGTAAATTAATTTTTAAAGCCTCTTTTTAGAGGCTTTTTTAATAGAACGAACTTTCTGTTATTAAAAATGGCAATGAGTTAAGAGTGGTTTAGAATGAGCCAAACTATCTTTCGGATACGTGAACTATGTAAATTTTGAACTTTTTAAATAGGTATCGTGGAATCGCAATTTTTTATCTTCTTAGAATGTGCGTATGTTTACTTTTTAAATTGTTATGAATAAATCTGTAATACTATTTTTTATCTTTTCTATGTTCGCTTTTGGTGTCCATGGGCAGATAAAGAATTATTCAAAAGATACGTTTCGGCTTAAAGGTAAAGTGCTTGAAAAGAATTCAAATTCTCCTATTTTTAAAGTAAATATTGAAATTGAAGGCGGCGATTATACTACCACAAGTGCAGATGGAACTTTTGTAATAAATGCTAGTTTAGGCGACAACTTAGTTATCAAAAGTGATGATTTTAAAACAGTGTATTACGAGGTGACTTCAAAAGAAACAGTCACCATTCTCGTCGAAAATAAAGTGTCTGCTACTGCTGTTGATTCAGGGAAATTTAACAACCAAAAAGGCTTTATAGCATATCTAGATTCGGCAAAATATTTTTCTAAAAGAGATGCAGAAAAAAGTATTGAATACATTACCAAGGCCCTAGAGAGCGACGCTGGAAAATTACCTACAAAGCTTCAAAAAAGTCTTGCTTTTGAAACCTTGGGTGATACCTACATGTATTGGCAACTCTACGATTTAGCCAGTGAGAATTACAAACGAAGTATAACTAGTCAACCCAACAACAGTCGAAATATAAAGCTTGCAGCTTCTTTTATGAAGAGTAAAAATTATCAAGAGGCAATCACACTATATAATAAATTACAAGAAAGAAGTCTGACTGCTCGACAAAAAGTTGCAGTGTTTGAAGGGCTTGGCGACACATACACTGCAATTGGAGAAATAGCCAATGGCGTTTCAAATTATAAAAAGGGACTTGAAATAGCTGTTGTTAGCGACTACAATTCATCAGTTATTGACTTAAATTCTAAAATTGCAGCAGCTTATGCGCAAAGCGGAAATAAAGAAGATGCAAATGATTACTTCGGAAATTCGCTGGATTTGTCAAAAAAGGAAAGTCCAAAACGTGCCGCCGAGGAAAAAAACAAAGTAGCCGATTTTTACAATTTAAACGGTGAGTATGAAAAGGAAATAGAACTTAGAGAACAAACATTGACCGAAGTGGAAAACCTTTCCAAAAGCGATGAAACCATTCAAGATAATCCTGCGCTTTCTCCGCAACGTCAAAATTATAAAATTGCCAATGCGTTTATTGGTCAAGAAAAATACAATGAGGCAATACCTTATTTAGAACGCAGTATAGAAGAAGCAGACAAAAAAGAAGATTTATATGTAGAGAAAGACGCGAGAAGAAAACTCTCTGAAGTGTATCGCGATATCGGTGAGTACGGAAAAGCCGCAGAAGGGTATGAACGATACGTTGAAGTCGTGGACGAGTTATATATTAAAAAAGAGCAAGAAATTTCGCAAGCTGCAAGATTTGCTCGCGAAATTTCAACTAAGCAAAATAGGATTGCAGGTCTTGAAAACGAGCGTGAATTAAATGAGAGTAGGTATAAATTGGCTTTCGAAAATCAAGAGCTCATTGAGACCAATAACCGTACTCAAAAATGGATAATCGGTTCGTTAATTGCGATTGCGCTCTTGTTGCTTTTTACTGCCTATACTCAGTTTAAAAACATTAAGCAGCAAAAGTTTGCTAATAATCTTTTAGCTTTAAAATCCTTGCGTTCGCAAATGAATCCTCATTTTATTTTTAATGCATTAAATTCTGTAAATAGTTTTATTGCGACAAACGATGAACGTGCAGCAAATAAATATTTAAGCGAATTTTCACAATTAATGCGTACCGTTTTAGAAAATAGTGAAGAGGATTTTATTCCGCTGGCAAAAGAAATTGAAATGCTTGAAATCTATACAAGGTTAGAACATTTCCGTTTTAAAGATAAATTTGATTATTCCATACATGTGGACGAAGGCTTATTGCTTGATGACTTTGTAATTCCGCCCATGTTATTGCAACCGTATGTTGAAAATGCGGTTTGGCACGGATTGCGTTACAAAGAAGAACGTGGAAATTTGACGATTGATTTTGAGAAAATTGATGCCTCAACAGTAAAAATTACTATTGAGGATGATGGAATTGGAAGGAAAAAATCTGCTGATTTTAAAACCGAAAATCAGAAACTGCAAAAATCAAAAGGGATGGGGAATATTAAAAAAAGAATTTCTATCCTTAATGAAATGTATAAAGATAAAGTTGATGTTGTAATAAGTGATGTACATGAAAATACCGAAGGAACCCGTGTGGTTCTTATGGTTAAAAAGGATTAAATATTTAAATGGTTCTATATGAAATTGAACGCAATAATTGTTGAGGACGAAGAAACGAGTAGAGAGATTTTACGAAATTACATATCTAAATATTGTCCAAATGTAACCGTTAAAGGCGAAGCGAGTAACGTGGATGATGCACTTGTGCTTATTCGAAATCACGACCTGGATTTGGTTTTTCTAGATGTTGAAATGCCCTATGGAAATGCTTTCGATTTGCTCGATAAAGTGGGTGATCGCCAATTTGAAACGGTCTTTGTCACAGCATACAATCATTACGCTATTGATGCTTTAAACGCCCATGCGGCTTATTATTTGTTAAAACCAATTTCCATTGATAAACTCATTGAAGCGGTAGATTATGTTGCCGAAATCAAACAAAAAGAAAACGAGTTGCAGGATGTTGTGCTACAACCCAAAGTGCGCCAAGTGGATGGTAAAATTACAATTCCGTTGCAAAACGGATTTGAGGTTCTAGAAATCCGAGATATTTTATACTGCCAAGCCGATGATAATTACACCCATATTTATGTAGGCGATAAAAAAAAGTTGGTAAGTAAAACGCTCAAATATTTTGAGGAGATTTTAAAGGAAAGTGGTTTTGCACGCGTCCATAAATCCTATTTGGTAAACGTCAATGCCGTGGTGGAATATAAAAAAGGAAAGGGTGGAAGTGTAGTGCTATCCAACGGAAAAGAAGTAATGGTAAGCCCATCTCGCAAAAAGGAACTGCTATCTTTTTTTAGTTAGTTTTTTTATAATTAATTTTTCTTCTGAAATATTAGACAACCTTTTGTCGATTAAAAATGTAACCTTTTGATGGTGATTTTATCTTTGTATTCTTTTAAAAGTAACGCTAGGGTATCAGTAGTTGCATTCGTAAAAAAATCAAGGAAAGGTTCCGTTTCCGAAGTATTCAAAAGTTGATTTTGTTCTAAAATCTTAAATGTGTGTCTTGCAACTGCTCCACCACTGTCAATAATTTTTACGCTTTTAGGAATCATTTTTTCAAGTTGCGGAATTAAATAGGGATAATGGCTGCAACCCAAAACTAAATGGTCAATGTTGGCAACGATCATGGGTGATAGATGTTTTTGTAGCAGTTCAATCATTTCTGGTGTTTGTAGTGAGCCTTTTTCAATAAGTGGCACTAATCCTTCACCAATAACTTCAATCACTTGTATGTCTTTTGCAAATGCTTCTGACGTATTATGAAACAGTCTACTGCTCAATGTTCCCTTTGTTGCGAGAATCCCTATAGTTTTTGTCACAGTTTGTAATGCAGCGGGTTTTATTGCCGGTTCAATACCTATAATGGGAATGTTGTAATTACTTCGTAAATAATCTATGGCATTTGTAGTTGCTGTGTTACAAGCCACAACGATTATTTTACTTCCCATTTTGAGGAGTTTCTCTACATTTTTAATGGAGAGTTGTAATATTTCCTCGGCAGATTTGTTTCCGTAGGGAGCGTTTTTACTGTCGGCTAAATAGATAGTGTTTTCAAATGGTAGTAATGCGTTAATCTCTTTCCAAATGGAAGTGCCGCCTACGCCAGAATCAAAAATACCTATGGGAGCCGTTTTGTTCATTACTGTAAATATACTATTTAGGGAATTTAGGAAGTTGTCTTATTTGAATATTATTTGATATTCTGACTGGATGTATGATAACGAAATTTAAAATTAATTTTCTTCGGAAATTTTTATAATGTTTAAAATTTCCGAAGAAAAAAATCCCAAACCACTTGTCGTGATTTGGGATTTAAAATTTATAGTTTTAGAAATTTTAGATTCCTAATTCCTTTTTTACGTCATTGATTAAGTCATAACCGTCAGCAAGGATTACACCATTTCCAGTTGCAGAGTCAAGAACATATTGATATCCTTTTGCTCTTGCTACTTTTTGGATCGCTGCACGTGCTTTTTCAAGAATAGGCTGATATACATCTACTTCTTTCTTTTGAAGATCTTGTAATGCTTGTTGTCTATAAGCACCAATGTTACGCTCCATTCCTTGAACTTCTTGAACACGTTTTGCGTTCTCTTCATTTGTCTTTGTAGTCTCTTCGCTACCGTATTGCTTTACTTTAGCTTCAAATTCTTTAACCATGTCTTTAATAGACGTGTCGTATGTTTTTTGTAATTTTTCTAATTGATTCTGTGCAGCTTTCATCTCTGGCATTGCTTCAACTAGGGCTTGAGTGTCAATATGCGCCGTTTTTGACTGAGCGTTCATAAAACTTGTAGCTCCTACAAAAAGTACTACTGCTAAGAATAATGATTTCATTGTTTTCATTGTAATTGTATTAAAATTAAGTGTTATTAAAATTTAGTTTCTATTTATTAATTTCCTCCGTCTCCGTTGGGTAATCCTGGTGCTCCACTTCCTCCCTCGTTGTTTTCTCCACCGCCGTTATCTTCTGGTGGCCAAGGTTGTCCAGCTCTTACAGCTTTTATGGAATCTCTTACACGTTGTCTTTTTTCTAAAAGCATTGCTCTTCTTGCATCATACTCAGCTTTTTTAGCCGCTCTTATTGAATCACGTTCTCTTTTTCGAGCATCCATAATTTGTTGACGCTCGCTTTGTTTAGCTTCGGTTGCTTGTTCTCTTTCTGTAACTTCTTTGTCTTCTTCCATAGAAAGATCATCTCTTGCTTGAATTTCTCTCTTCTCTCTTTTGCTAACAGCTTCTTTTCTTTTTTCAACTCTATTGATGCTTCTAAGAACAATATCGCTTATGTCGTTTCTTTCTGCAGCAAATAACATT
This sequence comes from Patiriisocius sp., assembly GCF_051252435.1. Taxonomy (NCBI): domain Bacteria; kingdom Pseudomonadati; phylum Bacteroidota; class Flavobacteriia; order Flavobacteriales; family Flavobacteriaceae; genus Patiriisocius; species Patiriisocius sp. The sequence goes on along the minus strand of NZ_JBPOFW010000006.1, from coordinate 175,055 downwards.
ACAACATCTGCCGATTTGTCAAAAATGAAATCATATTTTTTACCTTCAGCTACTTCCTGTACAATATTGAAAACCTGATCTTGAATAGGCTGAACCAATTGTCTTCTTTGGATTACTAAATCACCGCCCGGACCAAAACGGTCTTGTTGGTATTTAATCATTTCGTCTTCTTTAATTTTAATCTCTTCTTCACGTTCTTCAACAAGTTCTTTGGTTAAAAGAACGCGCTCATTAGTAAGATTCAATTTCATTAAATCGACTTCTTTTTGCTTCTTTTCAATGTCAGCTTTCCATCGTTGAACTTTTCCATCCAATTGAGTAGACGCTTCTTTATATTCTGGAACATTTTCAAGAATATATTCCATATCAATATATCCTATGCGTACGCCACGTTGGGCTTGTACTGCAAATGAAACAGTCATTAATGTGATCGCTAAAAGTAAAAATTGTTTAGTTTTCATAGTGATGGTTGTAGTTAAGAAAATATCGTGCCAAATTAAAATTGTTGTCCTATAATAAAGTGTGTTTCCCAGCCATTAGGTTCTGTTCCACCGAGTACTGGGTCAAATCCATATCCAAAATCAATACCCAATAATCCAAATGCGGGCATAAATATACGTAATCCTGCTCCAGCAGACCTCTTAATACTAAATGGATTATAGTCTCTAAATCCGTCGTAAGAGTTTCCACCTTCAGCAAATCCTAGTACATATATTGATGCTAATTGCTTTAAAGTTATAGGATACCTTACCTCTAACGAAAATTTATTGAAAATGGTATTTCCGTCTTGTGGAGATAATGATTGGTTGGGATATCCACGTAATTGAATAACCTCTCTACCATCTAAACTATAAGCGCCAAGTCCATCACCACCAACAAAAAATCGTTCAAAAGGTACAATCCCTCTGTCACCATTATATGCTCCCAAGAAACCAAACTCTGTTCCAGTTTTAAGGACTAAATCGTCATAAAGCTTAGTGTACCATTCACCGCTGAATTTAATTTTGTAATATTCCAGCCATTTGAATCTCTCTTGATCTATTTCAGAAATTCTATCTCTCGCATCAATAACTGCACCTTCGTTATCAATTATTTGACCTTGTGAATTAACATTTTCAAGAATAAAAGCATCTAATCCATCACGCTCATCTTTTAGTGCCTCATAATTTACTCCATTAAATGCTGAATACGGAAGCGTCATTTTTGCTGTCAAGCTGAAATTTGCTCCGAATTTAGGATAAATAGGGTTGTTACCCACATTGTTTCGGCTGAGTCCTACGGTATAGGCAAGGTTGTTTGAATACCCATCACCAAAAGTGAATAATCCCGTATTATAATTTTTAAGATTGTAATGTTGAAAGCTCACTGCATTTGAAAAAGTAAAACTATCATCAGGCCAAGTTAATCTTTTTGCAAGACCAACGGAACCTCCCGTAATTAAGAAACGCTGATCACGGTCTGCTTCTCTATTTTGAAAGTCGTACCGATATTGAACTGTGTGTGAAAAAGATGTACTCAATTGCACGGGTCTTTTTCCTCCAAGCCAGGGTTCAGTAAGTGAAATACTATATGTTTGATAAAAACTACTTGCTTGCGCACGTAATGCTAATTTTTGACCATCTCCCATTGGGATTGGTGTGTAAGCTTCTTTGTTTAATATATTTCTTAATGAAAAGTTATTGAAGGAAAGTCCAAGTGTTCCTACAAAACCACCACCACCATAACCACCTTGTAGTTCGATCTGGCTCGATCCCTTTTCAACGACAGAATATTCCATATCCAAAGTTCCATTGTTTGGATCTACATTTTTAAAGTTTGGTGAAATTTGTTCAGGGTCAAAAAAGCCAAGTTGACTTAATTCACGGATAGTTCTTACTACGTCTCTCTTACTATATTCTTGCCCAGGACGTGTTCTTAATTCACGGTAAATTACGTGGTCGTTTGTCTTTGTGTTACCAACTACAGTAATGTGGTCAAAATATGCTTTTTTACCTTCACGAATTCTGATTTCGTAATCAATAGTATCTTGGCGCACCGCAACTTCTACGGCGTTTATTTGTGAAAATAAATAACCGTTGTTTTGGTATAAGTTAGTTAAATCAAAAGCTTCTGGATCTGTATTGTCTTCAATACGTTTTTTAAGTAGCGTACCATTGTATACCTCACCTTTAGTAATCCCTAAAGTTTGGCGTAATTGACCATCTGTGTAAACACTATTCCCTAAGAACTTTATATCTCCAAAATAATATTTTTGTCCTTCCTCAATTTCAATATTGATGCCTATATTTTTTCTATTTCTCTCAAACACACTGTCTTTGATGATACGGGCATCTCTATAACCATTTGACTTGTATTTTTCAATAATTGAAGCCTTATCTTCTTCATAACCGGCTTCAGTAAATTTTGACATTTTCCATAAACGTACTGGGTTTCTACGTTTTGTGTTTTTCATGGAACGTCTCAATTTTCCGTCAGAAAGATTCTCATTTCCTTCAAATTCAAGGGGTCTTACTTTAACTCTTTTACCTTTATTGACAATGATATTCATGTTCTTGGCAATTTCGGTTCCTGTAGAATCGACTTCGGGAGTTGTACTTATGAGAACTTCAGTATTGTAAAAACCTTTTTCTACATACTTGTTTTTTATGATATTCTTTGTAGTGGTAAGTAGGTTTTTAGTGATTTTAAGTCCGGGTTTTAAATCGGTTTCTTTCTTTATTTCCTTTACAACACCTTTGCGCATTCCTTTTCCTTCAAAGGTGATTGTGTTTAGCTTAGGTAGCTCAACGATGTAGATTTCTAAATCTACTAGGTCGCCGTCCATAGCAGAAACATAGATTGCAATGTCACTAAAAAGGTTTTGTTCCCACAATTTTTTGGTTACTTCGCTTAAGCGTTCTCCGGGAATGTATATTCGCTCACCAACTTTCAAGCCTGTAAATGCAATGACAGTCATTTCATTGAAACTTTGAGTCCCAACTACTTTAATATCATTGATTTCATATTTAATACCGGAGTCTAGCTCTTTTTTTTGTGCTTGTGCTGAAAAAACCGAAAGCATTGTAAAGAGTACAATGCTATATAATTTTATATGTAATTTCAAAAACTGAATTCTCCTAAAGTTGCTCACTTGTCTTTCCAAATCTTCTTTCTCTGTTTTGATAATTCAATATTGACTCAAATAGATGTTCTTTAGTGTAATCTGGCCAAAGCACCTCTGTAAAATATAACTCGGCATACGCAATTTGCCATAATAGAAAATTACTAATGCGTTGCTCGCCACTTGTTCTAATCAATAAATCTACGTCTGGTAAATCTTTTGTATATAAGTGATTTTGTATTATTTGCTCGTCAATTTCGAACGGCGAAATTAGTCCTTTTTTAACTTTAAGACTAATCTCTTTAATTGTTTTTGTTATTTCTTCTCTAGACCCATAACTTAACGCAAGTGTCAAGGTCATTCTAGTGTTGTCTTTGGTCTTTTCAATAACATCAAACAGTTCTTTCTTTACCTTGGGTTGCAATGCATCAACGTTACCAATTGCATTTAACTTAATGTTGTTTTCTTGCAATGTTTTAATCTCTTTTTTTAAAGAAGAAACTAAAAGCTTCATTAAAAATTCTACTTCAAGTTTTGGACGGTTCCAGTTTTCAGTAGAAAAAGCATACAATGTTAAAAATGGAATGTTTATTTCGGCACATGCCTCTGTAATTTCCTTCACTGCTTTAGTGCCATTTTCATGACCCATAGACCTAAAAAGACCTTTCTGCTTTGCCCAGCGACCATTACCATCCATGATAATTGCCAAGTGCTGCGGAAGCTTTTTTATATCTATTTGATCTAAGAGACGACTCATTTTTCTAGAAATTACAATAACAGGGTTCTCGACCAAAGGTAAAGGATAATGTCAAGCCTGTAAAGACATACCAGTCGTTATTATTCACGTTACCAAAACGGAGTTCTTCTGCATCGGCAAGTCCTTTTACTGGATAACTCCCATCAAGATCATCAGTAAAGGTATAGCGTGCGCCAATTTCAACGGCCGCTATTAATTTTGTGCTTATTGTGGCTTTGTAACCGACAGTCATGGGTATTGCGAAAGAGCCTGCTTGTTCATAATCTTTGTAAACTCCATCCCCTGTGATATATGAAGCTTCATATAAAAAATAAGTGATTCCTGTGTATAAATAAGGAGTTGAAACTGGGTTTCCTGTATTTAGATTAAATTCCCAAAAAGTATATTCCAGGCCAAGAGAAGCTTCTTTAATTGAGTTTTGAAAGGAATAACCTCTCTGTTGTCTTCTTTCTTCACTACTTTCTCTGTCGTCACCTTCGGCTTTTGCGTAAGTTGCTGAAAATCTAAATGAATGACGTTCGCTTCGGTTCCATTTAAAGATGCCGCCAACCGCGAGTGTGTTTGGATTTATGTAAGCTGTATTTCCTACGTCGCCAATAACATTTGCTCCACCCACAAAACCTCCTATTTCGTAGGTTTGCGAATGCGCGAAAAATGGGCAAATTATAAGTAAAATTAGGGCTGCTAAATACCTCATAAAAGTTAAAAAGTTTGCAAATATAATAATAAACTTGTCTTTACCCCATGATAAGGGAAAGACTCTGATTTGTAAACCTTTTTTGAAGTATTTTATTGTCTAATTTCTCTTGTCTTCTCCCCAAAGCAATTTTTTTCTGAGGGTTTTAACAAAACTTTCATCGTTGAGTTGGACAAGTTTGATTTTGAAAGGAGCTTTTTGAATTTTTATTGAAGTTTCATTATCAAGGGCAAGAATTCGAGAATCTAAAGAGCACAAATATTCTTTCTCCCTTCCCGTAACTTTCAAAGTAATTTTACTGTCTCCTTGCACTACTAAGGGTCGCGCGCTCAAATTATGTGGCGCAATTGGCGTTAAAATAATACAATCGTTTGTTGGGTCGATAATTGGACCTCCACAACTCAAAGAATATCCAGTAGAGCCTGTGGGTGTGGCTACTATTAATCCGTCTGACCAATACGATGTTAAGTATTTGTCATCAATAAATGTCTCCACTTTAATCATTGAAGTGGTGTTTTTTCTATTTATTGCTACTTCGTTCAAAGCAAAATTTAACGGTACTATTTCTTGATGTCCCGGGTCTGTTTCAATGGAGAGTAATGTTCTTTCTGAAATGTAATAATCACCTTCTAAAATTTCAGAAATACTTTCGGCAATATTTTCTTTTTGTATCGTGGCTAGAAATCCTAACCTTCCCGTGTTGATCCCTACAATAGGAATATTTAAATCTCTAACAAATGTGACAGATTTTAAAATCGTACCATCACCGCCTATGCTGAAAAATAAATCATACGAGCTGTCGAGTTTTGCAAACGTTTCAATATTCGACAAATCTGAATGAAATTTTTTATGTTCATTCATCATTGCCAAGAAATTTTCTTCAATTACAATAGTCACATTTCGGCGTTGCAAAACATCTAAAATTGATTGAATGTGCTGCTCGCTGTTTTCATGATAAAATTGACCGTAAATCGCTATTTTCATCACTTACATATTTAGATATTTATCCAAGTAGTCTGATCGCTTTTTCAAGTCCTCTAAAAATTTATCTTCTTCGTGATTGCTCACCACATTATAACTGTAGCGTCTAAAAGTTTGGACAATCGCATTCATTCCAGTATGCCCTATTTTAATAGTTGCCTGCATTAAATCATTGCTAATTTTTGAAATAAATATTCCTAGAATCTTCGCGTCGTTGCTCTCTACTATTTGGCACATTTCAGAAAAAGAATAATCTAGAATACCCTTCTCCACAACAATGATTCCGCCGGCTTCGCTCAAAAATGGCGTGTCGTTAAATAGTTGCATGATGTCGCTCAACTCATAGTAGCCAAGGTATTCATTTTCAATATTTAGCACGGGCATAATGTTGCTTTGGTGCAATGCAAAAGCTTCCAGAATATCAAGCCAATTGGTATCTTCCTTCACGTGAAAAGGCTCGAGTGCATATTGAAAATCACCAATTACTTTATCGGTTTCAAAGCAATGCACATCGGTTTCCGAAACGCTACCAACAAAATCATTTTCATGAACTACCGGAATGTGCGAATATGTCAATTGGTTAAATGCCTTTTGAACAGAGCTAATAGGCGCAGTTTTATCAAAAGGCTGGATGTCGTTAATAATATATTCAGATGTGTTCAAAGCGTTTGTTTTTTATGCAAATTACTTAAAATATAACTTCAAAACTGCATGGAAGGGTTGTATTTTTGTTTTTCAAAGAGAAGTTCTTCGGAAATTTTAAGAGTGAAATTGAGGTTGTTTGATTTCAGAAAATAGAAAACCGAAACAATTTTAAGTACGTTCAATTCTAAAATGTTTCATATACAACCCATTTTTTGAAGTTGTTTGATTTCAGAAACTAAACCGAACTATTCTCGTCAAGTTTAATTAAAAAGATGCCCGACCAGGCGGATAGTAATATGACAAAACTAAGTGTAAATATCAATAAAATAGCTACCCTTCGAAACGCGCGAGGTGGCGATTATCCTAATGTGGTCCAAGTTGCAAAAGATGTACAATTGTTTGGTGCACAAGGTGTAACTATACATCCGCGCCCAGATGAGCGACACATTCGCTATCAAGATGCGTACGATTTAAAAAGCGTTGTAACGACCGAATATAACATTGAGGGAAACCCAATCCAGAAATTTATGGATATGGTGCTGACCATAAAACCCACACAGGTTACGCTTGTGCCAGATAGCGTGGATGCAATAACCTCAAACGCGGGTTGGGATACCATTAAACACAAAGATTTTTTGATGGAAGTGATTTCCGATTTTAAGAGAAATAACATCCGTACTTCCATTTTTGTGGATCCTGTTATCAATCAAATTGAAGGAGCAGCAAAAACTGGAACTGACCGTATTGAATTATATACAGAGGAGTTTGCAAAACAATTTGCCCTCGGAAATATGACCGCCATTAAACCGTATGTCGCGTGCGCGGAAAAAGCGCATGAGTTGGGTTTAGGGGTAAATGCAGGGCACGATTTGTCTTTAGATAACATTCAGTTCTTCAAACAAAACGTTCCCCATCTCGCCGAAGTGAGTATTGGCCATGCCTTAATTGCCGAAGCCATATATATAGGACTGCAACCTACCGTTGAGGCATACTTAAAACTATTAAAATAATGGAAACACTGCATTCACAAATAATAGGGGAAGGAAAACCGTTGGTCATTTTACACGGATTTATGGGAATGGGTGATAATTGGAAAACACTGGCAAATCAATTTGCCGAAGATGGTTTTCAAGTACATCTTGTTGATCAAAGAAATCACGGACGAAGTTTTCATAGCGACAAATGGAATTATCAAGTAATGGCAGAAGATGTGCTGAAATATTGCGATGCACATAATTTAAATGAAATCAATCTTATCGGTCATTCCATGGGAGGGAAAACCGCCATGGAATTTGCGACTACGCATCCTGAGAGAATATCAAAATTAATTGTTGCAGATATTGGTCCCAAGGCTTATCCGCAACATCACCAAGATATTTTGAAAGCATTATCGCTTCTAGATTTTAGTGCGTTAAAAAGTAGAGGAGAGGCGGATGATGTTCTGAGTGAATATATTAAGGACACCGGAATTAGACAATTTTTACTCAAAAATTTATATTGGAAAGAAAAAGGAGTTTTGGCGTTGCGCGTTAATCTACCTGTAGTTTCGGCAAAAATTGAAGAGGTGGGGAAGGCACTTGCAGATTCAAAGATTTTTGAAGGAGACACGCTTTTTGTGAGAGGAGCAAAGTCGGGATATATTGAAGACGCAGATGAATGGGGCATCAAAAAACAATTTCCGAAGAGCGAAATAAAAACAGTTTCGAAAGCTGGGCATTGGCTGCACGCAGAAAATCCTACCGAATTTTACCAAATTGTTATGAATTTTTTATAACATTGCAAGTCTTAATTTATTATGTATGCATAGTAATTGTTATATTTCAATTTTAATGCGTATTTTAATTGACAAAACAAACAAACTTTAATTTTAACTTAACGGAAAACTATTATGAAAAAAGTTTTACTTCTTGCTGTTTTTTTACTTACTGCAGCAGTAACCTATGCCGGTGGCTATAGGGTAAGTCTCCAAGGAAATAAAGCCTTGGCGATGGGTCACACAGGTGTTGCTGTTGTAAACAGTAGTGAACTTGTATTTTTTAATCCAGCGGGATTAGTGTATTTAGAAAATAAGCTAAGTGTTTCGGTTGGAGCGCACGGTGTATTTGCTGATGTTGCTTACCAAAACACCGCAACAGGTGAATCTGCTGTTACTGATAGTGATGTAGGTACTCCTTTTTACGCATACATCTCATACCAAGCTACAGATTGGTTAGCATTGGGCCTTGGTGTATACACTCCTTACGGAAGTGGTGTAACCTATGAAGATGACTGGGCTGGTTCTCACTTGATTAATAATATTGACCTTCAGGCTATCTTTATTCAGCCAACGGTTTCTATAAAATTGAGCAAATATTTTAGTATTGGTGGTGGTCCTATCTATGCTACTGGTAGCGTTAACTTTAACCGTAACGCAAACCGTACCCTTTCAAATTTTGAGGGAGAGCGTACCGAAGTAACATTAGACGACAGCGGGATTTCAAAATGGGGATGGACAGCAGGATGGATGTTTAATCCTACTGAAAATTTAACATTGGGTATGAACTATCGATCAAAAATTATTCTTGAAGCTGAAGGTGGTGATGCCACATTTGAAAACATTCCAAATTCTCCTTTAGTGCCTTTTCCTGCAAATGACGGAACTATTGAGACACAATTTAATGCAGCATTACCATTGCCAGCTGAATTGACAGTAGGTCTTTCCTATGAATTTTGTGATAAGTGGTTATTTGCTTTTGATTTTAACAGACAATTTTGGGATGTTTATGAGTCTTTAGACATACAATTTGCTGACGAAGGGATTGCAGATTCTAATAACGCACGTAATTACAAAAATTCTTCTGCCTATAGATTCGGATTGCAATACAAAGCAACAGATGCTTTCACATTGAGAGCAGGTTATTACTTTGATGAATCTCCTGTGCAACCTGGATATTTTGCACCAGAAACACCACGTAACGACAGTAACGGTTATACGGCGGGTCTGACGTTCAATGTTGGAAGTCGATTTCAAGTGGATGCATCATTCTTATACTTGCATTTCAAAGAAGTGGATGCTTCTTATGATTTTTACTTCGAAAATGGTCAATCAGTGCCATTCGAAGGAACCTACAAATCAAGTGTATTCGTACCAGGTTTAGGTATCACATATCAACTATAATCCAAAAAAAATTACAAGATGAAAAATACTATAAAATTAATGATTGGCTTACTTGCCGTTGGGTTTGTAAGCTGTGAGCCTGAATTTGAAAATCCCGTTGAAGATAATTTCTACACAAATGGTGATGCAGATTTCTCAAACTATGTGGCAATAGGTAATTCACTTACTTCTGGGTATGCTGATGGGGCATTATATATTTCAGGACAAGAAAATTCATTCCCAAATATTATGTCACAGCAATTTGCTTTAGCTGGTGGAGGTGAGTTTACACAACCTTTAATGAATGACAACTTAGGTGGTCTTTTATTAGGTGGAGCTCCTTTACCAGGCTTCGGAAATAGATTGGTTCTTTCAGTAGGTGCAAACGGAAATCCTGGGCCAGTGCCATTGGCGGGTCAGGGAACAACAGAGGTTTCAAATGTAATCGCTGGTCCTTTTAATAATATGGGAGTTCCAGGAGCAAAAAGTTTCCATTTGGGAGCTGAAGGATATGGTAACGTTGCAGGTTTGTCAACCATGCCTCCAAGCGCAAACCCTTATTTTGTTCGTATGGCTTCAAGTCCTAATGCAACGGTTATAGGTGATGCAGCTGCACAAAGCCCAACGTTCTTTAGTCTTTGGATTGGGAACAACGATATCTTGGGTTATGCTACTTCGGGCGGGTCTGGAGTTGACCAAACAGGAAATTTAAATCCTGCAACTTATGGTTCTTCTGATATTACAGATCCTAACGTATTCGCTTCTGTATATTCTGGTTATGTTGATGCTTTGACAGCAAATGGTGCTGGTGGAGTTTTGATTAATATTCCTGAAGTTACTTCAATACCTTACTTTACAACAGTTCCTGCACAATCTATTCCTTTAGACGCAGCAACTGCTGGAGCTTTGAACGCGCAATTTGCATTGTATAACACTCAGGTTTTACCAGGATTGGTTCAGGCTATGGTTATCTCTGCAGAAGAAGCTGCGTCACGAATGATTAACTTTAGTGCAGGTGCTAATTTCCCAATCATTATGGATGATGATTTGACTGATATTGCTCCTACTTTACAAGGACCTCCTTTTAATTTACCACCAGCCACTGCAGGACTTTTAGGTCAATTGCGTCAAGCAAACAATACTGACTTGGTTGTTTTGCCTGCTTCAAGCGTTTTAGGTACTGTTCCAGACCCTGCTAATCCGCAAGGAGTTGTGGGAGTTTCAATTCCATTAGAAGATCGCTTTGTATTAACTGCGGTTGAGCAAGGACGTGTTTCAACAGCTGGAGCTGCATACAATTCAACAATTCAAGCACTTGCTTCTGCAAAAGGTCTTGGTTATGTTGATGCGAGAGCTGCATTGGCGCGTGTTGCTTCAGGTGGCGTTGGTTTTGATGGAGGTAGTTTAACTTCTACTTATGTTACAGGTGGTGCTTTTTCACTTGATGGTGTACACCCTACGCCTAGAGGATATGCATACACAGCAAACGTGATTATCAATGAAATAAACCGTGCTTATAATGCTACAATTCCTAATGTAAACATAGGAAACTATGGTACTGTAACATTGAACAACAACTAATAAGTACTAGAAAACTAGACTTAAACATAGTAAATCCCCACTGATGAATAATTGGTGGGGATTTTTTTGTCTTCGGAAATTTCCACCTTATTAAAAACCAAATTTTTAAACCTATTAGCCCTCTTTCCAATTTTTTTGTAAGCTTGATAATTAATCGTATTTTTGCACGCTCGTAAATCAAGGGTGTTTGCATAAGATTTCCGAAGTGAAATTTCTAAAGAAAAAAAGTAAAAAATGGATATTAAGAAAAAAGATATTGATGCATTAAATGCAGTGGTAACAGTTGAAATAAAGAAAGAAGACTATGACGGTGCTGTTCAAAAAGTGCTTACTAATTATAGAAAGACTGCAAATATTCCAGGTTTTAGAAAAGGACATATCCCTATGGGAATGGTAAAAAAACAATACGGTCAAGCGGTGTTGGTTGAAGAGGTGAACAAATTGCTTCAAGAAGGATTACATAAATTTCTTACAGAAGAAAAACTTGATATTCTTGGAAATCCACTTCCTAAAAATGAAGGTGAAATTGACTGGAAAAGTGACGATTTTAAATTCGAATTCGATTTAGGGATGTCTCCTAAGTTTGATGTTGATGTAACTAAAAAAGCAATAACAAACTATAAAGTAGTTGCAGACGATAAAATGCTTGACAATCAAGTAAAAACTATCCGCAAGCAATATGGAAAATTAGTAAGTAAAGATGCTGCTGCAAAAGGAGATGAGGTTACGGGGACTTTTATTAATGAAGAAAAAGGAATTGATAAAAGCACAACGCTCGAACTTGATACATTAAGTGGAAAATCGCAAATCAAAGCGCTTACGGGTGCTAAGGTAGGTGACGAAGTTTCTTTAAAAGTGAAAGGAATGTTTGCCGAGGATCACGAAATCCAAAAGCATTTAGGTGTAACGGCTGAGGATGCAAAGGATATTGATGAGGTAACATTCAAAGTTGAAGAAGTAAACACTCGTGAAATGGCGGAGTTAAATCAAGAGTTGTTCGATAAACTTTTTGGTGAAGGTGTTGTTAAATCTGAAAAAGAGCTAAAAGCAAAAATAAAAGAAGATGCCGAAAAGCAATTTGAACAACAGAGCGACCAAAAAATGTTGAACGATGTTGTTGAATCATTAATAGAGAACACAAAATTTGACCTTCCTAAGGAATTTTTAGAGCGTTGGATTGCCGTTTCGGCAGAGAAACCAATGACCGAAGAGGAAGCAAAAGCAGAATACGAAAGAAGTGAGAAAGGATTACGTTACCAATTAATCGAAGGAAAATTGAGAGCGGAAAATAATTTACAGGCTACCTTTGATGAGCTAAAAGAATATAGCCGCGGGATGATAAAGGCGCAGATGGCGCAGTTTGGTCAAATGAACCCTAGCGACGAAGAGCTTGACAATATTGCAGCGCGTATCATGTCAAACCAAGAAGAGGTACAGCGTATGGGCGAGCAGTTGAATACAAATAAATTGCTTCAGTTTTTCAAGGAAAATGCAAAATTGAAAACAAAAGAGGTAACGTATGAGAAATTCATCAAAGAAGCCTACGAGTAATTCATTAAGATTTTAGTTATCTTTAGGGCGCTTTATGGTATGATAGAGCGCCCTATTTATTTCTGAAATTTTAAATTTTTAAAACCTTAATTCTGTTGGACATACAATATGTCAGTTCATTTAAACTAGGCACTTTATTTGACAGTACAAAAGGGTGGAATGATTAAGATTTCAGAAGAAAAAATTCAATTAAGATTAAAGAATAAAAAAATATATGGACTACGGAAAAGAGTTTAAAAAATACGCGATAAGCGACCATGGTATCAACGGTAATTACTTCGATAAAATAACAAGTAGTATGAACCCAATGGGGCTTACTCCAAATATTATTGAAGAACGCCAAATGAATGCAGTAGCAATGGACGTTTTTTCTAGATTAATGATGGATCGTATTATATTTTTAGGAACGGGAATTAACGACCAGGTAGCAAATATTGTGCAAGCACAATTGCTGTTTTTAGAAAGTACAGATGCGTCTAAGGACATCCAGATTTACATTAACTCGCCAGGAGGAAGTGTATATGCCGGATTGGGTATTTATGACACTATGCAATTTATAAAGCCAGATGTGGCAACTATTTGCACTGGAATGGCAGCCTCAATGGGCGCAGTACTTTTATGCGCGGGAGAGAAAGGAAAACGAAGCGGGTTGACCCATTCTAGAGTAATGATCCACCAACCGCTTGGAGGTGCGCAAGGTCAAGCTAGTGATATCGAAATTACGGCTAGAGAGATTGTAAAACTGAAAGAAGAACTCTACACCATTATTGCAAAGCATAGCGGACAAACCTACGAGAAAGTTTATGAAGATAGCGATAGAGATTATTGGATGAAAGCTGATAAAGCGCTAGAATATGGAATGATTGATGAGATTTTATCTCGTAATAAATCGGCATAAGAATATACCGATTATAGAAATAAATTATGGCTAAAGAAGTATTAGAATGTTCTTTCTGCGGAAGAAAAAAAGCGGAGACGAGTTTGCTCATTGCAGGTTTGGACGCGCATATTTGCGACCGCTGTATAGAGCAGGCGCATGGCATTGTAGTTGAAGAGGCAGTTCATGCCAAAGGTGATGAGATTAGCAAAGACTTAATGCTAAAAAAGCCGAAAATTATAAAAGCATTTCTTGACGATTATGTAATAGGACAGGACAACACAAAACGAGTAATGAGTGTTGCCGTTTATAATCACTACAAAAGATTGTTGCAACCCAAAACTGACGACGACATTGATATTCAAAAAAGTAATATCATCATTGTTGGAGAAACGGGTACCGGAAAAACCTTGGTTGCAAAAACTATTGCTCGTATGTTAAATGTACCATTGGCTATTGTTGACGCAACAGTTTTAACTGAAGCCGGTTACGTAGGCGAAGACGTAGAAAGTATTTTAACGCGCCTCTTGCAGGCCGCAGATTACGACTTAGATAAAGCACAAAACGGAATCGTATTTATCGATGAGATTGATAAAATTGCTCGCAAGAGTGACAACCCATCCATAACAAGAGATGTAAGTGGCGAAGGCGTTCAGCAAGCATTGCTTAAATTACTGGAAGGAACGGTTGTAAACGTACCGCCAAAGGGAGGTCGTAAACATCCGGATCAAAAATTTATTGAAGTAAATACCGAGAACATTCTCTTTATAGCTGGTGGCGCTTTTGACGGTATTGAACGTCATATAACAAAGCGATTGAATATGCAAGCTGTTGGTTTTAGTGCCTCTAAAAAAGAAGATTTTCTAGAGCGTAGCCATATGCTTAAATATATTATTCCAAAGGATTTAAAAGATTTTGGATTAATTCCTGAAATAATAGGGCGACTTCCTGTATTGACATATATGAATCCGCTCGATAAAGGAACGCTCAGAGCGATTTTAACCGAGCCTAAGAACGCGATTGTCAAACAATACATAAAGTTGTTTGAAATGGACGATATTGAGCTTATAATCACAGAGGAGGCTCTGGACTTTATCGTAGAGCAAGCAGTTGTTTACAAATTGGGAGCAAGAGGACTTAGGTCGTTGTGCGAAGCCATTTTGACAGATGGAATGTTTGAGTTGCCGGGAACAGACGTGAAAACGCTTCAAGTTACCAAGGAATATGCTGAGGATAAACTAAATAAATCGACTATTAAAAAGCTGAAAGCAGTTTCTTAAGCTCACGCGAAAATTTTAATCATTCAAACCCGTGGTGTTTTATTACACTTCGGGTTTTTTTATGTTTAGGAAATTAGAATCGAAAACGTACTAATTTATAGGGTGAGGATAAAAGTAATTATAAAGGTGAAATCAAAACCGCACAAGTTACCGCAAAAAAAAGCCCTGATTCTCTCCAGATCAGGACTTTTGAAATTTAACTTACTTAAACTTACTTATTTTTATGGTAATGCAATTACCTTTTTTGTTGAGGTATTTAAAATCTTTTGTTCCATCAATTGCTTTTTGTCTTTCAAAGTATAACCGGCAACTTCAGCATCATTATTTTGAATTGAAGAAGTAGTTCCACAAGACGTCATCGTACTTGTTAAGATTACTGTAGCTAGGATAAAAATTACTTTTTTCATTGTGTATGTTACTTCATTAGAACAGTACAAACATATGACGTAAGAAAAGTACTACCAAAAGTTTTAGTTGAACTGAGAAAGATACTCGTTGAAATACACGATTTTTTTTATTCTTCGGTGAAGTGAATAATAACGCGGGTTAACGGAGTTTTTTTAATCGGAAGAAAGATGTCTTTAATCGATAAAACGAGTTTTGTTACTTATTGAGGTCGAGTAATTCGTTCAAAAAATCACGATTATTTGACAATCTGGGTACTTTATGTTGCCCGCCTAATTTGTCTCTTTGTTTTAACCAATCATAAAAAAGCTTTTCCCGACCCACGTGAATTTTGGGTGCGTTCAATGTGAGATTGTTGAATCGTTTTGCTTCATAATCACTATTGACTTGCATAAGTGCGTTGTCTAATTCTTGTGAGAAGACTTCAAAATTTGAAGGTGGTTTTTTAAATTCGATAATCCACTCGTGTGCTCCTTTTTGTTTGCCTTTCATAAATATGGGAGCAGCCGTGTATTCTACAATTTCGCAATCCGTGATTTTAGAGGCTTGTTTAAGGGCAGCTTCAGCATTTTCGATGATAAGCTCTTCCCCAAACACATTGATATGGTGTTTGGTTCTTCCAGTTACCTTAATACGGTGTGGTTGAACAGAAGTAAATCTAACAGTATCTCCCACTTTGTATCGCCACAAGCCAGCGTTGGTTGTAATCACTATGGCATAATTTTTACCAACTTCTACGTCGCACAAAGGAATGATTTTCTGTGTCTCATTTCCGTAGGAAGACATTTCTATAAATTCGTAGAAAATTCCGTAGTCAAGCATTAGAAGGAGTTCTTTGTTTGCGTTCCTGTCCTGGATGGCAAAAAATCCTTCACTGGCATTGTATATTTCGTAATACCTGAAATTATCTTTGGGCAGTATTTTATTGTACTGTTCAATGTAGGGGTCAAAACTTACGCCGCCATGAAAATAGACTTCTAGGTTGGGCCAAACATCAAACAAATTATCTTTACCCGTGGTTTGAATAACGTTATGAAGTAAAACCAGCATCCATGAAGGGACACCTAAAATACTCGTTACGTTTTCATTGATGGTTTCGTCAACGATTGCCTGCATTTTAACTTCCCAGTCGCCCATCAACGAAACTTCATTACTTGGGGTACTGCTGTATTCTGCCCAGAAAGGCATATTGTCAATTAAAATGGCAGATAAATCGCCAAAGACAGTCCCATTCTCAGTATATAATTCTTTGCTTCCGCCAAGTCTCAAACTCTTTCCCACAAACAATTTTGCATCCTCATTATTATTGAGATACATGCACAACAAATCTTTACTAGCTGCATAATGGCAATCCACCAAGGATTCATTGCTCACCGGAATAAATTTGCTTTTTGCATTTGTTGTTCCACTGGATTTTGCAAACCATTTAATGGGCGAAGGCCAAAATATATTGCTTTCGCCACGGCGAGAACGCTCAATCATATCACTATTGTCTTCATAGTTTGTGATGGGCACTCGTTCAATAAATTCTCTGTAGCTTTTTATGGTTGAAAAATCGTATTTTCTTCCAACTTCAGTAAATTTTGCAGTGCTTAAAAGATATTCAAGTAGTTCGTTTTGTACATCGATAGGGTATTTAAGGAACAGCTCTATTTGGTGAAAGCGTTTCTTTAAAAACCATGAAGCAATCGAATTTACAATGGGGATTGGCATATTTTTGACCTATCTTTAGATTTTAAAAATACATTAAATTTTTATGCAATACCAAGGGGTTCTTACAAAAATGCAAACCGAAATAGGTTCACCCATTCAGTACTATCTCGTCTTTGAAAATGATTTTCTGAATGTCAATCAATTGTTAGATAAAAAAATGACCATCAGTTTTGTTGGTTATCAATGCCTTAATTGTAAAAAGGAAAAAAAAATTTACAGACAGGGATTTTGCTACGACTGTTTTTTTGAAATACCACAAGCGGCAGACTGGATAATGAAACCAGAACTGAGCAAAGCACACTTGGGCATTGAGGAGAGAGATTTAGAATATGAACAAAAAGTACAACTCAAACCTCACATCGTTTACCTTGCAAATAGCAGTAATGTGAAGGTGGGAGTGACACGGAAAACACAAGTCCCCACCAGGTGGATTGACCAAGGTGCACACGAGGCCATTGAAATCGTAGAAGTCCCCAATCGGTATCTAGCGGGCATTACCGAAGTCGCATTAAAAGACCATGTGGGAGATAAAACTAATTGGCGAACGATGCTCAAAAATGAAGTGCAAGACGAAGATTTAGTGGTTTGGCGAGATAAATTAAAGCAATACATCCCCGAAGAAGCCCAACAGTATTTTATAGAGAATAATACCGAAACCAACCTAGAATTCCCAGTATTGCAATATCCCAAAAAATTGAAAACACTCAATCTCACAAAGACTCCAGATTTTGAAGGCATACTTAAAGGCATCAAAGGCCAATACCTCATTTTTGAAGACAACACAGTTTTTAACGTGCGTAGCAATGAGGGTTTTGTTGTGGCCATTAATGTTTAAATCTGTCCGGTTGAGCGCAGTCAAAACGTACAATTAGAAAAAGTTTAAATCATAAATACAAACTAAATTATTCTAGAGATGATAACTTCTGAAACGGTACAACTTGAAAATTCTCGCGTTCTGTTAAGACCTTTGGTTAAAAAAGATGCTTCTTTTCTTCTGAAATTTGTAAAAAACGAACCTGAAATTTGGACGTATTCACTAAAACAACTTCAAACCGAAAGCGATTTAAACGATTATATTTCCGAAGCATTGAAACTTAAAAACAATGGAAGTGCATATCCATTTATAGTCTACGATAAACTTAAAAAGCAATACGCTGGTTGTACGCGATTTTATAATATTGATGCTGTCCATAAAACGTTGATGCTAGGGTACACTTGGTATGGCAAAGATTTTCAAGGAACCGGACTCAATAAAAATGCTAAGTTATTACTTTTAGAATATGCCTTTGAAACACTGCAAATGGAACGCGTAGAGTTTAGAGCAGATGTAAATAACGAACGTAGCATTCGCGCCATGAAAAGTTTAGGCTGTAAAGTAGAGGGTGTTTTAAGGCAAAACTTTGCCATAGAAAATAAAAGAAGAGATAGTATTGTTTTGAGTATCCTAAAACCCGAATGGCCACAATGCAAAGAAGTATTGTTGAATGCCCTTAAACAATAATCATCACTACAAGTCAAATATCATTCTAATTCCTTGAGCTAAGCTTCCAATTACGAGAATATAGCCAATTATTGTGTGAATTCTATCCTTGTTTTTTGAACCTTTTGTATTGACTTTATCGCTCAATTTCCCATACATATAAAGCACGCCAAATTTTCCAATAAACACACCCGCGAAAAAACAAATGAGGACAAGAATTGGGCTGAATTTTGTAATTGAAAACAAAAATTGATTGGCAAGTGATAAAATAAAAATCCAAAACAATAACGCCGGTGGATTGAAAATGGCTAACAAAAAACCTTTGTAAAAACTTCCAACATTCCATTCCTTGGATAAGGGATTTTCAAATCCAAAATCAATTAAATTTCTTGTAATTATAAATATTCCAATAATAAAAAAGAGTACTAGAAATGAAATTTGAATCCAGAGATTATTTTCAAAGTAGTTGGTAAATACTCGGCTATACCATAAGGCAATAAATGCGATAAGTGCGCTTCCCAATCCAGCGCCATAAGCAATATTGACAGCTTTTTTAAAAGACGAGTCAAGTGTAGTTGTCACCATCGCTACATTTGAGGAACTTGCAGGAAGGGCTCCCAATCCAGAAATAATACATCCTGAAATTAAAAAAACCAATAAAATAATAGGGTCACTCATTACATATCTTTAAAATGAGCATTACGGCCCAACATACATTAGTTAACGCTATCTTTCTTCTTATTCCCGAAAATGCCACCAATTACATCTTTAATAATTTCTTTTGGTTTTTCATCCTTTGGAGGTGTTGTTGTATTTGAAGAATTTCCATCGCCTTTAGGTTTAATAATTCCGTCAATAATACCTCCAACGTTGCCACCTGTATTGCCTCCAGTATTATTGTTTATAATATCCTTTATTGCGTTTGTTCCCTTGTCAACCAATTCATCTTTTTGTTTTGCAATGATGCGTTGCGTGAGTTCAGTCACGGCCGCTTTTGTGTTCACTTTAATTTTAGGATTTGTAAATGTACCTGTAAGACCTACGGGCAGTTCTACCGTCATATTGTTTGCTTCAGAAGGGTCAAGTTTAGCGAGTAAATTTGTAATGTCGCTTCCCAAATATCTTGCGGGTACATCCATTTTTACGTCATAATTTATGGTGTTGCTCAAACTGTGCGAACCTCCCGCGGTAATTTTAATCCCTTTTACGTCAAAGTCAAACGGCTGCACAACAATGTTTCCATTGTCAAAAGAAAGATTGGTGTCAATATCTCTTAATTCTAACTTGTCTAAATTTAAAAACGAGAGTTGGCTTCCCAGTGCATTTAGCAATGGAGTTTGGTTACCATCAACTTGAGCGGTTATTATTTGAGCATAAGCTGAACCGCCTAAACTTGATAAAACCGGTGTTAAATCCTTCGTTAGATTTCCGTTGAGTTTGAATTTTGTATTCATGTTTCCTTGCAGCGCCTTTGCAATGGGTGCTAGAAATTTCAACATTGGCATTTTTGAAAAAGACTGGTCGATATCTATTTTAGAAAGATCCAGATTCATCACAAATGTAGGTACATCGTTTTTCGTAGTTACATTTCCGTCAAGGGCAATATTACCTCCAAAAATAGACGAAGTAACATTGCTCAATTGTGCCGTTTCATTTTTGATGGATACGGTTCCTTTCGCGTCGTCAAGTGTTAAATCGTCATAGATCACTTTTTTTGCATTGAAGTTCAAAGTGGCATCAAGAAAATCTGGAATTTTGATACCGGTATCTTCTGCGGAAAGGGAACTCCCACCGCTATTCTTTGAAGTTGTTCTGGTCTCGGCAACCATAAAATCGTTAATGTTGAAGGTATTGGAAGTGACATCAAAATTCCCTTTTAAATCTTGCTTCGCCATGATCCAAGGAATCAAATTTTGAATGCTCCCTTTTGCGTTGATGTCTGTTGTTCCAGAGGATGCATTCATGTCGTTCAAAACAATGCTACCGGGCGACATGCTAATATTTGCACTACTTATTTTAATAGGATTTGGAAATGCAGCATCAGCATAATTGAAATCTGTAATACTCGCCGTTCCATTTGTTTTTATGTTTTGGTATTGCTCATTTTCAACACTATTCATGTCAAAATTTGTAGTAACATCTGCCTTGAAGATTCCGGTTAAATTTTGATCCATTTCAACTGGGAGCACTTTTTCAATATTGGCGAGGTTGAGCGTTCCTTTGAGTGCCAAGTTGACGAGCATGTTTTCAGTAAAGTTTTTTAAACTTCCGCTTACATTAAATATTTCGTTGTCAATTTTAAAGGTTAAACCTCCAATATTAAGATAGGTATCCTGCATCAATCCCGTGGTATTGATGAGGTCAGCATTTATAGAAATATTTTGAACAGCTTTGGGTAAGGTTGGGTATTTAAACGAAGCATTGTCACTACGAACTTTAATATCCATTGTAGGTATTCTCGTATCATCAACGATGCCTTTTAAAATTCCATCGACGGTGAAATTACCGGTTGTTGTAACGCCATCAAGTTCTTTTACATACGTTTTTGGGATGACCGCAAGAAAGTTTTTAAAGTCTGAAGAAGGTGTTTTAAAAGTTAAATCAATCTCATTATTGTTTTCATTGATTTTTACAAATCCGTCAAATTTGAGCGGTAGTTCATTGATTTTCGCTTCGTTCTCAAGGAATGTATATTTTTGGTTTTCAAGGTCCATATCAAAAACCGCATCTAGCGTTACATTATTTTCACTCAAATAAGCAACATCTCCCATTTTGTATGATACAACGGCAGTAGTCTCGGTGTCCAATTTCGATTTTGCGGCTGAGAAATCCCCTGTTCCTTGATGGTTTACATTTGATAGCATTAAGTACGTTTTTGTTGCTTCGTCTGTATAATTTATACGCGAATTTTTCAATTCGTAACGTTGCAAATCAAAGGTAAAACCGGTGCTTTCTTCGGTAGAAATAGTCTTGTCTGCTATAGGTGCATCGTCCTTGAGCGCTATATCGTAGTTAGCATTTCCGAGGGAATCCAAGTGGATATTCACAAATGCTTCATCAAGTTCAAGCGCATCAATTTTAATAGGGTCGTCGCCACTTTTAAAAAGTTGGGTGATTCCCATATCGAGTTTCAGCGTCTTTCCACTGGCAAGCGTGTCTCCTTCAAAAGGAGCTTTGTTTATAACGCTAAAGTCTGAAATGACCAACGCCGCATCTGGAAAACTGCTAAATAGGCTGAGGTCAAAATCTTCCCAAGCCACCGTGGCGTTAAGATTTTTATTAATGTTTTTAACGAGCAGTTTTTCAAGCGAATCTCTAAATAAAAAAGGAGATGCGATGAGCGCAATGATCAATATCAAAACGACAATTCCGGTTATTTTTAAAAACTTTTTCATAATGTATGTTACTTTTTAGCTTACGCGAAAACGTGAAGCGTTTAATTCAATTTAAACTATTGTTGCTTATTTCTGGAATTTCTTCTCCCATCCTCAATCCAAATTTTTTCCGAAGTATTCCAACAAATAAATACAAAAACGGAGTGTCTAAAACAGCGACCAAAACCTTAAAAAGAAAACCCGCCAATAGTAGGCCACTAAACAACTCCCACTCAATTTTTCCAAAACTGCAAAGCAACAATAAAACCGCCGCAGTATCTACAAATTGTGATAGAAACGTTGAAAAATTGTTCCGTAGCCATAAATGTTTTCCTTTGGTGATTCGTTTCCAAAAGTGGAAAATCTGGATGTCTATAAATTGTGCCAATAAGTATGCCACCATTGAAGCTGTAACGGCAATCGAAGTGGCTCCAAAAACGTTACTGAAAATCCCATCATCAATTGGACTCCATGCAGTTGCGGGAACGGCATCTGCCACAATAACTATAAGCAACGAAAACAGCGAAGCGAAAATACCAGCTGTTACCACTTGGTTGGCTTTCTTCTTTCCATAAACCTCACTAATAATGTCAGTGATTAAAAAGGTAATAGGATAGGGTAAGATTCCCACGGAAATTTCAAAATTGTACAGTCCAAAAAAATCCCAGTAAAAGAACTTCTGAAATATTAAATTAGAAACCACCAAAGAACAAATAAACAACGCAGCTAAAATTAAATAGACACGTTGCGCCAATAGTTGCTGACCAAATGTTAATTGTTTCACCATAGTTTTATTGTAAACAAAGATAATTGCGAGTAGTTTTGTTTTTCTTAAATTGAACTTAAATTCTCATTACTCATCAACCCACTAAACAACATATATCTAGGGCTAGGCAGCAATATGGGTAATCGCTTTGAATATCTTCAAAATGCGGTGGATGCCATTTTTAAACAAATAGGTTCGGTGACTAAAATTTCGTCTGTCTATGAAACCCCAGCGATGGGATTTGAAGGAGGTGATTTTTTGAATTGTGTTGTATTGGTGCAATCAAATTATTCCGTATCAAAATTGCTAAAAGGAATTTTAGAAATTGAAAGGAAAATAGGCAGAGAAGAAAAAAAAGGGACGCAATATCAATCGCGTCCAATCGATATAGATATATTGCTATATAACGATGAAATTATTGATAAAAGAAATCTACGAGTCCCGCACCCACGAATGCAAGCACGTAAATTTGTCCTTCAGCCCCTTGCTGAAATTAATAACCAATTGGTGCATCCCGTTTTTCAAAAAACAATTTCAGAACTATTAGAAATAACTGAGGACGCAACTTCAATTACAAAACTTTCAAAATGGCTTAGAAATCCCCAAAAGGATTTTGATTTCAGTAAGCTAAATTACATCGCCATTGAAGGAAATATTGGTGCGGGAAAAACAAGTTTAGCACATTTAATGGCATGTGACTTTAATGGTAAATTAATCTTGGAACGTTTTAAGGATAACCCGTTTTTGCCTAAATTTTATGAAGACCAAGCACGGTATGCTTTTCCGTTAGAAATGTCTTTTCTGGCAGACCGTTATCAACAGTTGCTTGAGGATATTACACAATTTGATTTGTTCAACGATTGTGTAATTGCAGATTATGACGCTTACAAATCATTGATTTTTGCTCAAGTAACCTTGCAGGCTGAGGAATTTAATTTGTACAAGAAGCTATTTCATCTAATGCATAAAGAGCTTCCAAAACCAGATGTTTACATTTATCTCTATCAAAATACTGAACGACTTTTAGAGAATATCAAAAAAAGAGGAAGGTCCTACGAAAAAGGAATCAAGCCAGCATATCTTCAGAAAATTAACGACGGTTATTTAGAGTTTATTAAAAATCAGCATAACGAAAATATCAGAATCATAGACATTTCAGAATTGGATTTTATTAAAAACAGAGCCGATTATCTTTCAATTTTACATCAAATTCTAGATTGACAAAAAGATTAAATAGCTGACAAAAAATTATTGCTATTTCAACGTTAGCTTACAAAACAAATCCCAGACAACCACTCCCGTACTTACGGCAATATTTAAAGAATGCTTGGTCCCATACTGTGGGATTTCAATCACAGCATCGCTTTCGGTTACAATTTGTTGTTGAACGCCCTTTACTTCGTGACCAAAAACAATGGCGTATGTGAGCGACTTTTGAGTAGAAAATTCTTGAAGTGGGATGGATAGTTCGGCTTGTTCAATACTCGCTACAAAAACGCCTTCGGCTTGTAGTTTTTTTACAATATCCATTGTGTTTTCGGCATATTCCCAAGCAACGCTATCCGTAGCTCCGAGCGCGGTTTTTTGAATATCCTTGTGTGGAGGTTGCGCTGTAATACCGCAGAGATAAATCTTTTTCACCAAAAAAGCATCCGCCGTTCTAAAAACCGAACCTATGTTATTTAGGCTTCTAATGTTATCAAGAATGATAATCAAAGGTGTTTTTTCCTGTGCCTTAAAAGTTTCGGCATCGATACGGTCAAGTTCGCTGTTCTTTAATTTTCGGTATTTCATAGCGCAAAAATAGAATTTATTTCCGTCGGAAATTTAATCCACCGATTACTTGAGGTGTTAATTGTTTAAAACGGAAAATATTCCTTTAAATTATTTTAAATTTTAAAATTTCAGAAAAAAAATCTAAAATTATTTGTTTTATAATTATTTATTTCACAATATTTGCGCAGACAAAGTTCAAAACTTTACTGAAATGTTATCAAGAAAGGCGGAGGGATTAGACCCATTGAAGCCTTAGCAACCCTGTAACGCCGCTTTAGCGGTAACAGAAGGTGCTACATTCTACAACGGTTTTTTATAAACCGGCGATAGATAACGACAACCCAATATGCTTGCTGTGTATTGTAGTCAATTTCTTATAACATTTTTCTTAAACAATTATTAATAGGGTTCGCGTAAAACGAAAAGCGAGACCGAAGAAAATTTTTAGAAAAATGAGTGCAACAAAAATTATCCATTCCATTCCAAGTGACCCGTTAACGGGTGCAATTTCGGTACCAGTGTACCAAACTTCAACATTTATTCAAGAAGCTCCCGGCGTAAACAAAGGCTACGATTATGCCCGAAGCAACAACCCAACCCGCAAGGCGCTGGAAGATGTTGTGGCAGGACTCGAAGGTGGTCACGGCGCATTTGCTTTTGCCACGGGGCTTGCCGCAATTGATGCTGTTCTGAAAACATTATCTGCCGGTGACGAGATTATCGCGGTTGATGATATTTATGGCGGTGCCTACCGTTTATTTACGCACGTGTACGAAAAATTGGGCATTACCATTAAATATGTGGACACCACCGAAGTTGAAAATGTAGCGAATGCCGTGAGCAGTAAAACAAAATTCATTTGGATTGAGTCGCCAACAAACCCCACTTTAAAAGTAAGTGACATTGCGGCGATTGCTAAAATTGCAAAAAGCATTAACGCATTATTGGTCGTTGATAATACATTCGCAAGTCCGATTGCACAGCAGCCACTCTCGCTGGGAGCCGATATTGTAATCCATAGTGGTACAAAATACATTGGTGGTCACAGCGATTTGGTAGCTGGATTGGTTGTTACAAAAACGCAAGTATTGAGCGAAAAAATAAAGTTTATTCAAAATGCTTCGGGTGGAATTTTAGGTCCGTGGGATTGTTTCTTGACCATTCGTGGGATTGAAACGTTAGACATTCGCTACAGAAAACAATGCGAAAACGGACAAAAAGTAGCAGAATTTCTTCTGAAATGTGACCAAGTTGACTCTGTGTTTTTCCCAGGATTGGCTACACATAAAAATCACGAAATTGCAAAAAGACAACAAAATGGATTGTTTGGTGGTATCGTTTCATTTACATTAAAAGAAGATACCGTTGCAGCGGCAAATGCTTTTGTAACAAATACAGAATACTTTAAACTTGCCGAAAGTTTAGGCGGTGTAAAAAGTTTATTATGCCATCCACCACAAATGACGCATGCTTCAGTACCTAGAGAAAAAAGATTGCAGGCAGGTATCAAAGATTCATTGATACGATTGAGTTGTGGTATTGAAAATGCCGAAGATTTGATAAAAGATATAGAAATCACATTTAAAAGAGTTGCTTCAACTACTAACGCTGTTGTGGCATAACCCTATAGAAATTATGAGCGCAGAAATAATAATAAAAGAGATTGAAAAAATAGATTTGGCTCTCTTGAAAAAAACAAATGTAAATGTGGTGATTTTTGGTCACGGTCTTGTGGGCGGTGCATTGATTAAACAAATCTTAAAAGAGAAAAAGGATTTTTTGAATAGAAAATCTTTGAAGTTAATTATCGTGGGAGTTGCAAATTCTACAACGGTGTTATTAAATAAAGATGGTGTAAAAGAAAATTGGAAAGAGCTTAAGGTTGCCGAAGGGATTCCATGTTCAATAGAAAAAATTATCACTTTTGTAAAAGAGCATAAACTAGAAAACCTTATTGCAATTGATAACACTGCCGATGCTACTTTTGTTTCAAATTATGAAACACTTGTTGCCAATGGGTTTCATTTAGTTTCCTCTAATAAAATTGCCAACACACAATCTTTAGAGTCATACAATTCACTAAGAAAGGTGTTGGCTGAAAACGACAAAGAATATCTTTATGAAACAAATGTAGGTGCAGGACTTCCGTTGATTGACACTATAAAGTTGTTGCATCTTTCGGGAGAGAATATTACGAGGATCAAAGGAGTTTTTTCAGGATCACTGAGTTATATCTTTAATACCTTTTCCGAAGAAGAAAAACCATTTAGTGAAGTTTTAAAAGAGGCAATTTCATTAGGACTTACTGAGCCAGACCCAAGAGAAGACCTTTGCGGAAAGGATGTTGCGCGTAAGTTATTAATCCTCGCCAGAGAGTTGGAATTGTTCAACGAACTGGAAGATGTTGAAGTACAAAATCTAATCCCAAAACGTTTTAGGACCTTAGAAAAAGATGTGTTTTTAAGGCATATTGATGGGTTAGACTCTCAATTTGAATTAGAAAAAAACAAACATGGACAGAATAATGTGCTGCGATATGTGGGAGAATTATCGGGCGATTTATCAAAAAATGATGGAGCTGTTTTAGAAGTTAAATTGGTTTCAGTTTCAAAAAATAGTGTCCTTGGGCAATTAAAAGTAAGTGATACTATTTTTGAAATTTATACCGAAAATTACAGCAAAAACCCTTTGGTCATTCAAGGTGCCGGAGCAGGTGCTGAGGTAACTGCAAGAGGGGTTTTTGGAGATATTTTAAGACTAGTTGCTAAGTTTTAATTTAAAAAATGTCAAGCTAAACGCAGTCGAAAACTACCTAAAAATAAAGAATACTTAATACCTAATAAAACTAAATGCCAAAATCAATCCATGAAGTGTTAAAAGAAAGAATCCTCATCCTCGACGGAGCGATGGGGACTATGTTGCAACGGTATAATTTTACCGAAGACGATTTCCGTGGAGAACGATTTAAGGATTTTCATACGTCGGTAAAAGGGAATAACGATTTGCTTTCCATCACACAGCCCAAGGCGATTGCTGAGGTTCACGCCAAGTACTTTGCCGCTGGAGCAGATATCGTTGAGACCAATACATTTTCTGGAACTACCATTGCGATGGCGGATTATGATATGGAGGATTTGGTGTATGAACTCAATTTTGAAAGCGCCAAAATTGCCCGAGAAGTTGCAGATAGTTTTACTAATAAAGAACCACATAAACCCAGATTTGTAGCAGGGGCAATTGGTCCAACAAATAAAACGGCGAGCATGAGTCCAGATGTAGACGACCCAGGTTTTAGGGCGATTTCCTTTGACGAATTACGAGTTGCATACAAACAACAAGCCGAAGCTTTACTCGACGGAGGTGTAGATATTTTGCTCGTGGAAACTATTTTTGACACACTCAATGCAAAAGCAGCACTTTTCGCGATTGAGGAAATCAAAGAAGAACGTCAAATTGAAATCCCCATTATGGTGAGCGGCACGATAACAGACGCCTCGGGACGCACATTATCTGGGCAAACGGCTGAAGCTTTTTTGATATCAATTTCTCACATTCCGTTGTTGAGCGTTGGTTTCAATTGTGCTTTGGGTGCTAAACAATTAACGCCTCATCTTGAGGTGGTGAGCAATCATACAGATGTAGCTATAAGCGCATATCCTAACGCGGGGCTGCCAAACGCCTTTGGAGAATACGATGAAACACCCGAGCAAATGGCAGAACAGATTAGAGAATACCTGGATAAAAAACTCATTAATATTATTGGAGGTTGCTGTGGTACAACACCGCCGCATATAAATGCCATCGCAAAAATTGCGAGCGAATACAAGCCACGTCCCCTAAATACACCAGCGTTGTATGTCTAATATTTCAGAAACAAAACATACAAAAACTTTGACTTCGGAAATAAATAACACCCAAAACCGAGTGCTAAAATTATCAGGTTTAGAACCGCTCATTATCACTCCCGAAAGTAATTTTATCAACGTGGGTGAACGAACAAACGTAGCCGGTTCCCGAAAATTTTTACGCTTGATAAAAGAGGAAAAATTTGAAGAGGCATTGGCGATTGCACGTGAACAAGTAGAAAATGGCGCGCAGATAATTGACATCAACATGGACGACGGACTCATAGACGGGAAGACTGCGATGGTTCGTTTTTTAAATTTGATTGTTGCCGAGCCAGATATTGCACGCGTTCCTATTATGATTGATAGTTCAAAATGGGAAATTATTGAAGCGGGACTTCAAGTGGTGCAGGGCAAATGTGTAGTAAATTCAATAAGCCTTAAAGAAGGAGAAACCGAATTTATCCACCACGCTAAAAGCATAAAACGGTATGGTGCGGCTGTCATTGTAATGGCTTTTGACGAAGTGGGACAAGCAGATACCTATGAACGTCGTTGCGAAATCTCAAAACGCTCCTATGATATTTTAGTGAATACGGTAGGCTTCAAACCTGAAGATATCATCTTTGATTTAAATATTTTTCCTGTGGCAACGGGGATGGATGAACATCGCAAAAACGCCATTTATTTTATTGATGCAACACGATGGGTAAAAGCAAATTTGCCGTATTGCAGTGTAAGTGGTGGGGTGAGTAATGTGTCGTTTAGTTTCCGAGGAAATAATACCGTAAGAGAAGCGATGCATTCTGTGTTTTTATATCACGCTATTAAAGCCGGAATGAACATAGGGATTGTAAATCCTGCGATGTTGGAGATTTATGACGATATCCCGAAGGATTTATTGGAGCACGTGGAAGATGTCATGTTCGACCGTCGAGATGATGCCACCGAAAGACTATTAGATTTTGCCGAAACCGTTGTTGGTAAAGTAAAAGAAAGCACAGTCGATTTAAGTTGGAGAAATGAACCGCTCCAAAAACGAATTACACGAGCACTTGTAAAAGGAATAGATCAATACATTATTGAAGATGTGGAACAGGCAAGAAAAGAGGCAGCTGCTCCCATCGAGGTTATTGAAGGTCATTTGATGACAGGAATGAATGTGGTGGGAGACCTTTTTGGTAGCGGTAAAATGTTCCTTCCCCAAGTAGTTAAAAGTGCCCGCGTCATGAAAAAAGCCGTGGCATATTTAGAACCTTATATTGAAGCTGAAAAGCAAAAACAACTGGAAAAAGATTTGCTTACAAATAAAGATGCTAAAGTCCAACAATCTGGCGCTGGCAAAATATTAATGGCAACGGTAAAAGGGGATGTGCACGATATTGGGAAAAATATTGTTTCGGTAGTGCTGGCTTGTAATAATTATGAAATTATAGATCTTGGAGTAATGGTGCCGCCAGAGAAAATCATTGCGGAGGCTAAAGCTCATAATGTGGATATTATTGGTTTGAGCGGTTTGATAACACCGTCCCTTGATGAAATGGTATTTTTGGCCAAAGAAATGCAACGACAAAATTTTGAAGTTCCTTTAATGATAGGAGGCGCAACAACGAGCAAAGCACATACCGCAGTTAAAATTGATCCTCAATACAAACACGCTGTAGTCCATGTAAATGATGCTTCGAGGGCGGTTACGGTTGTTGGAGATTTACTGCAAAAAGAAAGAAAAGATACGTATAAAAAAGAGTTGAAGGAGGATTATGCTGTGTTTAGAGACAGCTTTTTTGGAAGGCAACGTACCAAAGAATATGTGACGATTACTGAAGCAAGAGCGAATAAATTTAAAATAGATTGGAGTACTTCGGACCTGCCTGCCGGTAAGGCAGGAATTTTTAAACCGAAAAACTTAGGAATCCAAAAGATTGAAAATTTAGATTTGGAAATCTTAAGAGATTACATTGATTGGAGTCCATTTTTTAGAAGTTGGGATTTACATGGCAAATTTCCGCAGCTATTAGAAGATGACGTTGTTGGTGAGCAAGCCACCGAATTGTTCAAAGATGCTCAAGTTATTCTTGATAAAATTATTTCAGAAAAACTGTTGATAGCAAAAGCTATTTTTGGATTATTTGAAGCAAATACCATCAACGATGATGATATTGAAATAAGCCCCCCTAGCCCCCAAAGGGGAGATGATTCGGTGTTGGGCGAAAAAGTTGAGTTTGTTTACCCTTCGGGGGTTAGGGGGGCTATATTCCGTACCCTGCGCCAACAATCAAAAAAAGCGACCGGAAGACCCAACATTGCATTGTCAGATTTTATCGCTCCATCCGAAACAGGTATCCAAGATTATATGGGGTGCTTTTGTGTGAGCACAGGTTTTGGCACAAAGGAATTGGCTGAGAAATACGAAGCAGAAAATGACGATTATAATTCAATAATGGTAAAGGCATTAGCCGATAGACTCGCAGAAGCCTTTGCCGAATATTTACACAAAGAAGTACGGACAAATCATTGGGGCTACGCAGCAAACGAAACATTGAGTAATGAAGATTTGATTAGGGAAAGCTACAAAGGAATTCGCCCCGCACCAGGATATCCAGCATGTCCAGACCATTTAGAGAAATTAACCATTTGGGAACTATTAAATGTAAAAGAAGAAATAGGAGTGGAGTTGACCGATGGATTGGCGATGTGGCCAGCAGCTTCGGTAAGTGGATATTATTTTGGAAATCCAGAAGCACGCTATTTCGGACTTGGGAAAATCAAAGAGGATCAAGTAAAAGATTTTGCCAATCGCAAGCAAATTTCAGTAGAAAAAGCAACAAAATGGCTGGCGCCAAATATTGCCGACTAGCACATTGAGTGAGAACTCTATTTTTGTGTTATTGATTAGTAGATGAATAAAGATAAATCAGTTTTTACTTTGAGTAAAAAAAATAAATACCTCCTTTGGGGGCTAAGGGGCCTATGAAAGTAATAGAACACATAGAAAATGGTAATGGTAATACGCAGTTCAGTTTTGAAATTTTGCCACCATTAAAAGGGCAGAATATTCAGCAAATATTTGATAATATTGATCCGTTGATGGAATTCAAACCCCCATTTATTGATGTGACTTATCATCGCGAGGAATACGTATATCAAGAACAGGAAAACGGATTGCTCAAAAGGAAAGTAGTTCGAAAACGTCCTGGCACCGTGGGTATTTGTGCTGCAATACAAAACAAATATGATGTAGATGCAATACCGCACATTTTATGCGGTGGATTTACAAAAGAGGATACCGAGAATTTTTTGATTGACTTGGGATTTTTAGGTATTGATAATGTGATGGCATTACGCGGAGATGCTGTTAGAAACGAAACCTATTTTACACCAGAACGCGAAGGCCATAAATATGCAAGCGAATTGGTAAGCCAGATTCAAGCGCTCAATAAAGGGAAATATCTGGATGCTGAAATTCAAAATCAAGCAGAAACCGATTTTTGCATAGGCGTTGCAGGCTATCCCGAAAAACACATTGAAGCGCCGAGTCTTGATAGCGATATTCATTTTATAAAAAAGAAAATTGCAAATGGTGCTAGCTACATAGTAACGCAGCTTTTTTACGACAATGAAAAGTACTTTAAGTTTGTCAATAAATGCCGAAAGGAGGGAATTACCGTTCCCATAATTCCGGGATTGAAACCCATAGCGACAAAGAAGCAACTCAATTTAATTCCGCATCGTTTTTCATGCGAGTTACCCGATGACCTTATCATGGCGATTGTAAAATGTAAGGATAACAACGCCGTTAGGCAAGTGGGGATTGAGTGGTGTGTCGCTCAAAGTAAGGAGTTAGTGAAAGCTGGAGTACCTGTTTTGCATTACTATTCAATGGGGAAAAGTGATAATATTAGAACGATTGCCTCGGAGTTGTTTTAGCTTCCTGATATTCTATACCTAGATTTTTCAGCTTCAATTTTAATTTCAGTTTGGCTTTTTCTCCTTTTTGTTGATAAATCCCTCCATCTTACTTTTAAAAGTGGATAACTACGGGTTATGATTTCTTCGGAAATTTTAATATTTCGGTATTTTTGAGATGTTTAAAATTTCCGAAGTAATTAATCCAAAAGATATCTGCTTTCGCGGATAATAAATATGAGCAAGCCGAAAAAAGTAACCCCTTTAATGAAACAATACAATACCATTAAGGCGAAATATCCTGATGCTTTGTTGTTGTTTAGAGTGGGTGATTTTTATGAAACTTTTGGTGAGGATGCGGTAAGAGCTGCTGGAATTTTAAACATTACATTGACTGCCCGAAATAACGGTGGCGATAATATTGAACTTGCCGGTTTTCCACATCATTCTTTAAATACCTATCTGCCCAAACTTGTGATGGCGGGATGCAGGGTTGCTATTTGTGACCAACTCGAAGACCCAAAACTCACTAAGAATATTGTTAAAAGAGGCGTAACGGAGCTAGTAACTCCGGGGGTTGCAATGAATGATGATATCTTGCAGTCCAAGTCGAATAACTTTT
This sequence comes from Patiriisocius sp., assembly GCF_051252435.1. Taxonomy (NCBI): domain Bacteria; kingdom Pseudomonadati; phylum Bacteroidota; class Flavobacteriia; order Flavobacteriales; family Flavobacteriaceae; genus Patiriisocius; species Patiriisocius sp. The sequence goes on along the minus strand of NZ_JBPOFW010000006.1, from coordinate 142,563 downwards.
TGGCTGCTGTGCATTTTGGTCCTTCTACAGGCTCAGGTACTAAAAAAATTGGTGTTTCTTTTTTAGATATTTCTACGGGAGAATTTCTTACTTCGGAAGGGAATGCCGAGTATGTGGATAAATTGCTTCAGAATTTTAATCCTTCCGAAGTGCTTTTCAGTAAACAAAAAAGGAAACAGTTTTCTGAAACGTTTGGCGATAATTTTCATGTGTTCCATTTAGAAGATTGGGTATTTCAAATGGATTACTCAAAAGAAACATTGCAAAAGCATTTCGGTACAAAAAATTTAAAAGGTTTTGGGATTGACCATTTAGAAAATGGGATTATTGCAAGTGGCGCTGCGCTTCATTATCTGGGAGAGACGCAACATAAAAAATTAGAGCATATTTCGAGAGTGTCTCGTATTGCGGAGGATGAATATGTGTGGATGGACAGATTTACGATTCGCAATCTTGAATTGTATCATTCCAATCAACAAAATGCAGTCACTTTATTGGATGTGATTGATAAAACAATTTCGCCCATGGGCGGTCGTAAGTTAAAACGATGGATGGCGTTGCCTTTAAAAAATATTGATACGATTAACCGCCGTCATGAGGTGGTGAGCTATCTGCTGGAAAATGTGAACGTGCTTGCGAATGTGCAGACACACATTAAAAGGATAGGCGATTTAGAACGGTTGATTTCTAAAGTAGCAACAGGAAAGATTAGTCCAAGAGAGGTGATACAGTTAAAAAATTCTTTGGAAGCTGTAAGTCCGGTGAAGATTGCTGCAATGGCAAGTGATAATGAATCGCTTAAAATAATTGGTGAACAATTGCACGAATGTCAATTGCTACGGGATAAAATAAAAGAGACAATTAAAGAAGAGGCGCCTGTTAATATTTTAAAAGGTAACACAATCGCTTCTGGCTTTCACGATGAACTTGATGAGTTGCGCGCCATTGCTACAGGTGGTAAGGAATATCTTGACAAAATGCTGGCAAGAGAAACGGAACGCACAGGGATAACATCTTTAAAGATTGCCAGTAATAATGTGTTTGGCTATTATATTGAAGTTAGAAATACACATAAAGATAAAGTTCCACAGGAGTGGATTCGAAAGCAAACTTTAGTTAGTGCAGAGCGCTATATTACTGAAGAATTAAAAGAATACGAGACAAAAATTCTAGGTGCTGAAGAAAAAATAAGTGCCTTAGAGCAAGAGATTTTCGCAAAATTAGTACAATGGATGTTGCAATTTATTACACCAGTACAACAAAATGCGGCGCTCATTGCTGAGGTGGATTGTCTATGCTCATTTGCTTCTCATGCAAAAGCGGCCAAATATGTGCGACCTGATTTTGATGAAAGTACAGACCTACATATTAAGGACGGTCGTCATCCCGTAATTGAAAAACAGTTGCCGCCAGATGCACCGTTTATTGCTAACGATGTTTTTCTTGATAGAGAGAATCAGCAAATTATTATGATTACCGGTCCAAACATGAGCGGTAAAAGTGCGATTTTGCGTCAGACGGCTTTGATTGTTTTACTTGCGCAAATGGGAAGTTTCGTTCCTGCGGGCGAAGTGCGATTGGGTGTAGTTGATAAGATTTTCACGAGAGTGGGAGCGAGCGATAATATTTCTATGGGCGAATCTACTTTTATGGTAGAGATGAATGAAACAGCCAGTATTTTGAATAATATTAGCGAACGCAGTCTCGTGCTTCTTGATGAAATTGGTCGAGGGACAAGTACGTATGATGGTATTTCTATAGCATGGGCGATTAGTGAATACCTGCACGAACATCCAAGCCACGCAAAAACATTGTTTGCCACCCATTACCACGAAATAAATGAAATGACCGAAACTTTTTCTCGAATTAAGAATTACAATGTTTCAGTAAAAGAGTTGAAGGATGATGTACTTTTTCTTCGGAAATTGGTTCCGGGAGGCTCACATCATTCGTTTGGAATTCACGTAGCAAAAATGGCGGGAATGCCGCAAGCAGTTTTAAATAGAGCTAATAAAATTTTAAAACGGCTCGAGAAAAGTCATTCTTCCGAAGAGTTAAGTGACAAGATGAAGCAAATTTCTGAAGAGGAAATGCAGCTTAGCTTTTTCAATTTAGATGATCCTTTATTGGAGGAGCTGCGTGATGAGATTTCAGAAATCGATATTGATACCTTGACTCCGGTGGAGGCATTGATGAAACTCAATGAAATGAAGCGTATGCTGCAAAGGAGTGCGAAAGTGAAAAAAGGCAAATGATATTTGTTTTTAACGTATTCTCTCGATGGTAAAAAAGCTACTCGCTGAGGAGCCTACAAGATTGGTACTAACACTAGTTAAACTACTTTCTATTTCAAATGTTATTTCATCCTCTTCATTTAGTTCAACTAGCGTTTGAATGCTTCTAATAGGTGAGGTCACATCAACAAAAGCTACACTTAAATTAGCAAAGGAATTTTTTTGAATAACAGTGCCGTTTTTCATTATTCTAACACCATAATTTGTTGAAATGAGAAGGTTGTTTTGCTTTATCTGAACGTAAATCCTATAGATTCCATCTTGTTTTGCAGTGAAAGTGTGCGTGGTAGTGTCGAACTCATCATTTATATCGAACTCTTCATTATTGAAGGGTACAACTCCAGAACCACCACCCAATGAAATTGAAATAGTTGAAGAGGTATTAAAACTTCCTTTGACGGCAGTTTTGTAAATCTCTTCAATCGCATCCTTTAAAGGTACTTTTTTTACTATGCCGCCTGAGGTAACTAAAATGGAGTTTGTCGCCTGAGCCATATCTCCTTCCCAGTCCGTTGTTCTAATCATTAGGTCACCGTTTATGTCTAATGTTGCGTTTGGGTCTGTTGTATTTATGCCCACTTGGGCGAATAGTGAAAAGCTCGACAGCAATAAGAGTATTACCTTTTTCATAGCGATACATATTAAAAAGTTATGGGGAGCTTAGTAACACTATAAAAATAATAAAAAATAGATAAAGTGTAATATAAATAAGTTAAAATGTACTATTTAACGTTTATACTGAAATGAAAGTTAAAAAATTAACATTCTGTATTGGTAATTATAAAATGCAAAAAGCCAAGTCCTTCGACTTGGCTTTCTACTCATTTGTACTGAAGACGGGACTTGAACCCGTACGGACATTACTGCCCACTGGATTTTAAGTCCAGCGTGTCTACCAATTCCACCACTTCAGCATTGGTATTTTTTATATCCCTACAACATAAATTGTTGATATATTGAGCGAAAAACGGGATTCGAACCCGCGACCTCCACCTTGGCAAGGTGGCGCTCTACCAACTGAGCTATTTTCGCGAATTTTACTAAGACCGCATCTTAATTTCTTAAGAGTTGGCAAATTTAAAATATTTTATAGGATTTGAATGAATTATCGCGATTTTTTTTTGACTAATTTAAATACGAAATATCGATGTTTAAATTCCATCAATTTCTGTGATTATTAATTCATTAAAAATTAATTATCGTCGTTCCCTTCAATTTCATCCTCAACGTCTTGAGCAGCGTTCTCGATAGCATCACCCGTTTTTTCAGCAGCATTTTCAATAGCATCTCCAGCTTCTTCAAGGTTGTTCTCAGTATCTTCAGCTGCTTTCCCAAGAGTTTCTTGAGCACTTTCTTTGGTGGTTTCTCTACAAGAAGATACAGATACGATTAAAGCTAAAGCTGCAAATGTTACAAATAATTTTTTCATTTTAATTGTTGTTTAGGTTAATGTTTAACATAGCGAAATTAGTCATTTTTTTAACATGGGTTGTTTTTCACTTAAATATTTCCAATACCTTTTTGGCACATGCCTTATGTGCAATTTCGTATTTTTACGAGATGCAATATTGGTGCTTTTAAAATAATTTTGCCAAAGATTTTGATAGTCAAATTCCTCTATGGTAAAGTAGTCTTCATTTTTTTCTGAAATATTAATTGTTGGAGCCAAATCTATACTTATAGTTTCCACAGTTTTCATATCGTAATACAAACCATACTTTCGTTTTAAATCATAGATGATCCATCGTTGGTCTGCATACCTATTTTTAAAATGCTTCAGATTTAGTGGTAGTACATTATAATCTGGTTCAATCGTTGCAAAATAAAGACCATCTCTAGTCACTCTAAATCTAACAAAGGCATCCATTCTGTGTTTTTCCCGCCCCACCATTTTGGCAACTTTCGAAGTTCTCAAAACATGCTCATTTCCGAAGTCACCATCAATATTTTGAGCGCTACTAAAAGCATATCTAATATATCCCAGCAAGGTATTTTCAATATCATCAAATTCGCTCAAAAATGCTCGATACATATTTGAGGTCCCGGCAACAGAACATTTCTTCTTTAAACCTTGCCAAACACGAGCTGCTTTTTTCTCATCGGAAATTACGATTTCAGCTTCATCAAAAAAAGTTTCCATAGCGATGCTTGACTTTTTAATTGATACCGTTTCAAGTTTACGTTCATAAACCTCAAAAACGCAAGTTAAAAAACCTTCAAACGTGCCGTCATATTTTAAAATAGTAATCATATGGTTAATGGAAGGTTTGAGTCAAAAAGGTTTAATTGATTGCTGTATGTTTTAGAAAATTTACTTTTCGACTCTTGTAAAATGAGTCCTTTAATTTGGGCGGCAGTTCGGTCTTTGGTCTCAAAATTTCGGGAGTCGCAAACCATAAAATATTTTGCTCTGTTCAATGCCAAACCAATGGCGCTTAAATGTTCCCAATTCAATTTTCTAAATTTACGAGCATTCATAATTTTATAAACACTTTTCATTCCAAGGCCAGGGATTCTTGCTAGCATTCGCTTGTCCGCTTTATTAACATCAACGGGAAAGTATTGAAGATTACGCAACGCCCAACTCAATTTTGGGTCAATATCCGTATCTAGATTGGGGTGCTCTTTGTTTAATATTTCTCGAACATCAAAGCCGTAAAACCTCAATAGCCAATCGGTTTGGTATAATCTATTTTCTCTTAATACTGGAACTTCGGTGCCAATGGAGGGAAGTCTATCGTCATAACTAATAGGTATGTAACCAGAATAATACACTCTTTTTAAATTGAAATTTTTATAAAATTGAGCAGATGTGTACATGATTTCGGCATCGGTCTCGCCACTGGCACCAACAATCATTTGTGTGCTTTGCCCAGCAGGGGCGTAAATGGGAGTAGATTTGATTAATTTTTTTTCGCTCTTGTATTGTATAATTTCATTTTTAACCTTTTCCATAGGTTTTATGAAATCTTCCCGATTTTTATCTGGAGCTAAAAGTTTTAAACCCTTAACAGAAGGTATCTCAATATTTACCGAAAGTCTATCCGCATACAACCCAGCTTCGCGCATCAACTCATCGCTCGCTCCCGGAATGGATTTTAAATGTATGTAACCATTAAAGTTTTCTTCTTCCCGCAATTTTTTAGCGACGGCCACAAGACGTTCCATCGTATAGTCTGCATTTTTAAAAATACCGCTACTTAAAAAAAGACCCTCGATATAGTTTCGGCGATAGAAATTAATTGTTAAATCTACCACTTCCTGTATTTTAAATGCCGCGCGTTTGATGTCGTTACTTTTCCGAGTAACACAATATGCGCAATCAAAAATGCAATGATTGGTCAAAAGTATTTTGAGCAACGAAACGCACCGGCCATCTTCTGTGTATGTATGGCAAATCCCCATCCCGCTGCTGTCGCCAATTCCCTTGTTTTTGTTGGTACGTTTGCTTCCGCTGGAAGAACAGGACACATCGTATTTTGCGGCGTCAGCGAGGATATTTATTTTTTCTTTGATGCGTTCAAAATTCATAGTAGGTCAAGATTTACTTCGGAAATACGACAAAATTATGGAAATAATCCTTTAAATAGGAAATTTTCCGAAGATAAATTTGGATTTATTCCAAAAAAAAGTATATTTGAATATGGATTCAAAACTTTCTATTGAAGCTCGGAGATTTAAAAAAATCAGGGAAGAGCAATATCATACGCAGCAATCCTTTGCGGATTTACTTGGAATTGGTGCAACCACGGCTGATATTGAACGTGGTAAAACCAAGATTTCTGGAAAAATAGTGATGGAATTACTCAAACAATTTTCCATCAATCCTCTGTGGTTGTTTGGGGAAAGCTATACTAAAGTAGTGAATATAAATGGAGGCGATGTGAGTCCAAAAGTGATTACACTGGACGTAAATCAAAATGACACCATTGCATTAGTAAATCAAAAAGCGGCTGCAGGATATCCACATAACATTCAAGATGTGGAGTGGTATGAGACATTGCCGGCTTTTAATATTCCATTACCTCAATATCGAAATGCTACCTATAGAGGATTTCAAGTTGAAGGGGACAGTATGCTACCAAACATTAGGCCTAACGAATGGTTGCTTGGAAAAGCAGTTCCAAATGTCTCAGAAGCTAGTGATAGCAAGATTTATATTGTTGTTTTAAATGATTCTGTACTCGTAAAAAAATTACAGAAAGTGCCAAATTCTCCAGAAAAAGTGCGGCTTATATCATTAAATCAAGAATACATTCCTATTGAGGTGGAAGTTAAAAACATCCAAGAATTATGGCTTGTAAATAGTAAACTTACTTTTGGTATTGATGAACCCAATGAAAGTTCGTTGTTAAGAGAATTGCAGCAATCTATGGAAGAATTAAAGGGGCAGATAAATAATTTGAATACTTAAGATTGAGAATTCACATCAATAAAAAAGCGATTCTCATTTGAGAATCGCTTTTTACGTTTTTAGAATAATAACTAATTTCTAGTTATTGTCGTCAGTTTTGATTTTAACGCCATCATCATCTGTTTTGATTTTGATTTCGTCACCATCCGCTTCTTTAATTTTTACTTTATCACCATCATCTTTGATTTCGATACTAGCTCCATCTTCTCTAGCATCCTCTATGATAGTTTCTGCTTCGGTTTTCTTTTTGTCTTCACAAGAAGTAAAACCAATTGCAAATATGGCAACAGCCATTAAAATTATTTTTTTCATTTTAGAAATTTAAAAAATTAATTAGTATCGTCTTCGCCTGTGATTACATCTTCTACGTCATCTGCAGCATCCTCAATTGCATCACCTGCATCGTCCATTGCATCTTCAACGTCATCAATAGCACCTTCGGCATCGTCAGAAACTTCCACTTCAATCGTTTCTTTTTTTGTATCTCTGCAAGAAACAAGTGTAGTTCCAAGCGTTGCTATTACAGCTAATGTTAAAATTATTTTTTTCATAATAAGATAGTTTTAGTTAATATGTTAGGTTAGGGTTTACTTGTTTAATTAATATTTAATCGTCATTTCCTATTTTGTCAATTTTTTTGTCAATTTCTTCGTTTACTTCATTGTCCACTTTCTTTGCAGCACGTTCAAGAATTCCTTCATCGTTTTTCTCAACTTTCTCAACTTCAACTTCCCGGATAACTGTTTTAGTTTCGGTGGTTTTTTCTCTACAAGACGTTGCAGATGAAAGTGTAACTAAAAATATTGCAAACGTTAAAAATCTAAGTTTCATAAATATAGAAATTAAAATATAATTGGCAAATTTACTTTTTTAACATTTGTAAAATGATAATTATTTAATAAATTTTTCGTAAAAACTTCATAATTTTAATATAAATTTAGAAATATGTCTTTTAAAAAACTTTACGCATTCTTGGAAGAGCTCAATAAAAATAATAACAAGGAATGGATGGATGAACATCGTGAGCATTACCACGACGTTCGTGACTTTTATATAGATTGGTTAAATACAATGAATATAGAACTTGCAAAAATTGACCCTGATTATTTTGATACACCGGGCAAAAAAGCAATTAATCGTATCAATAATAATCTAATGTTCCATCCCAATAAGCCGGTGTATAAGGACCATTTTGGGGCTGGACTTGATCAACGTAGTAAACAAGGTGATTTTTATATTCATATCGGGATTTCAGAAAACTTTATTGGTGGTGGTTATTGGCATCCATCTTCAAAATTATTAAAAAGTATTAGAGCCGCTATTGATTACAATGGTGAAGATTTTAAAAAGATTATTAATAAAAAGTCTTTCAAAAATATGTTCGGAGAACTTATGGAAGATAACCCGTTAAAAACATCTCCAAAAGGATATTCACAGGACCACAAACACATTGATTTACTAAGAAAAAAATCCTTTGCTGTGGGAGTAAATCTTACTCGCCAAGAAATAATGTCTCCCGATTTTAGTGATAGAGTAATTGAGGTTTACAAAGAACTACTACCGTTTCGGCGTTATTTAAATGAGGCTGTGACAGTTTAGTATATTCCTTAAATTGAGTTTTCTAAATAATCCATCACTACTGTCGTCGCCCCAGTATTACTATTAATCCAGTGCTCCGCAATCATTCCAGTTTTACTTCGGAAATTTTTGTCGTTTACTAATTTATCTAAAATCTCACTGCACTCTTCCTTACTACTGATAGAGAACAATCCAGCCAAAGAGCGCAATCTTTCCGCCTCAGGGAATTTTGAAAAATTGTGCCCAATTACAATAGGAACTCCAAAAGTCGCTGGCTCTAAAATATTATGCAATCCAGTAGTTCCCATCGCTCCGCCCACGTAAGCGATATCTGCATAGCTGTAAATTTTTGTCAATAATCCAATAGTATCTACAATAAAAACCTGATAGCTTTCCAGTGGCACTGGAGCATCAAGCGAGGCTGAATTTTCTAAAGCTATTTCACTGAACAAAACATTTTTAACCGTTAATTTCTCTCTCAAACTTGCCACTTTTGAAAATTCAATTTGATGAGGAGCGATGATAAATTTGGTTGGTGGAGGTGCGTTATTGATATAATCAACAAGCACATTTTCATCTTCTGGCCACGTGCTTCCACATACAATGCATGTGGAATCACTTTTAAATTTTTCAATATAATCTAAGGTATTATCCATTTCAATTTGTCGCGACACTCTGTCAAACCTTGTGTCCCCACTTACGGTGCAGTTTTCAAACCCTGATTGTTTCAACAGTACTTCACTATTTTTGTCTTGAAGGAAAAAGTGGTCAAACGTGTGGAGTGCTTTCCGCATAAAATTTCCGTAGGACTTGAAAAATAATTGATCCTCTCTAAATACCCCTGAGACTAACAGCGTTTTGATGTTGTTACGTTTCAGCTGTGCTAGATAATTGGGCCAAAATTCGTACTTCACAAATACTGCTAACGTGGGATTTATGGCTTTAATAAATTGTTTTGCATTTGCCACCGTGTCCATTGGTAAATAAACAACTGTGTCTGCAATGGGAGTGTTTTTCTTGTTTTCATAGCCAGATGGCGAGAAAAAACTAACTACTAATTTATGCTTCGGAAATTTTAATTTCATGGCTTCCATAATAGGCAACCCTTGTTCAAATTCGCCCAAAGAGGCACAATGAAACCAAATAGTTTTGTCGTTTTTAGAAATTTCCGAAGAAAGAATAGTAAATGTATTTTTTCTTCCTTGTACAAAGAGTTTGAGTTTTGGCACAAACCATTGCGCTACCCTAAGGCCTGCGTAAATGAGATATGTGAGCGTGTTATAGACGGTTTGCATAGTTTGCTAAAGTACAAAAATGCAGTTTATGGTTTTCATCCTTTATACTCTTTTGCATTCTCAATTTTAGTATTTTTGTATTTTAATAATAACAACGAAGACAGGCTTTCTGACTGACGATATTTAATAGTTGCCCAACTTTACGGGTGTTGAAGATGAAAAAAATACAAATGGTCGACCTCCAAGGTCAATATGCAACAATAAAAGAACGTGTGGATGCATCCATCCAAGAAGTGATTGAAACTACTGCATTTATTAATGGTCCTGAGGTGCATGCATTTCAAAAGGAACTTGAAGAATATTTGGGTGTAAAACACGTGATTCCCTGTGCGAATGGAACTGATGCTTTACAGATTGCAATGATGGGTCTTGGCTTAAAACCTGGTGATGAAGTGATTACTGCCGATTTTACCTTTGCTGCAACTGTTGAGGTGATTGCACTTTTGCAGTTAACACCAATACTTGTAGATGTTGATCCAGTAAATTTTAATATTGATATCGCAGCCTTGGAAAAGGCAATCACTCCAAAAACAAAAGCGATTGTACCTGTTCATTTGTTTGGTCTTGCCGCAAATATGGATGAAACTATGGAACTTGCCGAGCGTCATAATTTGTATGTGATTGAAGATAATGCGCAAGGAATAGGCTCAAAATATACTTCAAAAAATGGCACGAAAACTATGACTGGTGGAATTGGTCACGTAGGTTCGACCTCTTTTTTTCCTTCAAAAAATTTAGGATGTTATGGAGATGGCGGTGCCATATTCACTAATGACGATAAATTAGCACATATTTTAAGAGGCATCGTAAATCATGGTATGTACGAGCGTTACCACCACGATGTGGTAGGAGTAAATTCTAGACTTGATTCAATTCAAGCGGCTGTTTTACGTGCAAAATTGCCAAAATTAAACGAGTACAATACAGCTCGTAGAAACGCAGCAAGAAAATATACGAAAGCTTTTGAGGGTATAAATCAAATTGTAACTCCAACAGGTTTTTGCAATGCTGGAAATTCAATTTGTGATACTTGCGACTGTCATGTTTTTCATCAATACACGTTGAGGATTATCAATTCAGATAGAGATGCGCTTGTGAAGCATTTGAATGCAAATGATATTCCGTGCGGTGTTTATTATCCTATTCCGTTGCATTTGCAAAAAGCGTATGCCGATACTCGATATGAAGAAGTAAATTTTAAAGTGACTAACAAATTGGTAAAGGAAGTTATTTCATTACCAATGCATACTGAACTTGATGACGAACAAATAGATTTTATCACAAAAACGGTTATTGATTTTGTGACAAAATAAGTTTGTTTAAAATCGATTAATTTAAATGGTTGTTACTTCTGTAGCAACCATTTTTTATTTGCAATGGTTTAGCAATGACTCTTTTTTTCTTATGTAAGAAATTAATTTTTACCCTTCGATGTTAACAAATTAAAAGCCGTAGACATAAAGCTGTGAGAAAAAAAATTAATCTAAAAATGAAAGTATTTATTATGAAAAATTTGAAATTAAAAACAGCTATTCTATTGCTCACTGTCTTTTCATTTATTGGTTGCGATAAAGATGACGATACAAACACCGAAAACCAAGAAGCAACATTAGTGTCTATAGGTACATGCGGAGATTTTTTTGCTGGTGTAAACTTGCCATCGCTATGCGGAGTTGAAGAACAGAATACTCAAGGAATAGGTTCGGATGTTACATGCAGTTATATTATTAGAGAAAATGCTGTTGCATCACAGGAATTATATACTGCTACTTTATGGGAAGCTGCTAATGTTGACGCGGCGATAAATTTCTATGAAATTCTTAGTAATGATTTCTTTCCTGGAGAAATGCTAACACCCTTAAATGATTTAGGGGATGAGGCTATATATGCCGAAGATGTTGAAAATGCAGATTATACTTTAGTGTTTAGATTTAAAAATATGAATGTAGCTCTTTCAACAGATGAGTTATTATTTGAGTTAGGGTGTGATAACCCTCAATTAAGACTGCGAGAATTAGCTAATCTCATACTCAATAAAGTTCAATAATCTCTATTTCAGGATTTTAATTCTATTTTAACGAAGGTTTAACGCATTATTTTTGTAGTTGGCGGTTGAGTTACCTTGTTTTGCAATGATTGAATATTTTAACATTCAATAAAACAAAAGTTATGAAGTTGATAAAAATTAGAAGAAAAACTAGAACCGAAAAGAGATTTTCAAATGACATGGGTATTTTGACGGCAAATGTCACGTACGTTAAAAAAACAATTCTTAACATCCCTGTAAAAACAATTCACAAATACCGAGAGACATATTACGGAGAAGTGAAAGATTGTAAAGAATGCCAAATAAGCGCCTAAACAAAACACCTCAGATAGCAAATCCCGAATGAATATAATTTCATTCGGGATTTTTTTCGTTTTAATATTATCTTGTTATTAACTAATTTCAGCCTTACTAGCCGTAACATTTCTATCTATTTTTCTCATTAAACCTTGTAGAACATTTCCTGGCCCTACTTCGATAAATTCGGTAGCGCCATCGGCAATCATGTTTTGTATGCTTTGCGTCCATTTTACGGGTGCCGTCAATTGAAAAATTAAATTTTCCTGAATTTCTTTCGGGTCAGTTACCGCAAAGGTTGAAACGTTTTGATAAATAGGGCAGGCGGGTGCCGTAAAAACAGTTTCCTTAATAGCAGCAGCAAGTTCTTCTCTCGCAGGTTCCATCAATGGACTGTGGAATGCACCTCCCACGGGTAAAACAAGTGCTCTTCTTGCGCCGGCTTCTGTTAACGCTTCGCAAGCTCTTCCAACCGCATCAATTTCGCCACTTATTACCAATTGCCCTGGACAGTTATAATTTGCTGCGACTACAATACCGTCTTGGTCTGCGCAGATGGCTTCTACCGTGCTGTCTTCCAATCCTAAAACTGCAGCCATGGTACTGGGTGTTGATTCGCATGCTTTTTGCATTGCCAATGCTCTTTTGTAAACCAATTTCAAACCGTCATCAAACGCAATCGTGCGATTTGCAACTAATGCTGAAATCTCCCCAAGCGAATGCCCTGCCACCATATCTGGTTTAAAAGCATCGCCCATCACTTCTGCTAAAATGGTGGAATGTAAAAATATTGCGGGTTGTGTAACTTTAGTTTCCTTTAATTCATCAGATGTGCCTTCAAACATGATTTTTGTGATGTCAAAACCTAGAATATCATTGGCACGTTCAAACATTTCTTTGGCCTTTGGCGAGGAGTCGTACAAATCTTTTCCCATTCCTGTAAATTGGGCGCCTTGCCCTGGAAATACGTATGCTTTCATAATTGGTGTCGTTTAATTAGAATGTAAAAATAAATAAACCTCTTTCAATTGACTGAAAGAGGTTCATTAAATTAATATTTCCGAAGTAAATACTATGTGCTTCGGAAATATTAATACTGAAAATAATTGTTGCAAATTAGACTTTTAAAGTCCCCGAAACTCCCAAATCAGTTTTTTCTCCGGTGACAGCAGCTTTGCCCATTTTAAACAAGCTCACTATTGCGTTGCTCTTAGAATCCCAGTAAGCGGCTTCCTTTGGAGCGAATTTAATAGCAGTAATTTTTGGGTCGTTTTTCCCGTCGAACCAAGCATCATCTGTGCTGCTATATAGCTCGTCTATAATACTTTGGTCTCTAAAAATTCCTGAATTTCCATACACGCTTAAAAATTTCATGTTTTTATTACCATTGTATAGTAATTGCGTTTCGCTATTTGCCTTTATATTTTTGTTGTGTTCACTGTCTGCATTACTCAAAAACCAAATACTCCCATCATCTTCCACCTTTTTTGTGGACATTGGGATTGCATTTAATGGAGTTGCTCCTAGATTTGTTACCATCATAGCAAAATCAACAGATTCGGCTATTTCTTTTATTTTATCTTTTGCGTCTTGATTGAAAAGGTTTTGTGTGCTCATAATTTCTTTATTTTAAATAAAGATACGTACGAACACAAAGTAATTGCGCCAAGGAATTGCTAAACTAAAATGAAGGTTTTGTTAAATTAAAATTTCCGAAGAAATATTAATTCCGTTCCCAAGTCTCATACGTAAAAGCATAATCGTGCTTCTCGTCTTTTTCATGAAAAACCTCAGCGACTTTCTCCCATTTTTTTCTATCAAATTCTGGGAAATAGGTATCTACGTTAAACGTGCCGTGTACTCTTGTAAGCTCAATACGGTCTGTAACTTCGAGCCCTAACTTATAAATCTCGCCACCGCCAATGATAAATGGTGTTGAGTCGATGGAAGCTTTGATGAGCGCTGCGTCAATAGAATTTACCACAACCACATCTTTCTCACGACCTTCGGGAACTTTTGGAGTGTAATTTTTATTTCGGGTAATAATGATATGCAATCTTCCCGGAAGTGGTTTGGGGAATGACTCGAATGTTTTACGGCCCATAATCATGGGATGTCCCGTTGTCAATTTTTTAAATCGCTTAAAATCATCGGGCAAGTGCCAGACCAAATCGTTGTCTTTTCCCAATTCGTTATTTTCGCCAGCGGCTGCTATTATTGTAATCATCGTTGCTCTGGTGGTAATTGGTTGGGGTTGCTTTTTATTTGGGTGTTTTCCGTTTGTGTATCACGAGTCATTGTTTTTAATGCATCTTGTTCTTTTGCAATTTTATTTTCTTTTACCGTTACTTCCTGCATGGCTTGTTTTTTTAACTCTGCAACACGTGCTTCCTGTTTTGATTTCAATTTTTCGAGCTGTCGGTCTTCCCATTCTTTGCCCATAAATTTATTGGTGATAAATACATTGAAAACATGAATAAGAAAAATGAACACCCAAACTAAAATAGCATACACCCACCAGTCACTGGGCAATGATTCATTTTTAATAACTACCTGGCTCAAAATAATTATTAAAACAGAGCCGGCTAGAAATGCTACAAAGTGACGCATCAATTTTTTCTTTTGCGCAATTCGTCTTCGCGCATAGTCATATTGTTCGCGTGATTCTGAGTCAATTCTTTCCTTATTTTTATTTTTTGAAAACATAGTTGGTTACCTTTATGGTTGGAATTATACAGTAAAAATACCCAATTTTAACAACCTTGCCTATCGCTTTATGGAAGATTTAAGAAATGAATTCCCAGCACTCCAGCATCAAACATATTTGAATACCGCAAGCTCTGGCCTGCTTTCAAAGACGCTTTTTGATTGGAGGTCTCAACACGAAAAAGACTTGTTAAAAAACGGTGCCGACTTCACCATCCGCAAAAAAATACCCGAAGACACACGCCAAGCCGCCGCTCGTTTTTTTGATGCTCAAATGGATGAGGTCGCTTTAATTCCTAATTTTTCTTTTGGTTTCAATACCATTTTGGAAGGACTGCCCAAAGGGCAAAAAATATTGATGCTCAAAAATGATTATCCATCCTTATTATGGCCCATCGAAACCCGTGATTTTAATGTTTGTTATGCTGAAATTTCAGAAACCCTTGAGGCTAACATTTCCGAAGCCTTTAAAAAGCATCACCCAGATATTTTTGTGTTCTCTATTGTGCAATGGTTGAGCGGAGTGAAAATAGATTTTACATTTCTGAAAGCATTAAAATCCCAATATCCCAACGTGCTCTTTATGGCTGATGCCACGCAATATTTGGGGACGGAGCATTTTAGTTTTTCCGAAAATGCCATCGATGTCGTGGGTGCTAGTTGTTACAAATGGTTGTTGGCGGGCTTCGGAAATGGAGTAATGATGGTAAAAAAAGCAGCACAAGAAAAAATTTTTCCGGCGACCATTGGCTTCAACGGCGCCGAAACTTTTGACAGCAAAGCCGAAGAAACAAAATTTGTAAAACATTTTGAACCCGGTCACCAAGACACCTTCAATTACGGAAGTCTCCACCAAGCCATCCTTCAAGCCGAAAAATATGGAATTAATAATATTTCAACAAAAATTGAATCGTTGAAAAAGGTAGCTTTGGAAGGTTTGAACGAACTTGATTTGCTAGCGCCAATGACATTGAATCGCAAAATACATTCTTCTATTATCAATTTTGAGGGAGATGAGGCGCTTTTCCAAAAGTTAAAAGAACGCAATATTATTTGTTCCCCTCGCGGTGGCGGTATACGAGTAAGTTTTCATTATTATAACGACCTAAATGATGTTTCCAACTTATTGGATGCCTTAAAAAAGGACTTATGAAAAAAATAGGAATTGTTGCATTATTG
Organism: Patiriisocius sp.; assembly: GCF_051252435.1. NCBI lineage: Bacteria > Pseudomonadati > Bacteroidota > Flavobacteriia > Flavobacteriales > Flavobacteriaceae > Patiriisocius > Patiriisocius sp. Next base: position 126,753 of record NZ_JBPOFW010000006.1, on the reverse strand, counting down.
GTATTGCCCGTCTTTCAGTCCTTTGCTCAAGGAGCGATTGATGGATTTTTTAAAGAAAAAGGAAATGGCTCCGTTGTTTTAGGTGCGGGTTTTGAAGACAATAAAAATTATTTTGCGGGCAACACACGGACAGATATTAGCAGATCACTTTATTATGGAAATCTATTCGCCGCGTACGGAGTTACGAACGATTTTGACATAAATGTATCCGTCCCTTTTTTGAGCAGCAACGACAATACAGATTTTCAGGATATTTCAATATACGCTAAATATAAAGTCGCTTCTTTTAAAAAATCAAACTTTAAATATGATATAGGTCTAGCCGCTGGATTTTCCACTCCTTTAACGGATTATGATGTGGGCGGACTCAATGATATTGGGCAACAAGCTACGATTGTTAATGGGCGGGCATTGCTTCATGTAATCTATAAAAACGCATGGTTTTCTACGTTGCAAAGTGGCTATGCTTATAAATTTGGCGAAACACCAGAGAGCTTTATCAGCACTTTAAAGATAGGAAAAGCAACTGCAAAATGGTATTACGATGTCTATTTTGACTATCAAAATTCCTTTGGTGGCATTGATTATCTAGGGACACCGCCACCACAAAATTTCAAAGAATTGGGCGTTGATTTTAATAAAGTTGGCGGCACTGTTTTTCATTCGTTCAATCAACATTGGGGCAGTTACGTAAGTTTGAGTTACGTTATTAACGGCCGAAATGTTTTTCAAGGTCCAGGCTACGGAATAGGACTTGTCTATAATTTCAAAAGATAAATAGAATGCTCTTTTCTTCGGAAAATTTAATTGCCCAAAACTTCGTTTTCAATTTTAAACAGTAGTTTTGTTGCAAAGAATTTTAAAGATGAAAATAGTAGTTACCGGAGGTTTAGGATTTATTGGTTCGCACGTTGTGGTAGAGTTACAACAAAAAGGATTTGAAGTTGTCATCATAGACAATCTATCAAATGCCGATAAAAATGTATTCAATGGTATTTCTGAAATTACTGGAATCACACCCCTTTTTGAAGAAATGGATTTGCGTGATAAAGCATCGGTTATCGATTTTTTTTCGAGACATACTGATGTTGATGGGGTAATACATTTTGCGGCTTCAAAAGCCGTGGGAGAGAGTGTTGAAAATCCTTTACTGTATTATGAAAACAACTTAAATACGCTTGTGTACGTTTTGCAAGAGTTACAAAAAAAGGATACTGCCAACTTTATTTTTAGTTCTTCTTGCACCGTTTATGGTCAAGCAGACCAAATGCCAATAACCGAAAATGCACCTGTAAAACCGGCAGAGTCTCCCTACGGAAACACAAAACAAATAGGAGAAGAAATTATCCAAGATGTTTGCCGAGTTACTCCAAATTTAAATGCAATTGCGCTTCGCTATTTTAATCCTATCGGTTCTCACGAGAGTTCTTTGATTGGAGAATTGCCCATTGGAACACCACAAAACTTAGTTCCATTAATAACCCAAACGGCAACGGGGCAACGAGAACAACTTTCGGTTTACGGTGATGATTATCCAACACCAGATGGAACCGCCATTCGTGATTATATTCATGTAGTAGATTTAGCAAAAGCACACGTGGTTGCACTTCAGAAATTATTGAAAAGAGAAATGAGTTCAAATTATGATTTTTTCAATATTGGAACAGGAAAAGGAAGTTCGGTTTTGGAAGTTGTAAATGCTTTTGAAAAAGTGACCGGCGAAAAATTAAACTATAAAATAGTAGCCAGACGTCCAGGCGATGTTGTCGAAGCCTATGCAAATACTACAAAAGCAAAAGAAGTATTGGGTTGGCAAACCGAGTTGACATTGGAAGATGCACTTGCATCTGCATGGAAATGGGAGCAGAATATAAGGGGATATTAATTAAAATTTAGCACATAACTTAAAGGATATTAGCAATGGATTATTTTTTAATTATCACAATACTTGTATTCTTAGCGGCTACATTTGGTTACATTAACGTTCGTTTTTTAAAGCTGCCAACCACTATAGGTTTAATGGTAATAACCATAGTGTTTACTCTTGGTGTTTTTGCAATCAGTTATTTTGATACTACACTATTAGATGCTGAAAAATACATAATCACTCAAATTGATTTTAAAACTGTCTTATTAGATATTATGTTAAGTTTCTTGCTGTTTGCAGGGGCGTTACATACAAATTTTAATCAATTAAAAATACAGCGATGGCCAGTGCTTGCTTTTTCAACTGTAGGAGTTTTAACTTCTACGTTTCTTGTAGGTATTGTGATGTATTTAATTTTACAATTATTAAACTTAAATATTGACTTTATTTACTGTTTGCTTTTTGGGGCTTTGATTTCACCTACAGACCCTATAGCCGTTCTTGGTATTTTAAAGAAAGCAGGTGTTCCAAAAAAACTCGAAACAAAAATTGTAGGAGAATCATTATTTAATGATGGTGTTGGTGTGGTCGTTTTTTTAACAATATTCCAAATTGCTTCTCTAGGTGAAGGAGGCGAGGTAAATCCTATGGATATTGTTGTTTTGTTTTCCCAAGAAGTATTGGGTGGAATTGCGTTAGGATTATTTTTGGGATGGATTACTTACAGGCTCATGAAGTCAATAGACGATTATGATATTGAAGTTATTCTAACACTTGCAGCCGTAATGGGAGGAACAGCTGTAGCGCAACATTTTCATTTATCGGCACCTTTAGCAATGGTTACCGCAGGATTACTAGTAGGAAACGATACGGTTCGCCACTCTGCAATGTCTCAAACTACAGAAATATATGTAGATAAGTTCTGGGAGTTGATTGATATTTTACTAAATACAATATTGTTTGTATTAATTGGTATGGAAATGCTCGTGCTCACATTAAAAGGCAGTTATGTTATCGCTGGGCTGATAGCTATTCCAGTTATCCTTATTTGTAGATACAGTTCATTATTATTGCCAATTACTTTCTTTAAGAAAAAATTAAATTTTGTTCCAAAAACAAATCTAATTATGACTTGGGGAGGACTTCGGGGTGGAATTTCTATAGCGCTAGCATTAGGTTTAACTTCTGAAATGCACCGCGATTTATTTCTAGTTATAACTTACATTGTAGTTGTGTTTTCAATTATAGTACAAGGATTAACCGTTGGAGCACTTGTCAAAAAAGTTGCTACAGAAACCGAAGTTGATTAAAATCAATTCATCCTCTAAATAATTACTAGTTATCTTTGCAAAATGGAAGAAACCACTACAACGCATAAAGCCGGATTTGTAAATATTATAGGAAACCCAAATGTGGGTAAAAGTACGTTGATGAACGCCTTTGTTGGCGAGCGCTTATCTATAATTACTTCAAAAGCGCAAACTACCCGTCACCGTATTTTGGGGATTGTGAACGGCGATGATTTTCAAGTATTGTTGAGTGACACACCTGGGATTATAAAACCCGCGTATGAGTTACAAGCGAGCATGATGGACTTTGTAAAAAGTGCCTTTGAAGATGCAGATGTTTTACTTTACATTGTGGAGTTAGGAGAAAAGGAACTTAAAGATGAAGCCTTTTTCAATAAAATTCAAAATAGTAAAATCCCTGTACTTTTATTACTGAATAAAATTGACCAAGGAAATGAAGAACTTTTAAAGGAAGCTTTAGAACTTTGGAAAGAAAAAGTCCCCAATGCAGAAATTTTCGCGATTTCAGCATTGCAAAATTTCGGCGTTGCCGAAGTCTTTACTCGCATTATCGAATTGCTCCCAGAGTCACCACCATTTTACCCCAAAGACCAATTAACAGATAAACCCGAACGTTTCTTTGTCAATGAATGTATCCGTGAAAAAATATTGATCCATTACAAAAAAGAGATTCCATATTCGGTTGAGATTGTGACCGAGGAGTTCTTTGAGGATGAAACCATTATCCGCATACGTGCTGTGATTATGGTAGAACGCGAGTCTCAAAAAGGGATTATCATTGGGCATAAAGGAGAAGCTTTAAAAAGAGTGGGAACCGAAGCCAGAAAAGACCTTCAAAAGTTCTTCGGAAAACAGATTTACTTGGAAACGTATGTAAAAGTGAGCAAGAATTGGAGAAGCGATTCAAAACAATTAAGACGTTTTGGATATAACAATAAGAGCTAATAATAAATGCTACTTTCTATCATCCTCTTCGCTTTGCTCGTTGTATTTGCTATTTACGCGTTCAGCAAATTAAAAAAGAAACCGGCGCAGGAATTTCCCAAGGAATGGGAATCCTCTCTGCTGAAACGAGTTCACTTTTATAGCAATCTTTCAAAAGAAAATAGAGAAGTATTTAAGAAACGAATGATGGCGTTTTTAAGCGAAATCAACATAGAAGGTATAAAAACCGAAGTTACTCAAGAAGACAAAATGCTCATCGCTGCAAGTGCGGTCATTCCCGTTTTCGGTTTTGGAGACTGGCATTATAATAATCTTAGCAGTATTTTGATTTATCCAGATAATTTTAATGACGATTTAGAATTTGAAGGGGAAGGAAACCAACGAATGATTGCCGGACTTGTGGGAAGCGGGAGATTTGAAAAACAAATGATATTGTCAAAACGAGCGATTCATCACGCTTTTGAAAACAAAACCGATAAGCACAACACGCCCGTTCATGAATTTGTGCATTTAATCGATAAACTAGATGGCGAAACTGACGGAATCCCCGAGCGCTTATTGGAACATAAATACGTTATTCCGTGGGTAAAATTAATGCACGACGAAATGGAAGCCATCAACAACGATCAAAGTGATATTAGAAAATACGGAGGAACCAATCAAGCCGAATTCTTTGCTGTGGTGAGCGAATACTTCTTTGAACGCCCAGACCTTTTTAAACGCAAACACCCAGAGCTGCATGAAATGCTAGTGCGTTGTTTTCAGCAGTTTTCATAAAAGCATTATATCTTTGTTCATCTAACGGCTTTTGAAATATTATTATATAGTATATCAAAATCAAATTTATTAAACCCTATGGTTAAGAGAACATTAAAAGAGATAAGGTCATTCGTTAGAAATTTGGGATATGATATAGTCAAATTTGAATCACAAAATCTTGGAAAATACCCTTACTTGGACATCCATAAATTTGTATCGAGTAAAAAACCTATCATTTTTGATGTTGGCGCAAACGAAGGTCAAACCCTGCAAAGTATTAAAGATGTATTTGATGACTACATTATGCACGCCTTTGAGCCTAGCCCTACAACATTTAAAATATTAGAGAAAAACACCGCAAATCATAAAAATATCAATTTGTGGAATGCTGGCCTTGGAGCACAAAAAGGGCAATTAGTTTTAAACGAAACATCAGGGACAGAGATGAGTTCATTTCTCGAAAAAGGAATTGAGGGTTGGGGTGAAGTTGTTAGAAATACCACTGTAAAAGTTAACACTGTTGATGATTTTTGCCGAGAAAAAATATTGATTTCATTGACGTATTAAAGCTGGATACTCAGGGTTATGAAATGGAGGTTTTCAAAGGAGCTAAAAAAACTTTGGCCGAAAACAAAATTGGTCTTCTGTATTTTGAAGTCACATTTATGGATATGTACAAAAATTTACCTTCTTTCTCTTCTTTATATGATGTTGCGATTGACAATGGATTTGAGCTAATAACCATTTATCCATTAAAATATCGCAACGATAAAGCTGGCTGGACAGACGTATTGTTCAAACATAAGAGTTACAAATAAACGTTTGCTTGTCTTTAGTTTTTTTTGAAATAAAATTATATTGATCGATATTTCAGTAGCCACTTAATTAATGTTTTATTTAATTTAAAAAGTTTTCTTTTCTTTCATCTTTGGCTTCAGTTTCAGTGTTTTAATATTTCCGCAGAACAAGCCATTTTACCTAAATTTTCTATCAAATAAAGAGTACTTTTGCAAACTATTAAATTTTATAAATTATGAGCATAGTTGCTATCGTGGGACGCCCAAATGTGGGAAAATCTACTTTTTTTAATCGCTTGATTCAAAGGAGAGAAGCTATCGTTGACGCCGTGAGTGGGGTTACACGTGACCGCCATTATGGAAAAAGTGATTGGAACGGGAAGGAGTTTTCTGTGATTGATACCGGCGGTTATGTGAAAGGTAGCGATGACGTTTTTGAAGCCGAAATCGATAAACAAGTAGAACTTGCCATTGATGAAGCAGACGCTATAATTTTTATGGTTGAAGTAGAAGCGGGCGTAACGGGAATGGATGAAGAGGTTGCTAGATTACTTCGGAAATGTAAAAAACCCATATTCTTAGCAGTGAATAAAGTAGATAATGGGCAACGTGCCCAAGATGCTGTTGAATTTTATTCGCTAGGATTTGAAAATTTTTATACTATTTCCAGCATCAACGGAAGTGGAAGTGGTGATTTACTCGACGACCTTATAAAAGCATTGCCAGAAGAAGCCGAAAAAGAAGAAGCGACATTGCCAAGGTTTGCTGTCGTAGGAAGACCTAATGCGGGGAAATCTTCTTTCATCAACGCATTGATAGGGCAAGAGCGCTACATAGTAACTGATATTGCGGGAACAACAAGAGATAGTATCGATACAAAATACAATCGTTTTGGATTTGAATTTAACTTGGTTGATACCGCGGGAATCAGAAAAAAACGAAAAGTAAAAGAAGACTTAGAGTTTTATTCGGTTATGCGAAGTGTGCGTGCTATTGAACATAGTGATGTTATCATCCTTGTTTTTGATGCTCAAAGAGGATTTGACGGACAGGTTCAAAAGATTTTCTGGTTGGCTCACCGAAACAATAAAGGCGTTGTTATTCTTGCCAATAAGTGGGATTTGATTGAAAAAGACCACAAAAGCGCTAAGGAATTTGAGACGTATATTCGTCGTCAATGCGAGCCTTTTACTGATGTGCCTATTGTTTTTATGTCGGTTTTAAACAAGCAGCGTATTTTCAAAGCCATTGAAACTGCGGTTGAAGTTTACGAAAACCGAAATAAGAAAATAAAGACAAGTGTTTTGAACGACACATTATTACCTATCATTGAAAATACACCACCACCACAGCATAAGGGTAAATACGTAAAAATCAAATATATTACACAACTACCTACGCCGCATCCTTGTTTCGCATTCTTTGCGAACTTGCCTCAATATATCAAAGATCCGTACAAACGGTTTCTTGAAAATCAATTGCGAAAAGAGTTTGATTTCAATGGTGTTCCTGTAACGGTTTATATTAGAAAGAAATAGTTGTTTTTCAATTATTCATAACGATTACAATTGATTGAGATTGTTGTCGTTAATACAATACCAATCAAAATCAATCGCATGCGCATACTTACACTAACGTTGCTATTCATCTCTTCAATCGCCTTTTCTCAAGAGTTTTCAATCGAAGGAACGTTGACAGATGCCGAGAGCGGAGTTCCGTTAGAATCTGCAACCGTTTACGCAGAGAAAATTCAGGATTCAACCTTGGTTACGTACACCATTAGTAATCAAAAGGGATATTTTAAACTCATTGGAAATACTGGCGCCAGTGAAGTGAACGTCAATATTAGCTTTGTAGGGTATGAAAATTATCTTAAAAAAGTTTCGATTAAAGAAAGCATTGTACAACTTGATAGTATAAAAATGATACCCGCTCAAGAAACCTTGGATGGCATTACAATTACAGCAAAACGAGCACCGGTAACTATAAAGAAAGATACTTTAGAGTTTAACGTAGCATCCTTTAAAACCAAAAAAGACGCGAACGTAGAAGATTTACTTAAAGAACTTCCCGGCGTTGAGGTAGATAGTGATGGAAAAATTACCGTTAATGGAAAGCCGGTCAATAAAATTCTAGTAAATGGGAAGCCGTTTTTTGGGGATGACCCAACCATTGCCACCCGAAACCTTACCAAAGAAATTGTTGATAAAATTCAAGTAACAGATACAAAAACCGATAGTGAAGCTTTTGCAGGTGAAGCTGGAGATGATGAAAATAAAACCATCAATATTACAATTGATGAAGAAAAAAATAAAGGGATATTTGGACGGGTTGCTGCAGGAGGAGGGACGGATGAGCGTTTTGAATATGCGGGGTTGATCAATTATTTTGACAATGAATTACGTATTAGTGCTTTGGGTGGTGGAAATAATACCAATTCGCCAGGGTTTAGCTTTGGTGAGTTGGATAAAATGTTTGGTGGGGCTAGGTATATTTCAACAAATAGTAATGGAGCAATTAATTACGGAGGCCGAAATTTTGGCGGAGGACAAGGAATTACAAACTCACGCGTGGGAGGTGCTAATTTCGCAGACGAGCTGGGTAAAGAGACGGATATTTCAGCAGACTACTTTTATTCGGCTTCAAATTCGTTTAACAACGAAATTAGAAACCGTGAAAACATACTTCCCGATGACCTCTTTTTTTCAAACAGCACTTCAAGTACACGAAGCGAAACTGATGGTCACAGTATAAATGTGAATTTTAAAACTGAAATTGACAGTACATTTCAGATTGAAGTAAGACCGCAATTTAATTACACAAAAGGTGTAAATTTTTACAGTGACAATGAAACTTCCAGCAGGATAAATGGCGATTTGACCAACCAGTCAAGCACAGATAGATTTAGCGAAAGCAAAAACGCGTCATTTGAAAACAGACTGGAAATGACTAAAAAATACGGCGATAGAGGCGGATTTTTTAGGGTTCGTTTTAATAACGATATTTCTAGGGATGAAAATGACGATGAGCTTCAAAGCAATACAGAGGTTTTTGGCGATGATCCAAATACAATCATTAGAAATCAGCTCACAGATGGAGAACAAAAAAACAATGGTTTTGAAGTTCAAACCAGATTGCGCTATCCCATTTTGGGCGATAATTTATATCTTGAAGGTACGTATACTTACGAAAGTGATAACAGGGAAGATAGACAGAGCGTGTTCGATTTTGATGAAACCACGCAAACATACTCCAATTTTAACACCGAGCAGAGCACCGATTTTGACAACAAAAACGAGAGTTCAAAGCCAGAAATTGGGATGACCTACAAAGATGACAAGCTACGAGTTTCAGCAAATGTGGCGTATGTGAACAGGACATTAGAAAGTGATGACGCGGTGCGAAATGTAAATTTCAAGAACGATTTTGATGCTGTTGAAACTGGACTGCGAGTAAATTATTCGTTCACTAAAAAATTTAGGTCTTGGATGGGTTACAGTTTGCGTAATAATGCGCCTTCGGTTGGGCAATTATCGCCGTATGTAAATGTTTCAAATCCTTTGAATATTCGAACGGGTAATCCAGATTTAAAACCCACCAATCGCCACAGTATTTATTTGGGCGGTAACAATTACGATTTTCAAACCAAGTCTGGTTTTTATGCCTATATGAATGCAAGTTTGAGCAATGACGATGTGGTTTCGCAAACTACAACAGATGAAGACTTTGTAAGAACAACAACCTATACAAACGTAGATGGAGCGTATAATTACAATGGAAATTTAGGTTGGAATAAGTCGAAACAATTGGATAGTATTCGCACCGTTACATTGAATTTAGGATTTAATTTCTACGGAAATAAATCGGTCAACTTCAATAATAATATTCAATATGACAGCCAAACAACAACGTTTAGACCCGAAATAGGGATTGGTTTTACGTGGAAAGATTTGTTTGACATTGACCCATCTTATTCTATAAGCTCAAGCCGAAATACATTCGATATTGCAGCTTTTGAAGACGAAACATATATTCAGCATACCTTAGAATTACAAACAAATTTCACCTATCCAGAAAACTTTGAGTGGAACAATGACATCAATTATAATTACAATCCCGATGTCGCCGAAGGTTTTCAAAGGAGTGCATTTTTCTGGAATACATCGATTTCATATTCGGTTATCAAAGACAAGGGATTGGTCACATTAAAGGCCTACGATTTACTAAACCAAAATACAAACGCCCGCCGTACGTCAACCGCAGACTATATTCAAGATATTCAAAGCACGGTGTTGCAGCGCTACTTTATGCTTAGCTTTAGTTATAAGTTTAACACCCTCGGGAAGAAGGGAGAGACGGATGATAATGGGTGGTGGAATTGATTTTTTTAAAATCGATAAATCTAGAATTGTTCCCTTGGCTTCTGAAATTTGACTGCGTGAAGCGATTAAAAGCCATTTATATTTATTGAAGACTTTAGATAGTCCAAAATTACCACCTTAGTAGGTGTCATCTTCATTGATGATTTAAAATAGATTTTTAGTAGTAAGAAAAATAAGTTTTTACCAACCTCCAGAAGCGCCACCGCCTCCAAAGCCACCTCCCCCGAAGCCACCACCAAAACCTCCACCGAAGCCACCTCCCGAAGAAGAACCACCTCCAAAACTTCCGCCCCCGAATCCACCGGTGCGTCCCATATTTGAAAGAATAATGACATCCAGTAAACTACTTCCGGTGCTAGTGCGGTTGCCGCCTTTTCCTCCGCGTCCATTTTTCTTTGAAGTTAAAGCGATGATAAAAACAATGAATAAGAAAATTAAAAAGAAAATAACTTGAGGTGGAATCCCTCCTTCTTTTGAAAAGTCACGGTCTTCTTTAAATTCGCCATTGAGTGCTTCAAAAACAGCATCTGCTGCTTGGTCAAGCCCACCATAAAAATTACCTGCCTTAAATTGTGGTACCATAATGCGGTTGATAATACGCTCGGCCATTAAATCTGTAATTCTATATTCTATACCGTAGCCAGTATTGATATCTACTTTACGGTCATCTTTTGCAAGTAATATTAAAATACCATTATCCTCATCTGCTTGACCAATTCCCCATTTTTGCCCCCATTTTGCTCCTAAAAAAGATATGTCTTCCCCTTTTGTAGTGCTAATAATTGCCACAACGATTTGGGTTGAGGTTGAATCTGCATACCTCACTAATTTTTCTTCTAAAGAACTCTTTTCTGAAGGTGTCAACAAATTTATGTAATCATACACAGAGGTCTGCTCTTCGGGAACTGGCGGAATATCAAATTGTGCCATTATAGTCCCACTTACTAAAATTGCAAGTGTGAATAATAAGGAAGAAATATATGTTTTTATGTTGTTCAAATTGTTGTTTGTTATAATTCCCTCACCCCAGCCCTTTTGCTTTCCTCTCAGTCGTGCCTTTCTCGTCGGATACAGCTCTCAGAGGGCGCTTTAAAACTGTGGGGTGCTCAAATAGTAATTTCTTTATTACTAACACCTACCAGCGAAGCGTCCTACCCGCTACCACCTATCCCACTGATATATCATCGGGCAATTCATTTTTATCATTCGCTTTGTAGGGAAAATATTTCTTCAATTGTTCACCCGCTTTAATGATACCATCCACAAGCCCTTGTGTAATATTTCCTTTTTTGAAATGATTGATAATTATATCTTTAGTGCTTTCCCAAAAATCTTGTGACACTTTATCGTTGATGCCTTTGTCTCCCATTATTACTAGCGTTCTATCTTCCACGGCAACATAAATAAGCACGCCGTTGCTATGCTTAGTGTTATTCATGTGCAAGAAATCAAACACTTCCGCAGCTCTTTCAAAAGGGTCAAGTTCTGAAGTCGCTTCAAGGTGAACCCGTATTTCACCACTCGTATTTCCCTCAGCAACACGAATTGCATTGATTATATTGGCCTCGTCTTCAGCGGTTAAAAAATCTTCTACTTTTGACATTATTTAATTTTGCGGGTTATTGTTTTATTGAATAAAATCGGAATGCTTACGTTCCAAAATCAAACTCTACATTTGGCGCTACATCGCTACCTTCTTTTGCTTTAAAATAAGCGATTTGGTCAAATTTTCCCACAAAATTATTGATGATGTTATTTGGGAATGTTTGAATGTGCTTATTAAATGGTCTTGCACTTTCGTTAAAACGATTGCGCTCTACATTAATTCTATTTTCGGTACGTTCTAACTCGTTGATAAGTTCTTTAAAATTTTCATTAGCCTTTAAATCTGGGTATCTTTCAAATACAGCCAATAGTCTTGATAAAGCTCCCGTCATATTTTCCTGTACTTGCTGGAATTGCTCCATTTTTTCAGGAGTAATATTTGTTGGGTCAATAGTAATGGATGTCGCTTTACTACGTGCCTCGATTACTTTCGTCAAGGTTTCTTGTTCAAATTCGGCATATCCTTTTGCCGTATTTACAATATTAGGAATAAGGTCTGCTCTACGTTGGTAAGCGCTTTCAACATTTCCCCATTGTGCCGTGGCATCTTCTTTTAAGGAAATTCCAGTGTTATAAAATTTAGGTCCCATTGTAAATCCAATAATGGTTAGAATAGCTACAATGGCGATAATAAAAATGAGTGATTTTTTCATGATAGGTTGTTTAAAGTTGGTCTTTTATTTTAAGTAATTCGGTTTTAACGCCTTCTAGCTTTCTAATAATATCAAAGCTATCCAGTGTTTTCTTTCTGTTTTCTTTCAAATGAGTTTTAGCTCCTTCGAGTGTAAATCCTCTTTCTTTAACTAAGTAATAGATGAGTTCTAGATTTTTTACATCAGCGGGTGTAAATTTTCTGTTTCCCTTTGCGTTTTTCTTGGGTTGTAGAACGTCAAACTCCTTTTCCCAAAACCGAATCAAACTATTGTTCACCCCAAAAGCCTTGGCTACTTCGCCAATATTATAATATCTTTTTTCAGGTAATTCTATATGCATGTTAGTTGGTGGTCTTTAGTCATTAGACGGTAGTAATATGTTAAGGGTTAAAAGTTAAACGTGTATTTGTTTTTAATTATATCTATGTAAGAACATCACCTCCCAACCTCCACTTCTAAGGGGAGGAGGTTTTCAAATCCTCCTTTCGAAGGGGATTAGGTGGATGTTCTTCGGTTTAATCAATTCTTTATTTCATAAAATTTCAGAAATCGTACATCTACAACCGCACATCGCAAATCCATTAGTCAAGACTCTGATTTTCAGCTTGCGATTTTTTCAAAATATCGGCAAATTCTTCAGGGCTCAAATTTCCGTAGTAAAAATTAATAGGATTGATGCGCTCACCATCTTTAAAAACCTCGTAATGTAAATGAGGTGCTTCAGACCGCCCAGTGCTTCCAATAAACCCAATGAGATCACCACGTTTCACTTTGTTGCCTTGTCTCACATTGTATTTGTAGAGGTGTGCGTACAAACTTTCATAGCCAAAACCATGCTCAATCCGTATGTGATTTCCGTAGCCCGTAGCTGTATTGTCTGCTCGTGTTACTACGCCATCGCCACTTGCGTAAACAGGCGTTCCTCGCGGTGCTGTAAAATCCATTCCAAAATGAAACTTACGAGCTTTTGTAAATGGATCCGTGCGATACCCATAACCAGACGCCATGCGTGTTAAATCTTCATTGTTTACCGGTTGGATGGCAGGAATAGCAGCCAATAACTCTTCTTTTTCCTCGGCCATTACAGCAATTTCATCAAGTGATTGCGATTGAACTACAATTTGTTTGGTGAGAATATCGAGTCTTTTGTTACTAGAAACTATTAAAGACGAATTATCAAATCCCTCAAGGTCTTTATACCTATTAATACCTCCAAAACCTGCCTTTCTCTGCTCATCAGGAATGGGATTTGCTTCAAAATAAACGCGATATAAATTGTTGTCTCGGTCTGCAATTTCATGGAGAACCATTTCTGCCTCTTCCATTTTTTTGTTCAATAAATCTAATTGAAGTTCGAGATTTGCGAGCTCGCGTGCTTGCGTTTTTTCCTTTGGAGTTTCAAAACCAGGAAGATTTAAAAATAACAGCATTAATAGAAAACCGCTGAGCACGATTCCCAAAAGACTCAAAAGAAAAATACCCGTCTTGCGGCCCTTTTTCCGTTCTATTTTTTGATAGGAAAGTGTTTCGCTATCGTAATAATATTTTACCTTAGACATACGCCAAAAAAACTTATTTTTGCTCGTTGATATGTTGCGCTTTTGAGCACAATGTTACACAAATATAGAAATTGTTTCGCTAGTACACTAAACGTATTGGCAACCACAAAAATTATACTATGAAGTCCAGCGAAATACGCTCACAGTTTTTAGAGTTTTTCAAGTCAAAATCCCACGACATTGTACCTTCTGCGCCCATGGTGTTGAAAAATGACCCCACGCTAATGTTTGTTAATAGCGGGATGGCACCTTTCAAAGAATATTTCCTCGGAAACGGAACTCCAAAGAACACGCGGTTGACCGATACGCAAAAATGCCTTCGTGTTAGCGGAAAACACAACGATCTTGAAGAAGTGGGTTATGATACGTATCATCACACTTTGTTTGAAATGTTGGGGAATTGGAGCTTTGGAGATTATTTTAAAACCGAAGCCATTGCTTGGGCATGGGAACTTTTAACCGAAGTTTTCAAAATAGACAAGGACATTTTATATGTAACCGTTTTTGAAGGAAGTGATGATGCTGATACTCTAAAAATGGACACGGAGGCATACGATATTTGGAAACAATACATTTCTGAAGACAGAATTCTCAAAGGAAATAAAAAGGATAATTTTTGGGAAATGGGCGATCAAGGACCCTGTGGACCATGTTCGGAAATCCACGTAGACATTCGCTCTGCGGAAGAAAAAGCACAGGTTGACGGTAAATCATTGGTGAATATGGACCATCCACAAGTGGTGGAAATTTGGAACCTGGTTTTCATGCAATACAACCGTAAAGCAAATGGAAACCTCGAAGTTTTGCCAAACAAACATATTGACACAGGAATGGGGTTTGAGCGTTTGTGCATGGTTATGCAAAACGTAACGTCAAATTACGATACAGATGTTTTTACTCCCATTATTCGTGAAATTGAAACGATAACCGATACAAATTATGGCGAAGATGAAAAGATAGATATCGCCATTAGAGTGATCAGCGACCACGTGCGCGCGGTGGCTTTTTCAATCGCTGACGGGCAATTACCGAGCAACACGGGAGCAGGTTATGTAATTCGCCGTATTCTGCGACGTGCAGTGCGTTATGGGTTTACATTTTTGGATAAAAAGGAACCTTTTATTTACAGGCTCGTTTCAGTATTGAGTAAAAGAATGGGTGATGCTTTTCCTGAAATTAAAAGTCAAAAGCAACTTATTGAAAATGTAATAAAAGAGGAAGAGGTGTCTTTTTTAAGAACATTGGATCAAGGTTTGATTTTGCTCGATAGAATGATTGAAGATGAAACTTCAAAAGAAGTTTCTGGGGCGAAAGTATTTGAACTTAAAGACACCTACGGTTTCCCCGAAGATTTAACCGATCTTATTCTTAGAGAACGCGGCTTCACATATTCAAAAAAAGAATTTGCCGAAAAATTACAAGAACAAAAGAATAGAGGTAAGGAAGCTTCTGCATCACAATCTGATGATTGGGTAATTTTAAAAGAAGATGCCGAAGAAGAATTTGTGGGCTACGACACACTCGAAGCAAACGTACATTTAACACGTTATCGCAAAGTGACTTCCAAAAAGGATGGAGAAATGTACCAACTGGTATTCAATCTAACTCCATTTTATGCTGAAGGTGGAGGACAAGTGGGCGATAAGGGCTATTTAGAAACACCAGATGGAGATGTTGTTTACATACTTGATACGAAGAAAGAAAACAATTTGATTATTCATTTTGTAAAGAATATGCCCAATCAATTGGAAGCTACAATGAAAGCCGTTGTAGATTCAAAACAGCGTTATAGAACAGAGTGTAATCACACAGCCACACACTTGTTGCACCAAGGATTACGAGAAATTTTGGGGACGCACGTTGAGCAAAAAGGAAGTGCGGTTCACTCAAAATATTTACGTTTCGACTTTTCGCATTTTGCAAAAGTGACCGATGAGCAATTGCGCGATGTAGAAGAATTTGTAAATGCTAGAATTGCAGGTAGATTACCACTCCAAGAAAACCGAAGTGTTCCCATGGAAAAAGCAATTGAAGAAGGTGCTATGGCACTTTTTGGGGAGAAATATGGCGATGCCGTTCGTACCATTCGTTTTGGAAAATCGATTGAACTCTGTGGTGGAACGCATGTTGAGAATACTGCGGATATTTGGCATTTTAAAATTAAAAGTGAAGGTGCCGTTGCAGCAGGAGTTAGACGTATCGAGGCCATTACTAATGATGCAGTAAAAGATTATTTTGCAGAAAATGATAAGGCCTACGCCGAAATAAAATCGCTTTTAAATAATACGCAGGAACCTACTGTAGCTATTGAAAAGTTGCAAACAGAAAATTCCTACTTAAAAAAACAAGTTGAGCAATTATTAAAAGACAAAGCAAAAAATATCAAAGGCGATTTAAAGTCCGAAGTGACTCAAGTGAATGGAGTAAATTTCTTGACAAAAGAATTAGATTTGGATGCCAATTCGCTCAAGGATTTGGCTTTCGAATTAGGTGGAGAAATAGACAATCTCTTTATTCTCTTCGGAAGCAATAATGATGGAAAGGCTCTGCTTACCTGCTACATAGACAAAAAATTAGTCACCGAAAAGAACCTAAATGCTGGTACGATTGTAAGAGAATTAGGGAAGCACATTCAAGGTGGTGGCGGTGGTCAGCCCTTCTTTGCAACCGCCGGAGGAAAAAATCCTGATGGAATTGTGAAGGCATTGGAAGATGTGAAAAGTTATTTGAAATAAGATGAAACTAACAACAACAATCCCATTATCAAAAGAGCGTAATCAGATTGATTACAAATCAAAAGTGCTATTGTTGGGGAGTTGTTTTGCCGAAAATATTGGAGAAAAGTTAGAGTACTTTAAATTCCAAAATCTAATAAATCCTTTTGGTATTTTATTCCATCCAGTTGCGATTGAAAAATTAATCACACGTGCCATAAATGAAGTTGAGTTCACTGAGAAAGACATCTTTTTTCAAAACGAACAATGGCATTGTTTCGAGGTGCATTCTTCACTTTCAAATGCAGATAAAGATATATTTCTGTCAAAGTTGAATACAGCTTTGGTTGGTTTTAAAAATTATATTATTGAAGCTTCACACATCATTTTAACGTTGGGAACGGCTTGGGTCTATCGCGAAATTTCAAATGATACCGTGGTTGCCAATTGTCATAAAATTCCGCAGAAAAAATTTATAAAAGAATTATTGTCACCAGACGATGTGAGCGATGTGCTACTCGGTATTGAAGCACTTATTAGAGACGTAAACCCCAATTGTACTCTCATACATACAGTTTCTCCCGTGCGGCATATTAAAGATGGTATTGTTGAAAATAGCCGCAGCAAAGCACATTTGATTGCTGGCACTCAAGAAATAGTTGAACCCAGAAAGCACAATCATTATTTCCCCTCTTTCGAAATAATGACAGACGAACTTCGCGATTATCGTTTTTATGGCGAGGATTTAATTCACCCAAACAACACTGCAATTTCAATTATTTGGGAAAAGTTTAAAACGATTTGGATTGCTTCGGAAACGGAACCGCTTCAAAATAAAATTGACATCATTCAAAAGGGATTACAACATCGTCCATTTAATCCGCAGAGTGAAGGTCATATAAAATTTGAAAAGGATCTGCATCTTAAAATTTCCGAAGTAAAAGAACGATTTCCTTGGATTGATTTTTAATAGAAACTCTTAAAAATTAGTAGTATACGTCAAATGCCCTATTGAATCTGCTTGATTCTTAGGGCATCTTTGTTTCATTAATTAACCATTCCTCATTAAAGGAATCTAAAACTTAAAAATTATGAAACTTTTCAAACATTTTTTTCTTACAATTATTATGGTATCCTCTTTAGTTGCTTGCAAGAGCGATGATGATGGAGGCGATGACCCAACTGGTGGAACAGGTTCGTTTACAGCAATGGTAGATGGTAGTTCTTACAGCGGATTAGAAGGCACTGTGGTTGCACAACTTACTGCATCTGGACCTACTCAAGTACTTGCTGTATCTGCAGGGACTGCTCAGTCTGAAAATTTACAAATGATTGTTACCACCTTTGATGGAGTGGGGACATACCCATTGAATTTTACAAACTTAGGGACATACAGCTTTTTACCAGATTCTTCAAATCCAGACCCAAGTACTGTTGTGATTTATACAACTGCTGGTGCTGCCCCTAACAATGCAGGTGAAATAAATATTTCTAGTTTTGATGGAGAAACGGTACAAGGAACATTTTCATTTACAGGGTATTCTTTAGATAATAATAGCGATACGGTTTCAGTGACCAATGGAGAGTTTAATATTACTGTAACTAATAATTAAACAAATACAATTGCACGTGTTGAGGAGCACTTGCAATGTTTGAAGAGCCCTGTGCTATTTACGGTACAGGGTTTTCTTTTTTAAGTCTTTGAAGGACTAAACCTAAAAAAGCTTAAACAGTTTCACTAATGACTATTAAATGTTTAAATAGCCAATTTAGAATATGAAACTTTAGGAGATTACATGATGAGTCTCAATATATCCCATAAATAACATATAGGGTTTTTGTAATGAAGCTGAATGCGAGTTTTAAAATTTAACTAATCATTACTTTATACGTCAATTGCCTTATTGAAATGGGTATAGAATTAAAGCAACTTTGATGTATATATCAATCATCTAATTTCGAAAAATTATGAAAACAATGTATAATTATATTACAGTACTATTTACATTAACTGTAACAACAATGATAGCTCAAAAAGCCGAAACTCCAGATTTTCGTTATGATACAGGGGCGAAGATAAATGAGATGCGTCTTACTCAAGGAGGAACACTTGTTGTAGCAACGAATGATGGTCTTGTAGGAATCAAGCCAGGGTCAAACGAATTACTTTTTAATTTTACTGAATACGGACGTGTAAAACCAGAGGAACTTACATTTATACCTAACACACCTTATGTAATGGTGGCACAGGGAGGTTTTGCGAATCTTACTTCTAAAAAAAGTATTGTTGACTACATATCTGGTAAAACACTATTTTCAACCGAAGGAAATGGCTGGAAAATGGTGTATAGTTGTGATGTAATGATGCCTCAAAATAAATTAGTCGTTACAGGTCAAAGACGTTCAGAAGAAAAATACGCGTATGACCTTGCAGTATATGACTTAAATACGGGAAAAGAGGACTATCGATTTAACATTGTCGATCCTAACAAAGTTACTATTGGTGGTTCTGGAATGACTTTGACGGGTACTCCATTATTGTTGAAAAATCATTTACTGATACCTACAAATAAGGGTATTCTTGCCAAGAAAGCTTTAACAGGAGAAACGCTTTGGCAAAACGAAACTGATGATGTAAACTGGATGGTAACCAATGAGAATGAAAACGAAATTTATAGTTTTGAAGCAGTTAATCAAGGTAAAAATACACGTATACATAAATTTGGAGTAAATGGTCAAGAGTTGTGGAAGGATGATCATAAGGTTAAGGGACAAGTAGTGAATTTTGAAATCTTACCTTCTGGTATCGCGGTTGTAAGCAACACAAGTGATGGTGGGAGCAATAGTGTATTCTCTCCTAAGAACGAATCTAACATAGCGTTTCTTAGCGCTACAACTGGAGAAGATTTATGGGATAAAGCACCCAAAACAAAAGGATATGTTCAGCATTTTTATGTTATGGAGGATGGAATATTATTTGGTATATACCAAGGGGGTATTAACAAAGTTTCTTTTGATGGTCAAACACTGTTCAAAAAACCACTAAAAACAGGGGAGAACATTCTAACGATGGCGCATACTCCTCAAGGATTAATTTATATTACCAGTGAGGACGCTAATATTGTAGATTTAAAAACAGGAGGCCAAGTATGGGATAAGCCTTTAAAGTATAAAAGGGCAGATGCTATCTCTTCCACCTTTGATGCTAACAAAGATCGCTATTTAATTAGCGCAGACAATACACTTTATGCTGTCGATAAATCTACTGGAAAAGTTAGTGAACTAGCAGATTCAAAATTTGATGGAAAGGAAGCTCCTTCTCATATTGAGGTGAGAAATTCTAATATACTTTTAACGAGCGAGCAGAACATGATGATGCTTGATCAAGACGGCAAAAATGTTTGGCATGAATACTACCGTGCACCTGGGAAAAGTGCAATGGGTGCAATTTTAGCAGGAGTAACTGCAGTTGCTTCAGCGGCTGGGTCAATGGCTGCGGCAAATTCATCATTACAAAATAGATTAGCTGGTTACGACAGCCAGGCTGATCGTGAAAGTGAACTGGCTGGTGGATTGGCAGCCGCTTCCGGTGCTTCAATTTCTGAAATGTTAAAAAGATTTAAAGCAACTGCTGCAACCGAAAATCACCAATTTGTACTAACAAAATTAGATGATGGAGTGGGATTAGTAAAGTTAAATAAAGATACCGGAGTAATGGAAAAAGAAATAATATTGAAAGATAAGAAGCCAGAATATATAGTAGATGATTTTGCAGGAATACTGTATTACAAAGCTGATAACAATTCAATATTTGCGTACGATCTAAAAAAATAAATGTTTAAAATAGGAACACGTTAATCAAATTATAATAGTTGTAATTAGTGAGGAGTAATTGCAACATTTAAAGAGCCCTGTGCTATTTACGGTACAGGGTTTTCTTTTTTCTGAAACATAAATAATTTTTTTATAATGATTTTTGGACTTTCACTTTTTTTTATCTGTAGTGCTATTTTGGTTGTTTTTTATTTCAGAAATAAAAATAATACAAAACAACACAAAGTTAAATGTCTTGAAATTTCAGAAATCCTTGAACTTCATTCTTTTCAAATTGAGAAAAGGCAAAACCATTTACGGCGATACAATTTTTTAGAATACAATCTAAGTCAATGTCTTGTTGTTCAGCATGAAATTGTTTTGTAGCTTTATGACAACTAATCAACACTAACAATGAACCGCAACCAACTTCTCTGGATTTGTTTATTGCTCTTTTTTTCAACCACCGTATTCGCCCAAAATACACTTAAAAATATTGATAGTGTGCTTCAGGTTTTAAAGAACAAACCTCAAGATACTTCAAAGGCGATTTTGTTTCAAGAAATTGCTGGACATTATAATATTACGCACCTTGATAGCGCTCAACCTTTTGCACGGAAAGGTCTTTTGTTATCTAAAAAACTAAATTTTAAAAGAGGGGAGTGGATGAACCTAAGTATGCTAGGCAATTATCACGAGCGTAAAACACAGTATGATTCTGCAAGTTTTTATTACTCCCAGGCATTAAAAATTATAAAAGTTGAAAAGTCTATTAAAGGAGAAGCGATTGTTTATAACAACATAGGCATGCTCAATATTAGGACTGGGGATTATGATGATGCCATTGCCAATTTTTTTAAGTCGATGGATGCTGAGGAGCGATTGGGTAATAAAACCGGAATCGCAGAAGGATTGAACAATATAGGTGTTGCTCACTATTACATGGCAAATTACGATAAAGCGACAGAGTACCTATTGCAGGCACTACAAGCTCAAAAAGAACTCGGCAATACGAAAGGGCTGCAACAAGGTTATAATAATGTGGGTGCTATTTTTGATTACCAAAAAAAGTACAAACAAGCAATTGCTACTTATGAAAAGGCCCTGGCAATAAGCAGAGAATTAGGAGATAAAAAACTGGAAGCTTCAAACCTTACAAATATCGCTTTGGCATATTCAAAAAATGAAGAATTTGAAAAAGCTGACGATTATTTTGAAGAAGCGTTGGCCGTGAGAACTTCCATAGGCGATAAAACAGGACTTGCACATTCATATAGTTCTTTTGGCGAAAGTTTGCGGCAACAAAAACGATTTGATATTTCAGAAAAGTATTTAAAAGAAGGACTTGTTTACGCAGAAGAAAACAAGTTGAAACTTTCCATGAAAGAAACCTATTCGTCTTTGGCAGAGTTGTATAAAGACCAAAATAAAAAGGAACTGGAAAGTGAGTTTCTTCGGAAATATATTTCAATCAACGATTCTATTCTTGACGAAACAAAGGCCAAAGCAATAGCCGAACTCGAAACAAAATATGAAACCGAAATAAAGGAAAAAGAAATACTAGAACAAAGAGCAAAGCTAGCCGAAAAGGAAATTGAAGTAACCCAAAAAAACAATCTTATTTACGGAAGTTTAAGCCTAGCAGTAATTTTAGGACTTTTGGGGTATTTAGTTTACAATCAACAACGCCTTAAAAATCGCCAACTTAAAAAAGAGGGAGAATTAAAAGAAGCACTTGCCAGTATAGAAACGCAAAATAAACTACAAGAACAACGTCTTAGGATTTCACGAGACTTGCACGATAATATAGGAGCGCAGCTCACTTTTATCATTAGTAGTCTCGATAATTTAAAGTTCGGCTTCCCAGAAATGAAAGAAAAATTAGCAAACAAGTTGGGCAGCATCAGTCAATTTACGGGACAGACCATTTATGAGCTTCGGGATACTATTTGGGCGATGAACAAAGAAGAGATTTCGTTTGAGGATTTACAAGTTCGCATTGCTAATTTTGTGGAGAAAGCAAAAGGGATTTCAAATACTTCGGTCGATTTTATTGTGGATCACGATATTTCAAAAAACGTTACATTGAGCTCTATTGTGGGGATGAATGTGTATCGCATCATTCAAGAAGGTGTAAATAATGCAGTTAAATATGCAAACGCGAATGCGATTGTAATTCAAATTTCCGAAGAAAAAAATAATTACAAAGTGGTCGTAAAAGATGATGGAAGTGGGTACAATCCTGCTGAAATTGAAATGGGCAACGGTCTCAGTAATATGAAAAAACGTGCACGGGATATTCAAGGAGAAATTTTATTTACTTCGGAAATTGGAAACGGGACAACCATCGATTTAAATTTTCCAAAATAAGGCAAATGCCCTATACCAAATCGTTGAACTTTTACTGAAATTTGATAGCATAGCCAAAGTGATTTTTCAACTAACAACCAAAAATTTGCAGCTAAAAATAGCCATAGTAGACGATAACAGTTTTTTGATCCATGCGGTCAAAGAAAAGTTATCGTTTTTTGATGATCTTCAAGTAAAGCACACGTCTTTAAATGGAAGCGAACTTTTGGCTAAATTGGAAGAAAACCATGTCATCGATTTAATTTTGATGGATATTGAAATGCCCGTACTCAATGGCATTGAGACAACCGAAGTTGTAAAGAAGAAATTTCCGCAGATAAAAATTATTATGCTCACTGCCTTTGATAACGACGAGCATATTTTCAACGCAATTAAAGCGGGAGCAGATGGTTATTTGTTAAAAGAAACGGGGCCGCAAGAATTATACGACGGAATTATTGAAACCATGGACGGCGGTGCTGCGATGAATCCATCGATTGCCATGAAAACCTTAAAGTTACTTCGCAATCCTTTAAATATTGAGAACCAAAAAGACAAAGAAGAAATCTCCCTTTCCAAAAGGGAAGTTGAGGTATTAGAGCAATTAAGCAAAGGATTAAGTTACACCTTGATTGCAGATAATTTATTTCTTTCTCCCAGCACAGTGCGCAAACACATAGAAAATATCTACAAAAAACTCCAAGTGCACAGTAAAATTGAAGCCGTGCAAAAAGCAAAAAATCATAATCTCATATAATTTGCGTTAACAATACATTGAGATGTTATTGTTAATCTTTCATAACCTTCTAGAAACATACTTTTGGGCTATGTACTTTTAAAACAAATTATATTTTATGAAATACTTCCTTTTAATTACCTTTTCAGCAGTGCTGTTTTCTTGTATGTCGTGCAACAAAAATGACGATAATAATGCCGATGTCATTGTCATAACTCCAGAAGCCCGAGGGATTGGATACTCCTTAAGTGAAAAAGATTTTTCAAATACCTATTTAGACTTACGAAATGCATTACAAAGCAACCCAGATATCTCTATAGTTGCCGAGGTAAACCATACTCAAAATGCTCAAAACAATGGATTTGATCTTCTTAATACGAGAGTAATTCTTTTTGGAAATCCCAACTTGGGAACTCCTTTAATGCAGGAAGACCAATTGGCTGGATTGGATTTGCCACAAAAGATGCTTGTTTATGAAAACGCAGATAACAATGTTTTTGTAGCGTTCAATACAACTACGTATTTAAGCGCAAGGCATAATGTGGGTGGTGCGGAAACCATAGGCCAGATTACTGCAGCGCTCAATAATCTTGCTACGGGAGCAACCAATGGAACGATTACAGAAAATCCATCAACATCAATTACGCTAAATCAGGGAATTTCTACAATTGTGAGCAACAATGATTTTAACTTGACCTATAACAAATTGAGAAATAGCATTACCGACAATGAAAATTTAACTGTTATTGCAGAATTAGATCACCAAGCCAATGCGCAAAGTGTAAATATGCAATTGAATCCCACACGTTTAATTGTCTTCGGAAATTCTAATTTGGGGACACCTTTGATGCAAAATAAACAAACTACTGCCATTGATTTACCGCAAAAAATGCTAGTTTGGGAAGATGCCCAAGGTGTAGTAAAAATATCGTACAACACGCCAAGCTTTTTGAAAGACAGACACGCTATTACAGGAAATGATGAAATTATTTCAACAATAAGTACAGCCTTATTTAATTTAGCTGACTCAGCTGCGAATTAATTAATCCAAAAGCTTAAAACAAAAACCCCAAAATATTTTAAATGTTTTGGGGTTTTTAATTATATAATATTTCCGAAGAGACTATAAGCCAAAGGCTTCTTTTACCTTCTCCACGTAATCCAATTTCTCCCAAGTAAACAATTCTACTTCCATTTTTTTATCCTTTCCATTTGGGATTGAAAAAGTTTTAGTGACTGTTTCATTTTTACGTCCCATGTGTCCATAAGCAGCGGTTTCGCTGTACATGGGTTGGCGTAGATTTAAACGAGCTTCAATAGAGGCTGGACGCATGTCAAAGAGTTGAGCTACTTTTTTAGCGATTTCGCCATCGGTTA
The DNA here is from genome assembly GCF_051252435.1 of Patiriisocius sp. NCBI lineage: Bacteria > Pseudomonadati > Bacteroidota > Flavobacteriia > Flavobacteriales > Flavobacteriaceae > Patiriisocius > Patiriisocius sp. The sequence continues at coordinate 101,887 of NZ_JBPOFW010000006.1, read as the reverse complement.
AATTCACTTTTTTAGTTCCGTAGGTATCTACAAAAATCGCCATGGGTTCTACAACGCCAATGGCATAACTTACTTGAACTAAAATCTCATCACAAACACCAGCAGCAACCATGTTTTTTGCAATATGTCTTGTTGCATAGGCAGCAGAACGGTCTACTTTACTAGGGTCTTTTCCCGAAAAAGCACCACCACCGTGTGCACCTTTTCCGCCATATGTATCAACTATGATTTTACGTCCTGTAAGACCAGTATCTCCGTGAGGACCACCAATAACAAATTTCCCCGTTGGGTTAATGTGATAGGTAATATCATCATTGAACAATGCTTGGAGTTCTGGCTTCAACATAGCTTTTACTCTTGGAATCAAAATTGAAATTATATCGCTTTTAATTTTGGCAAGCATTTTTGTATCGTCTTGATCAAAATCATCATGCTGTGTCGAAATTACTATACTGTCAATACGCACAGGTTTGTTATCGTCGCTATATTCAATGGTTACTTGACTTTTTGAGTCAGGACGCAAATATGGGATATCTTTTTCTTCCCTTCTTAGAACAGCAAGTTCATGCAACAATCTATGAGATAAGTCAAGCGCTAACGGCATATAGTTTTCCGTTTCTTTGGTGGCATATCCAAACATCATTCCTTGGTCACCGGCGCCTTGTTCCTCTTTAGTATCACGGTCAACACCACGATTAATGTCGTCACTCTGCTCGTGAATTGCAGAAAGCACCCCGCAAGAATTTCCGTCAAATTGATATTCTCCTTTTGTATATCCTATTTTATTGATAACGTCCCTGGCAATTTTTTGTACGTCTAAGTATACCTCGCTCTTTACCTCGCCGGCAAGTACTACTTGACCAGTTGTCACAAGCGTTTCGCAAGCAACTTTTGACTGTGGGTCAAAGGCAAGAAAATTATCAATCAATGCATCACTAATTTGGTCTGCAACTTTATCTGGGTGTCCTTCCGAAACACTTTCGGATGTAAATAAATACGCCATAAAATGGTTTTAATGTTTAAAAATGTTGAGGTAGATTTGACGGGAACGTCCAGAATAAATTACAATTTGTGTAATTCACTATTTAGCATTTAAATCCAATTTTTTTTTGGATTATTTTTTCTGAAATATCAAACATTCAGAAGAGGTTGCAAGCAGTCAAATCTTTCCTCTTTAATTACTGCACAAAGATACTTTTTTCTTATACAATGACAATGATTATTGCTTTAAAAGCTTTGCTCGCTGTATCACTTGGATTGGGTAGGATAATACCTCCGGGGTTTCTTCATTTGTGTCACCGCTTTTCCATTTTTTTTCGATGTCTACAAAGACAATTTCAAATACTAAATGGTCTTTTTCAAACGTGATAAACGTAGTTAATAATTTTCCGCCAACTTCAAAAAGGGTGTAGAGTTTGTTTTCAACCACCTTGTTTTCTAGGAGAATTCCGTTGTTCTCATCGACCACATAAATCCCTTTTTTGGCATCTTTTTCTTTCAATGTGTACAAGCGTACTTGTCTTTGCTCTCCAGTTCCGTAGATAATGGTGTAGGTGTATTCTTCTGAAATTTCAGTCGGTTGCAAATGGAATTCCATGGGGAATTCGGAATTTCCTTTGTCATTATAAATTTTTAAAATGCCTGTATAATTTCCGAAGAAGTCATCCGGAAAATTGACTTTTTCCTCTTGTGCCGAAATTTGAAACACCGAAAAAAATAGAAATGTAATGTAAAGTGAGCGCACTATTGTATTTTTAATGAACCGAAAAGATACTGAAAAATTGATTGGTGATTGCTAACTGCATAATTGAAAAATCATCAATTTACTACCAAAGATTAACTTTATGAAAGTAATCCTAGAAAGAAAAAACGATGATTATTTATTTGAAGCAAAAGGGAAAAGTGGTGTGCCGTTGCTTATTGATAATACTGTTGATGGAGTGAGTTACGGCTCCAGCCCAATGGAACTTTTACTTATGGGAGTGGGCGGTTGCAGCGCTATAGACGTGATTCATATTTTGAAGAAGCAACGTCAAAAAATTACCTCGTACAATATTGAAGTTTCAGGAGAGCGGGAGGAAGTAAAAGAGGCGAAACCATTTACCTCAATGCACGTTCATATTATTCTCGAAGGTGAAATTTCCGCAGAAAAAGCGATTAGAGCAGCGAAGCTTAGCTTTGAAAAATACTGCTCGGTTTCCATAACATTAGAAAATTGTGTGAAAGTAAGCTATGCTATTACTCTTAATTCCGTTAACATTGTGTCAACTTAACAAACTTACTTCTCTATGTTAACTAGAAAAACAAAATACGGACTTAAGGCACTTTCTTTTTTAGCCAAACAAGAACCTGGAATTCCTGTCCAAATTTCAAAAATCGCTGAGGCGGAAAATATTTCATTAAAATTTTTAGAGAGTATTTTATTGACGCTGCGTAAAAATGAACTTCTTATTTCAAAAAAAGGAAAAGGGGGTGGATATCTTTTAGCTAAGAAACCCAACGAAATTTCTCTCGCAGCAGTATATAGAATTCTAGAAGGTCCCATTGCTTTAGTCCCTTGTGTGAGTCTCAATTTTTATAAAAAATGTGATGATTGCAAAGATGAAGATGCCTGTTCCATTCACGATTTTATGATTGAAGTTAGGGATAGTAATTTGAAGATTTTTGAAAATAAATCGGTGGCAGATTTGGTGTAAGATTACCGCTATATTTGTTGCTCAAAATTAGCACTATGTCCATCCCATCAAAAATTGACTTTATCAATACCGTTGCCCGTGTTTCTCCGTACGTGCATCAAACTCCTGTAGTCACGTCAAGACTTTTAAACGAAATAAGTGGCACACAGCTATATTTTAAATGTGAGAATTTCCAAAAAATGGGAGCCTTTAAAATGCGCGGTGCCGTCAATGCTATTTTACAATTGAGCGATGTTCAAAAGCAATCTGGCGTAGTGACGCATTCTTCAGGGAACTTTGCACAGGCCGTTTCTCTCGCGGCTAAAAATTTAAATATTCCAGCATATATTGTGATGCCGTCAAACGCTCCTAAAGTAAAAGTAGATGCAGTAAAAAGCTACGGTGGAAAGATTACAATTTCAAAACCTACTATTGAAAGTCGTGAAGAGGAAGCGGCCAAAATACAAGAACAAACGGGCGCAACTTTTCTGCATCCATCCAATAATATGGATGTGATTTTAGGACAAGGAACCGCAGCTTTTGAGCTTTTAGATAAACATCCAGATTTAGATGTCATTGCAACACCTGTGGGAGGTGGTGGTTTGCTTGCTGGAACTGCTGTGGCAGCGCATTATTTTGGCAACAATTGCCAAATAATCGCTGGCGAACCTTTTGAGGCAGACGATGCTTTTCGGTCTTTAGAGGCAGGAATCATTCAATACAATGAAACGGCAAATACGGTGGCTGATGGCTTGCGAACGCATTTAGGAAACCATAATTTTCCAATTATTCAAGAACTAGTTTCTCAAATAATTAGAGTAGAAGAAGATGAAATAATCGCTGCCATGCGTTTGCTTTGGGAACGCTTAAAAATTATCATCGAGCCATCATGCGCAGTACCTTTTGCTGCAATTTTAAGAGAGAAAGAGCAATTTAAGGGTAAAAAAATAGGTATTATTCTTTCTGGCGGAAACGTCGATTTATCAAACTTGCCTTTCTAAGATCCACAACTTTGCTTTAATTTGTCGCCATGACCCGAATTTTACTTGCGTTGTTTTTATGCATTACCTGTTCCGCTTTTGGGCAGGAAACCACAGGCGCAACTATTGATGTCAATTATTTTTATGGTACAATTCTGCGCCATAATAAAGATATTGCGCATTTAATCAAGGGGCATCCGGACGGATTTATTGCGAGTTACAACACGCAGACATTTGGTAAAAATAGATGGGAACAGGCATTTAATTATCCAGAATATGGCTACTCTATTTTATACCATAATTCGCACAATCCCGAGTTGGGAAATACTATCGGAGTTTTAGGGCACTACAATTTCTATTTTTTAAATCGAAATGTAATGCTCCGTTTAGCGCAGGGAATTTCATACACAAACAACCCTTTTGATTTAAACGATAACCCAAAAAATAATGCCTACGGAAGCCACTTACTTGCGACCACTTATATTTTGCTCAACTATCAAAAAAAGAATATTTTTAAAGGATTTGGCGTCCAAGCCGGTTTGACTTTTATTCATAACTCCAATGCCAATTTTAAAGCGCCCAATTCCAGTACAAATACAGTGGGAGTAAACCTTGGCGTGACCTACGAGCTTGATGGAGGTTTAGAAAAAGAGTTTGTAGAAAATGATACCTTCGGAAAAGTGACAACACCCATACATCTTAATTTCATGGTACGGGGTGGTGTAAATGAAAGCGACTTCCTAGGCTTGGGGCAAAAACCATTTTATATTCTCACCGCATTTGCCGAAAAGCGATTAAACTTTAAAAGTTCCATCCAATTGGGAACGGAAGTTTTCTTTTCAAAATTCTTGGAAAGTGAAATTGATTATATCGCGGCAGCATTCCCGAGCAGAGGGATTACGGGAGATGAAGATTACAAACGAGTGGGGGTTTTTGCTGGCCACGAACTACACATCAATAAACTTTCGTTCATTACACAACTGGGCTATTATGTATATTATCCCTATGATTTTGAGGGCCGTGTTTATTTAAGACCTGGGTTGAAATATCATATTTCAGAAAAATTATTTACTGAAGTTTCCTTGAAAACTCACGGAGCAAAAGCTGAAGCACTAGAGTTTGGAGTTGGATTTAGAATATTGTAAATAATGGAGAAAATAAAACGTTTTTTGAAACAATTGCTCGCTATTTTTTTAGTGGGAATTCTTTTCGTTGCATGCAATTCAGAAAATGGGAACGATTGTTTTCAGGCTGCTGGCACTATCGTTGAAACTAATTTTACCGTCGCTGCTTTTTCAGAAATTAGAGTAGAAGGGGAAGTCACGTTAACCGTAGTTCAAGGCGACGCGCAAGAAGTAATTGTCGAAACGGGAGAAAATTTATTATCGGATATTCAAGTGAGTGTTGTAGGAGATATTTTGATAATAAGGGATGATAATACTTGTAATTTTGTTCGGGATTATGGGGTCACAAAGGCGACGGTGACTACCCCAATATTGACTAAAATACAAAACTCGTCAAGTTATGATGTAACGGGAATTGGGCAATTATCTTTCCCCGAGTTAACCTTACAGAGTAACACTTCGGGCGGCTTGGCAGATCCATTAAAAGGTGGAGATTTTTATGTAGATGTGGCTTGCGATGTGTTAACTATAAATGCAAATGGACAAAGTGTTTTCTATGTAACGGGAACGGCAGCTACTGCGAGAATTAGTTTTTTAGATGAAAATCCACGATTTGAAGGAAGAGATTTGATCATTGGAAGTTTAAACATTTTTCAAAGAAGCGCCAATAAAATGATTGTGAATCCAACCGACCAAATAACGGGCGAAATTGTAGGTACGGGAGATGTAATTTCTGTAAATCGCCCGCCTATTGTTGAAGTGGAAGAACGCTTTACGGGGCGTCTTATTTTTGAATGATGAATGTTGGCAGCGTTTCATATTTATATCGGCACTTTGCTATTTTAATTGTTGCAATTTTCACAATTTTAAACAGTAATGCGCAGCAAATTTCCGAAGAAAAAGCACCTTCATTTTACAGCATTCAGCTAGATTATTACTACGGAAATATATTAGAACACAACCCAGATCTGTCTCATTTAATTTTAGGGCACCCAACAGGATTTTTAGCTTCTTTTAACCGAAAAACTTACGGAGTGAAAAATTGGGAACGGTTTTTTAATTATCCAGATGTGGGAATTACTTTTGGATATCAAGACCCGCACAATCCCTTGCTGGGCAAGCAATTGAGCTTGAACGGGCATTTTACTTTTTACTTTTTAAATCGTAATCTCCAACTCACTGTTGGCCAGGGATTGGCATATATTACAAATCCGTATGACGTTGAAGAAAACCCTTCTAATAATGCCTACGGTTCTCGATTTGCAACGTCTATGTTTTTTAAATTTGGATATGTAAAAGAAAATATCTGGAATGGTTTTGGGCTGCAAGCGGGGTTGTTTTTTATGCATTATAGTAATGGAAATTTTAAAGCACCAAATACGAGTACCAATACAATAGGCTTGAATTTGGGAGTAAAATATGACTTGAATCATGAGAATTTTCCAGACTATATTCCGTTGCAAAACGGAGAAAGTATTAAAGATTTTGCCGAAAGGATAAAGTACAATATCGTTTTTAGAGGGGGAGTGAATCAAAGTGATGTCATTGGCTCGCCGCGATACCCGTTTTTTGTGGTTTCGGGGTTTGCAGATAAGCGGTTAAATTATAAAAGCACGCTACAACTGGGAGTTGATATATTTTTTATGGAATACCTTAAAAAATATATTGATTATCGGGCGGTTGCTTTTCCAGAAAATGGAAATACGGGCGATGAAGATTACAAGCGCGTGGGGGTTTTTGTAGGGCATGAATTGCGCTTTAGTAAAACAGCGTTTGTAACGCAATTGGGGTATTATGCTTATTTTCCTTTTGAAGATGGAAGCAGGATCTACAATAGATTGGGCATCAATCGCTATATGTTCAATGATAAATATTTTGCTGGAATTTCGGTTAAGTCGCATTGGGCAAAAGCAGAGGCGATTGAATTCAGTATTGGTACAAGGCTTTAATTTTTTCTGAAATGAAACACATTTTATACATATTCATTATTTCACTATTCATTGCTTGCAACCGAGAAAACGCTCCAGATTGTTTTCAAAACGCAGGCGAAATTGTCACTTCCGAAGTAAGCGTTGCGCCTTTTACTAAAATTTTGGTTTGGGAACAGGTCACTTTGTTTATCGAAGAGGGAGAAACTCAAAAAGTGCGTATTGAAACTGGAGAAAATTTATTGAATGATGTGGAACTGATTGTTTTGGGTGACCAACTCAATATTTATGACAATAATAGTTGCAATTTTGTACGTGATTATGGCATTACCAAAGTGTATATCACTTCGCCAAATATTACTGAAATAAGAAGCAGTACAGGCTTTCCAATTACCAGTATTGGTACATTAAATTATCCCGAATTAACGCTGATTAGCGAAGACCAAGCGGTTTCAGGTATTACACATGTAGATGGTGATTTTGAAATTACTTTAGCTACAGAAAATTTAAAGGTTGTTTCAAACGGAATTTCAATTTTCAAGCTGCAAGGCACTGCCACAAGAGCAAACTTTCAATTGTACGCAGGAAACACTGGAATTAATGCACGCAATCTTGAAGTCTTTGAGTTAAACTTATATCATCGCAGTAGTAATAATATGTATGTAAATCCTGTGCAATCCATTAGAGGTCAAATTGTTAGTTTTGGTGATGTGATTTCGGTGAATATGCCAAACATTATTGACGTTGAAGAATTGTTTGACGGTAGGCTTCTTTTTGAATGATTCCTTTATATTTACGCTTCTTAAAATGAATATGAAGCATTTCTACCTGTTGGTTATTTTTTGTTTTTGTAGCATTTCGCTTTTAGCGCAAGAGCCACAAGCGGATGAAGATAAAAAATATTTTTCCTTAGAAGCAGACTACTATTACGGTAGTATTTTAGAGCACAATCCAGATATTCAACACGTTATTACGGGACATCCTCGTGGCGTTACATTGAGCTATAATAGAAAAACTTTTGGTGGAGAAGCTTGGGAACGTTTTCATCGCTATCCAGATTGGGGGTTTACTGCGATTTATCAAGACATGCAGAATGAATTTCTAGGCGAAGCATATAGTTTATACGGGCATTACAATTTTTATTTTTTTGAGCGAAATTTAGTTGTTCGCGTGGGTCAGGGAGTTGCATATAGTACAAATCCGTTTGACCGAGAAACAAATTTTAATAACAATGCCTATGGTTCTCGAATTCTGAGTTCCACATTTTTGAAATTCAATTACGTGAAAGAAAATTTTTATAAAGGTCTTGGTTTCCATGCTGGTTTCTCCATTATACATTACAGCAATGCCAATTTAAAAGCGCCAAATAACAGCACAAATACCTTTGGTTTAAATGCGGGGGTGAGTTATCAATTAGACTACGAAGAACTTCCCGAATACACCCCAATTCAAGAAGATGAGAGTAGTAAAGATTATGCAGAGCCTATTAAATACAACGTGGCATTTAGATTTGGAGTTCACGAAAGTGATGTCGTTGGGTCGGGGCAATTTCCTTTTTATATCGTTTCGGCATTTGCAGATAAACGCATTAATTATAAAAGCACATTACAAGCTGGGGTTGACGTCATGTTTTTACCTTTTATGAAAGAGTTTATAAAGTACCGTTCTATCGCTTTTCCTGAAGATAATCTTTCAGGCGATGAAGATTGGAAACGTGTGGGATTGTTTGTTGGTCACGAGCTTCGATTTAATAAAGTTGCCTTTGTTTCGCAATTGGGTTATTATGTGTATTATCCTTTCGAATTTGAAAATAGAGTCTATAATCGTTTAGGGTTGAAACGCTATTTTTTGGGAGATAAAGTATTTGGTTCGGTAACGGTGAGAGCACATTGGGCGAAAGCAGAGGGTGTTGAATTTGGTTTAGGAATACGATTGTAATATGAAAAAACTACTTTTAATAGTGAGCATTTTGTGCTTGGCGAGTTGTACTTCGCCACAGGATTCATTAAATTGTTTTCAAACCGCAGGAACAATTATAGAAACTGAAATGAGCGTTGCCCCGTTTACAAAAATAATTGTTTGGGAACGCGCACAATTATTTATCTCGCAAGGCGAAACACAGAAAGTTGTCATTGAAACTGGCGAAAATTTATTGGATGATGTTGAGTTACAAGTCATCGACGGCGAGCTCAATATTTATAATAACAACAGTTGTAACTTGGTTCGTGACTACGGAATTACGAAAGTATATGTTACCTCACCAAACATAACACAAATAAGAAGCAGTACAGGTCTCACTACTGAAAGTATAGGTGTATTAAGATTTCCAGAATTATTGTTATTAAGTGAGGACCAAAACAATGAAGATGAATTTCACACAGATGGAGATTTTAGACTTGATTTAGAGATTCAAAATTTACGAATTGTAGCAAACGGACTTTCCAGGTTTTATTTAAAAGGTACCGCAGAAACAGCCGACTTTGGATTGTTTTCTAGCGATTGCGGTATTGAATCACGAGAACTGATAGTTCAAAATCTAAACATTTTTCATCGCAGTACAGACGTAATGGTTGTCAATCCACAACAATCTATAACGGGAAGGATTGTGAGTGTGGGTAATTGTATTTCAGTAAATCGACCTCCAATTGTAAATGTCGAAACCCCATATCGTGGGGAGTTAATTTTTGAGTAGGTTAGAGATGAGTTTTGATCTGTTATTGGTGAGAAATTAATTTTTAAGGGTTAATCTTCTAGCGAGCAAGTAATCGTACCTCCAAAATCTTACTTCGTAAATTTAATTACTCCTTCGTCAATTCAACAAATAGTTTTTCCAATGTCGTGTTCTTTTGGTGGAGTTGTAAGATTTTGAGTCCGCTGTCGTGGGCAAAATCAAAAATATCACCACGCATATCCTTTTCAGTAGTGCAATGAATGTTATAAACAAATCCAGCCAAGTTCTCAACTTTTGAAACGTTGGGCAGTTTGTTGAGCGCAACTTCTTCTACCCGATAATCAAATTCTACTTCAATTATCTGTTGTTTGCTTTTGTTGAGATCTGCTATTTTTTTGTCGAGAACGATTTCGCCTTTATTGATAATGATAACGCGGTCGCACATCGCTTCCACTTCTTGCATAATATGCGTAGAAAGCAGGATTGTTTTGGGTTCTTCTTTTTTGCTGAAATTTTTAATCAATGACCTGATTTCAATAAGTTGGTTGGGGTCCAATCCCGTGGTTGGTTCATCAAGAATCAACACTTTTGGGTCGTGCAACAAGGCATTAGCGAGTCCCACACGCTGGCGATATCCTTTAGAAAGCTGTCCTATTTTTTTGTGAGCTTCGGGCGTCAGGTCTGTTTTTTTGATGACTTCGGCGACAGCGGTTTTTGGCACATTGTAAATACTTGCGTTGAATTCTAGATACTCTTTAACATACATATCCAAGTACAATGGATTGTGTTCCGGCAAGTACCCAATGCTTCTTTGGACTTGTTTTTTTTCGGTAGCAACATCAAAACCATTTACCGTAGCGGTGCCTTTGGTTGCCTCGAGATAGGTAGTCAAAATCTTCATGATTGTAGATTTTCCAGCACCGTTAGGTCCTAGAAATCCTACGATTTCACCATCATTTACATGAAATGATACATTTTTTAAGGCCTGCTGATTTCCGTAGGTCTTCGTAATATTTTTTATAGTAATCGCCATTGTTGTATTTGTATTTCAAAGCTAGGGAATTAAAAAAAGCGAGAAAACATTTTGTCACTTTAAAATAATAACTACTTTAGCCATAACAATAACGAACAATGATCAATTCACGTACATATTTTAACTTTTGGTATTTCTTCTTTAGTCGAGAGGCCAGGGTTATTGTATAGTTGAGTTAACATATATAATTTACAAATCCTGGATATTTTATCCAGGATTTTTTTTGCATTAAACTGAAATAGTATGAAATTAAAAATCGCCATCCAAGGAATTGAAAGTAGCTTTCATGACCTTGCCGTAAAACAATTATTTCCTGAAGCCGAAACAACCCTCGTGCCTTGTGAGTCCTTTTCAAAAGTGACTGAAACGGTTAAAAATTTTAACGCAGATTTAGGAGTCATCGCAATTGAGAATACCATTGCCGGAACTATCTTGCCCAACTATAAATTGATTGATGATGGCGATTTTAGTATTCTAGGAGAGACTTTTTTGACCATAGATATGTTTTTGATGGCATTGCCCGGGCAGACCGTTCATGATATTGACGAAGTGCATTCGCATCCTGTAGCATTGCAACAGTGTACTGCTTATTTGCAAAGATTGCAGCCGCATTGCAAATTGATTGAAGGAAAAGATACAGCAAGCGAGGCAAAGCGCATTTTGGACGGAAAATTTAAAGGTGTCGCGGCCATTGCAGGAAAACAAGTTGCTGAAAAATACGGACTCGAAATTATCGCCAGTGATATCCAAGCCAAAAAAGAAAATAAAACGCGTTTTGTGGTCATAGGCCGAAATGCAACACAGGAAAAAGAACCGAATAAAGCCACAATAAATTTTGAGTTGAACCACGACATTGGGAGTTTGTCAAATATTTTACAATTACTGGCGACGTTCAATATAAATTTAACGAAAATACAATCGTTGCCCATTGAAGGAAAGCCTTGGCAATATTCGTTTTTAGTTGAAGTTTTATTTGAAGATTATGAGGTGTTCAAAGAAGTGATAACGATGCTCAGAAAAGCAGTATTAGAATTAAAAATAGTAGGTGTTTACAAACATAATTTGCACAATGCAATGAGCACCTTACACAAAGAAATGAATTATGCAGAATAAAAAAGAATTACGAACATGGTTGGACAAAATGGAATTGGCGCATCCACTAGTAATTGCGGGACCGTGCAGCGCTGAAACAGAACAACAAGTGCTTAAAATAGCACATCAACTAAAAGATACAGATGCTACCGTTTTACGTGCAGGAATATGGAAACCACGCACCCGCCCAGGAAATTTTGAAGGTGTGGGAGCATTGGGTTTAAAATGGTTGCAAAAGGCAAAAGAGGAAACGGGAATGCTTACAACCACAGAGGTTGCCAATGCAAACCATGTAGATTTAGCTTTAAAACATGACGTGGATATTTTATGGATTGGAGCGAGAACAACCGTTTCTCCTTTCATCGTACAAGAAATAGCCGACGCTTTGCAAGGAACCGATAAAATAGTACTTATTAAAAACCCGGTGAATCCAGATTTGGCATTGTGGTTAGGTGCCGTAGAACGTTTTTATACTGCCGATGTTAAAAACCTAGGTGTCATTCACAGAGGATTTTCAACATACGAAAAGACAAAATACCGCAACAATCCAGAATGGCAAATACCCATTGACCTTCAAAATAAATTCCCAGATTTGCCACTCATCTTAGATCCATCGCATATTGCTGGGCGACGTGATATTATTTTTGATCTTTGCCAAACCGCACTCGATTTGAATTATGATGGACTAATGGTAGAAACTCATTTTGATCCGGACAATGCTTGGAGTGATGCTGCACAACAAATTACACCCGCAACGCTTGATCAAATGACGGTTGATTTGCGTATTAGAAAAAAGGATGAAAGTGCACTGGAGTTTAAAAATCAACTAAACACACTACGAACGCAAATTGATGTTATTGACAATAAATTATTGGAGATGATTGGCAAACGTATGAAAATTGCAGATTCTATTGGGCTTCTCAAAAAACAGAATAACGTTTCTATTTTACAAGTGAAACGATGGAACGAAATGCTTGGTAGAATGATTCTTGATGGTGAGCAACACCACTTAAGTGAAGAATTTATTCTGAAATTATACAAAGCCATTCACCAAGAATCAATCAACCACCAAAAGAAAGTGATTAACGGTTAAAATCTGTATTTTTACGGCCAATGAAAGGACTCGTTTATAAATCTACAGGAAGTTGGTACACCGTAAAATCAAACGCGGGAGATTTCTATGATTGTCGTATAAAAGGCAAGTTTAGAATGGATGGTATTAAAAGCACAAATCCCGTTGCAGTGGGCGATACCGTGGAATTTGAAGTGGAGACAATTGGTGATGAGACCATCGGCATAATTTCAAAAATTGACGAACGGGAGAATTATATCATTCGTAAAAGTGTCAATCTTTCAAAACAAACGCACATCATCGCGGCCAATGTTGACATTGCATTTTTATTGGTGACGCTTAACAATCCGCCAACGTTTACAACATTTATAGACCGTTTTTTAGTGACTACCGAGGCGTATCACATAAAAGCGGTTTTGTTGTTTAATAAGATTGATACGTATAACGAAGATGAAATTTTAGAAGTCAAATACCTCGCCGCGATGTATCGAAGCATCGGGTATGAGTGTCTTGGAATTTCAGCAGAAACAGGCAAGAATATTGACAAAGTGAAGGAGATGATGCAGGATAAAGTGGTCATGTTTTCGGGGCACAGTGGTGTAGGGAAATCCACGCTGGCAAATGCTCTTGAGCCAACGTTAGAATTAAAAACGAAGAAAATTTCAGAACAACATTCACAAGGTCAGCACACCACTACTTTTGCCGAAATGTATGATCTTGATTTTGGTGCAAAAATTATAGATACGCCTGGGATTAAGGGCTTCGGTGTCGTGGAAATGGAAAAGGAAGAAATAGGTAATTATTTTCCAGAATTTTTTGCCTTGAAGCAGGAATGTAAATTTAACAATTGCTTGCATATCGAGGAGCCCAAATGCGCAGTGAAGGATGCCCTTGAAGAAGATAAATTGGCTTGGAGCCGCTACAAAAGTTATGTGCAGATTGTGGAGGGTGACGAGGAACATTTCAGAAAAGATATTTACGAAAAAGGCCAATAATTATAATTACTTCGGAAATTTTAATGCAGCCTACAATTGTGTAAAATTCAAAATAGTAAAGGTGAGAGTAGTATTACAAAGGGTACGTGAAGCTTCGGTAACGGTGGCAGGCAATCGTATTGCTGAAATAGGAAACGGATTATTGATTCTGCTAGGTATTGAAGCTGAAGATACACAAGAGGATATCGACTGGCTGACCTCAAAAATTGCTAAAATGCGCATTTTTAGTGATGCCGACGGCGCTATGAACTTATCCGTTCTGGACACAAAAGGCGATGCCATTGTGGTGAGCCAGTTTACATTGCACGCTTTCACTAAAAAAGGCAACCGACCCTCCTTTATAAAAGCTGCAAGGCCTGAAATCGCTATTCCGTTATACGAGCAATTTATCGCAGCACTCGAATTGCAAATGGAGAAGAAAGTGCAGACGGGAGAGTTTGGTGCTATGATGGATGTAGCGCTTATTAATGATGGGCCTGTTACTATTTTGATGGATTCAAAAAACAAGTGTTAAAATCTTAACAATTATTTCTTCTATATTTTCCTGTATTGATATAGATTTGTCGCAAACCCAATTAATGAGAATTACCTACTTATTTCTGCTGTTATCTATCTTTTCTTATTCCAATGCCCAAGATTACAGCGTAAAAAATATCGACGCAACGTTGCTTAAAAATGCCAACGCGGTTGTCCGCAATGAATCCACAAAAATCATTTTAAAAGACTTTGATGTTCAAGAAGAACACTACAGTGTTGTCATTACAGCTCTCAATAGGAGTGGTATTGATGCTCTTGATCCAATAGTTGGCTACAGCGGAAATGATAAAGTAAAAAACATTTCGGCAGTGTTGTACGATAAAAATGGAAAAGAGATTGAATCTTTTAAAGAGAAAGATTTTGCTGATGTTTCTGCATCTGGGGGTGATTTGTATTCAGATAATAGATTGAAGTCACTCAGATATGTTGAGCCACCTTATCCCTTTACATTAAAATTTGAATATGAATTAAAATCCAATACAACAGGGTTTATAAAACCTTGGATTCCCCGAACCTATTCAACCGTCGCCGTTGAGAAATCTAAATATGAAGTTGTAAACGAAAAGGAGGTTCCTTTAATAAAAAAGGAATATAATCTTGAAGGTTACAATGTAGATACAAAAGAAGCATCTAATTACCTATCATACTCAATTAATAAGATGAATGCCGTAGAAAATGAATATGCAAGTCCTCATTACACTGAGTTTGTCCCTATGGTTAAGGTAGCTCTCAAAAAATTTAGACTAGAAAATTCGGTTGCAGAAATTTCAACTTGGAAAGACTTCGGATTATGGCAAAATGAAAAATTACTAAAAGGAAGGGATGAATTGTCGCAAGAGACAAAAAATATTATTTCAAACCTCGTAAAAGATCTAAAAACAGATGAAGAAAAAGTAAAAGCGATTTATGAATATATGCAGAATAAAACCCGTTACATTAGTGTTCAGGTTGGAATAGGAGGATGGCAGCCATCTCCGGCTGAAGATGTAGATAAGTTAGGGTATGGAGATTGTAAAGGTTTGACAAATTATACGAAAGCACTCTTGGAAAGTCAAGGAATTACATCGTATTATTCGATAGTCGATAGCAAAGAAAACGGAGTAGATATAGATGAAGATTTTGTTGCGTTGCAGGGAAACCACGTCATTCTTGCGGTACCCTTTGAAGATGAGAATATATTTTTAGAATGCACTAGCCAAGACATCCCGTTTGGGTTTTTGGGTTCGCATACGGATGACAGAAAAGTAGTGATGATGACTCCAGATGGTGGCGTGATTACAAAAACCCCCACATATTCTGAAAAGGATAACACCAGAGATTTTAGTGCAACCGTAGTACTCGATGAAAATTTAATGATAAGAGGTACCACTACAGAAGTCTCCAAAGGACTCATTTACAACAGCAACTATCATTTAAAGGACTATGATAAAGAAGAGTTAGATCTTGCGTATAAAAACGCTTGGAGCCATCTTAACAGTCTTCGGCTTTCGGATATATCGTTTAACAATGATAAGGACAAGGTTGTATTTACAGAAAACTTAACGTTTGAAGCAAAGAATTATGTGTCTAAAGCAGGAAACAGACTGTTGTTAAACCCAAATATTTTTCATCGTTTTGAATACACGCCCCAATCAGTTTCAACACGGAAATTGCCTATCTCTATTAGAAGAGGTAAAACGTATAATGATGAAATAACATTGATTTTGCCAGATGATTATGAAATTGAGGCAATGTTTGAGCCTATTGAAATTTCAAATGAGTTTGGAAGCTATGAAGCGTCTCTCGAAAACGTAGGTGGTGGTAAGCTGGTTTACAAAAGAAAAGTAGTAATTAAAGCTGTAAAAGCACCTAAAGAGTCATTCGAGAAATACGATTCTTATATCAAAGCATTGGTAAAAAGTGACAACTCAAAAATAGTACTCGCTAAAAAATAAGAATGAAAAGGATTACATGCTTAATATTATTATTTAGTGTTTGTGCATTTGCTCAGGACTATAAATTTGGAAATGTTAGTGTTGAAGAATTAACTGAAACACATGACCCTCAATTTCCAGAGGCAAATGCAAAGGTGATTGTTAGAGATGTTGAGTATAATTTTGGGGTAGTATTGTATGTTTTTGAACGTATTAAAATTTATAATAAAGAGGGCTTTGAATTTGCTAATTGGGAAATAAATTTTGAAGACGTTGAGAGTTTAAAAGCTACTACATATAATTTAGAAAATGGTGAAATAGTTGCTACAAATGTTGAGAAGGGAAATATATTTAAAGAAAAGGTTACTGATGAGGAAGAAGTAAGTAAGTTTTCTTTTCCTAATGTAAAAGAGGGTTCTGTCCTTGAGTTAAAATACAAAGTTAGAGATATTGGTTTGCGTTGGATTGGCACACAAAGCTATATTCCCATAAAAAATGTAAAGGTCCTTATCAAGAATCCATATTCAAGAAAATTAAAAATTACCCAGAATCCCTTAAGTAGTGTTGAACTAAGGACTCTTGATAAACCTTATGAGCTTTTATATTTAGGGGAGAACATTGAGCCCATAAAAAGAGAAAGTTTCGTCTCAAATTTAGGTACATATCGGGGTAAAATTTTTATTGAGCTGGTAGGTTATTATGGTAATCATAAAATGAAAAATTGGACAGATGTAGTTACAGTATATAATGATGCGCAGTGGTTTGGAGCAGAATTAAAACGATCAAGCTATTTCAAACGCGATTTGCAGTCATTGCTTGATGGAGAGCCCAATCAACTGACTTTAGCAAAGAACATTTATTATTATTTGCAAGATAGAATGACTTGGGACGAACTCTACAGTCGAAATGCTGACGAAACGCGAACCGCATACAAAAACAAGAAAGGAAATTCAGCTCAAATAAATGTAACATTAACTTCGATGTTAAGAAAAGCGGGATTCACGGCCAACCCGGTTTTGGTCGCTACAAAGAGTAGGGGTTATATATTGTTTCCCACAGTACTTGGGTTCAATAGTATTTTAACCGCTCTTGAGCTTGAAGGAGAAATCTATTTACTGGACGCATCTAAAAAAAAATTAGGATTTGGCGAAATTCCTAACAAATTAATTAATGGAACTGGTGTAATTGTTTATGAGGATGATACTTTTAAAAAAATATCTACGAGACCCTCAAAAATTTCAAAAAGCTTCGTTATTGCGACCGCAACTTTAGATATTGATTCTGGCTCACTTTTGGGTAACTACAAACAGCGTATAGATGGATATCTAGCAAACAAATATAGAGAGGATTATAGTGGCAAGCAATCAAATGCATATTGGTTAGATTTACAAGAGGAAAATTCTTTGCTTTATTTTGCTGAATCTAATATTAAGGGGGAAATTGATGTGAGAGAGCCAATTACCTTAGAAACCAATTTTAAGTTAGAGGGTTTTATTGAAGGGGTAGGCAAAAATCTATATATTGACCCATTATTTATTTTCGGATTAAAAGAAAATAAATTTAAGGATGAGAAACGGAAATACCCTATTGATTTTACTTTTCCATATTCAAAAACCTACAAGATAACTTATAAAATTCCTGAAGGGTACCAAATTGAAAGTTTACCAGAAGGTAAGAATATTTCGATGCAGAAAAATATTGCATCTATTAAATATAATAATGAGGTTAGCGGTAATAACATATTGGTTTCTCTAGATGTTAATGTCAATTACCCGTTAATTGGAGCCGAATATTATGAAGGAATAAAAACAATTTTTTCTGAATTTTATAAAATTTCGAACTCAAAAATCGTATTAATAAAAAAATAATCAATATGCGTAAATTTATTACACTTCTCTTATTAATAACTTTTTCTGTTGCATTTCCGCAGAACTTTAAATCTGGCAAAGTTTCAAAAGAAGAACTTTTAGAAAAACAAAACACTTTAAACCCAAACGCAAATGCAGCTGTATTGTATAGAGAACATAAAACATCATTTGCGTATAATCAATCCAAAGGGTTCGAGCAGATAACAGAAGTCTTTGAACGCATAAAAATATATAATCCAGAAGGTTATGAATGGGGGACAAAAAAAATAAAGGCATATAATTATAATGAGGATAGGGAGCAGGTAGAAAGTATAAAAGGAACAACTTTTAATATAGAAAATGGGAAAGTGAAGAAAACCAAGCTTGATAACGATAATATCTTCAAGGAACGATTGAATAATTATTATGTAATTCATAAGCTGACCATGCCTAATTTAAAGCCAGGTAGCGTCATTGAAGTTGAATATACTATAACTTCACCATTCTTAGATATTACTGATATTCCCTTGCAATATGAAATTCCTATCAATAAATTAGTTGTTAATTTGGGGATTCCAGATTTTTATGTTTACCGAAACTACCCTAATCCTCAAGCTAGTAAATCCTATACATACACCGAAGATACTAAGAATGTTGATGTGACCATTCGCGGAAAAAGTGGTATAGGTTCTGCAGGATATAAGCCAGGTAGTGCCGGGAATTTAGGTCAAAACGTACAAAGTTATAAGGAAAGATTATATAGCTTGAATGAAGTAAATGTACCCCCACTTAAAAAGGTTGCATACGTAGATAATATTGATAACTATGCGGCAAAGTCGGTTTGGGAATTGACAATGATTAAAAACGGGAATGGTATTCCTAAAAGATATTCAAACACATGGGAAAGTGTTGTAACATCAGTTTATGAGCGAGATAGTTTTATAAATGCTGTAAATAACTCTTCTTTTTATGAAGAGGATTTGAAAAATACCATTGGTTCTGAAACGGACCCGGCTGTTAAAATGCAACTTATTTATAATTTGGTAAAAAGCAAAGTTGCTTGGAATGGATATTATGGTTATTTCCCAGAAGAGGGGACAAAGAGAGCCTATAAAGAAGGTAAAGGTAATGTGGGAGATATAAATTTATTGCTAGTTTCTATGTTACAAAAAGCTAATTTGAATGCTGAACCAGTGCTAGTAAGTTCAAAATCTCATGGAATTCCTTTGTTTCCTACTCGTTTTGGATTTGATTACTTAGTAGCACAGGTTTCTTTGGGCGGAAAGACTTATTTGTTAGACGCATCGAATACGGTTTCTACTATTGGAATTTTACCAGAACGCGCAATGAACTGGCAGGGGCGTGTTATTCGTCAAGACGGATCATCAGATTGGGTACCTTTATACCCCGGTTTCAGCTCTCAAAAGTTATCGTATGTTCAAGCGGAAATTGATTCCGATGGTAACCTTTCAGCAAAAGTGAGAGGCAGGTTAGGAAATCATTATGCTCGTGAGTATAGGTCAAAATATTATGGAAAAACTATTAAAGATCAACTTGACGGCATGGATACAAATGGTGAGGAAGTTACATATTCAAATCTTGACGCTAAGGATGTGAATAAGACAACGGAAAATGTAACATTAAGCTATGAGGCAAAATCCTCATCTTTAATTGAAAAAATTAATGATGATATTTATATTTCGCCAATGCTGTTCTTTGCACAAAAGGAAAACCCATTTAAAGATGAGAAAAGAGAATATCCTGTGTTCTTTAACTATCCAAGGGCGGATAAATATAATATTACGATAAAAGTACCGGAAGGTTATGAGGTAAAGTCTATGCCAGAATCTACGAAAGCTGCTCTAGCGGGAGATGCAGTATCTTATTCGTATTTAGTAAGTGAATCTAATGGAATGATTCAGCTCGCTGTTTCGTTAGAAATCAATAACCCTATTTTGGTCTCAAGCGATTATCAATATTTGAAACAAATGTTTGGACAAATTGTTGAAAAAGAAACTGAGAAAATAGTGCTTTCTAAAACCTAGCTATGGACATAAAAAACGCACAACAGGAAGTAGATACGTGGATTAAAAATCACGGAGTTCGTTATTTTAATGAACTTACAAACATGGCGCAACTTACAGAAGAAGTGGGGGAAGTTGCACGTATTATAGCTAGAAGATATGGTGAACAAAGCGAAAAAGAAAGCGATAAAAGTAAAGATTTGGGGGAAGAATTGGCTGATGTTATGTTCGTAGTTTTATGTCTCGCCAATCAAACGGGTGTAAATTTACAAGAGGCTTTTGATAAAAAGTTAGACATCAAAACCAAGCGTGACCATGACCGTCACCACAATAATGAAAAGCTCAAATAATGTTTAAAAAAATTGTTGGTCATAAGGGTTTTTGGAAGTCGGTTGTAATGCTGGGAATTAGTTTTGGTGTTATTCTTTTCATCTTAAGATGGGCATTTGCGGGTTTTTCATTTGAAAATTTATCCCCCACACCTCGTTTTTTTATTGGATGGGCACTAACCTCCTTTTTTTATGGGTTCATAATGACATATATTAAATTTTGGGCAAAGCTTAAAGAAAAAGATAATCGGAATAAATGATAGCACATCTTCATAAATCTAGTGATGTAAATGCTGTAACTGTTGAAATCACGGGCTCAAAAAGTGAGAGCAATAGGTTGCTAATTTTGCAGTCATTATTTCCTCAAATTACGATTGAAAATCTTTCAAATAGTGACGATACCGAAGTTCTCAAAAAGGCACTAAAAAGTACCAAAGAGATTATCGATATTCATCACGCAGGGACAGCAATGCGATTTTTGACAGCCTATTTTGCTGCAAAGAAAGACTCCAATGTAGTGCTTACGGGTAGCTCGAGAATGCAGGAAAGACCTATTGGGATTTTGGTCAAAGCATTGCGTGAGATGGGCGCAAATATTGAATATGAAGGTGAAGAAGGATTCCCTCCATTACGAATTAAAGGCGTTTCAACATTAAAAAATAAAGTAACAATACCGGCGGGAGTGAGTAGTCAATATATTTCTTCAATGATGCTTATTGCTCCTAGTTTAAAAGACGGATTAGAAATTGAATTAACTGGAGAAATCACATCCCGTCCCTATTTAGAAATGACATTAAAGTTGCTTTCTGAAATAGGAGTAACCTATCATTTTCAAGGACGACATATTAAAATTTCTCCGCTCAAAAATATAGCTTCACAAACCATTACGGTAGAATCAGATTGGTCTTCGGCTTCTTATTTTTATAGTTTGGTGGCGCTTTCAGAAAATTTATCGGTAACACTTTCGGCTTATAAAAATGATAGTTTGCAAGGGGATGCCGAGTTGGCGTCTTTGTATGAGAATTTTGGAGTTGTTACTCGTTTCAACCGTGATAATTCTATGACCATTTTAAAAGACAAACAGCCAGTTTTAGAAGCGATTAATTTGAATTTAATAAACACCCCAGATATTGCGCAAACAATTGCTGTGACTAGTTTTGGGTTGGGAATATCATGCAATTTAACAGGATTACACACCTTAAAAATCAAAGAAACAGACCGCCTAAAAGCCCTCAAAACTGAACTTTCAAAATTAGGCGCGTCCATTACAGTCACAGAAAATTCATTACATCTCAAAGCTAATAATAAAGCCGAAATTTCAGAAATTACAACCATTGAGACTTACCAAGACCACCGTATGGCGATGGCGTTTGCGCCGCTCGCGTTGCGATTTCCTATTGCGATTAAAGAGCCGATGGTGGTTTCAAAATCGTACCCAGAATTTTATACCGATTTAGAAAAAGTTGGCATTATTATTTCATTTTCAGTTTAGAATTTAGGAACTTTTATTCGCTTCGGAAATATGACTACCTGTATTTAATTGCTATGTATTTTAACGTTCTGCTGGCATGTTTTAGGATTATACTTACTTCTTAGATGAAAATAGAGCGCTTTGATGTTTCATATTTCAGAATAAATTAAAAAGATCTTGAAATTCCTGAAGGAATAGGTTCGGATTTAAACG
Organism: Patiriisocius sp.; assembly: GCF_051252435.1. Taxonomy (NCBI): domain Bacteria; kingdom Pseudomonadati; phylum Bacteroidota; class Flavobacteriia; order Flavobacteriales; family Flavobacteriaceae; genus Patiriisocius; species Patiriisocius sp. The sequence goes on along the minus strand of NZ_JBPOFW010000006.1, from coordinate 79,983 downwards.
TTAAAATTTCATTTTGAACGCTGATAATGATATTCTTCAAAAGATAAATGCCGTTTTACTTGACAACGCCTATCGCCAGATTGTATATTTGCAACTTTTAAAACCTAAAATCCAGAACCTATGGGGATGAAACTCTCGCATTTTAATTTCGAATTACCTGAAGAACTTTTAGCCGAATATCCAAGTGAAGAAAGGGATGAAGCCAGATTGATGGTCTTGAACCGCAAGGAGAAGACGATTGAGCACAAACAGTTCAAGGATTTAATAAACTATTTTGAAGAAGATGATATCCTTGTTTTAAATAATACAAAGGTTTTTCCTGCACGATTGTACGGTAATAAGGAAAAAACAGGAGCGAGAATCGAAGTGTTCTTGTTACGTGAATTAAACCCAGAAACAAGACTTTGGGACGTGTTGGTGGATCCAGCGAGAAAGATACGAATTGGTAATAAGTTATACTTTGGTGATGACGAAACGTTAGTGGCTGAGGTAATTGATAATACGACATCCAGAGGAAGAACACTGCGTTTTTTATATGACGGGTCGTATGAGGAATTTAGAAATAAATTGACCGAACTTGGCGAAACTCCATTGCCAAAATACATTAAACGAGAAGTGCAACCGGAAGATGCAGAACGTTACCAAACAATTTTTGCAAAAGAGGAAGGTGCTGTAGCAGCTCCAACGGCTGGATTACACTTTTCAAAACATTTATTAAAACGTCTTGAAATTAAAGGGGTTAAATTTCCAGAAGTTACATTACACGTAGGTTTAGGAACTTTTAGTGCTGTTGAGGTGGAAGACCTTTCAAAGCATAAGATGGATAGTGAGGAAATGCATATTCCTGAGTCTTCGGTAAAAGTGATAAATGACGGAATCGTAAAACAAAAGCGTATTTGTGCCGTGGGAACTACGGTAATGAGAGCTTTAGAGAGTTCGGTTTCTTCAAACGGAACTTTGAATGCGTATGATGGTTGGACAAATAAATTTGTTTTTCCTCCTTATGATTTCAGTATTGCAAATGCTATGGTTACAAATTTCCATACGCCAAAATCTACGTTATTGATGATGGTGGCTGCCTTTGCAGGACATGAATTTACTAAAAAAGCATACGAAGAAGCAATTAAAGAAAAGTATCGTTTTTATACGTATGGCGATGCTATGTTGATTATATAATCAAAAAACACTATTCAGTTAGAGATTTAAAACCTGATGGAAACATCGGGTTTTTTATTTATTGGTGATTTTTTATTGTTATGTGCGGTTTTTAAGTTATTTTAGTTGAGTTATTTACAAAGTAATTCCAAGGATATTTGAAGCACATTACTTATATAATTATTTTATTGACAACGGGTCTTTTGTTTGCACAAGAGCCTATAAGTTGGTCATATAAACTTGATGCTTCTCCAGAAATCATTGAGCTTCCATACCTAGATTTAGATTTAATCCAACAACAAGACAGCATTAATGACCTGGACAAGGGTCAGCCTTGGCGTTATGGAATTGAAAGAGAAGTTGTTTTGGATTTAAATAATCAAGGTGTTTGGACAGATCTTCCAGATGAAAACGGTCGTATTTGGCAAGCTGCAATAAAAAGTATTGGGGCTATTAATTTGAGCGTAAATTTTGAATCATTCTATCTCCCTGCGGGAAGTAGATTACAATTTTTCAATGAAGATAGAACTGATATTTCTAAATTATACGGCAGTAGTGAGAATACACCCAATAGTAAAATTGCATCTTGGTTTGTAGAGGGGGATTTAATATATGTAGAATATTTTGAACCATACACCGTCTCTGATGATGTGGTTTTGAAAATAGGAAGTGTAATTCATGGCTATAGAATGGGAAAAGTACATGAATTGTTAGATGCTAACCGTGGATTAAATGATAGCGGGGATTGTAATTATGATGTAAATTGTCCTGTGGGTGAAGATTTTGATGGATATAAATCAGTTATTAAAAAAGCGGTTGCTTTACTTACTCTTGGTAACGGATATTTGTGTTCTGCTTCAATGATAAATACTACTGCAATGGATAAAACGCCCTATTTAATGACGGCTAATCATTGCTTACAAAATAGTGACCCAACATTTTGGAGTGTTCGTTTTAATTGGGTGAGTCCAAACCCTGTTTGTGGGGAAGAAGTTAATAGTGTAGATATTCAAACCAACTTTACAATGAGTGGAGCCGAGCTAATTTCTAATAATACTATTAGTGATTTTGCGTTGGTAAAATTATATAATCCTGTCCCGGTTTCATGGGATATTACATTTGCGGGTTGGGATAGAAGCGATGTATTGCCAGAATTTCAAGTAGGTATTCATCACCCCAATGGTGACATTATGAAGATATGTAGAGATAACGATGGTGCTACTAAGGACAATGCAAATGGAACCGATGTTTGGCTCATAGGCGGTGTAACTCATGGTACAGGTGATGGCTGGGAAATAGGAACAACCGAGAGTGGTTCTTCTGGATCCCCTTTATTTAATGAGAGTGGAAAATTAATTGGACAACTTTATGCGGGCCAAGCTTCATGCAACGGAATTGAGAATAATAATGATTACGATATTTATGGTCGATTTGCCACCTCTTGGGATGCTGGTGACACTCCTCAAACTCGTTTAAAGGAATGGCTGGATCCAATTAATAGTGGCCAGACAACTATTGAATCTGTGCAAAATATTCTTAATACTCCGGATAATCAACTCACCGGAATTTTAGAAATATACCCCAATCCAACTTCGTCGGTAATCAATATTACTAATAGTAAATATCCAAATTTAGTATATGGTTTTTATAATACGATTGGGCAACAAGTAATGTCGGGCTCGTTGTCAAATACTTATAATGTGCTTGATGTTGAGAATTGTACCGAAGGGATTTATTTTTTAAATCTAATTGACGAAGATTCAAATCAACAAATTACTAAGAAAATAATTATTAGTAAATAGAGGTTTATTTGTAGCTTATGATTCCAATTCCGTTTTCTGCGGAATTTTTTTTGCTCTTTTGCCATCCATAAATTGTATTTTTGCTTTCAGATGAAATTAGAAAAAAAAGACATACGATCACTTTCAAAAGAAGAGTTAAGAGATTTTTTTACAAGTATAGGCGACAAACCTTTTCGTGGTAATCAAGTCTATGAATGGCTATGGAGTAAAGGTGCCCATGATTTTGATAAAATGACCAATATTTCAATTGAAACAAGAGCGCACTTAGAGGAGAATTTTGTCATTAATCATATTGAAGTAGATAGTCTTCAGCGAAGTGAAGATGGAACAGTTAAAAATGCTGTTAAATTGCATGATGGTCTTATTGTAGAATCTGTATTAATTCCAACTAAAAAAAGAACAACAGCATGTGTTTCATCTCAGGTGGGTTGCAGTTTGGACTGTAAGTTTTGTGCTACTGCAAGACTCAAAAGAATGCGCAATCTTAATCCTGACGAGATTTATGACCAAGTAGTTGCGATTGATAAAGAGAGCAGGCTTTATCACAACCGCCCACTTTCAAACATAGTCTTTATGGGTATGGGGGAGCCATTGATGAATTACAAAAATGTATTAGCCTCTATTGAAAAAATAACCAGTGAAGAAGGACTTGGTATGTCGCCAAAGCGAATTGTAGTTTCAACTTCAGGTGTTCCCAAAATGATAAAGAAGCTCGCTGATGATCAGGTAAAATTTAACCTCGCCGTTTCACTACATTCAGCTATTCAAGAAACTAGAGAGCAAATTATGCCATTTGCGAAGTCGTTTACCTTACCAGATTTAAAAGAATCATTGGAATATTGGTACGAGCATACAGGTAAAGGTGTTACTTACGAGTATGTAGTTTGGGATGGGATAAATGACAAAGAGGAGGATATAAACGCGCTCGTTCAGTTTTGCGGCTATATACCATGCAAGGTAAATATCATTGAATACAACCCTATTAATGACGAGGAATTTCAGCAGGCAAATAATGCGGCAATTGATAATTATATAGTCAAACTAGAAAAGGCTAGAATTCCTGTAACCGTAAGGCGCAGTAGAGGCAAAGATATCGATGCTGCTTGTGGGCAGTTAGCGAATAAGGCATAAAAAAAGAGCCTCATTACGAGGCTCTTATTAAAACTCTAAGTTAATTAAAATTATTTTTTAACAATTTTAATGGTATTAGTTAGGTCACCTACATTTACTCTTGCAATATACATTCCTGAACTTAAGCTTGATAAACTTACAATTTCGCTAGTCGCAGATAGATTAGATTCAATTACTTTTTGACCGTTAACATTGTAAATAGAAACAGCACTTAGTTGGTTTGCTGCTTTTAAATTTAGATTATTATTAGCGTCTACAAAATATGTAAATCCATCTATATTATTATTATCAATTCCTAAAATTCCTTCTCCAGCTTCAAGACCTTCATTTGGAGTTAAATTGATAGCATAGTCCTTAATAGTTATACTTGATGCATCGGCAGGTACATCTAACCTTACCCAACCATAATGTTGGTCTGCACCAACAGTAATTCGTAAACCTAAATATTTGTCAACTTGACCATCACACCATTGACTATTGGTATATGCACAGCCCATCCAGTTTAAAGTTTGGTAGTTCATATTTGCAATCCAAGTCATCTCAGCAGCATCTATGGGTGCACCTTCGCTCAATGCAAAAGGATAATTGTAGTTTCCTCCGTTCAAACCTAAAATTGAACTAGAGTTACTAGTATATACTCTAGCTGTTGTTCCGGGAGTTGCCCCTGAAAATACACCATCATTACTTATCTCATAATCAACAGTAGCGTCACCGTTTAAATCTAACATAAATCTTGTCCCTGTTAAAGTTTCATCAGGGTCAACGTCAGTATATTGAATTTGACCAGTAGCGTCTGAAACGCCTGCAATAGCCAGGGTTAGAGCGCCGTATTGGGCAAGTCTTTTGCTTAATTTTTTTGAAGTATTTTTTTTCATAATAGATTTAAATTTAGATTAAAAAGAATTAAAATATATCTTAATTTTGAGATAAATTTAATTAAAAGATACTTCATTCACAAAAAAAATGGAAGAAAATAAAAATAAAATCAAATTTAAAATCACGCCTGAGGGATCGTTAGGGCTTCTTGCTTTAGGTGATATTGGTCTTAGGGAGTGGAGGAAAGTGAGAAATGAATTTACAAAAACAGAAATTGATGAAGAAGAATAAGTTATTATTGATAGGATGGGATGCTGCCGATTGGAAGATAATCGGACCTTTATTAGCCAAGGGAGAAATGCCAGCGCTTAAAAAATTAATAGATAACGGTGTCTATGGAAATATGAGCACAATGAACCCACCATTTTCTCCTATGTTGTGGACGAGTGTTGCAACAGGTAAAACCCCAGATAAACACGGGGTTTTAGGTTTTATTGAATTGGCTCCAGATTTAAAAGGAGTCCGTCCAGTGACAACAAACTCGCGAAAAACAAGAGCTTTATGGAATATTTTACATAACAAAGGGTTTAAAAGTAATTTAGTGGGTTGGTGGCCTAGTTTTCCTGCTGAACCAATTAACGGAGTTGTAATATCTGAAAAATTTCAAAAAATAAATAAAGACCCAAAAAAGAAAAACCCACTTCATCCAGATGCTATACACCCAAAGAATTTTAAAGGAGAAGTTTTAGATTTACGTATGCGCCCATATGAAGTGACTGATCAACATATACTTCCTTTTATTCCTAAAGCTGCTGAAATAAACCAGGATAAAGACCAATCCTTGTCAACTTTTTCAAAGCTCTTTGCAGAAAACGTCTCAGTTCATGCTGCTACTACATATACAATGCAGAACACAGAATGGGATTTTATGGCCGTTTATTATGACTTGATAGACCATTTTTGCCATGCATTTATGAAATACCATCCACCTAAATTAAAAGAAGTTCCTATTTGGCATCATGAAATGTATAAGGATGTTGTAAAAGGAGCCTATAAATTTCAAGACATGATGCTTGAACGCACACTTGATTTAGTTGACGATGACACTACGGTAATGATTTTGTCTGATCACGGATTTGAATCCGGACCCAACCGTATTTTAGAAATGCCAAAATATCCCGCTGCACCTGCTTTAGAACATCGCCAATTTGGAATGTTTGTGGCTAGTGGACCAAATATAAAAAAGAATGAAAAAATCTTTGGCCTAGGTTTAATTGATGTAGCACCAACGGTTTTACATCATTTTGGACTTCCAGTTGGAGAAGACATGGATGGTAAAGTAGCACTTGATATATTTAAAAATCCGGGCAAAATCGAAACTATTAAAAGTTGGGATGCAATTGATGGTGATTTCGGTGAATTGAAAAGTGACCATGAAACCGATCAGTTTTCAGATCAAGAAGCTTTACAACAACTTATTGATTTAGGTTATATCGAAAAACCGGATGAAGATATTGAGAATGCTATTTTCAAAACAAAATGTGATCTTAAATTAAATTTAGCGCGAGTTTATTTAGGAAAAAAAGATTATGAAAAAGCAAGAGAGTTATTACTAGAATTGATTACGGAGCCAGAACCAATTGACGTAATTCCTTTTTATATGGATTTACTGACTATTGAATTAAAATTTTCAAATTTTGAAAAAGCAAGAGAATATCTAGATAAATTAAGGTCGCTCAATAGTGAGTTTGAGTCCACAACTTATTTTGCAGAATCACAAATATTATTAGGAAATGGCGATATGGATGGTGCTTTGTCATTATTAGACAAAGCTGTTAAAAATAAACCAAGTCCAGAAGTGTATTTCCAAATTGGTAAAGTCTACAGGAGAACTAGCAAATTTCAAAATGCTAAAACTGCATTTGAAAAAGCAATAGATTTCGAACCTGATAGGGCAAAATATCATAGGGCTTTAGCTGAGGTCTTGGTTCGTTTGGGAGAATATGAAGAAGCTGCAGAGTCGGCCTTAACTAGTATTGAACTTGTTAAGTATTTCCCAGATGCTCATTACACTTTAGGAGAAGCATTAGAAAAAATGGGAGATTTAGAAAATGCAAAATTAGCATTTGAAACTGCAAAACGCCTCAAGCCTAAAGAATTTCATAGAGCCGCAAAGGCTATTGAAAACTTGACAGAAAAATTGGCTAAACCAATGGAGCTTCGAGACAAAACAGACTATAAGTATAGAGAAAATCAAATCGTTGTTGTGTCTGGTCTTCCAAGGTCTGGTACATCATTGATGATGCAAATGTTAGATAAAGGAGGAGTTGAGCCACTTGTAGATGGTGTTAGAGAGGCAGACTACTCAAATCCAAAAGGATATTATGAATATGAGCCAGTTATGTCGTTGCATAGAAAGAATGATTGGCTAGATAAGGCTCAGAATAAATCTGTGAAAATAGTTGCTCCATTACTCAAGCATATAGATCCTCAATTTAGATATAAGGTGATTTTTATGAAACGTAATTTAAATGAAGTTGTCAAATCACAGCAAAAGATGATTGGCAAGTCTCCAGATACGCTTCCGGTAAAATTACTTAATGCTTATCAGGAGCAACTAAATCAAATTGAGGTTTGGAAAAATAAAGAGCCTGGAGTCGAAATTATTTTTATCGATTACAAGGATGTTCTTGAAAACACTCAGAGCGTCACTAAAAAGGTTTGTTCTTTCGTAGGGAAGGATTTAGATGAAAAGGCAATGGCAAGTTGTGTAGATAAATCACTCTATAGAAATAAAGTAATTTCAAAATAAAAAACTTTAAATATTTGGAAAAGGCACAATATTAAAATTTTAATTCTGTGCCTTAATTTTTACTGTATTTTTGACCTACAAATGAAGGTAGTAGCGCAAATAAAATTGCCCATCCAGGCAGAAATGGAACTTTTTGAAAAGAAATTTTCGAATTCCATGACCTCAAAAGTGGCGTTGCTCAATCGTATCACTCATTATGTTGTCAATAGAAAAGGCAAACAAATGAGGCCCATGTTTGTTTTTCTAATCGCAAAAATGACCGGTGGTGGCGAATTAAACGAACGCACCTACCGCGGTGCATCGGTAATCGAATTGATACACACAGCTACTTTGGTGCACGACGACGTGGTTGATGACAGTAACCGAAGACGAGGCTTTTTCTCAATAAATGCACTTTGGAAAAATAAAATAGCCGTACTCGTTGGAGATTTTTTACTTTCAAAAGGATTGTTGCTTTCTATTGATAATGGCGATTTCGATTTACTTAAAATTATTTCAGTAGCCGTTAGAGAAATGAGTGAGGGCGAGTTACTGCAAATTGAAAAAGCAAGAAATCTAGATATCACAGAGGAAATCTATTTCGAAATTATCCGTCAAAAAACAGCAACATTAATCGCTGCCTGTTGTGCCATGGGAGCACAATCTGTAAATGCGCCCAAAGATACCGTTGAGCAAATGCGCAAATTTGGTGAACTCATTGGTATTGCATTCCAGATCAAAGACGACCTATTTGATTATGGCGAGGAAGCAATCGGTAAACCCACCGGGATAGATATCAAGGAGAAAAAAATGACGCTGCCCTTAATTTATGCCATTAATAACGCTTCGAGTAAAGATAAAAAGTGGCTCATAAATTCGGTGAAAAATAAAAATCACGATAAAAAAAGAGTAAAAGAGGTTATTACTTTTGTAAAAAATAATGGTGGTTTGGAATACGCCGTTACAACAATGAAAGACTATCAGCAAAAAGCCCTTCAAATCCTTCAAGAATATCCAAAATCTGAATATCGAGACTCACTTGAGTTAATGGTCAATTATGTAATCGACAGGAAAAAATAGAAGCAGATTAGTTTTAACCGCTCAAATTTTATAAATTTTTAATTTTTTTCAGAAATATTAACTAGGTGAAACTTATTGATTTTGAGTAATTTAAACTTTGAAAAATGCCAAAATCCAAAATTTTTCATATTTTTTTAATTCTTCAGACAACCAAAACAAGAAATGCTGCGTCTTTAAAATAGAAGCCATCTCTAAACTAAATTTTGAAACTAATTTCATTACATAAAAATTACAACAACCTTATTGCCAAGGCAAGCAAAGGAAACCGAAAAGCGCAACAGCAACTGTTTGAACTTTTCGCTCCAAAAATGCTAAGTGTATGCCGTAAGTACATGAAGCACCAAGACGCTGCCGAGTCTGTAATGTTAGCTGGTTTTTTAAAAGTATTTCTAAATCTGGACACCTTTAAAAACCAAGGTAGTTTTGAAGGTTGGATTAGAAGAATTATGGTCAACGAATCTATTTCGCAATTACGGAAAGACAAAAAACTAGATTTTAAGGACACGGTAATGATTGAAAATTCCATGGAGCATGTTACATATTTGGAAAGCGAAATGGAAGTTGAAGAAATACAAAAAATAATTGATGGTTTACCGGACGGTTACAAAACGGTATTTGTACTGTACGCCATTGAAGGATACAAACACAGTGAGATAAGCGAGTTGTTGCAGATAAGCGAGAGCACCTCAAAAACACAGTTATTCAAAGCAAGAAAAATGTTACAACAGCGCATTACACAACAAGAAAATACACACTATGGAACGCATTAAATTTGAAGAAAATAGCCGAGAAAAGTTTGAGGAGCGCGAGCTGCAACCTTCGGCCGGGGCGTGGAATAAACTTGAGGGAATGCTCAACGAAGCGCAGCCTAAAAAGAAAAAGGGAGGTTTTCCTTGGTTGGCTGTTGCCGCAAGTTTTATAGGATTTGTAATCATCGCATCCATTTATTTCAATCAAAACGACAGTGAAGACAGTTTAGTAAATGAAGATACGCCTTCGGAAATTTTAAAAACCGAAAATAACAAATCTCCATTTAAAACTGTAGAGGAAATAAACAAAGAAAACGAAGCAGTCGCCAACACCGAGACTGAAAATGAAGCAATGGAAAATGGTACGGATGAGCTTAAAAATAGCGCAAAAACGACTCAAAATGATAAAGACAGAATTGCAACAAGCGACGTTAATAAAAATACCAATCCGTCGCAAAAAACGCAGCAAGGAAAAAGTAGTGTGCTCAAAACTATAAATAACACTCCTTATAATAATGCGGGTCAAATTTCGGCTGTCCCTAATGATAAAGGGAATGCGATAACTGGAGAAAATAAAGAGGGAATGAGTAAAATTTCAGAAACAAGTATTTCAAAAGTGGATGAGGTAGTTGCCCAAATTAAAGATGCTCAAAACAAAAACGGCACCGTTACCGAAGCTGAAATAAATACCCTGCTCGCTTCTGCCCAGCAAGATTTAAAGCTTCAAAATTTATTGGATATCAATACTGGTAAAGTGGATGCGATGGCGCTATTGGGAGAAGTAGAAATGGAGATGGAGCAGTCCTTTAGAGATAAAGTATTTTACGCTTTGGGCGAGGGTTTTGAACAATTAAGAACATCAATATCGGATCGTAATAATTGAAAGTAATAAAGTAACCTATTGAATAGTAATAAATTAAATAACATAACAATGTTTTGACTGTAAGACCTTCCGTCTTACGGAAGGGACTCTTAAACTCAAAAAACAATGAAAACAAACACACTAGTATTAGCAGTTTCACTTTGGATCTTATCAATCTGTGCAGCAAAAGCGCAAGAAACCGAAATGGACAAAAAGAGAGATTTCATCGTACAATCTGAAAAAGAAGCTTTGAAAACTGAGGTTGACAAAATAAACGAAGACCTCGATGCCGGAACCATTACTCTTGTAGAAGCAGAAAATTTAAAAAAAGAAGCCGCAACAAAACATGCCCTAAATATTGAGAATAAAGTGGCAATCCTTGAAAATAAAGAAGCGTTGAAAGAACGAAATGGTGACGAAGAAATGAGTAAAAAAATGTTTAAAATTACATTTGACGATGATGGATACTATTTTGATGATAAAAATGATACAATTCAAAAACGCAAGGAAGATATTCGCACCTATTCAGGTTTAACGTTTGCTTTCGGACTTAACAATGCCATAGCAGATGGACGCTCATTAGATGATTCTCCTTATAAAATAGGCGGAAGTCGTTTTGCTGAAATTGGACTTTCATGGTCAACACGAGTTTTTAAAGAAAGCAATTGGTTGAGAGTAAGATATGGTCTTTCGTTTCAGTTCAACGGTTTAAAAGCTGAGGATAACCGATACTTTGTTGAGAACGGAGACCAAACAGAATTACAGGAATACCCTTTAAATCTGGACAAGCAAAAATTTAGAATGGACAATTTGGTAATCCCTATACATTTTGAATTGGGACCCTCAAAAAAGATTCAGAAGAAAGATTATTTTAGATACAACACAGATAATAGCTTCAGACTTGGGTTGGGTGGATATGCCGGGATTAATTTAACGACACTTCAAAAATTGAAATTTGATGATAATGGACAAGACGTAAAGCAAAAACAAAAGGACAATTTTAATACAAATAATTTTATTTACGGGTTGAGCGCCTATGCAGGTTGGGGAGACACATCGTTGTATGTTAAATACGATTTGAATACCATTTTTAAAGATAACCCTATTGAAGAGCGCAACGTATCTTTGGGTATACGTTTTGATTGGGATTAACAAAATTTGTGTTAGTTAGATAAAAGAGATTTCAGGGAAACCAGAAATCTCTTTTTGATTTTTTATTATAACGAATGTGTGGTTGAGCGCAGTGGAAACCTTCAATGAAAAAACGAATCTAAAAAAAATCATCCTCTACCTTTTCTTCGGAAATGTGACAATAAAATCCCTCTCTTTCTGAGTCATTTTTATGTAGTTTTGTTTTCTTACTTTAGTAGCAATGATTAGCCGTACCACCATAGACAATGTTTTTGAAACCGCCCGCGTAGAGGAGGTCATTGGTGATTTTGTGCAGCTAAAAAAATCTGGGAGTAATTTTAAAGGCCTCAGTCCTTTTACAGATGAACGTTCTCCGAGTTTCATGGTGAGTCCCGTGAAACAAATTTGGAAAGATTTCTCCAGCGGAAAAGGAGGAAATGCCGTCACCTTTTTAATGGAGCACGAACATTTTACCTATCCAGAAGCCATAAAATACCTCGCCAAAAAATACGGAATCGAGATTGAAGAAACCGAACAAACCAACGAACAAAAAGAACAAGCAAGCGAGCGAGAGAGTTTGTATCTCGTCAACGAATTTGCTAAACAATATTTCCATAATACACTACTAAAAACCGAACCCGGAAAAGCCATCGGCCTTTCCTATTTCAAGGAACGTGGTTTCATAGATGAAACTATTGAAACGTTTTCTTTAGGATACTCCATTGACGAATGGTCAGCATTTACAGATGCTGCGATAAAAAAGGGTTATAATTTAGAATTTCTAGGAAAAACGGGACTTACGATAATTAAAGAAGAAAAGCAATTCGACCGCTTTAAAGGACGAGTTATGTTTCCCATTTTGAGTATGAGCGGGCGCACACTAGGATTTGGTGGGCGTATTCTTGTCAATGATAAAAAGGCGGCAAAATATTTAAATTCTCCCGAGAGTGAGGTGTATCACAAAAGCAAAGTGCTTTACGGAATTTATCACGCCAAACAGAGCATTGCAAAAGAGGATAATTGCTATTTGGTTGAGGGATATACAGATGTGATTCAATTTTACCAACGCGGCATTCAAAATGTGGTTTCATCTTCAGGGACGGCATTGACGCCTGAGCAAATTCGCCTTGTAAATAGGCTTACAAAAAATATAACGGTGTTGTTTGATGGTGATGCCGCGGGATTGAGAGCGTCATTGCGCGGAGTTGATTTAATTTTGGAGCAAGGAATGAACGTCCGTATTTGTACATTCCCGGAGGGAGAGGATCCAGATAGTTTTGCGAAGAACAATACATTAGAAGATGTACAAGCCTATTTGGCGGAGCAGTCTCAAGATTTCATTTCATTTAAAGCATCTCTTTTAGCAAATGAAGCCGCAAACGACCCCATTAAAAAAGCGGAGACCATTCGGGATATGGTGGTGAGCATTTCTAAAATTCCTGATGTTATTAAACAGGAAGTTTATATCAAAGAATGTTCGCGCATTATGGATATTAGCGAAGATGTGCTATTTAGTACGTTGGCGCAAATCCAAAAAAAGGATACCAAAGAAGCTGCCAAAAAACAAGCAGAACCCAACAGGCCTTTTGAGGTTATTTCTGCGGAAATGCAACAAACTAAAAAAGTTGATGTTCAATTTGAATTAGAGAGAAAAATCATCCAATTATTATTGCTCTACGGAATGCAAGAAGAGGAATTTGAAGATTTAATTTTGGAAACAAATGAAAAAGGAGACATCTCATTTCAGCCTGAAATAATTACCACTAAAGTTTTTGAAAAGGTGTATTTGGACCTTCAGGAAGATGAAATTGAATTCACAAATGATGACTTCAAAAGCTTATATTTCATAATTATTGATAGTCTCAATCAGCAACAGGAATTTAAGGTTGATACATTTATAAATGAGCTAGAGCCCGAAAGTGCAAACGTGGTTTCTACAATTTTAATGGATGAAGAAAAATATGTTTTACATGACTGGGGGAGCAAAGAAATTTATGTAAAACAAAAAACAACCACAGTTGCACAAATAGTGAGCGAGACAATTTTAAATCTCCGTAGGTTTTTGGTTACTAAAAAGATAAATGAGTTGATAAAATCTCCTGTGGAAGGTGGTGAGTACAAAGATAGAAGCGTATTGGAAACCGTTAGGGATTACAACACGCTGCATCATATAATTTCAGAAAAACTTAGGCGTGTAGTCTAGTCTAATTTATTTCTATCCAAATTGGAACATTCTTGATTGATGAATCAAATCGGCAAGGTTGTCAACTTTTAATTTTTTTAGCAATCTAGTTTTGTAAGTACTAACTGTTTTTTCGTTAATGTCTAGAGCGTTGGCAATATCTTTATTTCTCTTTCCGCTAGAGAGCAGATTAAGTACTTCGATTTCCCTCGATGATAATTTTTTATAACGACTGATTGCATTGCTTTCTCCCACATTTCTACTTGTAAATGTAGAAGTTAATTCTTCATTTAAGAAAATACCACCCTTGGCAATTTGCTTCATCGCTTTCACAAATGTCTTTATGTTGGCGGTTTTTGGTACATATCCAGCAGCACCAGATTTTATAGAACGTAACGCATAAATTTCCTCAGGATGACAAGAAAAAATCAAAACGCGCATTCCTGGAAATTCTGTTTTGATACCTCTTAGGGCATTGATTCCATTAATATTTGGAATATCGATTTCCATGACTAAAATGTCTGGTGTATTTTCTCTTAAACTATCATAAAGTTCTTCTGCGTTTGTTGCTTTTCCAATGATTGAAAAATTATCATTTTTCTTAAGCATAGACGTAATGCCCTTTCGGGTCATTGGGTGGTGGTCTGCTAGTAAAACTGTCTTCATAAATCTTTACTGTAAGGTTGCCGCGAGTTAGTTTGAGCGGGTTGTATTTATTGTAATATTAATACTACAAATCAAATGTAAGTAAAGTAGTAATTGTTAAATTTTCTTTTCGTTATAACGTTTAAAAATTCGTTTAAAAACGATTATCTCCTAAATTTCATTGGAATTTCGCACACGGGTATTGGGTTCATTTTATGTTGGTTTGCTTTGTTTAACCTAGTGTATATGTCAAAAACAATTTTTTGGCGTCCTGTAAAGTCTTGAGATTTCTTTCCTACATCTGCCATTTTCATTGCCCATTCTAGTTCATCATAACTAGCACCTATCTGGTCCTCATCGGTTCTGCTATCGCCAAAAAGCCCATCAGTCGGTGCGGCTTTTAATATGCTCTCTTGAACTCCCACATATTCCCCAATGGCATACACCTCGCTTTTCATTAAATCGGCAATGGGACTTAGATCCACTCCGCCATCACCATATTTTGTGTAAAATCCTACTCCAAAATCTTCTACTTTATTCCCAGTTCCCGCTACAAGGTAACGATGCAATCCTGCAAAATAATAGAGCGTCGTCATTCTCAGGCGAGCACGTGTGTTTGCTAGTGATAGATCTAAAAAAGTATCGTCAGCAGTAAAAGGTACGTGGGATTTAAAGGTTTCAAAAGTTGGTGTTAAGTCAACTTCAACGTTCGTGACGTTTGCAAATCTCTTTTTGAGTTGTGCAATGTGTTCGTCGCCACGAGTCACTTGACTTTTTGCTTGATGAATGGGCATGGTAACACATAAGGTGCGAAGCCCCGTCATTGCGCATAATGTTGAGGTTACAGCGCTGTCAATTCCACCGCTTACACCAATTACAAAACCGTCCATTCCGGCATTTTGAGCATATTCTTTTAACCAATTAACTATATGATCTGCTACTTTTTCTGTTTGCATATTTCTTCTTTTTGATTTTGTTTTGCTATACTTCGGAAATGTTTAACACCTTATTTTTTTGGTGTTGTTTAAAGAATGACCAACCTTAAAATTGTATTTTTGTCGCCAACCGAAGGACAAAAAAATTGTTCCACCGTAAAATTAATAAAAAGGAATTGCGTTCCATACATTCACTCCGTTTTAATTCTATGAATAAATTTATTTCATTGCTCATTTCCGTAGTAATTCTCATTTCCTGTGAGGAAAAAAGTGCTGTGGAAAAAGAAATTGAAAAGGTACCGGTGGACGTTTCTGTTTTGCGATTTGATAAAATTTTTGCCAATGCAACCGAGGAAGATCTGCCAAAATTAAAATCACAGTACCCCATGTTCTTTTCGCCAAGGGTGGCAGATAGCATTTATGCGCAGCGAATGGATGATACGTTGCAACATCAATTAGAGGACGAAGTTTTAAAAGCGTTTCCCAATGAAGAAAAGTTGGTCGAAGAAATAGGGCCACTTTTCCAACATATTAAATATTATTTTCCACGATTTAAAGTGCCCACAATTGCAACCGCAATATCTGATGTTAGCTACGAAAATAAAGTCATTGTCGCAGATACACTGCTCGTTATATCGCTGGATACATATCTTGGTTCAGACCATTTTTTCTATACCGATATTAGCAAGTTTATCACAAAAAATATGCGCGAGTCGCAGATTATGCCAGATATTGCTACTCAATATGCTAGAAAATTTGTGAGTCCGCCAAATTCAAATAGTTTGCTGGCTCAAATGATTTACTTCGGAAAAGAGCTATATTTAAAAGATCTTTGGTTACCAGAAATTTCCGAAGCCGAAAAAATAGGCTATACCGAAGCCGAAATGCAATGGGCAAAAGATAACGAAGAGCAAGTTTGGCGTTACTTTGTGGAGCGGGAAATGTTGTTTAGCACAGACCCTAAATTAGCGCCTCGGTTTATAAATCCAGCTCCTTTCACAAAATTTTATCTTGATATTGACAACGAATCTCCTGGAATGATGGGAAGATACATGGGGTGGCAAATTGTACGTTCATTTATGGAAAAGAATGACGTAACTCCGCAACAACTATTATTATTTGATGCTGAAAGTTTATTTCAGAAATCAAAATACAAACCAAAAAAGTAAAGCAAAATGGCAATCTTACATAAATCAAAAATATCTATTGACGTTTCACTAGATGAAAATAAAGTCCCAGAAAAATTGCATTGGACAGCACAGGACGGAGGCGTTAATAATGAAGAAACAAAGGCAGTTTTATTGTCTGTTTGGGACCAAAAAAATCAAGAATCTCTGCGTATTGATTTGTGGACCAAGGACATGCCTCTTGATGAAATGAAGGTGTTTTTTCATCAAACATTAAGTGCCATGACTGATACATTTCAGCGTGCAACAAACGACGAAAAGATGGCAGATACCATGCGTGATTTCTGTGATTACTTTGCCGAAAAGCTAGAGTTGAAGAAGAAGTAAACTAGCCATCAGCTAGTTGCTGGTAGTAGGTGTTTTTTCAATTTTTATATGTCTTAAAATGAAACTTATCTTTATTTACAACGCAAATTCAGGAACTATAAATGGGTTGTTGGACAGCGCCCACAAAATACTCAATCCATCTACATATAATTGTAAATTGTGTGATATTACGTTTGGAGTTCTTAATGAAAAAGAGGTCTGGAAAAATTTTAGAGAAACTTCAAAAACTGAAATGATATTCCTTCACAAAGACGAATTCTTAAAACAATACCGCTCAAAGTGGTTGCCTAAATATACCTTTCCCATTATTCTTCAAGAAGAAAATAACGAGCTGCACATATTTTTGAATACGCCTGAAATAAATAAATTGGAAGAAACGAAAGCGTTAATTGCTGCTATCCAAGAGAAAATTTAATTTTCCTAATTCCTAATTCCTAATTCCTAATTAAGAATAATCAAGCTTGTCAATAGACCCTGCCACATCTTCATTTACTGTGTCAATATATTCCAAAAGATCATCGCGTCCCACATATTTGCTTGATGAAGTAGTAAAGTACTGTGGCATTTCTTCCCAGGTTTCAAGCATTTTTTGTTCATAAGCAGCTAAGTTTCTTTCGAGCGCTCCAGGCTTCAATTTGTCTGCTTTTGTAAAAATGATATTGAACGGGATTGCACTTTCTCCTAGATATTGCATGAATTCCATATCAATGGGTTGAGGTTCATGACGGCAGTCAATGAGTACAAAAGCGAGTACAAGTTGTTTGCGTTTTTCAAAATAATCTGTGATGAATTTTTGAAAAGTCTTTTTTGCTTTTTTAGAAACTCGTGCATACCCATAACCCGGTAAATCCACTAAAAACCAATTTTTATTAATCAAAAAGTGATTGATCAATTGTGTTTTTCCAGGTCGCCCCGAAGTCTTTGCAAGGTTTTTTTGATCAACGAGCATATTTATGAGCGAAGATTTCCCCACATTACTGCGACCAATAAAGGCATATTCGGGCAGCCTGTCTTTAGGACATTTAGCAACTTCGCTGTTGCTCATTGTGAATTCTGCGCTTCTTATTTTCATATGGATTACTCGCGTATGCGGGTAGCTTTAAAATTTTAGCTAAAGTTTATTTGTTTTGACTCAAAATAGAGATAGAGTTTACTGTTTTAATCTGTAAAATTCCCCTTCCTCGGAGGGGTTAGGGGAGGTTTTTTAATATCCTCGCTTCTCTAGCCAAGCATACAATAGCTCGTTAAAAGCATCAGGATGTTCCATCATTGCAGCATGACCACATTTTTCAATCCAGAACAATTCGCTATCTGGTAATTTCTCGTGAAATTCTTTCGCAACTTCGGGAGGAGTTACGTTGTCATTTTCGCCCCAAATAATACAAACTGGAGTTTGCATTTTGGGTAAATCTTTACCCATATTATGACGAATAGCACTTTTTGCAATGGATAATGTGCGAATTAATTTATTACGGTCGTTGACGGTTTCATACACTTCGTCAACAATTTCTTTGGTCGCTATTTTAGGGTCATAAAAAACATTTTCAGCTTTTTTCTGAATATAATCACGATCCCCTCTCTTAGGATAGCTTTCGCCCATAGCGCTTTCATAAAGTCCAGAACTTCCAGTGATAACAAGAGCTTTGATATATTCGGGGTATAATTTTGTGCATAACAGCCCAATATGTCCCCCCAACGAATTTCCTAGTAAAATAACATCTTTCAATTCTTTATGGTCGATGAAAGATTTTACGTATTTCGAAAAGTTTTTAACATTGGTTTTTAGAATTGGCATATTGTAAATTGGCAATTCAGGAATCAAAACTTTGTATCCCTTAGGAGGGAAAAAGTTGGCGACGCCATCAAAATTGCTCAATCCGCCCATCAACCCATGAAGAATAATTATTGGAGTGCCTTCGCCAATTTCTAGGTAGCTAAACTTCCCTTCTTTTTTAAGTTGATTGTTCATTGAGTTGGTTGTGTTATCAAAACAAAAGTACATTATTTTTTTCGGAAATATTAACCCCTTTTTTAACCGATAAATTTCATTTCACTATCCGTTTTGGTGGAGTTGTTGAAAACATTCTGATACCATTGAGGTACAATGAATTAAGAGCGGATTGATGCTTTTAAAATTTCGGAAGTGGTAAAACTTATCAACAAAGTGGTAAAGAGTGGGAAAAAGTGGGAAATACTTTTTATATTTGACTTTTACCGTTGTCGCTTATAGGTGTGGTATTCTCAGGTAGTTAACTCGTAAAATCATGACCAATTTAATTGGAACATACGAATGTAAGGCAGACGTCAAGGGGCGTGTGATGGTTCCTTCGGCTTTGAAAAAGCAGTTGGACCCTGTCGCAGCAGGCGGTTTTGTGATTAAAAGAGCGGTGTTTCAACCGTGTTTGGAATTGTACCCCATGGAAGAGTGGAATGCGCTGATGGATAAAATGAGCAAGCTAAACCGGTTCAATCGAAAAAATGTAGATTTCATTCGCAGGTTTACAGCTGGTGTGAAAACGGTGGAATTGGACGTTTCGGGACGATTGAATATTCCCAATGACCTTGCTTTGTTTGCGGGAATTACAAAAGATCTGGTCATTTCTTCAGCAATAAATATTGTTGAGATTTGGGATAAAGAGAAATATGAACAGGCTATTGACGACGCTGCCAATGACTTTGCAGACTTGGCAGAACAAGTAATGGGCGATGTAGAAGATAGCGATGGAATATCATAATCCAGTATTGTTGCACGAGACCGTTGATGGTTTAAGTATCAAGCCAGATGGCGTGTATGTAGATGTCACTTTTGGTGGTGGTGGTCACTCGAGAGAAATCTTGAAACGACTTGGTAAAAATGGTGTTTTAATTGCTTTTGATCAAGACAAAGATGCGTTAGAAAATGCACTCGATGACCCTCGATTTATCATGGTAAATGAGAATTTTAGATTTCTGAAACGATTCTTAAGATTTCACGGATATAAAGAAGTAGATGGCATTTTAGGGGATTTTGGTGTTTCATCACATCAATTTGATGTTGCGGAAAGAGGTTTTTCGACCAGATTTGAAGCAGACCTCGATATGAGGATGAATCAAGATAGTCCGTTTTCGGCGTACGATGTCATCAATAAGTATGAAGAGTCGCAATTGCGAAATGTTTTGTTTCAGTATGGTGAATTGAGAGCGGCGGCGGGAATGGCGAGAATTATTTGTGAAAACCGAAAAGAAACTCCCATTACTTCAAGTGAACAACTGAAAAAAGCATTGGGAGGGTTTTTGCCAAAGCACAGAGAGAACAAAATTTTAGCCCAAATATATCAAGCGATTCGGATTGAGGTAAACCAAGAGCTAGATGTTTTAAAAGAATTTTTAGAGCAAACAATTGAAGTTCTAAAGCCAAATGGAAGATTAAGCTTGATAAGCTATCACAGCCTCGAAGACAGATTGGTAAAACGATTTATGCGAAATGGAATGTTTGAAGGAGAGCCAGAGAAAGATGTGTTCGGTAGAGTGGAAGTACCATTAAAGCCAGTAGGAAAATTTATCATCCCCAGTGTTGAAGAAATAAAAATAAATAACAGAGCCAGAAGCGCAAAGTTGCGAATTGCTAAGAAACTCTAAATGAAAAAAGGACTTTCAAATATCATTAAAGGAAAATTCTTGGTAAGTGACGACGCTTTTAAAAATTGGCGTTTTATCATTTTTTTGAGTGTATTGGCTTTGATAATGATTGGGAGCAGTCATACCGCAGATAAAAAAGTGCACCATATTGCTGCACTTAATAATAAAGTGAAAGAATTAAAGAGTGAGCGGTTGGATTTGCGAAAGCAAGTAACACAACTCAAAATGGAAAGTAAAATAACGGCGGCTATGTCACAGAGGGGGTTATCTCCTAGCGAAACGCCACCACAAGTAGTAACAATCATAAACAAAGAAGACTAGCGGTGCCCATACAAGAAAAAAACATATTAAACCGCTTATACTTTATCGCCGGAGGTATGTTTCTCTTTGCGCTTTTGATTGCCGTAAAATTAGTGGATATTCAATTTGTTGATGGTGACAAATACCGCGAGCTCGCCACAAAGAATACGACTAAAAATGCTATCATTCCAGCAAACAGAGGAAATGTTTATTCAGACGACGGTAGTCTGCTTGCTAGCTCAGTGCCTAAATATGATATTCGGTTTGATGCGGTAACGGTTTCGTCTAAAGATTTCAAGGAGTTTTTGGTGCCACTTTCTAAAGAGCTCAGCAAGATGTTTGGGAAACCAGCTTCGTATTATCAAAATGTGCTTCGTAAGGCTCGCGCGAATAAAAATCGCTATTTACTTATTGCGAAGAATTTAGGGTATTCAGATTATATAAAGGTAAAATCAATGCCTCTTTTCAGAAAAGGGCCTTATAAAGGTGGAATTATCGTAGACCAGCGAACCGTGCGAGAACACCCAATGGGAAAAATAGGCGAGCGTCTCGTGGGAGATGAAGACCGAAATACTCCAGGTTATTACGCTGTAGGATTAGAAGGTGCGTTTCATCAAATGCTGAGTGGAAAAGAAGGGAAACGCTTAAAGCAGAAAATAGCCAAAGGCCAATGGAAGCCTGTTTATGATGAAAACGAAGTAGAACCGCAAGATGGCTACGACGTGATTTCTACAATAAATGTAAACATGCAGGATATTGCGCATCACGCATTATTGAAACAACTAGAGGAATATGAGGCGGATCACGGTAGTGTAATTGTGATGGAAGTTGCCACGGGCGAAATTAAAGCTGTTTCAAACCTTGGGAAAGGAGCCGGAGGTAACTATTATGAGCGCTTAAACTATGCGGTGGGCGAATCTACTGAGCCTGGATCTACATTTAAAACTATTGCATTGACAGTAGCTTTAAATCAGAAAGTCATTGATACAGGTACCGTGGTCGATACAAAAAATGGAAGTGATAGATTTTATGGGCGTACCATTTCAGATTCTAAACGTGGTGGCTATGGTGAAATTTCAGCAGCCAAAGCACTTGAGGTTTCCTCAAACATAGGTTTTGCAAGATTAATTGACAATGCATATAAAGACAATCCAAAAAAGTTTACGAACCAAGTCCAAGAATGGGGTCTCGATAAGAAAATAGGTATTCCAATAAAAGGAGAGGCAGATCCAATTATTCCTGAAGAGGGCGATAATGTATGGTCGCGTAATGCATTGCCGTCTATCGCTTATGGATATAATTTACAAATGACGCCTTTGCAAATTCTCACATTTTATAATGCAATTGCAAATAATGGAAAAATGGTAAAGCCACACTTCATTAAAGAAATTAGAGATTGGGACGAGAAGATTAGGGAAGTGGAAGTCGAAGTGCTGAATGAAAAGATTGCGTCTCAAGAGACTATCGATAAAATACAGGCTATTCTAGAAAATATAGTAAAACGAGGAACGGGGAAAACGTTGTATTCCAAAAATTTCTCTATGGCAGGAAAAACTGGAACTGCCAGAAAAGACTACGCCAACTTTGAAGAGTGGAAGAAAGAAAAGAAATACGTTTCTTCATTTGCAGGATATTTTCCAGCAGATAACCCAAAGTATAGTTGCATAGTGGTTATCCATGAGCCGAGTACCAAAAAAGGATATTACGGAGCAGATGTAACTGGTCCTGTTTTTAAAAGAATCGCTCAAAAAATATTTACGGACAGTCCGCTAAGAGCGCAAGTTGCAGACATTGATGCAATCGAAACAACGACCGAGAAAGATTACAACAATTACTATAAAAAAGCACAAACTAGATTTCAAAAATTACCAGATGTACGAGGAATGGCAGGCATGGATGCGGTGTCTATTTTAGAAAATCTAGGATATAAAGTAAAACTCAACGGAAACGGAACTGTAAAATCGCAATCCATTCCCGCAGGTCAATCGTTGCAAAAAGGCGCACAAATAGAACTCAATTTATCGTGATAGTTTTAAAGGACATACTCTATAAAGTTTCCCTCAACAAAGTTGTGGGGAATACGGCTGTGGCCATTCGTGATATCAATTTTGATAGCCGAAAAGTAGGCTTGGATGATGTTTTTGTAGCTATTCGCGGCGTTCAAAGTGATGGTCATGAGTTTATAAAAATGGCTGTTGACAAAGGTGCAATTGCAATTATCTGTGAGAAAATCCCAAACGATAAAGTAAACGGAATCGTTTACGTGGAGGTTACAGATAGCCAGCAAGCCCTTGCGATGATGGCATCAAACTTCTATGATAATCCTTCGGAAAGTTTAAAATTAGTTGGGGTTACTGGAACGAATGGTAAGACAACGATTTCAACATTGCTGTATAATCTTTTTACAGAAGCTGGTTATGAGTGCGGATTACTTTCCACCGTTAAAATTTTAGTTGGAAAAAAGGAATACAAGACCCTGCACACCACGCCAGATAGTTTGACAATCAATCGCTATTTAGCCGAAATGTTACAAGCGGGAGTAGAATTCTGTTTTATGGAAGTGAGCAGTCACGGAATCCACCAAAAAAGAACTGAAGGACTATATTTTGCCGGCGGAATTTTCACAAACCTCTCACACGATCATCTGGATTATCATAAAGATTTTAAAGAATACCGTGATGTTAAAAAATCTTTTTTTGACCAATTGCCAAAACAGGCTTTTGCCTTGGTCAATAGCGACGATAAAAATGGTACTGTCATGTTGCAGAACACCGTAGCAAAACAATATACGTATGCTTTAAAGAGCTTTGCGGACTATCGGGCAAATATTTTAGAAAATCAGTTTTCAGGATTATTACTCAAAATAAACAACAATGATGTTTGGGTGAAGCTCATCGGAAATTTTAATGCCTATAATGTGTTGGCAATATATGCTACTGCCGAATTATTGGGATTAGAGTCTTTAGAGATTTTGCAATTGTTAAGTACGTTAGAAAGTGTAGACGGCAGATTTCAGTATCATATTTCAGCAACGAAAATTACTGCCATTGTTGACTACGCACACACGCCAGATGCGCTTCAAAATGTATTAGAAACCATCAACGTGATCCGTACAGGAAATGAAGAACTCATAACAGTTGTGGGTTGTGGTGGCGACCGCGACACAACAAAGCGCCCTAAAATGGGAGGCATCGCAGCGCAATTGAGTACGAAAGCAATTTTTACGAGCGATAATCCTCGGACGGAAAACCCCGAAAAAATCATCGAGCAAATTGAAGCTGGAGTTTCACCGGTTGATTATAAAAAAACACTATCAATCACAGATAGAAAACAAGCGATTAAAACGGCTTGCCAAATGGCGAATGAAGGAGATATTATTCTAATCGCTGGCAAAGGTCACGAAACATATCAAGAAGTCAACGGAGTGCGAACGGATTTCGATGACTACAAAATTGTAAACCAAACGTTAATCGCACTAAATAAATAATATGTTATACTATTTATTCGATTTTTTAGAGAAGAGTTACCAGGTTCCTGGGGCGAGTTTGTTTGAATTTATCACATTCAGGGCTGCGCTTGCAGTAATTACTTCTTTATTGATTGCTACCGTTTGGGGAAAGAAAATCATCCGCATTTTGCAGCGCAAGCAAATGGGTGAGACGATTAGAGATTTAGGATTAGAAGGGCAGGTGGAAAAAGCAGGAACACCTACAATGGGAGGTTTGATTATAATTCTTGCAACCCTAATACCCGTTCTGTTATTTGCTAAGTTGGATAATATTTATGTCATTATGTTAATCGTGACAACCTTATGGATGGGAGCGATTGGATTTTTAGATGATTATTTAAAAAAGTTTAAAAATGACAAAGCTGGATTGCCCGGAAAATTCAAAGTGGTAGCGCAAGTGGGA
Organism: Patiriisocius sp.; assembly: GCF_051252435.1. NCBI lineage: Bacteria > Pseudomonadati > Bacteroidota > Flavobacteriia > Flavobacteriales > Flavobacteriaceae > Patiriisocius > Patiriisocius sp. The sequence goes on along the minus strand of NZ_JBPOFW010000006.1, from coordinate 55,361 downwards.
CTGGGGATTTTTGTCGGTGCCATCATGTTTTTTCATCCTGATGTCACCGTTAAGCGAGAAAAAATTAACCCTGAAAATAATACAGAATTAATAACGCAGAATTCCCCAAGAGAATTTTATCCTGAAGAGAACACGCTGCTCACAACCATTCCTTTTGTAAAAGAAAACGAATTTAATTACGAAAGTTTGATCACTTGGGCAGGTGAAAGCTATAAAGATTATATCTGGTTGATTTTTATTCCAATCGTGATTTTTATCATCACGGCAGTTTCAAATGGAGCAAATTTAACAGACGGAATTGATGGTCTCGCTGCGGGAACTTCTGCAATTATAGCGATTACGCTTGCGCTATTTGCGTGGGTTTCGGGGAACGTTATTTTTTCAGATTATTTGAATGTGATGTACATCCCTAATACCGGAGAAGTTACCATTTTCATTATGGCATTTGTGGGAGCGCTCATTGGATTTTTATGGTATAATGCCTATCCCGCGCAAGTATTTATGGGAGATACGGGAAGTTTAACCATTGGCGGAATCATTGCTGTAATAGCAGTTATTATTCGAAAAGAATTATTAATCCCTCTTCTCTGTGGCATCTTTTTAATGGAAAATTTTTCCGTAGTACTACAAGTGGGATGGTTTAAATACACAAAGAAAAAGACAGGAGAAGGAAAGAGAATTTTCAGGATGAGCCCATTGCATCACCATTATCAAAAAGGTGGATTTCACGAAAGTAAGATTGTAACGAGGTTTTGGATTGTTGGGATTTTCTTAGCGGTGTTAACCGTTGTCACTTTGAAAATTAGATAGGGCGATTTGATGAAAAAAGTAATAGCAATATTAGGTGGAGGAGAAAGTGGTGTTGGTACAGCATTACTTGCAAAGAAGAAGGGGTATGAGGTTTTTGTTTCAGACTTCGGAAATATTAAGGAGAAGTATAAAAAAGTGCTCATTGAAAATTCGATTATCTGGGAAGAGGGTGGTCATTCAGAAGCCGAAATTTTAAAGGCAACTGTAGTAATGAAAAGCCCGGGAATTTCAGAAAAGGCGCCCATAGTAAAGTTGTTGTTGGAAAAAGGGATTCCGGTAATTTCTGAAATTGAGTTCGCATCACAATTTACAGATGCAACGATTGTGGGAGTTACGGGTAGTAACGGAAAAACAACGACAGCTTCATTGACATATTCGCTTTTAAAGCAAGATTTAAATGTAGCACTCGGAGGCAACATAGGAGATAGTTTCGCACAGCAAGTTTCCGAAGAAAAATATGAAAATTTTGTGCTTGAACTGAGCAGTTTTCAGCTCGACGGAATTAAAGATTTTGCGCCGCACATTGCAATATTGACAAACTTGAGTCCAGACCATTTGGATAGATATGATTACAAATATGAAAATTATATCGCTTCAAAATTCAGGATCACGATGAACCAAACGGAAGATGATTATTTTATTTATGATGCCGATGATGTAGCGATTAAAAAATGGTTGGACACCCACCCAATTAAAGCAAAAAAATTGCCTTTTTCATTACAGCACAAAGTGGAAGAAGGCGCATTTATAGAAAACGAGAATATACATATTAATATACATAACACCCATTTTACCATGCCAATAGCAGCACTAGGATTACAAGGACAACACAATACAAAGAACGCCATGGCGGCGTCAACGGTGGCAACATTGTTGAAAATAAGAAAAGCGACCATAAGAGAATGTCTTGAAAATTTTCAAGGGGTGGAACATCGTTTAGAAAAAGTGCTCAAGATTAATAACGTGATGTATATTAACGATAGCAAGGCTACAAATGTGAACGCTACTTTTTATGCTTTAGATAGTATGCAAACACCTACCGTTTGGATTGTTGGTGGCGTGGATAAAGGAAATGATTATACAGAGTTGTTGCGATTGGTAAATGAAAAAGTAAAAGCGATTATCTGTTTGGGTGTAGATAATGAAAAAATCAAAGCGCATTTTGGCAACATCGTAGAAACAATAGTAGAAACTGCCGGTATGGAAGAAGCGGTTAAAGTAGCGTACAAATTAGCAGACAGAAATGACACCGTTTTATTAAGTCCGGCGTGTGCGAGTTTTGATCTCTTCGAAAATTATGAAGACAGAGGAAGACAATTCAAAGAAGCTGTAAGACGTCTATAAAAAAGCATAAACGATTTCCGGTTGAGTGCCGTCGAAACCTATATTCAGAAAACAAATTTTAAATAAACAGATTGCTTAAAAAAATAGATAGCAATCATACATAAAATAAAGTGAACCAGTTTTTCAAAAACATACAAGGAGATAGAACCATTTGGGCAGTCGTTGGGCTGTTGGCACTATTCTCGTTTTTACCTGTTTACAGCGCGAGTAGCAATCTTGCGTATTTGTATGGAGATGGAAGTACGTTTCAGTTTTTGGCCAAACACTTTGCGCATTTGGTGCTTGGTTTTGCCATTTTATATGGGGTTCATAAAATCCCGTATCATTATTTCAGGGGGCTTTCCATTATAGCACTACCGGCGGTAATTATATTATTGCTGATAACGTTAGCTCAAGGAACTACCATTGGTGGGGCTAATGCAAGCAGGTGGATTCGTGTTCCATTGGTTGGGTTTACGTTTCAAACATCAACGCTTGCTGCTGTTGTTTTGATGACGTACGTGGCACGATACTTATCCAGGATTAAAGACAAGGCCATTACATTCAAAGAAACCTTATTGCCATTATGGTTGCCGGTATTTATGGTACTTGCGTTAATATTGCCAGCCAACTTTTCCACCACGGCAATCATTTTTGCAATGGTTGTTTTGTTGGTGTTTATTGGTGGGTATCCATTACGATATTTGGGAATTGTTCTCGGCGCTGGACTTTTAATGCTCACATTATTTGTACTTAGTGCAAAAGCCTTTCCGGGTGTTTTTCCCAACCGTGTGGATACATGGATTAGCAGAATTGAAAACTTCACAGACAAAGAAGATACAGAAGCAGATTATCAAATAGAAAAAGCAAAAATTGCCATCGCCTCAGGAATGGTAACGGGATTGGGCCCAGGAAAAAGTGTTCAGAAAAACTTTTTACCGCAGTCCTCTTCGGATTTTATATATGCAATTATCGTGGAAGAATGGGGGCTCGTGGGAGGACTCGTATTGATGTCCCTATATCTCCTTTTACTATTTCGGTTGGTGATTGTGGCGCATAAATCCGATTCAATGTTCGGAAAATTATTGGTCATTGGAGTAGGGTTGCCCATAGTATTTCAAGCACTCATAAATATGGCGGTTGCAGTGGAATTATTCCCCGTTACAGGCCAAACATTACCATTGATTAGTAGCGGAGGAACAAGTATTTGGATGACGTGCTTGGCTTTAGGAATGGTTTTGAGCGTAGCGGCAAAGAGAGAAATTGAGAAAAAAGACGTAGAAGCGAGTGATAATCCTTTGGATATTTTATCGCAAGCAATGTAAAAACGAAATGTATTTTCTTCGGAAATGCATTGCACCGAATAGTGTCCGGTTGAGCGCAGTCGAAACCTAAATAATTGAAATAAGTTATAAAAAACAAAAAGAGTATCAAAGAAAAGCAACCATATCGATTTATAGTTTCAGGTGGTGGGACTGGCGGACATATTTATCCGGCAATCGCGATTGCAAACGAATTAAAGTCCCGTTTTCCAGACGCGGAGTTTTTATTCGTTGGAGCAAAAGACCGAATGGAAATGGAAAAAGTACCGCAAGCAGGATACAATATCGAAGGTTTGTGGATTTCCGGATTGCAACGAAATCTATCTATTAAAAATTTAAAATTCCCGCTGAAATTAATATCGAGTTTAACACGGTCTCGACGGATCATTAAAAATTTTAAGCCTGATGTTGCTATTGGCACTGGTGGGTATGCAAGTGCGCCATTGTTAAGAGTGGCGTCTATGCGCAAAGTACCGTGTTTAATCCAAGAACAAAATGGACATGCGGGAATTACAAACAAATGGTTGAGTGGCACAGTTCAAAAAATATGTGTAGCCTATGAAGGAATGGAGAAATTTTTCCCAGCCGAAAAATTAATAAACACGGGAAATCCCGTACGCCAAGATTTAATTGATATTTCAGGAAAAAGGGAAGAGGGTTTGTCGTTTTTTAAGTTGGATGCTTCAAAAAAAACACTTTTAGTTTTGGGTGGAAGTTTGGGTGCAAGAAAAATTAATCAATTGATTTCAAATGCATTGGGTGTATTTCAGAAAGAAAACATTCAAGTGATTTGGCAATGTGGGAAGTTGTATGAAGAACAATACAAAGTAGAAAGCAAAGGAACTATTCAGGTGCATGCGTTTTTAAATAGAATGGATTTGGCGTATGCAGCGGCGGATGTTGTAGTGAGTAGGTCTGGAGCGCTTTCAGTTTCTGAGTTATGCCTTGTAGGAAAACCGGTAATATTCATTCCGTCGCCAAATGTCGCTGAGGACCATCAAACTAAAAATGCGTTGGCAATTTCAGAAAAAGACGCTGCCATATTATTGAGAGAAACCGATGCAGACACGCAATTTAATAACACACTGGTAGACTTGTTAAATGATGAAACGCTTCAGAAAACATTGTCTCAAAACATAAAAAAACTTGCAAAACCAAACGCCACAAAAGCGATTGTGGACGAAGTTGTAAAATTGATAAAAAAGTAAAAAAGCAGAATGAGCATATTGAACAATATACAGACTATCTACTTTATCGGCATTGGCGGGATAGGGATGAGTGCGCTTGCTCGTTTTGCAAAGTTAAAAGGATTAAACGTTTGTGGTTATGACAAGACCGAAACCAGCCTAACAAAAACGCTGGTTTCTGAAGGAATTACAGTTGGGTATGTGGATGAAATTTCAGCATTGCCAGAAAGTATTACTAATAAACAGAATACGCTCGTCATTTACACGCCAGCAATACCGAAGGATAATGTGATTTTTAATTGGTTTCTAGCTGAGAATTATACAATGATGAAACGTGCAAAATTACTTGGCGAAATTACCAAAGACACCCTCTGTCTCGCCGTTGCAGGTACGCACGGAAAGACAACAACTTCGGCAATTTTAGGGCATTTGTTAGCAGCATGTAATATGCCGGTAACCGCATTTCTAGGTGGCATAGCCGAAAATTACAAATCAAATTTTATTAGTCGCGGAACCGAAATTACAGTAGTGGAAGCAGACGAATTTGACCGCTCATTCCTTACGCTCAGCCCAGATATCGCCTGCGTTACCTCAATGGACGCAGACCATTTAGATATTTATGGAAGTGCCCAAGAAATAGAAAAATCATTTACAGATTTCGCTTCGTTATTACCAAAAAAAGAAAACCTATTGTACAAAAAAGGACTTCCTTTAAACGGGCAGTCTGTTGCCATTGAAGAAGATGCTGATTTTGAAGCACAGAATGTTCGCATTGAAAATGGCGCGTATATTTTCGACTTAAAAACGCCTAACCAAAAATTAACCGATTTACAATTTTTCCTTCCCGGACACCACAACCTGCACAACGCAATAACAGCTGTAGGGATGGCACTATTGGCAGATGCCCCTATAGCACTTTTGCCAAAAGCTTTGTCAAGTTTTAAAGGAGTTGAACGTAGGTTTAGTTATAAGATTAGGAGAGATAATTTGGTGCTGATTGACGACTATGCGCATCATCCAACGGAAATAAATGCACTCTTTCAGGCAGTGGCCGAAATGTACCCTGGCGATGAAAAATTGATTGTTTTCCAACCACATTTGTTTAGCCGAACTAAAGATTTTGCCGACGGCTTTGCTGAAAGTTTAGCGCAATTTGACCAAATACTATTGTTGGATATCTATCCTGCAAGAGAAAAACCCATGGAAGGCGTTTCATCGGATTGGCTATTATCTAAAATTTTCGATGTAATTAAAGCAAGTCCGGTTGAGCGGAGTAGAAACCTACATGAAATAGCAAAACTTATAAATAAAACCGAGCTCATTTCAGAAATAAAAAAATCAAAATGCCGTGTTAAATTACTCGTAGGTGCTGGAGATATAGGTGCTGAAGTTGAATTTATAACAAAAACACTGAGCGATGAAAATTAATTGGGGTCTAATAAAATTTATCGTTTTGGTAGGTTTGGTTGTGTTTTTATACAGCTTCACAAACAAGCGGAATATTGCACGAAAACTAACCAAAATTGAAATTGAATTTGTTGATGAAAACGACCCATTTATAACACTTACAACGGTTAATAAATTGTTAATACAAAATTATGACAGTGTCACGAGTGTCCTCAAAGAAAGACTAGTTTTGAAAGAAGCCGAAAATCGCTTATTAGAAAACGATATGATACGTGATGCTCAGGTTTTTATGACGGTAGATGGGGTTTTGGGAGCAAAGATTGAACAGCGCAATCCAGTGGGAAGGATTGCTGCAGCCAATGATTTTTATATTGACGCAGATAGTAAAAAAATGCCATTGTCAAAAGTGTATTCGGCAAGGGTCCCTTTAGTCACTGGAAACACAGTTACAGATTTCACTGTATTAACACCACTACTGTTGAAAATTAGAGAAGATAATTTTTTGAATCAAACCATTGTTGGGTTACATATTTCAGAAAAAGGATTTGTGACAATGAAAGTACGAAAGCATGATTTTTTGGTTCGTTTTGGGACACTCACGAATGAAGATAAAAAATTTCAAAATTTTAAAGCATTCTATCAACAGGCATTAAAAAACGGAATGTTAAAAGAGTATAAGAACGTTGATTTGCAGTTTGGAAGTCAAGTAGTGGCAACAAAAAAGTAAGGACATGGAACAAAGAAACATCGCTGTAGGATTAGACATCGGGACCACAAAAATTGTGGCGATGATTGGTGCTAAAAATGATTATGGAAAAGTAGAGATTTTAGGCATAGGAAAGTCTAAAAGTCTCGGCGTACATCGTGGTGTTGTAAATAATATTACGCAAACAATCCAGTCAATCCAGCAGGCAGTGCAGGATGCTGAAACTTCTTCGGGATTAAAGATTAAAGACGTTGTTGTAGGTATTGCAGGGCAGCACATACGTAGTTTACAGCACAGTGATTATATAACCCGAAGCAATAGTGACGAAGTAATAGATGAAGATGATATTGACCGTTTGTGCAATCAAGTGCACAAATTGGTAATGCTTCCGGGCGAAGAAATTATCCACGTATTACCACAGGATTTTAAGGTTGACGGACAAGCCGAAATTAAAGAGCCCATTGGTATGTACGGTGGAAGGTTGGAAGCAAATTTTCATGTGGTTGTTGGGCAAGTAGCTTCGATTAAAAACATAGGGCGTTGCGTAAAAAGTAGCGGTCTTGAGTTGAGTGGGATTACGCTGGAGCCTTTAGCTTCGGCAAATGCCGTGTTGAGTCAAGAAGAAAAAGAAGCTGGTGTCGCGTTGATTGATATAGGTGGCGGAACAACAGATCTTGCCATTTTTAAAGATGGAATTATTAGACATACAGCAGTTATTCCTTTCGGCGGAAATGTAATCACCGAAGACATCAAAGAAGGATGCAGCATTATAGAAAAACAAGCAGAGTTGCTTAAAATTAAGTTTGGTTCTGCGTGGCCTGGGGAAAATAAAGACAACGAGATTGTCTCTATCCCTGGTCTTCGTGGTAGGGAACCAAAAGAGATTACTCTTAAAAACCTATCAAAAATTATTCACGCGAGAGTCGTGGAGATTATTGATCAAGTATATCTCGAAATTAAGAATTATGGTCACGAGGACCAAAAGAAAAAATTAATCGCGGGGATTGTATTAACGGGCGGTGGTGCGCAATTGCAACATCTAAAACAGTTAGTAGAATACATCACGGGGATGGATACGAGAATTGGATATCCCAATGAGCATTTGGCCGGAGACAGTGATAGCGAAACAACGAGTCCGTTATACGCAACTGCGGTTGGATTGTTAATGAACAGTCTTGAGTCAAAGAAGAGAGCAAAGATACTTTCGGAGCAAGAAGAAATCGAAGAAAAACAAAACAGAATTTTAGCTGCCGAAGAAAATAAAAATGAAACAAAAATTTCCGAAGTAGAAGTAAAAGATAATAAAAGCCAAAAACAAGGAAAGCGATTTTTTGATAAATGGGCAGAAAAGTTCAAAGAGTTTTTGGATAACGCCGAATAGATTTTCGTGGATAGAAAAAAAAATTAAAATTTCAGTTGACTGAAAATAGCATAAAAATAAAAATGGAGTTGGAACTTCATTTCAAAGCATAATAAACCTCGCAAAAAGTAATATATATGAGCAGTAACACAGAATTTGAAAACATTGCGTTTGATCTGCCAAAGAATCAATCTAACGTCATAAAAGTAATTGGCGTTGGTGGTGGTGGAAGTAATGCCATTAATCACATGTTTAACCAAGGAATTAAAGGGGTTGACTTTGTCATTTGTAATACAGACGCCCAAGCCCTTGAAAATAGCAGTGTGCCTATTAAAATACAACTTGGGGTTGATTTGACGGAAGGTTTAGGAGCAGGAGCAAACCCTAAAGTGGGCGAGCAGAGTGCTGTTGAGAGCATGGCAGATATAAAAAGTATGTTGACCACAAATACCAAGATGATTTTCATCACTGCTGGTATGGGTGGAGGAACTGGAACTGGAGCTGCACCCATTATTGCAAGAATGGCAAAAGACCTTGATATTTTGACGGTGGGGATTGTAACCATTCCATTTCAATTTGAAGGAAAATTGCGTAATGAGCAAGCACTTGTAGGGGTTGAAAATTTAAGAGCCAATGTAGATTCGCTCGTTGTTATCAACAATAACAAATTGCGAGAGGTCTACGGAAATTTGGGCTTTAAAGCTGGATTTTCAAAAGCCGATGAGGTGTTAGCAACGGCAGCGCGAGGAATTGCCGAAGTAATTACACACCACTACACACAAAACATTGACCTTAGAGATGCCAAGACGGTACTATCTAATAGTGGTACTGCAATTATGGGTAGCGCAACTGCGAGTGGTGCTACAAGAGCGCACGATGCCATTACTAAAGCTTTAGATTCTCCATTATTAAATGATAATAAAATTTTTGGAGCCAAGAATGTCTTGTTGTTGATTGTTTCGGGAGCCGAAGAAATCACCATCGATGAGATTGGAGAAATCAGTGATCACATTCAAAACGAAGCTGGTCACAGTGCAAACATAATTATGGGGGTTGGTGACGATGATACTCTTGAGGGTGCCATCTCGATTACGGTGATTGCCACGGGTTTTGACGCTGAGCAACAACACGAAATTAGCAATACCGAAAGTAAAAAAATCATCCATACGCTTGAAGAAGAGCAAAAGGCAGAACAAGATTTGACGACAAACATAACTGGAAAGCCTGTAGAACTTCCTAAAAACGAAGTTCCCGAAGCGCCGGTAAAACCTGAAGCTGCACCAGTTATTCGTCATACATTGTTTGAAGAAGAAGAAATCGCTACGGTAACTCCAACGCCAAAGCCAAAGGCAGTAGTTGAGACACCGGTTACCCCTACAATTCCTTTTGAAGGATACGTAGCAACTTCAGAGTTTATAAAGAACATTGATGTGGAATCAACACCTGTGGATATTCATATACTTGCTGAGTTTGAACAATTGATTATCAATGAAATTGATGTCAACGATTTCGAAATTATCAAACCACAAGTAGCACAAGAAACGATTAAACCAAAGATAATTTCTTCGGAAATTGAACAGCCTGAAACCGTTGAGTTTACTATAAATAAAATCGAAAAGGAAATTGATAATGAGATAGAAATTTCCGAAGATAAAAAAGAGAGGGAAAGGGATAACTCCATGTTGATGTTTGACATGCCAATCAATGATGAAGTTGATGAAATTGAAGAAGAGGTTTCTGCTGAAGTAATAAAGCATGATTTGCACGTTGACGATATGGAGGTAAATGACCATATTGAAGTGGTGCCGGTAAGTGAGCAGACAAAGGATGGAATTCGTCGTTACAGTCTTGACGATTATCAAGAAAAGGAAGATGAACTTTTAAATGCAAAACCAACAGCTAAAGTTGCTGAGGAAACCATTGTCTTTGAAAAGAAAACCGTACCCGTTAAAGATGCAGATGTGGAAGAGGAGCCTACTGAAATTGACCCGATGAACTCACCAATTTCAAAATTGCTTAAAGACCGCACCGAAGATCGTAAACGGATTTTAAAGGACTTTAATTACAAGTTTAGAAACAGCGGTTCAAAAATTGAAGATATTGAAAAACAACCTGCATACAAACGAGCAGGAATTGAACTTGAAGAAAATAAGGATTTAGGAAGCAACATATCAAGAACATCAGTAAATAGTGATGATGACGATATTGATTTAAGAACGAATAATAGTTTTTTACACGATAATGTGGATTAATTATTAATCGGATTTGAATATACCTTGAAAGAGCATTCTAAGAAAGAATGCTCTTTTTTCTTTTTAGATAGTATCATTTAATATTTTAGAATCTCTTAGATGATTTTAATGTTTAAGTTATAAAAAATAGTTAAACTATTTTATATTAATAGTATTACTATTATTTTTGAAATTAGATTTTAAATTTAAATTGGCTTATGAAAAAAACGATGACGCCTTGGAGCAGGTTTGTGGGTTTACTCGAACTGGATAAGAGAGATGTTAGGCAAATTTTTTACTATGCAATTTTTGCAGGTATTGTATCATTGTCACTTCCGTTAGGGATACAAGCAATTATTAATTTGATTCAAGGAGCACAAATTTCGTCCTCTTGGATAGTGCTTGTTGTTTTAGTTACGTTAGGTGTTGCATTTCAGGGAACTTTACAGATAATGCAGATTCGAATTTTAGAAAATATTCAGCAAAAGATATTTACCCGTTCGTCATTTGAATTCGCTTTCAGATTTCCGAAGATAAAAACAAGCGAGCTCCGCAATTTTTATCCGCCAGAGTTGGCCAATCGTTTTTTTGATACGCTCACCGTACAAAAGGGATTATCAAAAATTTTAATCGATTTTCCGGCAGCAGTACTGCAGATTATATTTGGGATTACGTTGTTGTCTTTCTACCATCCATTCTTTATTATTTATGGAATACTGCTGATTATTTTGATTTATATCGTGTTTAAGTTTACAGCGAAAAGGGGATTAGAAACCAGTTTAGAAGAATCAAAAAGTAAGTATAAAGTAGCGCACTGGATTCAAGAAGTGGCTCGCTCGCTCATTAGTTTTAAGCTTTCGGGAAATACGGAGCTTGCAATGAAGCGCAATGATGCTTACACTACCAAATATCTTGATGCTCGAGAAAGTCATTTTAGGGTATTGCTTATTCAATTTATACAAATGATTGGCTTTAAGGTTTTGGTTACAGCTGGGTTATTAGTAATTGGAGGATTGTTGGTGCTCAATCAACAAATGAATATTGGACAGTTTGTAGCCGCAGAAATCATTATTCTTTTAGTTATTACATCTGTAGAGAAATTGATTACCGGTCTCGATACTTTTTATGATGTACTTACCTCCTTAGAAAAGATAGGACAAGTTGTGGACAAAGAACTTGAAGCGCAAGAGGGTATTGATCCTTTTGAAAGAGAACAACCACTTTCTATTGAAACGGATAGTGTATTCTTTACTACGGCTGATGGGTCAGAAATATTAAAGAACATTACTTTCAATATTGGTTCTAAAGATAGAGTGCTTTTAGAAGGACATTCTGGTTCTGGAAAAACTAGTTTGCTTAAGATATTGGCCGGTGTGCAATTCCCCACCAAAGGGTCTTTATATGTAAATAATACCTCAATCAAAGGAATATGGCCCAATCGCTATCGTCAAAGAGTGGGACAGGTACTTCCAGAACAGCAACCGTTTGAAGGAACTATTTTGGAAAATATAACTTTTGGGGATACTTCCATCCACGAGGAAAGAGTAAACGAAGTACTGCGAAATCTAGGTTTATTACATTTTGTAAAAAGTCAACCTAAAGGGTTGCAAACCATGCTCTATCCACAAGGACGTCAAATGCCGTATTCTATCGCAAAGCGAATAGTTCTTGCCAGAGCGATTGTGCACAATCCAGAGTTGTTATTGCTCAAAGATCCATTGGAAAATTTTGACCCAACTGAAGCAAAATTAATAATCGATTATTTGACTGATGCCAACCAACCTTGGAGCATCATTGTATCATCTGGAAATCCTTTGTGGAGGAGCTATTGCACACGAACATTTAAAATGAATCAAGGAACTTTAAACATAAATAGCAATGCTTAATATTTCACATAACCAACTCAACAAAAAAGTGACACTTGAGGGATATGCTGCTTTTAAAAAAGCATTCAAAATGCAGCATTTTGTTTTATTCAACAGATTTTTGCTCGCCTTTGGAATTATAACCATCATCATCTTGTTTCTCCCGTGGACGCAAAATGTTTCAGGAAGAGGATTTTTAACTACGTTGCAACCGGATCAGCGACCGCAGACCATTCAATCGCCTATTCCTGGGCGTATTGAAGAATGGTATGTCAATGAGGGTGACTTTGTAAAAAAAGGGGATACTATTTTATTTATTTCAGAAATTAAAAACGAATATCAAGACCCGTTGTTAGTAGAACGCACAAAAGCACAGCGCGAGGCGAAGAGTAAATCTGTAGCGTCATATAAAGGAAAGATTGACGCTTTGGGTGGTCAAATTTCGGCATTGAATAGAGAACGTTCACTTAAATTACAGCAAGCTGAAAATAAATTGTTACAAGCCGGTTTTAAAGTAAAAAGTGATAGTATTGATCTTGAAGCGGCAAATACAAATAAAAAAATTGCCCAAACACAATATGACCGTACGGTAACACTACAATCTGAAGGTTTAAAAGCAACAACAGATGTAGAAGAAAAACGCTTAAAACTGCAAGAAACAGAAGCAAAACTTATCTCACAACAAAATAAGCTCCTTGCTGCCAAAAATGAATTGCTAAACGCACAAGTAGAGATTAGCCGCATTGCAGCAGAATATGCAGATAAAATTGCCAAAGCCAGTAGCGACAGGTTTACCGCAGAGTCCAGCCAATTTGAAGCAGAAATAGAAGTAAGCAAACTCGATAATAAGTCAACAAATTATGAAATGAGAAACGCGATGATGTACATCACGGCCCCTCAAAATGGTTATATTAACAAAGCAATAAAAGCTGGAATTGGAGAAACATTTAAAGAAGGTGAAAGGCTCGTGGGCATCATGCCATCCAATTATGACCTTGCCGTGGAGACATTTGTAAACCCAATTGATTTACCGCTTATTCACCTCGATGAGCGCGTGCGCATTCAGTTTGATGGATGGCCTGCGATTATTTTTAGCGGTTGGCCGGGAGCTTCTTTTGGTACCTATTCTGGAAAGGTGGTTGCTATTGAGACATTTATTAGCCAAAATGGAAAATTTAGGGTGCTCATTGCGCCCGACGAAAATGCTGAGCCGTGGCCAGAGAACATACGTGTGGGCTCCGGAGCGTATACTTTGGCATTGTTGGAAGACGTGCCAATATGGTATGAGATATGGCGTCAGCTCAATGGATTCCCTCCCAATTATTATACACCGGCAAATTCACAAACCGAAAAATCAAACAAATAGATGAAAAATCTACTTATAGTTGTTTTCATTTTTATGGCTTCCGCGAAAATTTTAAGGGGGCAAGCAATGAGTGATTCATTAGATAACGTGCTGTCTTTTGAAGAATATCTTGGTTACGTAAAGCAGCATCATCCATTGGTAAAACAAGCCAACTTGAGATTAAATATGGGCGAAGCAACTTTGCTTAAGGCTAGAGGGGGTTTTGATCCTAAAATAGAAGTGGACTACGATAGAAAGAAATTCAAGGATACCGAATATTACGACCAACTTAATGCTACGTTTAAAATTCCCACGTGGTATGGAGTGGAATTCAAAGCCAATTTTGAAGAAAACAAGGGCGAATTTTTAAACCCTAGTAAGATCGTCCCAGATGACGGACTCTATAGTGCTGGCGTTTCGTTTTCCTTAGCACAGGGGTTGCTTACAAATGATAGAATGGCAATGTTAAAACAAGCTCGTTTTTTTATTGATCAAACCGAAGCCGAAAGAAATCTATTGGTAAATGATTTAATTTTTGAAGCGAGTATGGCCTATTTTGAATGGCTGGAGGCGAGTAACGAATTGACCATTTACGAGAGCTTTTTGGCGAATGCCGAAATTAGATATCAAGGAATACTTCGTAGTGTTGAAGAAGGAGACATAGCTGCCATTGACGCTACTGAAGCTAGAATAACATTACAAACTAGAATTTTAAATCTTGAAGCCGCACGGTTAAAAACAAGGAAGGCGTCATTGAAGGCAAGTACGTATTTATGGTTAGACGATATTCCGTTAGAAATTGAAGAAGAAATAAAACCAGTAATGCCAACTGAAACCATATTGTCAAGCTCATTACTTATGGAAGATGAAACCGAAATTCAAGAAGCACTTACTAATCACCCCAAATTGAGAAGTATTGAAGCAAAAGTTAAAGGGCTAGAAGTTGATCGTGGCTTAAAAAGAAATAAACTTTTGCCCAAATTGGATTTACAATATAATTTTCTAACTCAGGATGCAGATCAAATAAACAGCTTTAATACTGCAAATTATAAGGCATTTGTAAATTTTAGCATGCCTATTTTTTTGAGAAAAGAAAGAGGAGATGTAAGATTAGCGAATATAAAATTACAAGATGCAAATTTTGAGAGAGTTTCGACATCGCTCAATATTCAAAATAAAATCATGGCTTCAAAAGCTGAAATTTCTTCTTTAAGACAACAAAATAATTTGATTGAAGATATTGTAGCAGATTATCAAACAATGCTATCGGCTGAAGAAAGAAAATTTGAAGTAGGGGAAAGCTCTGTTTTTTTGATAAACGCTAGGGAACAAAAATTGATTGAAGCAACATTAAAAGCAAACACGGTTGGTATAAAGTATTTGAACGCAAATGCAACGTTATTTAATTCGCTCGGTTTGTTCGAGCCATTTCTTAATGAGTAATTAATATTATTCGATTTTGAATCTGATATTTGTTGGAATGACAAAAGTCATCTTTTTAAAGCATCTAGTATTATAATTTTGGGATAATTAAAATATTCATTTAAAAATCCCATAGTATGAAAAAGATAATTGTACCTGTAGATTTTTCCGAGTTTTCAGAAAATGCTTTAAAAGTAGCAGCGACAATAGCCAAAAAATATAATGCCGAAATTGTAGCAGTTCACATGATGGGGTTAAGTACAGCCGTATTGACAAAAGACAGTTCACAAAGTATGGAGGGAATGTTTTATATGAAACTAACTCAAAAACGATTTGAAGAATTTTTAGATAAGGAGTATTTAAACAATATCACAGTACATCAAACAGTGAAAAACTTTGCAGTATTTAGTGAGATTGATGATGTTGCAAAAGAGTTTGACGCACAACTCATCGTTATGGGATCACATGGAAGCAGTGGGCTAAGTGAAGTATTTGTAGGCTCAAACACCGAGAAAGTAGTGCGCTCCGCAAACACACCTGTGCTAGTAATAAAAGACGATGCTTCCTTTGATGTTAAAACTGCCGTATTCGCTTGTGATTTTAGAGATGAAAGTGTTGTTGTTTTTTCAAAGGCCAAAGCACTTTTTGAAAAGTTGAACATTGAAGTAAAACTAGCTTACATCAATCAACCTGGCGATTCATTTATGAGCACATCACAAATAGAACAACGGATTGTAAATTTTCTAGTTCAGTTAAAAGGAGCACCTATACTGCCCGAAGCTGTCACAATTTATTCAGATTTTACAGTAGAAAAGGGAATTTTTAATTTTGCTAAAAGAGTAAAAGCAGATTTGATAAGCCTTCCAACTCATGGTCGAAGAGGAATTGCGCACTTTTTCTCAGGGAGTATTGGAGAAGATGTGGTAAATCACTCCACATTACCTGTTCTAACTTTTAAAATGTAAATCTTCAAAAATGTAAAAACCTAGAAGCCTTCTATCAGTCTGTAGAGGGCTTTTTTGTCATCAAGTTTAATGCGTTTTCCATCTGTAATTATCCAACCTTCTTTCTTGAACATTGAAAGTGTGCGAATACAAGCTTCTTTTGCAGTTCCTACAACATTTGCAATATCTTCTCGAGTAAGGGTCATTGCGATATAACCATCTTCGTCAATACCAAAATTTTCATCAAGATACATAAGTATTTGGGCAACACGTTGTTTTACCGTTTTCTGTGCCATATCTACTATTACGTTGTCGGCAAATTTTAAATCACTTGCCACGTGTAATAATATTTCCTTTGTAAAGTTGGGATTATTATTTATACTATCTTGCAAATGCTGTTGTGGTATAAAACAGACCTCCATGTTATTAAGTGCAACGGCACTCAGATTAGTGCGTTCTTGAGTGATGACGGAGCGTTGTCCGAGAACGTCTCCTTTTGTAGCAATTTTAACGATAGTGTCGTTACCATTTTCACTAAGCTTAGATAGTTTTGACACACCGCCACGCACGCAAAAAACCCCATTGAGACGCTCACCTTCTTTAAATATAGTTTCTCCTTTCTTGACAGATTTCATAATCTTGCTGTCCGAAATTTTTTTCAATTCATCTTTCTTAAGCGCTTTTAGCGAATTCAACTGTCTTATAATACAGTTTTCACACCTACTTTCTGTATAATTTTCCATTGGATTTTAATGTCTGGTCAAAGATAAAATAAGAACAAGAAGTAACAAGAGTGTCTCATTGAATATTTTAAGATTCTAAATCGGGTCGGTCTTCGTAGAAGTCTTTAAAAGTTTTTTCTGTTGAATAATCATCCGTGAGTACTTTGTAGACTGTAAATACAAGTAATCCTTGTCCAAAAATTGTTAAAAAGAATACCCAAGTGAATGATATGTTTAATCCTGCAAAAATGGTAGTTGTGATTAAAACGAGGGTTGTAAAGCCCAATAATGGCATTGCTTTCATGGTTTTCTCTTAAAGTTAATTAAATATATAGTAAATGGCAAGACTGTTAACTAATCTTTAAGGGTGACAAAAGTCATCTTTTGAGAACCATATAATCTACAACTTTGCTTCAGGTATAATGAGCAAATTATAATAAACTATGGAGACGTGTTTCCATTGCGGTGATGATTGTACGACTACAATTATTGAACATCAAGACAAACATTTTTGCTGTCATGGATGTAAAACCGTTTTCGACATTTTAAATGACAACGATTTATCATATTACTACAAGTTAGAAAATGCTCCAGGCACAAGGATGTCGCGCTTTGAAGGTAAATTTGATTTCTTGGAGAATGAATCCATTGTCAATAAACTCATTGATTTTGACGAACAAGGAACCCAAGTAGTCACATTCTTAATACCTTCCATTCATTGTAGTTCTTGTATTTGGGTTCTCGAAAATTTAAACAAACTTAATCCCGCAGTGAAAACTGCACAAGTTAATTTTCCTAAGAAAACAGTAAGAATAACATACGCTTCGGAAATATTAAAACTCCATTACCTTGTGCTATTGTTATGCAAAATAGGCTACGAACCTTATATTTCGTTGGATGATGCCACAAAAAAATCTTCAAATATAGACCGAAGTTTAATTTACAAACTTGGAGTTGCTGGCTTTGCTTTTGGAAATATTATGTTTCTCTCATTCCCAGAATACTTTGAAGTTTCTGAATTTTGGTTGGATAAATTCAAGTATGTTTTTAGAGGATTGATGTTTGCATTTGCAATGCCTGTTGTGTTTTATTCTGGAAGGGATTATTTGATTTCAGCCTATAAAAGTTTACGCTCAAAAATGCTAAACATTGATGTGCCTATTGCTATTGGTATTCTGGTTCTTTTTATACGTTCTACGGTTGAGGTGGCAATGGATTGGGGAACTGGGTTTTTTGATAGCTTAGCTGGGCTTGTATTTTTCTTATTGCTGGGTAAGTTTTTTCAGCAAAAAACCTATTCCTTTTTATCTTTTGAAAGAGACTACAAATCATACTTCCCCATTGCGGTAACACGAGTATTGAATTATAATGGAAAGAGTAGTCACGGATCTAATATTTCTGAAGAACAAGCACAGATTTATGATTTAATCAAAGGTGACCGAATAATTATTAGAAATGGTGAATTGATTCCAGTAGATGGTATTCTCATCAAAGGAAATGCGTTGATTGATTATAGTTTTGTAACTGGTGAGGCTGTTCCTGTGACAAAAGAATCTGGCGATATCCTTTTTGCGGGAGGCCGTCAACGAGCTGGTGTAATTGAACTAGAGGTAGTAAAGCAGGTTGAGCAAAGTTATTTGACACAACTGTGGTCAAATGAGATCTTTAATAAAAATGGGGCGAGTGTTTTTCAATCTATTACTGATCAAATTAGTAAACGTTTCACGGTTGCTATTTTAAGTATTGCAATTATTGCTACTGTATTTTGGACTTTCTATCAGCCTTCATTGGCTCTCAATGTATTTACGGCAGTGCTCATTGTTGCGTGCCCTTGTGCGATTGCACTTGCAGCTCCATTTACATTGGGAAACTTATTAAGAATCTTTGGAAGACGTAATTTCTATATAAAAAATAGTAGTGTTATTGAGCAACTTGCCACAATTGATACTGTAGTTTTTGATAAAACCGGAACACTTACTACAAATGCTAAAAACGTAATTATGTATGAGGGTATTTTGCTCACAAGCGAAGAAAAGTCTTTGCTAACTTCCACTTTACGTGCGTCAAACCACCCTTTAAGTAGATCATTATACACGATGCTCGCAGACCAAGATATTTGTGTGTTGGATGATTTTAAGGAAGATGTGGGAAGTGGAATTACAGGTATTTCAAAAGGCAATAGCATAAAAGTGGGGTCATTTAAGTTCGTTGTGAATAATAAAATAACAGTGAATGCTTCGGCAAATGAAACTACAGTGCATGTGAGCGCAAACGATGTTTACAAGGGCTGTTATATTTTTTACAACGAATATCGCGATGGAATGGAAGCAATTTTTGAAAAACTTTCGGTTGATTTTTCAGTAGCGGTGTTGTCTGGGGATAATGATGGCGAGAAAGAAAATTTAACTGCTTTATTGCCTGAGAATACGGCATTGGTTTTTAATCAAAAACCAGTAGATAAGCTTCATTATATTAAGGCACTGCAGGAAAAAGGACATCGAGTTTTAATGATTGGTGATGGTCTCAATGATGCCGGAGCAATTGCTCAGAGTGATGTGGGTATTGTGATTTCAGAAAATATAAACGTATTCTCACCTGCGTGTGATGGGATTTTAGATGCCACTCGATTCAAAGATATTACCACTTTTATAACGCTAGCACAAAAGGGTAAAAAGGTGATCGCATATGCCTTTGTTTTTTCGTTGCTGTATAATTTAATAGGGCTAACATTTGCTGTCACTGGAAATTTAGCACCTGTGGTTGCGGCTATTTTAATGCCATTGAGTTCTATAAGTATAGTTGTTTTTACAACGCTGTATACATATAGATTAGGTAAACAATTACAAATAAAATAAAATTTTATACTCAAATACTTAAACAAAAATTGGTAGGTGACAAAAGTCATCTTTTTTATAAGTCACCCTTCTTAATTTTACACACAAATCAAATACAAGGATGAATATTATTTACATGCTACTTACCATAAGTGTTTTTATTGCACTTTTCTTTTTTGTTGCCTTTATATTTTCGGTAAGAAAAGGACAATACGATGACACCTATACCCCATCTGTGCGAATGCTTTTTGAAGATGAAATTATCAAAGAAAAAAAGTCCACAAATAAAAAAATAAACAAATCGATCCTATTGAACAATCAACCAAAGTAACTATGGAATTACAAAAGTTTTATTACGATAATAAAGTGGTAAGTAAGTTTATTATCGCGACAATGTTTTGGGGTATTATTGGTATGAGCGTTGGACTTTTGCTGGCCACGATGTTCTTGTTTCCTAACCTTACAGATGGTATCTCTTGGTTGAGTTTTGGTCGTCTACGTCCTTTGCATACAAATGCAGTAATTTTTGCCTTTGTGGGAAATGCCATTTTTGCGGGTGTTTATTATTCTACACAACGATTATTAAAGGCGAGGATGTGGAAGGATTGGTTGAGTAATCTAAATTTCTGGGGATGGCAGGCTATCATTGTAGGGGCTGCAATAACCCTTCCTTTAGGATTTACTTCATCAAAAGAATATGCCGAGTTGGAGTGGCCATTTGATATTGCTATCGCTATTATATGGGTAGTATTTGGTGCTAACTTAATTGGTACAATTCTTAAAAGGAGACAGCGTCACTTGTATGTTGCAATTTGGTTCTATTTGGGAACTTTCGTGACAGTTGCAGTATTGCATATTGTTAATAGTATGGCAATTCCAGTGGGAGCATTAAAGAGTTATTCAATGTATGCTGGGGTCCAAGATGCTCTAGTGCAATGGTGGTACGGTCATAATGCAGTTGCATTTTTCTTAACAACACCTTTCTTAGGGTTGATGTATTATTTTGTGCCAAAGGCGGCAAATAGACCTATATATTCATACAGACTCTCTATCGTGCACTTTTGGTCTTTGATATTTATTTATATCTGGGCGGGACCTCACCATTTATTATACACATCACTTCCGGACTGGGCTCAAAATTTGGGAGTTGCATTTTCAATCATGTTACTAGCACCGTCTTGGGGGGGAATGATAAATGGGCTGCTTACGCTTCGTGGTGCTTGGGATAAAGTACGAACTGATCCGGTACTTAAATTTATGGTAGTTGCGATTACCGGGTATGGTATGGCAACTTTTGAAGGGCCTATGCTTTCGTTGAAAAATGTTAACGCGATTGCCCACTTTAGCGACTGGATTATAGCACATGTCCACGTAGGCGCATTGGCTTGGAATGGATTCTTGACATTTGGTATGATTTATTGGATGGTTCCTAGACTTTTCAAAACTAAACTTTGGTCTCTTAAATTAGCAAATACCCACTTTTGGGTGGGTACATTAGGGATTATTCTATATGCATTACCTATGTATGTTGCGGGATTTCAACAAGCTTTGATGTGGAAAGAATTTAATCCAGACGGAACCCTTAAGTATGGTAACTTTTTGGAAACGGTAATAGAAATCATGCCGATGTACTGGATGCGTGCCATAGGTGGAACAATGTATATTATTGGAGCATTAATTGGGGTATATAATATAATAAAGACTGCGAGAGCAGGTTCAAAAGTTAAAGATGAGCTTGCCGAAGCTGCTCCCCTTGAAAAAGTAACAAAAAAACGTACAAGCAAAGAAGGATACCATACTTGGTTAGAAAGAAGACCTGTAAAACTTACTATTTATGCTACCATAGCAATCTTAATAGGAGGGATGGTACAGATTATTCCTTCGCTAATGGTGGATGATTATATTCCAGTGATTTCTAGTGTAAAACCATATACACCACTTGAACTAGAGGGACGTGATTTATACATACGTGAAGGATGTGTGAGCTGTCATTCTCAAATGGTGCGACCTTTCCGTAGTGAAGTAGAGCGTTATGGGGAGTATGCCAAGGCCGGAGAGTTTGTATATGACCATCCTTTTTTATGGGGTAGTAAACGTACCGGCCCAGATTTATTACGTGTGGGAGGAAAGTACAGTGATAACTGGCATATAAATCATTTTTATGACCCTCAGAGTACTTCTTCAGGTTCGATTATGCCATCTTATAAATGGTTGATTCAAAATAAGCTTGATAAAGATAATACTGAAACCAAAATGGAAGCAATGGTAACACTTGGTGTGCCATATACGCAAGAGGAAATTGACCGAGCACAACTATGGATGGAAGAGCAAGGAAAAACCATTGAGAAAAACCTCTATAATGATCCAGATTTTGCAAAAGCTTATGAAGCAGATAAAAAATATGCACAGGAAAATGGGGAGGATTTTGTAGATATGAAGGATCGCGAAATTGTAGCGATTATTGCCTATCTCCAACGATTAGGGACAGATATTAAAGTAAAAAATGGGGATGCATCAACCATTAACATAAACGAATAAACCATGTTGAAATTTATTAAAGGAAATTTAGAAAATATTGACGGTGTAGCTATCTACCCTATGATATCGCTACTCATCTTTTTTGTCTTTTTTGTTGTACTATTCTGGTGGGTCTTTACAGCAACAAAAGAACACATTAGTGAAGTAAGTAGCATACCGTTAAATGAAGATACCATTCACGATAACGAGCCATCCTTATGAGAAGTACTGCATCATTTATACGAATTTTTGGCCTTGCTGTCTTAGGATATTTTTTCTTGGATAAGATAGGAGCCTCTGGAAAAACTGGAGCATTTGAAGAGCAACCATGGTTGTGGGCTGTTTATGGGGTAATTTTTCTATTCTACATTGCCGGAGAGATTAGTATTGCCTCGGTACAAAGTGTGCTTTATAAAACTTTAAAGCCCGAAGCAAAAGCCAAATATGATAGTGAAGCTGCAATGGCAAAAGAGGACGAATTTAAATGGATCAAAGAAAAATATAAAGCAGCTTTAGGTAGTAAAGACATAGAAGAAGAGCGTGACATAATATTAGATCATAATTATGACGGTATTAAGGAATTAGACAATAATTTACCTCCGTGGTGGGTATATATGTTTTATGCTACAATTGTTTTTGCTGTAGTTTATCTGGTGCGTTTTGAAGTCTTTAACGACTATAATCAAGTTGAAGAGTATGAGTTGGCTGTGGCAGAGGCGAACATTGAAATTGAAGCTTGGAAAAAGACAGCTAAAGATTTAGTAGACGTAAATACAGTAACATTACTTTCAGATGAAGGAGACTTAAAAGCTGGTCAAACTATTTTTACAAATAATTGTATCGCTTGTCACAAGGCTGATGGAGGAGGAGGAATTGGACCCAACCTTACTGATGAATATTGGATTTTAGGTGGTGGTATTAAAAATGTTTTTAATACCATCTCAGAAGGTGGCCGTTCAGGTAAAGGGATGATTTCATGGAAAACAGATCTAAAACCTCTTGAAATGGCTCAAGTTGCTAGTTACGTTTTAGGTTTCCAAGGCACAACTCCAGCAGAACCCAAAGAAGCAGAAGGTGATTTATGGGTTGATGAAAACGTACCTGCCGTCGAAATAAAAGAGGTAGTTGTTGATAGTACGCAAGTATTAATGTTGATTGAGAACGACTCAGTAACTAATAATGTTATAGAGAACTAAATCAAATAATTATGGAAAATATATTAAACCAGATATCAAATGCGATACCCCATAGTAATTCGCCCATAATAAAACCCATTTATGACAAAGGTGATAAAAAATTACTAGCAATAGGGTTGTGCAAAGGTGTTACATTTCCAGAACACATGGCGCTATCAAAAGCAAAAATACTTGTTGTCCAAGGTGAAATTGATTTCAATACAGCAACGCATAGTTATCGCTTACAAAGGTTTGACACCTTTGAGGTTCCCGTGAAACTAAAGCATTCGGTATTAGGTGTTTTTGATGCCATTTTCCTGTTGATGCTATTTAAATAATTTTAAAATAAAGATTCCCTTTGGAAATTTGTGCGATGGACATAAATGGGACACAATTAACTATACAGAGGGAAATGAGCTCAAAATTTCCGAAGTAAAACAAACAGAGAATAAAATTTCTCAAAACTTAAAATGGCTGAACAAGGGAAGGATAATTTTAGAGATACAATGGGCACGCTAGACTCTGAGGGAAAGCGCGCGTGGGTATTTCCTAAAAAACCTAGTGGTAAATGGTATCAATATCGTAAATATGTGAGTTACTTTCTGCTGGTAATTTTGTTTGCTTCACCTTTCGTTAAAATAGGGGGCAACCAGTTTATGATGTTCAACGTACTGGAACGCAGGTTTAATATTTTTGGATTCCCTTTTTGGCCGCAAGACTTTTATCTATTTGTCATTATGATGTTGATAGGAGTGGTCTTTGTAATATTGTTCACAGTGGCATTTGGAAGAATATTTTGCGGCTGGATTTGCCCACAGACCATATTTATGGAGATGGTTTTTAGACGTATTGAATATTGGATTGATGGTGACAGAGGTAAACAGATTAGGCTTAGTAAAATGCCTTGGAACGCTGAGAAGATAAAAAAGCGCATCTTAAAATGGACAGTGTTTTTTATCATTTCGTTTTTGATTGCCAATGTCTTTTTGGCATACTTAATAGGGAGTGATGAACTGTTGCGATATATTTTTGACGGTCCTTCAAATCATGTAAGTACGCTTATTTCGTTGCTTATTTTCACAGGTGTTTTCTATTTTGTTTTTGCATGGTTTAGAGAACAGGTATGTATCATCGTATGTCCTTATGGGCGTTTGCAGGGAGTTTTGCTTGATAATAAATCTATCATTGTAGCTTATGATTACAAACGTGGAGAAAAAGAAGAAGGTCGTGCAAAATTCAAGAAAAATGAAGATAGGCCATCCACGGGAAAGGGAGATTGTATTGACTGTTTTGCATGTGTTCAAGTCTGCCCAACAGGAATAGACATTCGTAACGGTACACAACTAGAATGTGTTAATTGTACAGCATGCATTGATGCCTGTGATCAAATAATGGAAGCGGTTGATTTACCAAAGGGCCTCATTAGGTATGCTAGTGAAGATAATATCGAGAAAAAGAAAAAATTTGAATTCACACCCCGCCTCAAAGGATATGTGGTTGTATTGGGAATTTTAATTGCAGTACTCATTGGACTACTGTTTTTACGTAATGATATCGAAGCCCAGATTTTAAGATTACCGGGACAGTTATATGAACACAAGAAGGATAATATTATTAGTAACGTATACACCTATAAGCTTATAAATAAAACTGTTGAAGATATTGAGGATGTTCGCTTTAGGCTTAAGTCGCATAAAGGAACTATCAAATTAGTCACAAGTGAGATGTTGAATATTGACGAAGAAGGCCTGGCAGAAGGCACCCTTTTTATTGAGATTAATGCAAGTGCACTTACTGGAGATAAAGACCGCGTCACTATCGAAATATTGAGTGGAGATGATGTAATAGAAACAACTACGACCGCATTTTTAGGACCAAGGAGTTATAACTAGAATAGTGATTCGTTTTACTTCGGAAATGTGACCAGCATTATTAAGATAACCAGTTGTTCAAGATGAGGTGACGCGAGACTAAAAGTTAGCCGAAACTGCGTAAAGGATAGAAGTGGAAATCCCGCAGGTTGAGGTACGAAAATCGAGGAATTGAAACAAATAGCCTGACCTGAGGTCACGCCCAAAAAAGATAGTATGAGTACTGAAAAAAATAAATGTTGCCTAGGATTTAAAAATGGGCAGCCAGGACAGAATATAAATTGTCAAAAAAAGCTGATGATGGAGAATCTTGAAGAACAAAGAGAGACCTCAAAAGAGGAAACAAAACATGTTTAATTAATAAGTTATCCGCCTAACGGGTAAAAGATATGAAATGGAATTGGGGAACAGGAATCGTAGTAGGGATGGCATGTTTTATTTGCTTTATCATGTATATGGTTATCACCATGAGTACAGATAAGAATTATAGCCATGATTTAGTGACTGAAGAGTACTACGCTAAGGAAATGGTATATCAAAACGAGATTGATGCAGAAACAAATATGAACAATCTTAAAGAAAAAATCATCAGCAAAAAAGTTCCTAATGGTTGGGAAATTGTTTTCCCAGCTGCCATGGAACCTTCAAAAATTAAGGGAACATTGTTTCTATATAGACCATCTAATGAGAAACTCGATAGCGAAATTAAACTTTCGCTAACCGAATCTAATTTGCTCATACCTGACAATAACTTGTTAGATGGTCGATGGAACATCACGATAGACTGGACCTATAATGGGACTTTTTATATGTACAAAGAAGAAATTTTATACTAATGCTTTGGTCTGCCCTCATATTAGGTCTTTTGGGTAGTTTTCACTGCGTGGGCATGTGTGGGCCAATTGCTTTTTTATTACCTCTAGACCGCAAAAGTAATAGCAAACGAATCTTTCAAATACTGAGTTATCATACTGGAAGATTGTTCACGTATGGAGTGATTGGATTTGTTTTTGGTCTCGTAGGAAAGAGTTTGCATTTGTTTGGAATACAACAACAGTTATCTATAATTGTTGGTGTTGGAATGATTATTACGATAGTGATTCCGTCAAAGGTTTTTAATAAATATAATTTTTCGAGGCCTATTTATAAAGCCGTTTCTAAAGTAAAATCGGCAATGGGGGCAGAGCTTAAAAAGAAAGATCCAAGTACCTTTTTTACAATTGGTTTTTTAAATGGTTTCCTTCCCTGCGGACTTGTTTATATGGCTGTTTTTGGAGCTTTGGCTAGTGGTGGTGCTGCTTATGGTGCATTGTATTTAGCGGTTTTTGGACTTGGTACAATACCGCTAATGACAACAGCAATTTATCTTGGAAATTTCTTAAAGGGACAAGCAAAGCAACGTATTGTAAAGGTAATTCCTGTATTTGTTGTAGTGATAGGAGTGTTATTTATAGTTCGTGGATTAGGACTGGGTATTAAATATATTTCGCCGTCAAATTCCGTATTTGTAGAGCAGGTAAACTCAAAACATAGTTGTCATTAATTTAAAATATATAGATATGAATTCACTTTTTTTGCCATTAGTCAATTGGGGAATAGGAACTGTAATTATTGGTGTTTTTGCCGTTGTGTGTATTGTAATTGTATTAGTAGTATATAGTTTAGCTAACGGTGATAAGAAAAAGGATGGAGATTCTGAGAGTAATTTGGAAGATTAGTGAGATTTCGCTTATTGATTTATTTAAAATCATGAAAGGATTAAATATTTCTAATTCTCTAAATTTTACAAATGAAAAAGCCGATACTAAAGTATCGACTTTTTGGTTTTCGTGACCGCGAAGGGATTCAAACCCCCAACCCTCAGAGCCGAAATCTGATGCGCTATTCAGTTGCGCCACGCGGCCAATTCATTCCGTCGAAAGACAGAATCTCTTTAATACTTTCTAAACTTTAATTGCTCAATCTCGCTTTAACAATAGTACTTATTGTCTTGCCATCTGCTCTTCCGGCAGCTTTGCCGTTGACTATTCCCATTACTTTCCCCATATCTGCCATAGAGTTTGCTCCAGATTGCGCAATAGCTTCATCTACTAATTTTGTAACTTCTTCTTCGCTCAATTGTTCAGGTAAGAATTTTTCAATAACAGCTGCTTCTGCTATTTCTGGATTGGCCAAATCTTCTCTTCCTTGTTCCTTGTAAATAGCAGCGCTGTCTTTACGTTGTTTTACGAGTTTCTGTAAAATTTTTATTTCTTCATCTTCTGTCAATTCTTCTTTTGCACCACTTTCAGTTTGCGCTAAGAGTATTGCGCTTTTTACAGACCTTAATGCCTGTAATGTTTGACTATCTTTTGCCTTCATTGCTATTTTCATAGCGTCCATTATTTCCGAAGATAAACCCATTTTTATGCTTTTTTTATGATAGTGCGAATATACTAAAATTAGATAGTTGCGTTATAAACAATACAGTAAATAGAAGTAAACTTTACACATTTTGCCATCATAACAAAATATTAACTAAAATTCGTTTAAATATTTATCAAGCAGTAAATCACATATCGATTTTTAACATACATTTGTTCACTTTTGTGAAAATATTTTTGACTAGAACAATTTAAAACCTTATATTATTTCTATGAGATATAGCTTAAATTTTTTATTGACCTTAGGATTATTTTTTTCTATTACTTTGAATGTTTTCTCTCAAGATTTACCATTGGTAAATGATTGCGATGTTGATCCTATTTCAGATTTAGCAGACCCTACTTTAGAGCGAATGCTTCATAATGAACTGTATAAAAATAAGGCATGGAAAGCATTGTTGCAAAATCAAAAAATGGCTATTGGGATTGTTGATTTGTCAGATTTGGATCATATTCAGTATGCTGGTATTAATGATGATAACATGATGTATGCGGCTAGCCTGCCAAAAATTGCTGTTTTATTGGCTGCTATGGATGCGATTGATAAAGGCCAATTAAAAGATTCAAAAGAGATTCAGAATGATATGCACTTGATGATTAGTAAATCTAATAATCAAGCTACCACACGTATGATTGATCGTGTAGGTTATGAAAAAATTGAAGAAGTTTTAAGAATGCCCAAGCATAAATTATATGATGAAGAAGTGGGCGGAGGTCTTTGGGTTGGAAAAAGATATGCTGCAGGAGGTAGAAGATACCCAGAGCCTATGAAAGGGCTTAGTCACGCTGCAACTGCAAGGCAGGTTTGTAGTTTTTACTATCAACTCGCAATGGGTAATTTGATTAGTGAAGAAAGATCTGAGCAAATGTTAGAAATTATGCGGGATCCAGCTTTGCACCATAAATTTGTAAATACCCTCGATAAAATAGCACCAAACGCTAAGCTTTATAGAAAATCTGGTTCGTGGAAAAACTATCACGCAGATTCAGTTCTCGTATGGGGACCTGACAGAAAATATATAATGGTAGCTCTAATAGATAACGATTATGGTGAACAAATTATAAGAGATTTAGTAATTCCTTTAGAAAAAGTAATGAAAAAATCACGTTCTTTATAGAAATACCTAGTGTAGTTTTATAATGTTAAAAAATCTTTTTAAGAAAACGTTTGATATAAGAGATGGGGAAATCCGCATCTCTTTTTTTATGCAGTTATATATCTTTCTGCTAATCACTGTTTTATTGATGGTAAAACCTACCATTAATGCATTATTTCTTTCAAAATTAGGGGCAAATCATCTTCCGTACGCATATCTTTTAGTAGCATTGATTGCAGTTATTACTTCTTATTTTTACAATAGAGCCGTAAAAAAATATTCCCTTAAAAGAACTACAACAAGCACATTACTCTTTTTTAGTGCCAGTTTTATGCTTTTGAGTTTTTTGATGTACAGCGGTATAAGCAATGACTTCATTTTATATGCTTACTATTTAAGCGTTTCCCTTTTTGCGGTATTGGTTACATCACAATTTTGGATTCTGGCAAACATGGTTTTTAATGCCAGAGAAGCAAAACGGCTGTTTGGTTTTATTGGTGCTGGAGCAATCGCCGGAGGTATTTTTGGAGGATATATTACCTCTATTATTGCGCCGCTCTTCGGAAATCGTGTGGTCATACTAATTGCAGCATTGTTGATACTTGGTTGTATCCCAATATTAAATGGTGTTTGGAAAATGAGAATACGTAAATTAAGTACTTACATCATAAACCAAAGAAAGACCAAAGAAACCGAATTCACTCCAGCCTATAAATTAATCATCCGGTCAAAGCATTTAACGTACCTCGCTGCCATCGTGGGAGTAGGGGTGATAATGGCAAAGTTGGTCGATTTTCAATTTAGTGATTTTGCCAATAGAGCCATTCCTGATAGTGATGAGCTTGCGTCTTTTTTTGGTTTTTGGTTTTCTTCTTTTAATGTAATTGCATTATTGATACAATTGTTTTTGACCAACCGATTATTAGCTTGGTTGGGAGTTACAAGTAACCTTTTGATTTTACCTTTAGGGATTGCAATGGGATGTTTATTGTTTTTGACTTTTCCAGAACTTTGGGTTTTGATTATCATCAAAGGAATGGACGGAAGCTTCAAACAATCTATAAATAAAGCAGGTATTGAACTTTCAATTTTACCCATTCCGTCGCATGTTAAAAACCAGGCTAAATCTTATATCGATGTGGTTGTAGATAGTATAGCAACAGGTTTTGCTGGATTGTTGCTGATTTTTGTCATCAAGAGATTAGAACTCAGCACAAGTTATATTACAGTCATTATTTTACTGGTGCTTTTTGTTTGGATGGTACTCGTGTATAAACTTAGAGAGGCTTATTTTGAATCGTTTAGAACTAATATCCATCGTTCGCTAGAGAATAATCAACTTCCACAGCACAAATTTCAGAAATCTAATATTTCAGAAAATATTAAAATTTTGAAGAGTGGTAGTGAGTCACAAATTTTGGCTTTGTTGGAAAGGCTACATGATGTGAAATATAATGTTTTTGAAAGTCATATTGTTAATTTACTTGACCACCCATCTCATAAAGTGAAAATTGAAGCAATTGAAAGATTATATGATTATCGAAAAGGTACCGCGATAGAAAAAGTGAAAAGATTGACTGAGGAAGAGGACGATGCGTTGGTCTATAAAGCCATTGAGTATCTAATTGTCCATACAAATATTGATGATGCAAAACTCTTTGAGACGTATTTAGAAAATCCATCTACCTACAAGGCGAATGCAGCATTGCTGTGTTTGGCAAAAGCGGCGTCACAAAATGAAAAGTTAGCTACAAAATTTAGGCTCAACGAACGGATTGACCAAAAGATTAGAACGTTTTCAGCTGCGGGCGATGGTATAAGAAAAGAAGAAGTTGCAGAGTTGATGATGACCATTGCTTACGCTCGTGAATTAAAGTTTTATTCCTTTATCTCCGTTAATTTTAACAACAAGTCCAGTTACATTGTTAAACATGCCATTAAAGCTGCGGGAATTACTAATCACCCACCATTTATTGAACCCCTCATTGCATTTTTAGCGAGTAAAAAATACAATGTTAGAGCTAAAAAGGCTTTAAGAAATTATGGGGAATCCATTGCAAAAACAATATTGGAAATGGATACCAATCAATATTTAAAAGATAATGTGCGCCGCCATATTCCTGGGGTTATTGAACTCTTCAAGAATAGAAATGCCATCAAAATTTTAATGCGACTTTTGCGCAGTAAGGATTTTGTGATTAGACTTGAAGCTGCGAAATCTTTGAATACAATACGGTCTCAATTTCCACAGGCTTCTTTGGATCAACGATTGCTCACAAAGATTATTCTTAGGGAAGGAGCATACTATAAAAATTCTATCAATACCCTTTCCAGCATAAAATCTTCGCTAGCGAAGTCAATGAATTCTGAAACCGAAATGACCAACGATTTGCAGGTAGATTTACAGATAGCTCGCGAAAGTTTGATCGATATTTTGGAACTTCAGTTGGAGCAAAGTTTAGAATGTGTTTTCAAATTGTTGAGTTTGAAGTATGATTACTCAGATATTCAGACGGCATATTTCGGCTTAAAAAGTGAAGAGAAAGAGACGAAGATCAATGCCATTGAGTTTCTTGATAATTTACTGAAATCGAGATTAAAAAGTACCATGTTACCCATGATTGAATATCATATTATTGATAGCGATACATACAACCCTTCGTCATTTGAAGTGAACGCTTTGACTGAAACACGAGCACTCTCGTTATTATTAAAAAACAGAGGTTCAAAAATGAAACTCGCCGTTTTAAATGTAATGATGCATACGTCTGAAATGAGATATATCAAACTTATAATGCCTTTGTTAAAACATAGGAACAAAAAAGTGCGCCTTTTTGCAAAGCACGCACTTGATGATATTAGGTCTAATAAAAAAGCGACTACTCTTCGGTAATAACTTTATCTATCGCAGTGGCAAGATACATGTGCGCTCCAGCACTATTTTTACTTAAAACATTACTCATTAAACAAACGATGTAATTTTTTCCTTCAGGGTGTTCTACTGTAATAACTGAATTCATATAATTGAACCTATTCCCAGCATAATCCCCACAAGGTGTAGATTTTGTTTTATCGCAACTATAAAAGCTACCAGATTTAAAATATACTCTGGCGCTGTCCAATCTATTTGATTGTGCGTATCTTATACGTCTGTCAGTTATATAAAGTAACCGTTTCATTTCTAAACTTGAAGCCTCGTCAACTACTTTACCTTGTTCTAACTGTGCTAAATACTTCATTAATCCTTTAGGAGTTCCTATACTTCCACCCATACGTCCCACGTATTTTCCAGGGGTATCTGTAAAAAAACCACCCAATCTCCAATCGTCTTCGGTAATTCCTAAAGTGCGCAATGGGTCGTTTACAACTCTGTTCGCATAAACTGTTAGTGAGTCTCTATCTGTGTCTTCAAAATATTTGGTCGCTTCTTCCTCTGTTAGTCTTGGATAGTCTTTTCCAAAAGCACTCATCAACATTGCCTCTCTATACATCACACTTGCAGCACCGTTATTGCTCACACTTACCATGTGATCCAACCATTCAAATAAAGTGAATTCATCACTAGCGACAACCTGTCTTTTTTGTTGCGTTTTCTTTTCAGCATTATAAATAGGAATGGTGTGGTGATCGCCCAATCCCCAGATTCCTGAAGTCACTCTCTTATTACATAATAGAGCAATACGCGCTTCAAAATCATCTGGATATATTTTTGACATTTCATAAAAAACCGCATTTAGTACTGCGATTTTCCCCACGCTTCCTGGCTGATAACCCACATCTTCTCTATGCGATGCATACTTTATATTGTTTGGGTCTGTGATGTCCATAACAGCTAAGGAGTAGGCTCCTCCCGGTGTTATGCGTGCGATTTTCTTTGAGAATTCTGGGTCTTCTTTTAGAAGATCATCAATAGGGGTATCGCTTATACTTGTAAGATTAAGCTTAATATCTTTTATAGAAGCGTAGGCTCCTGCTTCAATTCTTGTATACTTTGCTCCGCTGTCTATTTGGTCTTGAATATAGAGAAGCCTTTCAATTCTAGAACGTTCATATCCATCAATGGGATAAAAACCAAACGATGCTACTACGGCCAAACCTAATGCAATAAATGCTAATTTCTTCATTTTAAATGCCCACAAGAGTGGGTAACTTTTAATTAATATATTTTTAAATTTTTTCTTTTACCCATACCAATTGATTGTAATCAACTTGAGGTGTAATCGATGTTAGATATTCCGAACTTTTTGCACGCTTATTTTCTACAAAAGGGCGAATTTGAAACAACCACAGTTTGTCATTTTCAAATCCAAGTTCTACATCCCAAGCGCCTTTGTAGTCGGTATCTGTTTCCTGCGGAATCTTCACTCGAATCTCCTCTGCAATTTTTCTTATTTCTGAAATGTTATTTTCATTTAAAATTTCCTCTTCAAACGTCGTGATGTTTTTTGTCGTTCCACCCGTTTTCGGAAGTCTCAAATAACCATCTTCGCGCGCAGGCGCTAATAAGTAATCTGACGATTTTGTAATGAGTCTAGTTTCGGCACTTTGCCCGTCAACCGCGCCACCAGCGCCTCTGCTAAAGGCAACCGTAAGGTCGTCATCGTTACCGCTATTGATTCCTTTAGTAATCATCACACCACTGTAATCAACATCTACACTTGGTATGATCAAAATGGATGGGAATACATTTTCAGGATTGTTCAAATATTTTTGCCTCCATTTAAAACTACGTTCTGTATAAGGAGAAGCCCACACTTTTTTAATTCCCTGTGTGATATTTTCTTCTGAAAGTATGTTGAACAACGTTAAATTTAACCCCGCTCCAGTGAACTCTTTTAAGTCTTCCATATTGGTGTCACTTCGCAAGAATACAGGAACATTGCCAATACTATTTCCGAAGGCATCTTTAAAACCACTTTTTAATTCTGAAACGAAACTGGCATCGAGCGGCATTTTTTCAATCGCGATTCTTAGTTTTTCAAGTCGAAGTAACTGGAAATTTTCAACCTCTTTTTCTGAGATTTTAGAATCCCTCATCTTATCAGCATCTGCAAATGTTGTGCTCAGGTATTGCCAGTATGAAACACCTTCCGTTGGCATCATTTGATCCATGTGCTTTCTGAAAATTCCGAAAGGAATTATCAATCCTTCCACCACATTCTCAGGAAACATTTTTTTCAATTGCCCAAGGTTTGCTGCCTTAGGCCCACACAATTTTCCGGAGTCATTTGCATCTACATCACGCATTTTTAATACTTTTTGAACATCCAATCGTATTTGTTCTACGGGCACTGCAATCTTTTTTTGGCTACGCTCTTTTTTGCTGAACAGTTCCTTTTCCGAAGCACTCATGTCATCTTCTACTTTGATAATTACGTTGCCTTTTTCTGAAACAGCGTAAAATACTTTTTTCCCATTATACTTTGTTAACGCTTTCAAGTTGTCTCCCGAAAGCGCTGCATTTGGAATCCCTAAATTACGCGCCAATAATTGCACATGCGATACGAGGTTTCCTTCGCTCACCGTCATAATTCCTGCAACTGGTTTTAGGTCGCTTGGTGGTTTTTGAAAAATGTAAATTTTATCGGTATCAATAGGTACATTTTCTGGGCTTTCTTCAATCACAACGAGCTCGCCAAAGGCATAACCAGGATTCAAACCACGAATATTGCTTTGCGATTTAATGTCCAATACATTATTTGCAATATTTGATTTTTTTGCAATCATTGCTCCCAATTTGCTCACACTTTCCCCCAAGTCCAACGCAACCGATGAGCGAATTCTGTCATCAATAAAGCCATATGCCATAGGCTCAAACGTGCTGTACAATTCCACGACATCGCTATAATTAGCTTTTACCATCGAGGCGCTCCACTCAACAATACCTCGAGAGGTATTTAAAAATTCGTTGAGTTGCTCTAGCGTCACATCTTCTTTGCCTAAATGTACCTCGAGTTGTGGTTTTACTTTTTCCCACTCCCATAATTCAATGAGTCCTGTGCCAGCAGCAGCAAGGCTGAGGTGTCTAATTTTTTCAAGAAGTCCTAAAACATCATCTGGTTGCCATTCTTGGCTCTTTTTTAGCAGAACATCTTCAATGGCGTTTGATAAATCAAGCAATAACAATCTATCGTTACCTGATTTTGCATCTGTGATATCAGTTCGAATTACACAGAGAATATCAGCTAATTGAGGTACTAACATTTCTGGTTTGTCCGTGTCTTTATAGGTATCTAAAAATTGAAGCAGTCTCGCACGTGTTTCATTATTTTTCGAAATTTGAAGCACTTGATTTCTAAGTGTTGTTAAATCTAACGGCGCGTAAAACTCTGCCATTGTTTTTTGAAGATTGATCAATTCTTCTTTCGTTTTTGGCTTTAAGTCGTTTTCATATTTTGATTGAAAATTGCGTACCATCTCAATATCCTCGATGGTGGGTTTTCCATGAATTTTGATTCTGGCATCCATAAATTTCGGAAACTCATCTGCAACATTCTTAGATTGGCTACGCATGTCTTGTGCTAGGTTACTATCGCCGTCGTGGGGAATATCCCGTAATGATTGGCGCAATAAAAAGTAGTTATTGACAACGCGAGTGTCGCGTGGCAAAAATTTCTGAAAAAATTCAATTCCCCATGCTTTTTCGTCCTCACTCTGTACGGCGCCTCGATAAAATTGCGACTTGCGTTGTATCCAACCGTCGTCAACACTACCCAAATATTTATTGAGTTGGTATTGCTTCAATCTACTTTGATTGTTAGATTCATCCCAAAAAGCGGTGCGATCTGTACTGGCTAAAATTTCGCCTAAATAAATATTGTATTTTTTTGCGATTTCCTTGGTGTCATCTCGGTAGGCAGCGTGTTGTCTGGCATCGTCTTTGTTGTCTGTACAAGGGTCGCGCGCATCACGTATTTCACCATTTTTACAAAACCAATTTATAGATTTATAAGGTCCTCGATCATTTGTTTTATAAAAGCCGACTTTTTCCTTGATATACGAAGTTGGAATATCTTGTGCCTTTGAGAAAAATGAAGTGAGAAATACAAAGATAAAAAGTAACACAGTTGTCTTTAATTCCTTAGTTTTTAAATGCATGCGCTTTGAATTGTTGTTAGATTAACGTTATGACAAATGTATTTTATTAACATTACTTTAAATGTTAATATGCGTTAGAGAATACTTAAATTTTTAACAATTTAATCAGGGTTAGTTCAATTGAGTTAATGATTGTGCGATTTCCGCAACACGTACTTTTAAATATGCAGTACTTTCACAAAATGGAATTCTTTCTGAGCAATTGAATTTTATAATTCTGGTAACAATGCGATTTATTTATTTGAATAAGCCATTGTTTCATTGGTTGTTAGTGGCTCCACCCAAATCTTTGAGTGGAGCTTTTTTTATTACCTAGTGTGATTCTTTTTTCTGAAATCTGAAGGAGGAATGCCATAACGTTCTTTAAAGACTTTGGAGAAATAGCTTTTGCTAGAGAGTCCAATTTTTTCTACAATTTCTGAAATATTATAATCGGTTTTATTCAAAAGTTTTTTTGCCAAATCCAGTCGGCAATTTTGAATATACTCATTGACCGTACTGTTGTGCAGATATTTAAAACCTTGTTGTAATTTATTTATATTGAGACCTACACGTTCAGCAATCTGTTCAATATTATCGAGGTCGTTTATTTCTTCTTCTATTATTGTCGTGGCTTTATTTACTTGGTTTACTTCAGATTTCCGAAGTAATGTTCTGTTACCGTCATCTTGAATATCATCGTGAAACTGGATGATTTGGTGCGTTAATATTTGATACGCTTTTCCTTCTAGATAGATGCGTCTTATAAAATCGTTGCTATCAAAACTCTCGCTGTTTCTAAATAGATCGGCAATTTGCAAACTAAAATATCCATTGTGGTAAAATTGTTTTGAAGCTTCCTTATCTCTAAAAAGATTTTTCAATTCGGGCGTCAAGTTTTTAAGCTCACAATCCATTTTGACCTTGAATTTTTCGCGATCAATTTCTAGGCTCCCTATTTCAATATTAGTGTTTGCTTTGAAGTGCAAAATATGACCATTTCGATTTTTACTTGCCACGATTGAACTTTGATATTGTTCAATAGTGTTGTTCTCTTTTCCATCTTGAAACCTATGGTCCAGTTGGCCCGCTAAACAATATAAAAATTTTAATGGGTGCACATCATCTACCACAAAATGAAATTCAACATCCTCGTTAAAAGTGCATTTATACATAATGATTCCGAAGCCTCCATCAAAGTTAATCCCTTTGATATAGCCGGTTCCGAGGTCCGGTGGCAGGTCAAGATGATACTCGCCGCAGTTTTCGTGATAGGGCACATCTAGGGCTTGTGCGATGTCTGTAATTACTTCAAAAAGGGGTAGAGATTGTACTGCAATTTTTTTCATGAGGTGGATTAAGTTGAAACATACAATATACTATTTATAAAGATTTGTTTCGGCAGAAATAATAAAAAATCGTACTTTCAATTTATTGATTAAGTTTAAGAAAAATAAAAAAAGATGAAAAGAATATTAGGAATAGGTTCAAGAATTAACCATCCCGAACATGGAAAAGGAGTAGTAACAAATGTGTCTCCCACCCAATATTGGGTGACATTTATAGACAATGGTCTTGAAACCATAGACGTAGATACAGATTTTGAAGTCATTGAATCTGCAGATGATGATGTGGACACCGTAAGTTTTTATGAAGTTGAAAATTCGCTCCGGGAAATTTTAAAAAAGTGGAGTGATGTAAGTGAAGTTGTGCCATTGGCAGATAAGTACAAAGGAGGAACGATGATTTTGCAACCTAAGGACGTGAGTCTTTCCAATAAAGAAATCCCTATCAACACCTTTTTCCATAAAATTGTAATGTTGCGCGATAGATTACGAGTGATGGAACAAAAAATAAATAGTAGTAAAACTATGGACGACCAAGACAAAGTAGATTTGCAACAATATATCACGCGCTGTTATGGCAGTTTGACTACATTTAATGTGCTTTTTAAAAGTAGTGCCCAGCATTTTAAAGGCGATAGTAGTAAAAAATAGAAATTCAATTTTTTAAATAACTTCGGAAATATAAAAGGGGAGAAGCGTTCTTGTTTCATTGCGTATAACGCTACAATCAAAGTTTTCAGAGATTATCAAATTTTATAAATTTTAAAGGTAATTTGAAATAAAATAGCACAGTATTTGATTATATTTAATTTCAGAATTTAAAAAAATTAACACTAAATTTTCCGCAAGAGCGGACAAGTACCATGGAAGAAATACAACAACCGCAATCACAACTTTTTATTCAAGACTTGACTTCAGAAAAAAGAGTTGCATTTTATAGAAAAACATACACTCACTTGGCATTGGCAGTTTTGCTTTTTGTGCTCGTAGAAATGGTGTTTTTTCAAATTGAACCTTTAGTAAATTTTGCACTTTCATTAACTCAAGGTTGGACTTGGTTATTAATGTTGGGTGGGTTTATGTTAGTAACGAGCTATGCAGAGAAAATGGCTATCGAAAATCATGATACCACAAAACAATACTTGGCTTTATTGATTTACGTAATCGCCGAAGCCTTTATTTTTATCCCGCTTATTTTTATGGCAATGTACACCGCGGGCGACGGAGGTTCTCATATTTTAAGTCAAGCTGCGATTATGACCTTGTCTTTATTTACAGGACTTTCTGCTATTGTTTTATTGACTAAAAAAGATTTTTCATTCTTGAAATCAATACTCGCTATTGGTTTTTTCATCGCATTAGGATTGATAATCGCTGGAACGTTGTTCGGTTTCAATTTAGGCCTTTGGTTCAGTGTGGGAATGATTGCATTGGCTTCTGGATCAATTTTGTACCAAACCTCAAACATGGTGCATAAATACAGCGAGGACCAATATGTAGGTGCAGCCTTAGGATTGTTCGCATCATTAATGTTATTATTTTGGTACATTTTGAGTATTTTAAACCGAAATTAGTCAACCTCAAAATATACTTTAAAGCACAAAATGCCGTTTAAATTATGAGCATTTTGTGCTTTTTATTTCAAAATATGGCAATACAATTTGTTAGTAGCAATTATGAATGGCTCGCACCTTACGCGTTGTCAATTGTGCTAATAGGTCTTTTGTTTTTCTTTTTTCGGATTTATGAAAATTGGTATGCTGACAACAAAGACAGGCCTTTGTACACAAATTTGTTTGTTTTTAGAAAGCTCACTCATTCACAAATAAAGATTTTAGAACTTCATTTTTCTTTCTACGGAAAATTGACCGTCAAACAAAAAAAGCAATTTCAACATAGGGTTTCAACTTTCATTTCAGAAAAGAATTTCGTAGGTCGCGAGGGACTCCATGTTACTGAAAAAATGAAAACGCTCATTGCGGCAGTAGGAGTGATGCTTAGTTTCGGGAGAAAAAATTATACCTATTCTCTCATTGATAACATCTTGATTTTCCCCAACGAATTTTATAGCAATAACAACGAGGCTTTTCATAAAGGAGAATTTAATCCCAAGGAAAAAACGCTCGTTTTTTCATGGAAAGATTTTGAAGACGGCTACTCCATTGAAGATGATAATATCAACTTAGGTATTCATGAATTTATGCACGCCATGCATATTGAAGCAAAGGTTTCAAACGATATTGATGCTTCTAGATTTTTAAAACAATTCAACGAAATCTTAAAAAGGTTGAGTAATGAAGAGCTTAAAAAATTATTGGATGAAACCCGATTTTTTAGAGACTACGCCTTCACAAATCAGTACGAATTTATGGCTGTCTTGGCTGAGTATTTTATGGAATCTCCCGCAGAGTTAAAAAGCACATTCCCTAAAGTGTATAATTTAGTGAGGACTTCATTAAACATGCGAGTGGCGGGGTATTGAATAGTCAATATTCTTTTAGTCGGTAGTTGGTAGTGAAAAAGCTGGTAGCGGGTAGGACGCCTTTGGCTGGTAGATGTAGTGAAAAAAGATGGAAATGTTCCCCTCGTTTTTTTAAGAAGGGGTGGTTCAGCTTTGCTGAATCGGGGTGGTTCTTAACATTCAGTATTCAATCTTTATTTTTCACTTCTTTAAGTCCTCAATAATCATTTTAGCATGTATCCTTGAATTCTCGATAAACCATTTATGCGTTTCGGTACCGCCACAAATAACACCGGCGAGGTAAAGACCACTTACGTTACTTTCCATAGTTTGCGGATTGTACTTCGGAATTTTATTTTCTTCGGAAATTTCAATTCCTGAAGATTTTAAGAAATCAAAATTAGGGCGATATCCCGTCAAAGCTACCACAGCATCATTCTTTATTTTTTTAATACCATCTGGAGTTTTAATGGTAATCTGTAAAGGTTCAATCTTTAAAATTTCCGAAGAGAAAAAGGCCTTGATGCTTCCTTCTTCAATACGATTGATGATGTCTGGGCGCACCCAATATTTTACACGTTCGCCTATTTCTTTTCCACGTACAATCATGGTAACGTCGCCACCTTTGCGGTAGATTTCAAGGGCAGCGTCAACGGCACTATTGCTTGCGCCAACGACGGCTACTTTTTGCATGACGTAGGGATGCGCTTCTTTGTAGTAGTGGGTTACTTTGGGCAATTCTTCGCCTGGTACTTTGAGTAGGGCGGGGATGTCGTAAAACCCTGTGGCGATGATTACATGACTCGAAATGTAGGACGCTTTGTTGGTTTTTACCGAAAAATTTTCGGCTTCCTTTTGAATATCTATTACAGTTTCAAATAAGTTGATTTCTAGCTCATTTGAGGTCGCAACCCTACGGTAATATTCGAGTGCTTCGTTTCTATCGGGCTTAGGGTTTTTACTTATAAATGGAATATTATCGAGTTCTAATTTTTCCGAAGTCGAAAAAAAATGCATGTTCAATGGATAGTTGAAAATTGAATTTGTCAACGCTCCTTTTTCTATCACTAAATAATCAATATTATTTTTTCTGCATTCAAGCGCACAAGCAATCCCAATGGGTCCCGCGCCAATAATAATGGTATTTTTTGAAATTTTATTTGAAGCCATAGTATCAAGTATGGTGCAAAAATAAAGGTTAAATATCAATCGAAATTCTGATTAACATTTAACCTTAAGGTTTTAACTATAATAAATTTTATTTCAGCAAATCTTTTAATCCGGCGATGGTTTGCGTTGGGTTTTCAGATTTGAATACATAGCTTCCGGCAACGAGTACATCTGCGCCAGCTTCGGCAAGTTGTTTTGCATTATTATTGGTAACGCCACCGTCGATTTCAATTTTAGTGGATGCTCCGTGATCATCAATCATTTCTTTTAGAGCTTCTACTTTATTGTATGTGTTTTCAATAAAACTCTGCCCTCCAAAACCTGGGTTGACACTCATCAAACAAACGAGGTCAATATCATTGATTACATCTTCTAAAAGGGCAATATTTGTATGTGGGTTCAATGCCACACCAGCTTGCATTCCTGCAGCTTTTATTGCTTGTAAGGTGCGGTGTAAATGCGTGCAGGCTTCGTAGTGAACAGTAAGTATGTTTGCGCCAAGGTCTGCAAATGTTTGAATATACCTGTCCGGGTCTACAATCATTAAATGCACATCAATGGTTTTTTTTGCGTGTTGTGTAATAGCTTTTAAAACAGGCATTCCAAAAGAGATATTTGGGACAAAAACACCATCCATGATGTCTATGTGAAACCAATCTGCTTCGCTATTGTTCACCATTTCAATATCGCGTTGTAGATTTGCAAAGTCTGCTGCGAGTATTGATGGTGCTATAAAAGTTTTGCTCATAACTTAAAGGATAAATGGACTTAACAAGCGTTGAAGCTTATCTGTCGTTGTATTTATATCATGCTCGCGAAGATACTTCTTTACATCCTCAAGTTGTTCATTTGTTCTTATAATATTAAAATGTGAGCGGTAATTGGCAAAGATGGCAACATCTTTGGGTTTGCTTATCACTTCAAAAATATCTGCATGTCGCGCGTCTTTCTTTATGATATCTTCAAACAGGGGAAGGATTTCATTTTTTTCTCCTTCGAGAATTTGAAAAAAGTTCCCCATCCCGTGAATCAAAATTCCGGTAATCGATTTTAGCGAATTTTTTGTGTATGTTTTGTTGAAGATGTCCTCAATTTCTTGAGGGGTCAAGCCCTCTTTGGCCTTGCTTATATAGCATATAGTATATCCCATACCCAAATGTACATTTTACTAAAATCTGAGATTAATGGAAAACAGTATTTATTTAACACAAAAAATAAAATTCTTTTTGAATTTTAAATGATAAATGTGTTCAACAAACGCTGAAACTTATTTGAAGTGCTACTTATGTTATTTAGTGAAAGATATTCTTGAAGATTAATTAGCTCTTCACTCGATTTAATAATCTTAAAGAGCGAATTATATTCTGAAAAAACGGCTGGGGCATTTTTGCTTGTAATTTCAAAAACGTCTTTATGTCTTGGGTCAACTTTAATATGCTCATCATAAAGTTCTTTTACCGTCTTTTCATCCCCTTCGAGTACTTGGAAAAAATTCCCTAAACTGTAAAGTAAAATTCCCGTAATATTTTTTGCCACATTATTTTCCTGTGTAATCAAGAAAATAAGTTCCACCGAAGCTTCATTTAGGCCTTCCATGGCCTTACTGGTATAACAAATAGTATAATTCATAGATCAAAAAATCACTTTACAAAAGTCATAAAAATAGTTGAGATAAAAAAAACCTCCGGTAATCAGCCGGAGGCATTCATCAATCAAAAAACGAACAGTTTAATTTGAGCTTTCGCACAAAAATACTGTCGTTAGGGTTTATGGGTTCAATATTTATGTTTTTTTAAAATTACAGATTTGGCTTATACAAATAACGTAAAATAGGTCTAATATATATAATACGAAAATTGGATTTAAAAGGTTACAAAATACTAATAATCATAAATAATTAGAATTTTTGGGGGAGAAGTTTTCTAAATTATTTTGTTGCTTTCAGCCTCATAATTTTTCGTTTTATAGTATTTTTGTAACATTAAATTTTACTTCTCTGAAATTTTTTTTCGTCATAACATTGTTCATTAGTATCGCCTCAAGGCCTATGTATCATGTTGGGTACTTTGCGTACTTCCAACTCAATATTGATTATATTATTGAAAAGTATTGTGTGAATAAAGATGTTCCAGAGATGTCGTGTAATGGTAAGTGTCATTTGTCAAAACAATTGCTTTCCAGTTCTTCGAATGATGGAGATTCAAATAATTCTACATTGCATATTGTAGAGTCTTTTTTCCCTTTGTATTTCCACTTTCAAAATGAAATAGAGTTTTCTAAGATATTTGTTTCGAAAAAGGAAGTTTCTTCTAAAATTGAAGAATTTTACACGTTTGATTATAGTTATTTTCATTTCAAACCTCCCATAGTTTAGATTTTATTTTTTATGCATTGCCTTTATTTTATTGGGGCAATGGTGTTGGCGTTATTTTGGTTTTATTTCCGAAGAGATATCTTATGGCTCAATTTTTAAAACGAGACCCTAATTTAAAGTCGCTTTAGGATAAGACTGTTTATGGCTAGCATTCGTATTCCATTAATTTGGGATTAAAATAAATTTTGGAAAAAAAAATAAACAAAACAATTTATAAAAATGAAAATATTAAAATATACACTTGCCATACTATCGTGTGCGATTATCATATCATGTTCAAGTGATGACGACGGTTCGGGAGAAGTTTTAACCGGGCAAACAGGAAATCTAATTATAAAATTTGATAATGGAGTAGCAGACCAAGATTTTATTTTTGGAACTACCTACAACAAATCTAATGGGGAATCCTATAAATTAGATAACCTTAAATATATAGTAAGTAACATACGGTTTACAGATATAGAAGGAAATATCTTTGAGTATCCTACTGCAGATAATGTATTTATTGTAGATGAAATGGATGGTAACAACGCTGGAGAAATATTTATTACATTAAGCAACGTTGATGCGGCAGATTATGTATCTATAACATTTGGTGTAGGAATTGATCAAGAACGATTTTTACTTGGAGCAGATGGACAGGGAGAGTTTTTAGAGCATGCCGCTGAGGAAGGTATGATGTGGAGTTGGGCATCTGGTTATAAGTTTATTAGACTTGATGGAACTTACTCAAGCGCAACAATAGATAATGAAGCATTAAATGTTCATATGGGGAGTGTAGGTACATCTCTTGACAACTATAAAGAAGTAACGCTTGCACTAGGTAATAATGCTCGAGTAAGGACTGATAAAACTCCAGAAATACATATTAAGAGTGATATTTCAAGGGTGTTTGATGGTGCTACCTCGGTTAACTTTATGGATGGTTACGATCAAGTTCATACAGATGCTATTGAAACTGCAGTAATAGCTACAAACATTCAAGGTATGTTTGCTGTAGATCACGTACATAACGAATAATGAATAAAGAGCTACTGAGGTTTAAAAAACTTCGGTAGCTCTTTTTAAAACAAATCGTATGAAAAATATATTTTTTTTAGGGTTAGGGCTGTTTTTTCTCTTTTCGTGTTCAAATGATGCAGATGTGCCCGTTTATGAGGCAGTACCTGTACAATTTGAGATTCCGTCAAATTTTCCTGAGTTGGCTTACAATATAGACAATAACTTAGTTACTGAAGCAGGTTTTGAGTTAGGGAAAAAGCTATTTTACGAGGGTAAACTGTCGTCAAACAATGCTATTGCATGTGCTTTTTGTCATGAACAAGCATTTGCATTTACACATCATGGCCATACCTTAAGTCATGGAGTAAACGGTGGAGTAGGTTTTAGAAATGCACAGCCCATTCAAAATCTAGGCTTTCAAAGTTTGTTTATGTGGGATGGTGCGGCATCACATTTGGACCTCCAGCCCATAATTCCTATTACGAGTGAACTAGAAATGGGAGAGACGCTCAGCAATGTTATTTCTAAACTTAAGGAAGATACTTATTACCAAGACCAATTTGTTAGAGCATTTGAAGATGGTGAAATCAACACCGAAAACATGTTAAAGGCATTATCACAATTTATGGTAATGATGATTTCTTCAAATTCTAATTATGATAAATTTATTAGAAACGAAGAGGGGGTGACATTGTCACCACTTGAAATGGATGGATTGCAAACATTTGATAACAAATGTAGTTCCTGCCATGCTACCGATTTGTTTACAGACCAAACCTTTAGAAACAATGGATTACATGTTAATCCATTATTAGAAGATAAAGGTCGTTTCAATGTTTTAGAAGATCCAAATGACCTTTATAAATTTAAAGTTCCCAGCCTTAGAAATATTGAATTTACATATCCATATATGCATGACGGTAGATTTTCAACATTAGAGGCTGTACTCAATTTTTATGATACAGGTATGGTGGATAATGGAAATGTTGACCCATCATTATT
Source organism: Patiriisocius sp. (assembly GCF_051252435.1). Taxonomy (NCBI): domain Bacteria; kingdom Pseudomonadati; phylum Bacteroidota; class Flavobacteriia; order Flavobacteriales; family Flavobacteriaceae; genus Patiriisocius; species Patiriisocius sp. The sequence continues at coordinate 10,368 of NZ_JBPOFW010000006.1, read as the reverse complement.
GAGAGACAACAATACGTACGGGATTTCCCTTACATCTTATGAAAAGGAAAGTTTAATTGCTTTTCTAAAAACATTGACAGACACTAAATTTTTAGAAGATGAACGTTTTTCAGAATTTTAAACAAATAGCAATAATTTTTTTGTTGCTAATTGGGAGCGTCAATTCTTCAGATGCATGTGATATCCTTACAGAACATAGTGATTTTGAACCGCAAAAAGTTTTTTGTGACCTCTGTGGATGTGCTACAAGTAGTGGAAGTTTTGGTTATGGTACACTAGGTAATTCAAACTTTATTGGAGTGCGTTATATGTATCAAAATTATGAATCTAAAAATGGGATATTTGAAAATTCACCAATTAGCAAAGAAACATTCAATACATACCAAATATGGGCACAAGTGCCTATTAAAGATTCTTTTTTTGTCAACGCGACAATACCATATCAATATCTTAACAGGTCTTTTAATGGAATCGATGAAAACTTAAATGGATTGGGAGACATAAGCGTTATTGGTTGGTATAAGTATGTTTTTTATAAGGATAAAAAATCAGATAATATAGATTTTTCAGTAGAGAAAGAAAACTCTGGTCACTCTGTTCAAATAGGATTAGGAGCTAAACTCCCTACGGGTAAATTCGAAGAACGATTGGCAGATAATATAAACCCAGGATTTCAAGTTGGAACGGGTAGTTTAGATGTTATACTTTCGGCTGGTTATAATTATGCTGGTAACAAAATAGGCTTAAATACTTTGATAAGCTACTATGCAAAAAGTGAGAACAAGAATGAATATAAGTTTGGTGATCAGTTTAGTTACGCTACAAACCTATACACATTGATGGCTCGAGAGAAGATGAAGATTACGCCGTTTATTGGGGTTTCTGGAGATGTTTACGGAAGTATAGAACAGTATGGACAAACTTTAAATGCTACTAATGGTTCAATATTAAATGCTACTTTAGGTACAGAGCTAACTGTAAAAACTTTCATCTTTGGTGCCAGTTATACGTTGCCTCTATACCAGAATTTGTTTGATGATAATGTACAGTCAAAACAGAGAATATCCCTTTACTTTAACGTTGTGCTCTAATTGAGCTAACACGTATCTTTTATTAAAACAAGATGATAAAAAATGCCCGCATTATTGCGGGCATTTAAAATTTACAAAGAGTCTTTCTTTTTCTCCATTTTTGAATTTAACTCGGTAATCGAGTCTAGACTTTTTTGCAGTTGGATGTTTTTTTGAACCACACTATCCATCAATTTTTTGTTTTCGGTAATGATGTCCTCTTTCGTTTTGCTATTGTAATAGCGGTAATTTTTTGTCACATCATAATCTTCATCTATTACTCTTTCTTTAGTTTTTTTAAGTTTGGGAGTAGATTGGGTTGCTTTTTCTTCTGAAATTTCAATCTCATTATCATCTTTAGATACCATTTGCCCATCGGTTTTAGTAGTGGTTCCTTCCGAAATTTCTCCCTCAATATATTTTTTATTTAATTTTTCACCTGGATTGATTTCTTCGTTGTTATCTATTTCCGAAGGTGTTGTTGGGCTGTTTTTATCATTACTGTTATTTGTTTTTTGCGTATCGACAATGTTAATTGGGTTATCATTTAAGTCTGTTATTATGTAAATACCTAGAAGGCCAATGAGCAAAATGCCTGCTCCCCAAATCCAGAATGCTCTCTTTCGACGACGATCTCTATGGTCCAGCGATTCGTTGATTTTTTCCCAAATAGCTGGTGGTGCCTGCTTTGTTGCACCTTCTAACTTTTTTTCAAAAGCGTTTCCTATTTCTTTTTCATTTTTCATACACCTTGGTATTTGGAATATTTCTATATATGTTTATTTTATCTCTCAATTGGAGCTTAGCACGATGGTAATTTGATTTGGACGTACTTTCAGTAATTCCTAACATGGTACTTATCTCTTTGTGACTAAAACCGTCCAATTGATACAAGTTAAAAACCAGTCTATATTGATCAGGCAATTCTTGAATACAGGTTAATAATGTATCCAGCGAAATGTATTCTAACTCCTCCTCAATATTCACGTTGTCTTCTAGAATGTCATCATTTATTTCAATGGCGACTGGTTTTTTAGTTTTGTATTTGTCAATCGCTTTAAAAATAGTGATGCGTTTCATCCATCCTTCAAAAGAACCACCGTGCCTATACGTTTTAATCCTATCAAAAATGGTCATAAAGCTATCGTGCAGATTATCCTCGGCGTCTGCTTGATTGCGACAGTACTTTAATGAAAGAAAATACAGCGTGTCTTTATACTCTGCATACAGGGAGCTCTGTGCGTTTCTATCATTTTTTATGCATTGTTTAATAAGGTGGTTTAAATCCAATATTTTTAGGTTTGTTGAATTTTTAAACAATTTTATCCTTCAGGACAGGGTGCTACTTCTAGCGTAATTTCTTTGATTTGTAAAAGCTCTTGGGTTTCAATATACGCAGTTCTCACAAAAATAGTCTGTGGATTTGTGGTGTTTGTATATTCGGTATTTGAAATCGGGTTGATGGCTTCAAGGGCATCCATTTCGGTTTCATAAAAATTATGTGTTATAGCTTCAAGTGCATTGTGCCCAAAAGGTATTTCAAAGCAAGAAGTATAACTTAAAAAATTAAATACAGCTTGTCCCGGTGTGTCGTCTGCTTCGCAAGCTCTCAATGTTGAGCTGTTACAATCTAATGAACAATCTTTTTTGAGCGCAACATTTGTTCCGTCGTTTTCAAGATAAATATCATTAAGGGTACGAAGTTCGATTGTCCAATTTGCATCCCAGAATGTTTCAATATCTTCGTCATCGTTGAGGTCGATATTCAAGTATAGCACATCTCCAATATATAAGGTAACCCAAGTTCCAAAATAAACATTGCTTTGATGATGGAATTCAACTTTCCCACTACTTTTTAGTGAATAGACACTACCTTCATAATCGTTTGGTTCGTCGTCAACGGGGACTACTTTCCAGTTACAATCTTTAAGTGTGTTATTACAACGAATTTGATATTCCTCTTTGGCACACCGTTGTATGGCTTCCTTAAGTTGCTCATTTGTTTCTATATTGACTACCTCTCCATTTTCAAGTGTTCCTGCGATAGGGTAGTTGATGCTAATAGTGTTGTTTTCTGGTACATTATCTAAAAACTGCACAAATTGAAAATCATCAAAAATTGCAGTAGCTCTTACAATCTCGCCAGCCGTGTCAAATTCAAAAACCGTAAATGAATAATTAAACTTTATACAATCAATGCTAAGGTCATCACTACCGGCAGTGCTCTGTAAGAAGTTGAACAGTTCTTCATCAACCATATTTCGGTTTATGATATCTTCTGCCACAGGTTCATCTTGGCACGAAATGATTACTGCAGCAAAGACGAATAACAATATTTTAAAAATCTTTTTCATAGCAATTTTTTAAGTGTTCTTTTCTTATAGTCTACGGGTGTCGTAAAAAGTTGCGTGTTTTTTTACTCTTTTATCAATTTGATGGTTTGGCTGGTATTTCCAACCGAAATATTACAGAGATAAAGTCCATTGGCTTCAGGTAATTTGAAAAGTACATTTTCTTCCTGCTGAAATTTCTGCTCAAAAACCACTTGATCGAGCATGTTGCAAATAGTCACTTTGATTGCGCTGTTTGTATTGGGAACTCTTAAATTAACAATGCCAGTAGTAGGGTTTGGGTAGGCTACAATTTCCGAAGCGCTAATTGTATTGTCTCCAATACTTAATGTGAGATTGTTCAGCTTGATAACAAAAGCGTCTGCATTTCCATTTGATGTAATATTGTTAACGCCAATTCCAGGTTGTAAATCTGCAGTGTCTCTAAAAGTTCCACCAATTATAATTGCGTCATTGGCGTCTATTGCTGCTGCAGCACCAGTATCTCTATCTGGGCCTCCCATGCTATAAGCTGCTTTAAATTCGCCTTCGTTATTTAATTGTAAAACAAATATTTCTTTACCGCCATTAGAAGTTAGTTCGTAGATTCCAGCTCCTGGGTCAAAATCGACTGTTTTTAAAAACTTACCTGAAACAATTACGTCATCTTGACTGTTTGTAGTAATTGAAAAGCCTTCGTCAGGATCAAAATCGTCACTCCCAATTGCTTTCGCCCAACTTAGACCACCAGCTTCAGTAAGTTTGACTATGAATATATCAGAATTTCCTTGTGATGTTATTTCAAAAATACCTGCATTAGGATTTACATCCATAGTCCCGCCAAAACCACCGGTAAGCAATATATTGTTGTTGGAATCTAAACTTGATTCTCTAAGACGTTGGTCAACATCACCATTGCCAAAACCCTTTGCCCAAACCAATTGTTGTGCATTTGTATATTTTGCTACAAAGTAGTTAGTTCCTCCTGTACTTGTTAATTCTTCAACACCGTTGGTTGGGTCAAAATCTACAGTGCCACTAAATGTACCCGTTATAATTATGTTATTATTAGTGTCCTCTAAAACGTTTAATGGTATCACTGAACCTGCGCCGGAACCTCCATATGAAAATACATGTACAAATTGTAAACTAGGCGTTACGGTAAGTACAAATGCGTTTCCATTTGCTGAATTTAAATTCACAACCCCTGTGCCTGGGTCAAAATCTACCAATCCAAAAAACGATCCAGTCAAAATTACGTTTCCATTTTGAGCAATTTCAACTCCATTTAAATAGTCAAAACTCTCACCTCCAAAACTAAAACCATTACTGAAACTACCGTTATCGTTTAAGGCGATTATAAACCCATCTTCTTGTCCTTCAGTTTCTACAATAAATTCATCTGTTCCAGGGTCTAGGTCTAAAGTGTCGCTAAATTCGCCCACAATATATATTTTACCTTCATCAGTAACTGCAAAATCTCTCGCATAATCTAAATCTGTTTCAGCACCTATAGCTATTGCCCAAACAAGAGCCCCTTCGCTATCTAGTTTTTGAACATATATGTCATTAAAACCATTTGATGTAAGATTAAAAACGTCGTTTCCAGGATCAAAGTCAACCGTTCCATTAAACTCACCCAAAACATATACATTATTTTCGCTGTCTGTTTTTATAACCCTAACGGTCTCATAATCTTCTGAGCCAATTGTATTTAGCCAAGCAACATCTTGCGCATTAACAAATGAGGTAATTATTAAACAGATACATAATATTTTAAACTTTTTCATAACAATTTTTTAAGGATTCTTTTCTTGTAGTCTACGGGTATCGTAAAAAGTTGCGTGACTTTTTACTCTTTTATCAGTTTTAGGGTCATCAAGTGTTTTCTGAAATTAAAATGAAATCAAAAATCTGTTATGATTTTAAATTTTAAGTAGGGTGTTTTTATTTGCTGAAATTTCTGCTAAAACCATTTGGAAGAGCACGCTAGCAAGAATACCGGAGGCTGCTCCGGAAATGTTTCGATGGAGAATGAAAGTAGAGAGGTTTGGAAAGATTAAAATTTCCGAGGTATTTTTAGAGGAAAGACTTGTGAAAAATTATTATAATTCAAATAATAAAAAATTTGAATCCGTTTCAGCTTTTAAGCTAAACTCTTCAATATCCCATATAAAAAAAGTGTCCAATTCATTTAATTGTGTTTGATTAACTTGAAGATTTCCTTTTTGATTTATAATGATACAACCGTTCTTATTATTTTTGAGCGTATATGTAGAAGTGTGTGAAGTATTAAAATTTCCGTAGTGCATATAAAAATCCTGTGGAATTGAAATCGAATTTTTTTCAGCGTTATTTGGAGTTATGAGTGTTTCTAAAACATTTTTATTGTTTGAAATCGTGATGAGCTTGCTTTTATCTTTTATATCATTTTTTTTAGCTGTAATTCCCATACTGATACATTCTAGATAATTTGTACTACTTTGATTATATTCAAAATGTTTGATTCCATAAACAGGATTTAACCATAAAATTTGATTTGGTTTTAGCTCATTTGTTTCACCATCATTTGTTTTTTGAATTAATGTGCCAGAAAGTTGAATGGTGATTAATTCTTCATTTCCATGGTCATGGGGAAGTATTCCCATATTGGGGTTGATGAAACAATGTTTTAGATGTCCAATTTTCTTAAAAGGATTTTTTTTGAATTTTTCGAAATAGATAGCATTGTAAAAATTATAAACAGTAAATGATATTTGTTTTTCAACCTTTCTTTCATTTGCTTTAAGCAGTAGCGATTCCATAACCATTTGGATAATTGATTTTACTTCATGGGATTGAAGAAAAATATTCATAATAACAGAGTTGGGGAACTATGTTAAATATAAACAAAAAAAGATTATTTGTAAAATGTTTCAGATGAATAGCATATTATTTTTTTATAATTATAAAATCAGATCTTCTGTTTATGTCATATTCTTCATCACTACAGCGAACTCCATCCACACATTTGTTGAGAGGTCTACTTTCTCCAAAACCATTAGCGCTTTCAATTCTTTCTATGGCAATCCCTTGTTCATAAAGGTAAGTCTGCGTCGCTTTTGCTCTTCGGTCAGAAAGGTCAAGATTGTATTTTGATGCTCCTCTTGAATCTGTGTGCGCTTCAATTTTGATAACCATATTTGGGATTTCTTTCATTACTTCCGCAGCTTTATTTAAAACTAAAGCAGCTTCTGGTGTAACTTCTGCTTTATTATATTCAAAAAATATGGGATCCATTTTTATCTTTTCAACCCCTTTTTCATCCTTGATAATTATGTCTTCTATTTTATTGAGTTCAAAATTTACTTCTGGTGTAGCTTGTTCATTAATATCTCCAGTTGTTATGGTGTCAAATTTTTCAAGATATTTTTCTTTCGTAGCCAGTATAGTAATCTTGTTTTTACACGGTATTTTAACTTGATACCTACCTGCAACATCTGTTAGTACGGTTTGCATTATAGAGTCGAGTGAGTCTGTAACGGTCACAAGAACGCCTTCAAGTTTTTTCTTTGATAATTTGTCAATTATGGTTCCTGAAATGTATTGATCACAAGGTAATGGAGCACGTTCAAAATAATAAATATCATCATCTCCTTTGCCACCTTCGCGATTAGAGGAGAAGTAGCCAGTATTTTCGTTTTTGTTAAAAATTAGATGAAAATCATCATACGAAGTATTGACAGTTTTTCCTAAATTTTCAGGAATTGAAAAGGTTTTGTTCTCTTCAAATTTAGCTTCATAAATATCGATACCGCCAAAACCCACATGACCATTTGATGAAAAGTATAATATGTTTTCTTTAAAAACGGGGAAGAAATCATTCCCTGCTGTATTAATTTTAGCGCCAGCATTTACTGGCGAAGAGAGTTTTCCGTCATCATAAATTTTACAATAATAAATATCGGCTTCACCAAAACCTCCAGGCATGTCTGAAGCAAAAAACAAATATTTTCCGTCATCACTTACTGAGGGATGTCCCGTACAATAATCTTTGGTGTCAAAAAATAGAATTTCTTTGCCCGTGATTTTTCCGTCTTCTATCTTTCCTTTATAAAGGCTAAAATTATTATTGTTTGAATCATCTAAGACCAATTTATTTTTTTTCAATGTATTAGATGTATAATAAACATCATTAGATTCTGGCACAATTGCTAAGGTTGAATCATGAAATTTTGAACCTGCCTGCGAGGCAAAAAGTTTGGGCTCTCCAAGACTGCCGTCCTCATTTTGATTTGAAACAAACTGACTCAAATAGGGTTGTTCGTTCCATGCATAGAGTTCTTTGGCGGCTCCAGGTCTAGAGGAAGAAAAAATAAGCTGATTTTTATAAATGATATTTGCAAAATCTGAGTATTTTGAGTTTATCTCAACATTAGTCAATGAATATCTTGACGGTTGAGTGTCTGCTTCCAGTACTCTAAAAGCTTTAATCTCTTCGTTATAAAGTGATAATGCTTCGGTATTGCCATTTTTTGCAAGATGTTTGGTAAAAATAGCATCAGCTTTATCATATTCTCTAATGCTTCTTAAACTATGAACATATCTTTTTAAATAAGGTTCAGAAAGCAGCTTGTCTTCAGAAGAAGCCTTTTCATAATATGTTACAGCCTTACGCATTTCATTTATATTGTAATTTGCATCTGCAGCTTTTAAATATATTTCTGCTGAAATATTATTTTCATCTTCAATATAGCTATTGTATTCTTCGGCTGCAGCTGTAAATGCGTTTGAATCAAATAGCTTGTCTGCTTTTCTTATTTGTGATTGTGAAAAGCAAGAAATAGTAAAAAAAACGAATATATAGCGTACGTGTGTTTTCATAAGTATTGTCTTTCAGGTTTAAAAAAATCTTGGCGAGTTTATTCTTCGGTTCTTTTTTGGTAAGGTGTAGCGTAATACAATTTCATGCGTACCAGAATTATAATTGGTAAGATCTGTAAATGTGTAGTCATAGGAATAGCCTATAAAAATACCGTTGGTTATTTCAATTCCAGCGAGTGCACTAATGGCATCTTCGTATCTGTAAGCAACTCCTATAGAAAATTTTTCTTTTATTAGAAAGTTTGCAGATACATCTACCACAAATGGAAAACCCTCAAGGTATTTTGCTAAAAAAGTGGGTTTAAATTTTAAGTCTGGGTTCACTTCAAATACATATCCACCAATTAAAAAATATTGAATTTCTTCTTCACCAATAGCCTGTTCAACGTCATCAAAATACCTGTTGGTAATAAAATCGGGTACAGAAAAACCCAAATACCAATTATCTGTATATAAATATCCACCAGCTCCTAAAATCGTTGATGTCATATTGTTTACATTCATGTTTGCTGGGTCATTTTCATTTTGAAATTCTCCCCTCGAAAAATCTACGTTAAATATTTTAGCTCCGGCCTTAAGACCAAGCCCCAATTTTAAAGTTGAATTTAATTTAAGGGTATATGAAAAGTTACCATCCACGTAAAACTGATTTGCAGGCCCTATTTTATCATTTTCAATATTGAGTCCTATTCCAATTTTGTCATTTCGTAACGGAGTGTGTATCCCAAAATTTTGAGTGATGGGAGCTCCATCAATACCCATCCATTGATTTCTGTAAGAGGCTACAATATCTAGCGTTTCTAATGATCCAGTATATCCCGGATTGATACTCATCGTATTATAAAGGTATTGACTGTATTGCGGGTTTTGTTGTGCAAACACAACCGTAGATGCAAGCATCAATGCTGGCAATACTATTTTTCTATTTAACAATATATATAAGTTCATAGCGTAGTATTTTATGTTGAAACTTTTTTTGAAGAAAACTTTGATTATTTCACAATAAAAATCCAACCAACGAGTGGGTCTTTATTATCTTTTAAATCAAGTACATAATAGTATGTGTCAGAAGGAAGAACTTCATCTTTATTGGCAACACCATTTACATTGGCACATCCATCCCAAGAATTATCATAACGGTTCTTTTTATAAACCAAGCTTCCATAACGATTGAATATTTGCAGCGTGTTATTTGGAAATTTCTCGATACAAGAGACTACAAATAAATCGTTAATGCCGTCTGAATTTGGGGAAAATTCATTGTAAACCTTTAAACAACTTGGAAAAACAGTTACTTCGGAGCTATTGTTGGAAGGGTCAGAATCAAAAGGAGTTGAAGATATAATGAAGGCGGTATTTAGATAATCGCCAGTTCCCAAAACTTCAGCTTTTAAAGTAAGAATAGCAGTTTCATTTGCGGCAAGAACATCTATACTCCAAATTCCAGTAGTTGGATCATAAATTCCTATGGATGTTTCAAATTCTGAAATAGTATAACCTGAAGGTATCTGTTCGCTAATTTCTAAATCGAAAAAGTCACTTGGCCCAAGGTTTTCAACCGAAATAGTAAATGTTACAATTTCACCTACATTTGGTTCATCTTCATTAACAACTTTTGAAATAATAATATCTGCACAAACTTCCACTATTTCATTAAAGGTAGTTGTAGCTCCAGAACCACATCCAGAAACTGAATCATAAGACACACTTACCGAAGTATTGTTCAGTTCTGTCCATTCTATTTCAATAAAATTATCGTTTGTTCCTCCACCATTTATAATTTCACCACCTGTAAAACTCCAGATGTAATTCGTGTTGCCTGTTTCCGTGGTATATTCAATTATAGTATTAAGACATATAGCATCACCTCCATTTGAGCTTATTGTTGGATCACTCGATGAGAAAATTTCCACCATAACCATTAATCTCACTGAACTTTCACATCCTGCGATTGTCTGCGAGGCATAATAGTTCTGTCCATCCATCAATGGGTCTGATGGCGCATATGCGTTTCCACCGTTGGGCGCGTCGTACCAAGTTATGTTCGGTTCGTTTGTCTGTAAATCTGCGATGGTTGGATTGTCGATTGCGCAGAATTCCTGCGT
>NZ_JBPOFW010000005.1:0-250462 GCF_051252435.1 Patiriisocius sp. | reverse complement strand
AATATATTCTCGCCCCAAAAAAATAATGTCAAAATTTAATGAAGAAAAAGGTTGTTTTTTACCTCAGTTCTTTGTTGCCTACAGTTTTTTATGCGCAATTTTTTCGGACATCATCATTTTCTCAACGCTTTTAATCAGAGATTTTATAGTGTAATCCGCCAATAGTTCAATTCCAATTAAGTACAAAATCCCAAAAATTGGAAGTGCTAAAATCTCAATCGAATTAAATCCGTTTTTGATTATCAAATAAATGGAAACGAGTGCAGAAATAATCGCAAATATAATCGCTCCCCAGAAATGCATTTTATAAGTTGCTCCGTTAACTCTTTTTAAAATTATTTTACTTTCTGTTTCACTTTCGTTTGTATTAGATGAAAATAAATTAATTTCCACTAAAGGACCAAAATTCGGTTCTGAGTAAAAAAATGATAAAGAACGATATATATTTAATCCGCCATTTTTTGCAACATTACCAGAGAGATTATTTCGCTTTTCAAACGTTTTTCGTTTCAGTTCTGTTCGAATAACACGTATAACCTTATCGGCATTTTCACTTATTTTATATTCTGCATTTTGATTGTTCACAGATTTTTTTTTCAAATTGTAGGCAACACGTTATAAAATACAATTTATGCATTATATACGGAAATAAAATCCTGTTATCGTCACAAATCAATGCATGCTTATGGGATGTGTTATTGTAGCAAATTAATGCTCTTAAAATTTCGGCATAAAAAATATCCCGCAGAAGGGGCGGGATTAATTCAACCATCACCTTTGAATGCGCCCCGTGGGCTTTTCAAAAGTGGGGTTCATTAAAAAAGCGTCCCCAACCACGAGGACGCTCAACTAACAAAAAAACTCTGAAAAAATCGAATTTAATCGATTTTGAGTGATCATCACGTTGTGTGATCAACCAACCTTTCACACATATTTACGGAGTAAAAGGAATGTTGGTTTTTAATACTATGTTAAAATTATAATTTGTCTACTTCCGCGGCTAACACTGGGCCAATTTCGTAGCTCGCACCTTCAAGTTCCTCCTTTAAAGGAACCACTTTATCTTTTAAACCATTTGCTTTATATACCATTGCGCTGTGATATAATGCCATAGGCTCAGATGTTTTTCCTTCAACATAAGTTTCAATAGTTTTTAGTGCATCTTCTTTTTTTCCGTTTTTTAATTGAGCAAGCGCTAACAATTGATATGTCTCTGGAGTAGCTCTGTTGCCAACTTCTTCTGTTGCAAGTTCTAAAGCTCTTGCTGGGTCTCTATCCACTAATACTTCTATCTTGTATGTGTTGTACATAGCTCCATACGCAGGGTTTGAAGCTTTTTCCATAAAAGTATCCAGATATGCATCCGCTTTTTTAGTTTCGCCGTCATATTCGGCCATTTCGGCTTTTAGAAGGTAATAATCCGGTATGTTGTGATTAACAAGAATGCTGTCCAAAATTCGGTTGGCTTCTTTGATGTCTTTATCTTTTGAGTACGCCATCCAAGCAATTCCTTTTTTAGCATAATGATTGTCTGGTTGTAACTCCAGTGTTTTAATGTAATGGTCATAAGAATCTGTCAATCTACCTGCATGACCGTAAAAGTCTGCAATGTTTGAATATGTCCAAATTTTTAGTGGATCTGTGTTTCTAGAGTCGGCAATGTCTTTTGCTTTTTCTAAATAACGAATCGCACTATCCAATTCTCCATTATGATCACTCCATTTTGCTACTCTAATAAGATAATTATAATCGCCATTATTTCTGAAATTCCCGAGCATTTGGTCTGCCTTTTCATATTCACCCAGTTCCATATACACATCAAAGAGCATTAACTCGGTAGCCAATTTATTTGTTGGTCCTTTATAGAGATCTTCCAAAAGTTGTTTGGCTTCCTTAAATCTGTGCTGTGAAATATAATTATGCGCAAGACCTCTTACGTAGGGGTCTTTTGAAGCTGCTATTTCGATGGCACGTTTGTATAATTTCTCTGATCTTTTTAAGGCATTAATATTTCCGCTTGCTTCAAAAAGACTTGAATAGGCACCTGCTAATGCACCGATATCTCCAATTCCCGTGGAATCTTTATCTAAACGCTTTGACCAATATACAACTTCATCTTCGGCATTTACCGTGGATTGCTTGTTTACATTGTTTAAATAAGACTCGTAACTCGAAGTTTTAACGACTGCTGTCTCTTTTGTTTCATTTTTACAGGACGCTACCGCTAAAGCTATCGTCGCTGTATATATTAAATATTTGATATTCATCTTAGCTATTTTTTATACACAAAAAGAGCAACGAATTGCTCTTTTTGGTAGTTATAATTTTTTATTAATTAGGAATTTCCAAATGTGGGAAAGCACCAAATACCCTCGTACCAACCCCTACTCCATCGCTGGTTAATTGAGGCGTACCGTTATTACCGTCAAAGCGAGTTCCAGTAGTACCGCCAAACATTAACGTTAAGGATATGTCAATCACATCATCTGTAAGGTTACGTCCTGTCAATGCGTTTGTTCCATCAAAGTATGTCGTTACTCCGTCTGGAGCTACTTGGAGAGCATCAAAGTTTGCTAGTACTGTTGTAAATTGTTCAGCATTAAGACCTAAAATATTAGTCTCATAATCTAAATCAGCAGGGTCGATTTCTAACGCTACTGCGTAAACATCGTGGTATGCTTCTAATGTATTCTGAAATGTTACTTGAAATGTTTCGGTTTGACCGTCTTGTAATGTTCCTCTCATAGATGTAGGAATTTTATTATACAAATTCTTTACTGCGTCACTACCGCTAAAAACCGTATTTACTCCTGGTCTTCCCATTACATCCTCTTGGATAAATGTACCGGTAAAATCAAGAGCTACCCCCGTTGTGTCACAAGGCTCACAATCACCACCACAATCTACACCGGTTTCATTACCGTTCATCTCGCCATCTGAGCACGTTGATTGCTCAATTATATTTCCGTTGTCGTCGTCGTCGTTACATTGTACAAACAATAAAGAGGTACAAATTGCAACGAATAATGCTGTTATTTTATATGTTTTCATTTTGTTTCGTTTTTAAATGTATAACTCTTAATTTATTCTTCTTTTTGTTGATACCCAAACATTGTAGGCATTTGGCAATGAGCCTGGCGGAAGTAATTCTGCCGCGACAGCGACGTGAACCGGTGCTGTACCCAACATAGAATTAGGAACCTCAACGGCTACCGACAATACATTTAAGTCTTGAAAAAAGTCTGAAGCTTCGCCCGGAGGTAAAAAACCTTCTGGAGCAACTTGACCTGATACTACTAAATTAAATCGATTAAAATCAAAGTAAAAAGGGTCTCTCCTTGGTCCAGCATATACTTTTAATGAATTATCTGTTGTTACCTCAACCTCTTCTCCTGTTGAAATTTTAACCGCAGTTCTTGCAGCAAATGTATTTATGGTACTCTCCAGTCCAGTTTCTGCAGGAGCGGCAGGTCCAAAGAAATACATAGAGTCGCCTCGCTTTATGGCTTGGATTACCAAATCTTCAACGAAGTCACCTGTATTGTCAATATTAAACTCAATTACCACATCTTCATCAAAAACAGCATTGGTGGTTTGTTGCCCTGATGCAAGGGGTCCTTGTACGGTTGCAATGAATACGGTGTTGTTGGGATTATCACCTTCAAAGGCAAAGAAATCTGCAATATCACTTTTAGTTCCTGCAACTTCGGGAGCATCAATATGGTCTGCAGACAGCAAGAATACAGCGCATACTGCAATTCCAATTCCACCCAAAGCGGCTATAATTTGTTTTCTTTTCATAATATATTTCTGAATTAATTTTATTCGGGTATAAAAATATTAATTTTCAAGTCAAGTAACTAGGAATGCTCAACATATCCTACCTAAATTCTTTATCTAATCACTTAAATTCAATCTGTTTATTTTCTGAATAAAAAAAGAGCACTCAATGAGTGCTCTTTAATATTTAACTTAACAAAGTTTAGTTAGGCGTATTCAAATATGGGAAAGAACCAAAAGTTCTATCTCCAAGTCCAACACCATCACTAGTTAATTGAGGAGTTCCATTGTTTCCGTCAAATCGAGTTCCAGTCATACCACCAAACATTAATGTAAGAGATATATCAATTACATCATCATTTAAGTTACGTCCAGTTAATGCATTTGTTCCATCAAAATATGTTGTTGGTGCATTAGGTGCAACTTGCAAAGCGTCAAACTGAGCCAATACAGTTGTAAAAGTAGCTGCATCAAGTGTTAAGATATTTGCTTCATAATCTAAATCTTCAACAGGTATTCCTAAAGACATAGCATACACGTCATGGTATAATTCTAATGTATTTTGGAAAATAGGTTGGAATGAAGCTCTATCAGTAGGAATTCTGCTGTTAAAATCATTCTTTACATCATCACTTCCGCTAAAAACGGTGTTAATTCCTGGACGTCCCATAGAATCTTCTTGTGTCCAATCTCCTGAGAAATCTATTGCCACTGGTTCATCTTCAATGATTAGTATATTGTCGTCATCGTTACCACATTGCACAAACATGAGAGAAGTACAAACTGCAACAAATAATATTCTTAATTTATATGTGTTCATCTTATTATTTTTTAAAAATTATAATTTTGTTTTAACTTCTTTCTTAGTTTTTTCTGTTTGTGGTTACCCAAACATTGTATGCGGGAGGAAGTCCAGTTAATCCAACTGCTCCACCTACGTGATCTGGTGCGTCTCCTAAAAGAGCATTAGGAACTTCAACAACAACAGCTAATACATTTAAGTCTTGAAAGAAATCTGAAGCTTGTCCTGGAGGTAAAAATCCTTCTGGCGCAACTGCTCCACTAGTTACCATATTAAAACGGTTAAAATCAAAATAAAAACCATCTCTTCTTGGCCCCGCATATACTTGAATCCCTAAATTCGAAGCTGTCTCTACATCTGTTGATGTACTTATCTTTACAGCTGTGCGTGGTCCTGTAAGTTCTACGTTAGTAATCAAACCTGTTGTACTAGCAGGTGTAGGTCCAAAGAAATACATGGAGTCACTTCTTTTTACTGCTTGGATAACTAAATCTTCAACAAAATCTCCAGAGTTGTCAATCTTAAATTCAATCATAACGTCCTCATCAAAGGTCGCTCCGGCTGTATTACCCGGTGTTAAGGGTCCTTGTACTGTTGCAATAAATACTGTGTTGTCAGGATTGTCTCCTTCAAAGGCGTATAAATCTGCGATGTCACTTTTTGTTCCTACAACTGCTGGAGCATCAACGTGATCTGCCGCGATAAATACTATTGCTGCAATGGCTAATCCCATTCCACCAATGGCTGCGAAAAGTTTCGTTTTTTTCATAATAGTTTTGGTTTTAAAATTTAAAAATTCTTTATTTACTTTAATTTACGGTAAAACTACAATCATGGTTTTATACGGGTCGTTAATCTTGTGTTAACGGTATTGATTTCAAGTTAATAAACTCATAGTAAGAAAGTGTTTGTCCCAATTATTGCTAATTAAATAAGAATGAACCCATCTTCATCAGACTGGATAAAGAAATTCTTAAGCCTTGAAAAGCAACAAGCTACCCATCGTGATTGGTCCCATTTCTATGAGGTTCTAAAAGGTACGGGGTTTTTGTACGGAGTTTCAATGGACCTTATTTCAGAAATAAAGAGCACTACCATAAAGCTCAACTTGGATGAAATGACCAAAGTGAATTTATTTCACTCCTTATATTATAGCTACAAACAAATTCATCCCAAAGATTCAAAAGAAAAAGCCATCTCTTCAATACTAGAATTCTATAAACACTTAGATAGGGGCAAAAAAGGGTGGTTCAAAAAATTATTCAATGAAAGCAATGAGTCTAAAATGCTCGAGGAAATCATTGCAAAGCGATTGCACGAGTCAAATACATTCTTAAAGATAAATGCGGTTTCATTATTAACATACGCACTCCTATTTATAGATGTCCTTTCTTTTCACGAATATTTAAAAAACGGAACAAAGCCCAAAGAGTACATTAAAAAAACAGAGCGGTTAATTATCCTTTCTTGCTTTTTGGCACTACAATCAAAAAGAAAGAAAAACAAATACGATACATTATTGATTGAACTCTTTGAAAGTTCTACGCAGTATTTAGTTAGTGATGCTAAAGCAATCTCGCTGGATGCATTTAAAAACGTTTCGCTCACGCTTATTGAAAAACAATACCTACTTGATGTTTCCAGTCTTGCCGTTTGGGAAGATTCGATTTTAGATGCTTCGGAAATATTATTTCTTGAAAATCTTGCCATTTCATTAGACCTTCCTCTTAGTATGGCTGCTGAAAGTATATCTTCGTTGCAGAAATTTTCAGAAAAAAATGCAACCAAAGTCACACTTTTTGAATATTCAAACCCCGTAAAACAGTTTTACAAACAATCTACAAATACCGTTAAACGACTTATTATAAGAAACCAAGCAAGATTGATACAGGAACTTGCCGAAAGTGGCGAACTCGTAAAACTTTTAAGTTATTCAACTGTTCGCGACCTCGATGCCACCGAAAAGAAAAAAGTAAAAGAGCAACTATTGGACGTTTGTAAATCAATCCCGTCATTGACTATTTTCTTGCTACCCGGCGGAACTATTTTATTACCATTACTGATAAAGTTTATCCCAAAATTACTACCCTCTGCCTTTGATGACAATAGAGTGGACGAAAAAAATTGAGCCTTACCCCAACCAAACTTTAAAATCCTTCACACGCTCTCTAGCCACAATCACTTCTTGTTCTTTGTAGCTGTTCAATTTAAGTTGTAATCTAGAATTTTTATAAGAAATAATATCCTTGATTGCATTGATATTAATATAGAATTTGCGACTGATTCTAAAAAAAACTTCGGGATTCAATTCTCCTTCTAGTTCTTCAAGTGTGGTATCGAGCAAGTAATCCCTTCCTTCAATGGTGTGTGCATACGTGCCCTTATTTTCACTGTAAAAACATTCCACCTCATCTACAGCAATCATTTTTATATGTTGCCCTATTTTTGTCGTAAACCGTTTTTTAAACTCTCTTTCTACAGGATTTGTAAGGAGCTTTTTAATATCTTCAAAATTAAATTGTACCGCTTCTTTTTTAGGATTTCTGGCTTTGTATTTCTCAACGGCAGCAACTAATTCGTCCTCATCAATAGGTTTTAACAGATAGTCAATGCTATTTAATTTGAAAGCCTGCAACGCATACTCGTCAAAAGCTGTCGTGAAAATAATGGCGCTGTTGATGGAGATTGTATCAAAAATTTCGAAAGACAATCCATCGCTTAATTGTATGTCGAGAAAAATCAACTCAGGGTGTTCGTTGTTTTGAAACCACTCGATAGATTCGGCAACGCTGTATAGCATCTCACTAACTTTTACATCAATTCTTTCAAGCATTCGCTGCAATCTTCGCGCGCTTGGCTTTTCATCTTCTATAATTAATACATTCATTTATTTAAACTTTGGTTGGCTAAAATTTCCGAAGAAAAAATTCAATTTCTTTTTACTGGTTTTCCCATTTTCCAAACGGTATTAATGGTATTGATGTTTTTCATTTCTGAAATGGGACTCGCATCCAGTAAAATAATATTTGCTTTAAAACCCTCTTTGATAAAGCCTGTATCGGTAATTCCAAAATATTTTGAAGGATTTGAAGTTGCGGTTTTCAACACTTCTATATTAGGAATTCCTGCTTTCGAAAACAATTCCATTTCTTTATAAAGGTCGGTTCCGTAATTGATTTGCGCGTTTGGTGGATCAGTTCCCACCAATAATGGAATTCCTGCATCGTAGAGTTTTTTGACTTCGGAAGAAATTTCTTCGTTGGACATAAAATTATTTTCTGGATTGCTTTTTCTAATAGTTTGAAGCGCTAAATGCGAAGTAAGCAACGTAGGGATAATGAAAAATTGATTTTTAGATTTTAAGACTTCTATTTCTTCATTTGTAATCGGTTCATCCCACCAAACGTGGACCAATCCATCTGCCCCATTACTCAGCACTTGGTATGCATCATCTAATTTTGAAATGTGCACCACGGCCATTTTGTTTTTTCTGTGTGCCACTTCTATTAATTCTTTTACCACATAATGAGATAAGGTTTCTCGCCACGGCTCCACGATAATTTTTATATAATTTGCACCGGCGTCTATTCTTTCATCAATAAATGCGGTTGCTTCTGCCACTTTTGTTAATGTGGGAGAAGGGAAACCAAATTGCGTTCCATGTCCTCCCGGAGCGGTTGCCGCTGCTCCTGCGAAATAAAAGTCGGCATAATTGGTACTGTCCTTAAATGTTTCTTGCATTTGGCGTTGGTATTTTTCCATACCGTGCATATCAAAAACCTGTAGAACTCCCGCTCGTGCAGCTTCCTTTAAACCCAATGCAGAAAATGCATGCACATGACTATTGGTAAGTGCTGGCATTAGGAATTTGCCATTGCCGTCAATTGCTTCGCTATCTGTTTTAATATTATCAGCAATCTTTACAATAATTCCATTTTCTACTTGAACCGAAGTATTTTCAATCACTTTATCGCCATCAAATACAGTAATGTTCCTGATAACAAAATCCTGTGCTACTAATGTTGAAAAAGCGAATACGCCAAGTATAATTAAAAATAAAAATTTCATAATTAAAATTTTAAAGGTGTATTTCCATCTTCCTCTTTCATGAATTGCTCCATTTTTCGTTGTTCCCAATTTCGGATAAATCCAAATTTAAACTGATATACATAGAGACCATGGATTGCTAATCCTATTCCCCAGAAAATTGCGGTTCCAAAAACGTTCCAATCAATCCAATTGTAAAAATCCTCGTTTACAGCGTCAGTGCTTCGGCTGGAATATCTGTAAAATCGGTATGAAATTAGCAAAAAATTTACAACAATATAAACCGCAAGGTGTTTGTAAAAGCCTTTTAAAACCTCAATGCGCTTTCTTGCTTCTTTGTATCTTAAATGTTCTTTTGTTCTCATGATTAAAATTTTACAGTGGGTTCATTTTCATTTTCTTCCATAAACTCTTTCATTTTGCGAGCTTCCCAGTTTTTTCCTAGAATGGGATTCCAGTTAAATGCTTTTGCTCCTTGAAATATCAATCCCAGTCCCCAACCTCCAACGGCCCATAAAAACCAAGGATGTCTCCAACCATCTATATAATAATTGAGCCACGCCAAGAAAATAGCGAACAAAATAAACATGCTGAGACTCACATAAAATTTCTTTATAAGCGAAAGGCGTTCCTTTGCTCTATAATACTTATCGTCTTTAATAATAGGTTTCATAATAGTTCATTTTTAATGATAGTATAAAGATAAAGTAGCATCATCGTTTACAAAATTTTGAAGTACCCAACTGTCAAATTTCACTGCTGAAATGTAACCATTATAACACATCATTGTCTTCATCCATTAACTCTCTCAACTTACGCTGCTCCCAATCTTTACCGAAAAATGGATTCCAACTAAAGGTATCACTAGCATGACCCAAAAGACCAAAACCCCATCCACCTATTGGAAACAAAAACCAAGGAAATGATGTATTTGATTGATACCATAACCAGATAAAAACAGGAACAAAGCACAAGTAAATTGCAAAGTGTATGTAAAATCCTTTTAGTTTTTCCACGCGCTCTTTTGCAAGCTCGTATCGTTTTTCTGAAATATGTTCTGTTTGCGTTCTCATAATTGTTGTTGTTTGTTCCAGCATAGGAATAGAAATGCTGAATGTTTCTTTTGTTTCTATAATATTCACAGGTTGCTTTGTGAGTAATTGATAACGTTGCTTGATATTTTTTAGCCCTACTCCACTACTCTCTTTCATGGTCTGTTTGGGCTGTATGTTATTCTCTACAATTAAGTTTCCGTTTTTCTCGGTAATAGTAATGTGCAATTTTTTAGACGGCATTACTTGGTTGTGCTTTACCGCATTTTCTAATAAAAGTTGTAATGCCAATGGAACAACTTTAGCTTCAGGATTTGAGATTTCCGAAGGAATCGTAAATACAATACTGTCTTCAAAACGCATTTCCAGTAAGGACATATAGAGTTGTGCGAATTGTAGTTCCTCGGTTACTGTAACCAAATCCTTATTTTTCTGCTCCAGAACGTATCTATACACTTTAGAAAGCGATGTGGTAAATTTGGTTGCTGCTCGCGGATTTTCTTCAATTAAACTCGTCAACACATTGAGACTATTAAAAAGAAAATGAGGGTCCAACTGATTTTTGAGTGCATCAAATTTTGCTGATGCCGTACCCGCAATAATCTGCGATTCTTTGATTTTCCCCTCCTGCTTACTTTTATACCAATAAACGATATAAAATAGCGATGTCACTACTGCCGATATTAAAAATGAAACATAGTAGTATCCTAATCTTTCATTCTCTATAAAGGTATCCACAGACTTTCCAAAATAGACAACCTCGGTAAAAAAACGAAGCAATACCAAACTTAATAAGGTTATTAAAATACCTCCAAAAATTCCAAATGCAAGATTTTCTGGTTTGAATAATTTACTTTTATGTTCTTTTATTAAATAATTAAAAAATAAGGTGTTATTAAAGTAGAGCACATATGTGTACAACATATTAAAACCAAACTTTAAAAGCAATCTTCCACTAGTGACAACATTATATCCATTTACATATTCAATCATTGAGATTACTAGAAATACCAGTACTCCTATTAACGTTGCTTTGCCTATTTCTTTAATTAAATTCATGATTATTCTCCACAGTTTCTAGCAAGTACTTCTTGCGCATGTTCTTCGCCACCTGAAGGATGGATTGGGCTTTCCGGCACTTCTGTTTTATAGAGTTCTATAGCTCTTTTAATGTCTTTACAATATACCTTAGCATCTCCGCCAAAGTATGCCGCACTCCCCATATCCCACTCCGCTTTTCCCATAATTACTCTTGGGTTGTTTGGAGCAATTGCTAAAGCTTTTTGATATAATTCAGCCACTTTTCCGGCATACTGCATTCCGTATTGTTGTCCGTCAAAAGCAATCCAAGCTGTGTAATATTGTGCTTCTAAAACCATGATTTCAGGATTTGGATTTTCGCTATTTGTTTTTGCTAGATTCATAAGTTCTTGTGCTTTATTCAATGTTGCGGTAAGTTTTGCTTTGTCCTTCATTCCAAAACTTGAGAATACTTGAATCTGTGCCGCATAAAAATTAGGAAGCCATTCGGTAGGTTCTGCAGTTGCAATTCTTTCAAATAAATTTGACGCTTCTTGTGGTTTTTCAGCCTTCCATAAATCGAGCGCTTTTTGCATGCCCTTTTCATATTTTGATTGTGCCTGTGTTGCAAATCCTACAAATAAAATTGCGATGTAAAGTATAGTTTTCATATTTCTGTTTTAAAAAGGTGATTAAAATTACATTGAGATTAATTGCTTTATCAGCACTCCATTTTTAACTTCAAATTTAGCATCTTCCCAAGTTGGTGGGCCAAAACGTGCCGGTGCATTGTTTGATGATGCCGTATCTTCTCCAGGATAAAATCCCATGATCATTTTTAATTTCCCGTCATTATCTTCATCGTGAAACGTTGAAATAGCGTACACCCCATCTGGCACATCTTTAAAAGTAAATGTCGCTCTTTTATTTTCTATTTTAACGATTGCTCCTTGCAGGCGTTTGTTTAACCAATTTGCCTCACTATCATAAAGACCCGCTAAAACAACGCCGTCATTAGAATCAAGATTAGTAACAGTCAATTCAATAGTATTTACTTGCGCTTGCAAAACCAAGCCTGTAAAGAATAATGTAACGTACGTGATAAAAGTTTGCATAATTTCTGAAATTTAAAAAGGTTGATTAAAAAGTTTTTTGTTTACCATGTAAAACTACAAAGACAATAAAGGGATAAAAATTTTGAAATACTGAAATGTCGAAAATCAATACCGAAATGTAAATACATTTAAAGCTCATGACTCACGGTTACAAATTATCCAATTGATTTTCTTTCCCATCCTCGCTGATTGTCCAGAAAAACCCAACAAAGAAAAATTGGTCTGTTGCGGGTTGCAATGCGCGACGGTCAAAAACCCCTTGATTATTTGGGGTGTTACTATATTGATAACCATTCACATTTTTAAAAGCAAATACATTATTTACAGATAAATATAATATTTTTTGTTGGTCGATTAAATACGCCCAATTTAAACTTACATTATTAAAATCCCTGGTTTTGTCTTGTAAAAACCCGTCGATATTAGGATTTGTAAACGTCCGGCCGCTACTGTACTGATAACTAAAACCTACTTGACTTTTCCAATCCTCAATCCAGTATTTTCCAACCACCGAAAGATTATTAGTGTTTGCAAACGATGGCGTTGCGCTTGTAGGATAATTACGGTATTTGCGTTCGGTATCTAAAAAAGAATAACTCACCCAATAATCAATATTTTTTAACGACTCATTATCTCTAAAAAATAAATCGAGACCCTGCGCATAGCCGTTACCGCTATTGGCAAACGTACTGTCAAAGCTAGCAAATTCAGTATCAAACGTAATTAAATCATCATACTCTTTTCTATAGGCTTCCGCTCTAAAAATCCTATTATTTGCCGTGTATTGATAATTGAGAATATAATGTTGCGTTGAACGCGCCTTTAAGTCCTGCTGAAATTTTAAAACCTCACTATCCGGCTGCTGTTTAAAATCTCCGTATGCGAGTGATAACTGACTATTCTTACCTGTTTTATATGCCAACGAAACTCTTGGCGAAACCGTAAACGCATCAAACAAACCGCTATATTCTCCTCTTAATCCTACTTTTAAAGCCAACTTGCGGGAGAAAATAATATCGGCTTCGCTAAAGGCTGCTGAAATATTATTATCGTATCCATATTGTGCTGCTACGGAAGGATTTTTAAAATCTTCTTCAAAATCCGTCAAAAATTGTTCAGCTCCAAAAGACAATTTAAATCGACTGCTAAAACGCTTACGTAATTTCAATTTTATGTGTGCTGAGTTTTCGGTATTGTTAATAGTAGCATCGTCCAATTTTACATCGGTTTTTGCTATGGTGTAACTTCCTCCGGTGTCTAGTTTCCAATCGTTAGCTAAATAATCACTATAACTTACATTTGTATATAAATTTCGGTTATTCAACCCAAAGAACGTTCCCTCAGGATTATTTATATCTTCTTGAGTTAATTCAAATCTTGAGGTATCAAAAGCGGCATATACTTTTAAAAGTCCGTCGTCTTTTATTTTCTGTCTAAAAACTGCCTCCCCACTTCCCGTTTGAAAAGGTTTTGTAAAATTGTTACGATTTGGAAAAAGCGCGAGATATGGTGCAAGATTGATATAACTGGCATTAACACTTAAAGAACTACGCTCCCATTTTTGGGTATTTCCAAGCCCCAATCCCAAGCTCATAATAGAAACATTTGTTGATTCTTGCACAGGTTCATCAATCGTATTTAATAAAAGTACAGATGAAAGTGCTTGTCCATATTCGGCACTATAACCTCCCGTTGAAAATGTAATACCGTCAAACAAAAACGGACTGTATCTTCCGCGCGTTGGAGCATTATTTGTTGTTGGCGTGTAGGGTGTAAAAACTCTAATTCCATCAATAAAAATCTGAGTTTCATTAGCATCTCCTCCTCTCACAAATAATCGACCGTCTTCAGCAACTGTGCTTGTTCCAGGTAGTGTTTGCAATGCACCCACAAAATCCCCCAACGCACTTGCGGTTGTCACTACATCTAGCGGTTTTAATACTGAAACTTTACTATTGTCACTCGCTTCAAAAGTACCCGCAGATAAAACCACGGTCTCTAGTGAATTGACATCATCTCTAAGTTTGATAGTAATATTTTTCATTTTTGAAACATCCTGCGCCATCATAAAAGTTTCAAATGAAACGTACGATGCCATGATGGTTTGTACTCCAGTTTCTTCAGTAGTAAATGAAAATTTTCCAGTTTCATCTGTGGTACCACCATCGTAAGTACCTTCGAGATACACGTTTGCTCCAAAAATGGGAGTTCCATTATTTTCGGTCACAACACCAGATATTGTTGTCTGCGCAAAAGCCATAAAAGGTAGCATTGCAAGAATGAATGTAACTATATAAATGATTAGTAATTGTTTTTTGGTTGGTTTCATGTCGACTGGTTTAAAGATAAATTTTATTTTGATACTTCAAAGTTGTTACATTTCCGAAGTACTGCACAAAAAAGTAAACCCAACTGTTATTTTAAATGTCCGAATTGTAGGTTGATGAATTTTTAGACCGAAAATGAAATTTATATCTAGTATATTTATTCAAAAATTAAAAATCATGAAAAAATTTTACTCATTTTTATTAGCGTTAACAGTCGCAACCGGTGTGCAGGCGCAGGATACATTTTCAATCATTGCAGTGGATCCAGCAACAGGTGATGTAGGCTCGGCAGGTGCTTCCTGTGTGGACGGAGCTGCTGCCTTTGGCGGAATTATAGATATCATAACCAAAATTATTCCCGGGCGTGGCGGTGTAAATAGCCAAGCGTATGTGTGTATTCCAAATTCTAATTTGAACGCGGCAATCAACCAAAT
Organism: Patiriisocius sp.; assembly: GCF_051252435.1. Lineage (NCBI taxonomy): Bacteria > Pseudomonadati > Bacteroidota > Flavobacteriia > Flavobacteriales > Flavobacteriaceae > Patiriisocius > Patiriisocius sp. The sequence continues at coordinate 235,885 of NZ_JBPOFW010000005.1, read as the reverse complement.
GGAAATGGGTGCATCACCCAGTGAAATTATTGATTATCTGCAATTGAACGATGTTTGCAACAGTCAAAATTTTGACCCAGCATACCGCCAATACGGGATTGCAGATTTTGATACCAATGGTAACCCAAGAACGGCAGGATTTACAGGAGCGAGTGCCGATGATTATAAAGATGATATACAAGGAACAAACTTTAGCGTTCAGGGAAATATTTTATTGAATGAAACCGTATTGAATAATATGAGAGATAATTTTACTTCAACTAACGGAACACTAGCCGATAAATTAATGGCAGCCATGCAGGGAGCTAATTTTGCAGGTGCTGACTCTCGTTGTCTGGCTCGAGGAACTTCTTCAACGAGTGCGTATCTTTTGGTATATCAAGCCAATGATGATGTAAATGACCCATTTATTAGATTGAATATTGAAGAGATGCCTTTTGGAGAAGAGCCTATTGATTCACTTCAAATTTTATATAATAACTTTTTAGGTGTTAAAGATAATGCGCTGAAAAACAAGTTTAAATTATACCCTAATCCTGTAAGTAATGAATTGATAATTTCATATTCACCAAGTGTACTTGTAAAAGAAGTTGCAATAATTGATGTGCAGGGAAAGGTCGTTAGTTCTCAAAAATTTACCTCGATACCAACAGGTAATTTAACCTTGGATACAGCTTCATTAAAAAGTGGGATTTACTTTGCAAAAGTTTCAACCGTTGAAGGTACTGCGACTTTAAAGTTTATAAAGAACTAGAGATATTTTAAATTATTTCTTTAATAACAGCCCTTTCTATATTTAGATTTGGCTGTTATTTTTTATCAATTCTTTCACATTTCCGAAGCATAAAAAAATTGTATCTTCACTTCAAACAAACTACCTAAAAATAAAGTGACCACAGCACAGAAAGTAACTGCATTTATTGAAAATAGTGGCGAATGGAAAGAAGAAATGATTTCTCTTCGGAAACTTTTTAATAGTACAGAACTTGCCGAAGATTTAAAATGGGGCGTTCCCATTTATACCATTAACAACAAAAATGTTGTGGGTATGGTAGGATTTAAAAATCATTTGGGTATCTGGTTTCATCAAGGTGTTTTTTTAAAAGACCCAAAACACATTTTAGTCAATGCGCAAAAAGGAAAGACCAAAGCACTTAGACAAGTGCGTATTGAAAAAGGGGATACTATTGACGAGGAAACTATCTTAGCATACACGCTCGAAGCGATTGAAAATTGCAAAGCGGGGAAAGAGGTAAAATCTGAAATTAAAAAGATAATAACCCCATCCCTACTTAAAAAAGCATTAAAAGAAGATGCAGAATTTAATGCTACCTTTAAAAGATTGACTCCCGGAAAGCAACGAGAATACGCCGAATATATAACAACCGCAAAACAGGAAAAAACGAAGCTCAAACGTATTGAAAAAATAGTACCCATGGTTAAAAATGGCCTCGGGCTAAACGATAAATATAAAAACGGTTAATGGCAATTAGGTTTAGAAGATATACACAGCGCCAACTCTGGTTCTATGCAAAAAGAGCTTTTTGGATTTTAATTTCGTGGACGGCAATATCCAATGTTGTTTTCTTCTACGAGTACTACACACTTCTTGCAAACAATGCGCTAACGAGCGAATACGATTTTCAGCAATCCTTTACGGCAAATCTAATTGTAGGAGTTTTGGCCGGACTCATTGGTGGTGTTTTGACCGTAAACCTTATGGAACGGTGGCTACGAAAACACTCTTTTTTGCGGGCATTGCTTCAAATAGTGATTGCCTATACGCTAACTGCCATTGTGGTAAGCTTTTTTGGGGGGCTTTATTACTTTAGTGAAGAACTCGGTGTAGGTATGTTCAATCATGAAGTTGTGGAGTTAATGATTCCATTTTTTGGCGAATTTATATTTATTAAGAATTTTCTTCTTTGGCTTGTTATTGTCATCGTGACACTCATCATATTAATGGTAAACGAAAAATATGGGCCGGGAGTTTTCCCAGATTTCTTGATGGGTCGCTACTTTAAGCCTAAGCGCGAGCGACGCATCTTTATGTTTTGTGATATTAAAAACGCAACAGGCATAGCCGAAATATTAGATGAAGAAGCCTATTTTAATTTCCTAAAAGATTTTTTTAGAGACATCGCTCCTGCTATTGTCCAAACTAGAGGCGAAGTATATCAATATGTAGGTGACGAAATTGTAGTCTCATGGAAAATGAAGCACGGATTAAAGAGAGGCAACGCTATCCAATGTTTTTATAGTATGAAAAAAATCATCCGATACAAACGCCCTAGGTATAGAAAGAAATATGGACTTTTTCCTGAGTTTAAAGTAGGATATCACTATGGTGATGTAATGGTGGGAGAAATTGGTCAAATAAAAAGGGAGATTGTTTTTAGTGGCGATGTTTTAAATACAGCGTCAAGAATACAGTCTCTTTGTAACGAGATGGGTGTTGAAATATTGGCCTCAAAAGAATTTGCAGATATCAACATCAATCTACCCTTGCGGGTAAAAAGAGAAGATTTAGGCGAAGAAAAACTACGCGGTAAAGCAGACGAAATGAAACTTGTTACTTATACTAGAAAAGGCGTTAAAAAGAAAATGATTTGATTTTTTTGGTCAGTTTTTTGATATCTTGATTTACGAAATATAAAAAATAAGGATCATGAAAACCGATACGTATACAAAATCAATTCTTACCATTATTGCCATTTGTTTAACCATAAATGTGGTAAAGGATTTAGAGGTTTTTCCGAGTGCTTATGCTGGAAATCCTACTCTAATTTCTGAATCCAATGCAACAACCAAATATCAATTGGTACCTATTTCCGAAGCAAATACCATTGATGTTCGCATTGTCGATATCAATACGTATGACGAATTGAATGTCAATCTAAAAAGTGTTGATACCTACGACGAGGTAAAAGTGAATATCAAAAGTATTGAAACCAGCGATGAGCTTGATGTTAATATCGACGAGGTTGGTGGGCGTTATGTTTCCGATGGAAAAATTGATGTTCGCACTTCTAATTAATTCATATTTGAACATTCCGATAGAAAATTATAGTTATTTATGTCACGGATTGTAACATAAAGTAAATTTGATATACTTATATCTCGACTATCAAAAACCAACCATTGAACAAAGAACTTGAACATAAATTTGTGGAGCTTTTAGAAGCGAATCAAAACATTGTGCACAAAATCTGTAGGCTTTATACCAACGACAGAGATTCGCATAATGATTTATTTCAAGAAGTGACTATTCAATTATGGCGTGCATATCCCAAATTTAGAGGCGACTCCAAGTTTAGCACGTGGATGTACAGGGTGGCACTAAATACCGCGATTACACTGTATCGTAAAAGTAAAAGAAGGGTGCAGACGCAGGATTTTGAGGGGGTGAGTTTTAAAATTTCGGCAGAGGATTATGACGATACGATTGAAGAGCAGTTGAAATTAATGTATGCCGCAGTTAAAAACTTGAATGACATTGACAAGGCACTTGTGTTCTTGTATCTAGAAGATAAAAATTATAGCGAAATTTCTGAAACCCTGGGAATTAGTGAGGTAAATGCAAGAGTGAAAATGAACAGGATTAAAGGGAAATTAAGAACAATATTAAATCCGTAAGCCTATGGATCAATTAGAATTATTAAAATCAAAATGGCAGCAACAGGAGCAAACGCATCCTACCTTGTCATATCAAGATATTTATAAGATGCTGCTCAAAAAGTCGTCATCAATTGTAAAGTGGATATTTGTTATAAGTATTGCTGAAATATTATTTTGGGTAGTACTCGGTTTTTTAACTCCAGAATCAAATAAAGAACTCATAGCAAATATTGGTCTTAAAAAAAGTCTGACAATCATTTCAATTTTTCATTATACAATCATCGCTGCATTTTTAGCGCTGTTCTACATGAATTATCGCAAAATTAGCATCACCGATACTGCTAAGGATTTAATGGCAAATATTTTAAAGACACGCAAAACAGTAAAGTATTTTGTTATTTATAATGTGGTAGGAGCAATTCTTGCATCGCTATATGTAAACATGTTTCTATTTACCAAGAAGACCGAATTATATTCAATTATTACGGAAAACAATAGTAATTATGCGGCGATACCACCAGAAAGTTTTACTTCCCTCTTCTTTATAACCCAGTTTGTCGTAGGTGTTGTTTTGATTGGACTTTTAATACTAATCTATCGCGTCATCTACGGAATCTTGCTAAAAAGACTCAAGCACAATTATGATGAGCTGAAGCGAATAGAAATGTAAAAGCAACTTCATATTACAAAAAAACAAATCCCAAATCTCAAATAGGCTATTATCTATTTTGAGATTTGGGATTTATTTTTAGATTTTCTAAAAGGAATTTAATACCTCCACTCTCGCTCTTTGTTCAATTCCTCTTCGCTCTTAATTTCATCAGCAGGGATTACCTTTAAAAAAGATGGGTGTTGCTCGATAGCGTATTCTAATTTTTCAACCAATTCTTCCACCGGAATATTGTCATAATCAATTTCTAAAGGTTGTTTGATTTCAATAGATTGAAGAATTCCCCTTTTTTTAACCCGTAATCCTTTTCTATCAAAAGACCGTCTAAAACCGTCAATTACGATAGGCACAACTACTGGCTTATTTTTTTTGATTAAATGAGCCGTCCCACGTCTAATTGGTTTCCAAGGTCTAGTGGTTCCCTGCGGAAATGTAATCACCCAACCGTCGGTCAGCGCTTTCGAAATATTACTAACATCACTCATCTTCACCTGCCTTTGCACATCCTTCCCTTCTGCTCTCCAAGTTCTTTCTATACTTACCGAACCAGCATAAGCGAGTATTTTAGGCAAAAGACCTGCTTGCATTGTTTCTTTCGCTGCTACAAAGTAAAGATTCAATTTAGGTTTCCAGAGATAGCCTATATTTTTAATGTTATCTTCTCTCCCGCTCAAGCTCGCGTTAAAAACGTGAAACATAGCAACAACATCTGCAAAATATGTTTGATGATTGGATACAAAAAGAACGTTTGTATCGGGAAGGCTTCTTAAAATCTCACTTCCGTCGATTTCAAGTTTATTAAAACCTTTAAATCGTCTATGTGTTAATGCACCAAGAATGCGAATCAACCATAGTTTTAAAAACAAAATATGTCCAAAAGGATTCTTCTTAAAAAGACCCATAAATTTCAGTTTAATTTTTCCTCTTCGGAAATATTAGGGGAACAACAAATATACAAAATATTACACCTTAGCATATTTTTTTAAGTAGTTCCCTTACCTCGCTCAGCATCATCGCAGTAGCTCCCCAAACCACATGACCATTGAGTAAATATGCAGGAACTTCAATATCAGTCGCATAACTTGTTGATAGTGTTTTTGTAATCAAAACCGCATCATCCATAAAATGCGATAATGGCACTTCAATCAACGCCTCCACTTCTTCTTCCTGCGGAATAAATTTTGGCGTAACGCTTGTAATTCCTATAAATGGCTGCACAAAAAAGTTTGATGGCGGAATAAAAATTTCGGTTAGCTTTTTCAAAACAGCAATGGCCTGTTGCGGTACACCCACTTCCTCTTCGGTTTCTCGAAGTGCCGTTGCGGCTTCGTCGACATCTTCGGGTTCTGCTTTTCCGCCTGGAAATCCTACTTGTGCGGAGTGCACGCCTTTGTAGGTTTTTCGCAATATTAAAATTAAATTGGTTTCTCCTTTCTCTGACGGATAAAACAACGCCATCACTGCTGCACGCTTGGCTGTATTCTTGGATTTTGCTTTTTGTGTCAATTCTCGCAATCGCTCAATCGGTGCCATTTTATGATGAGATGCCTCTCCAGGAAGCTCCATTTTTTCTATTTTTACAATCTGTTTTGAAAATTCTAAAAATGTCATATTCCTTAAAAATTTTAGCTTCGGTAGTAGCGATTCTCTTTCTTTTTATCAATTGTGAAGATAAGAAAAAGACCCCGACGCCTGCAACACAAAATAGCAAAGAGGCCTCAAGTACTTCGGAAATAGACAACAACAAAACAAGGGTTGTTCAAGATACATTTCCGAAGAAAACAAAAAAAGAAACCCCACAACGCGAAGAAATAACCAATGAAAATGTGGTGGAATTTTTGACCAACTACGGAAAAGAAAACCCCGAAACTAAGGCGAAAATTACCACCCGCCTCGGCGAAATTGAAGTAGCGCTTTTTGAGAGCACACCTTTGCACCGCGCAAATTTTATTTACCTCGCCAAAGAAGGATATTACAATACTACTTTTTTTCATCGTGTGGTTCCAGGCTTTATAATTCAAGCAGGAACGAGCGATAATTATTCAACTCAAAAAATGCGAACTAAATTGGGTGCAGACTACCGAATCCCCAATGAAATCAATATCCCCCACACCTACGGAACCCTCTCTGGCGCAAAATATTATCGCGATAATGATGATAATAAAAGTGAGCCGTACGAATTTTTTATTTTCTTGGGCGAACCTAAAAAGAAACGTCATCTCGACGGTAGTTACACCGTATTTGGCAAAGTAACCAGCGGAATGGATGTCGTAGAAAAAATTGCCAACGAGCCAAAAGATGAACAGGAATGGCCGTTAAAAAATGTGGTTTTGACTGTGGAGGTTTTAGATTAATTGGGAGTATAGACTTTGAAACCTAAACTCCTTCAATATTTTCACTCTCTTTTTTATAAATACTAGGCAATGACAAATTAAAGGTAACCGCTAATAGTCGAATCACAATCACAACGCTCCCTGATATTATTACAATAAAGTCTGCTGTCATAGATGTTTTCAGCAAAATAAAATAACTTACTCCGCCTAAAATACATGCCGTAGCATAAATGTTTTTTCTAAAAATTACTGGAATTTCATTACAGAGAATATCTCTAATTACACCACCAAAACATGCCGTCATTGTGCCGAGTGCTATACAAATAAGTGGTGGCAAGTCTGCCGCAATTCCTTTTTCTACACCAATCACAGTATAGAGTGCGATCCCAATAGTATCAAATAAGAATAACGACTTACGGATATAGCCCAATTTTTTTCTAAACAATACCGCAAGCAGTGTTGCAATGGCAATGACATAAACGAACGTTAAATCCCGCATCCAAGTAATATTGACATCCAATAAAACATCACGCAACGTACCGCCACCCAAAGCAGTTACAAAAGCAATGATGAAAATCCCAAAAGGATCTAAGCGTTTTTTCATCGCGGTCAACGCTCCGGAAACCGAAAAGGCAATCGTTCCTAAAAAATCGATGATTAAGAGTAGACTCATGAGCGCTGCGTGTAATAATTATAATCCTTGAGAACAGTATCAATATACTGTTTGTCGTATAAATCTGATGTAGTGCTAATGGTAGCCTCTACCTTTTCTCGCAGCATTCTCAAGGTTTTATAATCTGAAGATCTAATGGCAATCAAATACGTTTCCTTTATAAGTCGTGCATCTTTATCCGTCAAGGTAGTTACGGTGGAAAATTTAGGCACATAATCATCATTTACTTCTTCAAGAATGGTATGGCTTATTTTTGTTTTTTTCTTATTTGAAATTACTACTGTTCCCGCAGCGTGGTCACCCAATCGTTGATGGCGGTCGCTAAAAATGATAGTCAATAATCCTATGGAACCTAAAAACATCCAAATATCTACCAATCGCATCATCCATAAAATTAAGTATGTGGACCAATGTGCAGGGCTTCCGTCGAGTTTAACCACTCTTGTTTTCATTACCATTTTACCTAAAGTTCTCCCTTTAAAAAGCAGATGCATATACAACGAATAGAAAAAAACAGGCAATAATAGTAATTGTTGTAATCCAAAAACAGTCCAATTATCGGTTATCGACTCGCCCATCGCATCTGTAACTAACTCAATTACATAGATATAAATAAAAAGAACAAACAAATCCACTAAAAACCCTAGAATACGTTCGCCAATGCTAACAACTTTATAGTTAAGATTAACATTTTGTGTGGTATTGATTGCTAAATTTGTCATTAAGAAAGTTGTGTTTATATTTAACTAAAAAAAATGCGCGAAGCAGCATTCGTAAAACAAAATAAAGAAAAATGGATTGCTTTTGAAAAGGCAATGCGACTTAATTATCAAATAACGCCAGATTATTTGGCAGACTACTACATACAGCTTACAAACGACCTCGCTTACGCTCAAACATATTACCCAGAAAGCAAGACACTACAGTACCTCAACTCACTTGCGAGCGAAGCGCATCAAAAAATCTATAAGAATAAAAAAGAATCCAAAAACCGCATTGTTAGCTTTTGGAAGTACGAATTTCCATTATTTTTTCTGCAATATCAACGAACATTGCTTTATGCTTTTTTAATTTTTGCTTCAGCAACGGCGATTGGAGTGATTTCAACCATCAATGATGACTCATTTGTGCGTTTAATTCTTGGTGACAATTATGTAAATCAAACACTCGAAAATATAGAAAATGGTGATCCAACTGCGATTTACAAAAGTGGTGGTGAACTCGGAACTTTTTTAGGAATTACAATCAATAACATTCGGGTCGCATTTTTGGCGTACGCTTTTGGAGTGATTACTTCTATTGGAACGGGATATATATTGTTTTCAAATGGTGTGATGCTAGGTGCATTTTTCACCTTCTTTTACAATAGAGATTTGTTGTTTGAAGCTTCAAAAACCATTTGGTTACACGGGACAATTGAAATTTCAGTGATTGTAATTGCTGGTTGCGCTGGTCTTATAATGGGTAATTCCATTCTATTTCCGAAGACATACTCACGCCGAATCTCCTTTTTAAAGGGTGCAAAAGATGGGCTAAAAGTGGTCGTAAGTACGATTCCATTTTTTATAATTGCAGGATTTATTGAAGGTTTCATTACGCGATATAGCAACATGCCCGTTTGGTTAGCGATGACGATAATTTTTGCTTCGTTGTTTTTAATCGTTTACTATTATATTATCTACCCTATTATTTTAAATAAGAAATATGCTTAAAAAAGACTTTATAGAATTAAAACAAAAACGTGATATTGGTGATTCTATAAGTACGTTTTTTGATTTCTTTAAACAAAATGCAGGAGCATACATAAATCTGTACATTAGATACAATGGTCTTTTTATCATTGGTCTTCTAGGTGTGAGTTATCTCATGGTTACAGGTTTTATGGGTATGATACAAAGTAGTGTTAATTACAATGTTACTGGGGAAAATCCTGTTGATGCTGGCGCTTGGTATATTGGGTTTGGAGTGTTAGCATTTGTTATAATCTTTTTAATCACTGGACTTCTTAATTACAGTTTAGCAGCTAGTTACATGATTGAATACGAGGATAATAAAAAAATCATAATTGATAAAAAACAAGTCTGGGCACGTCTCAAAAAAAACTTAGGAAAATCTGTTTTATTTTTGGTTTTACTCATTTTAATTTATTTAGCGGTGGCGGTCGTTGGCGCATTTATTTCCTTTATCCCTATTTTGGGAACAATAGTTTATTATGTAATAATCCTGGGTTGGACATCATGGATGGGTCTTGCATTTATGTCAATGCTCTACGAAAATAAAGATGTTTCGAGTGCCCTTGGTGAAGGCTGGACAATGCTGTTTAATTTTTTCTGGAAAAATGTTTTGACAAATCTTGTTATTTCCATACTGTTAGGGATATTGCTCGCGGTGCTACTAATGATTCCAGGGATTTTAATTGGTATTTATGTATTTCATGCCGCCGAAAATGATATTGACCTCATAAATAGTAGCGTAGCAAAAGTTATTTGGATTATAGCGCTGACCATCTTTTTATTTTTAATTTCTTTCAATCAATCGCTATCACAATTTGTAAATGGTGTTTTATATTTTTCTAACCATGAAGAAACCTACAACCACCATACACGCGAAAAAATCGAACAAATAGGCGCTGGTGAATAACAATAAATACATACTCACTTTTCTTTCTTTTTGCTGCGGAAATCTGCTGCAAGCACAAGATGCATTGCCTCAATTACAAATTGATAGTACAGCCGTGCCGCCCAAACGTTTTGCTGAAAATTTTAAAGAAAAATATTCTGGAGGTGATTATGATTATGATGTTATGGAAGGCGAGGCCGAAAATTTAATCACCCGGGGACTCAATTGGTTTTTTAGAAAACTTGCTGAACTTTTTGGGATTGACCTCGATCCGCAAACCTTTGTAATCTTGCGTTATTTAATTTATGGCGTATTGGTCATTTTTGCCATTTATATCGTTGTTAAATTATTGGTGGGCGATACTGCTTCCAGTTTTTTTACAAAGAAAAGTTCGCAACTCGCTCCATTGAAAGTGGAGGAAGAACACATTGAAAATATTGATTTGGACAGTTACATTTCCGAAGCCTTGAAAAACAATAATTATCGTCTTGCCATTAGGTATATGTATTTGAAAGCCTTGAAGCAACTCTCCGGGGCTTCAAAGATTATTTGGGATTTTGAAAAGACAAATCAAGATTATTATAATGAAATTGAAGATACCGATTTAAAAACCTCGTTTAAACGCATTTCATACGTGTACGATTATGTTTGGTATGGCGAATTTGCATTGAACGAAGACGATTTCGGCAAAGCCCAAAAAGATTTTGAACGCATTAAAACCCACTTAGGCAATGCTGGATAAACGTTCAAAAAATATACTCATCCTTTTTGGTGTCGCACTTTTGGTGGTGATTATTTCTGAAATAGTACGCCCAAAACCCATTAATTGGTGGACAAGTTACACCGCCGAAGATACCATCCCCTTTGGCTCAAAAATTTTCTTTGATGAATTACCTGCGCTTTTTGACAATGCGACGATTGAAACCATAAAAGAAGACCCTTACGAATTTCTCGTAAAAGAGGAATATGAAAACAACTCGGCATACCTGTTAATCAATGATTATATTTTGCTGGACGAACAACGTTTTGAGTCATTGCGAAACTATGTAGAGAAAGGAAATACAGTTTTTGTGTCTTCGCATTACTTCGGAAATATCGTAACAGACTCCCTCAATCTTGAAATTTTTACGAGTTACGGTTTTGCCGAAGACGATATTTTTCCCAACTTTTATGCTGAAAATCTAGAAAGTGATGACCCACCAAAATTCAAACGTGGCGCAACCTATTCTAGATTTGAAAGCATCGATACACTCACAACGCAAGCTATTGGTTACATTGAAACCGATGGCGTTATCGAGGCAATAGACGAATTTGAATATAACGTGACCGAAAAAGAACAGTTGGACGAAAACATCAATTACATTAGAGTGAAATACGGTAAAGGAGACTTTTATTTCCACTTATTACCAGAGGCTTTCTCTAACTATTATATGCTAAATGGTGCAGATAATTACACAGCAAATTTGATGGCTTTTATTGATGCAGACACTATTTATTGGGACGCATATATAAAAGATGGCAAGAAAACCATTACCTCAAAAATGCGTTTCATTTTTGACCAATCCCCATTAAAATGGGCGTATTACGTGACCATGCTCGGGCTGCTCGTTTTCATTATCTTTAAAGGAAAACGTGAGCAACGCATTATCGAAGTCATCGAACCACTACAAAACACCTCTATCGAATTTACGCGTACCATTGGTGATTTGTACTTTCAGCATAAAGACTTCGGAAATATAATCGCCAAAAAGATTTCGTATTTCATGGAAACGATTCGAACACAATATTATCTTGACACGAATGAGCTTTCAGAAAAATTCATTAACAAATTAGCACTCAAGAGTGGAAATACTATTGACGAAACCAGAAAGGTTATTGACACCATTAAAGTACTAAAAGGGAAATCATTTCATACCGAACAAGACTTGATAGCACTCAACAAACTCATTGAAAATTTTAAGACATCTTAATATTATGGAAAATCCACACGACAACGCTTCGCAACAAAATACACCACAACAGCAACCAGCAAATGAGCAACCACCCATTTCTGAAAATTCTGTTGTTCCGGAAATCGAACCTGAACAAAACAACGACGTAGCTTTTAATTCTCGTATTGATTTATCGGGATTACAAAACGCCGTTGAAAAGATAAAAGCCGAGCTAGCAAAAGTTATCGTAGGACAGCACGCCATGCTTGAAATGCTTGTGGTTTCTATCCTTGCAGATGGGCATTCTTTAATTGAAGGTGTTCCCGGAGTTGCAAAAACGATTACCGCAAAGTTGCTTGCCAAAACACTTGCTGTCGATTTTAGCCGAGTGCAATTTACGCCAGATTTAATGCCTAGTGATATTTTAGGGACATCTGTTTTTAACGTAAAAACGAGCGAATTCGAATTTAAAAAAGGGCCTATTTTCTCAAATATTATTTTGATTGACGAGATAAACAGAGCACCCGCAAAAACGCAAGCTGCTTTGTTTGAAGTAATGGAAGAACGCCAAATTACAATTGACGGAGCGCGGTACAAAATGGAACCACCATTTTTAGTATTTGCCACGCAAAATCCCGTAGAGCAAGAAGGAACGTATGCATTGCCAGAAGCACAATTGGACAGATTTTTATTTAAAATAAATGTGCCCTACCCTAGCCTTGCGGAGGAAATCCAGATTTTGACAAACGAACATCAGCGTGAAAACAAGTTGGCTTTAGATATGGTTGCTCCTGTTCTTTCGGCTGCGGAAATTGCACAATATCAAAAAGTGATTCGGCAAATAATTGTTGAACCCAATTTGCTCGCCTACATCGCAGCCATTACCGAAAACACAAGAAACAACGCCAACCTTTTTCTCGGAGCATCGCCACGTGCATCCTTAGCGATAATGAATGCATCAAAAGCACTCGCTGCTATCAACGGCCGTGATTTTGTTACACCAGATGATATCAAGAAAATAGCACCCGCGGTATTGAACCACCGTATCATTTTAACACCCGAAAGAGAAATGGAAGGCATTACAACAGATAAAGTGGTAAGTCAAATTATTGAAACCATTGAAATACCACGTTGAAATTGATCCCGATAGCTATCGGGACAAAATCGAAATTTAAGTTTAAGTAAAAATTCGTACATCGTAATTCTAAAATCGTAAATCCAAAAGTGAAATCATTCTTTAAAAGTCTATACTTAAACCAGCGCTTCTTTGGCTTGCTAATAGCTGTTGTATTGGTGTTTATACTTTCCTATTTTTTTCAGGATTTGTATGGGGTGGCACGGCTTTTATTTTTGATTTTAATGGTGGGATTGCTTTTTGATGTGTTGTTACTTTTCAGAAATAAAACGGGCGTTACCGCGAATAGAGTGTTGCCCGAAAAATTGAGCAACGGCGACGATAACAAGGTAGAGATTACGATTGTCAATAGATACCAGTTTAAAACAACCCTTAAAATTATTGACGAGCTACCCATTCAATGGCAACTGCGCGATTTTATGATTGAGTCAACACTTGCGCCATCGGAGGAAAAACGATTTACGTACCATGTGCGTCCAACGGAACGCGGGGAGTATCATTTTGGTAATTTGATAGTTTTCACAGCGAGCATTTTGGGGTTAGCGTCGCGCAAACATTTGTTTGATGCAAATGCGATGATACCCAATTACCCCTCATTTCTGCAATTAAAAAAATACGATTTTATCGCTTTTACAAATAAGCTGAAATTATTTGGATTAAAGAAAATTAGACGCATTGGCCATACGCTAGAATTTGAACAGATAAAAGATTATGTTTCTGGAGATGATGTGCGGAATATAAACTGGAATGCCACTGCAAAGCGGGGCGCTTTAATGGTAAACCAATTTCAGGATGAAAAGTCACAACCTGTGTACTCCATTATCGACAAAGGAAGAGTGATGAAAATGCCTTTTAGTGGGTTGAGTTTGTTGGATTACGCAATAAATGCTACGCTGGTAATTTCGAACATTGCTATCAAGAAAAAAGACAAAGCGGGGATGTTCAGCTTTAGCCGAAAAGTAGAAGACCGGGTATTAGCACAACGCTCAAAAGCCCAAATGAATCTGATCCTAGAAACGCTGTACAATGTACAAACCGATTTTAGCGAGAGTGATTTTGCGCGTTTATACATTGATATAAAAAGGATGGTGAAACAACGCAGTTTGATGTTGCTCTACACCAATTTTGAAACGATGGACGCACTGCACAGGCAGCTCCCCTATTTGCAAGCCATCAACAAAACGCATTTGTTAGTCGTTATCTTTTTTGAAAATACAGAGCTGAAAGAGTTCAGCGAGAAAAAAGCGGTCACTACGCACCAAATATTTGAAAAAACCATCGCCGAAAAATTTGTCTACGAGAAAAAGTTAATCGTTAACGAACTTCAGAAATACGGCATACAAACTATTTTAACCGCACCCGAAAATTTGACCGTGAATACCATAAATAAGTATTTGGAGATTAAGGCTCGTGGATTGTTGTAGACGGTAGACGAAATTAAAATTTATCGGAGGGAATAGTTTTTTGATTCATTTAGTCTTGGCTCTTGGCTCCTTTTAGTCATCATTCTTTCAGAAATCATATTCAAGATACAGTTCATCATCAAAAATTGACATTTCGGTTTTATAAAGTTTCGTAAAGGTTTGTTCTGTGGCATCTTTGTTTCAGAAATAAAAATCAACCCTTAAAACGTTATATCATGAAAACTATCATCATCTCAATCGCATTATCTATTGCATCTTTTGTAGCCACTGCGCAATCTGAAACTATAACATCAACTGGTAACTCTATTACTGTAACCGTTCCTGTAAATAGTGACGAAGGCAAAATAGGTCTTGCGCTCTACCAAGAGCATAATTTTATGAAAGGCCAACCTTTTCAAGGTACCAATGGCGAAATTAAAGACGGGAAATCTGTTGTAACTTTTGAAAACGTGCCGGCCGGAGAATACGCCATTGTTATTTATCACGATAAAAACAATAACAATCAAATGGATTTTGCGGCAAACGGAATGCCACTTGAAGATTATGGGATGTCAAACAATGTAATGAGTTTTGGCCCACCTATGTGGAGTGATGCTAAATTTGAAATAAATGGCAAAGATGTGTATATAGACATAAGAATGTAGGCACAGTTTTAACCGATACCAACTTTAAAAACCTCTTTAACACCTTTTGTTATAGGGGTTTTTGGTGTTTTGAGAGCTATTTATAAAATTTAAGAACTTTTAAAAAAACTACGTATATACAACTTCTGAAATTTTAGCTTCATTTTGGTTAAACATTAAAAATAACTTTTGGAAAGCATCAATAGTACTCGGAAAATTTTTAACTTGCTTATATACACTAGTTAGCAAACATATTGAAAAAAAACATTCTCATATTACTTATAATACTCACCTCTTGTTCATCATCAAGAATTGAAAAAGTATCGCTGGAAGGCAGGTATAAAGCAAAAGTAGAAGAAGGTTTGATTGAAATTGTTTTAGAAGAGAATAACCGATTTAGTTTTAGAAACGTGATAGGTTTAATCGATAGTAAAAGTAAAGGCGATTGGATTTTAAAAGAAAATAAAATTATACTGAATAGCGACTCGACTTATTTGAAAAACAAAATATTTGTAGATGAAATCAAAACTGAAAGTGAACCATATTTTAAAATTCACTACCCAGATAAATTAGCAGCTTTTGGCGCCTACATAATATTTAATAATAAAGAAGAATTAGGCTACGAAATAAATGATAGCGGAAAAATAAATCTGCCTAAAGAACTAAAAGTATCTAACTTCAAAATCTATCATTTAGGCAAAGAATACTTTTATAAAGTTTTATCGGAAGACAGTTTTGAAGTGACAATTTATTTTGACGACCTTGGGAAGACATATTTTGAAACTGAAGAATATGTCTTAAAAAGAAATAAGCTAATTTCAGAAGAGAAAACTGTATTCGTGAAAAGATGATGAAGAGAAATACGTTTGCTAACAACGCATATAAGCAATGCCGGAGTTTGTGCTCAATTAAAAGTTAAGGTATATTTGGGAGACCGCCAAATTTTTAAATTTGACGATTTCCAATAAAAGGTAAATAGTAAAATTTAAAAATCTGGCTTGTGTTAAATCCGAAAATAATTTTCTAATTTACACGGTACGAGCCATATACAAAACCGTTAGCCATAATATTGACCCGTCCTGAATAAAGGCTCAAGAATTAATAATATTACATAAAAAGAAAAAATATGAAAAAAATACACACAATTTATTTATTACTTTTTGGGTTTTTATCCCAAGCACAAAATGTAATTATTCCAGATGGGAATTTTAAATCAGCTCTAGTAAATACGATTTGTACAGATACAAATGGAAGTGGCCAACCAGATGATGATGTGGATACAAACAACGATGGCGAAATACAAATAAGTGAGGCCAAGGCTGTCACACACTTATTTGTCGGGGGGCAAGATATTACATCTTTAATGGGTATAGAAGAATTTACTAATCTCGAATTTCTTTTCTGTGACAACAATGGAATATCCACTTTAAGTTTTTTACAAAATCCAAATTTGAACGCACTATCCTGTAGCGGGAACAATCTGATAGATTTAGACATAACACAAAATCCGAATTTAGAACTATTATATAGTCTTACTAATCCTTTAGTAAATTTAGATATTTCGCAGAACACAAATCTAACGCATCTAATAATACCTAATAATGAAATTATAAGCTTAGACCTATCTCAAAATGAAAATTTAATTTTTTTTGATGCTGAAAACAATCAACTTATAAATCTTGATATTTCTCAAAATCCAAATTTATTAAGATTAAATGTTAAGAACAATCAACTTGTAAATTTGAACGTTAATATTGGAAGTAACGAAAACTTATCTGTAATGATAGCTTTAGACAACCCAAACTTAATGTGCATCAATGTTTTTGATGAAGACGAAGCAAATTCTACAGGATGTTTTAGTGGCGGAACACAGGGATAGTGTAAGGATGCATCCGCCTCTTACAGTGAAAACTGCACTTTAGGCTTAGCAGAAATAAATACTTCAGAAAATATAACATTATTTCCTAACCCAACCCAAAATTTTATAAATATCAAATCAGATAATCCAATAATAAATTTAAAAGTATATTCGATGGAAGGAATACTTTTAATAGATAAAAACTCTACTAGAATAAATATTTCTGAACTTTCTTCAGGTGTATATTTTGTAAATGTGTCTGTCAATGGTAGAATAATAAGTAAAAAATTTATTAAATCATAAAAAGTTTGTTCTATAAAATACTATGGGCAACAACGCATATAAAAAACAGCGCAATTCGTTGCAAACACAAAGATTTGGGAACTTTTTCGAGGTCGCCAAATTTTTAAATTTGACGATTTTCAATAAAAAAATAAATAGTAAAATTTAAAAATTCGGCTTGAGTTTAACCGAATGGGTAGCGTGCAAATCAGCGCTACTTTTCATATACTCGACCGTTACCCATAAGTTTGAAAAAAACCATTTTCATAATATTTATAGCTCTTCTGTCCATAATTGGATGTAAACAGAAGAACGAAATTATGACTAATTCAGATTTGCCGAAAATCGAAATTTATCTTCCAAAAGAACGAATCAAAACTAAAGATGGAGTAGAAATAACTCGTGAATGGAATTTTATCGAAAGTACGAGAACTGATAGTTCTATGATTCATTCAAATAAGTTATTGCGTGAGTTTGCGCGTTTGGATACAGTTACTGATAATTATATTTATGCAGGAAGTTACAATGCAGATGAAGATGATTTAGATATTAATCCATTCATTTATGAAAATGAAATAATTAGCTTTGACTTCGAAACGAGCGAATTAGAAATAAGCGCAAGTGGCGCGGAAAAGCTATGGAATTTACAAGAAGATTTCATTTATAGTCGACAATTTATTATAACGGCGGACAGAAAACCGATATTAACAGGTTATTTTTATGGGATACTTTCTTCATCCTATGTAAATCATTTTTACATTTTTTATGAGAATGGTGGTTTTGGCGAGAAAAAGCCGGTTTTTGAAAATGAAAAATTAAGAATTGAATATAATTCGAAATCAATGAAAGGTTTTTTTAAAACGGATAAAGAAAAATATGATTTTAAAACAATTGCTGAATTTTACAATGCATTTAAACTAAGCGGAAGGATTGCGGAGTAAACCTATGGGCAACAAAGAATATAATCAATGCGGAAGTTGTTGTTTAATTAAAAGTTAAGGTATATTTGGAAGTCGCTGTATTCTTACCTTAAATTCAAGGGATAGTTAATTTTTCAGCACTTCTTTTGTTTAGACATTATTCAAAAAACATGAAACCAAAAAGACCAACAAGTTTGAAATTATTATTTGCTTTAAACTTAATATTCTTTATTCCTCTAGCAAATTTTGCTCAAACAAACGAGACTATTTATTTATGGTCGGGTAATGTCCCCGGTGAAAATGAGGTAAAACATGACCCTGTACAAACAGCAAACACAAAGGGTAATGTTATTAGATTGACTGACGTAACGAATCCCGCATTAATCGTTTTTGAACCAGAAGCATCTGTTAATAATGGCGCAGGTATTATAGTATCGCCAGGTGGAGGATATAAAACACTGTCAATCGACAAGGAAGGTTATGAGGTGGCTGCATGGCTTAATACATTGGGTTTTACTGCCTTCGTATTGCAATATCGTGTACCTGATAAACAAGAACAAGCTTTGTATGATATTCAAAGAGCGATAAAAATCATCCGTAATAGAGCAAAAAGATGGGAGTTAAATCCTAATAAAATAGGGGTACTAGGCTTTTCGGCAGGAGGTAGTTTGAGTGCAAGAGCATCCACAAGATTTAATTATGACTCCTATGAAAAATTAGATGCCATTGATACTTTATCCAGCAGGCCAGATTTCGCACTGCTTATTTACCCCGCTTATCTTGACAAAGGAGAAGAAAGAAGTATTACACCCGAGTTACAAATTACTAAAGATATACCTCCATTTTTCATTTTTGCAACGGCAGATGATGAACATGCCAATAGCGCTCTTGTAATGGCAAGCGCTTTAAGAGATAATCAAATTCCAGTTGAATTACATTTGCTTTCAAACGGTGGACATGGTTATGGATTGCGACATGGCAATATTGCGGCCGAAACTTGGCCAGCACTAGCAGAAATTTGGTTAAAAAATATAATTTTGGATTAACACCGTAAATTATCCGTTTTTAAAGCTGGATTTTTGCGCTGAAAAAAATTCAACAGTATAAAAACATCAAATCAAATAAGTGATAGGTTAAAATGAATTGGATTATAGTAATCATAGCCGGGCTGTTTGAAGTAGGTTTTGCTGCATGCCTTGGAAAAGCAAAAGAAACCACAGGCACCGAAACAGTATTTTGGTACATCGGGTTTATCGTATGTTTATCCATCAGTATGTTGCTACTTGTAAAAGCAACTCAAGAATTACCTATCGGCACTGCTTATGGTGTCTGGACAGGAATTGGTGCGATTGGAACAGTACTATTGGGAATTTTTATATTTAATGAGCCTGCTACATTTTGGAGACTATTTTTTATCTCAACCCTAATAGCTTCAATCGTTGGATTGAAAATCGTTTCAAACTGAAATTGATTTGTTTAATAAAAGAAATTTAAATAGTTGAAATTTCAGACTTCACTAAATATAAAAGGATTAAAGTGAATTGCATTTTCTGAAATATTGATACAAATACTATCTTATTTTTCTTCGGAAATTTTATATAATCAAACCCCTAAATATTTATTTTAAACTCGTTCATACTAATTAAAAAATGTTTGGAAAAAACATCAAAATCACTACTGTTTTAGGGAAATGACATTTATATGACATGTAAATGTCGGATAAAAGGCAAGCGGTATTCAATACATTTGTTTCAGAAAAAAAAAATTTAAATCATGAACAATCAGTCCATTGCCGACAGACTAAAGTATCTAAGAAAAAGTAAAGGGTTCTCCCAAGAAGAATTGTCTCTTAGAACAAATGTTACAATACGTACGATACAACGTATTGAAAAAGCTGAAGTTAATCCACATTTAAATACTATTAAGTTGCTCGCTGCTGCCTTAGAAGTTGAAGTAAATGAGTTAATTCCTCTAGAAAATCCTAAAGAAGAAACGATTAAGAAAAAATGGCTTTTGCTATTACACGCGACTCCGCTATTAGGAATCTTTATTCCATTATGCAATGTACTTCTCCCCCTTTTTATTTGGATACACAAACGAGAGGACAATCCCATTTATGACAAGCACGGAATTAAGATAATCAACTTTCAAATAACGGCTTTGCTATTAGCAGCCTTATCTTTTGTGAGCTTACTAACTATTGAAAAATGGGGGTTTATTTTCTTTATAGCTACAGTTCCTGTTTGTATTGGTGTTGTGATTTTCAACATTATTTATGTTCTCAAAAAGGAAAAATGTTACTATCCGTTATCTATTCCATTTTTAAAATTCAAACAATCCGGTGTTTTATCTAGTATCATATTTCTTGTAGGAATATTTGTACTTGGCAGCTGTACTGTAAATAAAAATGAAAATGTTGAAAGGTTAGATGGAAGTACTATTTCTAAAGATTCATTGACTCATAGAATACAACAATTGGCAACCAACTCAGACGTTCAAGGATTAGGGGTTGTAATTTTCAATAATAAGCAACCTGATTATAAACATATTTTTGGATATAAAGATATTTCTGAAAAATCGACCTTAACAGATTCCACAAACATCTATGGAGCCTCTTTGAGTAAAGCTGTTTTTAGCGTAATTGTTATGAAATTAGTGGAAGATGGTATTATTGATTTGGACACGCCTCTTGAGTCTTATCTTCCGAAGAAAATTTATGAATATGAGCCAGTAACGCGTTGGCACGATGATTATTCAGACCTCAAAACCGATAGTCTGTATCATAACATTACTGCAAGAATGTGCTTAAATCATACTTCGGGTTTTCAAAATTGGAGGTCTAGGGATTTAAAATTGCAGACGAGCACGATACCCGGTGAGCATTATGAATATAGTGGTGAAGGGTTTGTTTACTTGCAGGTTGTTTTAGAAAAGATAACCAGCAAAGGACTAGAGCAACTTGCCCAAGATATTGTGTTCAAACCTTTAGGCATGAAAAATTCAGCTTATGAATGGAAACCGAAATTTGAAAAAGATTATGCAATAAGTTATGCAAAAAATGGAGGTGTTTTCAAGAAGGATAAAGATAACGAGCCAAGAGCGGCAAGTACGTTAGAAACTACATTTGAAGATTATATCATCTTTCTAACAGCAGTTTTGCATAAGAAAGTCCTAAGTGAAGCATCTTATAATGAGATTTTTAGCCCACAATTCAAAGTTAATTCTTTGGCTCAGCTCATTGAAGACAAAAAAGCAACTGATGTCGAATTTGAAAATATCAAATTAAGTTATGGTCTAGGTTGGGGATATCTTGAAACTCCTTATGGGAAAGGGTATTTTAAAGAAGGACGTGGAAGCGGATTCCACCATTACTCCATACTATTTCCAGCATTGGACAAGGGAGTTTTGATTATGAGTAATTCAGAAAATACGGGAATTATTTTTAGGGATTTATTAGAACTTACTATGGCAGACAAACACATGCCATGGCAATGGTTCAGTGAGATACCATATAAATAAGGCTACAAACAAAATGTTTGTTAAATATGTTGCTAATGTGTTTTTAATGGATAAATGTTAACTGAATAAAAAATTCTCAATTAATTGATTATTTTTTATAAAAGCACCAACTTAATCATAAGAAAAATCTAAATTAAATTAATATTCTATCAATATTTCTTATCTTTGAAATGCAACCACATTTCAAGAGATTATGACAATTACCCAACTCAAATACGTACTCGCCGTAGCCGAAAATCAAAACTTTACAAAAGCAGCTCAAAAAACATTTGTAACCCAGCCTACGTTGAGTATGCAAATTCAAAAACTGGAAGAAGAACTCGATATCCTTATTTTTGATAGGAGCAAAAAACCCATTGAACTTACGGTTGTTGGGCAAAAAATAGTACGCCAAGCAAGAAACATCGTTAATGAGAGCGAGCGCATGCAAGATGTGGTCGACCAAGAAAAAGGATTTATTGGTGGTGACTTTAATATTGGTATTATTCCGACGGTAATGCCAACATTGCTTCCTATGTTCTTGCGAAATTTCACAAAAAAATACTCTAAAGTCCACCTCAAAATTGAAGAACTCACAACTGAGGACATCATTAAAAAACTAAAAGAAGGGCATTTGGATGCTGCCATTGCTGCGACTCCTTTAGAACAAGATAATATTAAAGAACGTCCTATTTACTACGAACCGTTTGTAGGATACATTCCAGAAAGTCACAGACTTTTTGAAAAGAAGAAAATAAGTAGCGAGGATTTAGATTTGGATGATTTATTATTATTAGAAGACGGACATTGTTTTAGAGACGGTGTTATCAATCTTTGTAAATCAAAAACAGCGACTCAAGATGATAGCTTCCAACTACAAAGCGGAAGTTTTGAAACTCTCATAAAATTATCAAATGAAGGTTTGGGTATGACACTTCTACCCTATCTGCACACCTTAGACCTTACCGACACTCAAAAAGAAAAACTACGTTACTTCAATGAGCCATCTCCAGCAAGAGAAGTAAGCCTTATCTATAATAATAGCGAACTTAAAATGCAAATTGTCAATGCAATGTATGACGTAATCGCAGGCGTAATTCGTGGTGCGATTAGATTTCAAGATGTGAAGATTGTAAGTCCTTTGAAGTAGAAAGAAACTCTTAAGAAGTCTGACTGATAATTATCTTTAATGTCTGGTTGAGCGCAGTCGAAACCTAATTTTTATAAATGCAATCAAAAACCAAAACACCCATTAAAATATTTATCAATATCAATTTTAACCTCATTAGGAATATCATAATTTAGATAATAAATAAGACAACAATCAAAATATTCAATTTTTATCAATGTTTTCTTTATTTCCTCAATGAATAAAAAAGATTCATAGTGTTCATATGATATTGAATTTATCTTTGAAGTAAAACATTTAGTAATTTCTGATGCTCTCTTCAAAGTTAATACCCGTTTATTATTCATCTTAATTTGTGCTTAAAAAAAACGTCCTTCAAAAAAGTTTTTGAAGGACGTTTTTCCCGTTTAAGGATTTAACTGAATTAAACATTGATTGAGTTGAGGGTTTTCTGCAATGAGTGAATTAACCCATATTTTTAATTCCTCAATTTCGTAAGGAAGTAAACGTGATAATGCTTTTTCAAGCTCTTTACAGAAAAGATTAACATCAAAGCTCACTTTTGAAAGTACTGCCTTTGTGTAATCATACATTGCTCTAGCCATAATATTGATTAGATGTTAGGGTTAAGTAGTGTTCTCTCTATACGCTTTATGTTTTAATTAATCTGTTTTAAATATAACGAAAAAAATCGTTCAACGCTACAAAGTTTGGGTAATTAACACAGTCAATTATAAACAAAAATTTTAATTAACTATTTATTAGGCTTTAACCGCACCGTCCATTCAAATTCAAAAGTTGAAACTAAGTCGCCACTTTCATCCGTCCCAATAGATTTCATCCAGAAAGTCTGCCCCTCTCCGGTAGCAATCGTATTATTAATTGCTTCAGAAATGAGGTGTCCATCGCTACACGTAAAATTAATTCTACCTGTCGCTTTTTTACTGAAATTTGCCTTATTGTTAGCAACAAGCATTGAAATATGCTGCCCGCTTTCTTTAATCGCCCCCATTACCATCGCTCCGGTTGATAATTCGGCAGCCATTCCTTGTACGGCCCAAAATAGAGAATTAAACGGATTTTGATTGATCCATTGATGCTTTACCGAAGTCACACAACTAGTTTCAGAAATCTCCTTAACACGCACCCCCATAAAAAATACAGACGGCAGTTTAAATAAGGTGAACGTATTAATTTTTCGCTTCGAAATCATATTTAATTGTGTTTATAGCGAAGATAATTATATCCTATTAAACGTAGCCAATACAAAAGTCACATTTTAAACCAACACAAATAAAACAATCCTAAGTGTTGATTAGTAGATATTTAAATATTTTACAAATGTTAAAAAAATGTTAATTTTAGTACTATGCGTAACATAATACCTTTTTTAAGACATATATTTGTATAAGAAATTAATAGGCAATGGAACAATCAATCACAGAAAATCAAAAAAATATAGGTGCATTTATACACGCCTCTACATTTTTGAAATACTTTTTTCCCTTCGCAAACTTTTTTGCGCCACTCCTTTTATGGACACTCCATAAAGAGAAACGTTTTTTAGACCACCACGGGAGAGAAGCTTTAAACTTTCAATTGAGTATATTTATTTATGCCTTGGGTATCGCACTGTTAAGTGTACCGTTCATCGCTATTTTCGCGACAGATTTTATAAGTCTTATAGAAACGCTTGAAAGAGCGACAGAGGACCAAGCGATGAGTCAATTTTCAAATCTGGGCGGTTACATTGCTTTATTTGTCATATTTGGGTTGTTACTTTTTGGGCTATTCCTTTTTGAATTATACTATGTAATTACAGGTACAATAAGTGCCAGCAAGGGGGAGAATTTCACATATCCGTTGAGCATTAAATTCATTACAATTTCGGATCACGCTGAAGACGTGACAAGAACGCAACAATTTGTAAATAACCCGCAGGATGAAACTTCAGAAGAAATGAATTCAGAAACTAATAGTTCCGAAGAAGAAATTTCCGAAGAGAAAAAAACACAACATTACAATAGTACATCTAGTAGCGTAGATGATATTATAGACGACACAACCACACCAAAAAACAAGTAGCTATGGAAACACTCATCAATCTCATTCTAGCCGCCGCGCTCTATTTTACAGGTGCACAGGCTGCTCACGAACAAGAAATTACACAGCAACAAAAAATAATAACGCCTCAAGAAATTTGCTGTGATATTGACACACAAATAGGCTTTATCAAAAACGAACATTTTAATAACAACCCACACTAATGAATATTGAAAACACAAAAGCGCAAATGCGTAAAGGAGTGCTGGAGTACTGTATTCTCTCTATCTTAAAAGATGGCGAGGCCTATACAAGTGATATTCTAGAGAGCCTAAAGGACGCAAAATTGCTGGTGGTCGAGGGAACAATTTATCCCTTGCTTACACGCCTTAAAAACTCAGGATTGCTTTCCTATCGCTGGGAAGAATCAACGAGCGGACCCCCACGCAAATACTATGACCTCACAGAAACCGGTCATCTATTTTTAAATGAATTATCAACCACTTGGAGCAACTTGCAAACGGCAGTTTCTAAAGTAACCAATACCACCAAAAAATGAAAAAGACAGTAAATATTAATCTAGCAGGAACTTTTTTCCACATCGATGAAGATGCTTTTGGAAAATTACAACGCTACCTCGATGCCATACGTCGCTCGCTGAGTGACCCACTGGGTGGTGAAGAAATCATTCGTGATATCGAAGCACGTATTGCTGAACTTTTTTCTGAAAAAATTGAAACGAACTCACAGGTAGTTTCAACTAAAGAACTGGATGAAGTCATCAAAATTATGGGACAGCCCGAAGATTATACCATGGGTGAAGCAAGCTACGAAGAGGATATGGCAGATGCACCTAAGGATAATCAAAACTACGAATCTAAAACACGAAGCCCACATAAACAATTATTTAGAGACATTGACAACAAATTTGTGAGTGGTGTTTCGTCTGGATTAGGGCATTATTTAGGGCTTGACGCTATTTGGGTACGCCTTTTATGGATACTCCTAACCTTCCTTACAAGTGGTACGGCAATCTTGGCGTATGTTCTTTTTTGGATACTCGTTCCAGCGGCTCAAACCACTAGCGAAAAATTAAAAATGACTGGCGAACCTATAAACATTTCGAATATCGAAAAAAAGTTTAATGAGGGTTATCAAAACGTTGCAGATAGCATAAAAAATGCTGATTATGACAAGTATGGCGACAAGATCAGAAAAGGATCGTCAAACTTTTTTGATACCCTCGGAACTGTAATCGTTACCATTTTAAAAGTGTTTCTTAAATTCTTCGGAGTCATTTTAATGGTCGTAGGATTAATGAGTTTAGTAGGTATCATTATTGGGCTATTCGCTTTTGGAACCTTCGGGATTTATGATAATGGCGTGGGATTAGACATGTGGTATTTGGTAGATGCATCAAACACACCGGTTTGGGTGATTTCAATGCTAGGTATTTTTGCTGCAGGAATCCCAATGCTTGTATTGTTTATTTTAGGACTTAAAATTGTAGCACCAAATGTAAAATCAATTGGAACTCCAGCAAAAATCACATTATTAGTTTTATGGTTGGCATCACTGGGAGTTATCGCTGTATTGGCTATCAAACAAGCAAGTGCGAGAGCGTATGACAACAGTGCAATTACTGAAATTGCTGTACCTGTAAATGCTTCGGAAATTTTTAGGGTGAAAATGCGTGCTGACAAGCAATATAGTTATGAGGTAAATAGACACGGAGGTTTGAAATTGAGAACTAACCAAAGCGGTGAACGCGTTATCTATTCAAATGACATACGCTTGATTGTGCGTCATACGAATGATTCGGTAGGAAAATTAATCATCGAGCGTACCGCGGAAGCAGCCGATTTTATTGAAGCTAAAAACTATGCTGAAGCTATTGATTATAACTATACGCTTACAGGAAATGAATTAGTACTCGACGGATTTTTCACGACCTCGATGGATAATAAATTTAGAGACCAAGAAATTGAAGTGGTATTATATTTACCAAGCGGGACACAGTTGATGGCCGATAAAAACACATATTCATTCCACCGCAACGATTCTCGTTATAGAGATATATTGAATAATGGCGACGAAGGCAAAACGTTGCTAATTACTCCCAATGGAACAGAATGTTTAGACTGCCCTACCACCTCAACTAATTCAAGAGGAAACTATTATGACTATGACCAAGAAAGAAGTACCGGAGAATATCGTAATAATAGCTGGGAACAAGAAGTGGAAGATGGTCTAAATGGAACTGAAAGAGAGCTTAACAATGTTGACAGAATATTGCAGGAAAAAGAAAGAGAGATTCAACGATTGAAAGACTCATTAGAAAAGGGCAAGAATATCAAAGTAAATATCACAACTGAAACTTATTAATTCATCTTTTTTGAAAAAATTCATATTTTTAATGTGAGTTATATTTCAGAAACTAAACCAATCATTATGAAAACAACAAAAATAGTAATCATGCTTTTAGGAGTCCTTTCGATAAATTCTTGCATAGGAGATTTTAATATCAATAGAGTAAATGGTAACGGCGACGTTGTTGTTGAAAACAGGAGCATAGGTAATGATTTTGACGGCGTAAAAGGAAGCTCGGGACTCGAGGTTATTTTAACGCAAGGGACGGAAAATGCACTCAGAGTTGAAGCAGATTCTAACCTTCAAAATATGATTGAAACTTATGTGGACGATAACACACTTTACATTAAAACGGAAGGAAATATAGGAGACGCAGCCAAAAAAACGGTCTATGTAACCTATACAACACTTTCTAGCATTAAAGCAAGTAGCGGGGCAAATGTAAGTTTGAATAATGAATTTAAGAATGAAAAAATCACTCTTGATGCAAGCAGTGGTGCTAATATTACTGCGAGTATTTTTTCTAAAGACGCGTATGTTGAGACTAGTAGCGGCGCTAATATAAATGTGGAAGGAAAGACTAAAACTTTACGAACTAAAGCTTCTAGTGGTGGACATATTGACGCTAAAGATTTATTATCTGTTTCCTGCAACGCAAAAGCCTCGAGCGGCGGAAATATTACAGTGAACACAAAAGATGAGCTTGAAGTAAAAACAAGTAGCGGTGGTCAAGTAAATTATACGGGCGACCCTATTGTTAAAAACAATAGTAGCAAACACAATAACAATGTGAGCAGACTATAACGCTATCGACGTCTGTGATCTGAAAATCCCGAAACGTGTTTTGTTTCGGGATTTTTTTATCAAATTATTCATAAAAATATATAAACATGAAATCAAAATACATCATACCTATTATTGCTTGTTTTCTATTTTGCTGCAATAGAAATGTCAATTCCATCAATGCACAAACAAATGAAGCAAATACTATTTCCTTTTCAAAAAATGATATTGCTAAAACAACCTCAACACAGCCTAGTTTCTCAAATAGTTTCACGCTGAATGGAGACGAATTTTTGAATATCCATTTTAAGTTAAAGACGCCTCTTATTGAAAGCCTGCAATTGATAGAACCTAATTTTACTGAAGAAAAATTATTAGAGAAAGGAAACTTTCAATTTACATTTTTAGTAGATGGCAAAATAGTTTACGTTGAAAACTTAAATAAAGGAGCAGGATTAAAAGAGTTTAAAACAGAACAAGTCAATCATTCAATCCGTTTAGTTACGCCAGAACCCATAGATTTTTGGGGTTGGTTTATGTGGCTTAAGTTTATGAAATTAGGTGGAGGTCAAGATGTTTTAAGCAATGGAACACACAAATTAAGTGTTGAAGTCCGAGCATATTTACAACAAGACACTCTAAAAACAAGCCCTGTTTTGGCCAAGGGGGATATAACCATCGAAGTTGCTGAAATTCCAATAGATGAAAGTCTGGTGCCGGTTCAAAATATTGAACCAATTAGTGGATGGGAGCTATCAAAAGATACTTTTGATGTAAAAAAAATTGAAGCTTTAAATAGAAAAATAGCAGAAAAAAGATTTGAGGATATCAACGGAATCTTAGTTATAAAAGAAGGAAAACTTTTAATAGAAGAATATTTTAATGGGAAAACTAGAGATAGTCTGCACAACCCGCGATCTGTTGGGAAAACGTTTGCTTCAACATTACTAGGAATTGCCATCGAAGATAGTTTTATAAAAGACGAAAATGTTTTATTAAAAATTTTTTATAATCTAAAATCGTTTGAAAATTATAGTATGAAAAAAGAATCTGTAACATTAAAATCACTTTTAACAATGAGTTCGGGATTTGTTGGTGATGATAGTGACTATAATAGTTTAGGTAATGAAGAAAATATGTACCCGACAAATGACTGGGTTAAATTCGCTCTCAATTTACCTATGGATGAAAATAAAATTATTGGAAAAGACTTTGCTTATTTCACTGCTGGTGTTGTTGTTTTAGGCGACATTATTCATCAATCTGTACCCAACGGATTGGTTTCTTACGCAGAAAAAAAATTATTTACACCTCTTGGCATTACAAATTACCAATGGCAATATACTCCTCAAAAAGTAGGTAATACCGCTGGGGGCATTCAACTAAGAGCCATTGATTTTGCAAAATATGGTCAACTATACAAAAATAAAGGCGCTTGGAACGGAAAACAAATTTTAAGCGAGCAATGGGTAGAAAAAAGTCTGGACAAACAGATAAAGCAATCCACAGATGATGATAATTATTATGGATATTTATTTTGGAACAAGACTTATACAGTAAATAAAAAGGAATATGAAGTCTCCTATTGTAGTGGCCGTGGAGGCAACAAGATTTTTATTTTTAAAGACATTCCATTTGTAATCGTCATTACTTCTTCAGCGTACAATATACCAAATGCACATAGCAATATTGATCAAATGATGACTGATTATATATTACCGGCAGTATTAGAAGATTAATATTTCTGAAATTATTATAACAGAAATTTTAAATACAGTAACCTCAATAACCAATGAACAAACTTTCAAATTTGAACCAAGAACAAAATTTCAATATTCGGGCGAGGGTTTTGAATATCTTCGGAAATCTATTGAAAATAAACTCAATAAACCGTTTGAGGAAATTTCCGAAGAACTACTATTCAAACCATTGGGAATAAACAACACGCATTTTTATTGGACTCCAGAAGTAAATGAAACTGATTATGCTGTTGAACACGATGAAAATGGATTGGTACTCTGGCAGAAGATTATCTCTGAGTATTTCGGGGAGACTGGAATGGAGATTGTGAGAAGGAATTTGGATTAGTAAAGCTTATATTTTCAATTTTAAAACAATATTATAAATAGATTCTATCTTCACTAAAATCATATTTTCGGAAAATCCTGAAACAATATTTCAGGATTTTTTTTTAATAAATATGAGCGTATCAATCGATTACAAATTCCTTATTTAAATTTATTATAAATAGCTTGCGTATTCCAAAAGTGGGATTTACATTTGCCAAAAATCAACTATTTATATTAAGTCTAAATAAAAACAAATGAAAAATCTACTAAAACTTTTTCTCATATTACTAATAGCGAACAGCGCTATTGCTCAAAACGGAATAATATCTGGAACTGTAACCGACTCCAATCAAACTCCTCTTTTGGGAGTAAACATTTCTTTAAAAAACTTAACCATAGGAACGCAAACCAATGAAAATGGAGGTTTTAAAATAAGCAATTTAGAAAACGGTGATTACACCCTAAAGATTTCTTATGTAGGATTTAAAACAAGAGAAATTGCCGTATCTATTGTGAATAATCAAAACCTAGATTTAGAAAAAATCACGCTCTATGAAGGAAACGAAATCTTAAACGAAGTTATCTTGGAAGGAGAACGTCGCAACAAATTTTCAAGAAAGAAGACTGCTTATGTTTCCAAATTACCATTAAAGGATATTGAAAACACTCAAGTATATAGTACAATTACAAACGAGATTTTACAATCGCAGGTGGTTACAAATTTTGACGACGCACTAAAAAATGCTACCGGTATTGAACAGCTTTGGTCTTCAACAGGACGCGGTGGCGACGGAGCTGGTTATTATTCACTACGAGGGTTTTCCGTTCAACCACAATTGGTTAACGGTTTACCAGGGCTAACAAACGGAACTATCAATCCTGCTAATATAGAACGTATTGAAGTGCTCAAAGGTCCTTCTGCAACGTTATTTGGAAATGCAGTGAGTTCTTATGGTGGACTCATTAACGTGGTAACAAAAAAGCCATATGCCGGTACTGGTGGTCAATTATCCTTTACGTCTGGAACCTACGGTCTCAATCAAATAGTGGGCGATTTTAATACGGCTTTGAGTAAAGAGGATAATTTATATTTCAGAATCAATACAGCGTACACTACAGAGCAAAGTTTTCAGGATGCAGGATTCAGAAAATCTTTTTTCGTTGCACCTTCTCTTTCATATAAAGTGAACAACAAATTATCATTTTCTTTTTATGCCGAAATCACAAAAGCGGAACAAACCAACCCTATGTTCCTATTTTTAAACAGAAGCGCACCAACAGCAGCTTCCAATCTTGATGAATTGGAATACAATAGCAAGTTGTCATTCACGAGCAACGACTTAACACTACAAAATCCAACACAAAATTATAGAGCTGAAATGGATTATAAATTGTCAAACAATTGGCAATCGCAAACGTTACTTTCCAAAAGTTCCACGTCCACAAATGGCTATTATTCTTACTTATTTGATTACGGAATTTTAAAAGGCAATACCTATTCTCGCTTTATCAACAAACAAAATGCGAATACACAAACGACAGATATTCAGCAAAACTTCATTGGTGATTTTAAAATAGCTTCTTTAAGAAATAGAGTGGTCATTGGAGTAGATTATTTTAATGCAACACAAACCGACAATAGCACGGGCTATGCCTTCTACGGAAATATAACACCTAACGGAAACTCGAACGGAGACAACCCTTTCACTCCAGAAATAGAAGAAGACGCATATCCTTTATCAACTTCAGGAGTTGACGCTATTTTGGCATCGCAAGGTGTTAGCAATGTAAAATCTAAGTATCATATTTACAGTCTATATGCCTCTGATGTGTTAAATATTACAGATAACCTATCTGCAATGGTTGGTTTACGATTAGACCATTTTGACAATGAAGGTGATTTGTTAAATCCTGAAGATGATTTTGCCCAAACGACGCTGTCACCAAAATTTGGAATTGTTTATCAGCCCATAAAAGATAAATTATCGGTTTTCGGAAATTACCAAAATGGGTTTACTAATGTTGCACCGCAATTAGTAGGAAATCCTGATGAAGGGCCACAAACGCTACAAACATTTGACCCAGAACAGGCCGACCAAGTTGAATTTGGTATAAAAACCAACCTCTTCAAAAATAGGCTGAATGTCACTGCAAGTTATTACGATATTAAAGTGAAAGACCGTGTCATCACAGACCCATCATCTCCTTTCAATAAAATACAAGGTGGTGAGGTGGTAAGTAAAGGATTTGAAATTGAAATAAATGCAAATCCAATTAATGGATTGAATATTAGAGCAGGATTTAGCAACAATGACAGCGAAACAATAAAATCTGATAATACCGAAATTTTAAATAGAAGACCTTTAGAAGCTGGACCAAAAAAATTATACAACTTTTGGGCAAATTATGAAATTCAGGAAGGAATTTTACAAGGTTTTGGAATCGGTGCTGGATTTAATGGAGCGAGTGAACGCTTCGCAATAAACTACGAATCTACCGGAGAATTCATATTACCAAGTTATACCATTGTAAATACTTCTGTGTTTTACCAAGCAGATAAGTACCGTATAGGACTGAAATTAAATAATGCATTCAACAAAGAATATTACAAAGGCTGGTCAACTATTAGTCCCCAACAGCCAAGAGCCTTATTGGCAAACATTTCATATCAGTTTTAATTAGTCAAGTAAAAAAGGGCAGCGGTTTTAATTTACGTTGCCCCTCTCTAAAATCTACAGCAATGACTTTCAAAAAATTTATATTTCAATTACATAAAATATTAGGCTTAACAACAGGAGCAGTTGTATTTATAGTAGCTATTACCGGTTGTTGTTGGGCTTTTAGAGATGAAATTGAAAGCCTCTCTGATGACTATAAAAAAGTAGCTCCACAAAATGACGCTATCTTGACGCCAACAAAAGCAAAAGAACTTGCCGAAGAAATTTTCCCAAACAACACAGTTCACGGAACCTTATTCAAAAAAAGAAGTGACGCAATAGAAGTTATTTTTTATGATGCCGAACCAGAATTTTATCAAAGTGTTTTCTTAAATCCTTATTCTGGAAAAGTGATTCAAGTAGACAATCATCTTACAGGATTTTTTGCATTCATTCTAAAAGGTCATATTAGACTTTGGCTTCCTAAAGAAATTGGCGAACAGATTGTAGGTGCCTCCATTTTAATTTTTATTATAATCATTATTTCTGGTTTCATTTTATGGATACCAAAAAAACGTAAGAATCTAAAACAGCGTTTAAAATTTAATTGGAAAAAAACGACTCGATGGAAAAGAAAGAACTTCGACTTACATACAATTGTTGGATTTTATGTATGCTTTTTGGCTTTAATTTTGGCATTCACAGGTTCAATGATGTCTTATAATTGGTTAAAATATGTGGTGTATAAATCAACAGGAGGAGAAAAGGAAGTTCGCTTCATTATTCCTGAAAACACAAGTGAAAACATTGGAAATCAGGATTTAATACCTATGGATTATTTAATTGAAAAATTACAGAAAGAATTACCAAACGCAGAAAGTTTTGAACTTCACTATCCTAATACTTTAGACGAAAGTATTTACGTAGAAATTTCAAACAGTAAAGGAATTTACTATGATTCAGATTTTAGATTTTTCGACCAAAATACTTTACAGGAAATTGAAACGCCAGGTATCTATGGAAAATATGAGAACGCAAAAGTAGCCGATAAAATACAGCGAATGAATTATGACATACACATTGGCGCCATTGGTGGTATTGCAGGCAAAATCATTGCTTTTTTAATTAGTTTACTAACCGCAAGTTTACCCGTAACAGGCGTTTTATTATGGTATGGAAGAAATTACAAAAAGAAGAAAATGGCTTAAGTCAATAAACTTAAGCCTCTACCTCTTCTTCGGTTTCTATTGTCGCTAAATAGCGCTCCGCATCTAACGCAGCCATACAACCTGTACCTGCAGCAGTTACAGCTTGACGGTATTCTTTATCTTGAACATCACCGCTAGCAAAAACCCCGGGAATATTTGTTTTTGTTGTCTTTCCTTTTGTAATCAAATAACCTGTTTCGTCCATATCCAACTGTCCTTTAAAAATATCGGTATTTGGTTTGTGACCAATAGCAATAAACAATCCAGTAATTGCTATTTCTTCTTTCTCGCCGGTTTCGTTATTTTTCATTCTCAGACCTTCCACGACCATATCGCCTAAAACTTCATCAACTTCAGTATTATAACGCAAATCAATGTTAGGCGTCGATGTCACTCTATGTTGCATTGCTTTACTCGCTTTCATATAATCTTTACGTACGAGCATCGTCACTTTATTACAAATATTTGCAAGATACGTAGCCTCTTCAGCAGCCGTATCTCCAGCTCCTACGATAGCAACATCTTGACCCTTGTAAAAAAATCCATCACAAACCGCACATGCCGAAACACCACCACCACGTAATTTTTGCTCACTTGGTAAGCCTAAATATTTTGCAGTAGCACCCGTAGAAATAATCACAGACTCAGCTTCAATAACTTTGTTGTTGTCTACAGTTGCTTTATGAATGCCACCTACTTCTTTACTAAATTCAACCGATGTCACCATCCCAATTCGAACTTCAGTACCAAAACGCTCTGCTTGTTTTTGTAATTGTACCATCATTGTTGGCCCATCAATACCTTCTGGATATCCTGGAAAATTATCAACTTCAGTCGTCGTTGTTAACTGTCCGCCTGGCTCCATCCCTGTGTACATAAGTGGTTTCATATCGGCACGTGCCGCATAAATCGCCGCAGTATATCCCGCAGGTCCACTACCAATAATCAAACACTTTACTCTTTCAATTGTATCACTCATAATGTTCTATTCTGAAATTTTAAGGCTATAAAAATAGGTATTTTGAAAGAAACACTACACAGAAAGTTATCCATAAAACCAATGAAGTTATCAAGGAATCAAATAGATTTTATCCAAGTAATTAAGTAGGATTTCCCTCGGAAATGTTACTTAAATAGAAAATATGCAAAAAAAAAGGGAACCTTAAGACAAGACTTACACTCGAAATGGAGGTTAAATAAAGTCCAGTCTCTTGTATTGAGCGAAGCGAATGTTTATTGATTGTAAATCTAGTTATCTATCAAGCTATATATTCAATCAATCGTTCATTCTTTAGTTTCTCTCAAAATTCCACTACTTTTATATTCCTTAAAAAATACAGATGAACAAAGACCAATTTACCAAAAACCTTTCCCTGCCCGTTGTGGCAGCACCCATGTTTTTAATTTCGGGACCCGAACTTGTTATTGCTGCTTGTAAAAGTGGTATCGTGGGAACATTTCCCGCGCTCAACCAACGAACCACCGAAGGTTTTGAAGAATGGCTCATCCAAATTAAAACGGAACTTGAAAAATGGGAAAAAGAAACCGGTAAAAAAGCAGCTCCTTTTGGCGTCAACTTGATTGTGCATAACACAAACCCACGTGTGGAAGCAGATTTGCGAGTTTGCGTAAAGCATAAAGTGCCCTTAATCATAACATCGCTCGGAGCAATTTCTATGGTAGTAGATGCTGTGCACAGTTATGGCGGAATCATTTTCCATGATGTGATAAAAAGACGCCATGCCGAAAAAGCCATTGAAGCTGGTGTTGATGGCTTGATTTTAGTCTGTGCAGGCGCTGGAGGACACGCAGGGACTTTGCACCCCGTGCCTTTTATTAATGAAATTAAACAAATATTTGATGGCTTTATTCTGTTGAGCGGAGCCTTAAGCACCGGCCAGGATGTGGCGAGCGCGATGCAAATGGGCGCAGATTTAGCCTATATGGGAACTCGTTTTATCAACACAACAGAGAGCAAAGCAGATGCAGAATACCGCAAAATGATTGAAGATAGTGAAACCAATGATGTTACCTATACTGCGGCAATAAGTGGTGTTGCAGCAAATTTCTTGCAAAAAAGTTTAGATAAAGCAGGAGTCACTGAGGAACAATTAAAAAGCACTAAAAAAGTAGATTTCGGGAAAGAGCTGGACACAGAGGCCAAGGCTTGGAAAACTATTTGGTCTGCCGGGCAAGGCGTGACTTCCATTCACGATAATTTACCGGTTGGAGATTTAGTTGCTAGAATGAAAACCGAATTTAAAGATGCTATTGAGCACCAACAAGAAGTGCTTCGGAAATATAACAAACATTAAAATAATTAAACAGATGAAAAATTCAGCTATAGTCTTTTTATAATGCTATCCATTTTAAGTTGCAAAAACAACGACAAAAAGATGGAAGAAATTTCCGAAGAAAATATGGAAGAAGTTTCAGGAGAAAAAGAACAAACATTTAACATCATTCCCATCTCGCATGCAACCATAGCATTAGAATGGGGCAATGAAGTGATTTACGTTGATCCTGTGGGTGGCATAGAAGCATTTGCTGGTGCTCCCGAAGCAACACTCGTTTTAGTGACCGATATTCACGGCGACCATTTTAATCCAGAAAAATTAATGGCCACTCGTGGCGATGCTAGGATTATTGCTCCTCAGGCAGTTTTTGACAAAATGGATGAGGCATTGCAAGCGAGAACTACAGTAATGAACAATGGAGAGGAAATTGTTTCAAAAACTACCGATAAAATAAGCCTTGAAGCTATTCCAATGTACAACCTAAGACCCGAAGCTTTGAAATTTCATGAAAAAGGACGCGGTAATGGATATGTACTTTCTAAAGATGGAATGCGGGTATATATCTCAGGTGATACAGAAGATATTCCAGAAATGAGACAACTTAAAGATATTGATGTGGCATTTGTATGCATGAATTTACCCTACACCATGACCGTTGAAAGTGCAGCAAGCGCGGTACTAGATTTTAAACCAACAAAAGTATATCCATATCATTATAGAGGTACAGATGGCATGAGTGATGTGACCAAATTTATGGATATACTTGATGAAGAAAATGGAGATATTCAAGTAGTGCAATTAGATTGGTATCCAGAAGCCGAATAAATTAATTTTAAATAACAAAAAGCGCTTAAATAATTATTTGAGCGTTTTTTTGTTTTCAACTGTTTGGTTTTCAGAAAACTATTGTTTCAAAGTGTGGTTTTGTTTACTGTTAATGAAATTAAATTCAACAAATCATTCGAACTTTTTGTAAGTATTTCCTACATTTGAGTAGACACTTACTAATCATCAAGCCCCGTTTATGAGATATTTTTATCTTATTTTTTTTCTTATTTTTTCATCCATTTTTAATATCCAAGCACAATCAGAACAGCAATATGATTCTATTTATCAGCTTGGATTAAAGCATAGACGCTCACCAGATAGCTTACAAAAATATGGGCGTTTCTTGCTTTTACTTGACGACAGTAAACGTGCTGCCATATCAATGCGCGGCTATTACTATTTAGGTCAAGCAGAGTCTCTAAAAGGGGAAATAGCACAAAGTATTGTGTATTATGATAGTGCGTTGGTTTCAAAACAGGGGGTGCCAGATTCAGATTTTCAAATTATCGCAACATTGATGCGAAATAAGGGGATAAGCTACTCACGTTTAGGCAAAACTGAAGCAGCTAAAAAAGCTTTTAATGAACTCATCACGCTAGCAAAAACTAAAAACTTACCCATACAACTCGCCCCAGCATATAATGATTTAGGAATTACTGAGAAAAACACGGGTAATTTTAAAAAAGCAATAGAATTATATACAAACGCTTTACGTATTTACGATAGCCTTGGTAATTATAAAAGTATGTCGGCAACCTATTTGAACATGGGAGTTGCAGAAGCAAATTTAAAAAACCTAAATCATAGTAATGAGAGCTTTAAAAAAGTAATCTATATTTCCTTAGCGCATGAAAATAATAGAGACCTTTATAGAGCATATAATAATCTCTCTGTAAATTATAATTCCTTGAATCAACCTGATTCTGCTCTTTTCTATTTGAGAAAAATAGTGCCTTATTATAAAAATAATAAGGATAGATATAGTGAATATTTAGCTTATAAAAACTTGGGCACAGCTCATTCCCAATTAAAAACAAATGACAGTGTTTTATTCTATCTAAACAAATCTATAAAAGGTTTTAAGGAAATGAATATTCCTGAAAAAATAGGAGAAGGACAGGTAACGGCTGCAATTTTTTATTACGACCAAAGCCAATTGAACAAAGCACAAGCCTACGCAGATTCTGCTGTAAATAATTTTCAAAAATCAAATCATGCCAAGTTACTCGCAGACACATATAATTTGTTAAGTAACATTCATGAAAGCAAAAAAGATTTTGAAAAGGCAAATGAGTATATTAAAAAATCTAAACAAATAGAGGACTCTATTTATACCGCCGAGAACAACAAAAATTTAAATAAAATCTTAACCGAGCTTGAAGTAAAAGAAAAGGACTTAGCAATTGACAATTTGGAAGGCGAAAAGTCCTTTTACAAATCAACGTTTTTTATTGCGACTTTACTTTCGCTCGTATTGCTACTTTTCTTTTATTTATTATACAGAAGATATCAAGACTCAAACAAGGAGTTGATTTCATTGAGAGAAAAAATGGAATACTATCATAAAAAAACAACTCAAAAATCAGCGACTATGCTGGCTCTTAAAAGTAAAGCTGTTGTAAAAACCGAAGAACTTCTGTATGTAAAAAGTGACAGTCATTACCTAGAATTTTACACAAAGGACAACAATAAACCAGAAATAGACAGAAATGCACTTAAAGACGTTTTAGAACAATTAAAAGAACTAGGCTTTGCTCAGATACATAAATCTTATATTGTAAATCTGGACTATATTCGTATTATAAATTCTACTAAAATTATGCTTACCGATGGTACCTGGCTTCCATTATCCCGAACGTATAAACCAAGGTTAAAAGAAATATTACTTCATACTTCTGAAGAAAATTAGAAACTTAATTTGCTTGAAAACAGCACCTTGTAAAATCTCATTTTCATCTCATTTTTTGAAAATAATTTAATGCCTTAAAACGTGCGTTTTGTGACAACTTTCCTATTTTTATTGAGTTAGGGGTTGTATTTCGTGACGGAAAACCTGCGAGTAGTGACTTATAGAAGTTAATATAGATTAGTTTATAGTTTATTTGGATAACCAAAGATGAACCCAAATACTTATAAAATGAATCTTCCAGCTCAAAATTTAAAGGATACCGACCACGACCCACAAGGCAACTCGCTCAATAATGTCCAACAACAGATATCAAAACACATCCTTAATTTAATTTCAGAAAACCAACCTTTATCAAACTACAACCAATTGAAAACTCAAGACGAATCTCACGATAATGTGCGTTATCTTCATAACTCTAATAGCATCGTCAAAGAAATAAAACAGATAACCAAAGTGCTATCGAAAATCTATATCGAGGTTAATGAACAAGGATTAAAAGCAAAAAAATTAAATTCGCTTACCAAACAGGAGCTCAATATTTTTCATTTAATTTCAAAAGGTCTTCAAACAAAAGAAATCGCTGCGACATTATTCATTTCGGTACATACTGTAAACGCTCACAGAAAAAACATCTATAAAAAATTAGAAATCAACAATGTAGCTTCGCTAGTGAAACTATCTTTAATTATTGATATGGTGCAGTAAGTTATTTATACTTATCAAACCAAGCTAGCGTGTGTGCTATTTTGGTAATTAAATTACTCGGGCGTGCAGCAATCCCGTGCGATGCTTCAGGGATTTCAACGAGCACCGTTTCAATTTTTCTTAGTTTTAATGCGTGGTACAGTTGCTTTGCCTCGCTGGGTGGTGTTCTCAAATCATCCATTCCAACCATCACCATCGTGGGAGTTTCTACATTTCCAACTAAGGAAAGTGGAGAAAATTTCCAATAAACATCAAAATTCTCCCAAGGCTGGCCGGGATATCGGCTGTTTGCATAGCCATAATAGTTATCAGCTACCAAGGTTTTACTTATCCAATTCATTACTGGTTTTGCTACAACTGCCGCTTTAAATCGGTTGTTTTTTCCAATCATCCATGCAGTCATAATTCCGCCTGCGCTACCTCCTGTGACATATAATTTGCCGGCATCCACATTTCCTTTCGCAATCATTGCATCTACTCCGTCCATTACGTCATTATAATCTTCGCCCGGATAATTATTATAAAGTAAATTTCCGAATTCCTCCCCATAACTGGTACTTCCCCTTGGATTGGGATAAAAAACAATGTATCCTGCAGCTGCGTATAATTGCATTTCTGCTGAAAAATGTGGCCCATAATTTAAAATAGGACCACCGTGATTCTCAACAAGCAACGGATATTTTTTAGCCGAATCATAGTCTGGTGGATACACCGCATAGCCTTGAATATCGCGATTGTCCACCGAAGATGTATACCACATTTCTTCTACTTTTCCCAACTTTCGGTAAGCGAGTATATCTTCATTTAAAGCAGTAATTGTTTTAGCGCCTTTATTTCCTTTTGAAGTAATCGCAATTTCCGCAGGCCTGTCTGGTTTTGATATTGTATAAGCAATGGTGCCGTTGTTTGAAACTGAGAAATTTCCGCTTGCGTAAGGTCTTCCCAAAGTTGTTCCGCCTACGTTATCTGCAATATCGGTTACATTTCCGTTAATAGAAATATACGCCAATTTTGTAATCCCTTTATCGTTGTACATAAAATACAACCCCTTGCTATCACTCGCCCAAGTCGCATTGTCAATATCTCTATCGAGTGCTTCTGAAATGGATTTTACATTATCCCCATTGCTGTCCATTATATGTAATTGACGCACTTGGTAGGCCTGTACCTTGTCCTCAAAACCCACATAAGCAATATGCTTTCCATCTGGCGATATCATGGGGTTTCCATCGGGTCCATTTCTATCTGTCAAGGTTTTTATTTGCAAGTTTCGGGTATCCACAGAATAGACTTCAGAATTTCTAAAATCATATTCCCAATCAGCATTCAAATTGGCTGAAAAATAAATTTTTGTTCCATCTGGTGCCCAAGATAATCCGCCACGATGATTAAATTCGCCGCTCGTTAATTGACGTGGACTCCCTCCCTCTGCCGAAATCGTAAAAATATGGGTAAACCCTGGTTTAATATATCCTGCGCCGTCTGCTTCGTGTTTTAATCTGTCTGTAATTCGCGGTGTTTTTGCCCATTTTGCATCTTTGGGTTTCTCTGGCATCATTGCAATTACAGGAGCTTTTGCTGCTACTTTCATAGTAAATGCAATAGACTTTCCATCTGGTGACCAAGCTAAACTTGATGGACTCATTTCTAATTGTGTCAAGCGTGCCAACGTGCCAGATTGCAACCAATAAACGTAAATCTCACTACCGTTTTCTGTTCCGCTTGTAAATGCTATTTGGTCGCAGTTGGGAGACCAAATGGCATTTCCCTCAGCTTTATCTTGAGACGTTAATTTACGGTGGTTATTTCCATCGACATCAATAAGCCAAAGACTTGCCGTACTCTTATCTTCCATAATGTCAAATCCCGTTCTACGATACACAACATGTTTTCCGTCTGGCGAAATTTGTGGGTCGTTAGCGTATTCCAATTGAAAAACATCAAGATATTCAAAAGGGGTTTGGATTTGAGCTAACATTTCCGAAGGAAAAATAGAAGCTATATAAAAGGAAAAAAGGAGTAAGTATTTCATTGTGGTTAATTTTGATTTCAAGATAAATAAAAAGAGAGTTTCTAAAAAGGGATTCTAGAAACTCTCGCAGTTAATTATGTTATATTTCAGCAGTGATTATCGCACCAACTTTTTATATTTAATTCGCTTAGGCATTAAATCTCCACCTAGACGTTGTTTCTTGTTTTCTTCGTATTCACTAAATCCGCCCTCGAAGAAATATACTTGGCTGTCGCCTTCAAAAGCCAAAATGTGCGTACAAACTCTATCTAAAAACCATCTATCGTGACTAATCACTACAGCACATCCAGCAAAGTTTTCAAGTCCTTCCTCGAGTGCTCTCAAGGTATTCACATCCAAGTCGTTTGTTGGCTCATCCAGTAATAAAACGTTTCCTTCTTCTTTTAATGTCATTGCTAAGTGCAATCTGTTGCGTTCTCCACCCGAAA
This sequence comes from Patiriisocius sp., assembly GCF_051252435.1. Taxonomy (NCBI): domain Bacteria; kingdom Pseudomonadati; phylum Bacteroidota; class Flavobacteriia; order Flavobacteriales; family Flavobacteriaceae; genus Patiriisocius; species Patiriisocius sp. The sequence continues at coordinate 193,843 of NZ_JBPOFW010000005.1, read as the reverse complement.
GTAATGAGACTTTTTTGTTCTGCTCGCTTCCACTAAAGTTGAATCTACTCAGATAAGCTCTAGAGTTTACTTGCTTCCCTCCCATCATCACCAAATCTTGCTCATCACTAAAGTTTTGCCAGATTGTTTTCTCCGGATCAATATTTGAATGCGCTTGATCAACATAACTCACCTTTGCCGTTTCTCCAGTTGTAAACATTCCTTTATCTGGGTCTTCTTCGCCCATAATCATCCTAAAGATGGTTGTTTTACCAGCACCGTTGGGTCCAATTACTCCCACAATTCCAGCCTGCGGTAAGTTGAAGTTTAAATCTTCATATAATAACTTATCGCCATAGGCCTTACTTACGCCGCTCGCTTCAATCACATTTGTTCCCAAACGAGGTCCATTGGGTATGTAGATTTCTAATTTTTCATCAAGCTGTTTTTGGTCTTGACTCATTAATTTATCGTAATTCTTTAAACGCGCTTTTTGCTTGGTCTGTCTTCCTTTTGCTCCTTGACGAACCCATTCCAACTCACGTTCCAATGTTTTTTGACGTTTGCTTGCAGTCTTGCTTTCCTGAGCCATACGTTTTGACTTTTGGTCCAACCAAGATGAGTAATTTCCTTTCCACGGAATTCCCTCTCCTCTATCCAATTCTAAAATCCAACCAGCAACGTTATCCAAGAAATATCTATCGTGTGTCACAGCAATTACAGTACCTTTATATTGCGCTAAATGATGTTCTAACCAGTGTACGCTCTCTGCATCCAAGTGGTTTGTTGGTTCATCTAATAGCAAAACATCTGGTTCTTGTAATAATAATCTACAAAGTGCCACTCGTCTTTTTTCTCCTCCTGAAAGTGGTCCAATTTTCTTATCGCCGTCTGGTGTACGTAATGCATCCATTGCTATTTCTAGCTTGGTATCTAACTCCCAGGCGTTTGCGGCGTCGATTTGGTCTTGCAACACCGCTTGGCGTGCCATGAGCTTTTCCATTTTATCAGGGTCGCTGTAGACTTCTTCAAGTCCAAAAGAGTCATTAATTTTATTATACTCGTCAAGAATAGCAACAGTTTCAGCAGCTCCTTCTTTTACAATTTCGAGTACGGTTTTTTCCGGGTCAAGTTGTGGGTCTTGTTCTAAATATCCTACCGAATATCCCGGTGCAAAAACCACATCTCCCTGGTAATTTTTATCAACACCAGCAATAATTTTAAGCAGGGTTGATTTACCACTACCGTTGAGACCGAGGATTCCAATCTTTGCTCCGTAAAAGAAACTCAGGTATATATTTTTTAAAACGGGTGTTTGTGCATTCTGAAATGACTTTGTCAATCCAGACATTGAAAATATTACTTTTTTATCGTCTGCCATTTTTTAAGTTGAATTTTTAATTAGAAAATTTGGTGATTTAATGCGCTTCGGAAATGTAATTTACATCCTTCCTTTTAACGCATTAAAAACCCATGCGATGGCAAAGAATCCTATTCCAACCGCTGCGAAGCCCCATCCTGCTACATCATCGTATCTAAAAGCTCCAAGAGCGATGAGCGATAATCCCACGATTATCATAATTAAGGTTGCCCAACCTAGCACTGTATTTTTATTCATCATAATTTTTAATTTGATCAAGGCCGAAAAGATTTCGGGAGTTTTTATGTTGTCTTATTTTCTTCGGAAATTTTAAATCCATGGAACTAGCGTAACATAAGTCCCATTTCCGAAGAAAAAAATCGATAACAAATATCGTTAATAAATCTATCTTTTGAAACAAACAAACCGTGATAGTTTTGTAATTTTACGGTCAAACAAACATTGTTCATGGACATCAACTTTAATAAAAACGAAGATCATAATAAATTACTACTTTCAGATTTACGCCAGCGACTTGGCAAGGTAAAACTTGGAGGTGGCGAAAAACGTATAGAAAAACACCACGCCAAAGGAAAGATGACCGCGCGGGAACGTATTGCGTATTTATTGGACGAGAAAAAACCATCCATTGAAATAGGTGCTTTTGCTGGAGAAGGCATGTACAAAGAACACGGCGGATGCCCAAGTGGTGGCGTTGTTGTAAAAATAGGCTATGTAAAAGGCGTGCAATGTATCGTGGTTGCTAATGACGCCACGGTAAAGGCGGGTGCTTGGTTTCCTATTACAGGTAAGAAAAATTTACGTGCGCAGGAAATTTCGATAGAGAACAAATTGCCTATTATTTATTTGGTGGATAGTGCCGGTGTGTATTTACCAATGCAGGATGAAATATTCCCAGACAAGGAACATTTTGGGCGTATTTTTAGAAACAATGCTGTGATGAGTAGTATGGGGATTACTCAAATTAGTGCCATTATGGGAAGTTGCGTTGCCGGTGGTGCGTACCTCCCAATTATGAGCGACGAAGCTTTAATCGTTGATAAAACGGGAAGTATTTTCCTTGCTGGAAGCTATCTCGTAAAAGCTGCTATTGGCGAAAGTATCGATAATGAAACACTGGGCGGAGCAACGACACAATGCGAAGTGAGCGGTGTTACAGATTATAAATCCAAAGATGACAAAGATGCTTTAGATATTATTAAAAAGATAGTTTCAAAAATAGGAGCGTATGATAAAGCTGGTTATAATCGAGCGAAGGCAATAAAACCTGCAAAAGACCCCAATGAAATTTTTGGAATCCTCCCCCGCTCTCGTGCGGATCAATATGATATGCGAGAAATCATTGAACGTCTTGTGGACGACAGTGATTTTGAAGAATACAAAAAAGGCTACGGCCAAACGATATTAACCGGCTATGCACGTATAGATGGCTGGGCTGTTGGAATTGTTGCCAATCAACGTAAGTTAGTGAAAACCACAAAAGCAAAAACGAAACCAAGCGAAATGCAGTTTGGAGGCGTAATCTATAGCGACAGTGCTGACAAAGCCACGCGATTTATTGCGAACTGTAACCAGAAAAAAATACCATTGGTGTTTTTACAAGATGTAACAGGATTTATGGTAGGTAGTAAAAGTGAGCACGGAGGCATTATTAAAGATGGGGCAAAAATGGTAAATGCTGTGAGTAATAGCGTGGTACCAAAATTTACAATTATTATAGGGAATAGCTACGGCGCAGGTAATTATGCCATGTGCGGAAAAGCATACGACCCAAGATTAATAGCTGCTTGGCCAAGCGCAGAACTTGCTGTAATGAGTGGAAACAGTGCTGCCAAAGTGTTGTTGCAAATTGAAACAGCATCCCTTAAAAAACAAGGAAAAGAGATAACTCCCGAAGTTGAAAAAGAACTCTACGACCGAATAAAAGCAAGATATGACGAACAGATTTCGCCGTATTATGCAGCGTCAAGAATTTGGACGGATGGCGTTATCGACCCATTAGACACAAGAAAATGGATTAGCCTAGGTATTGAAGCTGCTGACCACGCTCCTATTGAGAAACCTTTTAATTTAGGAGTTATTCAGGTTTAATATTTCAATTGGCGGTGTTGTAGAATAATGTGGGTAGGTGTTTTAATTGTATGTTTTAAATTTAATATGAAACACCCCACTAAATCTCCCCTCGAGGGGAGACTTTTAGCTCCTTTCCCTTGAGGGAAAGGCTGGGATAGGGTGTTCTTCGATAATTTTTTAAATTAACCCACATTATTCTACAACAGTACTTTTCAATTTAACCGAAAATAAAAATACCCGTTGAAACTTTTCAACGGGTATTTTGGTTTAAAAAATTTGATATTGTAACTGCTTATTGCACAGTTACATCTGTAAAAGTTACGGCAATATCAGTTTCGCCTCCTGCATCACCTAAACCTGTATTGGGTTTTGTAGGCTCGTGACGTAATGTGAATGTTAAATTCCCAGAACTGGCAGCATTCGCAGTAAGAGTAAACAGTATCCCTACAGGATTTCCGTCTAAATCAAAATCAACATAGGTAGTAGTTACATCGAGTGTTCCACCCACTGTGTAAAAAAACTGGTGTTCTTCTCCTTCTTCATCTACTTCAGTAGTAATATTATCTGGTGGACTCACCGTTTCATTGAGGAGAATTATTTCACCGTTATATGTGGTATTGGCACTCAAGTTTCCAGAAACTGTAACTACGGGAGCATCTCCACCATCTCCATCAATATCTCTACTTTGCAAAATAACGGCTGTTCCCCCTCCTTGAGGTCTCAAAGTTGCAGTAAACGTTGTGATTACCTCCTCTTCGTTAACTGGCACAGGAGTGGTATCATCATCATTTGAACAAGCAAGACTGAATAATCCTGCTATAATTGCTGCACTAAAAATTTTTAAGTTTTTCATTTTTTTTTGTTTTTAATTAATAATTAATTTTAAGGTTTAATAAAATATTTCTTCCCAAGTCATCCGCGTAATATCGTAGGCGATTGAGGTAATTTCTATAAGAGGTATTTAGTACATTGGTCACGTTCAATCCCACTGTGAGATTAGACTCGCTCCCAACATTAAAATCCATACTTGATTTAAAATTTAATAGATGATACGCATCTGGCGGGGTACTTACATCCACGAGTTCATCCATTTCAGTTTCTGGATTGAAAACTTCAAAGTTTGTATCTGGGAACTCATTTTGACGAAATACATATTGACTTTCTAAAGCCAAACGTAACTTGTTCAATTGTTTATTTTCATAGACAATTTCGTTCGTCGTGTTTACCGGCGGCATGTCTATCAAAGGTTCATCACGAGAACGGTCATAGCCCTTGACGAAAGAAAATTGATGCTTAAAGCTGAAATTCTCATCAATCACAATATTAGCATCTACGTCTACTCCCAATAACTGCGCATCTGTCTGGCGATATTCCCATACTTGAAAGTTTCCACGTATGGTTTGTTGAACACCAGTTGGCTCTATCACAATAAAATCTGAAATTGAATTTACATAAGGGTTTATTGAAAAATCCAGCCCTTTTCTTTTATGCTGAAATGTGACAGAAAATTTATGCGCCGTCTCCGAATCAAAACGCAAGTCACCCAACTCTATCCTTGAAGCCGAATGGTGCAAGCCTTCGCTAAAGAGCTCAGAAGGATTGGGAGCTCTCGATGCCAACGAGTAATTAAAAAACAAACTCGAAGCATCATCAAAAGCATACGTTGCTCCCGCAGTTACTGAAGGATTATAAAAATTGAGTTGAGGATTTGTCAAAAGTTGATTGTCTAATTCCTCCACAACGATTTCTGGAAACAAGTCGTCATAGTTTCGGGATTCCCAAAAGGATGTTCTGTAAAATTTAAAGACGTCCATATAGGTGTAATCAAAGCGAGCTCCTAATTCGGCTATTAAATTTTCATTTATTTCATATTTCAGAATACCATAAGCGGCAGCATCATAACGGTCATAATCTGGTATCAATCTTCTCACGCCCGTATCTGGATTTGCGAAGTTATTTTGATATCGGGTCATAATGCCTGCGGTCATGTCTAATTTTTCTGAAATTTCAGCATCCAAATTCAACTGAATTGTATGTGTCGTTAACTTTAAATCTAAGGAAGCATCATCACGATCGTCCCCGCGGCGAACGTCAAACTCAAGCCTGTTGTTTTGCTGAAAATCGTATTGCAGACTTATTTTTCCTAAACCTTCTAACCTTTTAAATCCTTTTACACGAGCCAAATGGTGTGTAACATCCTGCCGTGGGTCATCTATGGTATAGGTAAAGTCATTGACAATAAGCGGTCGATTGCTGTTAATGGCTCTTATTTGGTCTGTAGCACCGCCAATGTGCGATGCTCTTAAAATTCCTATTTCGTTTCTAAAAAGAGAATAATAGGCTTCCACGCCGAAGTTAAACTTATTCAATCCTACGCTCAATGATGCGTTGCGTTCAAAAATACCCGTGTTGCTCAGTACATAGTCTGGAGCTTCAAAATCGCCATAGCGCTTCAATGTACCTTGAACAGTACCGTACCAACCTGTTTTTGTTCCTTTAGATAGCGATGTGGACAGCGAAGCTCCACGACCATTTGTAGCAGCTGTCATTAGGGTTTTCCCATATAACGTATCTTTTACGGGTACTTTTGCAGCTTCGGAAATTATAACGCCACCTACGGCATCTCCCGAATATTGCAACGCTCCCGCTCCTTTGATTACGGTTAAATTTCCGGAAGAATTTACATCAACATTGGGCGCATGCTCGGCTCCCCATTCTTGGTCTTCCATGCGCACGCCGTTATTCATAATCACTACCCTACTGCTGTGAAGTCCATTAATTACTGGCTTTACAACTGTATTACCCGTGTTGAGCGATGATACACCAGACAGACTATTTAATGCATCACCCAAAGACCCATTGCTAAAGCTTTCTAATGTTTCTTTAGAAATAACGGTTTCTACGAGCGAATTGCTTTTCTTTTCATACGCCCTACCCTTCACTGTAACTTCGTTGAGTTCTTCCAAGTGATGCTCTAGACGGAAAGTTTTGGTTGTATTTCCATTTATCTTTACCGTATAGGTAACAGTATCACAGTACGGATGCGAAATTTGTACGTCGTAGCTTGCATTACATAATGACGAAATACTGAAATTACCATCAAAATCTGTAAGAGCAGATTGACCTGTTTCAATTATTAATAATGTTGCTCCTGCCAGTAAAGTATCATCGTGCGAATCAATTACTTTACCAGAGAAAATAGCGTCACAATTTTGTGATAGCAAACTACCGCTAGATATAAGCAATAGTATAAAGGCGTAAAAACGCATATAGATTCTTGATTTAGATAAATAAAAGTTTAACTAGACAAAATCTACAGGCGGTGCTCTTAATTGGGTATTTGTGAAATAAAATTTTTTAGAAAGAACCGAAGAAATGGTCTTTACTCTTTTTGAAGGAACTTTATATACTTTGAAATCTGGATATTCTAAAATTTCGTAATTAAACGTCGCTAAATGGAAATCACACACTTGACATTCTGGCAAATCCTGATGCATGTGGGTAGTAACCTCTGTGCAAGGTGTGTGTTCATGTCCTTCTAATGCATGTGAAAATTGCACCGCAGAAGGAAACGCAAATGCTACAAAAAGCAAAACCGATATTATAATATTTCCTATTTGTGGTTTTCTCTGCAAGAAATGGTTTAATTTACAAGTGGCAAAGATACAGAACTATTTTGTTCTTCTAAATTTGATTCTCTTAATAAAAACATAAGGTTTTATTCATAAAAAATATATTACATTGAACAAAAAACTATGAAAAAAGTAATTATTTTATTGGCACTTGCATTATGTACGCATACTTTATATGCGCAAGAAGAGAACGAACAACGAGGCCTATTTGTTCAATCTATTAGTTTAGCCCCTGGAGTTTGGGGTGATTTCGACTCAGATTTTAGAAAAGAAGAGGGGCTTGCAATAAGTGTTGATGTAACCGCAAACTACCACAGTCATCTATTCACGTTTTATGCAAGTTCCTTGCAAGAAGTACATATTTTTGGCAATAGCAATAATACATCTATTGTACAAATAGGGGCTTACTATGGTCGCGAATTTACAATTGCGCCCTGGTTCAGGATTGAAGGACATTTAGGACCCAGTATAGTTATCACTTCTTATAGCAATCCTACTACTGATTTTAATCGGTTGAATGAGACAACCCTTGGTTACGGTGGTCGCGCAAAGCTTTTGTTCTACCCAACACCCTCTAGGCGATTTGGTTTTGGACCTCATGCCCAAGTAAACCTCAACAGTGTACTCAACACAGGAATGGTTGGACTGAATTTTCAGTTTAAATTGAAATAGTTTGGAATTAATATTTCCGAAGAACTTTATTAATCAAATCCATATAATTGTTCATATCTCGGGTTAATCCTTTGAAAATCGTATAATTCTTGTTTTATAACATTATGAATTTGTTAAAAAACCTGCTCAAAAATTCATAATTATAAATAATTAGGTTTTAATTTAAATTATTTTATATTTGTGTAATCGATTACAGTTAAATAAATAATAATACTTTATGACCAATTATAGTTTTAGATACGCAACTAATCCTACGGATGCAAAAAAATACGGAACTGATGAACTTAGAGAACATTTTCTTATAGATAATCTTTTCGCAAAAAATGAAATCAACCTCACCTATTCCATGTACGACCGTTATATTGTGGGCGGTGCAATGCCTTTAAATGGAGAGCTTGTACTTGAAACCATTCCATATCTAAAATCTGAAAATTTCTTAGACCGAAGAGAATTAGGAATCGTCAATGTTGGAGGTGCCGGAAAAGTTACTGTCGATGGAGAAACGTATATGCTCAATAAAAAGGAAGCTCTTTATGTAGGCAAAGAGTGTAAAAATGTTTCATTCACTAGTGATGATAAAGATAATCCAGCACTATTTTACTTAAACTCTGCTCCTGCCCATAAAAAATTTCCTACTAAAAAAGTAGGCAAAAATGAAGCTGAAGTTATCCAACTAGGCGACGAAAAATCTGCTAATAAAAGAATACTCAACAAGTTGATAGTCAACAGCATTGTTGAAACATGCCAGTTACAAATGGGACTCACAGAGTTATTGCCAGGCAATGTTTGGAACACTATGCCTGCACATACTCATAATAGAAGAATGGAAGCCTACTTCTATTTTGATCTTGAGAGTCCACAGACTATCTCACATTTTATGGGAGAACCAAAAAACACAAGACACATCTTTTTACAAAATAATCAAGCAGTACTTTCACCGGAATGGTCTATTCACTCTGGAGCAGGAACTTCCAATTATTCATTTATCTGGGGAATGGCTGGAGAGAATCTAGACTATGGTGATATGGACAGCTTTCCACCAAACGAATTATTATAGAAATGGAATTATTCAACTTAAAAGGTAAAACAGCATTAATTACTGGTGGCACACATGGACTTGGGATGGCTATGGCTGTTGGTCTTGGTAATGCAGGAGCTAGATTAGTGATAACGAGCACTACACCCGAAAAGCTTAAGAAATCACTTGAATTTTATAAAAAACAGGGATTTAATGCTACGGGTTATATTTTTGATGTTACTAACGAAAACGTTGTAGAAGAAAAAGTTGCTATCATATCAAAAGAGGTTGGTGATATTCATATCCTCGTTAATAATGCTGGTATCATTAAAAGAGAACTAGCTATTACAATGCCGGTTTCAGATTTTAGAAGAGTTATCGATGTAGATTTAGTTGGTCCTTTTATCATGGCGCAAGCTATTGGTAAACAAATGATTGAACGCAAAGAAGGAAAAATCATTAACATTTGTTCCATGATGAGCGAATTAGGAAGAAACTCTGTTTCGGCTTATGCTGCTGCTAAGGGTGGTTTAAAAATGTTGACACAGAATCTTGCTACTGAATGGGCAAAACACAATGTTCAGGTTAATGGAATTGGTCCTGGATATTTTGCTACTTCTCAAACAGCCCCAATACGCGTAGACGGACATCCTTTTAACGATTTTATCATAAACAGAACACCTGCAGCTCGTTGGGGAAATCCTGAAGACTTAGAAGGAACTGCGGTTTTTCTAGCCTCAAAAGCGAGTGATTTTGTAAATGGACAAATAATATATGTAGATGGCGGAATCTTGGCAACTATAGGGAAACCATATAACGAAGATTAATTTTTATTAAAATTTTAATGAGCAAATCAATTATAACAGATAATTTCTTACTTGAAAATAAGTATGCTGAAGAGCTGTACCACACGTATGCGAAAAATCAACCCATTATTGATTATCACAATCACTTGCCACCACAACAAATTGCAGAAGATAAAATATTCAATAATTTGACGAATGTCTGGATTCGCGGTGACCACTATAAATGGCGAGCAATGCGTACGCTTGGTATCGATGAAAAATTTATTACAGGCATTGCAACCGATGAGGAAAAATTTATGCATTGGGCAAAAACGGTTCCTTACACGATGAGAAACCCATTATACCATTGGACACACCTTGAACTTGCTAGATATTTTGACATTTTTGAACCACTCAATGAAAAAACTGCAACTCACATCTATGCTGAAACGTCTGAAAAATTAAGCAGCCAAGAATATAGTTGTAGAAACCTCTTGAAAAAAGCAAATGCCGAAGTAATCTGCACGACCGAAGACCCAACCGATACTTTAAACCATCATAAAGATATTTCAGGTAGTGACTTTTCAGTAAAAGTAAGCACTGCTTTTAGACCGGATAAAGCGATTTTAATACTCAGTGAAGGATATAACGATTATATTGACGCCCTAGGAAAAAGCGCCGAAATTGAAATAAGTTCTTTCAACGATTTATGTGACGCTTTAGGTAAACGCATCGATTATTTTCATAAAAATGGATGCAGATTATGTGATCACGGTCTTGATAAAATATCTTTTGAAGATTTCACCGAATCACAAGTAGCGACAATTTTCAAGAAGAAACGAAGTGGAGGGACAGTCACGACGGAAGATGCTGCAAAATTTGAAAGCGCAATCCTTCTGTTTTTATCTGAAATGTATCATACCAAAGGCTGGGTGCAACAATTTCATTTAGGTGCACTAAGAAATAATAATGCGCGTATGCACAAAATTTTAGGGCCAGACACAGGATGGGATTCTATTGGTGATTATTCTCAAGCACAAAAGCTATCTGCTTTCTTAAATACATTGGACAGCAAAGATAAATTGACCAAAACAATTCTATATAACTTAAACCCTGCAGATAATGAAGTAATGGCAACGATGGCGGGTAATTTTAACGATGGTAGTGTCAAAGGAAAAGTTCAGTTTGGTTCTGGTTGGTGGTTTTTAGATCAAAAAGATGGAATGACTAAACAACTCAATGCGCTCTCAAACATGGGTCTTATAAGTTGTTTTATAGGTATGTTGACAGACTCAAGAAGCTTTATGTCATTCCCAAGGCATGAATATTTCAGAAGAATTCTTTGTAATCTTTTTGGAGAAGAAATTAAAAAAGGAGAATTGCCAGATGATATGGAATGGATTGGAAAATTGATTTCAGACATCAGCTACAATAATGCTAAAGAATATTTTGATTTTTAAAAATGATTATGAATAATAAAATGCAACATTTTTTTAAAGAAAACAATGAATGGGAAATTATAGACGAACATATAAGTCGCCAAATAGTAGCTTATAACGAATCTATGATGATGGTACAAGTAGCATTTGAAAATGGTGGTGTGGGCGAATTACACAAGCATTTTGAAACACAGGCAACGTATATAGCTTCAGGTACATTTGAAGTAACCATTGATGGTACTATGGAAATAATAAAAAAAGGACATTCATTTTTTGTTCCTTCAAATGTAGTACATGGGGTAGTTTGTCAAGAAGAGGGAATGTTGGTGGATATTTTTAGTCCCTACAGAAAAGATTTTATTTAAGAATATTATGAGCAAAGTAATTGGTTTTGGAGAAATTATGTTGCGTCTTTCAACCGAAAGACACTTACGCTTTACACAAGCAAAGGCCTTTGCTGCCAGCTATGGTGGTGGAGAATTTAATGTTTGTGTTTCTTTGGCTAATTTTGGGATAGACACATCTTTTGTAACGCGATTACCAAAAAACGAAATCGGTGCTTGTGTTTTAAAGGAGATGCGAAAATTAAATGTAAACTCTTCTCACGTTATATATGGAGGAGATAGGTTAGGCATCTATTTCTTAGAGACAGGAGCCGGGACAAGAGGTAGTAATGTTGTCTATGATAGAGCCAACAGCGCCATGGCAAACATTGAAGAAAATTCTCTCGATTGGGAAGAAATTTTAAAGGATGCAACTTGGTTCCACTGGAGTGGCATAACACCCGCCATTTCAAAAAATGCCGCAGACGAATGTCTAAAAGCCATAGAAACGGCACATAATATGGGTATTACCATTTCCTCAGATTTAAATTATCGATCAAAATTATGGCAATATGGAAAAGAGCCTAAGGAGATTATGCCAGAACTATTAAAATATAGTAATATTATTTTAGGAGATTTGGATACCGCTTTTTTTATGTTGGGAAAACCTAAACAAGACCCCAATTATCAAGATGAAAAATCACTCCCTGCACTTTACGACAAGCTATTTAATCAACTTCCTAATTTAAAAACCGTAGCGACAACCCTTCGTTATACCGTAAGTGCTTCACACCAAAGAATAGGCGGTATTTTATACGACGGAAAACGATTATACAATGCTGCCATCAAAGAAGTAACTCCGGTTGTGGATAGAGTGGGAAGTGGCGATGCTTTTATGGGAGGATTGATTTACGGGTTATTAACCTACGAGAAAGACACACAAAAAGCACTGGATTTTGCAGTAGCGGCGTGTTGCTTAAAACATACTATTTCTGGAGATTTCAACCTTGTTTCAATAGCTGAAGTTGAAAAAATGGCCAGCGGTGATGGAAGTGGAAAAGTTTCAAGATAAACAAATATTATGATGACGTTAAAAGAAATATCAAATTCAACTGGATACTCAATCTCTACAGTATCTAAAGCGCTCAACAATAAAGAAGATATTGGTGTAAGAGCTAGGGCGGTCATACAAGAGTTTGCTCTTTTAAATAAGTATGTGCCGAACAAAAATGCCATTGCATTACGTAAAAACAAAACATTTATCATCGCCGTAATTCTGCCCAGAGTAAACAATATTTTTTATAGTGAATCTTTGTGTAATATTCAAAAAGCTGCTTCAAAATTGGGGTATAGAATTATGCTCTTTCAGTCCTTTGAAAATCAACTTAAAGAGAAGGAATATCTTGATCAAATCAATGATGGAAGTATAGACGGCGCTATTGTGTTATCTACAAACCTTAATAATAAAAATGAGTTAGTTAACACAAAACTACCTGTAGAATATACCCACATAAGCGCTGAAGAAAATCCAAAAACCCTTCAAGCCTCTTGTGCTTTACATTTTGATAATTTAATAAAAAAAATAGCATAATTATGGCACAATATTCAAGACTTGAAGTTATTAAAACCATGGAGGAAACTGGCCTTGTGCCTTTGTTCTATCATCATGATATAACTGTTTGCAAAAATGTTGTAAAAGCCTGTTATGATGGTGGTGCAAGATTATTAGAGTTTGTAGCAAGAGGAGATTTTGCTCATGAAGTTTTCGCTGAACTTATTACATATAGTATTTCAGAATTACCCGGAATGATTTTAGGTGTTGGTTCGGTTACAGATGCTGCAGCGGCCTCGCTATATATGCAAATGGGTGCAAATTTTATTGTTACTCCTGTTTTCAGAAAAGATATCGCAAAGGTATGCAATCGTAGAAAAGTACTGTGGTCTGCGGGATGTGGATCTCTCTCAGAAATTGCAAAAGCTGAAGAACTTGGATGCGAAATTGTAAAATTATTTCCTGGTGAAGTATACGGACCAAAATTCGTTAAAGGAATTAAAGGTCCTCAGCCTTGGACAAGCATAATGCCTACTGGTGGAGTCTCCCCTACTCATGAAAATTTGAGTTCTTGGTTTATGGCGGGAGTCACTTGTGTAGGCATGGGGTCACAACTGATAACAAAGGAGTTTGTCAATGATAAAAAATTTAAATCACTCAAGGAAAAAGTTGAACATACTATGGGGATTATCAAAAACATAAAAACTAATGAAGTTTAAAAAAATAACGCTATTACTGCCTCTTTTCGTGATGATAATCGTATCGACCAGTTGCGAAACTATTAGCGGTACTCGTACCATAAAATTGGCACATAGCCTAGATGTCAATCATTCTGTACACAAAGCAATGTTAAGCATGCAGGAGGATCTTGCTGAAATTTCTGGCGGAAAAATGGAGCTAGAAATTTATCCAAGCCAACAATTGGGTACGGAGCGTGAGTGTATTGAACTACTCCAAATAGGGAGTTTGGACATGACCAAAGTATCAGTAGGTGTTATGGAAAATTTTGCACCAAGAATGAAAGTGTTTGGATTGCCATTTCTGTTTAGAGACAAGCAACATTCGTTTAATGTTCTCGACGGACCCATTGGTGAAGAACTCTTAGATGAGGGAACTAAATACTGGATTAAAGGCCTTGGTTACTACGACGCCGGGAGTAGAAGTTTTTACACAAAAAACAAGCCTATAAATACACCTTTAGACCTTGAAGGTTTAAAAATACGGGTCATGGAAAGTGTTACTGCCATGGACATGGTAAAAAGTTTAGGTGGTTCACCTACTCCTATTTCTTGGGGTGAACTATATACTTCCTTACAACAGGGTGTCGTAGATGGTGCAGAAAACAATCCACCCAGTTTTTATTTATCAAGACATTATGAGGTATGTAAATTTTATACACTTGACGAGCATACAATGCTTCCAGATGTATTGATTATAGGAACCCATATTTGGAACAAATTGAATGATCAAGAAAAAAAATGGTTACAACAAGCGGTTGATAATTCGGTAACCTATCAAAGAACACTTTGGGCAGAGGCCGAAAGAGAAGCTTTAGAAGAAGTTCAAAAAGCGGGTGTTACTATTACCAGGCCAGACAAATCTCTTTTTGAAGCCGATGTTAAAGGCGTATATGAACTGTACGAGACAGACCCAGCAATGAAGAAGTTGATTGAAAAAATTAAATTAATTCAATAGCATAAATATGAGAGATAAGGTTGATTCAATTTTAGGCAAAATTCTCATAATCATTATGAGCGTGATGGTTATAAATGTAATTTGGCAAGTCTTTACAAGGTTTGTTGTTGACACTCCAAGTTCATTTACAGATGAACTGGCAAGATACCTTATGATTTGGTTAGGAATTTTAGGGGCCGCTTATGTTTCGGGAAGAAATATGCACGTCGCTATAGATGTTTTACCACAACGATCTTCAACTCAAAGACAGAAAAAATTTAAACAAATTGTATATATTTTGATAATAGCATTCGCACTTTTTGCCATGGTAATAGGTGGCTTGAGATTGGTTTATATCACTTATGTTCTCGATCAAAAATCACCGGCGTTACAGATTCCATTAGCTTTTGTTTACTTCTCAATTCCATTAAGTGGTGCTCTCATCATTTATTATAAAATATATGACCTTTTAAACACCAAGTAATTATGGATTTTATCCCAATTTTAGTATTAGTTTTAAGTTTCCTTTGCTTGTTATCAATTGGAACACCAGTAGCTTGGAGTATTGCAATTTCATCTGTATTGACTATGCTTGTCACTATACCAGCATTGCCAGCATTTACGACAGTCTCGCAGCGATTGGGTACTGGACTCGATAGTTTTGCACTACTAGCAATACCGTTTTTCATCCTCTCTGGACAATTAATGAATAAAGGAGGGATTGCCCACCGGCTTATCGCATTTGCAAAAACTCTCGTTGGATCCTTACCGGGAGGATTAGCGTTAATAAACGTTATAGGCGCAATGCTTATGGGAGCTATCGCTGGAAGTGCAATGGCTTCTGCATCTGCAATGGGAAGTATTTTAGGCCCCGAAATGGAAAAAGAGGGATATTCAAGAGAGTTTGGTGCTGCTGTAAATATTACATCAGCTACTACTGGGTTGATAATACCTCCCAGTAATGTACTCATTGTATATTCATTAGCTAGTGGAGGCGTATCTATTGCAGCTTTGTTTTTAGCTGGATATATTCCCGGAATTTTAACGGGACTACTTTTAATGGTTGTTGCTTCTTTTTGGGCAAAAAAGAAAAAATATAAAATTGGGAAAAGGAGTTCTTTCAAAGAAGTCTTTAAAACATTTTTGGATGCTCTGCCAAGTCTCTTTTTATTGGTCATCGTAATAGGAGGTATCGTAACTGGAGTTTTTACTGCCACAGAGGCTTCAGCAATCGCTGTTTTATATACGCTTGTACTGGGCTTTATCTATAAGGAAATTAATTTTTCATCATTGCCAGAAATTTTATTGGATTCATCTTCAACAACAGCTGTGGTAATGTTACTTATTGCCGCATCGATGAGTATGTCATGGGTGATGAGTTATGAAAATATTCCTCAAGAAATAAGCTCATCACTCCTAGCAATTAGTGATAACCCTATTGTCATTCTATTAATTATAAACCTGATTCTTCTTTTTGTTGGAATTTTTATGGACATGACACCTGCCGTACTAATATTCACACCCATTTTTTTACCAGTCGTCACTGGTCTTGGTATGGACCCCGTTCATTTCGGAATTATTATGGTACTTAATCTTTGCATTGGTCTTTGTACACCGCCAGTAGGCTCGGTGCTCTTTGTGGGTGTGGGCGTTGCACAGACAACGATACAAAAGGTAATGAAACCGCTGCTACCCCTTTTTATGGCAATGATTGTCTCTTTGTTTTTAGTGACATATATCCCGCAACTTACGCTTTGGTTACCTAGTTTATTTGACCTATAATTAAAATTATTATCCTTATTATGGAAAAGAAAATATTACATCGAGATACAGCTCAATTAAAAACGACTCCTCCGATAAAAATAGTACAGTTCGGTGAGGGTAATTTTTTGAGAGCTTTTGTAGAATACGCTTTTCAGAAATTAAACGAAAAAGCAAACTTCAATGCAGGAATTGCTGTCGTGCAACCCATAGACAGAGGAATGGCAAAGATACTGAATGACCAAGATGGGCTTTACACCTTATTTTTAAAAGGAATTCAAAAAGGAAAGGAAATCCAAAAACATGAATTGATTACAAACATTGTAAAAGGAGTTGACCCCTACTCAAATTTTAATGATTATTTAGAGCTTGCCAAAGAAGATGAATTACAATTAATAATCTCAAATACTACCGAAGCAGGTATCGATTATGTAAAAAGTGACTCGATGGAAATGCAACCACCTAGTTCATTTCCAGCCAAGTTAACAGTTCTGTTATACAAAAGGTTTACTCATTTTAAGGGTGCTTCAGATAAAGCGTTGACTATTATTCCTTGTGAACTTATCAATAATAATTCAGAAAAATTAAAAGAAATCATACTGCAGTATGCTGCGGATTGGAAATTAAGTGGTGACTTTACCAACTGGATTAGTAACCACTGCTCATTTCATAGTACACTCGTGGACAGAATTGTACCGGGCTATCCCAAAGATGAAATTGAAGCCTACAATGCACAATTAGATTATAAAGATAATTTGATTGTCGCAGCAGAGCTATTCCTACTTTGGGTGATTGAAGGAGATGAAAAATTAAAGAAAAAATTACCTTTTCATAAAACAGACTTGGACGTAAAAATTGTAAAGGATATGCAGCCCTACCGTACGCGTAAAGTGCGTATTTTAAATGGTGCCCATACTTCAATGGTACCTCTCGCTTTACTCTACGGAAATGAAACAGTCAAAGAAACTATCGATAATCCATTTACTGGAAGTTTTGTTAACAAAGCAATTTTCAACGAAATCAACGACGTACTACCTATGGAAAAAAGTGAGTTGGACAGCTTTGCCGAAGAAGTTCTTGACCGCTTCAGAAATCCATTTATCAAACATAAATTGGCTGACATCGCTCTAAATTCTATCTCCAAATTTAAAGTGAGAGTTTTACCTAGTCTGCTTGAGTTTGAAGAAAAAAACAATAGTTTGCCCACAAACTTAACCTTCGCATTCGCATGTTTGATCCTATTTTACAAAGGGAGTTGGAATGGCAAAAGATTACCAATAAATGACAGTGAGGAAATCGTAAAAGCTTTTCATAAAATATGGGAACAAAATGACAACATTGCGGTCGCAAATGCTGTGTTGTCAAACAAAACTTTTTGGGATCAAGACCTTACAAAGGTCAAAGACCTTGAAAACGCCATAACACTTGCTCTCAATGAAATTGAAAAAAATGGAATTGAAAAAGCATTAGCAAACTTTTCTAAAACTTACTAAACAAAATAACAAACGCCATGCAGAAACAACTTATAAAAGTTCATCCTTCAGACAACGTAGCAGTTGCTTTAGTTAATTTAAAGGCAGCTGATGTTATTTTGTTTGAAAATCAAGAAATCACAGTGATTTCAGACGTAAAAGCAAAACACAAAATTGCTTTGACAAAGTTTGAAATAGGCGATAAAATATTTATGTACGGTGTTCTCGTTGGAAAAGCAAGTGCAATTATAAAAAAGGGGGGTGTTTTGACTACGGAAAATGTAAAACATCAAAGCGCCAAAGTGACTCAAAAAACCGATTCTATTCCTTGGGAGGCGCCTAATGTTGAAAAATGGAAAGATAAGACCTTTATGGGCTACCACAGAGAAGATGGCCAAGTGGGTACGGCAAATGTCTGGCTATTTTTCCCGTTGGTTTTTTGTGAAAACCGAAATATAGAATTATTGAAAGATATATTTGAAAAGGAACTTCTCACACAAAAATCAAATAATCACAGAGATTTACTACGTTCGTTGGTAAATAATAGAACCGCCAATACCGAAGTTATCGAAGAGAAAACAACCAATGTTTTTGAAAATATTGACGTGAAATTTATAACGCATCCCGGTGGTTGCGGTGGTATTAGACAAGACTCAGAAAGTCTTGCAAGACTTTTGGCAGGATATGTAAAAAATCCAAATGTTGCTGGAGCAACCGTTTTAAGTTTGGGATGTCAAAATCTTCAAATAGATATCTTTAACAACGCGCTCAAAGCCATTAGTCCAGATAATAAAAAGCCCGTATTAATGTTCGAGCAACAACAAATGGGAACAGTTGACGAAATGCTTTCAGCTATTATAAAAAATTCTTTTGAAGCAATCAAAGAAGCAAATACTATAGTGAGAGAACCCGCACCTCTATCTAAATTAAAGGTAGGTCTTGAATGCGGAGGATCTGATGGGTTTTCAGGAATTTCAGCAAATCCTACGTTAGGTTACACGTCAGATATGTTGGTTGCAATGGGTGGTACAGCAATTTTATCTGAATTTCCAGAACTATGTGGGGTAGAGCAGGAACTGGTAAATAGATGTGTAACAGAAAAAACTGCGACGAAATTTTTAAGTTTAATGAAAGCGTTTGAAAAATCTGTCGTCGATGCCGGC
Source organism: Patiriisocius sp. (assembly GCF_051252435.1). Classification (NCBI taxonomy): domain Bacteria; kingdom Pseudomonadati; phylum Bacteroidota; class Flavobacteriia; order Flavobacteriales; family Flavobacteriaceae; genus Patiriisocius; species Patiriisocius sp. Next base: position 174,919 of record NZ_JBPOFW010000005.1, on the reverse strand, counting down.
TCTGGCTTTGATATGAACCCTTCACCGGGAAATATTAAAGATGGTTTGATTACAGACGCTATGAAATCGGCTGGAGCAGCGAAAAAAGGAGGGACATCACCCGTGGTGGATGTATTGGACTATGGTGAATATGTTACAAAATCAGGATTAAATTTATTGTGTACCCCGGGAAATGATGTGGAAAGCACCACAGCTATGGTAGGTTCTGGGGCAAATATTGTCCTTTTTACTACAGGACTTGGAACACCCACGGGAAACCCAATTACACCTGTTATAAAAGTTTCGTCAAATTCAGAATTGGCACAAAAAATGAATGACATCATTGATGTCGATACAGGCCCAATCATAAGAGGTGAGAAAACAATTGAAGAAATGGCAGAAACAATGTTGACCTACATAATAGATGTCGCTAGCGGAACTACCAAATCTAAAGCAAGCATATTAAATCAAGACGATTTTATCCCTTGGAAACGAGGTGTTTCGTTATGATTTTATAATTGAGCTATTTTTTCTTTACAGCCTGTTTAACTGAAGATTGACGGATGATTAATTCGGCATCAAGGACCACTTTCTTTTCAATCTTCATTTCATTGTTCTGAACCTGCTCGATAAAAACCCGTGCTGCCATTTTGCCCATCTCTAGCGGAGATTGATCTACCGATGTTATTGTTAAATCCATAAATTTTGTAAATGGTTCGTTACTAAAACCTACCACGGCAAAATCATCTGGGAGGTTCAGACCCATTGATTTTAATTGTTGAATTGCACCCAAAGCACCAAAATCGCTGGCAGAAAAGAGTGCTGTAGGTGGTATATTGAGACTTATCACTTTTTTTAATGCGGTAGCACCATCTTCTACATTACTTCTAATTTGAATTACATAATCTTCAGAAAGCGAAATACCAGCATCCTTCAAAGCTTTTTCATAACCAAGAAAACGTTCATTATAAATTTCAATAGAACGATCACCAGAAAAATGTGCAATTTTTATATGTCCTTGGTCAATTAAATGTTTTGTTGCCTTATATCCCCCTTCAAAATCATTTATTACAACCGAGCTTACTCCATTCATCGTCTTTTTTCTATCAAAAAATATCAATGGAATATTCTTTTTTAATATTCTTTCAAAAGGCTCTGTCTCTTTACTCGAAGTAGATATCAAAATACCATCTACCTGTGCATTTAAAAGTGTATCTATTTTTTCTGATTCTCGACTAGGACTTTCTTGAGTCTGACATATAATCACCTGATAACCGGATGGGTGCAATTCTTCTTCAATACCTCGAATTACCGCTCCAAAGAAACTTATATCCACTCGGGGAACAATAACACCTACATTGTTACTTTTTCCACTCTTAAGAGCTAGAGCCAATTTGTTTTGCTCATAATTCATCTTAGTTGCCATTTCCAAGACGAGTTTCCTGGTAGTTTTACTAATCTTTGGATTATTATTTAGTGCCCTTGATACTGTTGCAGCAGTTATGTTAAGAGCATTCGCAATATCGTAGATTGTAGTTTTTTTCTTCATACTAAAAAATTACGCCCACATTGGTTTTAAAAAGAACCAAATGTAAAGCTTTAACTTTAATGTTATCGATTACTAAATTAAATAAAAATGAAAATAATCAATGTCAAAATCTCATTATTTCAACATTGAATTACGGAAATAGTAATATTTCAACGGGCATATCTACATTTTGACAAAATTTATAACAAATATTTAACGAATTATTTGCAAAGTAAAAAGGAAATAGTTACGTTTGGTAATCGATTACATTAAATAAAAAATATTTCTATATATATGTTGGTTTTTAATTGTCAGATAAAAAAATATAATGTAAAAATTCTACGAATTTATCAGTCTTGTATTTGCATTGTTGTTTTATTTTCGGCATCATGTGTAGAAAACAAAAACAGTAAAGTATCTAATGACACTATTTCTGAAATAACAAATCCTTGGAATATGATTTCTGAAATTTCAGAAACCATCATTGAGCCATCATTTAAAAGTGACACAATAAACATAAATGATTTTGGTGCAGATCCTACTGGAATTAAATCAAGCAGTGAATCAATTACAAAAGCTATTAATGCTGTAGCAAAAAATGGCGGAGGAACTGTTTTAATAAATGAAGGTAGATATCTCACTGGCCCAATACATTTAGAAGACAACGTAAATCTACACCTACAAAAAGGTGCTGAGGTCTTGTTCAGTACAAATCCAAATGATTATTACCCCTTAGTACCTACTTCTTACGAAGGTATTGAGTTGATGAACTACTCTCCATTGATTTATGCCTATAAAAAGAAAAATATTGCGATTACTGGAGAAGGAACTCTAAATGGTCAAGCAAGCAATGATAATTGGTGGAAATGGTCTGGAAGTAAAGAATATGGATGGTCAAAAGGCACTCCTATGCAACGTGATAGTTTGAATCTTCCAAGACTTATGGAAATGGGCGATAATGCAACGCCTCTAGAAGAAAGAGTCTTCGGAAAAAATCATTATTTAAGACCTAATTTTCTTGAATTATATGAATGTGAAAATGCTATGGTAAAAGGAATCAAAATTGTCAATGCTCCTTTTTGGATTATACATCCTTTTAAATCAAACAATATAATTATCGATGGTGTTACTGTAGAAAGCCACGGTCCAAACAATGACGGTTGTGACCCAGAATATTCAAAAAATGTTTTGATAAAAAACTGCATTTTCAATACCGGAGATGACTGTATCGCAATAAAAGCTGGGAGAGATGCAGAAGGAAGGCGAATAGGAATAAAAAGTGAGAATATTATAGTACAAAATTGTAAAATGATAGATGGTCACGGTGGAGTCGTAATTGGAAGTGAGATGTCCGCAGGTGTGAAAAATGTTTTTGTAGAAAATTGTGAAATGAACAGCCCTAATCTTGATAGAGCGATACGTATAAAAACAAACTCTCGTCGTGGAGGTACCGTTGACGGTGTGTATGTTAGAAATATAACCATTGGACAAGTAAAAGAAGCTGTTCTCAAAGTAAACATGCATTACGCCACGTACGCAAACCAAACAGGTAAATTTATCCCAGAAGTTAGAAACATTCGTCTCGAAAATATAACTGTTGAAAATGGAGGGAAATATGGAGTCTTGGCAAATGGCTTCGAAGAATCCCCCATAGAAAATATTATATTAAAAAATGTGAAGATTAAGAAGGTTGAAACACCTCTCAATCTTGAAAATGTTTCAAACATAACTCTTGAGGAAACCTATATCAATGGATTACTTATGAGTTCACCATTACCTAAAGTTAAACAAGAATCACACTAATTTAAACATCAAACTATGACTAACAAATTATCTCACACTAAATACGTAAAGTATTTAATGATTTTGAGTACAATACTTTTGTTTATTGTATCAAACACGCTTTATGCGCAAGAAGGCACAACCGTAAGCGGTCAAATTATTGACGCCAGTACGAATGAGCCACTATTTGCCGTCAATGTAATTGAACAGGGAACCTTAAATGGTGTCTCTACAGATTTCGATGGGAAATTTTCTTTGACTTTGAAAACTGCATCAGCTGTATTAGAGTTTTCATCAATTGGTTACGTTTCACAAAACACGCCTGTTGACGGTAAAACATCTCTGACAGTGATATTACAACCTGAGGCCGAATCTCTGGAACAAATCGTTTTAGTTGGATATGGTAAAGTGAAGAAAAAAGATTTAACAGGTGCCGTAAGCACGCTGAGCTCTTCTGATATTACTGAAAGAAACACAACGAGTGCTCTAGAAGCCATTCAAGGAAATGTGGCTGGGGTTCAAATTTCTTCTAATTCAGGTAGAATAGGTGACGGTTTCGATATAAAAATAAGAGGATCCAATTCATTACTTGGAGATACAACTCCCCTATATGTTGTAGATGGAACTCCAACTGATGATATTTCTTTTTTAAATCCTCAAGATATTGAAAGAATAGACATACTAAAAGATGCTTCATCTGCTGCAATTTATGGTTCTAGGGGAGCTAGCGGTGTTGTAATCGTTACTACAAAAAGTGGTTCGAGCGCTAAAAATGGTTTTAATGTAACGTATGATACATCCTATGGTTCTAAACAAGTAGCTAGATTGCCTCAACTTATGAGCGGTGAAAAGTGGTGGTATTACCATCAATCTGCTTATTTTGCTACAACAAACGGTGGTGATGCTGCCAATACAAGCGCAGAAGATTTGGCAGGATCGGTTGTAGGGAGTAGCAATAGCCTATTATTACGACGAGTTCAAGAAAATAATACATTTGATTGGTACGACGCAGTGCTGAAAAGTGGAAGCCAACAAAACAATTATCTTAATATTTCAGGAAGGTTCGATAATGGAATTGGATACAATCTAGGTGTAGGATATCAAACCGAAACAGGAAATATTCCAAACGAATCCATAGACAAATACACTCTTAAAGGGGGTCTTAACCACAAAATTAATGATAAGTGGTCCACTGGATTTAATATGACAATCGCGAGAACAGATGAGCAACTTGGAAGTGATGTAGCCATGAGAGAGGCCTTTAGACTTAATCCTTTCCTTTCTCCTTGGGAGATTGACGAAAACGGAAATGAAATTGTTGGTAGCCTTTTTGCACAGCCTGGTAAACTAACACAACCTGGAGTAGATGGTAATGTAATTGATAAAACGAGTACCTACAATCCACTATTAGAGATTGCAAATTCTTCAGATGAAAGAAATCAATGGACAACTCTTGCTAATGTATTCTTAGAATATGAACCATTAGAGTGGCTAACATTTAAAACCGCCTTTTCTGGAAATTATAATAACATTAAAAGAGGTACTGCTTTTGGAGCAATGACAAATACAGGTATTAGCAATGGAAATCTACCTTCTTCATTTCTTTCAATCTCAGACAACTTTAATTACACCTGGGACAATACATTTAATATTTCAAAAACATTTAATGAAAAACATGCATTTAACTTCTTAGGGCTTCAAAGTTTATTTTCTGACACTACCGAAAGTTCATTCCTATCTTCAAGATTTCAACCATTTGACACTGGAATTTACAATATTGGCTCAGGTGATGCGAGTACTTTTAACCTAGGATCTAACTACGTGAAGCGGACGTTGAATTCTTATGCATTGAGACTCAATTACGCTTTCGATGATAAATATTTACTCACTTTATCAAATCGTTGGGATGGTTCTTCAGTCCTTTCTGAAGGAAATAAATGGGAGTCTTTCCCTTCTGCAGCAGTAGCTTGGAAAGTAAGTGGAGAAGATTTTTTAGCTGAGAGCAAAACTATTTCAAACTTAAAAGCAAGAGTAAGTTATGGATTTACCGGAAACGATAACGTAAGCGCATATTCAACCATCAATGCTCTTAACCAGCAAGTGTATTATGACTTTAATGGAACACCAGCAAACGGTTGGTTAGCCGAAACACTAGCAAATCCAGAACTAACTTGGGAAAAAACAAGAGAATTGAACGTAGGTTTAGATTTTGGACTTCTTAACAATAGAGTTTCTGCGAGTGTTGATGTGTATGATAGATTATCAAAAGATTTGATTTTTGCACAAGCCCTACCGCTAGAATCTGGATGGGAAACCACATTTGCTAACGTAGGTTCTGTAAGCAATAAAGGTTTTGAAGTATTACTGAACACAAAAAATATCAAAACAAAAAATGTGTCATGGGAGACAACATTTACTTTCACTAAGAACACAAACAGACTTGAATCACTTTATGGTCAAGACGAATTGGATGATATAGGAAATAACTTATTCATTGGTGAATCGCTTAACTCTCATTATAACTATGTGTTTGATGGTGTTTGGCAAGCAGATGAAGCAGATGAAGCTGCTCTATATGGACAAACCCCAGGACAAGCAAGAGTAAGAGACCTTAACGGAGACGGTCAAATAACTCCGGACGACGATAGAACTATTTTAGGAAATTCAGACCCAGATTGGTCTGGAAGTATTTTATCAAACTTAAGGGTAGGTAATTTTGATTTAGCGATATCTGCATTCACAAATCAAGGGGTATATGTATTTAGTGAATACCACCAGAACTTTACAGATGTAAGAGATAGAGGGCGTCAAAAATTAGACATCCCTAATTGGTATATCCCTGAAAACGGTGCAGGAATTCCATCACAAACATCAAATATGTACCCACAACCTCGTAACGAAGGTACTTTCTGGAGAAATGATGGTGTTGGTTACTACAGAGATGCTTCATTTATAAAAGTAAAGAATATCGCAGTTGGATATTCTTTTGGTGAAAATCTAGTAGAGAAATTAAGTTTATCAAATTGCAGAATTTACTTTAACGTACTTAATCCATTTGTATTTACAGATTATGAAGGCTATGACCCAGAATGGGCATCTGCTGGCTACAATATTGCTCGTGTGAGCTCTATTACGTATCAACTTGGTCTAAGTTTAAAATTTTAATAAAAACAATATGAAAAATATATTATTAATAGCAATAGCTGTACTAAGCCTTAGTGCATGTTCAGATTATATTGAAGAGGAAAACTTGTCAAATGAGAATGCCAATTACTATGGTACAGAAGCAGGTTTCAATTTATTAGTTAACGCCAATTATGGGCAACTAAGAAATATTTACGGAAGAGACGCTTATATGTTTTGTGCCGGTACAGACCTATATGCCGTTGGGCAAGGTAGAGGTACCGAACCAGAGGGGCTATCACAGTACACTCAATTAAATTCATCTTCTCAAGGTATTGATGAACTTTACCAAGCATGTTATCAAGCCATACGCACCGCAAATACCGGATTGTATTATGGAGACATCGTTGAAAATAATGAAGGAATTGACGTAAGCACACTTACAGGTGAAATTAAATACCTAAGAGCAAATGCCTATTTTTTATTGGTTCAATCCTTTGGGGGTGTTGGATTAGTTACTGAATATTCTGAAATTCCAGTGCTTTCTTTTGATAGAAATTCTGCTGAAGAAGTTTACAATCAAATTATTCTGGACCTCACAGATGCATTGAATACTGTTGCAGATGGTGCCTACATGGGACGTGTAAATAAAAGAGCAGTTCAGCATTTATTAGCAAAAGTATATCTTACTCGTGCGTATGAAAGTTTTGGTGACTCGGGCGATTTTGCAACAGCAGCAAGCTATGCAGAAGATGCTATTGCAGGACAAGCGTTGAGTCCATCTTTTACAGATTTATGGTTTCCGCAGGAAGACAACACAAATGATTTTGACCCAGAAATACTTTTCTCTGTTCAATTTGACCCATCATCGGTAAGTGTAGACCCTACAGGGTTAGGACATAAACAAGCAAACTGGTTCAGTTCTTATCTTGGCGGATCTGAAGTTGCCGGAGACGCACCTTGGAGAAGCTATACGCTATTAGCTACAGATTTTGCACTTAGTCTTTTTATTGAAGAAGACGAACGTTATGACGCTACATTTATGACAGAAGCATTATGGAGATACTATGGTCATTTTGATGGCAACAACCCTACAGGCAGAGTACGTCACTACTATGTGCCGCAATGGGTAACACAACCTGAAATCGATGCTTATATAGCGCAGAATCCTGAAACTGAAATCCACCTTTATGGAACTTACGGAGCAGGCGTTGTGAGTAGTGATTACCAAACAATCCCAGCAAAAAAGTTTGACGACCCATTAGCCCCTTTTGAAAATGACGCGAGAGTAAGTACCAGAGATATTGTATTGTCTCGTTTAGGTGACACCTATTTAATTGCTGCTGAAGCATATTTAGCAACCAATCCGGGAATGGGCTTAAATAGATTGAATGCGGTAAGAGAAAGAGCAGGCTTGACTACACCTTTATCTACGTATGACATTGATGATCTACTTGACGAAAGAGCTAGAGAATTGTTTGGTGAATATCACAGATGGTTTGATTTGAAAAGAACAGGTAAATTAGTAGAAAGGGCATCTCTTTACAATTACTTAATTGATCAAGGAAATTTTGCTGGAGCAAATGGACAACTTAAAATACTTAGACCAATTCCTCAGTCTGCCTTGGATTTAAACCAAGGAAATAATTATCCTCAAAACCCAGCCTATCAATAGGCAATTATTAACTAATGAGAAATTTTTTCAGTAGTCACTTTATTTGAATATAGCCAAAATTGAATTCATTTCTTTAATAAAGCCTGATAGTAAAATATCAGGCTTCATTACTAATAAAAAACAAATCATTCATGAAGCTCCTTTCATATAGAATCGTACTTTTTTTTCTATTTGTTCCCGCAATAAGTTGGGGGTTTCAATCAATACAAAAAGATACTTCGTACAGTATTCAAAGCGCATATCAAAAAGCTGCTAAAAGTTTTGACGAAATCGATATTGTAACTCTTGATTCGTTTAACAATGTGCTTATAAAAAAAGACATAGCTTATTTTAAAACGAGCCAAAGAACCCTCCAGTTAGATGCATTTATCAATACACAAAGTCAAAATCCAGCCGTACTTTTAATTCACGGTGGTGGTTGGAAATCTGGTGATAAATCTCACCTTGCTTCACTAGCTCAAAAAATAGCATCTAAAGGATATAGTTGTTTTACAGTAGAGTATCAATTATCTCCAGAAGCCCAGTATCCGCAGGGGATTTATGACTGTAAAGAATCTATAAAATTCATAAAACTGAATGCAAAGCGGTTTCATGTAGATGCAAACAAAATTGCCGTTTTAGGTTGTTCTTCGGGAGCCCAAATGGCCGCGCTCATTGGTACGACAAATAATAATTCGAAATTCGAATTACCAAATGAAAGTTTCGTTTCCGCAGAAGTCCAAGCTATTATTGCCATCGATGGCATACTCGCTTTTAAACACCCAGAATCTCAAGAGGGAAAGGTGGCCGCACAATGGCTTGGAGGCTCTTACGAAGAGATTCCAGAAATTTGGGAAAAGGCCTCTGCCCTATCGCATACAGATAAAAATACGCCTCCCATCCTTTTTATAAATAGCCAATATCCTAGATTTCACGCGGGAAGAGATGATATGATTGCAATTTTAAATGAAAATAATGTTTACAATCAAACCAAGACGATTATAAATTCACCGCATACATTTTGGCTATTTCATCCATGGTTTGAAACTATAGTTTCTTACTGCATTACATTTTTAGACACTATATTTAAATAAAAAATTATGAAAAAGATAAAATACATTTCAATAGCATTATCCATTTTAGCGCTTCATGCTTGTAAAAACAAGGAAGAAGTCAAGGAACAAAATGAGCAACCCGTTCTAGAAAAAAAAGACGTTCAAAAAACGTATGCTGAAATTTCGGTAGCCGAAGGTGGCGAGTGGAAAGATCGTGTGTATGAAGGGGGCACTTCATTTAAAAATGTTGAGTCGTTAACAGTACCGCAAAGTCATACAGACCATTCATGGTATCTTCGTTACGAAGGTCCGGGTTGGGAAAGTGATAAAGTGGGGTATCGATTATACCTTGATTGGCGAAATGCCATCGATATCTTTGGCAAGACCACACATAGCATGGTTTTAAAAAACGTGGGGCAAGATGGATTTGACTCCTATCACGAAAAACAATCTTGGGGCAGTGATATTCTCAAGGTAGGAAAAGGCCTCGGTTTAGGTTCCATTGGTAGACTGGTAAATGATGAAGTTAAGCATTTTAGAGAAGTAGATTCTACAAAAGCAGCTGTTAACAATGCTACTGAAATGTCCAGCGTTGACGTTAATTATTATGGATGGAAAACCGGTGAAGAAAAAATAGACCTATCCTCTACTCTAAGTATTTTTCCCGGCGAACGTTATACAAAACATACCATTCAACCTTCAAAAAGTGTTGCTGGAATAGTAACTGGTATTGTTAATCATGGCGTTACTTTTTTAGAAGGTTTGAGCGAGAATAAACAATGGGCATATATAGCCACTTACGGAGAACAAACTCTAGTCCCCGATGATTTGGGAATGGCAATTTTTTACAACGTTGCAACCGTAACTCAAATGAAAAAAGGTGTTGATGATTATTTATTAGAATTTGAACCTACCACCCAACCCATCACTTTCTATTTTTTGGGAGCATGGGAACAGGAAAAGGATGGTATAAAAACAGAAAAGGAGTTTACGGGTTATTTGAATGAAAAACTCAAGATTTTGAATAAAAACCAAACACTTTAAAAAATGAAAAACGATTTTAACTTATTTCAAAAAATTATTTTTTTGGTTTTCATCACAACTTTCTCTGTAAGTTGTAAAGACACAGTGAAGCAAACTTCGGAAATTTCTTCTGAGTCTGAAAGCGTTATTTCAGAAGAACTTCCGTGGTCCGAACGTATGGCATTATCCGTTATTAAAAGGTATCCAAAAGCTTGGAATATTGACGATAAAACCGAAACAAAGTGGGATTACAAAATAGGCATGTTCTGTTTGGCACTTCAAAGACTTTCAGAAAAAACCAGTAAAGATATTTATTTTGACTACGGAAAAGCCTATGCAGATACGTTGATAAATGAGAAGGGAATTATCAAAAATTACAACCTTGAGGATTATAATATTGATAACATCAATGCAGGGAAAATTCTTTTTAATGTTTATAAAGAAACCGAAAACCCTAAATATTTAATCGCCTTAAAAACCTTGAGAAGCCAATTAGCAAGTCATTTAAGAACTCCCTCGGGAGGTTTCTGGCATAAACGAATATATCCCAACCAAATGTGGTTAGATGGTCTTTATATGGGGCAACCTTTCTACGCTAGATACAATACCGAAATGGAAAACAGCGATAAATTGAATGATGTTGTTCACCATTTTGAATTACTTCATGATAATGCGTACGACAGCAAAACAGGTTTATATTTCCATGCTTGGGACGAAAGCAAACAAATGGATTGGGCAAACAAGGAAACTGGAACAGCACCAAATTTTTGGCTTCGTGCGCTGGGTTGGTATGGTATGGCACTCGTTGACACACTGGAATACTTCCCAGAAAATCACCCTAAGAGACAACAATTAATAACCTATTTAAACGAATTAGCCAAAGCAATAATAAAATACCAAGATGAAACTGGACTATGGTATCAAGTTCCAAACATGCCCGAAAAAGAACCCAATTACCTAGAAGCTTCTGGCTCTGCAATGTTGACATACACCTTGGCAAAAGGTGTAAACGAAGGATATCTGCCCAACACCTATAAAGAAAATGCAACAAAAGCGTTCGACGGAATTGTAAAAAATTTAATTACCGTTGACGATGATGGAGAAATTCATATCGCCCAGGTGTGCAAGAGCGCAGGTTTAGGTGGAGACCCTTACAGAGATGGTTCTTTTGAATATTATATGAACGAACCTATTTTAACAGATAACTCTCACGCACTTGGACCCTTTGTACTAGCTGCAATGGAATTAAACAAATAAAATATCAGCAATGAAAATCTTTAAAAATTTATCTTTATTAATTGTCGCTTTAGGCTTTTTTACAAGTTGTAACGATTCAAAAAAAGAACAAAAAACCGAAGAGGCAACCGCCGTAAAAACAATACCAACTTCCTTAAAATGGTCAGAACGTATGGCTTTGACGCTAATGGAAGCTCATCCAGAGGCATATCAAATCGATGATAAGGAAGAGCCTTATTGGGATTATGTTCATGGTTTGGTTTTAACAGCCTTTGAAAAACTAGGGAAAGAAACTGGCGACAAAAAGTACTACGAATATGTAAAAGGCTATGCAGATGCTACGATTGACAGCCTAGGGAATATACCTAGTTATAAATTTTCAGATTACAATATTGATATGATTGAAGCCGGAAATATTTTATTTCATTTGTATGATACTACAAAAGATGAAAAGTATTTAAAGGCAATGCAAACGCTGAGAAAACAATTGAGCGAACATCCACGCACCTCCGAAGGCGGTTTTTGGCACAAAAAAAGATACCCTAGTCAAATGTGGTTAGACGGGCTTTTTATGGGAGAACCCTTTTATGCAAATTATACAGTTCGTTTTGAAAACGGCGAACAATTAAATGACGTAGCAAAACAATTTGAACTCATTCAAAAATATGCCTACGACGAAAAAACAGGATTATTATACCACGGTTGGGATGAAAGTAAGGCAATGGAATGGGCTGACAAAGAAACGGGGACTTCACCGAATTTTTGGTCACGCTCTTTAGGTTGGTACGCAATGGCTCTTGTTGACACGCTAGATTATTTTCCTGAAGATCATCCAAAACGAAAAGAATTAATCAATTACTTAAATCAGTTAGCAGAAAGTTTAACTAAATATCAGCATGAATCTGGCCTTTGGTATCAAGTAACAGATCAAGGCGACCGAGAAGGTAATTATCTCGAAGCATCTGGAACTGCTATGTTTGCTTATGCATTGGCAAAAGGAGTAAATAAAGGTTATTTGCCTTCAACATATAAAAATGTTGCCGAAAAGGCGTTTAACGGCTTAACCACAGACCTCGTACAAATTGGAGATAACGGCGAGGTAATTATTACACAAGCATGCGCAGTTGCAGGCCTTGGCGGAAATCCTTACAGAGATGGCTCTTTTGATTATTACGTTAACGAACGCAAAAAAAATAATGATCCAAAAGCAACTGGCCCTTTTATCATGGCTGCTTTGGAATTAAACAAATAGTTATGACAAAAAAAACCATACAAGCAGCGCTGTGTTCTTTTGGGATGAGTGGGCAGGTATTTCATGCCCCTTTTATAGAGGTGCACCCTGGCTTCAAATTGTATGGTGTTTATGAAAGAACTAAAAATCTAGCACAAGAAAAATATCCCAATGTTAAAACGTTTCGGTCTTTAGATGAAATGTTACTCGACAAAAATATTGATTTTGTTGTTGTTAATACGCCTAATATTACGCATTTTGAGTATACAAAAAAGTGTATTGAAGCAGGAAAACATGTAATCGTTGAAAAACCTTTTACGGTAACTGCGGCAGAAGCTAAACAACTTATTTTGCTGGCCGAAAAGCACAACGTAAAGCTCTCCGTTTATCACAACCGCAGATGGGACAGCGATTTTAAAACTGTACAAAAAATCATTGAAAATAAGATTCTTGGAAAGATTGTAGAAGCAGAATTACGTTTTGATAGATATTCACCCAGTTTGAGTACGAAAGCTCATAAAGAATCTCCCACAGAAGGTGTGGGTGGTTTATATGATTTAGGCTCTCACATTATTGACCAAACATTATATCTTTTTGGAATGCCAATAAGCGTTTCTGCAACCTTGGACAATTTTAGGGCAGATTCAAAAGTGGATGATTATTTCGATTTAAAATTGAAATATAACTCACATTACGTAACCTTAAAATCAAGCTACTTTGTATTGGAACCACTCCCCGCTTTTAGTGTGCATGGCAAAAATGGTTCTTTTATTAAATCACGGGCAGATGTTCAAGAAGCAACACTTCAGAAAAACATACAACCAAATAGTAGCGATTGGGGTATTGAGCCAGACTCAGAAAAAGGTTTGCTTCATATTATAAAAGATGGAAATTCGGTTAAGAAATATATTGTTTCAGAAAAAGGTGATTATTCAATATTTTATGAAGAGATGTATCATGCAATACAAAATAATGCCCCCTTACCCGTTTCGGCAGAAGAAGGAATGAATGTCATTAAAATTATAGAGGCTGCCGTTAAAAGTGATGCCGAAAAAAGAGTTGTTTTTCTATGAAAAAATATATCCAAATAATTATAATCTGTTTTACAGCTGCGTTGCAAGGACAGACTCCAAACGCCCTAAATACAAATGAAACCCAAACTGTCAAATATGATGCGGTAGTATCAAAAAATGGTGATGGAGATTATATGAGTATTCAAGAAGCGATAAATAGTACAAAATCATTTCCGTATGACCAAATACGGATTTTCATTAAAAATGGCGTATATCAAGAAAAGGTGAAAATCCACGAATGGAATCCAAATGTATCATTGATTGGAGAGAGTAAAGAAAAAACAATTATCACGTATGACAACTATTTTGACAAGATAGATTTAGGTAGAAACAGTACATTTTTCACACCAACGCTTTTAGTAGGAGCCGATAATGTTCTGCTTAAAAATCTAACAATCGAAAATGCTTCAGGTGATGTGGGACAGGCAATTGCGCTTTCAATCACTGCTACCGAAGTTGCTGTTATTAATTGCAGGTTATTGGGCAATCAAGACACGCTTTATGCTTCTGGAAAGGGAAAACATTATTTCAAGGATTGTTATATTGAAGGCACAACAGATTTTATCTTCGGAAATGCAACGGCCTACTTTGATAATTGTCAAATTCATAGTAAAAGCAACTCTTTTATTACTGCCGCTTCCACTCCAAAAGATGCCAATTTTGGGTTCGTTTTTAATAACTGCGTGGTTAATGCAGATGAAAATGTGAATGAAGTATATTTAGGCAGACCTTGGCGTATCTATGCAAAAACGGTATTTATAACTTGCACAATGGGAAGTCATATCCTTCCAATTGGGTGGGACAATTGGTCAAAGCCCGAAGCAGAGAACAAAACCTTTTACGGCGAATATAAAAACAAAGGGAAAGGGTTTACTCCTCAACAGCGTGTGCGTTGGTCGCACCAATTAACACCTGCTGAACTGGAACATTATACAATTCAAAATATCTTAGGAAATGAAAAACATATTTCAGAAAAGCAATGGTATGAAAATTTTTAGCCTTATCCTTTTTTTGAGTGTTTTTGTGTTTCAATCTTGTGATAAAAAGGTTTCAATTTCAGAAAATAAAATATTTGACTCTCAAACAATATATACCATTGGTGATTCTACCATGGCAGATAAAACAGACCCAGAAAAAAATCCTGAAAGAGGTTGGTGTCAAGTATTTACCACGTTTTTAAATTCAGAAATAACGCTGGAAAATCATGCGGTAAATGGAAGAAGTACCCGTAGTTTCATTTCAGAAAAAAGATGGGATTCTGTGCATAATAAATTAGAGGAAGGCGATTATGTTTTTATCCAATTTGGACATAATGACCAGAAAAAAAATTCTCCAGAACGATATACAAATCCCTATACCGCATATAGAAATAACCTCATCAAATTTGTAGAAGAAACGAGAATTAAAAAGGCAACGCCTATTCTATTCACTTCCATTTCTAGACGAAAATTTAATCAAGACAGCACGCTGGTTGATACGCACGGGGCCTATCCTTTGATAGTAAGATTAGTCGCCAATGAATACAATGTACATTTAGTAGATTTGCAATATGTTACTGAAATTTTAGAGGAGAGCTATGGCGTTGAAAAATCAAAAAAACTGCATCTTCATTTTGAGCCCAACGAGATAGCATATTATCCAGAAGGAATTGAAGACAACACGCACTTATCCCTTCTAGGCGCTACGGAAATATCTTCATTAGCAGTCAAAGAATTACTAAAGGAAGTGCCTGAATTTCAGAAATTTGTCAACACGAAACAATAAAAATGAAAGCCGTAATCACCATTTTCTCATTAATTACATTTATTTGTCAACCCCTGAAGGCGCAATTTAATGAAGATCAACAGGAAGCTATAAAAGCAATTGAAAAAAGCATGAGCCTTCCTGAAATTCCAGATTTTAAAATCAATATTTTAGAATTAGGCGCTAAAAATGACGGTGTGACTGATTGCAAAAAAGCTTTTGACAAGGCAATAAGAAAAATCAGGAAGAATAATGGAGGTCAAATCATTGTACCAAAAGGAAATTATAAAATAAATGGCCCCTTACATTTAGTAAGCAACCTCAATCTACATTTAAAAGAAGGGTCTCGACTGATTTTTGGTTCTAATCCAAAAGATTATCCCCTAGTTTTAACCAGTTGGGAAGGAACAATGCTGTACAATTATAGCCCTATGATTTATGGAAATAACATTAATAACGTATCTATAACAGGCACTGGAACTATTGACGGGGACGCAAAAGAGACTTGGAACACTTGGAAAGAATTGCAAGAAAAATCGCAAAAGCTTAGTAGAGACATGAACCACAACCAAGTGGATGTTGAAGAAAGAATATTTGGAAATACTCATTTTTTAAGACCTCAACTTATTCAATTCTTAAATTCGGAAACTATTTTGATTGAAGATGTAACCATTACCAATGCCCCTTTTTGGTGCGTGCATATTTTAAAAAGTAATAATGTGACACTTCGGGGTTTAAAATACAACGCTTATAACAAAAACAACGATGGTATTGACATTGAACAATCTAGTAATATTTTGATTGAAAATGTAGCTTTTGATAATGCAGACGACAACATTGCCATTAAGGCCGGAAGAGACGATGATGGACGATTGAGTTCAGATTTGCCCTCTCAGAATATTATCATTCGGAACAATAAATTTAAAGGCTTGCACGCTATTGTTATTGGTAGTGAAATGTCTGCCGGAGTAAAAAACGTTTATGCGTATAATTGTCAAACCAGTGGTTACGTCAAGCGTGGCATTTATTTAAAGACAAACTCAGACAGAGGCGGGTATATCAAAAATATCAATGTGGATAATGTTGATTTTGGCGATGTGGAAGATGCTTTTTACATCACATCCAACTATCACGGAGAAGGTAGCGGGAATTTTCCCTCAAAAATAAGTCATCTTGTTTTTAGCAATCTGAAATTTAAGAACGTTTCAAATACTGCAATTGTCATTGAAGGATACCCAAACTTCAAAGTGGAAAATGTAACTTTCACTAACATCAATATTCAGAATGCAAAAAACGCAATGACTTTAACGAACACTGAAAATGTTATTTTTAATGAAGTTATCATTGGTGAAAAACAAGGCGTTCCCAGTGCCGTTCATTAAAACCTAAAACTTTAATGGAATAACCATTTTGTTGTATGCGCTACTAATGAAAATTTGAGTCTTCTACCTTGTTATAACTTATTAACTAAACGCTACAAATTTCCGCTTTGCGAAAAATATCGCAATTATAATATCTCATTTTTTCATTTTGAAATTTGACAATCTCAAAGATTTATTCATTTCAACTAAGCGCATAAGTACTTGTTTTTCAAAATATAAAATCTACTATCTTCGGTTTTGAAACAATTTGAAAAAGCTGTAAAGGGGGATGATGCATTTCATCTTAACAGAAAATTAGAACGAGAAGGTACGCCAGAAAACAGGTGCACGCTAGACCGCAGAGTCGCGATGGTTGAAGTGTGTAAAGGAAAATTCAAAATTCCAGAATTTAATAAAGTGATGCTGGAAACTCAGGATGCTTATCTTTTAGAACATAATAACAAAGTGGGGAAAGATAAAAAATTGGAGCGACAACCATGATGATACCGGGCATAATTGGCTTGGACTTGCGCTCATGGAAGTTAGAAGCCATTATGTCGGTAGCGGTGCGCCATCAGGAAGCTATGATGTAGTTGATTTTACAAATCAAGTAAAAAAAGATATTTCATAATTAGCCAAAAGTCCCGAACAAACTACCTGTGCGGGACTTTTATTTTAAATTTCAAACGTGCTAATTTTTGTTTAAAATATCTTTTTAAAAAATAATTTGAATGTTCAACTAGTTAATTTGACGCTACTCGCAATGTTTCTTTTCAGTGATTTCTTTTTGTTTGAAATTTGCTTTATGTTTCATTGTGCGATGGTAAATAAGCAATCAATATGCTAAAGAACTTGTTTCTTATCAACACATCGCAAGAGGTTAAATATGTCATCAAAAAAAATCCCACGACTCAAATTGAGTTATGGGATTTTATTTCATTGAATTCTTTGTTTTTTAATTCCTCCATACATCTAAGCAATATTGCTCATAGTTTTCTGCACTTTTTCTTGCTTTTCTTGGGTCATATTTTGCCAAATCTTTTGCTCTCTGGTCACCATAAGTTTTGGTGTTCCCAATTCGTTGGTCCTTAAACCAAGTATGCATAAGTTCATGGATCAATACCGCGGCGATAGCATCTCTCCCCTCTTCTGGCTGTTGGTCTTTCGCAATGAGATTAGGGAATACTTTAAATGTTTTTGGTTCGAAAAAAGTGCCATTGTTTTGGGCATTATGTGTGCGTTCTTTTTGTGGCCTTAGTCTTATCGTTATTCCTTTTGCCATACGGTCGCAAATAGAATCCATTCTTCTTTCCACATCGCGCACGTGGTTTTTTCTAGTAACTTCTCCAAACCATAACTTTAATTTATAATCTGAATTGAAGGCGTTTTCCCATTTCTTATTGTCCTGTTTAATGATGGCGTTAATTTCTCTGTAGGCTTTTGCCATCATTTGTTCTGCCAACTTACAAGCGTCTAGTAACAATCGTTCTGTTTGTGCGATTGTTAAGTTGAGCTTTTTTAAGTCATCGGTAAGTTCTTTTTTTTTTCCTTTTAAGGTGGGTGATTTTACTTGGTGTGCCATAATATTAAGTTTTATTTGTTAGTACATTTAAAACTAGACACTTAAAATCTAACCAAAAATAAAATTTAGTGAACGAACCCTTTTTTGAGTGAATGATATTAAAATGAAAAATCCCACGACTCTAAATTGAGCAATGGAACTTTAAAATTATCATTACTACTAATTAAAAGCTTTTTCAAACGATGTTCCGTTAAAGGTATAAACGCCACCACTCTCCATTCCAAAAAATAAATTGTTATTGTTGTCTTTATATATGTCCCAAATCATTGGTGATGAAAGGTCTTCATCAACCGTATAATGTGTCATGTTCTTACCATCAAATTTCCATGCTCCCGCATCTCTGTCTCCAAACCAAATGTCACCATTGCCATCTTCTTCAATGGCAAAAACATGTTCTAATGTTTGGTTTGGCGAGCGACTACCGTTTAAAATGCTTTCAAAATGAATGAGACCCATTTTGTTTGAAAAGTTGATGGTTTTATCTCCCTGCATTAACAACACCCCTATTCCATTATTACCAATCCAAATATTCCCTTTTGAATCTGCGAGCACACTCCGTATATGTAATCGCTCCGTTTCGTTACGTTTTAATTTTTTTTCATCGTACATAGTAATGGACTCACCATCAAAATGGAACAAACCCGAATAGGTTGCAATCCAAATACTACCTTCTTTTCCTTCGGAAATTCCTGTGACTCCAAAAGATCTATGAGCATTTTTTTTTGGTAATGGAAAAGCCATATAGTTTACCCTAAAACCATCAAATTGATATACTCCCTTATTATCCCCTGCATTGAACCATAAACTTTCCTCTGTGTTTTTCCAACCGATGGTTGGGCCATGGGTATCATTTGTAGCACTGCTGAAATGTTCCCCATCATACATACTCACACCACTTGCCGTACCCAACCAAATATTTCCATTGGTATCTTCTTGCACGTTACGCACTTGATTATTAGCCAATCCTTCATTTGTAGTAAAGTATTGAAATGTCTTTCCATTATACACACAAACACCTTCGTTATGACTGCCCAACCAATACTTGCCTTTGCTGTCTTGAAAAATGACCCTAATTCCAGAGGTAAAGTTTAAGGTGTCTGATTCTGTTTTTTTTAAAATTTCAGGGATATTGGTTTTCGCTACAGAAACATTTTTTTCAATGCAAGAACCACTTAGCGCTATTAATAGTATTGATATAAGAATTGGTAGTTTGTTCATTTGGGTTACTTATATAAAGTCAGACATTTTATTTTGTTGAACGTACGCATCATTACCTAACCTGTCTTATTTAATATGTGAAAAAAGTGTCAATTAACTGTAAATTGTTCGTTTGGTTATAATGAAAGCTACCTATTTAAACAGAAGATTTTTCAAAACAGAAGTATTTTTCTCAACTTGAGAAGTTTAGTGTTGATAAGGGTATTAATAATATAAATGATTAATTTTCTTATTTATTTTCTTTTTTCGATTATCAAAATTTAAAATTTTAACACCTAAAAAATTAATTAAATTCAAGCTAATTATTAAAATTATTTTTAAAAAATCGGTTTATCAAAACACTCTAAATTAAGCTATTTAGTCTTGACTATAAATTCTTTTGACAAGTCATCATACAAAGCATTTATTTCATTTATGCAATTCTTTATAATCATTTTATCAGTAATTACTGATATTGGATAAGAATTTTTTCGAAGATTAATAAATTCTTCAATCAATTTTAAACATTCAACTTTCTCCGTTTCTAAAACTACATTCCCATTTTGGATTTTATGTTTTGCTCTTATTTCTTGCTTAAGGTTATTCGCATCTCTTTCAACACCTTGAACGTATTCATTTTTAATAAAACTTTGATCAAAATGAACTTTTATTAAAGTTATGTAACGATTAAGTTCAATTAAAAACTTTCTTGAAAAATACTGTAACCGCTTATTATTTGAAATATTCAAAATTGAGAAAGCGTTATTGATTTCATTGTATTCGAGTCGAATCCGAACATTCATTCTTTCATTAAAATCCTTCAAATTTTTAGTTCCTATTTCTGAAAATCTTCTGTGATTTTGCTCTATAATATCTCCGTCTTTTTTTGTTCTTGAAACTATTACACTACTATACTTAATATCTATCATTTAATTATTTAAATTATTATACATCCACAATTTACGAATACCTCCCCACCCAAAAATATGTAAACTCCTTTACATATAAACACTCATATTAACAAAGCACTTTACATTTCCGAAGAAAAACACACATTTTACCCACAAAAAAATCCCAATCTAAAATTAATTAGATTGGGATTGATATATAACAAGCGTCGCTCACTGAGCGTAGCCGAAGTGTTACTTCACTTCTTCAAAATCTACATCTTCAACGTCTGCGTTCTCACCTTCTGTTGAACCTGCATCTGCTGTTGGCTCTCCAGTTGGAGCACCGCCTTGTGCATCTGCTTGTGCTTTGTACATTTCTTCACTCGCTGCTTTCCAAGCCTCGTTGATTTTATCAAGCGCTGGCGTGATAGCATCTACGTTCTTAGTTTCGTAAGCCGATTTTAATTCAGTCAAGGCTTCTTCCACTGGCTTTTTGTTCTCGTCAGATATTTTATCTCCAAATTCTTTCAGTTGCTTTTCCGTTTGGAAAATCATACCATCTGCTTCGTTGATTTTATCTGCCGTTTCTTTCGCTTTCTTATCGCTTTCAGCATTTGCTTCTGCTTCTTGCTTCATTTTCTTGATTTCTTCTTCTGTCAATCCAGAAGATGCTTCAATACGAATGTCTTGCTTTTTACCAGTAGCTTTATCCTCTGCGCTTACTTTAATGATTCCGTTTGCATCAATATCAAAAGTTACCTCAATTTGAGGTACACCTCTTTGTGCTGGTGGAATATCACTTAAATGAAAACGACCTATTGTTTTGTTATCGTTTGCCATTGGGCGCTCTCCTTGCAGTACGTGGATTTCAACACTTGGTTGATTATCTGCTGCAGTAGAGAATATTTGACTTTTCTTTGTTGGGATGGTTGTGTTTGCTTCGATCAACTTAGTCATTACACTACCCATCGTTTCAATACCTAATGAAAGTGGCGTTACGTCAAGTAACAATACATCTTTTACATCTCCGGTCAATACACCACCTTGAATAGCTGCACCAATTGCAACAACCTCATCTGGATTTACTCCTTTTGAAGGCGCTTTTCCGAAGAACTTCTCAACGGCTTCCTGTACCGCAGGAATACGTGTAGAACCTCCTACAAGAATTACCTCATCAATATCGCTATTTGTTAATCCTGCCGCTTTCATTGCAGTTTGGCAAGGCTCAATCGTTCTCTTCACAAGATCGTCGATCAATTGCTCAAATTTTGCACGTGTTAACGTTTTTACCAAGTGCTTAGGGCCACTAGCTGTAGCTGTTACGTATGGTAAGTTGATTTCGGTAGATGCTGAAGAAGATAATTCAATCTTCGCCTTCTCTGCCGCTTCTTTTAAACGTTGTAATGCCATTGGGTCTTTACGAAGGTCCATGTCTTCAGCAGATTGGAATTCGTCCGCTAACCAATTGATAATTTTTTGATCCACATCATCACCACCTAAGTGCGTATCACCATCTGTAGCAAGTACTTCAAAAACACCGTCACCTAATTCAAGGATAGAAACATCATGTGTTCCACCACCAAAGTCAAATACAACGATTTTTTGATCTGTAGATTTTTTGTCAAGACCGTATGCTAATGCAGCCGCTGTAGGCTCATTAATAATACGCTCTACCGTAAGACCTGCAATTTCACCTGCCTCTTTTGTAGCTTGACGTTGACTATCATTAAAGTAAGCTGGTACAGTAATTACCGCACGTGTTACCGTTTGACCTAAATAGTCTTCAGCCGTTTTTTTCATCTTTTGAAGCACCATTGCACTCAACTCTTGTGGTGTATATAAACGACCATCAATGTCTACACGTGGTGTATCATTATCTCCTTTTTTTACGGTGTATGCAGCACGTTCCGCTTCGCTTGAAGACTCACTGTACTTATTACCCATAAATCTTTTAATAGAAGAAATGGTTTTTGTTGGGTTGGTAACCGCCTGTCTTTTTGCAGGGTCACCCACTTTAATTTCGCCACCGTCCACAAATGCAATCACAGAGGGTGTCGTTCTTTTACCTTCGGCATTTGGGATTACCACAGGCTCGCTACCTTCCATTACAGCAACGCACGAGTTGGTTGTCCCTAAGTCGATTCCAATTATTTTACTCATAATAATATATTTTACTTTTTTATTAAACTTTTTTGAATGTCCTCGGAAATATTAATCTCTGAATACACTTGCTATTAGACAACAAATGTGCCAGCGGAAAGAGACTGACATCGTGACAGAAAGTTTACTGCGAAGTGGCAGTAAAACAGTAACAAAACCGGATTGATTTAAATATAGAAATACTACTCATAACGTAAATAAGGATATCCATAGACAAAATTCGCTACGCTCATTGACTTAAGATGTAGGACTAAAAAATGAAGATTTAGATAAATTTTGGAAAGAAATCCAGATTGATATTTTTTTTTAAATACATAAGTTTATTTTCGCCTAGAATCCAATCACCAAAAAAAAGGGAATGATTAAGCACCTTACAAAAAAACTACACAAAAACTTAAACACCCTTACAATCGCTTTTGCAATATTTAGTATGGCTGTAAGTTTCATTGCTTGCGATGAAAAAAACACATTAAAAGACCCACTGCAAGCGGGATGGAATAATCAATCAGTTTGTGAAGTGGTAGAAGAAAATGATAAGGTAAGAGTTTTACAATGCACATTTGCTCCGGGCGTTGGTCATGAAAGGCATTACCATGCGGCGCATTTTGGTTACACCGTAAAAGGGAGTAAATTCAGAATAAAAGATACCACAGGAACCCGAGAAGTCAACGTACCAACAGGTTACAAATTTTATAATGAAGGTATAGACTGGCACGAAGTATTAAACATAGGCGACAGTACCGCCGTCTTTTTAATCATGGAACCGAAGACGTAACTTAAAATAATTCTTTTCCAATTCATTGCTATTTTCCATTATCAACCATTTTTAATAGTAAATCCTTCGTGTGCAATTTCTAGCGCTTCAATGATTGCTTAATTTGGGTTTCCATTAAAACCTGTACCGCTCATTTTAATGGGCAAAGCATTATTTAACTCCCATGTCATTGTTGGCCTTTCAAATTCATCAACTAACTGAATCACAACGGTTTCATAATCAACGGCATCACTATCAATACTCTCGAACCATTTTTTGAAATTGACGTCATTCACAAAAACACCTTTTTTGAGGGTTACGTTTCCATGTTTTTTAAGTCCCGGCATTTTGCTAGTGGCGAACATTTGACTATTACTTTTTCTGTATTCAATAACATCCGCTTCGATATCCAAACCAGATACTTCATTAAATACCACAGCGCCGTCTTGTGAACCAAAAGTTACTTTAAAATAAAATTTAGGGATTGGCCACGCGCCGTCATTTTGTTCTGCTGACATATTTTTGAAATTTTAATTTTTTTGAAGCATTGCTATTCTTACTTTATATAAAACAGAAGGTTGATGTTTTGCTCCAATCGCACTCCAAATAGCACCCATATCTTCTAAGGACAAATTTTTGATTTCTAAGGTCATCCTTGAAAATTCTACTGGCATTCCAGGAAAATTTTGTCTATCAAAAAGAGGGGTTCTCTCAAAAACACTCATGATTTCTGAAAGATTTTTTAATCCTTCTGCATAGTTTTCAGAAATATAATTAGCGGTCAAAAGAAGATACAAATTGAGATGAAGTGGCGTTCCGTGAAAACTCTTGGCGGGGTCTATTGAGTTACGCATAGATTTCTCCTCTTCTATATTGATAACGCTCAGCACTATTTTATTTTCTATAGTGTCTGAAATAGAACCATCTAAATTCATCAAACTACTTGCAATTACTGTATCTTCTGCAATAGCTGATTGTCCTTTGAAATATTCGTTGAGATGATTTGTTATAAATTGAATTGCTTTTGAAATCATATTTTGTTGGCTAGTTATTTCAGAAATAATGTGCGCTGACATTAGAGATTACTATTATAAAAATAACGTAATAGGGAGAATATGCGACAGGTATTTATACGTAATTATCTGAAAAACTGAAAATTATAACTTTATTTTAAGTTATGAAGAGTCAAAAATAATCGTGTGAAGAATATGTAAAATAATAAAAGCTATCTTTCTATTTTTATATGAGAATGAAAAAAATCATTACTTCAAAACAACCCATCCATTACATTATCCTGTTAATCCTTGCAGGAGAGGCTGTTTTTATTTTACCATTTGTCTTGGCCCGTGTTTTTAGAGCTACCGTACTTGATGTCTTTGATATCTCGAATACAGAGATTGGATATTGCTTTTCAATATATGGCCTTGTTGCATTAGGTTCTTATTTGGTTGGAGGTCCATTGGCAGATAGATTTGAACCGCGAAAATTAATGGGCATTGCGCTCGTATTGACCGCTGCTGGTGGGCTAGTTTATGCAAACCAACCTTCACTTACAACACTCGTCTTGCTCTATGGATTTTGGGGGTTTACGACCATATTTTTATTTTGGGCACCCATGATTAAAGCCACTCGGGTTTGGGGAGGTATTTCAAACCAAGGAAAAGCTTTTGGTTTTTTGGATGGTGGGCGCGGATTGGTTGGAGCACTTTTTGGATTATTGGGAGTATTCATATTTTCGTTTTTTGTTCCATCCACAGATGTTGAATTGAATACATTTCAGCAGAAAGATGCCTTTACAATGGTGGTTTATATTTCATCGGCACTGGTTGCATTGATTGGTATTCTAGTTTTCTTTTTTCTGAAATCTAACAGTTCCGAAGAAAAAATCAGTACCGAAAAAATCACCAAAGAGAATATCATGCAGGTTCTCAAATTACCCTCCGTCTGGCTATTGATGATTATTATTTTATGTGCCTACGTGGGCTACAAAATAACCGATATTTTTTCACTCTACGCGCGTGAAGTTATGTTGTTCAGCGAAGTAGATTCGGCCAAAACAGGCACTTTTTTATTATTTATAAGACCTATTGTAGGTGTCGTTATAGGATTTCTAGCCGACAAATCCAGACCCTCTTTCTATTTAATTATTGGATTTTTACTTTCTATTTTGGGTGCTGTACTTTTCGCCTCTGGCATTTTGGGCGAAGGCACTATCCTACTGTTTTTTCTAACGATTGTCATTACCGCTAACGGGGTGTATGCAGCGCGTGTACTTTATTTTGCCGTAATGGAAGAAGGGAAAATTCCACTGTTTTTAACAGGAACTGCCGTAGGAATTATTTCATTCGTTGGGTACACGCCAGATATTTTTGCCGGCCCCATGATGGGTTATTTTCTTGATGGCTTTGAAGGCGCTACTGGACATCATTATGTTTTCTGGATTTTGGCTGGGTTTTCGTTTGTTGGATTTGCAGCAAGTTTTGTGTTTTATAAAATTTCAGCAAAAAAAGTAAATCAGTGACTTTTGACAGTCATTAACTCTTTCCATTGGGTGGTTACACGCTTACTCCGCTCTTTTTTAATGAGTTCCCATTCTTCTATTCGAGTTCCTACTAAAGCAGAACCCACGGTGGCTTTTCCAAATTTATGATTGAGTACATCTACTACTTCCATAATACGCGTATCGTGTAATTTTGTACTTTCAAACAAATTACCCTGCACATATTCTTGAGGTATCAACCCCGTAAGGTTGACCCCTACTTTTTTATAGCGATAGCCTGGCTTGTAGATAAGGTGCAATGCTTTTCTTGCTTCTCTAATCAAAGCAAATGTATTATTAGTGGGCACAGGCATAGTGATGGTTCGGCTGTCGCTATATTGCTTATCTGTATTGCTATGATAATTGGTAGTGACAAAAACCTGTACGTATGTAGCACAAGATTTTTGAGCGCGCAGCACCTCGCTTACTTCGCTAATATAGTAAGCACAAGCTTCCTCTATTCGTTCTAAATCTTCCAGTTTTTTTCCAAAAGATTTAGCCGTACCAACTGCTTTTTTTCGTTTGGGCATTGTAGTAAAATCAATACAAGATTCTCCATGGAGCTCTCGCCACAAGCGTTCGCCCACTACGGTCATTTGCTTGCGCACCCATGCTAAATTTACTTGCGTAAATTCATAGGCAGTGAAAACACCTCTTTTTTTAAGGCGTTCTTGGTGCTTTCTTCCCAACCCCCATACATCTTTAGTTTTTGCCCATTTAAGAGCCTCAATGCGCTTTTCCTCTGTGTCTATAACGCACACGTGCGAAAACCTAACCTCCTTTTTTGAAATCTTGTTTGCTAGTTTGGCCAATACCTTTGTAGGCGCTATCCCAACTCCTACCGGCAACCCTGTATGCATTATTATTGTTTCCTTAACCAAAGTACCATATTCTTCTAGATTTATATGCTTCATGCCACTAACATCTATAAACGCCTCATCAATACTATAGACCTCAACGTTGGGTGAAAACATGCCAAGAATATTCATTACCCGTTGAGACATTTCTCCATACAATGTATAGTTAGAGGAAAAAAAAGTAATCTTATTTTTAATAAGTTGATCTTTAATTTTAAAAACAGGCTCGAACATAGGAATATGCGACAATTCCTTAGCTTCTTTATTCGCCGCGATTACACAACCATCATTATTACTGAGCACTACTACTGGTTTTCCCCACAAATCTGGACGAAATACCTGCTCACAAGAAGCATAAAAACTGTTACAATCTATCATTGCTATCATTGTACTTTATGTATTATGTAAGTGATAACTCCCCAAAGTGTTAAGGGCGCTGTTGATGTGGTGAAGGATATATAGAGTACATTGAATTCTCCTTCTTCTACAATCAAAGCTAAATCTCCCGTGCGAGGCTGTATTGCCCTGTCCACAATTAATACGTCTTGATTTAATATTGTGAACTCAGACCATGCGTCACCTTCCACTCTCACAAAAAAAGTAGCATCTTTATTTTGTGTGAGTTCTTTATTTAAGTCTATTGAAGACTCTAAATAATGTGTTGCTGGACTTGGGAATCCCGTTTGTTTTGAGATTTCTGGTGCGTGCAAATCTTTACTTTTTTGAATCTTTCCTGAGATAGTAATTTCCATAAAGCAAAAATATGGATATATTCCAATAAATAGGAATATATCCTGTTAAGATATTAACAAAACGAAAGGGGAATATCAATAAATTCAGTACGTTTGAGACACAAATAATGAACTATGGAAAGTATCAGTGTTTTTGATATGTTGAAAATTGGTGTTGGTCCCTCGAGCTCACACACTCTAGGACCTTGGCGCGCTGCAGGGAGATGGATTGACCATTGTAAGCGTCACGGCTATTTTGATGATATTACTGAAATTTCAGTCGATTTATACGGTTCCCTTTCATTAACCGGCAGGGGCCACGCGACAGACGTTGCTGTGCAATTGGGGCTCTGCGGTTTTGACCCGGTTACATTTCCGATAGAAAATATTGAAACTGAAATTGAGAGTATAAAAAACAATCATATTTTAAAGCTTAATAGCGAACTCGATATTCCTTTTGTAGCAAAGGAAAACATCACTTTCAACCGCAAATTTTTAGAATTCCACCCCAACGGTATCACCTTTAGATGCTTATTAAAAAATGGCACTAAACGGCACATGACCTATTATTCTATTGGTGGGGGGTTTGTGGTTCAAAAAGAGCGAAAGCGTGCAAAAAAGAAGTTAAAGAACTTCGGAAATTTCCCTTACCAAACAGAAACTGGTATTGATGTTATAAAATACTGCAATGAAGAAGGTTTTCCTATTTCAGAAATGGTACTCCAAAACGAACTTTCACTACGCACCGAAACTGAAATAAATGAGGGTTTAAAAGCCATCTGGGATGTAATGCTCGATTCTATGTATGTGGGCTGTCATACCGTAGGAACGCTCCCAGGAGGACTCAACGTGCGCCGTCGCGCCTATGCGACGCACAAAACGTTGATGCCCGATGAAAGCAAATATAACAATGCGACCGAGTGGGTTGAAGCCATACGCAATACGGAAGTCAAATTTCGTCAAATCCTTAAATGGGTTTCCTGCTTTGCACTTGCCGTTAACGAAGTAAACGCCTCGTTAGGGCGCGTGGTCACTGCTCCAACAAACGGTAGTGCAGGAGTTATTCCTGCTGTATTGATGTACTACATGGTAATAGAAAATCACGATGCCAATTTTGAAGATGTGCGCAGATTTTTATTGGTTTCCAGCGAAATTGGCAGTCTATTTAAAAAAGGTGCGACCATTAGCGCCGCAATGGGGGGATGCCAAGCTGAGATTGGCGTATCTTCTGCAATGGCAGCAGGAGCCTTGACTGAACTTATGGGAGGTTCTCCTGAGCAATGTCTAATCGCTGCGGAAATTGCCATGGAACACCACCTAGGCCTAACCTGCGACCCTATTGGCGGATTGGTACAAATACCGTGTATTGAACGAAATGCAATGGGTGCTTTAAAAGCTATTAACGCATGCGAACTAGCGCTAGATGCAGACCCGTCACAAACCAAAGTGCCTATTGACAAAGTGATTGCTACAATGTGGCAAACGGCAAAAGATATGGCAAATAAATACAAAGAAACCAGCGAAGGCGGTCTTGCCGTACAGGTGAATATGAGTGATTGCTAATCATTAAGACATCCCTCTCTCCTTCGGGAGTCTATTAAATGTTGAATTTTCCATCCCTCGTTCGTTTTGGTCAATGTAAAAGCATTTGCTCCACAATGACTAAAATTTCCGTTGAAATAAAACTGATACGGTGTCCAAACATGCGCAAGGTTTCCATCAATTTGCACTCGATAATCGAGCAAACGCTCATCCCATTGTTGTTCTTCGGGGCGATTTGCAATTGAGGACAAAAAATCTATAACATTTGTAGTATCTACAATATGCTCACCATTTTTATTTTTAAACGCTGTTTGCATCACTATATTTTTTGACATGACCTGCCTCATCTTCAGCGTATCGCCCTCATGAAAACCTTCAAAAAAAGCATCAACGATTAATTCGGCATCTTGTTGAGCGAATTGGGATTGAGCAGGTACTCCCCAATTATATGCAAGGAGATAGAAGATAATGCAGAATGACTTCATAGTTTTAATGTATAGTGGTTACCATTCAAAATTAGTATTTTTACGATCAATAATTTAATTTATGTCTTTAGCAAAAAAAGAGTACAAGCGCATCACCACGAAAACCTTGGTTGATATGAAAAAACGTGGAGAAAAGATTTCTATGTTGACCGCATACGATTTTACAATGGCCAAAATTGTAGATGGAGCCGGAATAGACGTAATCCTCGTGGGCGACTCGGCTTCAAATGTAATGGCTGGGCACGAAACCACGTTGCCAATTACTTTAGATCAAATGATTTATCATGCCGCCTCTGTCATAAGAGGTGTTGAACGAAGTCTCGTTGTTGTAGATATTCCCTTCGGAAGTTATCAAAGCGACCCTAAAGAAGCGTTGCGCTCTGCTATTAGAATCATGAAAGAAAGTGGTGGACACGCAGTAAAAGTTGAAGGTGGAAGAGAGATTAAAGAATCTGTAAAACGTATTCTGAATGCTGGTATTCCAGTGATGGGGCATTTAGGATTAACACCACAGAGTATCTATAAATTTGGGACGTATACCGTTAGAGCAAAGCATAAAGAAGAAGCCGAAATATTAAAAGAAGACGCGCTATTGCTTCAAAAAGCAGGATGTTTTGCCATCGTTCTTGAAAAAGTACCAGCACAATTAGCCGAAGAAGTGGCAAAAAGCCTTACCATTCCCATTATAGGAATTGGCGCCGGTGGCGGCGTTGACGGGCAAGTACTCGTAACACACGATATGCTAGGCATGACACACGAGTTTAATCCTAGGTTTTTAAGACGTTACCTAGATATGTTTACTGAAATGACAACAGCATTCAAATCGTACAGTGACGACGTTAAAAAAGGTGACTTCCCCAACGACGATGAGCAATATTAAGTTTTGAGCTTTTATAAACTTAAATTTCTTTATTGTGGTTTCTAAAAATTATGACAACAAATTAAGCACCGCTAGCAATCTTCAAGTCATCTTCGAGGATAATCATTTATTAGTAGTGAATAAACGTCCTGGCGATATTGTTCAGGGAGACAATACGGGCGACAAACCCCTCTCTGAAGTTGCGAAGGAATATATTGCAGAAAAATATAACAAACCAGGAGCCGTTTATTTGGGTGTCGTGCATCGTCTTGACAGACCTACAAGTGGCATTGTAATTTTTGCTAGAACTTCAAAAGCACTTACAAGACTCAATAAGCTTTTTGCTGAAAGGGAAACCGAAAAAGTGTATTGGGCAATCGTCAAAAATATTCCTGAAAAAGAAAGTGACCGCTTGGTACATTTTTTAAAACGGAATCCAAAACAGAACAAAAGCTACGCACATATCAAAGAAGTGCCTGATAGTAAAAAAGCAATTTTGAGCTACAAAATTGTAAAAAAATTAGACAATTATTCATTGTTGGAAATCCACCTCGAAACTGGAAGACATCACCAAATTAGAGCACAGCTTTCAACCATAGGCAGTCCAATAAAAGGAGATTTAAAATATGGTTTTGACAGAAGCAATAAGGATGGATCTATTCATCTTCACGCGAGAAAATTGACACTTGTTCATCCTGTTTTAAAAGAGAAAATAATATTAATTGCACCCCCACAATATGATGTTATTTGGAATTCTTGCTTAAAATCATAATATTAACCATCTATTTAATTAATTTAACATAATTCTTTGATTTAAAGCTACTTGTTTAATTTATTTAGACAAGACTAAAAGTTGTTAATCAACAAATCAGGGTCGATAAATGTTGTTTTTTAAAGCATACATTACCAGTCCCACCCTATTGCGCAATTGCAATTTTCTAAAGATTGCGTCACGATATCCGTCAATTGTTTTAGGGCTCAAATGCATCTCTTCGGCAATCTCTCTGTAGGTCATTTCGGTGCAACATAGTCGAATGAAATTGAGTTCTTTTTCTTTAAAGGAGTCATCCTCAATCAAGCCATTATTTACAATTGAATTTACTAAAACTTGAGCAACCTGATCTGTGTGATAAAAACCTTTTTCCATTACTTGTGTCATGGCAATTTGGAGTTCTTCAGGGTGAATATCTTTCAATAAATATCCGTTGGCTCCTTTGCGTAACATATTCAGAATAATAGCTTCTTCATCTTCCATTGATAGCGCTAGTACTTTAATTGATGGATGATTTTTATGCAACCATTGCATTGTTTCAGGGCCATTCATAACGGGCATATTCATGTCCAGTAATACTAAGTTTGGAATTTCCGAAGAAAGCAATAATTTTTCTTGGAGGGATTTTCCATTTTCAGCAATAAATAAAACCTCAAACCCATCAAATGATTGAATGAGCTGCGATAATGAACTTGCAAATAATTGATGGTCATCAACAATTGAAACTTTGATGTCTTTTGAAATCATACGTATGGAAATTTTAGCATTAATGAGGTGCCTTCACCTATTATTGAAGTTATCTTAAATGTTGCATTGAGCAAATTTGCTCTGCCCTTCATTGTCTCTAAACCATTACTCGTACTTTTTGAAGTGGTATCAAATCCAACTCCATTGTCATCCATTTGTAAGATTAATTGCTTTTCTTCAAAACGGACATCCACTTTTAATTCACTAGCCTTAGCATGCTTAAGTACGTTTAAACAATATTCTTGAAATATTCGGAATACCAAGATTTGCTTTTCACGGTTTAATATTATCGGAGTTCCGCTAACGTCAAGTTTTGTCGTTAAAGATTTCATACGGTCAAATCTGGAGAGTTCATTTTCAATGGACGCTAAAAGACCATTCTTTAAAACAACGTCATTATTCAAAGTTTTTGACAGTAAACGTACTTCATTTATGGTTTTCTGGATAATTTCAGAAGTCTCTTTTAAAGAGGCTTTGTAATCTTCGGGCACTTTTTGTTGCAAGATGCTTAATTGCATATTCGTGACACTCAACAACTGCCCTATGTTGTCATGGAGTTCCCATGCAAAGTTTTTAAGCGTCTGTTCTTGGATTTCTAACCGAGAGACTTCTATCTCTTTTGTAAAACGCTGTTCGGTTTTAATTCTTTCTATGAGAAATTTATTTTTTCTCTTCTGAAATGCAAGGATAAAGAAAATTACAAAAACAGTAAATCCCAGCATGACCAAGATAACATATAGAATTAATAAGATTTCTTCTTTAGACATGCGATAAAACCGAAAATATAAATGGAATATACCAATAGATTTACGATTAGCAAAGCATTTGATCTAAACGCTATAAATTCTGGACTAATTGAAGATGCCCAATATTTACCATATATCGCAAAAGGAACTAAACATAAGTTTAAAACTGTAGCCCCAATAGAAACATAAAACGGTAAAATGCCACTAAAATTTAATATCTCATCGCTATTTAGAAGTTGTAATTGAAAAATGCCAATTATAAATAACAGTAACATCGTACCCGCTAATAATGTATATACAGACACAAGAGAAAAGAAAATACCTGAAATAACTAAATTAACAACACATGAAATAACAAAAATCCATATTAATATATTGATTAGTTTTATAAGCTTATTCTCGATAAGTTTCCATTTAAAATAGTTAAACAAAACAATAAATGTGATTAAGAGACTTAGATTATACATCCAAGTATTTGTCTCTATAACGGTTCCTTTAACGAACTCAAAATATTCGTAATCAGAAAAATATGCAATTGGAGAATATTCAGCAATCAGTTCAACTATAAAGACAAACCACAAAAGAGCAACAAACACGATATCGCCCTTTTCTGGTTTTATTCTATTTAAATAATATGTGCCTACCATTGCTGCCAACAGCTCAATGAACAAGACAGGTAACACATGGACCAAGTAGTTATTTATATCCATTAATACTGATTAGGTGGCCACCCTTGTCCTCCCATATTTAATGGGTCTATATCATAATTATTTTCAGATGTACCAACGGTTCCTTTCGTTGGAGCTAAAAATACTGTTGCTCCATCATTGTCATCTTCATTATATGCCGCGAAGAAAACCCTGACACCCGGATTCTCAATTTTTTGATTGTCAGACTCACCCCTTACGTATTCTACAAACTCCTCTAATTCACTCAAACTAAAAGTAACATCACTCACATCTTTTGAACCCCTCGACGTTTCTAAATCAATCGCACGAGTATGATTCCAGTTTTTTCGTAATTTTTTCGCTAGAGCGACTGTAATAGTATTTTTCGGTTTACTCATATTGTAGGTCGTTTAGCTTTTAAATGTATGTAATTAACTACATCACAGCTAACCAAAATCTAAAATACAGGAAAAACCCTCTCTAATTAAAGGGTTTTTCCCCTATCCTTAATAATCCTAAAACAAACTTTTTCTAAAGGTCTTTTTTGGCTCAATCTATCAATAGATTCGGGCGTAAGTTGTAACACCCTAGCATATCCTCCAGTGGTTTGAGCATCTCGCATTAATACGATACAATTTCCATTGGGAGTCACTTGCACAGTTCCCGGCTGCACGGCGCTTGTAATAATTTCAAGCGGATTTAATTTTGGAATAACGCCCAGTAAATACGCCATTCGATTACTTTGAGAATCTATTGTCCCTTTAAATCGCAAGAGATTTTGCTGTTCGTGCAGCGTCAACAAATCGAATTCTGGCCCCTTTGTAACATCGAGATATATTTCAGAAGAAATCTTTGTCATAATATTTATTTCTGAAATTTTATCCCCATCAATATCGGGTTGTTTTAACGATAATCTATCTCCTTTTTTAAGTTGAAATTGAGTCGTAATTCCTTTGTATTGACTGTAACTCACAAAAACTTTTTCAACATCAAAACCACCCTTTACAGCAATATATCCTCTCATTCCATTTAATGCCGTGCCCATCTTTAAAGTACTATTCTTTTCAATAAGTATACTTTTGAACATTGAAATTTCTATACCATTGAGTAGAGGTTTGAATGTTGCTCCCGTGATACAAATGATAGTCTTCTCCTCAAAATACAAAGTTGGACCCAGCATCGTAATCTCAATGACAGCTTCGTTTTCGTCGTTACCCAAAATCTTGTTCGCTAAGAAGGCACTCCGTAAATCCATCGCTCCCGAGACCGGGATTCCTTGATTGCGATACCCAAATCTTCCGCTATCTTGTAACGTTGTGTAAAGTCCGCTAGTGATAATTTTAACCATCAATAACCTCCCTTCTCAAAACATAATTTTCAGCTTCAATTTGACCTTTAATTTGATTAAATTCTTCTTCTGAAATTTCATAAAATTTAACGCTATCGCCAGCTTTTAAAAGACAAGTAGCATCTACAACCGAAAATAAATCCAAAGGCGTGCGTCCAATAATATTCCACCCCCCGGGAGAGTCGCTGGGGTAAATTCCTGTTTGATTTCCGCTAATGGCTACACTCCCGGAGGGGATTTGTGCCCTTGGTTCTTTTTTTCTTTTAATGCACAATCGCTCATCAAGCCCACCCAAATAAGGAAACCCTGGAAGAAATCCTAAAAAATAAACTGGATACGTTTGTTGCGTATGCAATCTAATAATTTCAGGAATTGAAAGGTTTTTAAGTTTAGCAACTTCGGAAATATCTATTCCAAATGTTGGTTCATAACAAACGGGGATGTGAACAACGTGTCTTTCATTATTTGAAATTTCCGAAGCATTAATTTCAATACTTTTTAAGCATTCAACAAAGTTTTCAAGTTTTGTTGATTTTTGTAAATAAACGGCAAGCGAATTGTACGCAGGTACTAATTCAACAATCTCATCACTAAAATTCATCGTAATCAAGTTTTGAAATTTTATGACCTCTTTATGTATTTCAGGAGCGATTTTTTGCTCCCATTCCAGCAAAATAGCATGTAATCCGTAGGGCTTTAAAATGGGATATTTCATACAATAGCGATTCCGTGTTTTGGTGCTTCATTTCTTATAAAATTAAGAATTCCCAATACATTTTTATTATCTCCGTGGATGCAAAACGTACTGGCTTTTAATGAAACATGGTTGCCATCAATGGCAACTACATTTTGTTTCAACGCCATTTCGACCAATTGGCTAAAGGCTTTTTCTTCGTTCTCAATAACTGCATTTTTTACTTTTCTCGAAACCAGAGACAGGTCGTTATTGTAAGCTCTATCAATAAATGCCTCATATTTGATTGGTAGCAGATTCTTTGCTTTTTCCGCAAGCACCGAGTTGGGCGGGACGTACAAAACAAGTCTTACCCCAGTTTTTAAAATGGCATCAACCACTGCATCTGCCGTAGGCGCATCTTTTGCAGCATAATTATATAGTGCACCGTGTAATTTAACGTGATGCATTGATATTGCTGCTTGTTCGCAACATTTTTGAAATATCATAATCTGTTCAAAAATGGATTGAGTCAACTCGCTTTTGGTCATTGTGATTAATTCCCTACCAAAGTTGTCCCTATCTGGAAATGAAGGGTGCGCCCCTACTTTTACTCCGTGCTTTTTTGCCAGTTTCAATGTCTTTAAAATAGATTTAGTATTCCCCGAATGTCCGCCACAAGCAATATTGCACGACGAAATCAATTGCATTATTTGAGCGTCATTGCCCATGCCTTCACCCAGGTCTGCGTTGATATCTATTTGTATGCTGTTTGACATTTATTAGAATATGTTGTATTTTAATTATTCGGTTTAAAATTTACGCCTCTTTGTTACAAGTAGGTTTCGACTGCGCTCAACCGGACATTAGCTTTAAATCACATTAAATACTTTAAAAATAGTCCGTGCTCCCAATAGTATTGTTGTGATTAGAATAATGAATCCGAGTATGTTTTGAAGCTTAGAATTTACATAATTTCCAAGAACATTTTTCTTGTTTACGACCCAAAGTAAAAAGCCTGCAATAATGGGCAATAAAAGACCATTTGCTATTTGTGCGAATTTTATAATTTCAATAGAACTAAAGCCAATGGATGAAAAAACAACCCCGATAACCAAAATAAATCCCCAAACCATTCTAAATTTAAAATCCTTCAATCCCACATTCCAACCAAAAACCCCTTTGGCAACGTAGGCTGCAGCAAGTGGTGCTGTGATTGCAGAGGTAATTCCGGCAGCGAAAAGTCCGATACTAAGTAAATATTTTGCTAAATTTCCATAGAGCGGTTCTAGGCTCTTTGCGAGGTCTGCTGCATTATTGATTTCGGTTTGTTGTGCTCCGGCAGCGCAAATAATTATTGCTATTGACACTATTCCGCCAAGCGCGATACTCACGTATAAATCTTTTCTAGCGGTGTTTAATTCGGTCACTCCTTTCCATTTTTCTGAAACCAGTGAAGCGTGCAAAAACAGATTATACGGCACTACGGTTGTCCCCACAAGACCAATTATCATTAAAATACTTTCGTCCGGAACGCTAGGTATAAATAGTCCTTTTAAAACTTCGGAAATATTTGGGGTGGTAAAAATTGCCGCGATAATAAAGGATAGACTCATTAAAATCACCAATGAAACTAACGCCTTTTCAATGATTTTATAATTTCCCAGGTACAATAAAATGAACGCAATTGCCCCTATCAATACACTAAAAAGATTTAAATTGAAATCACCAAAATTTAAACTTGAAGGGTGTAGCAAAGTTTCCAAACCCAAAACGCCACCGCTAATATTGCCCGCTTCGTAAGCTGCATTACCTATTAAAATTGCAGAGAGCATTAAAATAATCGCACCCGCTTTAAGCGCCGGATTGTGGATTTCATTCTTTACTACCGAAGCCAAACTTTTCCCTGAAACGAGTCCCAATCTCGCTGCCATTTCTTGCAACACAATCGTAGCAATAATAGATAATAGCATTGCCCACAACAATGTAAAACTATAATTAACACCTGCGAGCGTACAAACGGTAACGGTACCAGGCCCAATAAATGCGGCAGCTACAAGTGTTCCCGGACCTAAGTTTTTAAATGGGTTTTTCAATTGGATTGTAATTATTCATATTTCAGAAATACTACTAACTTCAACTTTAAAGGTATGATTTTAAAACGAAAAACGGGAAGCCAATTTAGCTTCCCGTTTCTATCATTTTTAATATTTCCGAAGAAAGAATACTTACATTTTTACATTCTTAAGCTTTACTTCCTCTCCGTCTTTATCCATTAAAAGCACCTCATCGAAGCCCATATCCTTAAACTGTGTGAACTGACTTTCTGCGTCACCAACCACTAAATACGCCATTTTTGATGGGTCCAAGTATTTATTTGCAAGTTCTTTATGTCGTGCCAAGGTCATGTTACGAACAGTAGCTTCCTCTTTTTCGATATAATCAGGATCCAAATCGTAAGCGCTCATTTCCTGCAACATGCCCAATAATGCAAACTGAGTCTCAAAACGTCGTGCATTTGATTTGATCAATGCGTTCTTCGTAAAGTCTAGGTCTTCTTGCGAAATTCCTTCTTTATACTTATTCATTTCTTCTCTAAAGATTTCAACCGACTCTCCCGTAGTGTTTGTTCTCACGCTTGAAGTTGCTCTAAAAGTTCCCGGAATTGTACTCCCACTAAAACCAGTTCGAGCTCCATAGGTATATCCTTTTTCTTCACGTAAAATTCTATTTACAACTCCGTTGAAAGCACCACCTAAAGCATAATTCATAACTTCAGCTGGGTAGAAATCATCGTCTGTTCTTGCCAATGAAATATTACCTATTTGTATTACAGATTGCTTTGCACTAGGGATATCAACAAAATAAACAGAAGATTTATCTCTGTTGTTTGCAACGGGATATTCTGGAATAGTTACTTCTTTTGCAGCCCAATTTTTCTCTAAACTGGTTAAGCCGTCAAGTGCTTTGCTTTTATCAATTTTACCAACAATATGGAATCTAGAGATAGAAGGTGAGAAATTTTTAGCATAAAATGCTTTTAAGTCGTCCATTGTAATCGACTCAATAGACTCAACCGTCCCTGAAGTAGGATACGAAAAAATATGTTCTTCACCGTACAGCAATTTATTGAACACGTTTCCGGCAACTGTATTAGGATTTGCCGCAGACCTCTTTACTTGATTAATTGTTGCTGTTTTAATACGCCCAAATTCTTCCTCATCCCAACGTGGTTGTGTTAAAATTTCTTCCACCAAAGCCATTGTCGCCTCATAATTTCGCACCAAAGTATTTACTTGTATTACAATAGATTCGCGAGTCGTGTACATGTTTATGTTAGCTCCTAACAGCTCAATTTCTTCTTCAAGTTCTTGTGGTGTTTTTGTTGCGGTTCCTTCCATCATAATATCGGTCATCAAATTTGCAACACCATTTTTATCCATACTGTCGAGTAAAT
Source organism: Patiriisocius sp. (assembly GCF_051252435.1). Taxonomy (NCBI): domain Bacteria; kingdom Pseudomonadati; phylum Bacteroidota; class Flavobacteriia; order Flavobacteriales; family Flavobacteriaceae; genus Patiriisocius; species Patiriisocius sp. The sequence goes on along the minus strand of NZ_JBPOFW010000005.1, from coordinate 136,124 downwards.
GCCCTCCTTCGATAACGATATTAAAGTTAACTGTTGGGATTTCATTTTGTTCAATACCGTAAACTTCCATTCCGTTAGCCAATTCAGACGTCCAACTGCTTGGTACATTGAGAGCTGGCGAAGTTCCCTGTGCAGGCTCAACTGAACGGTCAAAAACTGAAGGTGTCTTTGCAACTTCTTCTGTATTTTCCTCAACTGTTTCTTTTACTACATTCTCAACAATTTCTTCTTCGACAACTTCAGCCTTTACTGAGTTTTCAGCAATAAGTTCTGTTTTTCCTTTCGGCACAAAACTAGTCATCACAAAAGGCTTATCTTTAATGTATGTATTGTAAACACGCATTACATCTTCCTTTGTGACTTTATTATAATTTTCAATATCTTTTTCAATAAAACTTGGGTCTCCCGTGAATACGTTATAGCTAGCCAATTGGAATGCTTTTCCTTGCACGCTGCTAATTCCGTTATAGAAATCAGTTTCTTGACCTGCTTTTACTCGTGCCATATCTCTTTCTGTAACTCCTTCTTTTTCAAATAAATCAAAAGCTTCATTAATTCCAGTTTCCACATCCTTTAAACTTTTTCCATCATTTGCGGTAACCGAAATTCTAAAAACTCCAGCCAATTCTGCTGATTCATTATACGAATAGTAACTAGAAGAAAGTTCTTTTTCTTTTTCCAAAACTTGGTATAATGGTGCTTTTTTACCTCGAGATAATAATCTACCCAATAAACTCAACGCGTAAGAGTCTTGAGTGTATTGTTCAACTGTAGGCCATACCATATTTAGCTGTGCGGTAGTTGCAAAATTATCCTCGTGGTATAATCTTTTTGATGCCTCAAGTGTTACAGGCATGGGCTCCATTTTAGGCACATCTTTCCCTTTCTTTACTTCTCCAAAATACTTTTCAATCATTTTCTTAGCTTCAGCAGTCTCAAAATCTCCTGCTAAAACTAACGTGGCGTTGTTAGGACCATAGAATTTCTCATAAAACTCTCGAACATCTGCTACAGTAGCACTTTGTAAATCAACGAGCTCACCAATAACTTGCCAGTTGTAAGGATGACCTTCAGGATAAATTGCTTTGTCAATAACCCAACTTGTGTGCCCATAAGGATTATTATCTACACGTTGACGCTTTTCATTTTGCACCACTTCTTGTTGGTTTTCAAAAGCCGACTCAGTCACGGTATTTATAAACCATCCCATACGGTCACTTTCTAACCACATCATCATTTCCATGGCGTTGCTAGGGACAGTTTCGTAATAAACAGTACCATCTTTCCAAGTACCACCATTTAAAGTACCACCGGCATCTTGTATTTTTTTGAAGAATTGGTCTTGAGGTACATTCTCAGATTCTTGAAATAACATGTGCTCAAACAAGTGAGCAAATCCTGTACGTCCAGTTTTTTCTCGGTTAGAACCTACTCCGTACTGAACAGCGAGCGATACAATAGGATCACTTTTATCTTGGTGCAAGATTACCTGTAGTCCGTTGTCCAAGGTATATTTTTCATAATCGATTGATAGCTTCGCGCTTTCTTCTGAAATGTCACTGCCATTTTCTTTACAAGAAGTAAATGAAATAGCGATTGCCATTAATAAGAGCAATGGTAATTTTAAGTGTCTTTTTATCATTGGTTTAGTTTTTTATTTATCAACGTTAAAGGTACTTGTAGCGTATTTCGTTTTTCTTAAAATATTGTTAAAACGAATTCTTAAAAAGTCATTATATTCTCATAATTATTGATGTCGCTATCTATATCTATTTGAAAAGATTCTTTTAGATTTTCAACGTTTCAGGAATTTTCTATGATGTTCACAAAAAAAATCCAAGATGTTATCTCGGATTTTTCTAATGGTTCATTTTCTTTCTGAAATATTTCAGAAAAAATTATTTAATACGCAATTCCCGCTCGGCCTGTTTTAAGTCTTGACGGCAACTTTCGTAGGCTTCTTTGTACTCTTGGATTGTACCTTCGGCATCACTTAGCGAACGAAGCTTTTGCTTATTGTCCATAAGCTCAACATACATTTGAACTATGGAGCTGTGCATATCATATAAATATGTTGAATCTTTTGTTGGTAGTGATTTTTGCATATCAACCAACTTACTACTAATCAATTTAGATTCATAATCCACTTGCGCTCCCGGAACATCTAGAGAGTCAATCATGGACTTTACTTTTTCCATTTCTGTGTAAAAATTATTTTGGAATGCTGTTTCTTCGTTAATAAATTTAGATTGAGCTCTGAGCAAATCATTTTCTTTATTTGGCACTTTAAAATTAAAGTACACAGCTGCTACAATCATTCCTACTGTAACAATAAAAAGCCCTAAGAATTTTAAAAATGCGGAACGTCTATCTTTGCTATTTTTTGGTTTCATGTCTATGTTAGTTTATGGTGGTTAGTTTAATGTGTTTAAAATTTCAAAAGTTAATCTAATAAGAAACTTCTGCGGCTTTTTACTTCTGTATTATCTACTACTTCTTCTTTTACGAAAATTCCAGAATCAGATTTTTTACCGATGAAATCGAGCTCATTCAGTTTTTTGAATAACGATAACATGAGTTTTGTAAATGCTGATGTTTTTAAGAGTGCTTCGTTGAGATTGGTATGCACATATTCCATTTCAATGGTTTCAACTAAAACGTTTTCAAAGGCTCCTTGGTTTAAATCGCACCAATCTGTCAAATAATTAAGGAAGTCTTCTTTTCCTGTACCTACATGCACGTCGAGGCTACTTTTTATAACTCTTCCTAGATTTACCACTCGAGAAATCATTTGCACGGGAGGTGCATAGCGGTCTTTGAATCTAAAGTCAGTAATCGTGCTATTTAAGTGCCGTAAAACTTGTTCTGAAAGATGCAATGCCATCACGGCCAAGTCGTTTGATTGCTTCTTTTGATGAATTTTTTGAATGATGTGCATTGAATATGCTTCCATTTGATTTAAAAATACACCAATGCCGTTATAGGTAAATTTTAAATCCGGATGGCTTTGTACCGAACGACAAGGTGGAATAAAATCTGGGTCAATCGTTGGCTTGCCATTTTCTAAGACAATTTTTCCGATTGTAATATGTTGCTGTCCTATTTCTTGTGTAGAAACTTCAGACTTTGGCAAAATATCTAATTTATATTCAGATAAAACGTGTGGATGTCTTGGTGGCTCCTCTTCTGGATTTGCGTCCCCTACAGGTATTCTTTTAAAAGGGTTTACGGTTAAAATAACAAACCATTCCTTGTCGTCTTTTTGAATAGCATATTCTTGCTTTAAAATGTACCCAGAATGCTCTAAAAGTTGCTTAGTTTGATCGTTGATGTCAATTTGAAATCCGCCAAGAGTAATTGCTCGGCACCTGTTCAACACCACCGAGATAGTATCTTGACCATCCACTGAGAGCGAAATGTCAATTGCGCTACCATACTCGCTGTAGTCTGGAAGCAATCCAAAATTAACTGGCGAAACATCCTTTTGCTCGCTTTGATTAATATGAGATAATAAAGAGTGCTCCATCTCAATGAAGTGGTCTTTATTTATTTTCATTCCATCAATCCAATTTATGCGGTGTTGATTTTTGTTAGTCGTACTCATACGTTTATTTTTCTATTTAAAACCAACTCTTTTTGTATTCAACGGTAATATTTGTAATACAGTTTGAACCTTTATTTCTAAAGATTTCAAGGCTTTTAAGTTTTACTTTTTTCCCTTTGATGTCTTCACAAAACACTAGGAATGTGGTGTTGTCTCCATTTACTATAATGGGTTTGTTTATATCACCACAAAAGAAGTCTGAAAACGATTTTGCAGTAAGTGTTTCGTTGGAAACCAATAACACTTTTCTTGAAAATTCCTTTTCACTTATGTATGGTGCAGCACTTGGCTTATCGCTCGTGGTTGGTGCATCTTTGATTGTTGCAGTTGTAGGCGCATCTTTAATAGGTTCGCTAGTTGGTGCATTCTTAATTCTTGATGGTCGATCTCTTTCTATTTCGGCTATATCTGCAACTCCTGTTTTTTGACCCGGTAATGGTAGCACTTCTATTCTTTTTTTAGTGACGTATTCCAAATCACCATTAACTACCAAAGAAACTGTTTTAATTCCAGGTTCCTCAAAAACATAAGTAGCACGTTTGGTCTTAGCGTCTATGGTTGAACCTTCGCCAAAACGCCATTCCCAAGTGGTTGCATTGTCTGTTTCGTCTTTTACATTTAGGGTTTTTCCCACTCTAATTTCAGAAGGAAGTTCAAATATTGGGAATTTTGTAGAATCTAATAACTTAAGTCTTTCTTTTATGACTACTGTTTCAACACGCTCACAAAGGTCATTAATTTTAAGTTTCACTTTGTATTCTCCTTCCCTGTCAAAAATATGGAGTGGACTTTTTACGGTGGAAATTTCAGAACTATCTCCAAAATCCCATTCCCATTGTGATGAATTTGGGCTATTGTCTGTCAATTTTATCATTTCTCCCACTCGATACTCTTTAGCATCCATGGAAAACAGCACTTCATTACAAGAAGCTCTATTGACATATTTATAAGTAACAGTACCTGCGGAAACTAAAAAGAAACCTAAAAACAGTAATAATACTGAACGGTCAAGATGGTTTGTGAAGTTTTTATTTGCACTCATAGTCAATTATTTAGCTCGTTGAAAGAAGGATTAATTTACCAATTTTATTTTATAGGGAAATACATTTGTTGAGTTTTTTTTAAGATACAGCATTAGATTATTATTTAAAGACTCCCATTCCTCGTCTTGAGTCTCTATCTGGCTATTTATTTTTAGCTCAATTTCTATGGATTGTGTGATTCCTTTATTGGTGCCTATTCCTGTAGTAAAACCTTTTTTTACCTCAATAGATTTTAATTTATTGCCATACATTTCTTTACAGAGTGCAATGATATCCTGTTTTGTGACAATCCTGTCTCTTGAAAGTAGTGACCTTCTATACGCATTTAATCTATCTTGCATACTTAGCGTGTCCTTTCCCCCTATAGTTGTTGTTATCATATAATTTCCGGAACTCGCTACTCCCACTCCTTTGGAATTATTTAAAACAGTACCTAACTTTATATTGTTTGCAATATTTCCGTGGGTAGTCCAATACTCAACTATGATATCCTCATTAGGTTTGTAAGGAGTTAAAAAGACATAATTGGTTTCGGTTTTATCTTCTTTTGATTGAGATACTTTTTTTTCAATGACCGATAAAAGCTGATTTAAACTCTTTAAATTTTTGTTGAGAAAATCATTGTTCATAAATGAAAATGAAGCGCTCTCATCTTTTAAAAGTTCGATTAAATGCACCACATATTCCCTCGCTTTTCTTTGGTCTAGCTTACCTATATTATCGTTGCGAAGAACAAAAGTACCTTTGTCTTGATTTTGATTGTCTTTACTGCGAGCTCTGTAAACGTCACCACTTGTATTTGTGATGGATTGAATATCAAAAAACAACTCTTGAGTTTTTATAGGCAGTATATTTATAAACTCTTTTATCTTATAGCTAAGTGTATTGAGTTCCCTATTAATTACTGGAACCGCGTTCAATGTAGCAAAGCAATTTTTAAGCGTACTGTTTGGAATAATACGAGGAAACTCCATTTTTATCCATCGCAATGTTGGATCAACTTTAATTTTATTTTCGGTTAAAAATGTATCTAATTCTTCAAAATTGGACTTCTTTATTTTATTTTGACTTTTAGCTTCTTTTACAGTGACAAAATTTCGCCTATAATTATTAAGTATTTGCTGCCCCGTAAAGGTTGTTTTGTTTGCTACTGTGTCAAAAATATTATTAACGCTTGTCGTATTTTCATCATCACTGTTATAATACCCATCAATAACATTTAACCTTGCATTTTGTTGAGACCATTTAGCATTGCGTAAATGGTGATAAAATAAATCTTTATGCTCCACATCTAGCAATTCTATATAAAAAGAAATATCATGTAAAAACAGCTCTTCAATGTCGCTGGAAATACCAAAATATAGTGTTGAAGGAGGAAGTTTTCCAGTTTGTTTATGTTGAAATATAACTTCTTTTTGTTTTGATTCGTCAAAAGCAAAAACCATATTGTCACTGGCAATGTGAGTGATGTGGGCGTCTATTAAGTGCGCCCGCTGAGCAGGTGAAAAATATAAATCTTTATACGTCCGTGAGGTTTTGTCATTTGATATGGATTTGCGACACATAAACATGAACTCCTCCTCCACTTTAACCGTTTCATCTACGGCAAATATTTTTAAAATCCCATGTGCTGGTTTTGGTCCCGTGACAGATTCGGGAGTCATTAATTGGATGAGTTTTTCAGTAATTCGCGTTTGTGATTGATGTACTTCGTTTGAAATTTTTTCCATCTCAGAAGCACATGCAGAAATCAAAAGTGCAACCACCGGATCAAAGGACATTTCTATCTCGTTAGCAGGCACATCCCACATGGTGGCTGCTTTTTTGATCATCCTATTTTTAATGTGTTCTTTAGTCTCTGCTACCATAGTTTAATAAGATAATGGCCCCAAAAAAAAATACTCCACATAATTAAATGCTTCGTTCGTTTTTTTAATGCGAGCAGTAATATGAATATCAATTTTCTTTTTAATGCGGTTAGCTTCTGCCATTTCAAACAATTCCTCTTGTTTTACCTTCACTTCAACACGTATATTTGACAATCTTTTTTCAATGCGCTGTAAAGATTCTTCAAGACTTACAACGATAAATGCTTTGAGTCTATTTGAACTTTTAAGATTATCAAAATCCACTAACCAAATAGCACTGCCAAAATCTTCATCAAAAGTACATTCGCCAAAATATGAGGTATTCACTAAATGAATATAATGCGCAATAGATTCATTAATTGAGCATGAATCATGAAAACTTCCAGACAAAATTTTGCTCGCTTGTAAAGGAAGTGTATAATACCTATTATCTTTCATCGATTCGTAGTTGTTTTTAATTCTGAAAAGTAACTAATCAATTATATTTGAGGTTGATAAGTAGCTTTTTTTACATCGTAAATATAGTAATATTAACCATTAATCATAATAAATTACCGCTTACCTAAAATTTGATGATTTCATCGAGTAAGAGATTATCTGTTTTACTAAATGAGTATATTTATCTTAAATTAACAGAATTACCAAACCAACAACCCCTTTCTCTTATGAAAACATTATTACTTCTTTTTGGACTCCTTTTATTTTCTGAAATAGGTTTTGCCCAAACATTCGATGGCACTATTATCGACGAAGAATCAAATACCGCTATTAGTAATGCTTTTGTAAAAATTGACGGTACTTCCATTTCTGCAGTAACAGGTTTAGATGGAAAATTTTCAATCGATGATGAATTGCCTAGAGGCGAACAAGTAGTTATTGTTGTCAAAGATGGCTATGAAGATAAATTTTTCTTGATAGACGTAACTCCCGGAAAAATAGTATCTGCTAATAAAGTGGGGTTAGAAATGACAAAAGACGAAATGAAACGTCGCAAAAAGTTGCGTAAAGCTCAAGAGAAAGAAGAAAAACAAAGACTTAAAGATGAAGAAGCCAGACTTAAAGAAGTAAAAAAAAATAGAGAAAAAGAGGAAAAACGCCTAGCTAAAGAACTTAAGAAAGCTAAAAAAAGTGGTAAAAATGTAGATGTTGACTACGATAATGTTATAGAAAGTGAGCCTGAAATCATGGTTGAACCGGACGAACCATTAAAGACATCTGATGTTGAAACAGTATTACCTATCCAAATAAAATATGGAGCAATTATAGGAAAAACCCCTCAAGAAATAACAAACATAGAATTATATACTTTTATTGATGACTGGATGGGAACACCCTATAAAATGGGAGGTGCCAACACAGATGGGATTGACTGCTCCTCGTTCGCACAACGACTGTTTACAGCAGTTTATGGCATGTACATTGAACGCACAGCTCAGAAGCAATTTGACTCAAAATACACAGACAAATTTAAGGGTAAAGAATACCTTAGAGAAGGGGACTTGTTATTTTTTGGCCCTTCAGAATATGAAATCACCCACGTTGGAATCTACTTGGCAAATAACATGTTTGTAAATGCAACTTCAAGAAGAGGAAAAACTGGAACAAGTGGTGTAAAAATCAGTAATCTGGCCGAAAGCTATTGGACAAACCTTTTTCAAGCGGGAGGTAGAAGACCAGTTAAAAACGACTAAGCGATTTTGGAAAAATCTACCTTTGAGAAGATCTCAGAAGAACTCAACAGCCTTTATGAAAACATAAAGGCTGAAGTTGTTGTGAGCGAATTGGAAAAAAACAGTGACGCGGTTGCTTCAGATTTTATTATACAAAACAAAAGCACATTTTCCAGACCGTATCGTAGAGACATTTTAAATATTGATTCTCTCATTAACATCGATAAAATTACCTTAAACCTTTCAAGAAATGGCATTTATGATACCCTGCCCGAAGGTTTTTTTCATAAACCAAAGGCAAAACAAGGAGCAGACGATTATTTATCTAAACGAAAGGAATTTCAGGAACAAGAACAGGAAGCCAGAACATTTTTTGCACCTTTAGAAAACGAATTTTTTTATCAGAAATTTAAGATAGAAAAAAAAGAGAGAGAATTATTAAATGATTTTTATAATCTAAATGATGATTTTTTAATTGACTTTTGGGATTTAGACACTAGCATTTCAGCAGAATATAGACTGAAATTGATTAAATTATTACCCTACAACTATAAAATTGCCGGTAATTTTGAATTAACGAGAAGGTGTTTAGAAGAAATTTTAAACATACCTGTTTTATTTAAAGAGACATATTCAAATTCCCAGGAAATATTAAAAGTTGCCACGCAAAAAAGTGAATTAATTTTAGGAGTCGATACACTTCTTGATTGTGAACAAAATCTGATATTTTATCCAGAATTGCACGTAACAATTGGTCCAATACCAATGTACGAAATTGACGAATTTTTGAGAAAAGATGGGGTTCAAAAATTTATTATGTTATTTTTTGAGTACTTTGTACCCGTTGAAATTCAAGTTATTACTAAATTTACCGTTGATAATAAGGAAGGGTTTTTACTGAATAATGAAAATGCTCCTATCATGGGAATTTCTACACAAATATAAAATGTAATGGCGTCCATAGGAAACATAGCAAACGGAGAGATTTTTAAATTGAGTATCGGTTTACTCATTTTGAGTTCTATTATTATGATGCTCGTTACGAAAGTGCGAAAAGTATTCACAAAAAATAAAAAGAAAGCAATTTTATATGCACTTTTTATTCTCGCAACATTTGCTGCAACAGCTCTTTTGAGTTCTAGTAAAATACTGAACGACACACCAATCAATAGCTTTTATGGCTTTCAAGTATTGTTCCTACTTTTAGGAATTTTACATCTGTGGTTTGTTCGCAAATATTTTCCTGCGTTGAATGATGACCCGTCAGATTTTTTTACCGAGTTTCTCTTCGCATTTGCGTACTGCGCACTCGGGCTTATTGCTTTTACAAACGTGGTGAATAGATTTAAGTCACCTTTTAGTTACGTTTTTATTGGATCGGTACTTTGGTTTATAATACCTACGCTTGTATATAAATTATATGAGTTTGCGACTCAAATACCATTGCCTGTTTTTGATAGTTGGTATTTCCCCATAGGAAAAGACATTAAAGACCCAACCAAGGATGAGCTAGCAAACCCTAAAGTTATTAGCTTTGAATTTAAAAAGAAAGATAGCTTAAGCGATGTAACTAACTTCAGAATCAAGGCTCCACAATCCATGGAGTTTGGAAAATTATTTTATTTTTTCCTTATAGATTATAATGAACGACACCCTGAAGGACAAATCGATATTGTAGATACCAACACTCAGCAACCATCTGGTTGGGTATTTCACGTGAAGCCAAAATGGTACCAAGGTATAAAACACATTAACTTCAATCATACGGTGGCAGCAAGTGCCATCAATGAAGACGATGTTATCATTTGTCGTCGTGTTACTTCATAAGTAAAACTTAAAAACTCTCTTTATAATGTCCTTATAGTTCAATGAGACAAACATATCTCAACTTTTTTATATTTCAGAAATTTTACAACTTACTGATTTTGAGCGATAAAAAAGATTAGATATACGTTTTTAGCTTTTTTACATCTAATTTTCAGTATTATCCTACAATCATATATTGAAAATTGAATCAATTCTTGTAAATAAAGACTTACACCTCAATTCTACAAAACACCGTTTTCAACATTTTGACTATCTAAAAACGTAGTTAATCCTTTCATATTAAATTAGTTATAAATTTCCTTTTCGTATTTGATTCAATTTCATAAATTTAAATCATACATATTTTTATATATACATAGATATCTTTTTATTATTAATTAAACCTTCTTTATTATGTCATTTAAAGCAAAATTAAAGGTAAGCGGTAACGAGTACAATGTACTTAGCTGCTATTACGAACTTCACCAAGAAACTGATGCAACTGGAAGACCCTCTTCCATTACAAGAGGTGGAAAAATTAAACTAATAGTTGAATCTACTGCAGACACTAGTCTCTCAGACTGGATGTTCAATAACTTTGAGCGTAGAGATGGCTCCATTGTATTCTTGAAGAGAGATACTGATGCAACATCGAAAGAATTAAAATTTACTGAGGGCTATATGGTAAAATATCAAGAAGGCTTTGACTCGACGGGTAAAAACCCAATGTCTGAATCTTTTGTTATCTCCGCTAAATCCATTGGAATTGGAAATGGAGAACATGTAAATGACTGGGTATAGAAAACTTAGCATCTATTAGCGTAATTCTTGTAAATTAAGGGAGTGATTGTATCGCTCCCTTGCTTGGCTTGAATAAAGTTTAACTTCCAAATCTTACCTTATGTCTTTCGTAGCAAAATTTACTTTTGAAGATAACACATACAATGTCTTAGAATGTTCTTATCGATTTTTTCAAAAAATTGACTATTCAGGTAGACCCATAGAGGTCACTAGAAGTGGTCTTATCAAATTAACCATAGAATCTACGAATATTGATGATATAATTGCATGGATGGTATCTTTTAATGATTTTAGAACTGGTGAAATTGTGTTTTTAAAGCGTGATGCTGCGGCAGCAAGTAAAAAAGTGACATTTTTAGACGGAGTTTGCGTTGAATACGAAGAATTTTTTAATGCACAAAATGAAGTCCCAATGAAAATAGAGTTAAGTATTTCTGCAAGACAAATTGAAGTTGGTGCAATCTCACTGCTAAACCCGTGGTAAGAATTTCTTAAAAATATTAAACTATGATTTTACTTTCCTCCGCAGTATTGATGATAGACGGCCATGAAATTAATGTGCATGATACTATTGACCTTGAGCAAGAAATAGATAAACACCATACATTGACAGCAGTTTTTAGAATGGATGCCATAGAAAAGGATGATTCAAAAGAATTTGGTAATGAATCTAAAGAGTTACTAGGGAAATCAATTGCCGTTCAAATTACTGCGTCAAATGATAAGAATGGTACAAAACAATTAGAATTTAGCGGAGTTATCACAAAAGTGACCATCAAAAAAGGTAGTAGTGGAAGTCTTGGGGACCAAATTTTCGTCATTGGTAAAAGTCCTACAATATTCGCAGATGCTGGACCTCATCTTGATTCTTTTGAAGATATGACGCTCCAAGACATTGTTGAAAATACACTTAATTTCTATGATATTAAGAATGATGTGAATCCACTTCATACCGGTAATATAGGATATAGTGTTCAACAAAATGAAAGTGGTTTTGAGTATGTGAGTCGCTTATCAAAACAATATGGCGAGTGGTTTTATTACAATGGAGAGCGTGTGATTTTTGGAAAACCAGAACTTGATCCAGTGCTATTAAAATTTGGCCAAGACTTAAATGAATTTGAAGTTGATCTCAATCCTTTACCCAGTCAGTTTGCCTATCTCTCAAACGACTATATTAATGATGAACTTCTAGATGCAAAAGGAGTGGAAAGCGCTAATAACAGCCAGTTTCGTTCTAGCGTTTCAGAAACCTCACAAAATTTATTTCCTAATGTATCACAAGTTTTCGCAAATCAAAATAACAGCGAAAGGGCAAATTCTCAATTAAAATCTGTTGCAGATGCCCAACAAGCTGCTCACGAAATAAACCAAATAAAATTAAATGCGAAAAGCACAAACCCTGGAGTAAAATTGGGAAATGTAGTAGAGGTTGAAGGAAACAGATATCGTGTAACAAAGATTAAGCACACTACAAACAGAAACCAACTTTACAAAAATGAATTTGAGGCCGTTCCGGAAAACCCGAAGGGATATCCGTTGACCGCTATTAATGCCTTTCCTAAAAGTGCTAGTCAAGTTGCTATTGTGAAAGAAAATAGTGATCCACAAGGATTGGGTCGTATTCGTGTTCAATTTCCGTGGCAGAAAAAACAGAATAAAATGACTCCTTGGATAAGAGTAGTCGCGCTACAAGCAGGAAGAGGAGGCGGTATGTATAGAATACCGCACAAAGGTGATGAAGTAGTAGTTGATTTTGAAAATGGAAATGCCGAAATTCCATACACCTCCGGGAGTCTATACACAAGAAATGCACCACCGCCCCAAGGGAGTTCTGAAACAAATAACTACATTACCATCTGGCAAGTAGGTCTCAATTTAATTAGTATCAATGAAGGAGACGGCAGTATCGAAATTACAAATAAAAAAAATAGTTCGATAAAACTTGAGCTCAATGGAGACATTACTTTCAATGCTAATGCCAATATAAACATACTCGCACTAGACGGTGAAGTCAATATCAATTCACCAACGATTAATATTGGCAGTGAGGGAGAAACCCCAGATTTGACAAATATTCATGGGAGAAATATCCATATTCACGCTTCGCAAAAGTTAGAATTATTATCTGATTTTGAATTGAGTGCCAAAGGCAATAAAACTACTGTAGAAGGAGTAATAGCAACAGATATCAAGGGAGCAAAAGTATCAGTAGCAGGAACTGGTTTGACTGAAATAAAAGGTGCTATCGTAAAAATGAATTGATATGAAAAAAGAGGAAACAAAACTATTTCAGAAAAATTTAAAAAAAGGACACCAACTTTTGGTTTCTGAAACGAGCCTTGAAGATGAAATTAAGGTGTTGAATGCAAATGGTACTCCCCTATTTTCTATGAAATTTTCGGAAAATGGAACAACAGTAAAAATTTCCGCAGAAAATATATCATTTAATGCCGAAAAGAGCATCAAACTTTCTGCAAAGGATATTGAAATTGAAAGTCTCAATGATATAAAAATGGTAAGTCAAGGAGATTTAAAAACCTTCACCAAAGGCGACACAATTGCGCTTACCGAAGGTGAAAAAATAGACACGGCAAAAATACAAACCATCAAGGCAGAACTTGGCAATGTTGATATCGTTGCCAATGACGACGTGACTCTCAAAGGGGAGCGGGTAAAACTTAACTAAGATGGAATTCTACAATGAGACACCTTTTAGTTCACTAACGCATAGAACAACCTTGGGCGAAGAAAATATCGCTATGTCTGTTCAATGTAGAGTTTTTTTTGATGTGGATGCAGATGGAAATGCAACCATAAGCGACCTTCAAAAATGGGAACTCAAGGAAGATTATTGGGAAAGTGAGTTTGGCCCTATGGACAAGGATAATGTGTATGTGAGAGGTGGTGTGGACGTACTCGTTTTTGGACATGCTAGAGCTCCAAAAGGTCAAACCATAACACAAACAGATGTAGCTGTTTATATAAATGATAAAAAAATTCATGCGGTTAAAGTCTTCGGAAATAGAACATGGAAATCCATATTGGGGTTGTTATCCATAAGTGCTGCCGAACCTTTTACAAGTATTCCTTTAACGCTTGAAAATGCCTTTGGAGGAACAACAACATGGGACGGTTTAGAACTACCCTATCCTGCAAACCCATATGGAAAAGGATATTATTTTAAAAAAGAAAACGCTTTGGGAAACCCGTTACCAAATATTGAAGATATAGATGATCCAATCACAAAATGGAAATCTTGGAAAGATCCGGCTGGACTTTGCTCGTGTCCAATATTACCATTAAAGGCTAAGCACCATTTAGAACTAGAAGAAAATAATAGAAAAATTAAAAAGGTAAAAGATAGTTTTTTCAATTCGTCATTTCCTCAAATGATTGTCGATAGAATTAATCCCGGAAATACAGTAAAAGTTACAAATGTTACGGACAGAGGACCTTTTTTTTGTAAAATTCCAAAACTAGAACTAGAAATTGAAATAAAGATAGGAGAAGCCCATAAAAAAAGAAGCATGAATATTGAACAAGTGGGATTACTTCCAGACACAAAACAAATATTCATAACTTATAATTTTCCTTTTAAATATACCGTAGTTCCCTTAGAAAAAAGAAAAACAATGCTCAGGATACTAGAAAACTAACTTTATATGTATTGTTCAATCCACACTAATTTACATCCCATGCTAGGCGTTGACTGGCATATGGGAACTCCGGGCCCTCCAGTACCACCCTTTCCTATTCCACATATTGTTGCACAGGTTTTGGGTGGATTGATGACAGCCGCACAACTAGCGCCTAAAGTACATTCGCATAGCTTCCTAGTTGTAAAACGAGGTTCAGACATTGGTATGGGTGTTGGCCACATACCGTTGGCTCCCAGTTTTTTAGCTATCTTATTGCCATTTGGAAGTGGTTCGGTTTCAGAATTTGGAGCCTTTTCTGTTCAATCTGAGGGTGCTGCTACAGCTATAGCATTAGGGGTTTATGTAGGAATTAATTTAAATTGTTCAGATCCTATACCTGGAGCATCTGTAAACGGTGTTATTGCTCCAGGTTGTAATCTTGCCAATTTTACAATGGCAGATTTTGGAGCTAGTATGTTAAGTGTAGCAGCAGATATTGCAATTACAGCAGTCATAAATGGTGTTTTAGGAGCTGCATTTAAAGGAGCTTTAAATGGTGTTGCTGGTATTGCAAATAGAATTTCAGTAAGCACTGGATTGACAACTGCATTAATACTGAGTTCAAAGTCTGGACAACTAACTACCGGAGCCGTAGAATCTGCCCTTGGTTTTTTCGTTGGGTCACCCATGGGAGCTTCGGCAGACCAAGACTCCATAGGGAACATGCCAGGCAACTGGACAGATAGAAGGATTGATGATATGATGAACAATCATTATAGTAATGGGGAACAGTTAAATTAAACATATTATGCTGAACAATACTTCACCGGCAGTAAAAATTCTAGTTTTGATTTTAGTAACCGGACTCTTCGTTTTTTCCTTGTGGCGACTCTACAGTTTGTACAAACTAAAGACAAGTGGTGAAACTACGCTCGCAACAATCACAGAGTATGTTGAACGTGTTAAAAACCCACAAAGCGTTACAGGAAGTGATATGATTTATACGCCGGTATTCAGATTTACAACTAAAAAGGGAGAGACATTTACTTTGAGAGCTTCAAATGATTCAAAAGAAAAAAAATATGCGATAGGTGAACAGATAACGATTTTCTATCCAAAGGAAAATCCAAAGGCAGCACAATTAGATGGATACCTTCCATTTAAAATGTATTTTGCTTTAGCGAGTATAGGGCTGGTTGGTATTATTTTTATGATTTATAATTATATGCGAAATTCTTAAAACTAATTATTTACAAAAGTATGTCTCAAATCTCACAGCAAATTTCTGGACGCAACCCTAGAGGGAAATATATACTCAGTGTTATTGCTAAGAGGACTTATAAAATATTAGAGAACGGTGCCTGCCAACTTCATGAAAAACAAGATTCTCTCATTGATAATCTTATCATGGATGAAGAAATAGAAGGCCTTTTTAAACATGATATTGATCTATACCCATTCAAACCATTTACGGATATCGTTTTAAAAGGAGTGGCCCGAAATGTAAAAAAAGTACATTCATTTTCTGCTTGTATTGAAATTGGAAACAATAGAATGGATTATTCAATATTTGCAGATAGAAATGTACTAAAATCTGGGAAAGGTGAGTTTCATTTCAGCAGTGAGAAAACGATTCGTGAAGTTCCATTAAATTATACAAATGCTTATGGAGGAAAGGATTTGCTCGCTGAAAAACCAATAAGAGAACTACTCGCTGAGCAACCTTCCTTAAAATACGCAGAAGAAGTTATGGATATTCTTGCAGGAAGTCCTTATAGATATCCACGAAATCCATTGGGTAAAGGCTATATAATCAACACTAGTGACGAAAATATCGATGCGCTTATTTTACCCAACATTGAAAATCCTAAGCAATTACTAACCCCACAAAATTTTATTTGTAAAGACGTATTAAAGTGGTATAAAATGCCTGTTCCATTTTGCCCAGATTGGATGAGTCCGGGCAATTTTCCTCGTGTGGCGTACTTTGGCAACTATACAATTCCGGTTACTATGGATGAATCGGTTTATGAAATTGCATACAAATTTGCCTCAAAAGCTATTTTAAAAAGCAACCCTGATCCAAAAATTGTAGCGGTAGATTTTAGAGCATGTAATGGGGCATCTTTAGGATTACAATCTCAACATTTAAAAGGTGGTCAACAATGCAGATTGACAAATATCCATCCTAAAAAAAGTGAATTTATTTTTACCATTCCCAAAGATATTCCGCAGATAAAAATTGATGGGAGAGAGGGAAAATTACATACTACAGATCCTGTACTCCATACTATACTCATCGAGCCAGAAGACAATAAACTCACACTCGTTTGGAGAGGAAGCGGCAAAGCATTACGTCCCTACGCACCTATAGAACTGGAAAATATGCCCTACGAGGTAAAATGGAAAAATAGCTTTTAGAATCCGTAGTATTTCAATTTGATTGTTTTTTCTTCGGAAATAGAACCAATTTAACATCTGTAATTAAAAATTACCATCTAGATTCTCTTATTTATAGACTCAAATTTTAGAATTAAATTAACAAAGGAATGTACTCTTGTCCTAAAAGCTATAAACAACTATAAATAAATACATTAGACATAAACAAGAACAAAACTCCCTTTTTTTACCCTTCAACTTAAAAACGATGTATTTAATCCATTGTTTCTAAATTAATGGATAGATTTTTTTTTCTAACTAATTCATTTTCATACTTTTAAAAGATACATATTTTATATATATACTTAAATATCTTTTTATTACTAACTAAAAAATTTTTATTATGTCTTTTAAAGCAAAATTAAAAGTAAGCGGAAATGAATACAACGTACTGAGTTGTTATTATGAATTACATCAAGAAACTGATGCAACGGGAAGACCTTCTTCTATTACTAGAGGTGGTAAAATTAAATTAGTCGTGGAATCTACGGCAGACACGAGTCTTTCAGACTGGATGTTCAATAACTTTGAGCGTAGAGATGGTTCCATAGTTTTCTTAAAAAGAGATACAGATGCTACTTCAAAGGAGCTAAAATTTACTGAAGGATATATGGTAAAATATCAAGAAGGCTTTGATTCAACGGGCCAAAACCCTATGAATGAGTCGTTCGTTATTTCTGCAAAATCAATAGGCATAGGTAATGGTGAACATGTAAATGACTGGGTATAAACAACCTGTCATTTAACTAATATAATTTTAGCAATGTAAGGGAGTGATTTTTTGTCGCTCCCTTACTTGGCTTAAAATAAGTTTAACCTATTATCCAGCCATTATGTCCTTTTTAGCAAAAATAATCATCGAAGATGATGAAATGAACGTGCTTTTTTGTTCCTATGAATTTTCTCAAAAAATTGATCATAGTGGGCGTGTTATAGAGGCAGTTCGCAGTGGATTGATACATATAACTATAGAATCTACCCAAAACACAAATTTAACACACTGGATGCTCAACCCTTACGAATTTAAAAAAGGGAAAGTAGTATTTTATAAAAGAGACGTTATGTCCAGCAACAAAACATTGGTTTTTGAGGATGCCGTCTGTGTATTTTACAAAGAAATATTTGATGCATACAATGCAGTACCCATGAAGACCGAAATAAAAATTTCGGCAAGAATCCTTGAGTTAAATGATGCGGTGCATACTGAGGTGTGGACTTCAAAAAAATTCACATAAAAACTCCCCCTCATGGCAGTATTACAAACAACTACTATACATATAAGCGGCAAAGCAGTGGAGGGTTTCCAGCACCTAAAGCTTATCCAAGATATTAAAACACATACCGAATTGATTGTCCACTTCCCTATGGATATTTTTGAAGGAAATGAACCCATAGAAAATCATGGGCTAAAAAGCAAAGAATATCTTGGCGAAAGAATTTCAGTTGAAATAAGTTCAAAATATATAAAACAGACAATAAATGAACTTAAATTTTCTGGAATTATTACTGAAATTTCAATTGTTCGAGGTGAAAACTCAGAGATGGGAAATATTATCATCATTTCCGCTAAAAGTAACGACATCATCTCAGATGACGGGCCAACATATAAATCTTTTGAAGAAAAAAATCTTAGGGATATAGCTAAAGATTGTTGTAGCGAGTATGGGCTCAAAACAGTAATTTCTCCTTCGTATAGTGGCGTATTTCAATATATCGTTCAACACAATGAAAGCTCCTATCAATTTTTACACAGATTGGCAAGACGTTACGGTGAGTGGTTCTATTATGATAATGATACAGTCTATTTTGGTAAACCTAGCGATGAGGTAGTCCATCTAGAATTCAATTTTGATTTAATTGACATTCAAACCCAATTAATCCCGCAATCTCATAATTACAAATTTGTCTCAAATAATTACACAGAAGATAAAATCGTTGATGATGACTCAAAAGGAGGCATTAGTTTTCATAATAATAAAACCACTACTACAGATAAGGCGGGTGAGAACATTTTTAGGAACAAAAAAAACATCTGGTTGAATCTATTTGACGACCACAATACAAACGACTTACTAAAAATATTAGGAAAAAAACAACGAGAGGCAATTGCATTAAACCAAATTAAAGTGAAGGGATTGAGCTTAAATCCTGGCGTTACAATAGGTAAATTAATAGACGTTGACGGAGAAAAATACCGTATGACAAAAGTAACGCATACAGTAAGCTATATTGGTGGTTACACAAACCAATTTGAAGGTGTCTCCGGTGACCTAGACGCCTCGCCACTAACAGATATAAACGACTACCCAAAATCTGGAAGTCAAATTGCAATCATTACAAAAAATCACGAGGACCCAGATAAATTAAATAGAGTACGAGTTCAATTTGCTTGGCAAAATGATACGGGAGACCAAAGTCCGTGGATTCGTGTTGCTGTACCACACGCAGGTAACGAACAAGGTATTCAGTTTTTTCCTGAAATTGGTGATCAAGTAATCGTAGATTTTGAAGGTGGAAATGCAGAATGTCCTTATGTCGTTGGTTCTGTCTATCACAAAAATCAAAAACCAGATGGAAGCGTTGGAGAGGAGCATAATTTTATCAAAGCCATTAAGACAAAAGGTGGAAGTTTAATAAAATTTAATGATGAGGACGGAAAAGAAAGCATCACGATAACAGACAAAAAGAACAACACCATCCTCATAAATGCCGAAGATGATAGTATAAGCATCACGGCAATAAAAAATATTGTAATCGATGCCGGTGGAGACCTTCTTTTAAAATCAAAAGGAAACTTCACCATAGATGCTACTGGAGATATTCTTCAAAAATCTGCTAAGAACATCAATGTAAAAGCAGAGATGAATCACGAATTAAAGGCCGGAATAAAATCGTCCACAAAAGCTTTAATGATTGAATCGAAAGCAGATGCTAGTTCAAAATTAGAAGGTGCAATGGTAGATATAAATGGTTCGGGGATGACAAACGTAAAAGGTGGTGTAGTTAATCTTAATTAATGAACAATGAGCCTCGAACACAATCCCATAGCCCAGCTAGTTACGCAAATACAAAATAAATGGAAAGAAGAGGTTACTCCATTTCCACTCTTAAAGTTAGTACGTTGGCTCATCATTCCAGAACAAGCCAGACTCTACGAAGGTTTCTTAAGGTTAGAATCTACCGCAAGCGGAAATTTGCCAGACATGATAATCGTGCTATTGACGCCATTTACCTCAGCTAAAAATCACAGTAAAAACCTTATTCAAAACTGGATAGAATCATACAAAAAAGACACTGAAACCATTAAAGCGTTAAAAGAAAGAGACCCCAATTACAATTGGGACACAAGTGTTTATGAAGCTAAAATTTCCGAAGACCAAAAAGAAAACAACCTCTTATTGATTGAAATGCTCCATGATTTTCAAAATCTACTACCAGAAGATGACAGAGTGCTTACGTTTACATTATTTCCTTATAGCATTGAAGATACAAACGATTACGGTAAATGGTTGGTTACAATGATTGAATTTGGATTACCAGAACACGTTCGGTTTATGATTTTTGATTATGCAGACGAGCGACATTTTGATCTTACAATGAAGGAAGCGGAAGATCTGGGTAAATCACTTTCTGTTCCATTGGATCTTGATGGTGCTATTTCAAAAATATCTGAAGCCGGAGATCCCAATAAACCTGACGTGCAGTTTAGAAAGTGTGTTGCAAAAATGTCAAAGGCCGTAAGTAATAATAACACAGAAAGCGTCCATCTATGGGGCAAAAAAGCCATTGAGGCGGCGCAACGCTCTGGACTTAAAAGTTTTTTTGCCACAGCGCACATCGTATATGCAGGAATGTTGTTTGAATTCAAGGAATTTGAAATCATTCAAGAATTGTTATCAAAGGCGCTTACACTTGCTAAACAAGGACTAAAATCTGGAGATGATAACTGCAAACCTATACTTATTCAGGTCTATGGTTTTCAAGCAAGCGCAAAACAATTGGAAAAAAAACCAGAAGATGCCGCAACCCTATTTTGCAAACAAGCAGATATCGCACTTGAATATGGCTACCCACAACAGCCGTTGACAGCGTGGTGGTTGGCATACAATGCTATTAAGAAAAAAGATAAGGAACAATACAAATCTATTGTAGAAAAGGCGTACGAATTTGGCAGCCAGCAAGAAGTTGATACACTTCAATCAACTTGCATGACCTTTATTGCGGCAGACTACTACAACATATTAGACAAGCAGAATGATAAAGAACAATGTAAGGAAATAGACACTTTTATGATTACCGTTGACGGTGAAGATTGGAGAAGTCAAGTAGAGGCGAAAAGAAAAGAAATGGAAAAGCGCAAGCTATCCTTATTCAATTGGTTTTAGGCTATGATGCCAGCAAATAAACATATGGATCCTGTAATGGGCGTGGACATACACATTGTAATGATCCCTACGCCTGCCGGTCCTGTGCCTACTCCACTACCCCATCCATTCGTTGGGATGATTATGGACCCCATGGATTATGTTCCTAAAGTAGGCGCTACCGTTATGGTAAATAAAACGCCCCGCGGAAATAGTACAACAGCTGGAATGCTAGGTACTAAAGTACACATACCCATGGGGGGACCTTTCCAAATGGCGCCAACGATAGGTCATGATTCTAACAATTTTTTTGGAAGTCCTCGAGTTACGGCAGATGGTTCTTATTTTAGTGCTTCCGGCTTTATGGTCATGTCCTGTAACGATGTGGGAATGCCACTCACCGCCGCACCGGGAAAAAAAATGAAACCAAAACCGGGCTTATATCTTCCTTCATCGGCAACAATTCCAATTCCTAAAGGTCCTCCGGTAATCGTAGGTGGTCCTTATGTGCCAGATGTAGTTGGTGCGCTTTTGGGATTAGCAATGTCCTTTGGTATGGGAGCAGCAATGAAAGCTGCTGGTAAAGGATTGAAGAAATTAAATCATTCTGTATTAAAAAAATTTCCTGCCACACAAGGACTCAGCAAAAAGCTCTGTAAAATGGGTTTTGAACCCGTTGACTTAATTACTGGGCGCATGGTCTATGATGGGGAGGATTTTTATATTCCAGGCGTTATTCCTATTTCTTGGCAGCGCAATTGGTATTCAGATTCTGGATACAAAGGGATTATGGGTCATGGGTTTCATTGTAATTATGATACCGCGCTACATATTGAAGAGGCCGACCAAGCAATTGTACTTAGATTACCAGACGGCAGAGTGACCAGTTTTCCATTATTGATTGCTGAAAAAGATTCCTACTATTTACGACAAGAAAAATTAACCCTCACTTGTATTGATAGTACGACATATGAAGTAAAAGACCACGATTCTGGATTAACACATGTGTTTTCAAAGAGTACTTCTTCAGTGTTTAAAATTTCAGAAATTAAAAATTCTGATGGACTGTCAAATACATTTTATTATAACGCAGCTAATAATTTAGAACAGATTATTGATACCGCCGGAAGGAGAATAAATATTACAACAGATGCCGAAGGAAGGGTTACAAAAATTACGGCTACACATGATGGCGCGCACAAAATTTTAATCGCTTATTCTTACAATGAACAGGGTGATTTAATTGGAATTACCGATGCGATGGGTAAAACCACCACAATGGAATATCAAAACCACCTAATGATAAAAAAGACGGACCGAAATGGCCAATCTTTTTATTGGGAATATGACGGCAAAAGTACAGGAGCAAAATGCACAAAAACGTGGGGTGATGGAGGAATTCTTGCGGGTAAAATAGTATATGGAAAGGGTCAAAATTTGGTAATCAACTCTCTGGGGCATCAAACTATCTATTATTTTGACAGCAACAATCTGTGCACCCAAGTAACGAATCCAGAAGGCGGACATATATTTCATGAATATACAGAGTTCATGGAACCATATCGCGATATTGACGAGGAAGGAAATATAACTGGGTATAGTTATGATGACCGCGGAAATTTAAAAAACCTTGTCCAGCCAGATGGCTCTGCCTATTCATTTATGTATGACGAAGAGGAAAGATTAATTTTAACTATTTCGCCGGAAGGTGCTACAAACTCTAAAGTTTTTGTTGAGGACAAACTATTTGCTACCGTAGATGCAAACGGCAACACTTCAAGTTTTGCGTATAATTCTTTTGGTTTAATTGAAACCATCACAGATAGCAAGAGTAATGAGACACTACTTTTTTATAACAAAGACTTAAATCTCAAGAAAGTTATATTTCCGAATAAAGGAATTGCTACTTGGCAGTATGATGCCTGGGGTAATTGCATTCAAAAAACGAATGCAGAAAACCACACCGAGCAATTTACATACGACGCTCTCGATAGAGTTACAAAAGTGAAGTTACCAGACCATAATATTATTTCTCTGAGTTATAACGCTTATGACGAGGTAATTGAAATCATAGATGCAAAAAAGAATATAGTACGTTTTGACTATACTCCTTTGGGTAGTTTAAGACAGCGAAAAGAAAATAGTGTTGAGGTCGAATTTAAATATAATACTGAAGAACAACTCGTTGCCATTGAAAACGAACATGATGAGCGGTATCTTTTTGGCCGTAACAAAAACGGAAACATTGTAAACGAAACTGGTTTTGATGGCCTTCGGCGTGAATATATCCGGGACATTTCTGGAAAAATAATTAAAACTGTTAGACCCGATGGAAAATACACCGAGCAGGAATACAACACCAATGGCCAGCTCACCCGCAACGAATACAGTGATGGCACCTGGGAAACCTTTAGTTATAACTCAGATGGGCATCTCATTGAAGCTGTCAACCAACTCACAAAAGTTACGTTACTTCGGGATCAAGCTGGCAATATTCTGTCGGAAGACCAAAACGGGTACAATGTTGAAAGTGAATATGATATCTTCGGAAATAAGGTGGGAATTACAAGTAATTTAGGCGCAAAAATAGACGTAACCCGAAATAAATCTGGATTGGTAACACAAACCAAAGCTACCGTAGATAAAGAAAATTCATGGTCAGCTTCCTATAAATACAATAGCATTGGCCAAGAAATTGAACGTGTATTACCAGGAAATATTAAAAGTACTTTTCAATATGATTCTGCGGGCAGGCCAATAGCTCAAAAAGTAAATAGCATCCATAAAGAACAACGCAACCGTAGTTATCAATGGAATGCAGATGACCAACTTCGGAAAATGACCAACGAATTGACCAACGGTCATGTAACATACGCTCATGATAGTTTTGGAAATCTCGCAAGTGCCCGTTATGAAAACAACCAATTTGATTACAAGTTACCTGATGAGGTTGGAAATCTATTTCGGAATAAAGACCAAAATGACCGTGAATATGGTAAAGGAGGAAAATTATTAAAAGCGAATGGCACCACCTACAAATATGACGCAGAGGGTAATTTAATTACAAAACTTACCGCAACTGGTGATTGGAATTACAGTTGGTACGGTACCGGGATGCTTAAAAATGTGAGCAAACCCAATGGTGAGAACATCAGTTTTGAATATGACGCGCTTGGAAGACGAACAGCAAAAATCGTTGCACCGAGAATGTCGCACAAAGATACCATTATTACCAGATGGGTTTGGAATGGCAATGTTCCTTTGCATGAATGGAAATATAATATAGATGACCGCCCTAACTGGCAGGTAGATGAATTTGGTGATATTACAAAAGATAAAATTGAACCATTAGGATTTGAACATCAGTCTTTAATCGAAGATATTGAAGTTCAAAAAGAAGAAGGCGATGAAATAGAGACTCCAATCCCTAAAAAAGGATTTACGACTTGGATATTTGACGAAGATACGTTCAAACCTGCGGCAAAGATAATTGATGACGAGCATTTTTCAATCATTACAGATTACTTAGGTACGCCCGTTGAAATGTATGATAAGCAAGGGAACAAAGTTTGGGAAGTTGAATATGACATCTATGGAAAAATACGTACCTTAGTTAAAGGAAGTCTAGCAGATTGTCCATTTAGATTTCAAGGGCAGTATGAAGATGAAGAGACGCATTTGTATTATAATAGGTTTAGGTATTATGCCGCTGAAGAAGGAGTTTATATTTCTCAGGATCCTGTAAGACTCGCTGGAAAAAGCACAAATTTATATGGATATGTAAATGACTCTAATAAACAGCTAGATATTTATGGACTTGAATTCACAACTTTTGGTGAATTTGAGCAAGGCATGCAAGGTACTTTTGATGACAGCAATCAAATGCGTTTCAATAAACCTAAAAGTAATGATTTAGATGCGCAAGAGGGCTGGAAACAATATCAATTAAATAAAAATAGTACTGATGTACCAGTTATCGGTATATTGGACGATACTAAAAATTATAAAAAACAAAATGGTTACCAAGTTTTAGATTCGAAAAGATGGAGTCCTGGAGTTAACAAATCGTGGGTCCAAGGTGGGATAGACGCTGGTAAAGAATTTCAAATCGTAAGTCTTCAAAATGCTACAACTTTAATTTCTCAAAAAGGAGGAAATAAAGGAAACCCCTCTGTTTTTGCGGCTGAGTTAAAACAACTTAAAGCAGCTGGATATACAGAAAGTAATGGAAAGATGGTGCCCCCATGTAAATAAGTATGAAAAAAATAGATCAATTAATAAAACTAATTATAAATACAGAGAGAGAATTAATTCTTTCTAAACAAAAGTATATAACAGACAAAATTGATATTAATAAGGATGGATGGATGGAAAAAGTGCAAATAGAGAATCAAAATTTCCTAAACTATAATAAGTATATCCTAGCAAAAGCAAGCAATACATTGATTAACGATTTTGATAATTTAAATAAAGGAGAAAGAGATTTATTATGGAATGCTTTTTCTAATTCAGATCTATTTAACACCTACTTTGGAATCTATGAAGATGATATAAAAGTTGAATCTTTCAAAGACAATTTTATAAAATTAATTATTCAAGATTTAGGTAATGATACCCGTGATGCGCTATTAGAAATTGAGGAATTAATAGAATATGCCAAAGAAAATAATATAGATTATGTGTCTACAATAAAGGAAGTTATTCCATATTCAAATTCAGTTGACAAACATGGAATGGGTTCTATGAAATCAATTTTAGAAAAAATAATTTCATAATTTACTATGGTTTTTTTCTTATACTTTATCTGCTTATTCGCTTTAGAGTTTAATTCTATAAATGATGAAAAAATATCTAAAGCCACAATAACCTCCATTAAAACAAACACCTCTGGGAGAACAACGTACGATATTGCTGAAATATGGTTCATTTCAGAAAAATTAGACACTATTTCAAGTAAAATTCAACTATACGGACTTCCATTTGTTGGCTCTTTTAAAGAAGTGGGTGATACTGTTGAGATTAGTTATGACCCAGAAAACCCATATTTAGTAAAAAGTATTGAACGTAATTTCCTAGAAAAATATGCCTGGCATATAATGATAGGAATCGCTCTGTTATTTTTAGGAATAAAATTATTGAAACGAAAAAAGACAGCCTAAATAGACTGCCTTTAATTTCTGGTTGGTATTTATCGTATTACTGTTGTTCGTAATCTGAGTCCCATTGGGTTCCATCATCTCCTTTTTGTCCATCCATCTTAATCATAAAATTCTTAGCCGGGAAATAAGGTGTCATGTGGATATCTAAATGTATTCTATCTTTCTGATTTGGATCTTGCTCAAAACGTTTGATAGAAAAATCTTCAATCAACTTGTCTGGTCCTGTAATTCCATCAAGGAATTTTACAATCTGTCCCATTAATTCCTTACGCGTTCTTGCATTGAAGTTTTCAAATGCACGACGGTTTAAGAAATCCATTAACACTTTAGTTACATAATCAAACACTCGTACTACAGAATAGGTTTGTAACCCTAAGTTGTCTCCGTTAAATAATGTTTTTGCAGAAAAAGCCATTACTTTACCGTACTCATTTACCATAGGCACAAGCCCCATTTTTTCAAGTTGGGCGATATCACTTTTCTTCAAATCGAAACGAACGCCATCTACTTCATTCAATCCACCAAACTTTTTACCAGCGGTAACCTGTGACATCAAAGTACTGTAAACCTTCCCTGCCAAAGCAGACGAAGGTGGCACATATAAATCTTCTTCTTCTCCCACTTCGTCATGCTTACCTCTACCTACTAGCCAGTTACAGGCCATCATAACATTTGAACGATATTTATCTCCACCTGTTAAGTTTGCAGCTTCGAACATTTCCATTACATCATCTGGTTCATCAAGGTGCTCAAAATCTGTTACTAACATTACTTTATTTTCATGTGCAATTTTTGCCCATTTTTCTACCACTTTGTTAGAACCCAAATATCCAGGAATTACTAGAAGACCATAATTATCTCTAAGATCTAGTCTGTCATAAGCTCCTGTAAGTTCTTCTGAAATTGCATCGATAAAACGCGTATTATCAAGATCTTTCATTTGATCAAGCTCTGCATTTACAATAGAAATATTTTTCAATTTATCAGATTCGCAGTTTTTATAAAATAAAGCTACAGATCTGTATGAACGTTCTAGATCTCTTGTTGCATTAATCGCTATCCCTAAATTTTTATTTAAAGATTGATGTGCATCTGCTGCTGCCTTTTCAGATCCTTCAACCATTTCAGCAATATCATCACTTCCTGACAATACTTTTGACCAAATCTCTAATGTTTTTTTAAGTGTTTCACGCTCGTCTTTCTTTGCCATTTCTGTTAAGAAAATACGCTTTCTTGCTTTACGTTCTGGATTCATATTTTGAACCCCTTCAATAGCTGCCTCTAAAAGGTCAAATCCTCCAAACTTTACAAGTTTATCACTACTTTCTTTTAAAAACTGTGCTGGATTTTCTACTGGTGAAAACTGCTGTTGTTCTTGTGATGCCATATTATTTGTTTTCTTCTATTTCGGTTAATAATGCGCGAATTGAATCTAGTAAAGCCTGCTTTGATTCTGGGTTATCCAATGCTGTCTTTAAAATTTTATTGGTCTTAAGTTGCTTGACAACTTTAATATATTGGTCTTTTTCAGTGTCAAGATCTTTTAAAAACTTGCTCTGTCTTGTAATGCCTTTTGCACCATAATCCCCAAGATTTGCAAATCGAAGCATTTCTTTTTTACCCACACCATCTGTATCTTCAAACTCAACCTCTACTTCGGGTTTATAGTGATCAAATACTTCGTCAACGGTTTTCAAACCTTTTTGAACTACTGGTTTTATAGCCGGGTCGTTCGTTAATTTTTCTACTAGTAGGGTTCTATTTTGAGGTATCTCGGCAAATGCTTCATTAGCATCTGTTTTTACTTCCGTTCCACCTATTCCGTATGTATCGCTCATAACATTATAGTTTTGTTAGTTAATAATTATTTAGTTGTTATTTAATATCCCACTTTAACTCGCCTTTTTTATCAATGTCAAGTTTGATTTTTGTTCCTTTTGAAATTTCTCCCGAAATAATCTTTTTAGATAACGGTGACCTTAAGTCACTACGAATAACACCTCGCAATGGCCTTGCCCCATACTTTGGGGTAAAGCCTTTTAATGCGAGCACTTCAGAAGCTTTGTCACTTATTTCTAAATCTATTTCCTGTTTTGCAAGTGCTTTGTACAAATCCTTTAATTGAATCTTAAATATCTTTTCTACATTCTCTTTTGTTATGGGTGAGAATGGAATGATTTCGGTCAATCTTCCTAAAAATTCTGGTCTAAAATGATTTCCCATAATCTCTAAGAGGTCGCTCGACTTTGGAATTTCGCCTTTGGCAAAAGTGTCGACCACATGTTGGCTCCCTATGTTTGAAGTAAACAATATTACAGCATTACTGAAATCTCCTTCTTTTCCAAGTCTATCGTGTAATTTTCCCTCATCAAGTATTTGAAGAAAAATGTCAAAAACCGAAGGGTGTGCTTTTTCAATCTCATCAAATAGCACAATTGAATAGGGCTTTTGTCTTATTTTATTGACCAATAAGCCACCTTCTTCATAACCCACATATCCAGGAGGTGCACCGTATAATAATGCGGCAGAATGCTCTTCTTTAAACTCTGACATATCAAAACGAATGATGGAAGTTTCGTCTTGAAATAAAAATTCGGCGAGTGCTTTTGCTAATTCCGTTTTACCGGTTCCTGTTGGTCCCGAAAAGAAAAATGACCCAATGGGCAATCCTGGCTTGCTAAGTCCTGAACGCGATTCTAAAACAGCTTCAGTGATTGTTTTGCACGCATGGTCCTGACCTATTACACGTTTTTTCAAAACTTCTTCTATATTGAGCAAACGCTCCTTTTCATCAGATTGTAATTTACCTGTTGGAATCCCCGTTTTATTTGCAATTGTTGAAGCAATATCATTTTTATTGATACTTGTTTTTTCTTTACTAGCTATCGTTTTTAAATTGTTGAGGATGTTTCCGAGGGTTTTAAAACCTTCTTTAGATTTATTTATCTTCTCAAAACTGTCATCTTCGCCCAATTCATCAAATAATAAATAACTCAATTTATCCTTCATTTGCGTGTACATCCACGACTGCTCAGCTAAAAGTTTTGCCTCTTCCAGCTTTTCATTTTTCAATGTATCCAAACGTCCTGCAAGTTTTTCGATTTCAGGAATAGAAGTCTCCACCATATATTTTGCGGCAGACATCGTTCTATCAATTAAATCCAACGCCGAATCCGGCAAACTACGTTCCTTATTATAACGTTTTGCAAGGCGTATGGCTTCGGAAATAGAATCCTCATCAATATCTAGTTGATGATGATCCGTAAAATAGGACATCGAATTAGCAATCATCCTGTGTGCTTCTGTCTCGCTAGGCTCACTAATTCTAACAATTTCAAATTGTCTTGCAAGTCCTTCGTCCACTTCAATATGTTTCCTGAAAGCATCATTCGTTGCCGTAGCGATAACGGTAACTTCTCCTTTTTTAAGTTCAGATTTGAGAATATTTACAAGCCCTTGATTTCCTGAATTTTTATCGGTCAAATTCTTCAATTCATCAATCAACAAAATAGGTTTTGCAAACTTTTTAATTTCATTAAAGACCTTTTGCAATCTATCTTCTATTTCACCTTTGTACCCTGCCCCAGAAACAAGATCGATAAAATCTAATTCAAACACCTTCGTATCTTGCAAATGACCCGGCATAGAATCGCTAATCGAAGCATACGAGAGTCCATTCATCATCACCGTCTTCCCCACGCCCGGATCTCCTAAAATAAGTACATTGGGTTTTGATCGCCTTCCTAAAATTTCTGTTATCATTTTTATTTCGGCATCACGCCCCGAAATATTTTCCATGGATTCGTTTTGTGCCGCTAACGTTTTATCGATGCAATATTTCTTCAATGTTTCGCCAGTACTTACAGCTCCGGTTGCCACGTTACCGCCGCTAGACGCAGCTGCATTGCTCGACGAGGGATTTGAGGTAGTTTTATTTCCGATGAAATTAAAAATCTCCTTAGGAGTAAGTGGAAATGTTTTGAGCTGATCATAAGAAAAACCCACACCCGGCGTACAAATCGAAATCAGAACACATTGCTCATTGACAGTATCTAAACCTAATTTGAGTTTAATATTATCTGCCTCATAAAGTACGGCTTCAACAGATGCGTCTCCGGCGGGAGCTTCTGGAACTTTTGCTGTTTTTGGCATGGTCTCCAGCCGTACCTCTGCCCATTCTTCCACATAATAGGCATCTTGCCCCATGGCATCGATAAATTTCATCATGCCTATTTCCTTGTGCAACAATGCTTTGAGTAAATGAGCGGCGCCATATTTTTCATGCGCGTATTCCTTTGCGAGTGCCTGCGCTATGTGCAAGGTTTGCTTCAAGGAATCTATGAGTTGGTAGTCTGCCATGTTGGTTTAGTTAGTTGGTCTAAAACGCCATAGTACGTTGACATACAGGGCGTAATAAAGATTTAATTAACAAATTATTAGGATGCCGTCAAAATCTATTCGTTGATGTGTTTAAAAATCAAGTTTAAATCACGAATACCATTAAAAAACAAAAGAATGAATGTTATAATTTTCTCGGAAATATTAAATATTTGAAATATAAACTGCTAAAAAACAAAAGCTTATTTAAGAAAAGGAATTTAAATATTGAAATATTATTACTGGAAATTTAAAGTTTATCAACATCTATTTAAACCTTTTTATATAATCGAAATCTAAAAAATGTAAAACTTTCATTCTTTATAAAATTTTATATAAAGTTGAAAATTGTTACGTGGAATTACTTAAAAAATTGGACTAGTTTCGTTGAGCCACTTTTATAAAATGATGCTCATAGTGCACAAAGGATATTTAAAGTGTAGAAATCTCTATATAATGGAAGAAAAATCAAGATTGAGCCTTTTACAACTATTTCAAAAATTACTGAAATATGTAAAACCTTATAAATATTTAGCATTTGCAACTTTGGTTTTGACGCTAGTTGGCGCATTTTTAGCTCAAGTAAATGCACTCGTTTTACGATATGCAGTTAATGAACTAGCTTCACTAAGCGAATCTAACAAATCAATACAAGATGGAATATCGCTACTCACAACCATAAGTGTTATCTTATTATCTAAAGAGTTTTTTTATGCTTTAATTCAATATGGTCAAAAGTTTTATGGTGAAAAGATGAAGATTTATATTTCAAGAGATTTTGCCCAACAAATTGTAGATAAGATTTTAACTTATAGAATGGCTTTTTATAGTTCTCCAGATAATGAAAGCGGGAGGTTACAGACGCGAATAGATCTTGGAATTTCAAGTCTTACACAATTAGTGAAAAACTTTTTTATTGATATTCTTCCTTTATTTTCCAGTGCAATAATTGCACTGTTCTTTATGTTCCAAGCTAATATTTATATAGGGTTAGTTAGTCTTGCCATTATTCCTGTCTTTTTTTACATAAGCAGTTTACAGGCAACAAAACTTAAAGGTTTTAGACGGAAAATGAGAGGTTTTAGAGAGTCTAGAAATAACGGAATCATAAGTCTAATAAATTCTATTACGGTTATAAAATCTTTTACGAGAGAAGATTTAGAGAGTAAAAAGCATGAAGAAATTCAGTTCAACATGACTGAAAATCAAATGAAAACCCGCCAATTAAGTTTTCTGTTTGACGGCGTAAAAACATTCACTGAGCAATTTGGGGTTGTTATCATTATAATACTCACATCCTATTTTGTTTTAAATGGCACTATGGATATTGGTGCAATTATGTTTCATATTTTGTTATTCAATAATGTTTCTGCCCCTATAAGGCAACTCCATCGCATTTATGATGAAGTGAATGATGCTTTGATTTATTCGGAAGCGTTCTTCGAAATCATGGATGCCAATGAAGAAACTGAATTTAGCGGTACTTATGTTCCCGAAAACATTATTGGAAATTTTGAAATTAAAAATATTGATTTTGCATATCCCAATGGAACAAGAGCATTGTTTGACGTTTCAATGGTCATAAAACCAAATACCATTAACGCATTAGTGGGTTTGAGTGGGGCAGGAAAAAGTACCGTTATTAATTTACTGGACAAATTTTATGAACCAACTACGGGAGCTATTTATTTAGACGGAATTGACTTGCAGAAATATGACACTCAATGGTTAAGAGACAATATTGGTTTAGTATTACAAAAAAATCACATTTTTAATGGAAGTATTGAAGAAAACATTCTCTACGGAAAAGAGAACGCAACCCGTGAAGAGGTAATCGTTGCTGCAAAAAAAGCACACATCCATGAACAGATTATTCAATTACCTGATGGATATAATTCAAAAGCAACATTGCTTTCTGGCGGACAACAGCAAAGGGTTTCAATAGCTCGCTTATTCTTAAAAAACCCTCCTATTATTTTTCTCGACGAGCCAACAGCAAGTCTAGATGCCATTGCAACTGAACAAATAAAGAAAAGCTTAGATGCCATTAAACAAGGAAGGACTGTTATCATTATATCACACAGTATTTCTCAAATTATAGATGCCGAAAATGTCATTGTAATGGAAGACGGAAAAGTAATGGAACAAGGCACACACGAAGAATTGTATGACAATGAAAAGGCTTACCATACAATTTTTAATGCCATGGCTAATAGTTTAAATATTGATAAGATTACAAATACGCTGAACGAGTAATTTTTCTACCCAAACCATCCATCTCTATCCAAACTTCTATATTGAATGGCTTCGCCAATATGTGTTCTGTTAATATTTTCTACGTTTTCTAAATCGGCTATGGTTCTTGCTACTTTTAAAATACGGTCATAGGCACGAGCGGAGAGATTTAATCGTTCCATTGCTGTTTTCAATAGCTGTAACGAAGCCTCGTCAAGTTTGCAATATGCTCTTATTTGCTTTACTCCCATTTGAGCATTGTAATGTATATTTTCAAAATCAGTAAAGCGTATGCTCTGTATTTTTCGGGCGTTGGTAACTCGTTCTCGTATTGCTGTGCTGGGTTCTCCCTTATGCTCGTCGCTCAATTTTTCAAAGGGTACAGGAGTTACTTCAATATGGATGTCAATTCTATCCAGTAATGGTCCTGAAATCTTACTCAAATATCTTTGCATTTCAGCAGGCGAAGATGTTACTGGCGCATCTGGGTCATTAAAATAGCCTCCAGGACTTGGATTCATACTTGCTACGAGCATAAAACTGGCTGGATAGGTCACCGTGAAACGCGCTCTAGAGATTGTAACATCTCTATCCTCAAGTGGTTGGCGCATTACTTCTAATACGCCTCGTTTAAATTCCGGCAATTCATCTAAAAACAATACTCCATTGTGGGCGAGCGAAATTTCTCCCGGTTGTGGGTATTGGCCCCCACCTACGAGTGCAACATCGCTAATTGTGTGATGTGGGCTCCTAAAAGGTCGAGAAGTCATAATTCCAGCTTTTTCTAATGTTCGTCCCGCAACGCTATGTATTTTTGTAGTTTCAAGCGATTCTTGTAAGGTCATGGGTGGAAGAATACTGGGTAATCTTTTTGCTAGCATTGTTTTTCCACTTCCCGGTGGTCCTATCAATATAATATTATGACCGCCTGCTGCTGCAATTTCCATACAGCGTTTTATAGATTCTTGTCCTTTTACATCAGCAAAATCAAACTCAGGTTCTGAGAGATGTTCGTAAAATTCTGCCTCGAGGTCCACGATGGTTTGTTCCAAGGGAATTTCAGCATTGAAAAAATCGATTACTTGACTTATATTCTCGATAGCAAAGACCTCTAATTCTTCGACGATGGCAGCTTCTTTAGCGTTTTGCTTCGGAAGGATAAACCCTTTGAAACCTTCTTCTTTTGCTTTGATAGCAATGGGCAATGCTCCTTTAATGGGCTGCAAATTTCCGTCGAGAGAAAGTTCGCCCATAATTACATAATCACTCAATGGATTTTGTTCTTTTATCTGACCTGTGGCAACAAGAATACCCATTGCAAGCGTTAAATCGTACGCCGAGCCTTCCTTGCGCAAATCGGCAGGTGACATGTTAAGAATCAGTTTTTTTCCGGGAATTTTGTATCCGTTATTCTGAAGTGCTGCGGCAATGCGGTAATTGCTCTCTTTAATAGCGTTATCTGGCAGTCCCACAAGATGATACCCCACGCCATTATCAACGTTCACTTCTACTGTAATTGTGGTAGCCTCAACACCAAATACGGCACTACCAAAAACTTTTGTAAGCATACTCTATGGTTAGAATGCTTGGGGAGTTTATTACTGTGAATATACAATAAAAAAATGGCTGTCCGGGGGACAGCCATTCTAAGTATAAATTAAAATTTAATTACTTTTTAATAATCTGCTTTACTGCACTTGTGTTTTGTGAAGTTATTTTCACAAAATAGGTACCTGAAGCTAATGAAGAAATATCAAGTGTTGTTACATTTCTATTAATAGATGAACCACTAACGCGCTCGCCCAGTACTGAATAAATTTCAACAGAATTTAAATCAACTGCTGCTGAAATTGTCAACACATTAGCAGTTGGGTTAGGATATAATTGAAGTCCTTCTATATCGTTTTCTCCAAAACCAAGTTCTGCTTCAGTTGTAAATATGTAAACATCAGAAAAATCTCCATCACCACACATACTTGTTCCTTTAACTCTCCAAAAATACTGTGTTTCAAATTCTAACCCAGAAACATCTGTCGTATTGTCTTCAGTAGTTACTGAAGCTACTATATCAGAAAATGTATTATCTGTAGCTAGTTCAAAAACATAATCTTCAACAACTCCTATTGCTTCCTCCCATTCAAATGTTAAGTTAATTGGTCTATTTATGACATTATTGGGTGGAGAACTTAATTCTACTTGTGAAATTGCAGCTGTATCAACCACTTCCAATGTAACTAATGTATTCGTTGTTTGTGAAGTACCTGTTGCAATAACTTTCATCGTATATGAACCGAGAGCCAAACTACTAATATCGTCTATGCTTAAAACTACAGTTCCGCTTTCAGTTAGTGAATTTGGTGTTAAAGTTGCATTTACTCCAGCAGGAACATCTTCAACTGTAAAGTTTATAGTTTCTGAAACTCCTTCATCATACAAAACATCTATATCAAAATCTACAGTCATTTCAGCTGGACAAGCTTGAATGTTTGCGTCTTCAGTTGAAACAGAAAAACTTTCATTTGAAATCCCTTCCATCACAACCGCAAATTCTTGGGAGTTACCTATCAAGAAATTCCCTTTATGATTTACTGTCAGTGCATATTCGCCGGCAGCGGGTGGTGTAAATTGAATGATTTCAATATTATCAACATTATTTACTCCTGTTGTTGCAGCTGCTGTGAAATTTGATCCATCTAAAATCCAAGGAGAAAATGTATTTGTAGTTCCTTCTTGTGTAATTATAGCATCTAGATCGTTAATCAAACTTGGAGTTGCTACATCGTTATTACCGGCAGGAAGAAGTTCTCCTTCAGGATCAGTCCAAGCAACAGCAACAAAAACATCGTTGGTCCCATCTGCTGTAAATGAAATTGTGTATGCTCCATTTGCGTCAATTGACGCTTCAGCAATCATAGATGTATCCCCGTTGTTAGAAATTACATCAGCAGCACGCGCTGTGTTCATTAAACCCCAACCAAATCTATAATCTGGTCCTGGAGCTGTACCAGCTTCATCCGCTGTCATCAAAGCGAGTGCTCTAAGTGTTGAAGCTCTCATAAATTCTCCATTTAAATCATTGTAATGCTGTTGCAATAACATTAAGCTCCCAGATACATTGGGGGTTGCCATTGAAGTTCCACTCATTACTGTATAAGATGAATTTGAAGGACCATTACTAGATGTCATACTAACACCTTTTGCAGAAAGGTCTGGTTTAATACGACCATCGTCTGGCGGTCCCCAACTACTAAAGCTTGACATTATAACACTACCAGGTCCTGTGTAGTTTAGCACTTCGTTTACCGCAGCTACTACAATATTATTTTTGGCTAAACTTTTATCAGTTAGATAGTCGTAGCCTCCATCGCCTGTATTTCCTCCAGATTGTCTGTCATTTCCAGCAGAACAAACTGGTAGATAATAAGGTGCATTATAAATAATACGATCTATATTTCTAGCATTACTATCATAATATCCAATATACCAAATTGGAGAATCACCTGCTGGAATTCCATAACTATGATTTGATACCAATAATCCTTCTCCAGCTTGTGAAGTCATTTCTGGCTCATCATTATTAAAATCATAAGCTACTAATGACGCAACATGTGCCATTCCTTTCACAGCTCCTGAAAATTCATCACCATTTCCAATCATCGTACCGGCAACATGTGTTGAATGGTTACTAATGCTTGAAGGGCTATCCATTTGGTCAGCTCTATCGTTTAAAAGATTGTGCGTAGAACGCACTCTACCACCATCCCAAATTCCACCAAGCATGTTTTCACCATTGAGGTCTAAGCCTGAAGCTCCACCAGAGTGAACAAGATTGGTACGGGTTGTAATTCCTCCCTCGCGGTTATCGGTTGTATAGTACATAGGGCTTCCGTCAGGAAATAACCCTACTAATAAAGCATTACCACCGTTAGGTAAATCAATTTCAATTTCCCAACCGTTTGCAGCAGCCGCAACCATTGCACGTTGTTGATTTTCTTCAAAGTTTGTTGCTAACTCAGCTTCCAATTGCGCTAAAGCAACTTGATCATACCTTGACGCAATTTCTTGTCGTTCAGCTGGAGTTTGAGCAATTGCTGTTGCCATACCGGCAAGCAATATGACTCCAGATAAAAATGTAGACTTTTTCATATTTGTATTTTAAATTTTATAAGATTGCTAATTTAATAAAAAGAGTCGGTAATTACGAAAGTAACTTTCAGTATAATGAAGAAAATATGAGATTTTAACACTTTTAGATTGCTAAAAATCAAAATACTCTATTAAATGTTGTAACCGTTAAAAAATTGAATAAGAAAGACCGCTTACAATTGTAATCTTTGGTTTGCCATTTTTTTACCTAATTCCACTCCCCATTGATCGTAGCTATAAATATTCCAAATTACTCCTTGCACGAACAATTTATGTTCGTAAATAGCAATTAAAGCTCCTAAAGTTTGCGGTGTCAACTTTTTGATAAATAAGGAATTTGAAGGTCTGTTTCCACTAAAGGCTTTGAAATTATTATCTACTTCGGTTTCTCTAGTTCCCATAAGTAGGGCATCTGTCTGTGCGTGGAAATTTGCCAATAATTTTCTTTGATGTTCTTCATTTCCGAAGAGAGATTCTTCAAACGCGATAAAGTCGCAGGGAATCAACTTTGTACCTTGATGAATCAATTGAAAAAACGCATGCTGGGCATTGGTACCAGTGCTCCCCCAAACAATTGTTCCTGTTTGATAATCTACAAAATCTCCATTTCGGTCAACCGATTTCCCGTTACTTTCCATCACTGCTTGTTGTAAATAGTCAACAAATTTTGAAAGATATTGTGAGTATGGTAAAACAGCTTCCGTTTCAGCTTGAAAAAAATTATTGTACCAGACTGACAATAAAGCCAAAACAACCGGGATATTTTCTGAAAAAGGAGCTTCTTTAAAATGAATATCCATTTCATTTGCACCCTTCAATAATTGTTCAAAATTTTTATATCCAATGGCGCAACACGTGGAAAGTCCCACGGCACTCCATAAAGAAAATCGTCCTCCCACCCAGTTCCACATAGTAAAGGTGTTATCTTCAGAAATTCCAAAATTTGAAACTGCATCCAAATTAGTGGAAACTGCAACAAAGTGTTTAGCAATAGCAGTTTCTTGAGCTTGCTCTAAAAACCATTTACGAACTGTCTGCGCGTTTGTCAACGTCTCTTGCGTTGTGAAGGTCTTCGATACAATAATAAAGAGCGTAGTCTCTCTATCCAATTGCTTCAGCGTTTCCATGACGTGGTCGCCATCAATATTTGAAATGTAATGTACTTTTAGGTGATTTTTGTAAAATGACAACGCTTCGGTAACCATCGCCGGGCCTAAATCGCTTCCTCCAATCCCAATATTTACAACATCGGTTATTGATTTTCCTGTGTAACCTTTCCATTTTCCGCTTATGATAGCTTCGGAAAAGTGCTCCATTTGAGATAATGTAGCTTTGATTTCTGGTTTTAGATTTTTGAAATCCCTCAATGCTGTATGCAGCACTGCCCTATTTTCAGTTTCGTTGATTTTCTCGCCCGAAAACTGAGCTTCGATTGCCTCCCTTAGTTTAACTTCATCAGCGAGTTCCAATAAAAGTTGTAACGTTTCTGAAGTGATTCGGTTTTTTGAATAATCGAGCTGAAAATCGTTCCATTGAATACTAAAATGTTCCGTTCGCCCCTTTTCCGAAGCGAATAAATCTTGCATTTCTACATCATTGATTTCTTCAAAATGCTGGGTTAATTTTTGCCAAGCTTTTGTTTTCGTTGGATTAATTTTTGGGAACATAAAAGGTTTTAAGAGTACTATTAATGCGTTTTAATCGAGTCTGTTTTTGCGGTAATATTCAATCAAACCGTCAATAGGCCGGCGAATTATATTACCCAATTCTAAATGGTAGGGTTTCATGCAATCACGAATGATATCCTCGCTAAAATGAGCAATACTGCCAATAAAATGAATGGGGACATGCTGCGCTTCCTTGAAACAGAGAATACGGTTTTCAATAAAATTGAGCATCCCCTCGCTAATCAGTTTGTAAAAATAACCATTTATTTCGATAGCATTTTTTGGTCTGTTTTCTCCCGGATTAAAAATGAACTCGGCAAAAGATGCTAAATACATATTTGGATTAGGTTTTTTATAGAGATTTAATTTAATATCGTCTGCATCAAGGTTAAAACGGCGGGCAAACTCGGTAGCCAAAACGCTGGGCATTTTTTTATAAAAATAATCCCGAATCAACCGCTTGCCGAAATAATTACCACTCGCCTCGTCCATTAATGTGTATCCTAGCGACTCCACACTTGAGTGTACTTTTTTACCATCAAAATAACTACTGTTACTTCCGGTTCCCAAAATACAAACAATGCCAGGCTCACTTGTAGCCGCATGCACAGCAGCTACAGTATCTTCTTGAACTGTTACAGTAGAGTTTACAAATATGGACTCTAAAACACCTTTTAAGATAGCGACCGGTGTTTTTGTACCACAGCCAGCGCCATAGAAATCAAGTTGCATTTTAGTATCGAAAAGAGGTTTTAAATCTTGATTTTCAGAAATACGCTTTAATAAATCCTCTTCTGGAACAACCGCTGGATTGAGCCCTAAAGAGCGTGTTTTTAAAACAACTTCACCAGCCGAATCGAGTAAAATCCAGTCGCATTTTGTAGAACCTCCATCTGTAATAAGAATCATTTGTAGAATAATTTGTTAGTTAATAGTGGAATTAGAGTATTAGCTTATTACTCGCTGGCAACCAGTTCGTTTTTAACTAATTCCCTATTCAACGCTCTACAAACTAGCAACGTGAGCTGCAAGATCAATTAATTTTGCTGAATATCCATACTCATTATCGTACCAAGCGATTAATTTAAAGAAATTATCGTTAAGTGCAATGGCTGAGTCAGCATCAAATGTACATGTGTGCGGGTCGCTTACAAAATCTTGAGATACAACTTGTTCATCGGTATAAGCTACAATCCCTTTATAAGAACCGTTAGCGGCATCTTTGAATACTTTTTTAATCTCTTCAAGGTTGGTTGCTTTTTCAGTTCTAACCGTTAGGTCTACTACTGAAACATCTACCGTAGGAACTCTAAATGCCATTCCCGTTAATTTGCCTTTGAGTGCAGGAATTACTTTTGTCACTGCGACCGCTGCTCCTGTTGAAGTAGGAATTATATTATTTACACCACTTCTACCCAAACGATAGTTCTTCTTTGAAGGTTGGTCAACAGTACTTTGAGTTGCAGTAAGTGCATGTACTGTAGTCATCAACCCTTCAACGATACCAAAGTTATCATCCATTATCTTTGCCAATGGAGCTAAACAGTTTGTTGTACACGAGGCATTTGATACAATCGTATCGGTTGCTTTAGCTTCTTTATGATTTACTCCCATTACAAACATAGGCGCATCTTTTGAAGGTGCCGAAATCACTACTTTCTTAGCTCCTGCTTTAATATGTGCATTTGCTGAATCTAATGTTGTAAAAATACCTGTACAATCTAATACTATGTCAGCACTAGCTTCGTCCCATTTTAAATTTTCAGGATTACGCTCTGCTGAAACTCTTATTTTATTTCCATCTACTACTAAATGACCATCTTTTACTTCAATCGTACCTGGGTATTTTCCGTGAACCGAATCATATTCCAATAGATATGCTAAATGGTCAACATCCAGCAAGTCGTTCACCGCTACTACTTCGATAGCTGGGTTTTGTGATGCAATTCTGAAGGCGATTCTTCCAATACGACCAAAGCCGTTAATTCCAATTTTTGTAGTCATTCTTTTATGGTATTCTGAAGGATCAAAACAATTATTTTTGTTTGGAACACTCCAATTAATATTAAATTTTATTTCGGTTTGAATTAAATGGAAGTGATATCTGCCACTCTAATTAAACTTTCGTCTATTTTATTTGAACCTTTTAAAGATTCTTTAAAATCTATTGAAACTATCTTGTTGTGAACGATAGCTATCATCACATCGCGCTCTCCATTGAGTAAGGCATCTATGGCGCCAACTCCCATTCTACTTGCCAAAACCCTATCGTAACAACTCGGCGAACCACCCCTTTGTATATGACCCAATACAGTGACTTTACATTCATACTCTTCAAGATTTTCTCTAATGTATTCGGCGAGTCCTAAAATGTTTTTTCCTATTTGGTCTCCCTCTGCAACCACAACGATACTTGAAGACTTACCAGATTTTTTACTTCGCTTTAAGGATTCAATCAATCTATCGCGCCCCATGTTTTGCTCTGGGATGAGAATTTCCTCTGCTCCTGCTCCTATTCCAGCATTTAATGCAATATCTCCGGCATCACGCCCCATAACTTCAACTAGGAATAAACGGTTGTGTGAGTTTGCAGTATCTCTTATTTTATCGATTGCTTCAACTACTGTGTTTAAAGCAGTGTCGTAACCTATAGTGTAATCGGTTCCATTGATGTCGTTGTCAATAGTTCCGGGAAGTCCAACGATGGGAAAATCGAATTCTTCATTGAATACAATCGCACCTTTAAATGTGCCATCACCGCCAATTGTAACAAGGGCATCTATTTCGGCTTTCTTTAAATGATCGTAGGCTTTTTGTCGACCTTCTTTGGTCATAAATTCTTTAGATCGTGCTGACTTTAAAAATGTCCCACCACGGTTAATCAAATTTTTAACACTACGCGCATCCAAAGGTTGAAAGTCTCCTTCGATTAATCCTTCATAACCCCTAAAGATACCAACGCATTCTACATTATGATAGACACATGATCGAACTACCGCCCGGATGGCTGCGTTCATTCCAGGTGCATCTCCACCGCTGGTCAATACACCTATTCTTTTAATAGAGGTTTTATTCATGGTTATAAATATAAGAGCAAAAACCGCTTTCCGCAATTTGTAGAGGTTACTATAACGTTTTCGGTTAACAAGTTCTTTTTTAAAATTGAAATTTCAGAAAAAACAAGACAAAACTACAAACAAAAAAACCTGCCTTAAAATAAATCAAGACAGGTTTTCCAACAATTAAACTTTAACTTTTATTATTTTTTAATCAACTTTATAGTTTTTTCACCTTGAGCGGTTGTTACATTCGCAACATAAACACCAGCGTTAAGTACAGACATATCCAAAGAATAGTTTGTCGCGCTTGGAGTTGCACGAATTACTTCTTGCCCAAGAACATTTACAACCGAAATTGATGTAATCATATCTCTAGCAGTAACATTCCAGTCATATTCCGCTTTGGTCTATATAATTGGTATATGGTGCTTTCAAGTTAATACAGTCTACTCCATTGTCAAGACCTATCCATATATGCTGTTCGTCATCTTCAAATAGCGATAATGCAGTGTTGTCACTCAGCCCTGTATTTTGATTTACTTTAAAAAGAAGTGCTCCGTTTTTAGAAATATGATACACCCCATTCGAAATGGTGCCTAAAAGTAAGCTTCCATCTGTCAATCTTAGACTTGTATAAATACTCAGGGTTTTTGTAAGAGATTTGAGTTCGGTATTCCATGACGACAATTCCTTACCGTTGAAATTTAGAATTCCGTTAGCACGGGTAATGACTCTCAAACCTTCCGAAACTTGGAACAAACCAACAACAACATCTTCCTTAAAAATTGTTAGACCACTAACCAGTTCCTTTACTCTATTTTGAATACGGTATAAGCCTTCATTTGCAACTTGGAAATAAATAACGCCTTCCACATTATACATTTTATGGATGGTATTATTTGCTGAAATAATATTTACCTCCTCATTTAAAGTGTTATAAACATAAATACGATTTAAGGATTGAAAAAGCACCCAATTTTCATAGGGAATGATGTTCCAAAACTGTTCATCCTCAACTATATCTAAAGCTAATTTATCACTAAGAGATTGATAGGTAAGTATCCCTAACTCATTCTTCTCCCGAATACCAAAATCCATGTAGGACCCTGTATAAACACTATTGTCCTTAACAGCTACCGAACGCATTAAAGTGCCATTTGGAGATGGAAATAGTGTCCATTTTGCTCCATTGAACTCTAAAAGCCCATCATTATTTGCAATATAAATGAACTTATTTTCAGTTTGTGAAATTGACCAATTTTGATTTCCAGCACCATAAATATTGCTCGAAAAATTAGAAATAGGCGGTAGCTCTTGTCCGCTGCAAAACGTGCAGGGGAACAAAAAAAATAATATAATTGATAGTATGGATAAAAACGTATTTCTCACGAATACTAAGTATAGTTGTGTAAAATACGTAAATTTTAGATGAAGTAATAAAACATACTGATACATATTAAACCTAAACATAAGACACCTCAAAAGAGTATCACTATGACGTTGATTTTCAGTAAGAATTATAGCTCTTGCTTAAATCTACATTTGTAAATTAATATAGATTTAAAATAAAATTCCTACTTCCCAATCATCATTTGGACCGCTTCTGGAAAACGTTCTTGCCATGAGGGCACATTGTGGTTACCGCCTTCGGTTTTAATATTTCGGAACACATTATTGGAAATGTAACCCCGCTCTTTAAAGACATCATTTACATCATCTTCATATTGTGTGTAAAACATATCCAGCCCCTTTGTTCCAAAGGAAAAATAAAATTTATGTGTTTCTGGAGAAGGTAAATTATTGCGCATATAGTCAAAAAACGCAGGAGGAATGGGATTTCCAGGACTTGGCACCGCACCTACCCAATGGGTACTCATCCCAATGGCACCGCCAAAAGTTTGAGGATATTCACACACCGCATACATAGAAATCAAACCGCCCATACTCGCTCCAGCGATATACGTGTTTTGTGCATCTGTCGCTGTGCTATAATTTGCATCAATATAAGGTTTAAGCTCTTTTGTCAAGAAATCGAGATAATTATCGCTATTGAATTCAAACGTTTTGTTGAATGCTCTTACCAATTGTAATAAAGAATCTTTCGTTTTCACCGGTAATAAGTCAATAGGTTTTTGCGGGAAATAATCTTCGCTTCGTTCTTTTGCAATGTTATAAACACC
Source organism: Patiriisocius sp. (assembly GCF_051252435.1). Lineage (NCBI taxonomy): Bacteria > Pseudomonadati > Bacteroidota > Flavobacteriia > Flavobacteriales > Flavobacteriaceae > Patiriisocius > Patiriisocius sp. The sequence goes on along the minus strand of NZ_JBPOFW010000005.1, from coordinate 92,065 downwards.
AACTACGATAGCATCTTTTATTTTTTCTTCGGAAACGAGCCGAGTAATCGTTTCGTCTATCTCCATTTCAGGTTTTCGTGTATCCACTGTTGGGTCAAATAAATCTTGACCGTCATTCATGTAGAGTACCGCGTATGTTTTATCGGCCGAGTAATCCTTTGGTAACCAAACATCAACCGTTCTTGGAATTATAAAATTAGATGCAAAAGAATCAAAACGGTGAATTTTTCCAGTGATGTTTTCGTTTTCTACAACATCAAAAGAATAAGTTTTAATGTCTAATATTTCCGAAGAAGTAATTTCAGCTTTTGATATTTCGAGATTTTTTTGGGAAGAGTTACAACTTGCAAACAATGCGACTATGGCACAAAACAAATAGATTTTCATAGATACTCCTTATAGTTTCAGTAAAATTACAACGAATAAAAAAGGAAGTCTAACTTAAAAATACTAATTTATTGTTAAGAAAACTACCGGTGTAGGGCTAAATATACGTGGAAACACGTATTGATTTCACTTAATGTTATGTGTAGATTTGTTGTATGAATTAGTGAATATGCTCTAACTATGTTTTTTGTGGGGATAAAAAACATACGATGACGATAAAAAATTTACTAAGTTAGGTTTGTTAAGAGCGTTACAATGTAACGCTCTATTTTTTTACCCTAACTCAATCATAGCATCTACTTATTACCGAATTGAGATATCCCAGTCCTTAACCATTTTTCATACTCTTCTGCATCTGGCGTGTAACCAACAGGATTGATAAGATTTTCCTCGTCATGATTCATAAGTACATAGTAAGGTTGTGCATTTGCCTTATAATTTGTGATTTGTAAATCACTCCATTTATTGCCTACAGTTCTCACTTTTTTACCAGTTTCTTTACTTGTGTACTTTTCGTTCTCAGGCAATTCTTTCTTTTCGTCCACATAGAGAGAAATCAATACCACTTCATTTTTAAGGATGGGAAGAATACTACCCTCTGGCCAAACGTTTTCTTCCATTTTTCTACAATTTACACAAGCGTGTCCTGTAAAATCAATCATAATAGGCTTCCCTACTTCCTTCGCATACGCCACTCCTTTATCATAATCTGTGAAACTCAATATGTCGTGGGGTGCTAATAACTTTGCCCCCTCAGGAATTTTACCTTGAACTGCAGTAGTGGCAACGCCTCCCAATTTTGAAAACCCTACCCCATAAGGCGACTCACTATAATGTGCCGCAGGTGGAAAACCACTTATCAATTTAAGTGGAGCTCCCCAAAGCCCAGGAATCATATACACTGTAAATGATAATACCAATAATGCTAACATCAATCTACCTACGCTTATGTGAGTTACAGGCGAATCGTGCGGTAAGCGTATTTTTCCAAATAAATAAAGAGCGAGAGCCCCAAATATAGCTATCCAAATCGCAAGGAAAACCTCTCGTTCTAACCAATGTAATTGAAGTACCAAATCGGCATTCGATAAAAACTTAAAAGCTAATGCTAGTTCTAAAAACCCTAAAACTACTTTTACAGTATTTAACCAACCACCACTTTTTGGCAATGAGTTTAACCATCCCGGGAATGCTGCAAATAATGCAAAAGGCAACGCGATTGCCAAAGCAAAACCAAACATACCCACAATAGGTCCTATTTGACTTCCACCGGCAGCAGCTTCAACCAAGAGCGTTCCAACTATTGGACCCGTACAAGAAAAAGATACAATCGCTAAGGCGAGTGCCATAAAGAATATACCTATAAGACCACCCCTATCAGCTTGCTTATCAACTTTATTTGCCCAAGAATTTGGTAACATAATTTCAAAAGCCCCCAAGAAAGAAGCTGCAAAAACAATTAACAACACAAAGAAAATAAGATTGAACCAAACATTAGTTGACAACGCATTGAGCGCATCTGCACCAAAAACTAAACTCACAAAAATGCCCAATAGCACATAAATTACAATGATTGATAAACCATATATAATTGCATTTCTAATTCCTGCCGCTTTGGTTTTACTTTGTTTGGTAAAAAAACTTACGGTCATTGGTATCATTGGGAACACACATGGCGTTAACAATGCCGCGAAGCCCGAGAAAAATGCAACTATAAAAATCCTCCATAAACCTTTGTTATCTTCACTTCCATCATTTCCATCATCATTAATACTACCTGAAGCTGCAACAATTTCTGCATTAGCATCTGGTATTTGAAAAGTAAAATCCTTTGTTGGAAATATACATTTCTCATCATCACACGTTTGATAATCCAATGATATTATAAGGTCTTTTAATGAACTATTAGATACTTTTACAGTTTGTATAAAACGTGCTGTTTTATCAAAATACTCCACATCCATTTCAAATATCTTATCAAAAGTTTTGTGTGGTTCGCCAACTTGCTTCAATGATCCAACTAACTTAACTGGACTATCATCTTCTAAGCGAACTGCCGTTGGATTAGGGGCAATTACCGAAGGGTCTATATCATCATAAGATTTGGTTGAATATACATGCCATTTATCTTCAATACTCGCATTAAAAATTAACTCATATGTATCATTTCCAATTTTTCTAATCTCAGAATCCCAGGTTACGGGCTCAAAAATCTGACTGTTTTCATCACTTGCAGCACTTTTCCCCGGCAACACAAACTCTAATTCCCTAAAATCGAAAATACACTTTTCATCATCACATGATTGAAAACTTACTTCTCCGATGAATGAGGTCAAATTAGGGTCTAAAACTTTAATCTTTTGTTTAAAGGTTGCACTGTGGTCAAAATAAGTAAGTTCAAGATTAAAAACTTTATCAAAACTTGTGTGCGACTCACTCTCTGTTGCTTTGCCTATTAACTCAATTTTATCAGCATTATCTAGGTAAGAAAACGTAGTTGGTATTGGCCCGTCCTCATGTTCTTGCTGGTCGTAGAGATGCCAATTGTCTTGAATTTCAGCAATGTAACTTAATATGTATGTATCTTCGCCCGTTTTTTCGATTTCCGAAGTCCATTTAACAGGCTCTAAAATTTGTGAAAATCCCGATACTGCAAACAAGAAAAATAGTAGTGTCGCAAATAATTGTTTCATAGTTTGTTGGTGTGTTGTAATCTTTAAAATACGCGTGGTTTGGTCAGTTACTTTAAATCGGTCATCAGCTCTCCATCCTATCACCCAAACGATTTTATCGTCACTTTCCAACAACCAAATTTTTTCTTTGTCAGCCAAAGATAGCTTTTCATCTTTAAAAAATTTACTCAATTTCTTATTTCCTTTCATCCCAAAAGGCTTAAAAACATCGCCCTCCCGCCACTTTCGGACAAGCAATGGATAGCGCAGTAAATCTGCATCGACGTAAATGGTAGCAGTATCAATATTTCCTACAATATCACTAGGCGTAAAGCGCAGTGTTAGCGGACTGTGAATAATTTTTTGATTTGCTGGAATACTTACTTCGGAAATTTCTGGATGTTGCTGCAATTTAGACAAAATAAACACCGTTCTGTCCTTTAAAAGACGATGAGATTCTGAAAATATAGCTTTGCCCGATTGTGCCTTTTGTAATTTTACAATCGCCTTAAAATCAGTAAACCCAAAAGAATGAAGTAATTCATACAACAACGCTTTATTATTGGGGAGTTGTTCTAATTCGTCAATTTTAATGGAATAGCCATCTTCTGTTTCATCTACCACCAAATTGAAAACCAAAGCCAAATAATCATCCACCAACGATTGACTTTCTTGAAGATGCTCTTGTGTTTTCCTAAAATTTTGAAGCAGTTTTTTATTCGTTTCTTTTAAAGATGGAATGACTTCTAATCGCATTTTATTGCGCAGATAATCTGTCTTTTTATTACTGCTATCTTCTCTCCAAAATAGTTGTTCCTTTTTTGCAAATCGTAAAATATCTTGTCTAGAAAAAGGCAATAAGGGACGGATTACTTTGTCATTAATTTCTGGAATTCCTGTGAGACCTCTTAAACCCGTACTTCGGGAAAGATTAATTAAAAAAGTTTCGAGGTCGTCATCTGCATGGTGTCCCGTCGCGATAAAATGATAATTAAACGTTTCCGTTATTTCATAAAACCAGCGATATCGCAACTCCCTTGCCGCTACTTGGGTTGACAATCCATTGTCTTTTGCAAAAGTTTTGGTGTCAAAAGTTTCAGAATAAAATGGAACATTTAATTTGTTAGCCAAGTTTTCAACAAAAGTAGCATCTTCGTCGCTCTCATTTCCGCGTAAGCTAAAGTTGCAATGTGCAATGGCAATGGTATAATCTAGTTTGTGTAACAAATGTACTAATGCCACACTATCAACACCTCCACTGCAAGCCACAAGAATTTTACTCCCTTCGTTTTTACCTAAAGCAGGCAAAATTTGCGGAAAAGTTGTTCTAATATGTTGTTGAAAATCGTCGGTCATTCAAAATTTTCTTTTGCTGGAATTTCAGCAGAAAAAGCCATCAAAGATTATAAAATAATATGAGAGTTTTTTATCTACTTTTTATTCTAAAACTTGCCGCATCGCCTTAGCCTTTAGCAAGCATTCTTCATATTCATTCTCTGCATTGGATTTTGCAGTAATCGCACCGCCTACGGAATAACTAACGTATTTTGACATCTCGTTGTATAAAATACTCCTTATAATTACATTAAAATCAAAATCGCCATTGGGTGCAAAATAGCCCACAGCGCCACTGTACAATCCGCGTTTTGCATCTTCCAATTTCTCAATAATTTGCATGGCACGTACTTTGGGAGCACCCGTCATACTTCCCATGGGGAATGTATTTCTTATAATCGACACGGGCGAAACATCATCTGCCACTTGGCACGTAATGGTGGAAATCATTTGATGCACCTGCTGAAATGTATAAACTTTACAGAGTTCTTCGACTACGACGCTTCCTTTGGTTGCAATGCGCGATAAATCGTTTCGCACGAGGTCTGTAATCATAATATTTTCGCTGCGCTCTTTTGGGTCATTTTTTAAAGTTTCGATTAGTTTTTCATCATCGGTTTTTGTTTGAGCTCGTTTTGCAGTTCCTTTAATAGGTTGCGATACAACGGTATTTCCAGTCTTTTTTAAATAACGCTCTGGCGATGCCGAAAGTAAATAATGCTTATCGATTTTTAAAAAGGTTGCAAACGGAGGATGCGAAATATCATTCAACTTTTTGAACGTTAGTAGTGGATCAATAGTCACATCTTCGGCAAAAAACTCTTGGCAATAATTTGCTACATAAATATCCCCTCGCGCAATGTGTTTTAATAGCGCGTCTATTTTTTCGTAATAGGTGTCTTTTGAAGTTCGGAGACTGATTTTGATATGGGAAGCTGCGTGTTCTTCTTCGGAAATTTCCGCTGAAAGAATATCCTGCCAATCATCTTCCACTTCGTCATCAATCATATTCAAATATTGAATGGTGACTTCCGTTTCTGAAAATAAGAATAAACGTTTTGGTTGAAAAAAATACAAATCTGGGAATTGTAATCCGTCAAAGTTTTCAGATTTCAATCGCTCCACGTCATTTTTTAAATCATACGTCAAGTAACCAAATAACCAATCTTTTGTGGTTGTTTGATATTCTTCCAGTTTCTTAAAGGCTTGATGACTATCTGTTTTTATCGCGGTAAATGAATCCACCGCCAAAATTGCGGTATAGGTGCTATGAGCCTGTGCATGATTGTTAGAATCCAACCAAACAACTTCTTCAAATTGTTGCGCCCAAGCTAAGATGGCCTGTTTTAAATTGGTGTCTTTACGAAGTGTTTTCTTTATATTAGTTCGCATTGCCACGAAGATATTTCTAAAAAAGTAAAAATCCCACCAAAGGCGGGATTTTCAAACTCTTTTTATTCTATTAAATTTAAATATGTAATGATCTATCGTCTGTAGCTGCTAACGCTGCCTCTTTTACGGCCTCGGCATAGGTTGGGTGTGCGTGGCTCATTCTTGCAATATCTTCTGCGCTAGCTCTGTATTCCATGGCAACTACCATTTCAGCAATTAAATCGGCACAACGAGCTCCTACCATGTGCACTCCGAGTATCTCATCGGTTTTTGAGTCGCTTAGGATTTTAACAAAACCGTCAACATCTCCACTTGCTCTACTTCTTCCCAAAGCACGCATAGGGAATTGTCCAGACTTGTATTCCACTTTAGCTTCTTTTAGTTGCTCTTCGGTCTTACCAACGCTGGCAACTTCTGGCCAAGTGTAAACAACACCTGGAATTAAGTTATAATCAATATGAGGTTTTTGTCCGGCTAAAATTTCAGCAACAAGAACACCTTCTTCACTTGCTTTATGCGCTAACATAGCTCCTCTCACAACGTCGCCTATGGCATAAATGTTTGACACATTAGTCTGTAAGTGGTCGTTTACGTCCACTTGTCCTCTTTCGGTTGCTTTTACGCCAGCTTTGTCCAAATTAAGGCCATCTGTGTATGCCTTTCTTCCTACGGAAACCAAACAGTAATCACCACTAAAAGTAACTTCTTCATCTTTTTTGTTGGTCGCTGTAACAATCACTTCATTTTTCTTTCTATCTACTGCTGAAACTTTATGCGAAAGGAAAAATTTAACACCTTGTTTCTTCATTACTTTCATCAATTCTTTGCTCTGAGCGCTATCCATTGTTGGGATAATACGGTCCATATATTCCACAACCGAAACCTCAGCACCCAAACGACGATATACTTGTCCCAGCTCCAGACCAATAACTCCACCACCAATGACAACCATGTGTTTTGGAATTTCCTTAAGGCTCAAAGCTTCGGTTGAAGTAATGACTCTTTCTTTATCCAATTTTATAAACGGTAATGTTGATGGCTTGCTTCCGGTGGCGATAATGGTGTTTTTCGCTTCAATAGTTTCGGTTTTATCGCCTTTTATTTCAATGTGTGTTGCATCCTTAAAACTTCCCACGCCAGTGAAAACATCAATTTTATTTTTGTTCATTAAAAAATCGATACCCTTTGTTGTTTGATCCACAACATTGGCCTTGCGCTCAATCATTTTCTTGAAATTGATTTTCACTTCGCCAGGAATTTCAATACCATGTTCCTCAAAATGCTTGATAGCTTCCTCATAATGGTGCGAAGAATCTAGTAACGCTTTACTCGGGATACAACCCACGTTAAGGCAAGTACCACCTAGGGTGTTGTATTTTTCAATAATGGCAGTTTTCATACCTAATTGTGCACAGCGAATGGCTGCTACATATCCTCCAGGACCAGAACCTATTACGGCTACATCGTATTGACTCATAAATTTTATTCTTAAAGTTGATTGCCCTCAAATGACCGAGGGTCGCTAAAAACGATTACAAAAGTACGATTTTGTTAAAGGAATATCCAATTTTTCACAAAGGTTTAAATCAAGTAAAATAGATACGATTATTGTTTAGACTCAATATCACTTAACACCCATTCAATTTCAGGATCAATACCTGCTTGGCGGTCAGCAACTGTGGGGATAATTTCAACATCTGGCATGACGCCATATCCATCTGGGTCAACTTTGTAAGGCGATTCTACTTGCATTACTCCCATTTTGATGATTACTTTTGAGTTTGGCATTTCGTAACCTCTCGTCATTCCAGCTACTGTACCGTTATGCGCACCACCCGTTTCTTGACCTACAAAAATAGCTCTGTCATTTTTTTTGAGATTTGTAGATAGTAAAGAAGAAGCCGAAAACGAACTTCCATTTATCAATACATATACATCCCCTTTAAAGTTAGTTTCCTTTGGCTCCAAAGGTTTAACCCCGTTTAATCTGTAGTATAATTTACCATCACGTTTTCGTGTCTTAAATACATTATGTACTAAAATTATAGGCGATGCAACTACAGTAAAGGCTTTCAAAAATCCCGGCGAGGTATTGCTCATAAACGACTTGATGATGGGGGTTCTCCCGGTCACTTCGCTTTCATTGTACATTACATATTCTTTATCTGTTAAATAGCCGTAGAGGTCGTTTATCTCCTTTACGCGACCACCTGTGTTGTCCCTTAAATCGATAATCAACTCTTTCGTGCCTAGACTGTCCAAAGTTTTAAAGGTTTCTTCATAAAAAGTTCTAAAGTCACCATTTGTAAAACCTCTTATTTTCATGAGCGCCACAGTACTATCGTTGCCAACAAAACTTAAATTTCTATTGTAAGTCCCATCTTGATAGTTATAGCCATGAATGTCTTTATATTTTCTCACGGCTTTTAATGAATCTCTTTTTAATTTTCGCTCCTCTTTTGTGAGTTTAATGGGCTTGATGGCTGAAATACTATCTTTTTGAATTTCGGTTAAAGAATCGCTTTTCTTCTTTTTGTCTTGCCATTTAAAAGTTTTAGAAAAAACCGAATCACGCTGCTTAAATGTCATGCTAACACTATCTAAAAGTCCTTTGTCCATGACATAAAACCTTTGGAAACGTGACGCAACAAGGCGGTCGTACAAGGTAGTATTAAAACCATCTGAAGCTACATTGTTATTGTATTTTTCAATAAGCTCTTGCGGTGTTTCATCTTCAAATTTGAGCACTTCGCTACCTATTAAAATAGTGTCTGCGTCCTTTGCCGAAACTACAAACATTCTATTCTCAACGTTCTCAAAATCCAAACTATTGAAACCAAATTTTTTATCTCTATAAGCTTTCCGTTCTTTTTTTGTACGTTTCAATATTGGCGCAGCCATCCCAATATGACCTTGCCCTATTGACTTGATTACGGGAGCAAAAGCATAATAAAATTGTTTGCTCGACATTGATTTTGAAATGGATTGTTTTAAGCTATCAATCTTATTATTCAATCGTTCTTTTGAAATATATTGATGCAATTTAGGGTGTGCTCGTTGGATTCTAATATACGTTTTATCAATATCCTCGTGCAATTCTGCAACCGAATGCAATTTTGAGATTTCTTCGTTGTATTTTTTCACACTTCCGCAGGAAGAAATCAACACAAGCAGAAAACTCACATAGTAAATTTTAGTCATACTCTGTATTTTATTGTTAAGACGCTTTAAGAATTGAAATAGTTGCCCAGCTTTTATATTTTTCTTCGGAAATTTTAAACATCAAAATCATAGTAAACCATTAAAATTTCCGAAGAAATCATACTCAAAATCAGCCAGCCGATTCCATACCTGGAAATGCAAGCATCTCCCCCATTCCCACCGTAAATAGCCAATTGCCATAAATTGCATGCTCGATACTCACGAGCGTTGTACTTTTAAATCTAAGGTACGTCAATCCAAAAATAATACCACCAATAAAAGTCAGCACCAAAACCAATGTGTTTCTAAAAAACAAATGCGCCATCATAAAAACTATGGCATTGACAAAAACTATTTGCGCTTTTTTAGGAAATATGGATTGGTAACGCTCGTAGAAAAATGTGCGATAAATAATTTCTTGCGGCCAAACAGAAAAAAGTGTGTACACAAACAAAATGATTACGAACAATCCCGGATTATGAAATGGCACATAAAACAATGCGGCTTTATCAACAATAAACACATACACAATTGTCACTGCTGCAATAAGCAAAAATGTAATGCCCACCCGTTTCCAGAATGCTTTCCAATCTATTCCTTCCTTAATTTTAAATTGAATGGCGCCCAAACGGCGGAGCGTTACCAATAGATAACCGAAGCCAAGCAACACCATTAGTATTTTTAAATAAATTTCAAATTTTAAACCAAAATCAATTGCCAATATTACTGGCATCGCTACAAATAGCAACAAAAATTCAATGGCTAAATATCGTTTTGAAATTTTCATAATCGCACCGCGGTGGTGTTTTTAACTTCGTTGATTGAAAAGGAACTCTGCGTACTCCCAATATGCTGCAACGAAGTTAATTTATTTATCATAAACTCTCTAAAATGCTCCATATCTTTTACCACCACTTTAAGCAAATAATCGTACTCCCCGCTTACATGGTAGCATTCTAAAACCTCTTCCAGTTGTGTGGCTTCGCGCTCAAATTCACTAATATATTTTTCGCTATGCTGTGTTAATTTTACATGACAAAAAACCATAAATCCTAAATCTAATTGCTTTTTATCAAGCAAAGCAACATATTTTTGAATCAATCCATTCCGTTCCAATTTCTTAATCCGCTCATACGTCGCAGTGACAGAAAGGTTTAACTTCAACGCAAGCTCCTTGTTAGTTTGCTTACAATCCTGTTGCACTTCGGCCAGCAGTTGTTTATCGGTTACATCAAGTTTCATATAGAAAAATTTTCATAAAGATACTAATAGAGATTAAATTTTTTAGATTTTATTTCTGAAATTTAAATCATTTAAAGATTGATAAACCAAATAAAACACATTACATTGACAAATAATCTACATTTAGATACATTTGACGAAATTATAAATACATTAAGATTTCCGAAGCAAAAATCAAAATTTATGGCAGACAAAACTTTTAAACCAGCAAACAACATTCAAGATTTACAATATTTTGGGGAATTTGGAGGTGTGAATCCCTCGATTTCAGATTCTTCAACCTATACATTCTTGTCGGCCAAAACCATGTTTGACACCTTTGAAGGAAATGCAGACGGATGCTATTTATACTCACGCCACTCAACGCCATCAAACTTGTATTTGGGCGAAGCACTTGCCGCAATGGAAGGCACCGAAACTGCAAACGTAGCAGCAAGTGGCATGGGAGCAATCACACCCACGATTTTACAATTTTGCCAAGCAGGCGACCATATCGTCTCTAGCCGAACTATTTACGGTGGAACCTACGCTTTTTTAAAGAATTTTACTCCAAGAATGGATATTCATACCTCCTTTGTTGATATCACAAAATTAGAAGCGGTTGAAGCTGCTATAAAGCCGGAAACCAAAATTATTTTTTGCGAATGTGTTAGTAATCCTTTGCTCGAAATAGCTGATATTGCTGGGTTAGCAAAGATTGCTAAAAAACATAATTTACAATTATTGGTTGATAATACGTTTTCACCATTGACGATATCCCCAGCAAAATTGGGTGCCGATGTTGTAATGCACAGTCTCACAAAATTTATCAACGGTGCGAGCGATACCATGGGTGGCGTAGTTTGCGGAACACAAGAGTTGATAGATACACTAAGAAATGTAAATGATGGGGCGTGCATGCTTTTGGGCGCTTCTATGGATAGTTTGCGAGCGGCCTCTATTTTAAAAAATCTGCGCACCTTGCATATAAGAATGCAACAGCACAGTAAAAATGCACTGTTCTTAGCAAATAAATTTGAAGCAGATGGACTGCGAACTGTATATCCCGGACTAAAATCTCACCCGGGTCATGACTTGTACAATGGCATGATGAACGAACAATATGGTTACGGCGGAATGCTCACCATTGACGCGGGTAGTCTTGACAAAGCCAACGAACTAATGGAAATGATGCAAGAAAAAAACCTAGGCTATCTCGCGGTGAGTTTAGGTTTTTATAAAACGTTGTTCAGCGCACCGGGAAGCTCTACTTCTTCGGAAATTCCCGAAGATGAACAAGCCGAAATGGGATTGACCGATGGCTTGATTAGATTTTCAATTGGTCTCGACTCAGATATTGAACGAACCTATAAAATGATGCGTGAGTGCATGGTAAAAGTTGGCGTTCTTTAAAAACCTTCTTCTACAAATTAAAAAAAGGAATTCTTGTGGATTCCTTTTTTCATTTGCACAATTTTCCACAAAATCGTAACATTACATAATATAATTCAGCCAAAAATGAATCAAGACGACAACCTATCAGAAATTGATATTGAAAACCAACACATTATGGATAACAAAGAATTGTCCATTTGGGAAGCGCTCATTCCCGTAATTATTTTGATGGGGCTACTTGCTTATAATATTTTTTTTGCGGATGGAGCATGGCTCGGGGATTATTCAAATCAATTTATTTTATTGCTTGGCGGACTTGCAGCAGCAATCGTGGGGTTCAAAAATAAAGTAGGAATTGGCACTATGCTTACCGAAATATGGGAAAATTTAAAAAGCATTTTTATTCCCGTTTGTATTTTATTATTAGTAGGTGCACTGGCAGGAACTTGGTTGGTAAGTGGTATCATTCCCGCAATGGTTTATTATGGCCTTCAGGTTTTGAGTCCGGCGATATTTTTACCTGCATCAGTGATTATTGCAGCGATTATTTCGGTGGCAACGGGAAGCTCTTGGACTACAAGTGCTACAGTAGGTATTGCTTTAATAGGAATAGGAACGGCTTTAGGTATCAATCCGGGAATGATAGCAGGGGCAGTAATTTCAGGGGCATACTTTGGCGATAAAATGTCGCCTTTGAGTGACACAACCAATCTAGCGCCCGCAATGGCTGGAACAGATTTGTTTACACACATTCGCTATATGGCGATTACCACCGTACCTACCATAATCATTACATTAATCGTTTTTTCAATTATTAGTGCCACGATTGACACTAGTGGAAGATCAGACACTACATTTATTCTTGAAACAATAGATAAGTACTTTAATATTACACCTTGGCTTTTTGCTGTACCACTATTGGTAATAGTGCTTATTCTATTCAAAACAAAGCCCCTAATAGCTCTTGCATCCGGTGTAATAGTAGCAGCTATATTCGCATTCGCTTTTCAGCCCAATCTTATTAAAACTATTACAGACTCGCCTACTCAAACAATCGTAAATTCAATTTTGACTGACACAAGCGTTGAAATTGACGACTCAACTTATTTATCCGCACTATCCGAATCTGATATAGAAAAAATTAACAATGATGATAAACTGAAAAACTTATTTACTGATGATGATTTAGAGGGAGTTTTTACAACTGAAACCCTAAAAACATACTTCTCATCGAGCTATCAAGACTTAAGTGTGGCACAAAATAAAGCTGAGAATTTAGACAAACTCATAACTAACAAAAGATTAAAAAAGCTCTTTAGTGCCGGAGGGGTCAACGGAATGCTATGGACAATACTCCTAATTATCTGCGCTATGGTATTTGGTGGCATTATGGATGCCATTGGTGCATTGGCAAGAATTACAAAGGTGTTACTTTCTATGGCAACATCCATATTTGGATTATTTGCTAGTACGGTAGTAAGCTGTTTGGGTTTAAACGTTGTTGCAAGTGATCAATACCTAGCTATCGTAATTCCCGGAAAAATGTTTAAAAAGGCGTATGAAGACAGAGGCCTCGCTCCTCAAAACTTATCAAGAACATTGGAAGATAGTGGAACGGTAACCTCTGTTCTAATCCCTTGGAATACCTGTGGAGCGTATCAAAGCGGGGTACTCGGAGTAGGTGTGGGAGAATATTTCTTCTACGCAATCTTCAACTGGCTCAGCCCATTTATGACATTACTTTTCGCCGCTCTCAATATCAAAATCAAAATGATTAGAGAAAATTATACGACGGCTTAACGAGGATTAGAATTATAGTCTAAATGCTTCGGAACTATTATATTTCCGAAGCATTTCTTTTTTTTGAAACCTTTAAGAAATTTCAATTCTTGAATGTGTACTTTTGAATCTTAAAAACTCAGAGAAAATGGCAAAAATAACACTCGGCGGAAATCCTGTCGAAACCAACGGAAACCTACCAGAAAACAATTCAAAAGCTCAAAATTTTAAACTTGTCGCTTCAGATATGGGCGTAAAATCCTTAAGCGATTATAGCGGTCTCCGCAAAATACTCAATATCTTCCCTAGTGTTGATACTGGCGTTTGTGCTGCATCAGCTCGTAAATTCAATGAAGAAGCTGCTGGGTTGGACAACACAAAAGTATTATGTATCTCCAGAGACCTACCCTTTGCCCAGGCACGTTTTTGCGCCGCAGAAGGCCTTGAAAATGTAGAGATGTTGAGTGATTTTAAAACGGGAAAATTTGGTGATGATTATGGATTAAATATCATCGATGGCCCTTTTAGCGGTTTACATTCTCGCGTCGTGATTGCGCTTGATGAAAACCATAATATAATCTATAGCGAGCAAGTCCCAGAAATAGGACAAGAACCTAATTATCAAGCTGCGCTAAATGCATTGAAATAATGTGGAATACCTTTTTAGGAAAAAGACTTAAAGGTTGTAAATATGCAATTGTTGGTGCTTGGAAGCTCATCAAAACCGAACCGAGTATACAAGTACAAACAATAATTGCCATAGGTATTACCATTGCAGGATTTGTATTTAACATAAGCGCTACGGAGTGGATGTTTCAAATTTTTGCTATTGGTTTAGTCATGAGCGTCGAAGGCCTCAACACAGCTGCTGAAGCGATTGCCGATTTTGTTCATCCAGATTACCACAACAAAATAGGTTTTATTAAAGACGTAGCCGCAGGAGCAGTTTTTTTTGCTGCCGTTGCCGCAGTCCTAATTGCATGCATCATTTATATTCCTAAATTTTAGACAAATAAAAAAGGTCAAACCATCATTGCGATAGTTTGACCTTTTACTACTTTTACTATTAGATTGTTCAAAAGATTTCGGTTACTTTCTAATATAATTTTGAACAAATAAAATTCCACTTTCATTAAATTCTACGCTTAAAGAGCTGTCATTTAAAGTGACAATACGAACAATTGTGGCATCACTACCCACATTTGTAGTAATACTAGTATCTGTGATAGTGTAGGTTCCATTTAAAGGGGTAATCACAGCACAGTTTTCACCAGAGTAAATAGTTTGAGTAAACGCACCAGACTCATTAAATCGTACAGTTTCTAAAAGGTCACAAGGACCTAGAGCAAAGGGATTGCCATCTTGTGTGACAGATTGTAATTGAAATAAGCCTATAATTAGTTCGGCATTTGTTGGCTCAGAATCACCATCATCTTTGTTACAAGACACTACAGCTAGACATAGAAATAAAATTGCGGTTAATTTTTTTAAATTTTTCATGTTGTTTGTTTTAATGATTAATTATTGTTTTCATTAGTATATCGCAACAGTTAAAAAATGTCATCACTTTTTTTTTGAAAAATTTTACTTGACACATAAATTAGGCTCAAAAAATCCTCAAACTTTTAAACTATCGGGCGTACTACATACGTTAACAATTTGTACTTTTGTTTGAGACACACCTACCCATTAATGGCCAAAAAGAAAACAACGACAAAGAAAACCAAGCAACCGAGAAAACCTATCTCGTTCAAACTCTCAAAACAGCAAAAAATACTGTTAGGGAGTTTTCTTATGCTGCTTGGGCTCGCGCTTCTGTTCTCTTTTGTGTCTTATTTTTTTACATGGCAGGCTGACCAAAGCATTGTAGGAATTATAGACAGAGATGCTGAAAGTAAAAACTGGCTAAGTAAATTTGGCAGTAACATCGCGCACTTTTTTATCTATGATGGCTTCGGAATTTCATCCTTCATTTTTGCAACGCTCGTAACATTAACAGGGGTCTATTTATTTTTCGATTATGCAAAAAGCCAATTAAAGAAATTTTGGTTTTGGGGTATTTTATTGATGATTTGGATTTCCATATTTTTTGGATTTTTCCATTTCAAAAATTCACTTTTTAGTGGTGTAATTGGGTATGAAATCAACGACTTTTTTCAGGACTACATTGGGTTTCTAGGCACTATATTATTAATGACGTTTTTCGCGATTATTTATTTAGTGGTTCGTTTAAAAATCACTCCAGAGCTTGTTGCTACTACATTTCAGAAAACAAAAAAGAGTATTGAATCCGACTTTTCTTTGGAAGATGGAACTTCGGAAATGAAACAACCTGAAGATAATGTAGACACAATAACTGCTGCCGAAACGAGTTTTGAAACATCAAAAACTACAGACTTTTCATCAAATAACGACACCACCGAAGCAGAAATTTCCGAAGTAAAATCACCGATTGTCTCCACCGAAGAATTTCAAGTTGAAATCGCCGAAGAAGAAGTTGCAATGGAAGTGGAAAAAATTACCAACGAGAAAGAAGGCAAGAAAAATTTGAGCGATAAATTGGTTGCAGATTTTGGCGAATTCGACCCAACATTGGAACTGAGTGGTTACAAGTTTCCTACAATTGATCTTTTGAAAGATTACACTTCAGGGCAAGGAATTACTATCAATCAAGAAGAGCTGGAAGATAATAAAAACCGTATTGTTGACACACTCAACAATTATAAAATTGGGATTGCAAGCATTAAAGCAACGGTTGGTCCAACGGTAACTCTATATGAAATTGTACCCGATGCAGGGATTAGAATTTCAAAAATCAAAAATCTCGAAGACGATATTGCACTGTCACTTTCGGCATTGGGAATTAGAATTATCGCCCCTATTCCCGGGCGCGGAACGATAGGTATTGAAGTACCTAACAAAAACCCAAAAACAGTTTCGATGCGGTCAACAATTGCATCGCCTAAATTTCAAAGTGCTGAAATGGAACTGCCATTAGCCTTAGGAAAAACAATAAGCAATGAAACCTTCGTGGTCGACCTTGCAAAAATGCCACACCTACTAATGGCGGGTGCTACGGGACAGGGTAAATCGGTTGGATTAAATGCCATCCTCACCTCCCTACTCTACAAAAAACATCCCGCTGAAGTAAAGTTCGTTCTCGTTGACCCAAAAAAGGTTGAGCTTACTTTATTCAACAAAATTGAGCGTCATTTTCTTGCAAAATTACCGGGCGACGAAGATGCAATTATAACGGATACAAATAAGGTAATTACCACGCTGAATTCTTTATGCATTGAAATGGACCAACGGTATGATTTGTTGAAAAACGCTTTTGTACGTAATATCAAGGAATACAATACAAAGTTTAAAGCGAGAAAATTAAACCCAAATGACGGACATAAATACTTGCCCTATATTGTTTTGGTCATTGATGAGTTTGCAGATTTGATTATGACCGCTGGAAAAGAAGTGGAAACTCCTATTGCTCGTTTGGCGCAATTGGCTCGTGCCATTGGTATTCATTTAATTGTAGCAACGCAGCGACCTTCTGTGAATGTGATAACGGGTATTATTAAGGCAAACTTCCCTGCGAGAATTGCATTTAGAGTAACAAGTAAAATTGATTCCCGAACAATTCTTGACAGTGGCGGTGCAGATCAATTAATAGGACGAGGAGATATGTTATACACCCAAGGAAATGAGCTGGTGCGTATTCAATGTGCCTTTGTTGACACTCCAGAAGTTGCTGACATAACCGACTTTATTGGTGGTCAAAAAGCGTATCCAGATGCACATATTTTACCGGAATATGTTGGCGAAGAAGGTGGCACAACTCTTGATAATGATATCAACGAACGGGATGCACTGTTTAGAGACGCCGCCGAAGTGCTGGTAATCGCACAACAAGGAAGCGCTTCTTTATTACAACGAAAACTAAAATTAGGCTATAATAGAGCTGGAAGAATTATCGACCAACTTGAAGCCGCAGGAATCGTTGGGCCTTTTGAAGGTAGTAAAGCAAGACAAGTAACCGTTCCCACGATTGATGCACTAAATCAATTGTTAGATTCAGAATAAAGTAAGTTTAGTTTAATTTAAAAGCTGCTCGCCTACGCGAGCAATCATTATGAAAAAGTTAGCTTTAGTATTTATTACCATTTTTACAGTAGCAACAGCAAGCGCACAAGACGCAAAAAAACTCCTAAATGAAGTTTCGGCAAAAGTGCGGAGCTATGACAATATTACCATTGACTTTAAGTACAACCTCAATAATAAAAAAGAAGGAGTCAATCAAGACACACGTGGCGATGTTTCTCTTTCAGGAGAAAAATATGTACTTAATATGTTAGGTACAACCCGCTTATTTGATGGAAAGAAGATTTTCACTATTGTTCCTGAAGATGAAGAAGTAACCATTTCAACATACAATGCTAAGGATGACAAAGATATCACACCTTCAAAAATGTTGACTTTTTATGAAAAAGGATACAATGCAAAAATGGATATCGTTCAAAACGTAAGTGGAAGAAAAATCCAATTCGTAAAATTGACACCCATTGACAGCAATGCCGAAATTAAAGACATACTGTTAGGTATTGATGCACAAACAAAACACATTTATAAGCTAATTCAAACAGATGCGAAAGGGACAAAATATACTTTGACCGTACAATCTTTTAAAACAAATCAGCCACTTTCAAAAACCTTGTTTACCTTTGACGAAGCTAAGTATAAAAGCGACGGCTACTACATAAACAAATTGGATTAAATTCGTGGTTTGAAAATACTCGACCGGTATATATTGACAAGTTATTTGAAGACGTTTTTTAGCGTCTTCATTATTTTAATGTTCATTTTTGTACTGCAAACTATTTGGCTATATATTAGCGAATTAGCGGGTAAGGATTTAGATTTATGGATTGTACTTAAATTTTTATGGTACGTTTCTCCACGTCTTATTCCACTGGTTTTACCGCTTACGATTCTCGTTACATCTTTAATGGTCTTCGGAAGTTTTTCCGAAAAGTATGAATTTGCCGCCATGAAATCTACCGGTATTTCACTGCAACGCGCCATGCGAAGTTTAACAGTTTTTATCCTCTTATTGAGTTTTACGGCGTTTCTTTTTGCCAATAATGTAATCCCCTATTCTGAATATAAATGGCAAAACTTACGCCGAAACATTGCACAGTTAAGTCCGTCGATGGTAATAAGTGCGGGTCAGTTTAGCCAGATTGGTGATGACATTAACATTAAAGTTGCTGAAAAATATGGTGACCGTGACGAATTTTTAAGAGATGTAGTCATCCACCGAAAAAACCCAACAAAACCAAATGGCAATTATAACGTAACCATAGCTGAAAGCGGCGAACTTGCAAGTGAAGAAGGTAGCAATACACTATCACTCATTTTAAAAAATGGGAATGACTACCAGGAAATTCAAGAGAAAGACATAAGAAAAAAAAAACGTGAACCTTTCTCAAAAACATTTTTCGAGGAATACACTATCAATATTGACCTGACAGCCTTGAACGATACCGATATAGATGCCGAAAATAATTTGAGCAATCAAAATATGTTTAAGATGAGTGAATTAATTGTCGAAATTGATTCTTTGTCAGAAAGCTACACTAAAGACATTGGTGCGTTTGCAAATGATGTGTATTATCGAAGCGGCGTTTCAAAATTGACAGACCCATCGATAAAAACTAAAAAAATATCAGACACCCTAGATACATTTATGGATGTCTTTAAACCCAAAGCACAAGCCGATATTGCAAAAATGGCATTGAATAATGTAAAAGGAACCCTCCAAAGCATCAATGCAAAAAAGAGCGAATTTGCAGTAAAAACAAAGCGACTGAATAAATTTGAAATGGCATTACACGATAAATATGTGCTAGCGATTGCCTGCATCATTCTCTTTTTCGTGGGTGCGCCTTTGGGAGCCATTATTAGAAAAGGCGGTATGGGATTGCCCATGGTTGTTGCCATTTTACTATTCTTGACCTATCACTTTATTGGTATTTTCGCAAAAAACAGCGCAGAGGATGGCACGCTCCATCCCTTCATCGCCACTTGGATGAGTACGGCAATTATGTTGCCGTTGAGTATTTGGCTTACCTATCGAGCCACAACAGACCAAGGTGTATTTGACTTTGACACATTTATTAGCAGATTTACACGTTTGTTCAAAAAGAAAAGTGACTCTGATCTACCCGAAAATCAAATCCTACTCACCCAACAGGAAAAAGCGCTCGTCCTCTCCAGAAATGATGAGCAATTAAAGGATATTGTTCACAACCACGAACGATTAGGTTATTCAAAAGAAGTCAAAGAAGCAGCGATTAAAGCGTTGAAAGATAAAGGCTACAAAGACGGTGAGTTTTAAAGATTTATAAATTGCTTCGGAAATTTAAATTCCATTATTATTTCTACTTCTTCATTTAAAATAGTCAAAAAGAATTTTATCATAGAAATTTCCGAAGAAAAAAAATTTTCATTTATCGTTATTGACTCAAAACTTTTTCCATTTTCAAATTTCCGAAGTTTTGAAGATCGTATATCGTAAATCCCACATCGCAAATCGCAACTCATTCCTTATCTTTGTTGTCCATTAAAATTTTGATATGTTGACTACCGCAAACGGAACCCAAATAAAATTAAACACCATTGAAGAAGCCATTGAGGATATCAAGCAAGGCAAGGTGATTATTGTTGTTGATGATGAGGACAGAGAAAATGAAGGCGATTTTCTGGCTGCAGCCGAAACGATTACTCCAGAGATCATTAACTTTATGGCAACCCATGGAAGAGGTCTTATTTGCGCTCCAATTACCGAAAGTCGTTGTAAAGAATTGCAGCTTGAAATGATGACGGGGAATAATACAGACCCTATGGAAACTGCGTTTACGATTTCGGTGGATTTAAAAGGTAATGGCGTAACGACTGGGATTTCGGCAGCCGATAGAGCAAAGACTGTAAAGTCATTGATTGATGCAGATACAAAACCTTACGATTTAAGCAGACCGGGACATATTTTTCCTTTGAAAGCAAAAGATGGTGGTGTACTCCGAAGAACAGGCCACACCGAAGCTGCAATTGATTTTGCTAGACTCGCTGGACTAAAACCTGCCGGAGTGATTGTAGAGATCATGAATGAAGATGGGACAATGGCGCGCCTACCGCATTTGGTAGAAGTAGCTCGCAAGTTTGATTTAAAATTGGTTTCCATCGAGGCGCTGGTAGCTTACAGAATGGAGCACGATTCTTTGATTGAGAAAAAAGAAGATTTTAATATTACGACAAACTTTGGCGAATTTAGACTCCGTGCCTATCAACAAACCACAAATGATCAAATCCACATTGCGCTAACCAAAGGAACATGGGGCGCGGGAGAATCTGTTATGGTTCGCGTAAATTCTACTTTAGTAAATAACGACATTCTTGGAACCTTAACGAATAACGTTGACAAAAAACTTGACGACATGTTCAAGGTAATCAATGATGAAGGCAAAGGTGCTTTGGTTTTTATCAATCAGCAGAGTCAGTCATTTAATCTTTTAGCTCGATTACGCCAACTTCGCGAAACTCAAAAAGAAAATACGATTGTAAAAGCCCCATCTATTGGCATGGATGCAAAAGACTTTGGTATTGGAGCCCAAATATTACACGACCTTGGTATTCATAAAATAAGGTTGGTTTCAAACTCTACACAATCTAAACGCGTAGGGATGATTGGATATGGGTTGGAGATTATTGACTATGTGGGTTATTAAGAAATAAACGGTATAATTTTAAAATCGAATAAAATGAAAGGCGACGTTTCTAGGTTTTTAGAAACGTCGCCTTTTTTATTAGTAAGATTGTATTAGTTCTTCTTACAAAGGCCTTCTACCACTTATAATGTTGTATAATATTGCTATAATTGCAATAACCAACAGTACATGAATTAAACTACTGGTTCCTAGACCGGATACTATTCCGAAGAAACCTAAAATCCAAGCAATTATGCAAATAACTGCGACTAACCAAAGTAAACCTCTCATAATTATATAGTTTTAATGTTATAAGATAAATGTAAAGAGAAAACGTTAATTAACAACTTGCTCTAACAAGCATTTAACAAATACTCAATAATATTTATAGTAAATTAAGATAAAACTTGAAGAATTACTTTCTTGATATTTACTGCCCGCTCTCTCACTTGATCCTCCGTCATTCCAATCTTTACCAATGAAGAAATAGTCCTTCCCATCCAAGCATCACTTTTTGAGAAATCGGTAGTATTTAAATCTTGAATTTGGCTCTTAATTTCCGAAGAAAGATTTTGGAAGGAGGTTAAATTCCTTAAATGTTCCCAACCGTGGATGTAGTGCCAATTATTGTCAAACCAATAAAAACAAGCCTCTACTCCTGCTTTGCCCAAAGCTGTGTGCACCTTTTTGGCAATTTCCTGTGTGGGTAAAAAGAAGTTGACAAAGGAGTGGTTTTGCACACCGCCCTCGGGCACTTTTCTAAAAGTAATTTCAGGGATTGGAGTTAATTCTTCAGCTAGAATGTTATAATACAGTTCTTGCTTTTCTAAAATAGCATCAAATTTCCCTAATTGTGCGATACCAACCGCAGCATTTAATTCTGAAATTCTGAAATTATAACCCAATGCAGGATGCGTTTCGGCACCACGATTGTTGCCTATGTGGTCATGACCGTGATCCTGAAATTGGTCAGCGTTTATTTTAAAATCGTCGCTATTTGTAATAATTCCGCCACCTTCTCCACACGTAATTGTTTTTACAAAATCGAATGAAAAACAACCTAAATCTCCAATACTCCCTAAAGGTTTTCCGTCAAACGTTCCTCCAATCGCTTGGCAAGCATCTTCAAGCAATAAAAGATTGTGGGTTTTACATATTTCGGCTAGCGCCTTTAAATCTGCCATAGAACCACACATGTGAACGGGCATGATGCATTTGGTCTTTGATGTGATTGCAGCCTCCACCGCTTTTGGGTCAAGCCCCAATGTTTCATCAATATCGACCAAAACTGGAACAGCCCCAAGCATTAAAATAGACTCAAAACTCGCCACAAAAGTAAACACGGGCATGATCACCTCATCCCCTGCCCCCACGCCTGCCGCAGCAAGTGCGACAGTTAATGCGGCAGTTCCACTGGAAACCAATTGACAATGTTTTGTTTCCATTCTGGCAGCAAACGCCTTTTCAAATTCCAGTGCTTTCCAATGGCCGTTGCGCATGCCATCAAAGCCGTAGCGCATCAACACACCGTTTTCTAAAACATCGTTTACTTGTGAGCGCTCTTCGTCGCCAAAAACTTCAAATCCGGGCATGGGGTTAATCGTTAAATGGTTTATAGTTTATAGTTTTTGATTCTAGATTGTGCAGAAGTGGGAATTAAATATTTGTTATTCTCAAGTAGGTTTCAATTGTTCTCAACCAGACATCTTCATTGTGTTGACTCCCACCTTCGGTCACCCGTCTTCCGTCTTTGATTATCTTTTATCCGTCTTAACAAAACTAAAAGTTGTAAATATACAGTTGTCATTTAATTTTTAATGCTCTTTTCACTTCGGAAATTTTAAGACTTGACTACCTTTACAATTCATGAAACACTACGCCGAAACCAAAGAAAAAAAAGATAGAGAACATGCTAAAGTTACAATGACTTCGGCATTCAAGACAATTATCTGGCCACGAAGGAAATTGGTTTTTATAGGTCTTGGATTAATCGTAATTGGAAGGCTCGCCAGTTTTGTCCTCCCTTTGAAATCAAAAGAATTACTGGACGAAATCATTCCGAATAAAGACTTTTCGGCTTTATACAACTTATTATGGATGGTTGGAGTTGCCCTGTTAGTGCAAGCAATCACCTCTTTTTTATTGACCCGAATATTGAGCGTGCAAGCTCAGTATTTGATTAGTGAATTGCGTGCTCAAGTTCAGAAAAAAGTATTGTCATTACCCATTAGCTTTTTTGATAATACAAAAAGTGGATCTCTGGTCTCAAGGATAATGAGCGATGTGGAGGGAGTTCGCAATTTAATAGGAACCGGACTTGTTCAACTTGTGGGTGGAAGTATTACCGCGATTATTTCGGTTGTATTGCTGGTACGCATCAATCCGTGGATGACGTTGTTCGTGTTTTTGCCCGTTGCTATTTTTGGATTTGTGGCTTTAAAAGCATTCAAATTCATTCGACCCATTTTTAGAGAACGCGGAAAAATAAATGCTGAAGTACAAGGAAGATTAACAGAAACACTTGCTGGTGTTCGTGTAATCAAAGGATTTAACGCCGAGGCGCAAGAAAATAAAATCTTTGAAGAAGGTGTAGACAAACTGTTTCAGAATGTAAAAAAGAGTTTGACTGCAACAGCAATCATGACCAGTTCCAGCACATTTCTGCTTGGATTAGCTTCCGTAGGAATAATGGGAATTGGTGGGTATTATATGATTGAAGGCGACATGACCGTGGGAGATTTTTTACTCTTCACATTATTGCTAGGTTTTATGATTGCGCCCATTGTGCAAATGAGCAACATTGGGAGTCAACTCACCGAAGCCCTTGCCGGACTTGACCGTACCGAAGAATTAATGAACATCACTCCCGAGGAGGAAATGAAAAATAGAACGGTGACTCTTCCAGCCATCAAAGGACACTTGCAATTTAAAGATGTAACGTTTGCTTACGAAGAAGGAAAAAATGTCCTACATAATATTAATATTGACGTAAAAGCTGGAAACGTGATTGCATTGGTGGGAAGTTCGGGTTCTGGGAAATCTACGATTGCAGGACTTTCGGCTACTTTTTTAACACCCACTTCGGGACAGGTTTTGATGGATGGCGTCGATTTATCTACTGTTAAGTTGAGTAGTTATCGTAAAAATTTGGGAGTGGTGCTGCAAGACGAATTTTTATTCGAAGGTACCATCCGTGAAAACATTTTATTTCCGAGGCCAGACGCCACTGAGGAGCAATTATTAAATGCAGTAAACGCGGGATATGTAAATGAATTTACAGATCGTTTTGAAGACGGACTCGACACATTAATAGGCGAACGCGGTGTAAAGCTAAGCGGTGGACAGCGCCAACGTATCTCCATTGCACGCGCTATTCTTGCCGACCCAAAAATCATTATTCTAGACGAAGCTACTTCAAATTTAGATACTGAGAGTGAAGCTTTGATTCAAAAATCGTTGAACGAACTTATTAAAAACAGAACGACGATTATCATCGCCCACAGATTGAGTACCATTAAAAAAGCAAATCAGATTCTAGTTATCGAAAATGGAAACATTGCTGAAACCGGAAGTCACGAAGAGCTTATTGCAAAAGAAGGAAGGTATTTTGATTTATATACGTACCAGGCGAAGATATAGCAGGGAGCGAGTAGCTATTAGTTTGTGGTTTGTGGTTAAAAAATCACATTTCGATAACAACTTCTTCAACGCCACGTCGCACTTTTTTCATCTCTGCAAACATATCGTCTTCTGCACGATAACCCACTGCCAAAACCAAAACAGATTGTAATCCTTTTTCTTGCAGCTGCAAAAATTTGTCATACTTTTTAGGCTCGAATCCTTCAATGGGGCAGGCATCGATATCCTCCAAAGCACACACGGTCAAAAGGTTCCCAAGGGCAAGATAGGCTTGTTTTGCAGCCCAATTTTGGATTTCCTCTTTCGGTTTTCTTGTAAATTCATCAATCAAAAAAGTTTCAAAAGGTTTTAAAATTTCCGAAGGTGTATTCCTTGTTTTCTCCACATTTGAAAAGTAATGCTCAATATATTTTTTTGAAATTTCGGTTTCCGTGCAAAGCACAAATACATGCGAACAGTCACTTACCTGTGTTTGGTTCATGGTAAGCGGCACAAGACTTTCTTTTATTTTTTGGTCTGAAATGACCACCAATTTCAACGGTTGCAATCCATAAGAGGTTGCGGTTAAATTGAAAGAGCTTTTAAGTATATTGAGTTTGTCTTCGGAAACTTTCTGCGCCGTGTCAAACTTTTTTGTTGCATATCGCCATTTTAGAGCCGTGATGATATCTTGTGTCATATTGGGTATCTTTGTTTGCAAAAATAGGGAGTATAAAGGGCAAAATCCTATAATTCACACACCTAAATTATTATAGTAAAATAAGCATAGACAATGGCAAACATAGAAGCATTAAAAGACGAAAGTGAAACCCGAATTTTTAAAGCGGTATTCCCAAATACCACCAACCACTATGATACGCTCTTTGGCGGGACTACGCTGCACATGATGGATGAGGCGTCTTTTATTTGTGCAACGCGCTTTAGCCGTAAAAAAGTGGTAACGGTCTCTACAGATAAAATTGATTTTACGAAACCTATTCCGCAGGGAAGTATTGTTGAGTTGATTGCCCGGGTCAATAAAGTGGGGCGTTCAAGTTGTGTGGTAAAAGTGGATATGTTTATGGAAGATATGTATAGTGATGAACGAGAAAAAGTGGTGACGGGCTATTTCACATTTGTGGCGATTGGCGAGGATAAAAAGCCGGTTGGGATTTTGGATTGAAATTAGAATTTCAAGTATTTATATGCCCCTTTTTATCTCCCTATCCCTAAAAAAACAAAACCCCGTAAACATTAAGTTTACGAGGTTTAAAGCGGAGAAAGAGGGATTCGAACCCCCGGAGGTGTGACCCTCAACAGTTTTCAAGACTGCCGCATTCGACCACTCTGCCATTTCTCCTTGAGTGCCTCATCAAGGTATTCCCTTGAATGCGGGTGCAAATATACATTGCTTTTTTAAAGTATAAAATGTTTTTTTTGAAAAATGGAAAATTATTTTGGAGACTTCACTAATGCTTATTAAGTGACTTAACAAACTTAAATCTCTTGTGAGTCCAAAAGTAAAATTCTGGAGCAATATCAATCTGTTCTTCAAGGGCTTTGGCAAACATATCGGTTATTTCGTAATCTTTGAAATCATTTGGATTTTCAGCAAGCACCTTGTACGTACCCTCATAATAGCCACGTTTTACTTTTTTTGTGGCAAGAAATACCACCGGCAAATTATGTTCTTTCGCAATTTCTTCTACTCCCGTAAAAAAAGGAGTCTTCACATTACAGAAAGGCGCCCAATGTTTATTTCTATCATTTGAAGGTGACTGATCCATGATAAAACCGAACATCACCGCATCTTCGTGCTCCTCTTCTAATACTTCAGCTATTTTAACCCTCGCCTCTTTATTGACAATCAACTCGGTTTTCCAACGCCCTCTAATATCCCGAATCATCTTATCGAAATATTTGTTCTTTATTCTTTTATAAATCCCGAAGCCTTTATTATGATAATGAATATGCATTGAAACCGCCCACTCATAACTTGCATAATGCCCAAAACAAAGAATCATATCTCTTTTATGATTTAAGTACTGCCCCGCAACTTCCATATTTGTAAATCGATAGCGCTCGAGCAATTCCTGCTCCGTGATACTAATAGACTTTACCATCTCAATAAAAATATCGCAAAAGTGATGGTAGAATTTTTTTTCGGTTTCCTTTAATTTTTCTTCTGAAATTTCTGGATACGCAATTTTAATATTTTTTCGTACAACATCTTTGCGATATCCAATAACGTGATAAATCAAAATATAAAAAACGTCCGATATAAAATATAAAACCCTAAACGGCAATTTAGAAATTAGCCATATCAATGGATACACGATACTATATATAAGTAATTGCATAAAAGCTGGTTGAAAGTGGCGGCAAATATAATGAACTCCACAAAACCAAGTTCAATAAAAAACACCCCGCTCGACTACAATGAAAAAAAGTTGAGCAGGGTGCACCAATAATATGTCTTTTAACAGACAAAAATCAATCAATAAATTTGAATAACTTCGGAAATACTAAAACTTGAAAATTGATTGGTTTTGCTGAAATATTAAAATCATTAAACTTTTAAAAGGTAACATTTCCGAAGTTATAGTAATAGAACAAAAACGACTGTCAAATATTGTAAATGAGTTGAAAATTTCCGTAGAAAAAATTGAACCCGAATTTAAAACTTCTTTAACAGCAAGTGTTAAACGATTGTCAATTGGGAATTTGTTGGCACGTTTCAGTAATAATCTTACGTAATTTTACTTTAGTATTAATCGCCAGAATAAGTTTTCTGGCATAAAATAAAAAAGCTATGAAAACGACATTAGAAGAAGCAAAAGAAAAAAATCACGATAAGTTAGTCTCTAATTTACAAGGATTATTAGAAAAGAATTATGACGCTGAAAAAGGTTTTAAAAATGCGATGGAAAATGCAGAGGATAAAAGATTAAAATCATATTTAAAACAACAAGCAGCACAACGCAATAGATTTGCAACGGAGCTAGACTCACAAATTCACGCTTTAAACGAAAAACCAAAACAAAGCGGAAGTATTACCGGAACACTCCACAGAACTTGGATGGACGTAAAAAATACTTTTACAGGTGAAAGTGCTGAAGCTGTTCTTGAAGAGTGCATTAGAGGTGAAAAAGCTAGTGTAAATGCTTATGAGGAAACTCTAAAAGAAAATAGTTTTACACCAGAAATCACTCAAATGTTAACGCGCCAAGCGAGTGAAATTAAAGAGACTTTATCTTCAGTTAAAAAACTGGAGGACATTGCAGACAACTGGAGCTAATCCATTTTAGTCAGCAAAAACAAACCCCGTAATTTTAAAATTACGGGGTTTGTTATTTTTAATGTTTGCATTTTATGTTAGTTCGATTTCGGCTTCTTTAATGGACTTGAAACCACCCGCAACGTCAATTACATTATGAATTCCCCTCGCCTTTAAAATAGAGGACGCAATTACTGAGCGGTATCCGCCCGCGCAATGCACATAAAAGGGTTCGTCCTTTGGAAATTCTTTTAAATGATTATTCAAAAATTCTAAAGAGGTATGTTTTGCCTTTGGAATATGTGATGACTCAAATTCGGCTTCTTTCCTTACGTCAAAAACTGGGGCACCTTTTTCAATCTGTTGTTTTAAAGTTTGAGCCGAAACGCTTTCCATACTTGCTACTTCTCTCCCACTAGCTTTCCAAGCTGCCATCCCACCGTCAAGATATCCAAGTGTATTGTCAAAACCTACACGAGACAAGCGTGTAATGGTTTCTTCTTCTCTTCCTTCTGGAGTCACTAAAATTATGGCTTGCTTTGTATCTGCAATCAAGGTTCCCACCCAAGGGGCAAAACCGCCATCAATTCCTATAAATATAGAATTTGGAACATGTGCTTCCATAAAATCTTTTTGAGACCGCACATCCAGCATCAATGCTCCTTGATTTGTGGCTAAACTTTCGAAAGCCTCAGGAGTTAATTTTTTTGTTCCTCTGTCTATTATATCATTCAATGCATCGTACCCTTCTCTATTCATTTTTACATTTAAAGGAAAATATACCGGTGGTGGCAGTAAACCTTCGGTAACTTCTTTTATAAATTCTTCTTTCGTCATGTTTTTGCGCAACGCATAATTCATCTTTTTTTGATTTCCGAGGGTATCCACCGTTTCTTTCATCATGTGCTTTCCGCATGCTGAACCCGCGCCATGCGCAGGATATACAATTACGTCATCTGCCAGGGGCATGATTTTATTTCGTAAACTATCAAAAAGAATCCCTGCCAAATCATCCTGTGTCATCGCTCCTTTTTGAGCTAAATCGGGTCGTCCCACATCGCCTAAAAACAATGTATCACCACTAAAAATGCAGTGGTCTTTCCCGTTTTCATCTTTCAGCAAATACGTAGTGCTCTCCATGGTGTGCCCTGGTGTGTGCAATACTTTTATGGTCAAGGCACCCACTTTAAATTCTTGCCCGTCTGTGGCAATTATTGCATTAAATGTTGGGTTTGCAAGAGGCCCATAAATAATGTCTGCATCAGTTTCCTCAGCTAGCGTTACGTGACCACTTACAAAATCGGCATGAAAATGCGTTTCAAAAATATATTTAATCGTTCCGCCATCGCGCTTTGCTCTTTCAACATAAGGAGTGGTTTCTCTAAGCGGGTCGATAATGGCAATTTCGCCTTTACTTTCAATATAATAAGCGCCCTGCGACAGACAGCCTGTATAAATTTGTTCAATTTTCATAGTCATATTTTGAAGTACAAAGATACGCAATGCACAAATTTTGATTCATAATTTTCACTGCTGAAATATTAAATAATTCATAACGTCTATATAACATTAGAATAACATTATAAAAATGAATATTTTGCACCCGAATTTTAACAACTTTCAGATGAAATATATAATAATATCGCTCTTTGCAGGCTTGATTTTTTCTTGTAACGCAAATAAGACCACGACTGATTCTAAGAGTGATGACTCCTTAGAATACGCGAAGTCAATTACATCAACAGATTTAAAAACCCATCTTTACATCTACGCTGGCGATGAAATGGAGGGCAGAATGACAGGCTCAAAAGGTCAAAAAATGGCGGTAGAGTATTTAAAGAATGAATATAAAAAATTAGGAATCAATCCCCCGGCAGGACATCCTGATTATTTACAACACATTCCAGCAGAATACTTTAAAGGAAGACAGCACGAAGCAGCAGGAGACTCCGAAAACGTTGTTGCATTTATCGAAGGTTCAGAATTTCCGGACGAGATTATCATATTATCGGCTCATTTAGACCATGTGGGAATGGATGACGAAGGCAACGTGTTCAACGGAGCGGATGACGACGGAAGCGGAACCGTGGCAATGTTAGAAATGGCTGAGGCATTTCAGAAAGCAGTAAAAGATGGAAAAGGACCTAAACGTTCTATTCTATTTTTGCACGTGACGGGAGAAGAAATAGGATTGTACGGGTCTCAATATTATACGGAAAATCCCATTTTTCCGCTAGAAAATACCGTTTGTGATTTAAACACAGATATGATAGGTCGCATTGACCCAGATAAAATAGACAATCCTAATTATGTATATTTAATAGGTAGCGATAAATTGAGTCAAGAATTGCATAACGTCTCAGAAGAAGTAGCAAAGAAGTACAGTGATTTAGAACTAGACTATACATACAATGACGAGAAGGACCCTAATCGTTTTTACTATCGCAGTGATCATTACAATTTTGCAAAAAACAATGTTCCAATTATCTTCTATTTTAATGGCGTGCATTCAGATTACCATAAAATAAGTGATACGCCAGACAAAATTGAATACGACTTAATGGCAAAAAGAACACAATTAATTTTTCACACAGCTTGGGAATTAGCAAATAGAGAAGGTAGAATTACAGCTGACAAATTGTAAATGAATAATAGTTCTTTCTTATTTATTTTTTTCTAAAATTAGAAGGGAAGGTTTTTTTATTAAATAATATAGGAATCTTACAATAATATTTTAAACAGAAAAAGTCTTCCCTAAAGGAAGACTTTTTCTGTTGGGTGGAAGACCGGGTTCGAACCGGCGACCTCTGGTACCACAAACCAGCGCTCTAACCAACTGAGCTACAACCACCATTTTTGCGATAAAACACTAGTGGGTTTCAAAGCGGATGCAAAGATATATTATTTCAATTCGTAACGCAATAGTTATTTCAAAAAATTAAATTAAATCTGAAATAGAATCAACAGCAACGTAACGTTCCGCGGTAAATCCCTCTGCTGCTTCTGTACCAATTAACCTCCCTAAGTTTCTATTCCTGTATTCCATGCTATCACTCGCATTTTTTGAAGAAATAGGCGTCAATGGCTCTTTGCTATCGGCATCAAAAAACTGACTCTTATACGCATAAATAGCTTCCATTTTTTTATCCATAAATCCGCTGACATCAACAACAAAATCCGGAGCACTATCTTTCCATTGAATATAATGATACACTTGTTTAGGGCGCCACTCATGTTGATGGTTTCCTTCGTGGATGGTTTCAATTCGCCGCAGGCCACTTAAAAAACAGGCATCACTTGCAAGCTTACTTCCCTTTGGGTGGTCAATATGACGGTCATCAACAGCATTGCACAAAACCACATCTGGTTTGTATTTGCGAATGATTTTTATCACCTCTAATTGTGTTGCCGCATTGTTGACGAAAAATCCATCGGCAAATGCTAAGTTATGCCGCATAGAAACTCCTAAAATTTCGGCAGCTCTTTTGGCTTCCTTATCTCTAATTTCGGCACTGCCACGTGTTCCTAATTCTCCACGTGTTAAATCTAAAATACCCACTTTTTTACCACGGGAAATTTCTTTGGCCAACGTGCCACCACAGCTCATTTCAACATCATCTGGGTGTGCTCCTATGGCTAATATGTCTAGTTTCATCTATTTACTCTTTAATTTATTTCTTTAATTTTTACCTTTTCAAAAGCCTGCTCAAAATCTGCAATCAAATCTTCCACTTCTTCAATCCCTACCGAAAATCGTAACAACCCATCTTTAATACCTTGCTTTTCTCTTTCGGCAGCTGGTAATAACGCATGCGAGGTTTCCATGGGTGACAAGATTGTAGATTCTACTCCGGCCAAGCTCATTGAGTATTTTACAAGTTGTAAACTGCGCATAAATTCCACCGGATTAATTTCTTCAATTAATTCAAAAGAGAGCATCGCGGTAAAACCTTTCATTTGTTTTTTTGCCAACGCATAATCTGGGTGCGACTTTAAACCCGGGTAATATACTTTAGCGACAAGAGTACTTTTCTCAAGCCATTTTGCCATCTTCTTTGCATTCTTTGTTTGTGCTTTTACTCGTAACGCCATCGTCTTTAAACTCCGCTCTAAAAGCCATACCGTATAATCGCTCAAATGACCTCCCAAATTGATTGAAGTCGCCCAAATTTTTTCGATATGCGCTTGCGAACATGCAATAGCTCCGGCACTAATATCGCTGTGTCCTCCCATATATTTGGTCGCACTGTGCATAATGATATCGATGCCAAAATCGCCCGGAGTTTGGTTTATGGGACTCGCAAACGTATTGTCAATCATCGAAATAAGATTGTGCTCTTTTGCAAGGGTAGCAATCATTTGTAAATCGGTCACTTTCATTAACGGATTGCTTGGCGTTTCAATATAAATCAATTTTGTGTTTGGTTTTATTTCACTTCGGAAATCACTTTCAGAAAAACCTTTTGCGAAGCTGTATTCAATTCCGAATTTCTCAAAATCCTGCACCACAAAATTATACGTCCCACCGTAGAGCGTTTGTGGCAAAACAATGTGATCTCCTTTTTTCAAGAAAGCCAATAAACAATGACTGATGGCTGCCATTCCGCTACCAAAAATCATGGCTGCCTCCTTTTTCTCCAGCATAGCAATTTTCTTACTCAAAGCCACTTGATTGGGAGAATTAAAAGAACGTGGATACCGTTTTGCATCCATGCCGTCGTAACTATATGATGTGGACATAAATAGCGGCGAAATTGCACCTCTAAACTGCGTATCCTCCACTTCCCCAACGTGGGTACAAATGGTATTAATCCCTAAATTTTTAGTCTTCATAACTGCTCAAATTTTAAAGGTCTAAGGTATTAATTCATTTTAAGGTTTGCTATATTTAGCCTATGAAAAAAATACTACTCATATTTTTATGTTTTACTTTTTCGGTCACCATTTTTTCTCAAACTGAAATTTCCGAAGAAAATCTTTCCATCGAAATAAAAAAAACAAGAAAAATAGGGGCATTTTCAATTCAATGGCAGGGCTATCACGGAAATATACTCCCGGGAAAAGGTCAAAAAAGAGTTCAGTTACGCATTCGAGCAAAAAGTATCGATGGAGAAAAAACACCTTTTGACCCTAATAAATTATACTTTATAAATGATGAATACGAAGCGCGTTTTGCAGTAACCGAAGCAAATTACGCAAGGGCTTTGGAAACAAATATTTTTATTCGGCTTAGAGATAAAGAGTCAGAAAAATCTGCGTACGGCGCGGGTTACGACCCAAGTGTTCCCAATACATTACTTGATTATCCCTATAAAAAATATCAAGACGTCATGCTAACGCTTAATTTTGGAACCAAGCGAAGACCTAATATTCATACGCTGTATTTTAAACCAAATGATATAAATGACAACCCGCTCGACTTCTATTTTGTGCTACCAAAGGACATAAAAGAAGGTCGTGTGTATTATGGCGACACATTTATTCAAGACATAAATTTTAGATAATGCACCTACTACTCACCAACATAAAAGAGCTTTTACAAGTAAGAAAGGAACCCATTTCAAAAGTAAGTGGCACAGACATGAAAACCCTTCCAACCATAAAAAATGCGTGGCTTTTGATTAAGGATGATGTTATTAAGGACTTCGGAAATATGGCAGAGATGCCCACTTTTGAGGGCTTTAGACATTTAGATTGCAAAGGTAAAATCGTGCTGCCATCTTGGTGTGACAGTCACACCCACCTCGTCTACGCCGGAAATAGAGAGCAGGAATTTGTGGACCGTATCAACGGGCTCACCTATCAAGAAATAGCCGAAAAAGGCGGCGGAATCGTCAACAGTGCAAAAAAACTACAACAAACGAGCGCAGAAGATTTATTCAATCAATCTGAAATAAGATTAAAAGAAGTCATCAAACAAGGTACGGGCGCCATCGAAATCAAAAGCGGCTACGGCCTCACCACCGAAGCCGAAATCAAAATCCTTAAAGTAGCGAGACAGTTGGGCAAAAAATATAACATTACCGTAAAGACCACTTTTTTAGGAGCGCACGCCATTCCCCAAGAATTTAAAAATGATAAAGACGGATATCTTGATGTTGTTTGTAATGAAATGTTGCCTAAAATTTCAGAAGAAAACTTAGCGGATTACATCGACATTTTTTGCGAAGAAGGTTATTTTTCTGTGGATGATACTAACCGAGTTTTAGAAGCTGGAAAAAAGTATGGTTTACGACCAAAAGTACATGTCAACCAGTTTAACATTATTGGAGGTGTTCAAACGGGAGTTGCCCACAACGCACTAAGTGTTGACCATCTCGAAGTGTTGAATGAAGATGATATTTCGGCATTAAAAGGCAGCGAGACAATGCCAGTGGCACTTCCCTCCTGCTCTTATTTTTTGAGCATTCCGTACACACCCGGCAGACGATTGATTGACGCAGGTTTGCCTTTAGCATTGGCAACAGATTTTAATCCCGGCACCACCCCCAGCGGAAATATGAACTTCGTAGTTGCAACAGCCTGCATAAAAATGAGACTCACACCAGAGGAAGCTATCAACGCAGCCACTATTAATGGCGCTTACGCAATGGGATTGAGCGAAACTCATGGAAGTATTACCGTTGGAAAAAAAGCAAACCTCATCATCACAAAAAAAATACCAAGCTATGGCTATTTGCCGTATTCCTTTGGCAGCAATTGCATTGACGAAGTGATTTTAAATGGTAAAATAGTATGATGAAATATGTAAAAAATATCACACGACATGAGTTGGCTTTGCATACTTCAAAACGAGCGATGGAGGTCAAATTTGGAGAAGAAGTTGCCATTATAGAAGGCGATAAAACCTTATCAGATTATCCACAAAACTACGTACTACTTGGCATTCCTGAAGACATTGGCGTCCGTGCCAATCATGGCAGAGCGGGAACTTCCGGCGCTTGGGAGGCTTGTTTAAAGGTACTCTGCAATATGCAGCAAAACAACTTTACCCGCGCCCATGAGTTATTAATTTTAGGAACCGTTGATTGCGATGCAGAGATGGAAGCTTCGGCGTTATTGACAGACATCGTGCAAATGGGAGAGCTGGTCAATAGCATTGATGTCAAAGTCGCGAGTGTTATTGAAGCAATCGTTTCCGCAGGAAAAATCCCCATTATTGTGGG
The DNA here is from genome assembly GCF_051252435.1 of Patiriisocius sp. Lineage (NCBI taxonomy): Bacteria > Pseudomonadati > Bacteroidota > Flavobacteriia > Flavobacteriales > Flavobacteriaceae > Patiriisocius > Patiriisocius sp. The sequence goes on along the minus strand of NZ_JBPOFW010000005.1, from coordinate 56,862 downwards.
TGGCGGACATAATAATAGCTTCGGAAATATTAAGGGGGTTTCAAAAGTGCTGGACATGCCAATTAATTGTATCAATTTTGATACGCACAGCGATTTTAGACCTTTGGAACATCGACATAGTGGCAATGGATTCAGCTATGCAAAAGCCGAAGGATATTTGAATGAATACTTCGTCTTCGGACTACATACTGCATATAGTTCACAGAAAATGTTTGAACGGATGGAGCAAGAAAATGTCCATTTTACACTGTTTGAAGATATGTTTGTCAATGAAAAAACTTCGTATGATGACGCAAAGGCCAAGGCGGAACAAACTGTTTGTGAAGCAGCTTTTGGATTAGAAATTGACTTGGACACAATCGCAATGATGGGCAGTAGCGCCATGAGCCCAATAGGGTTTTCAATAAATCACACCCGTAATTTTGTCCATCACTTTTCAAAAAACAAAAATTGTAAATACATCCATTTGTGTGAGGGAGCGCCTACTTTTGAGCTGCATTCCAACCAAGTGGGGAAAGTGCTATCATATTTGATTGTTGATGTAATCTCGGCTAAGAAAAGCTATTAATAAATGATATATGGAAATTGTTCCTTTCGATGCTAAATATGCAGCTGATTTTTACAACCTAAATATTGAGTGGTTAGAAACTTACTTTTATGTGGAGCCTTACGACAGAGAGGTATTGAGCAAGCCGCAACACTATATTTTAGATACGGGAGGGCTAATCTTTTTTGCTATAGAAAATGAACAAGTTTTAGGAACCGTCGCATTACTAAAACGGGGCAATGGTATTTTTGAACTTACAAAAATGGCTGTACTTCCATCCGCACGAGGAAAAAGAATTGGACATCAATTGATGCAATATTGTATCGATGTTGCTACAAAAAACAACTTTAAGGGCCTTTATCTTTATTCGAATACACTTTTGGAAAATGCGATACATATTTACAGGAAATTTGGGTTTGTAGAAGTGTCAATTCCTGAGGACAATCCCTATGAACGAAGTAATATAAAAATGGTTTATCCGCTGTAGTTATTTTTTAATATTTTTTTTAGTAATATTACAAAAACGGGATGTGGCGCAGTCCGGTAGCGTACTTGGCTGGGGGTCAAGTGGTCGCAGGTTCAAATCCTGTCATCCCGACTTAATCTAAAAGACAATCTAGCGGTTGTCTTTTTTTCATCCCTATTTTTGGGGTGTGACGATAAAAGCTGATGAAGCTTTTGTCGTTGCGTGTTGAAAAAACAAGAAGGTTCAAATCCACGTTCCTACAACGGGACAGGCAGTTTCATCCTGTCTTAATTCAAAAGACAATCTAGCGGTTGTCTTTTTTTATGCCTAAGCTTCAGTAAATAAATCCATCATTTGCTAAAGTATTCCTAAACGTATCAACTGTTAATGTTGCTCTGCTTATTTTTATCATCGCTAAAATTATAGCACTTTAAATATAGATGTATGCCAAGAAATAACTTTCAAAAATTTTATATAAAAACTTTAGCCGTACTGTCGGTTTTAGTTATCACAAGCTGTATAAGCTATAAACCTCAAACAGCAAAAGATACTTCCATTGTTAACATTTCCGAAGAAGAGGTGCTACATACATTTTATGTTGCAGGTGGAATGGGTAATGGAGAGGTTTCAGAAAATAAAGAAATCAACGACTTGCTCGCTTCCTATCTTGATAAAGCTGATAAAAACAGCACGTTGCTATTTACGGGTGATTATGTTACCTGTGATGAGGAGGAGCAAAAAACCAATGTTGACAGGATTGCTACTGCTCTAGAAATTTCAAAAAACTTTAAAGGTAAAACACGATTTACACCTGGTGATAATGAATGGGCCAGTTTTGACTCAAAGCAAATAGAATGGGTTGAAGATTATATTAAGGATAGAGATATAAAACGCACCAAGGTTGAACCTAATAATGTATGCCCAATAGAATTTGAAGAAATTGACGATGACCTAGCCGTGATCTATGTAGACTCTCAATGGTATATCGCCAATTGGGATCGGGTTGAGGACATTAATAGAAAATGTACCCAAATCAATACAAGACGCGTTTTTATTGCTGAACTTGAGGGATACATAAAAGACGCTCGCGGTAAAAACCTTGTGGTTGTTATGCATCATCCCATCTTTACAAATGGAATGTATGGCATGAGCTACATGGGTGGTGTTTCGCCTAAAAAAATATTCTTTGACCGTTATAACGACTTAAGAATTCAGGTAAGCGCACTCACTCAAGACCTTGATCGCGTTACCATAGTTTCAGGTCATGAAAAAAGTTTACAATATTTAAAAGGGGGTGACATTCATCAAATAATAAGCGGCTCTATGGGAGGTGCTGCTCCTACAAAAAGAACAAAAGACAATATTACTGCCACAGGTGGAGAACTTGAATACGAAGGAAAATACACTCATGGTGCTGTAGGTTTTGCAGTGCTGAAATATTACAAAGATGGAAGCTCTCAAGTTTCATTTGTAACTAGCGAGGGCGAAAAAACACTATCAATCACCAAAGCTTTTCCTCCCAATCCCAAGCCATTCCCTGCCTTGTCAAATTCCAAAGGAACAAAAAAAGTTCCAGTTGTCACAGAGGAAAAAAAATTGAACAAGTCTGGTTTTTATAATTTTCTTTGGGGAAAAAGATACAGAGAGTATTTTGGTATTCCGGTAACTGCTGAAATTGCAGATCTAAGCAAATTATATAGAGGATTAGAAGTTGTAAAAGCCGGTGGAGGGCATCAATCCTATTCGGCTAGATTGGCTGATGGTGATGGAAGAGAATACGCAATGCGAGGTCTTGAAAAAGATGCACTAAAATTTCTGAAATTTAGAGTGCCAGGTGTATCGTATAGCAAAGAAGACTATAGAGGTACCTTTGCAGAGACTGTGGTTTATGACTTTTTTACAACCTCTCATCCTTACATACAGTTAGTAATAAACCCACTTGCAAAGTCGGTAGACTTAAATCACGGAAATACATCGCTTTATTATTTGCCAAAACAACCAGGTTTTCAAATCTTGGGCGATGCCTACGGTGATCAACTTTATTTTATTGAAGAAAGACCTAACGACGAACAAAAAGATTACGATGGATATAATCGCATGAACCCCGGAGGTGGCGAAATTAAAGAGTTTGAAAGTACGATGGATGTATTTGAAAAACTAAAAGAGGATGAAAAATACGCCATAGATCAAAAAGCATTTATTCGTGCGCGTATTTTTGATATGCTCATTGGAGATTGGGACCGTCACGAAGACCAATGGCGTTGGGGACAATACGAAATTACTGAGGACGATATCAGATTTTTACCCGTACCTCGTGACCGTGATGCAGCATTTTCAAAATTTGACGGAGTTGCAATTCCAGCAATTCAATTGTTTTTGCCAGATACTCGGTTTTGGCAATCTTATGACGAAGAAATTCCAGATGTTAAATGGTTTAACGGAGAGGGGAATAACATAGATCGGGCTATTCTAAACAAATTTAGCACTGACGAGTGGATTGCTCAAGCTAAATATATCCAAGAAAATATGACAGATGCTGATATTGAAAACGCCTTTAATGTACTCCCAAAAGAAGTGCAAGATGAAACTTCAGAAAACATTAAAAGAAATCTAAAAGGAAGACTCGCTAATCTCGACAAGATTGCAAAAATTTATGGTGAGTACCTTAATAAAACAGTTGCAATTCATGGAACAAATAAAGATGACAAAATAAAAGTTACTCGTTTGGACGATGGTAAAACAAAAGTGATTTTAGAAAGAAAATTAAATGGAAAAAACGAAATATTTTTCGACAGAACATTTGATGCTAGCGAAACCAAGGAAATTTGGATTTACGGTTTAGATGACAAAGATGATTTTATAGTGGAAGGTAATGGCAGCAATAAAATTATGGTACGTCTCATTGGTGGCTACGGAAAAGATACCTACGATATAAAAAATAGAGCAAAAGTAAAGGTGTACGATTGGAAACATGAAGAAACTACATTTGAAGACAAAACCCCTTCACATCAGTTTACCAATAAATATGAAACGAATACATTTCACTGGCGCTATTTCAAAGAGAACAATAACATCTTACTACCAAGTGCCGGGTTTAAGGCCGATGATGGGCTTTTCTTAGGTTTAAAAGATACATATACAAATTATGGTTTCAATGGAAATCCATTTAGATATCAGCATTCTCTAAATGTAAATTACTATTTTGAGTACCAAGCAGCCGAAATTATATATAGTGGAGAGTTTGCCAATATAGTTCCTAACTGGAATTTATTAGTTGGTGGCTATTTCACAAACGACACTTTTGCAAATAACTTTTTCGGCTACGGAAATGAGACTATCTATGATGGAAATGCTGATGATGAAGATAGAGATTTCAACAGAGCGAGGATGAAACAAATAAAAGCAAACATAGGTGTTGCTGAAAAGTATTTTAGCTTTAACGGTCTTTTTGAGTCCTACGAAGTTGATCAGGACCCTGCCCGCTTTTTCAATCCACAAACCGTAAATAGTCAAGTTTTTGAACATCAAAACTACTTAGGAGCCGAAGCTAAGTTTGAATATAAAAATCAAAATGCAGCAGACTTCCCTACAAAAGCACGCTATTTGGGATTGACAGTGGGAGGAAAAACAAACCTTGATGAAACCGATAATGCTTTTGCCTATGCAAGTGCAAAAATAGGTTGGCAAGAAAAATTGATTCCTTCTGGCGATTTAGTGTTAGCAACAAACGCTGAAGTAAAGCATAATTTTGGAGATTTTGGACAAGACTTTTTCTTTTACCATGCGCCCTCATTAGGAGGAAACAATGGATTAAGAGGATTTAGAAATGAACGCTTTGCAGGTAACACTTATTTTTATCAAAGTACAGATTTAAAAGCACGCATACTCAGATTAGTAACAGCTGCAGCACCTATAACATTTGGAGCTTACGGTGGGTTTGACTACGGTAGAGTTTGGGCAGATGGGGAAGATTCAGATATCTGGCACAATAGTTACGGTGGTGGTATCTGGTTAAGCACGTTGAATTCTTTAGCACTTAACGCAGGTTATTTTGCATCAGAAGAAGACGCTATAATCCAAGTAGGTTTTGGCTTTGCTTTTTAATAAAAATTAAAAGAAACATAAGCTTGCAGAGTCCCCTTAAATAGTTACTTTTGCACTTCAATTTTTAAACGTGTTTTAAATTTTGAATTCGGGGTGTAGCGTAGCCCGGTTATCGCGCCACGTTTGGGACGTGGAGGCCGCAGGTTCGAATCCTGCCACCCCGACCAAGCCATTATCAAACGGCATCAAAAACCTGTTAATCATATGATTAACAGGTTTTTACGTTTTTAAGGGTTTCATACAATTTGGTCTAAAACCACCCTAAATGAGTCCGATTCGGTGACCTATTCGGTGACCTCTAAAAAAAGTCCGTATATTGTCTAAACGCTGATTTGACTTTCGTTTTCATGCATATTGTTTAATTAGAAAACGAATTACATTATGACCAATCCGGTGACCTTTGGGGTAACTTTTATCCCAAAAATCAGTAAAACAAAGAATGGAACTGCCCCACTCTATGTGCGAATCACATTGAATGGCGAACGTATTGAACTTAGTTTACAACGTCGAATAACCTTAGCCCTCTGGGATGAACACAAAAGCCGCTTGAAAGGTTCAAGCGCTGAAACACTTCAAGTAAACCGATCCATTGATAGGGCTTACAATCAAATCTATGAGTCTTTCCGGCAATTACAAGATGAGAATAAGACCTTGAGTGCAAAAGCCATTAAAGCACGTTACCAAGGCGTTGATGAAGTGTCAAAAAAACTCTCTGATTTACTTACTTATCACACAGTCCAAATGAAAACGGTTCTAAAGCCCGGAACCCTTAAGAACTATAGGACCACTGAGAAGTACCTCTATGAGTTTTTAAAGAATAAGTTAAACGCGGAGGATATATTCCTCAAACAAGTTAATTATCGCTTCATAGTGTACTTTGAATATTTTCTACGAACCTATGTACCGAAGGTTCGTCGTCATGCTCCCCGAAACAACGGAGTGATGAAACATTTGGAGCGATTAAAAAAACTTTTTAACCTCGCACAACGGTTAGAGTGGATTGAGAAAGACCCCTTTGCTAAGTTCAAACTAAAGTTTACAAAAAAGGAACGTGCATTCTTAGATAATGAGGAATTAGCACGCCTTATAAATTTACCATTGACAAAATCTACTTTGATTAAAACACGGGATGTTTTTATCTTTTCAAGTTACACTGGACTTTCTTACATTGATATCAAGCATCTTACAGCAGATCATATCGTAAAAGGAATAGATGGAGAGCAATGGATTTATACTTCACGGGAAAAGACTGACACGCCTGTTAAAATACCCTTGCTTCCAATTGCAAAAGAAATTATGCGTAAGTATTCAAAGTATGACGAAGTGTTGGGTGTATTACTACCTGTTTATTCCAATCAGAAAGTCAATACGTATTTAAAGGAAATTGCTACATTATTAAACCTTCGAAAAAAACTTACCTTTCACGTAGCAAGACATACCTTTGCTACTACTGTAACTCTTTCCAATGTAGTAACCATAGAAACTGTTTCTAAAATGCTTGGGCATAGTAAACTTTCTACTACTCAAATCTATGCACGTGTTGTAGAACGAAAAGTTAGTGAGGATATGAAAACTCTCAAAAACCAATTATTAACATCAGAAAGGGATCAAATTTCAAAAAGGCGGTAGATTGTAATCAAAACCTTAAATCACTTTTACATCAATAAATCCCCAAAAAAAAATCAAAAAAAAAATTAAGGGGCACAAAATACAAGAGTATTTAAAAAGTGAAAGACTTGATTTAAGATTTTTCCGGGAAAAATAAGTGGGCTTTATTGACTTGCGAAAACTTTTCCGTGAAAAACGGGTTCAAACGTAAAACAAACAAAAACAAACGACCAAGCCTAAAGGTCTATAGACAGTGGGTTAATAAACGAAAAAAATAAACGTAACCTTGCGCAGCAGGTTACCCTCTTGCTTCTCATTTTTCGTCCGCTCGCGGATCAAAATTTCAAACTTTCGTCACTGCTCTATTTAGATCAAAATCTTCTAAAGAAGATGTATTTCTCTATTTTATAAAGAAATAATTTACTTATTATATCCTGAGCGTTTTCCTTTCCCCTTCTATATCATAACAAATAGTTTTAAAGAAAATTTTTAAAAAAGAATTCTATTTTAATTTCATTTACTTCCCATAGCGCCTTCACTGTTACCTTTCCTAAACCCCTATTAAAATTTAGACTGATTAAGGACTTATAAAAGGGAGTAAGCGACCGATTATGCAGTCTGTATCAGACTAAATTTTAAACCTTTGTGAAGGGAAGGGAATGTTGCTATGGGATCTAGTTAAATAGATGAAGCTTTATAGATTCCATAAAAGATGAACTCTCTTACAAAATTTTATACCTTCACCCTAAATATCTAAAGTAATATTGAGTTATATTCAAGGTATGATTTCTATACTCGATACACCACCTGATATAGTCAAAGAAAATTTAGACCTATTAAAGGACGATCTGAACTCAAAAATTCCCCCTAAGAAATTAGATAAAAACCTCTTAATTGCCACTTGGAATATACGTGCCTTTGGAAATTTAACAAGAAGTGGGATTCTGATGAAGATGACTCTCCAAAGCGTGATCTCCATTCTATTTTATGCATTGCTGAAATTATTAGTCGGTTCGATGTAATTGCTATACAAGAAGTAAAGGATAACATTAGAGCACTAAGATACACTTTAAAAGTTCTTGGAAAAAATTGGTCGTTAATCCTTACTGATGTAAACAAGGGTAAGGTGGGGAATGGGGAACGAATGGCCTATCTTTTTGATACTAGAAGAGCACAGTTATCAGGTTTGGCGGGGGAGTTAGTAGTTCCAGAAGAATGGGATAATGATATTCCAGACAATGCTCTTTCCAAACAATTTGTCAGATCTCCTTATGCAGTAAGTTTTCAGTCTAACCAACATACTTTCATATTAGTAACCCTACAAATACTTTATGGTAAAAGTCCAAGCAGTAGAATTTAAGAATTGCGGGGAATAGCTAAATGGCTTTCAAGTTGGGCAAATAATATCAATTGTTACCATCAAGATTTAATTGCTTTAGGGGATTTTAATATTGATGAACGTGGTGATCTTTTGAGCAAGACCTTTCTTCCAGAAGGATTGTATATTCCGCCTCAACTTCAAAATGAAGAAGTTACAAGGTCAATTTTTAACGCTACAAAATATTATGATCAAATTGCTTGGTTTGATAGTCAAACTTCAGGACCCAAACTTTCTATGGAATTTACAACTGGAGGAAACTATGATTTTGTTTCTATTGCACTTCAAAATCGAGAGTTAACAAAGCAAAGTTTATCATGGCTTATATCTGACCATTATCCTTTATGGGCAGAGTTTAGAATTTAATACTTGTCCTTAAGAATAAAAATTAATGGGATTTTTTCTAATAAAACAATATAAGTTTGTATTTAGATATTTTGAATACTACAAAACTAATAAAGTTCATATCATTATTTAATACGTTAGCCTTTGATTTTTCAAAAAATCCTGTCATCTTAAAAAAAGATAAGCAACTAAAATGGATAGCTGAAAACTTCAATGTTTTAAAAAACATTCTCTCATACTATTTACAACTAATACATTTGTAATAATTTAACAATATTTAATAAATCGTATAAGGTATTTGTAGGAAAAATCAATTATATTATTATCTTTAATTATTTAACCTATAAGTCTAAAAATTGACAAATAAAATTACTGATATACCCTTTTATAAATATTTAATAATATTGGTAGATGATGATCGCCTTTCTAATCTACTCAATAAAAAGATTATTGATAAAAATTTTCCCAATCAAAAAGTTTTAGACTTTATTTTCCCTAAAAAAGCCTTAACTTTCATATTAGACTATATAACTGAAAAAGAAGGTCTTCTTATTTTTCTTGATCTCAATATGCCTCTTATTTCAGGATGGGAATTCTTAAAAATTTTAAACAAAAAAAAACAGTACTTTAAGAGCTTCCACATATATATACTTTCTTCCTCTATAAATCATATTGACAAAAAAAAAGCAATGAAATATTCATTTGTTAAAGGCTTTATATCGAAACCTCTAACTAACGAGGAGGTAAGGGAAATTCAGAACAAATTATTAATTCAACCATTATCCCGTTAGCTCCTGATGCTTTTGAAAATAAACACGATTTAATTTTTCAGTAAATCTCTCTAGTTCTTTAGAGACTGATCCAATATGCATTTGGAATTCCTTTAATTGACTTTGGTCAAGTTTCTCTTCATCAAGAATTTTGACAAGCCCAACTAAATTAGCGATAGGCTTTCTTAAAACATGGGAGATGTCAAAAAGTATTTGCTCTAGTGTTTTTTGGTATTCCATACGCTCACTAATATCTTTCACATATCCATACCATATTACCGAATCATTTTCTCCCTCTTCAGGTACTGCTTTGGTATAATGCCAAGTACCGTCGAGAGTTCTAAATTCACCTTCCCATATTCCTTTTGTCTTGTTAGCGGTTTTCCAATTGGATATTAATGTGTTCCTGTCTTCAGGATTTAAAAGTTTAAAATAAGAGAAAGGTCGCTCTTTCAGTTCATTGATATTTATTTCTGGATAAAGAGAATAAATCTCTTGACTTACAAAAGTAATTTTTGCTTTTTTGTTATTGGAGGTTTTAAGCTGGTAGATCCCTATGGGGAGTTCGTTTGTGATTTTCTGTAAATTCTGTTGGTTATCTAAAATTTTTTTTTGCTGAGAATATATAGTCTTGTAATTTTCTATATATATCATCGCTTTTTTAGCCAAAATCTGTAGTGCCTTTTTTTGATTTTCAGAAAATTCTCGAGGTTTTGTATCAATCACACATAACGTTCCCATCACGTTTCCTGCCTTAGTCTTTAAGGGAGCACCCGCATAAAATTCAATATTGGGTTCTCCTACTACAAATGGATTATTCGTAAAACGTTTATCAAGTCTAGGGTTTTTAACAACCAATACCTCATTAGGATTATCAAAGGCATGCTTACAAAAGGCATATTCTTCTCTAGTACTTTCGGCATTTAAACCCACATTTGATAAAAACCATTGTTTTTTATCATCTAGTATAGTAACCAGAGAAATGGGCATCTCATATAACAATGAGGCAATTTGAGTAATATCATCTAGCACCTCAGAAGGGGGCGACCCAATAATGTCATATGAGTATACATCTGTTAATCTATCAGTTTTCATTTTACTAAAATAAAATTTCTCTTTAATCAAATACAATCTCAATAGAATTCATATCTAAGAGTTCTATTTACGATAAAAAAATATAGTTGGTTTTTTGATGCAGCTTTCATTGGTCTATTTCAATAAAAAGAACACTTCTATTGCTTCAAAATTAAATACCTAATCATCACTCACAATCGACCATTCACATATGAGCATATCATTCTAAAATAGAAATAGGAACAAAATCCACTTCACATATTTATATACTAGCCGTTGTTAAATCTAAATATATTAAAAAAATAAAACCTGTAAGAATAAACTTACGTATATAGAATAAAGATACCTATTTTTGCTTTTTTTAAAACCCCAAATTTTATGAAAATAAGACAATCGTTTAAACCTTATTTATTTTTTTTATTCCTTCTCTTAATTCAATCCAAAGTAATAGCGCAAGTAGGCATTGGTACTACAGATTTAGAAGCTGGAACTTCATTGCATATTGAAGGAGATAATGCTGGTGTATTAATCAATCGTGTTACCTTATCTGGCACAGATGATGTAACTACCATCCCTTCATTAGGAGCTACTCAAGAAGGACTTTTGGTATATAACACTAACATTTCTAATAATATAGATCCTACCACCAATGTAGGCTCTAGTTTTTATTATTGGACCGGTGATGAGTGGGAAACTATAAAACAAAGTGGAGCGAAAGAAACGGGATGGGTAGTTCTTACCGATGGAAATACCTTGGAAACAATACCTGGGGTTTCCTCTGCAGACATCACAAACAATATTGGTTGGCAAACCATTAATCTCAATTTTGAAGATGATGCCAGTGATAATATAATTGACGCATACGCGCCTGGAGGTTTAACGGGTGTTAATTTTTTTGACAGTACAAATAGTAGACTCACGCCAATTAAGCTTGGAGATGCTGTTATGCTAAGATTACAATTTGACGCAATACCTGATGACAATAACGCGTATGTTTTGGTGCGCATAAACATTGGAACCCCTTCTTCCCCTATTATCATCTATCAAAAGACCATTCCTTTATTGCGTGGTGCGGGTGAGGTAAATAATATTAGTGAATCCATTCTTCTCTATCAATTAGCCACATTTTTATCAAATGGAGCGGGTATAGAGATCGCATATTCAACTACAGGAGGAAATCCTAATGATATAGATGTATTTAATTTTGGATTATTAATTAATCGCCTTTCCTCTAAATAAAAAATATATTCACAAAAAAATTATAAAAACATGAACTTAACTACCCTATACATAGCTACCTACATTAAAAATTTGTTGTATCAAAATGTTTCAAAACTAGCTGTAAAAAAAATTATCGTTCTTTATATAATATCTTTTAGTTTTTATGTCACCAATGCACAAGTGGGTATTGGGACTATTACTCCAGACCCTTCATCAGCATTTGAAGTGTCATCTACCGCAGGGGGTATGCTTACTCCCCGAATGACAACCGCCCAACGTACTGCCATCATAAATCCAGCTACAGGTTTAGTACTGTATGATACGGATATAAATTCCCTTTATTTATATGATGGGTCTTCTTGGAAACCTATTGATGCACCTTTTACCCGAGATAACTACAAATTGATAAAAAATGTTTCTGACCTGGCGGATGAATTAACCGTAGGTGGTGGGACAGAATACTTATTGGATGAAAATACATTATATGAAATAAATGGTTCCATAACCCTTGCACATCCTATTAATTTAAATAATGGATATCTCTTCGGAAAAGATTCAGGAGAAGATATTCTCACTATCTCAGGAAATACCATGTTTGAAGGCACTAAAGGAGGAACCATTAGAAGACTCACATTACGGGCTCCAGGAGGATCTGTTTTCAATCTTAATGCCTCTAACACAGAAGACTTAGTCTTAAAAGATGCATTTATAGACGGAGCCAATTCTGTAGGGCTGATTTCTGGATTTGGATTAGTATTTTTTAGATCTGTTATCTTCACTAATAATGATGACGGCATTGAGTTCTCAAATATCGATGATCTTTTTATGGATGGCCAAGGTTGGGACAATTCTAATAGTGGAATATATAAAACGTTTACAGGAACATTTAACTCCATAGAGAAAGAAGGGGGATTTATGGAGGTTACCTCAGCGACAGCAGGGATTGATATTACAGGTATAACATCAATAACTGGCGCAGCACAAATTAAAGGTGTTAATTTTTTTGGAGGAGGTAATTATATCAATGGTGTATCTCCGTATAGTGGATATAATTTTAATAGCGATTGGGATGTTGATTGCCCGGGAATTCCACTGGAAACAGACAACGTTGCTTCGGCTAACTTCTATTATACCGGCGATCTTAATATTGGTTTTACTCAAACCATTAGCAGCAGCAGTCCTGTAGAAATACAGGGTGAAGGAACTTTTGCAAGTAACAATCTATTTCGTTTCAGAAATGAAAGTGGTCAAGGAAATAACCGTATGGTCTATGAAGGAAATAAAAAAAGAAGTTTTCAGGCAAATGCATCTCTTTCTGTTAGAGTTCAATCTGCCGGTGGAAATTTTTATGCCTTTGCTTTTGCTAAGAATGGAACATTAATTACTGAATCTAATTCTGTTGTTTATATTGCTAGTGATTCTCAAATACAAAACGTAAGTTTAAATTGTGTTATTGAAATGAATACGAATGATTATATTGAGGTATATGTTGAGCGAATTACGGGTTTTGGGAATGATACTCTAGCTGTATTCTCGCAAAATGTTACAATAAAGTAAAATATGGATATCTACTAATTAGCTATTTATAGCTCCCTTAGAGACTTCGTAAATATCTTTTAACTTGTTAGTTACTGTTGTTAAGTAACTTTAGTTTAAAAAACTAAATGAGGGCAATGATATTTGTTTCTAATTACTATAAGACCTTTGGGAAGAAATAATGGAACGAATTATAATGGATTGAAGAGCAGCACTGTAAGCAACGATAATTTCTGTGGTCGATGGAAGAAAGCCATTAATGGAAAATTTGTAGGGCAGGATATACAGATAGGAGGAGATTGTAAACCATTTAGACAGGAATTCCTTAACAATTATAATTAATCATTTTTTATTTGCGGAGTTGAATTCAAAATTAAATAAGTTTAAACAGTTTTATGATTTAGTCAAAGTATTTAAAACTGATTTTCAGCAACATAAAAGCTTCCCTCCTATTTAGGATCAATTTTTAATAAAAAATAGTGTTATTTGTTATAGGTTTATAAGTATATAATATTAAATTTGCACTCGCGTAGAACTAATAAAGTTAACGTGGCGTTCATTAAAAATATACCGATTCGGTGACCTCAAGAAAAAATCAGGTTATAAGTCACTGATTAACAGATAATTAAGCACAAGGTTGGCTTCCTGCCACCCCGACTAAAAACCACTTGAGAAATCAGGTGGTTTTTTTAGTTTTAAACGATAGCTTAATTTCCTTTTTCATATTAATTAAAATTTGATGTAAAAATATTGGATTATCGATGCTTAAATTATCGTTAACTTTTATGCTTCGGAAATAGAAAACAATTGTTATAACTATCTTTGGATTTACCAATTGTTATAAATTATGAAACATCCATTTATTTTATTTTTCATCATTCTTTTAATGGCTCAATGTACTGCGGTAAGCCAAATTGATATTGATACTTCAGAAAACAAATATTTGGCTATAGATTCTGAGCACAAACTTATTATTTGGAACATCAATGACCCACAATTTACAAGTCGTAAAATTTCAAAAATAAATATTGACAATCAATTGTTCACCTTAAAAAAGGCGCAGAAAATTTCAGAAGAAAAAACAGCTATTCTTACCAACAACGATGTTGAATATACACTCTATCCTACTTCGCTTCCACTCATCCAAATAAACACCACTGAGGCAATTGTAGACGAGCCAAAAAAAATGGGGAGCTTTAAATATGCTGACAAAGACACAACTTTTATTGCAAACATAGGCGTTGAATTACGAGGAAATTTAGCCCAAACATATCCTAAAAAATCGTACGATATGGAGTTTCGAGAAACGGCAACGAGCGAGGAATCTGTGGATGTGCATTTTGGTAATATGCGTAACGACGACGACTGGATTTTGATTGGTCTTTATAACCAACCTTTAAAATTTAGGTCTTACATAACCACTAAACTGTGGCTCGATATTTATAGTCCAGCGTATGCAGAAGAAGAGCCAAAAGCAAAAAGCGGTGCAGATGTGGAATACGTAGAGGTATTCGAAAACAATCAATACAAAGGCTTGTATTTGTTGGGCGAGCAGGTTGACAGAAAGCAATTAAAATTAAAGAGCTTTAAAGATAATGTGGTTCGTGGCGAACTATTTTCTTCAAAAAGTTATGAGGATGGTACAAAGTTTTTAGCCGCTCCGCCGTTTAAAAATCACATACCAAGATGGTCCGGCTTTGATATGGAGTACCCCTATGAAAATTATGAAGCTCACTTTGATAATCTTCACGATTTTGTGTCTTTTGTAGCAACTGCGGACGACGCTAGTTTTACTTCGGAAATTTCAAATAAAATAGACATCGCTAATGCTGTTGAGTATTTTTTATATGTCAACATTTTAAGAGCAACCGATAACCTTGGGAAAAATTATTTCTTTGCAAAATACGAACAGGGCACTCCATATTTCTTTGTTCCGTGGGATACAGACGGTACTTTAGGAACGGTCATGGACGGTCGCCGAAGCGACATCACTTATGATATTTTAAAAAATAATTTATTTGAGAGATTGCTCAAAACCAATGCATCCGATTTTAAAGGAAAAGTGAAAGCCCGTTGGGAGGAACTAAGGAACAATCAATATTCAGAAAAAGAATTGATGAATCGCATGGAAGATGTTTACAATAAATTTACAAAATCACATATTTACGAGCGAGAGCAGAAACTGTGGGGCAACTTGGGAGGCCAGGAAGATTTTGACTATACCAAGCAATGGCTTGAAAATAGACTTATCTTTTTAGATAAAAATTTTAGTAGATTTTAATCTGTTTTTAAACCTGTAAAAACCAAGAATATGTTTCTTTCGTAAATAATAATAAGTCAGAGGCCCAAATGTCCCCGCATTTTTTGGATAGACCTAACTTAAATCATCCCTTTCAAAATTTTGAATGGGATTTTTTTAAGCTAAAAAACCTCAAACTTGAATATTGCGTAAGTTATTGTAAGTCAGAGACCCAATATGCCCCCTGCAATTATTGGATAGACTTATTATAATGAGTCCCTTTCTTTTATTTGATATTTGAAAGGGATTTTATTATTTCAGTAAAACCTTAATTTTGAGTTAACTATTCACGCAATAAAATACATGTTCGTATATTTAATTTCGAACTACTAAAGCATTGTTGATTGTTTTTTAAAATCGACATAACCGTAATTTAACTATGCATAAAATGAAATTAAACCTACTCTTACTTACAATTATTGTTTCTTTCACTTCTTGCCAAGCGCCAAAAAAGAAAAATGACGTTGCCTTGAATACGCCTTCAAAAAGAAGTTACACAACTCAAAAAGTCGTGGACAATCTCAATAATCCGTGGGGGATGACATGGTTACCAGACGGCGCAATGTTGATTACTGAAAAAAGTGGGGAACTCATTCATTTCAAAAATGAAACAAAAACTGAAGTTAAAAATGTCCCCGAAGTATATAACCGCGGACAAGGTGGATTGTTAGATATCGAACTCCACCCCGATTATAAAAATAACGGCTGGATTTATATCACATTTGCCTCTACCGAAGACGGTGGCGAAGGTGGACATACCAAATTAATTCGCTGTAAACTTAGTGAAGATTTAGCATTGACCAATATTGAAACACTTTACAAAGCGAGGCCAAATACTACTAAAGGGCAACATTTTGGTTCCCGTATTGAATTTGACAACAATGGTTACTTATTCTTCTCTATTGGCGAACGTGGCGAGCGAGACGTAAATCCCCAAGACATAAAAAGAGACGGCGGAAAAATTTACAGATTAAATGATGACGGCAGTATCCCCGAGGACAATCCATTTGTCAACGAAACGGGAGCTAAAAAGGCGATTTATACCTACGGTAATAGAAATCCTCAAGGAATGGATTTAAATCCTACCACGGGAGAAATTTGGATTCACGAACACGGGCCAAAAGGTGGAGATGAGGTAAATATTGTAAAAAAAGGAGCAAATTATGGCTGGCCAGTTATTAGCTACGGAATTAATTATAGCGGTTCAAAATTCACCGAAAAAACAAAACAAGAAGGTATGGAACAACCCATTTATTATTGGGTTCCTTCCATAGCACCCTGCGGAATGACATTTGTAACTGGCGACTTATATCCAGATTGGAAAGGAGATTTACTCGTTGGGTCACTCAAATTCAATTATGTTGAACTCCTAGAATTAGACGGAAATAAAATTACTGGAAGAAAAAAAATTGCCGAAGATATCGGAAGAGTTCGAAATATAGAACAAGCACCAGATGGTTATATTTACGTTGCAGTAGAAGGTGATGGTATTTATAAAGTAATTCCAGAATAAAAAGTATCACAAAGCATCTTTTTAATGCTACAAATCTGTAAGGTTTATTGGTCCGCCAAAATGAAATCTTCTTTCGGGCTGGCAGGCAAAGCCTTCGTTAAAAAAAATTATAAAATGAAAACAATACTATCAATATTTGCACTCACTTTTACTGTCCTATCTTGCAATCAAAAAAACACAAAAGACAAAGGGCAACTCACAATTGGGCAGAATAAAGAAATAATGCAAACGCCATTAGAGCAAAGTATTACTCGTGGAAAAGAAGTATATAATGATTTTTGTAAACAGTGCCACCGCCCCAAAGGCAACGGTATCGGCAGGAGCTATCCTCCTTTGGCAGGGTCAAATTGGTTAACAGAAAAACGCACCGAAAGTATCCACGCCGTAAAGTATGGTCTCAAAGGAGAAATTGAAGTAAATGGGGAAAAATTCAACAACATAATGGCGCCCATGGGCTTGAGCAACAAAGAAGTCGCTGATGTAATGAATTATACCATGAATACTTGGGGAAACACACAAGACAAAATAGTTACAGAAGAAGAAGTTGCTGCTGTTGAAAAGTAATAGCACAAACAAGCATCGCACCTAACAAAATCTGTATTTTTGTAAAAAAACACACTATGCTCATTATTGGTATCGCAGGTGGCACGGGTTGTGGAAAAACAACCGTTGTACAACAGATTATCGAACAACTTCCTGTTGATGAAGTTTGTGTGATAAGCCAGGATTCTTATTACAAAGAAACCAGTCATTTAACCTATGATCAAAGGGCTGCCATCAATTTTGACCATCCTAATTCAATAGATTTTGAGTTACTTCATAAACATTTACAATTATTACGTGACGGAAAATCTTTTGAGCAACCGGTTTACTCCTTTGTTGAGCATAACCGCACCAAAGAAACGGTAACAACACGCCCCAAAAAAGTAGTGATTGTAGAGGGAATATTAATTCTCACACATCCAGAAATAAGAGACATGTTTGACATAAAAGTCTATGTCCATGCTGATAGTGATGAACGGTTAATTCGTAGATTGAAAAGAGATATTGCAGAAAGGGGAAGGGACATCGACGAGGTTTTAACCAGATATCAAACTACATTAAAACCCATGCACCAACAATTCATTGAACCCACAAAAGAATTTGCAGATATCATCATCCCAACCAATAAATACAACACAGTTGCCGTTGATTTAATAAGAACAATTATTGCAGATAGATTATAAAATGGGGCTTAAAAACATCAAACAAAATAAATGGTTCAAATGGTTGGGCAATAAATATATGCTCATCCTTGTGCTGTTCATTATTTGGATGTTTTTCTTTGACGCCAACAATTGGTTTTTTCACAAAGAACTCAGTGATGATATTGATGCCCTCGAGGAAAACGCAGAATTTTATCAAGCCGAAATCAAACAAGACAAAGCATTCATTGAGAAAATGAAAGATAGCACAGAGATGGAAAAATTCGCAAGAGAAAAATACTACTTAAAAAGAGAGAACGAAGATATTTATATCATTGAGCACGAAGACAGTATTAAAAACGAATAATTCCATTTATTCTAAAAATTAAAACAACATGAAATCTCCACTATTTTCTGACTTCGAACCTGTTTCAGCGAAAGCGTGGAAGCAAAAAATACAGGTGGACTTAAAGGGAGCTGACTATAACGACACCCTCGTGTGGCAAAGCTTGGAGGGAATCAACGTAAAACCCACCTACCACGGTGATGATGCCATTGAAAATATAAAAATTCCAGGAAATCCATCACACTGGAATATTGCACAGAATATTTTTATAGACGACATCGCTATCGCAAACTCATTGGCGCTCAACGCGATGCTTAGAGGCGCTGAGGCGCTAATTTTAACTTCAGAAAAACCATTTTCTATTGCTGAAATGTTTAAAGATTTTAACTTCGGAAATGTGACGCTGTATTTCGATTTTAAGTTTTTAGAGGAAGATTTTGTGATGGAATTGCAGAAGTTTCTTTCAGCTAAAAAAGCGACTTATTATTTTAATTTAGATCCCATAGGAAAACTTACCGAAGAAGGCAATTGGTTTCAGAATCAAAAATCTGATTTGGTCACTTTGGATAGATTGGCAAAAAAGTTTCCTTCTCAACATATACTTTCTGTAGACATCCGTGTATATCAAAACGCAGGTGCTACAATGGTGCAACAATTGGCTTATGGATTGTGTCATGCACACGAATATTTAGGGTCGATCAGTTCCATTTCCGAAGCAAAAAGTGAACTTGTTTTTAATATTTCCGTAGGGAGTAATTACTTTTTTGAAATCGCAAAAATAAGAGCGCTCCGTCATTTATATGCCATGCTCGCCGAAGAATATGGTGCAACTCAAACGTGCCACATCATCGCACAACCGAGTATGCGCAACAAAACAATTTATGATTATAATAGCAATATGCTGCGCACCACTACCGAATGTATGAGCGCTGTATTGGGTGGCGCAAACACTATTTGCAACCTGCCTTACGACGCGTTGTATCATAAAAGCAACGAATTTGGCGAACGTATTTCGCGCAACCAACTCCTTATTTTAAAGGAAGAAAGTTATTTTGATGCTGTTGCAAATCCTGCAGATGGCTCCTATTACATTGAAAGTTTGACGAAAGAGCTCGCCGAAAAAGCACTATCTCTTTTTAAAGACATTGAAAAAAATGGCGGACTATTAACACAGCTTATTTCTGGGACCATTCAGAAAAAAATAAAAGAGAGTGCTGCAAAAGAACAACACCTTTTTGATGAAGGTAAACTTGTTCTTTTAGGTACGAACAAACACCCCAATTTAAATGACAGAATGAAAGATGACCTAGAGTTGTATCCATTCACAAAAATAAAACCACGTAAAACTTTAATATCCCCAATAACCTCAAAAAGATTAGCCGAGGTCAATGAAAAAAATAGACTTGAAAATGAAGAGAATTAAAAAATCCCCAAAGTTAATCATGAAAAATATTGCCCTTTTTTTTACATGTATCGTAGCTATTACAACGATAATTTCGTGTGATGAAAATAAAAAACAAACGTCTATTTCATTAGATGGAAATTATGAATTCCTTGAAGATAATGGAGTTAAAATTTTTCTACCCGAAAATTTTGAACGTATTTCTTTGGCTACATACACCGACTACGCCAATAAAAACAACAAAAATAAACAAGCCCAATATACCCTGCGATACGTCAACGAGTTGAAACAAAACAAAGGCAATGTTTATATCTTTTTGAACAAAGAAAATGGCGCAACGGTAATCACAAATACGATGGAGTTTATGTCGTTCAATAAAGAAGATGCCCAGCAATTACTAGGGATGATGACGATGAATAATGACCGTGTCGCTGAGGAAACCAAACTTGAATATGAAAACTTAACGGCAAAATACAACCACATGGAAGGACACGACATCTTTAAGAGCGTGTATAAGGTGGATGACAAGTCAAAAAAAGGGAAATCGTGGTTTAACAATTCGTATATTATGACTGCGAATGGAAAAACAATATACATGCAAATGGCTTCGGAAACCGAAATGAATTACGACCCTTTTGTATTAAAGACCAAAATGTAATGGCTAAAAAAAACGTACAACATCTTA
This sequence comes from Patiriisocius sp., assembly GCF_051252435.1. Taxonomy (NCBI): domain Bacteria; kingdom Pseudomonadati; phylum Bacteroidota; class Flavobacteriia; order Flavobacteriales; family Flavobacteriaceae; genus Patiriisocius; species Patiriisocius sp. Next base: position 36,384 of record NZ_JBPOFW010000005.1, on the reverse strand, counting down.
CTTTAGATTCAGTTTTGAAAACTTCGGAAACAGATTCCATAAAATCTGAAGTGAAGCACTTTTCAGAAAAAGATATCCAAGGATTAGAACATCTTGATTTTGTTGCAGGAATTGCTCCCAATTTAAGAGGTCCTTATTCCACGATGTACGTTAGAAGGCCTTGGACCATAAGACAATATGCAGGTTTTTCTACCGCCGAAGAAAGCAACGCATTTTACCGTCGCAACCTTGCGGCTGGGCAAAAAGGACTTTCGGTTGCTTTTGATTTAGCCACCCACAGAGGATATGACAGTGACCACGAACGCGTGGCGGGCGATGTTGGAAAAGCTGGAGTTGCGATTGATAGTGTTGAGGATATGAAAATTTTGTTTGACCAAATTCCGTTGGACAAAATGAGTGTTTCAATGACAATGAACGGTGCTGTTTTACCTATTCTAGCATTTTACATCGTAGCTGCAGAAGAGCAAGGAGTTGCTCCGGAAGCATTAGCAGGAACCATTCAAAATGACATTTTAAAGGAGTTTATGGTACGTAATACCTACATCTACCCTCCTACCCCGTCGATGAAAATTATAAGTGATATTTTTAGATACACATCGGCACACATGCCAAAGTTTAATTCTATTTCTATCTCTGGTTATCACATGCAGGAAGCAGGCGCTACTTGTGAAATTGAACTCGCCTATACCCTCTCCGACGGACTTGAATACATAAGAAAGGGACTGGAAGCAGGAATGGATATTGATAGTTTTGCGCCACGTCTTTCCTTTTTCTGGGCTATTGGGATGGACCACTTTAAAGAAATTGCAAAATTGCGCGCTGCGAGAATGTTATGGGCCAAACTAGTAAAACAATTCAACCCTAAAAATCAAAAATCGCTTGCATTGCGTACGCATTGTCAAACAAGCGGTTGGAGTTTAACAGCCCAAGACCCATTTAACAATGTAGCCCGAACTTGTATTGAAGCTTCGGCCGCAGCTTTTGGCGGAACGCAATCCTTACATACGAATGCGCTTGATGAAGCTATTGCGTTACCAACCGATTTTTCAGCAAGAATAGCAAGAAACACACAAATATATCTTCAAGAAGAAACACACATTACTAAAACTGTGGATCCTTGGGCAGGCAGTTTTTATGTAGAAAGTTTAACAGATGAAATTTCACACAAGGCGTGGGAACTTATTGAAGAAGTAGAGGAATTAGGAGGAATGACAAAAGCCATTGAGGCTGGAATCCCAAAATTACGTATTGAAGAAGCTGCTGCGAGAAAGCAAGCGCGAATTGATAGCTCGCAAGATATTATTGTGGGAGTGAATAAATATGTACTTGAAAAAGAAGACCCACTTCAAATTCTCGATGTGGATAATGAAATGGTTCGCAACGCTCAAATAAAGAGGCTTGAATCTATTAAAAAAAGTAGAAATACCAGTCACGTTTCCTCAGCACTGAAAAAAATTGAAAAAGCAGCCAAGACAGGTGAAGATAATTTACTAGCTTTAGCTATTGAAGCTGCCCGTGCACGTGCTACTCTAGGCGAAATTAGTGATGCAATGGAAGCGGCTTTTGGCAGGTACAAAGCACAAATTAAATCTTTTAGCGGCGTGTATAGTAAAGAAATAAAGAAAGACCCATCGTTTGCAAAAGCGAGAGAAAAAGCAGACGAATTTGCTGAACTCGAAGGTCGAAGACCCCGTATTATGATTGCAAAAATGGGGCAAGACGGTCATGACCGTGGTGCAAAAGTAGTGGCTACTGGGTATGCCGATGTTGGTTTTGATGTGGATATTGGGCCATTATTCCAAACACCAAAAGAAGCCGCACAGCAAGCAGTGGAAAATGATGTGCATATTTTAGGCGTTTCCTCCTTGGCAGCAGGTCATAAAACCCTCGTTCCGCAAGTGATTGCTGAAATGAAAAAACTTGGGCGCGAAGATATAATGGTCATTGTGGGTGGTGTAATTCCGCCACAGGATTATCAATTTCTATTTGATGCCGGAGCCGTTGCCGTATACGGGCCTGGAACAAGAATAAGCGATGCTGCTATTGAGTTGTTGCAAATTTTGATAGACTCCGTAGCTGATTAGTGAAGTATATCAAACAGAACGACTGGGTCTTTGAGATTGGAAAGAAAGGGATATCGTTCCCTTTACCGAAATGTGTACCGACAAAGTCGTTATGCAACATTTTTCCTCCGTATTATCATTACAAGAATCTAAAGATTTAATCCAACGGTTTAAAAAACATTTTCAAGAGTTCAATTATACCTATTTTGCTGTTGAAATACTCGATACAAATGAGTTTATAGGTTTACGGGATTAGCGATGCAAACACGGGAAAGCAATTTTACGCCTGCTGTAGAAATAGGATGGAGATTAAAACAAAGCGCTTGGGAAAATGGATATGCAACCGAAGCTGCAAAAGCCTGTTTGAAATATGCTTCGTAAATTTTAAGACTCAAAAGATATTATTGCTGTTTTTACTTTAGATAACATTCCTTCAGAAAATGTAGTTAAGAAAATAGGGATGAAATTTTTTCAAAAATTTGAACATCCTAAATTAGCAAGATTTGCTCATCTAAATCCTTGTAAATTGTATAGTATTGTATTTTAAAAAAATATTATGAAATTAAACTTTACCACTATTCTATTAATTTTCTTCACTTTATGTGGCTACCCCCAAGAATATGAAGAAGATACTGATTCAAAATCATTTTTCAGTTTACATGCAGGTTTAAATGGCACAAGAGTAATTTCAGAGGATGATACATTTTCAAATTCCAAAAGAGAAATAGGGTACTTAATTGGTATCCAATATAATATATTTCCAGATTATGAATACTCAAATGCTTATTTTAGAATAGGATTGGAGTATAGTTCAGAAAAATCTGAAAGCGGCGACCCTTTTATAATTCAAAACGAACAAGTATTGGTATCATCTGAATTTAACCTTTTAGAGTTACATTTTCTAGGCGGCTATCGTTTTAACACTGACAAAGCTGTTGATGTTTATATGGGTGGTGGAATCTTTGGGCAGTACGCTATCAATAATCCTGATGAACAATATCTTGTTACTAAAGAAAACGGTGAAACATATCCATTATTTGACAATGATGACAACGACCTTCCTTTTCGTTATTCTATAGATGCACCTAGAGCAAACTTAGGCATTATATTAGAATTAGGAAGTTTTTTTGATATAGGTTCAAAACTAGCATCTGCTTCTATTGGTTATAAGCACGCATTTATTCTTGGTACCTCAGGGAATTTAAGCTTTGATAAAAACAACTTTTATTTAAAATTGGGGTATGAGGTATTTTAAATCACAAATAAATTAATTGTTCCTTTTTGTAATGCTGAAATATTAATTAAAATTTTTGATATTAAAACTAGCAGCTTCTCGCATTAACATTTCCGAAGTTATACAACCCCAACCCCCAAAGTAATGTTTACTTCCTGTTAACAAAAATCATTTTAAATTCCTTTAAATAGTAGTACTTTTAACCTTTAAATTAAGACAACTTAATGGGTAAAATAATTGCTATTGCAAACCAAAAAGGCGGTGTTGGAAAGACAACTACATCTGTCAATCTAGCAGCTTCGTTGGGGGTTCTTGAAAAAAAAGTATTGTTAATCGACGCAGACCCACAGGCAAATGCCAGTTCGGGATTGGGTATTGATGTTGAGAGCGTGACTATTGGTAGCTACCAATTATTGGAACATTCAGCCACTGCCAAAGAGGCTATTGTAAAGACTAATTCGCCCAATGTTGACATCATCCCAGCACATATTGACCTTGTCGCTATAGAAATTGAACTCGTAGATAAAGAAAACCGCGAGTACATGTTAAAGCAGGTAATCACCGACCTTAAAAACGATTACGATTACATCATCATTGATTGTGCCCCATCCTTAGGATTATTGACATTAAATGCATTGACCGCTGCCGATGCTGTGATTATCCCTATTCAATGCGAATATTTTGCACTCGAAGGATTGGGTAAATTATTGAACACCATTAAAAGTGTGCAGAAAATACATAACCCAGCTTTGGATATCGAAGGTCTTTTATTGACCATGTTCGATTCTAGATTGCGCTTGTCCAACCAAGTGGTGGAAGAAGTAAAAAAACACTTTGACGCGATGGTCTTCAAGACAATCATTCAACGAAACGTGCGTTTAAGTGAAGCACCCAGCTACGGTGAGAGTATTATTAGTTATGATGCAAGTAGCACCGGGGCCAATAATTATTTGAGTCTTGCTGAAGAGCTGATTGAAAAAAACAAATAAAATTTCAATATAAAAATGCTTATTTCTTCTGAAATGAGATATAAGAAAAAGAAACTCGTCTTTGACGAAAAACGATAAAACGTTACTCCAACAATTAATGGAGCAATAAAATGGAAATACCCGCCCAAACGGGTAATGAATATGGCAAAAGCTACAAAAAAACAAGCATTGGGACGTGGACTTTCAGCATTATTGAAAGACCCTGCTAATGATATACAAACAGCACAAGATAAAAACGCAGACAAGGTTGTAGGAAACATTGTAGAGCTAGATTTGAGCACTATTGAAATGAATCCTTTTCAACCGCGTACGAGTTTTAATGAGGAGGCCTTGCGTGAGCTTGCTTCTTCTATAAAAGAACTTGGCGTTATTCAGCCCATTACGGTTCGTAAACTTGGTTTTAATGAGTACCAACTTGTTAGTGGAGAACGTCGTTTTCGTGCTTCGGGATTGATTGGACTCAAAACCATTCCTGCATATATAAGAATCGCAAACGATCAAGAATCTTTAGAAATGGCGCTCGTTGAAAATATTCAACGAGAGGATTTAGACCCCATCGAAATCGCACTTTCATACCAAAGATTGATTGAAGAAATCGATTTAACACAAGAAGAAATGAGCGACCGCGTGGGTAAAAACCGCTCCACGATTGCCAATTATTTGCGATTGTTAAAGTTGGATCCAATCATTCAAACCGGAATGCGCGATGGTTTTATTTCTATGGGCCATGGACGTGCATTGATTACAATTGAAGAGCTAGACGAACAGCTTTCAATCTACGAGAAAATTCTAGAAAACAAACTCTCAGTAAGAGATACCGAGGCTTTAGTGAGAGGTGTCAATAAACCACAAGCGAAAGCAAAACCAACAACCACTTCTCCGTCGTATGCAAAAGAGGCGAGTAAAAATTTAGCTGAAATACTGGATACTAAAGTAAATATCAAAGTAAGCACTTCGGGAAAAGGTCAATTTGTGGTTCCTTTTAAAAACAAAGAAGATTTTGACCGCATCCTCAAACTAATCAAGGGTGAGAAGTAGGCTGCTACATATTATTTTTTTGTGTGTTACAGTAACACTCTTTGCCCAAAACGATTCTATTTCGGTGACACCCGAAACAAAACTCGTGGTTAAGGATTCTATCAAAGAAGAATACAATCCGTTAGCCCCTCAAAAGGCAGCTTTTTACTCGGCCGTTGTTCCCGGATTAGGGCAAGCTTACAATAAAAAATATTGGAAAATACCTTTTATTTACGCTGGAATGGGTGCAGGCGTTTATTTCTATTTGAGAAACGATAATGACTACGACCGTTTTAGAGATGCTTATAAAAGAAGGCTCGCAGGATTTACAGATGACGAATTTTACGGGGCGGGCGATACTCCAGCCATTTCAAACGATAGACTGATTGACGCCCAAAAAACAGCACAGCGAAATAAAGACGTGAGTATTATTGTCTCCCTCGCTTTCTATCTCATCAACATTGTAGATGCCAATGTGGACGCGCATTTACGGCAATATGACGTGAACGATGATTTATCAGTCACCCCAAATTTAGACTACGACCCAGTTTTTAATCAGACCAATTATGGGTTATCATTCCGCTATAAATTATAATGAATATTGCACTTTTAGGATACGGAAAAATGGGTAAAACCATCGAGCGACTCGCAACTGAAGCAGGTCACACCATCGTTTATACAAGTGGGAGTAATTCGCAAAGCGGAAATTTGAAACTCGCAAATGTCGCTATCGAATTCTCCACTCCAGAAACGGCAGTAGCGAACATTACACAGTGTTTTGAAAATAACATTCCCGTTGTTTCAGGAACCACCGGTTGGTTATCAGAAAAACCCAAAATAGAAAAATTGTGCAAAAAGCGTAACGGAAGCTTTATTTATGCGTCAAATTTCAGTGTTGGGGTAAATTTGTTTTTTGAAGTAAACAAGCATTTAGCTAAGTTGATGAAGCCTTGGAAAGAATACAATGTCTCCATTGAGGAAATTCATCATTTGGAAAAGAAAGATGCGCCCAGCGGCACGGCTATCACCCTAGCCGAAGGTATCATTGAAAACCATGATAGTAAGCATTGGGAATTAGACAAAAACGGTGACGGGGTAATTAATATTTCGGCAAAAAGAGAACCCGAAGTTAAAGGCACCCACACCATTGAATATACCTCAGCTATTGATACGATAAGTATCACACACGAAGCACACTCAAGGGACGGCTTTGCAAAAGGTGCCATCATCGCAGCCGAATTCCTCAAAGACAAAAAAGGAATTTTTACGATGAAAGAAGTATTGGGAATTTAGTGTTAAGTGAAAATAAATTATAATATTTCAGAAGAAAAAATTGTCATTTTATAGACATTAAAAATATAAGAGATGAGTTGGACAGGATGGTTAATATTGATTTTAATTGTACAAGTAATACATTTTGTAGGTACTTGGAAATTATATGTTGCCGCTGGCAGAAAAGCTTGGGAAGCGGCAGTTCCCGTATATAATGCGGTAGTTTTGATGAAGATCATCAATCGTCCTTGGTGGTGGACTATTTTATTATTTGTTCCTATCGTGAACTTGATTATGTTTCCTGTTGTTTGGGTGGAGACGATTAGAAGTTTCGGAAGAAATTCCACTACCGATACTGCGCTCGTAATTTTAACTTTAGGGCTTTACATTTATTATATCAACTACACTCAAAAGCTTAATTACATAGAAGATAGAGATTTAAAACCTAAAAGCGGAAGTGGCGAGTGGGTAAGTTCTATTTTGTTTGCTGTGGTTGCCGCGACGATTGTACATACCTATGTAATGCAACCATTTACGATTCCTACTTCGTCATTGGAAAAAACACTTTTAGTGGGAGATTTTCTTTTCGTGAGTAAATTTCATTACGGTGCGAGAACTCCAAATACGCCTATTTCTTTCCCGATGGTGCACGATACAATTCCTGTGCTTGGAGTAAAGTCGTATAGTTCAAAACCGCAGATTCCTTATTTTAGAATGCCTGGTTTTCAAGATATTTCGCGTAATGACATTGTGGTTTTCAATTGGCCGGTTGATACGCTTGTGGATATTAATCCAGCTACTATGCGTGGGAGTGTACAAAAGCCTATTGATAAAAAATCTAATTATGTTAAACGTTGCGTGGGTGTTCCTGGCGATTCGCTTGAAGTAAGAGAGGGTTATGTTTATATCAATGGAGAAAAAAACGTATTGCCTGATAGGGCGAAATTGCAGTTCTATTATTATACATTAATTAAAAGACCATTGAATCAAAATGATATTGACTATTTGAGGGAACGTTATGATATTACGGATATTTCTCGACCAGATAGCAATAATCCAAACCTCTACGTCATGCACATGACAGACGAAGCGATGGAACAGTTTAAAAGCTATAAGGACGTCGCCAAGATTGTTCCAATTAAAGAAGAGAGTACTCAATACAATTCTGGCATCTTCCCCCATAATTCACAGTATGCATGGAATAATGATTTCTTTGGCCCTATCTATATTCCTGAAGCTGGTAAAACTGTAAAAATAGATGCTCAAAGTATTCCTTTTTACAAACGTATTATTGAAACCTACGAAGGCACCGAGATGGGTATCAATAATAAAATCACTCAAAACGGCACGCAAGTAATGCTCAATGGACAACCATTAAATGAGTACACCTTTAAAATGGATTATTACTGGATGATGGGAGATAACCGTAACAACTCGCAAGACGCGCGTTCTTGGGGATATGTACCTTTCAATCACGTGGTAGGAAAGCCGGTCTTTGTATGGATGAGCTTAGACGGAAATGCAAAAGGGTTGTTTAATAAAATACGCTGGGAACGCTTTTTTACTACCGTTGGTGGTTCTGGCAAACCGGTATCTTATTTTGTTTATTTTATCGTAGCACTTATTGGGTATTTGGCTTTTAATCGTTTCAGAAAAAACAAAAAGGCAAAGAAGTAAAAGGAACAAATTGGAACCAAAAACCATTTTAATATACCCAACTTATTTGCCTTCCATTGCATCTATGGCAGCAATGGCAAAAGCCGATTACATTGTATTTGAAATAAAAGATAATTATCAAAAACAAACCTATCGCAATAGAGCATACATTGCTCATAGTAATGGCAAGTTGCTTTTAGGTATTCCCGTTAAGCATAGCAAGGATACGAGACATCAAAAAACGAAAAACATCAAAACCGAAAATGAATTTCCATGGCTCGCTGAGCACTGGAAATCTATACAAACCGCCTATCGCACCTCTCCTTATTTTGAGTATTACGAAGACGATTTAGAACCTTTGTTTACAAGTAAAGTTGACAATCTATTAGATTTCAATTTAAAAATTTTAGATACTTTTTTTGAATTAATTGGAATTTCAGCAACGGTTACAAAAACCAATGAGTATCACAAAAACCCTGACCAATTTGACGCGCGTTTTTTAGCAGATTGTAAAAAAGAAAAGGATTATAATTTTTCAACCTATCACCAAGTTTTTGAAGAAGAAAATGGATTTTTTGGGAATCTTTCGGTGTTAGATTTATTGTGCAATGAAGGTCCTAATTCATTGAATTATTTAGAATCACAAAATGTTTTTGGCTCTAAATAATTTAATCCCAACTAATAGTTGCTTTAATAGGATAGTGATCTGAAAAAGTTTCTTCTAAGGTTTTGAAGTCTAATACATCTACAGTTTCCGAAGTAAAAATATAGTCGATTCGCATAGGGTATGAATCGAATTTAAAGGTTGTCCCCAGCCCTTTTCCGTGCGAAACATAGGCATCTTTCATGTTCTCGTTCATCTTGCGATACACATAAGAAAACGCTGTATTATTAAAATCTCCAGCCACAACCACGGGATAAGGCGATGTCATTTTATGTGCAAGGATTTCCTCTGCTTGCTCCTGTTGTTTTTGAAAACCATCTCCCAATCTTTTGAATAATTTAGATTTATTTTCGTGCTGTAAATAATCAACCGTTGGCAGCACGTGCAGCGATTTAAGATGCACATTGTAAAGACGTAGGGTGTCGCTACCTTTTACCACATCAACATATAGCGTGTTGTTCAAAGTTTCGGGAAAATCAAAGGCACCCACATTAATCAATGGATATTTTGACAGAATTGCATGCCCAAAATACACCTTGTCATTTTTGAAGTGAATATATTTATAAGGATATCCTTCAATTTCAACAGTCCGATTTCTGAAATACTCTTGAAAGCAAATAACATCTGGTTGTTCGTCGGAAATGAGCTTTGTTATTATTTCCTGACTATTGTTCTCCCCATTTTTATGCAAATTGAAAAGTCGCACATTGTACGATAAAATGGATAATGAATTGCTGTTTTGAGAGCTTTCAGTTTCCGAAGAAAATTTATAAAACGTATTAAATCCAAAATATGCCAACAATAATACTATTGCCGACAGTAAAAATTTCCTTTTGAGCCTAATAATCCAATACAATAAAAACAGACCATTTATTAAAATCAATGGTGACACCGTTAAGCTGAGCAATGATATGTATGGAAAGTTTTTAGGGGAAATATAAGGTAAAACGAGCGATAAGAGCAACAACAATGCGAAAAACATATTGAGCCTATATAGTAATCTACTTAAAAATGTTGATTTTTTCAATGGTGATTATTACTCGTTTCCTGCTTTAAATAAAAAATCCTTTTCATCTTTTGACAAACTCTCATAACCACTCTTGCCTATTTTATCCAAAATAGCATCCACTTTCTTTTGGCGGTCTGTTTTCGTATTCTTTACTTCATTGTTCTTGGTAGTCGTTCTTTGTGTTTTATGAACTTTTTTAAATGGTTTTTCTTTTTTGGGTTTGAACATATTTTCAAACCCATCTATCCATTTTGTAAACCACGCACCAATATCATTTCCCTTAACAAGTTGTTTCGCATAAAAATATCCAAGTGCGGCACCGCCTATATGTGCTAACATCCCACCTCTATTCTCTCCAGAAATAAGTTGTAGAACATCCAGCGCAAACAACACTGCCGCAATATGCCATAACTTAATATTGAAAGTAAAAATACGCATTTGCATGTTTGGAGAATACGCTGCAATGAAAAACACAATCGCTCTTACGCCAGCAGATGCGCCTAACAAATACCCATATTGTCCTTGAAATACTGGCAATACATTGTAAGCAAAAACATACAACAAACCTCCACATAGTGCTCCTAAAAGGTAAATAGTCAAGAACCGTTTTGGCTGAAATAAATTTAAAATGAACGGCCCAAAAATATACAACCAAAGCATATTAAATAGCAGATGGAAAAATCCGAAATGTACGAAAGCGTAGGTAATCAATGACCAAGGCTGAAATATTAAATCACCTAAATCTTCAGGCAATACAAACCAAGAAGCAAGCACTTCTTTTTGCATCCCGAAGATAAACGAACACAACTGTAACAGTATAAAAACAGCCACATTGATAACAATGAGCTGTACCAAAATCCCACTGATCTTAAACTTATATTTTAAATCGTTTATCGTCATAGCTAATCCCAACGTGTATTATTCATACTGTTTTTCTTCCAATAATATGCCATTATAAAACCGAACAAAGCTCCACCTAAATGCGCCCAATTTGCAATGTTCTGCCCGAATAACGAAAATCCTGTAAGTCCAGAAAACAAATCGAGCAACAAGATTCCGGGAATGAAGAATTTGGCTTTGATTGGTATTGGTAAAAAAATCAACATTAATTCTGCGTTTGGGTACATCAATCCAAACGCAACCAAAACTCCATATATTGCACCTGAAGCGCCTACTGCAGGAGTATTAAAAGATTCATAAACTCCTTGTATTGTCTCGACAGGGACTACTTCAAGAATGCTAGACCTATATGTACCTGTATTTAATAATGTCGTTATTTCTGTTTGAGATAGTCCCGCTGAAAGCAAAGCATCCATTCCTTGATGTACTTGAAAATATGCAACTAATGAGTGTATGAGCGCCGCCCCAAGTCCTGCGGAAAAGTAAAAGAATAGAAATTTATTGCGTCCCCATTGAGCCTCTAAGGGTGAACCAAACATATACAGACCAAACATATTAAAAAGTATGTGCGCAAAACTATTTTGGTCATGCATAAACATATGTGTGATGGGCTGCCAAAGTTGGAAATCTGGATTCTCAAAATAGTAAAGTGAAAATAGCCTATATGCAACGTCTCCTAGGAATAAAGACCCCGCATACACGATCACATTGATAATGATTAATATTTTGACTGTTTCGGTGATTCTTCCCATTTACATAAATTTTTTATCCATGTCATTTGCGTCTAATGTAACAATGACTGGCTTATTTGAAGGCGATACACTAGGTTCTTTACATAAAAACAATTGATTCACTAAATGCTCCTGCTCTTCTTTATTCAATCTCGTTCCACTTTTAATAGCCATACTTTTTGCCATTGATTTTACGAGCAAATCATTTTGACTAAATCCAGCATCGGGAACTTCATTTTCAATATCTGTAATCAATTGTTCAAGGACTTGGTTGGCTTGACTTTCTATAAGCGACACTGGAATTCCCGAAACATTGACGGCATCCTCTTCAAACGTTTCAAAAACAAATCCTGTGTGTTCCAACTGTTCCTGCACTTTCTTCAAAACTTCCATGTCGGGCCTTGAAAAGTGCAATTGCAACGGAAACAATAATTGCTGACTTATTGCTTGTTGCAAGGTAATATTCTTTAGCAACTCCTCGTACAAAACTCGCTGATGTGCTAAATTTTGATGGATCACCATCATCCCACTTTTTATGGGACTAATGATGTATTTATTTTGTAGCTGAAACGTAACTTGTCCAACTTCTGTATTTTCTTCATCAAATAATTTTCCTGTGATTTGCTCACTCTCAAATGTTATTTGTTGGTTTGTATTTCCGTTTATTTCAGAAATATCATCTTCGAGACCCACATACAGCGACTCCCAAGAGGCAGTATTCTTTTCGCGTTTATATGGGAAACTAATGTTAGATTGTTTTGATTTCGCGTCCTCTTTGAAAGGATTAAATGACCTATCAACATCAATTGTAGGAGCTACGGCTCTTTTCTTAGCATAATCATACGGAGTATCTAGGCTTGACTCTCTATTGAAATCTAAAACAGGTGCAATGCTAAACTGTCCCAAACTATGCTTTACCGTTGAGCGAAGCATTGCATACATAGAATGCTCGTCATCAAATTTAATTTCGGTTTTTGTGGGATGTATGTTAATATCAATTGTTTTTGGGTCAACATTTAAAAACAAAAAATAACCGGGATGATACCCATTTTTTAATAATCCCTCAAATGCTGAAACAATGGCATGATTCAAATAAGCACTTTTGATAAATCTATCATTAACAAAGAAAAATTGTTCTCCCCTACTTTTTTTTGCAAAGTCTGGTTTCATTACAAAACCTTCTATTTTCAAAATATCGGTTTCTTCTTCAACGGGCACTAATTTTTCGTTTGTTTTATTTCCGAAGATATTAACGATACGCTGTCTCAAATTACTCTCCGGTAAATTAAAAACCGAAGCGCCGTTGTGCGACATCGTAAAAGAAACTTGCGGATGTGCCAATGCAACCCTATGAAACTCATCAATAATATGGCGTGTTTCCACGGGGTTACTCTTTAAAAAGTTACGACGTGCAGGAATATTATAAAACAAATTTTTAACCGCAATGGTAGTTCCACTGGGCACAACCGATGGCTCTTGCTCAATCACTTTGCTACCTTCAACACAAATTTTTGTGCCTATATCTGTTTCATGCTTTTTTGTTTTCAATTCCACATGTGCAATCGCCGCGATGGAAGCCAATGCCTCCCCACGGAATCCTTTGGTATGTAAATTGAATAAGTCCTCGGCTATTTTAATTTTTGACGTTGCGTGACGCTCAAAACTCAATCTGGCATCTGTAGTACTCATCCCAATACCATTATCGGTCACTTGGATTAATGTTTTACCCGCGTCTTTTATAAGCAATGTAACTTTCGTAGCTTCTGCGTCAATTGCATTTTCCAGCAACTCTTTGACAACACTTGCTGGACGTTGTACTACTTCTCCCGCTGCAATTTGGTTGGCAACATGGTCTGGTAAAAGTTGAATGATATCTGCCATTAGCCCAATGAGAAGATTGACAAATCAAAATCAATAATAAAAAGGAAAATAAGTGTAAGAACCAAAATAATAGCAACTACAGTAAAGTTGAATTCTACGTTATTTCTATTTCTAACTGAGGTACGTGCATTCCGCCATTGACCTGCGTAATCGTTGTCATTTACAGTATCTGCATACGCATCAAAACGAGTGGCGTGTTTGCGGTCCTCTACTTCTTCTTTACCTTTGTAATAGCGTGGCGTATAGTTAAATCGGTTATTCGATTTAAGTTTTTTTATAAGTGTAAATTTGATAGGTCCCATAATCTCTTTCCTTAATGTAAATGTACTAAAAATGGCAGTTTTTACCATTTCAAACATTTGGTTTCTTATCAACAAAGAACATACCGAAATAGTTGGTAGAATTGAACCGGTAGCAGATAAATGGAAAAAATCTATGAAATAAAATAATCACAATTCAACTTCTGAAATACAAATTATTTTAGAAAACGAACAACTGTAATTACTTTTTAAAACTTCGCGTCTTTCCTCAACTGCGCCATTTTTATGGCGGCAATGGCTGCTTCGGTTCCTTTGTTGCCGTGCTTTCCTCCGCTTCGGTCTAGAGATTGTTGACGGTTATTGTCTGTCAATACGCAGAAAATAACAGGGATATCGCCATGCACATTCAAGTCTTTAATACCTTGTGCGACCCCTTCGCATACATAATCAAAGTGCTTTGTTTCGCCTTGAATAACATTGCCTATGGCGATAATGGCATCGAGCATTTCGTAGCTCTCCCCTATTTTTTTACAACCATAGATAAGTTCAAAACTTCCAGGGACATTCCATCGTACGATATTTTCTTTAATACCTCCGCAATCTAAAATTGCATCAAAAGCACCTTGAAACATGCCGTTTGTAATTTCTGGATTCCATTCAGAAACAACAATCCCAAACTTGAAGTCTTTCGCGTTTGGGATTGTTGTCTTATCGTAAACTGATAAATTATTATTTTCTGTAGCCATATGCTGTTAATTCATTGCTTCTGCTTGTGCTAAATATACCTTGGCCTTAGCAGCTTCGGCAGATGTTGCATAGTTTTCAACAATGTTATTCAAATGCTTTTTGGCAACATCAGCTTTTCCTAATGCCATTGCAGTAATACCCGCTTTTAAAAGAAAACGTGGTGATGTAAATTCGTTTTCCTGCATCGTAGCCGCTGTCTCGTAATACCCTAATGCCTCATCTTTTTGGTCTAATTGAGCAAACGCATCACCAATTGCACCTTTAGCTAAAGGCCCCAACATAGCGTCGTCACTTTCAAAATCGCTTAAATACTTGATAGCGTTCTTATAGTCATTCATGTTCATATATGCTGTACCTGCATAGTAATTTGCAAGATTTCCAGCCTTAGTACCACCGTAGTTGTCAATAATTTTCAAGAAACCGTACTTACCTTTACCACCATTAAGGGCTAAGTTGTAAATAGAATCTTGACCATTTGTAGCATTCAATGCCGTATCAAAATACGTTTGCGCTTGGTACATTTCGTTCATTCCCTCAGCCTCTTTTGGCTTTTGTACAAAGTTTACATACGCCAAATATGCCAATACTGCAACTGCTACTACCCCTACAACTGTAAGAATTATGTTCTGGTTTTTTTCAACCCATTTTTCAGTTCTATTCGCTCCTTCGTCTAGGGTGTTAAACACCTCAGCCGTAGTACTGTCCTGCTCTAGCGCTTCAATATCTGAATTCTCAACTCTAGTATTTTTCGGTTTACCGCCTCGTTTCTTGTACGTTGCCATAGTTTTGGTTTAATGAACGGCAAAAATAAAATTTTTAACGGAATTAAAAAGCGAAAAGATTTCTTATTTTTCGATAATTTGCAGTCTTAAATTACGGCACATTTCCGCAGCCATTTTTCTTCTGAAATTTTAAGGACTTCGGAAATTTTAAAACCCTCAACCCTCTAGTTTTAATGAATTTAGAAAATATTTCCCTTTTAAATTACAAAAACTTTGAATCTGAAACTTTCTCCTTTGATCCAAAGATAAATTGCTTTGTGGGCCATAATGGTGTAGGAAAAACGAATGTGCTCGATGCTATTTACCATTTATCCTTTGGAAAAAGCTACTTTAATCCCATTACGGGACAAAATATTAAGCACGGAGAAGACTTTTTTGTGGTTGAAGGTCTTTATGATAAAAATGACCGACAAGAGAAGATAATCGTCAGTGCAAAAAAAGGAAATAAAAAAATAATAAAACGCAACGGAAAGGCCTATGACAAATTAAGTGAACACATAGGTTTTTTACCATTGGTAATCATAAGCCCAGCAGACAGAGATTTAATTATAGAAGGCAGCGACACCCGCCGAAAATTTATAGATGGTGTAATCTCGCAAGGGGATTCGCAATACCTCAACGCATTGTTGAAATACAATAAAGTATTGTTGCAGCGTAATGCATTGCTCAAATTTTTTGCGGCAAACAATACCCACAATCAAGACACGCTGGAAATCTATGATGACCAATTAAGTACTCTTGGGACCATTATTTTTGAAAAACGTAAAGCATTTGTGGATATTTATTTATCCATATTTTTAGAACGCTATAATGCCATTAGTAGTGGAAACGAAGTTGTAAACCTTGTTTATAGCAGCCAGTTAATAGAAAAACCTCTTGCCGATTTATTGAAAGAAGGTATCAACAAAGATAAATTTTCTCAATATTCAAATTTTGGGATACATAAAGATGATTTGTCTTTTGAAATTGACGGATATCCTATTAAAAAGTTTGGTTCGCAAGGACAACAAAAAAGCTACTTGATAGCTTTAAAGTTGGCTCAATTCGATTTTATAAAACAACAAAGTAAAGTTAATCCTATTTTGCTGCTCGATGATATTTTTGATAAATTGGACGAGCAACGCGTAGCTCAAATTATAGCCTTAGTTAATAATGAAAATTTTGGGCAGTTGTTTATTAGTGATACACATGCCGAACGCACAGAAAATATCATTAAAGAGATTCATCAAAGTTATAAGATGTTTCGATTGTAGCTTGTAATATGTATGCACATTCCTGTTAGCTTTTTACTGAAAATTGAAAAAGGTTTAAAATATTTTTGAATGAAATTAAAATTAATAGTAACCATATACGCTTTAGTTTTTTTGAGTTGTGGTCAAGATAAACAAGAGCAACTGGAAAATCTTTCTGGGTATTGGGAGATTGTTTCGGTGGAAGATGAAGATGGAACATTGAAAGAATTTAAAATTAGCACTACGGTGGATTATATTTCCGTGGAAAACAGTAGTGGGAAACGGGCGAAAGTGAAACCACAATTGGACGGTACTTTTATTACCTCCGGAAATGTTGAGGAATTTGAAATCATGGATTTGCCAGAACATATTGCACTCAAATACAAAACGCCTTACGCCACTTGGTCAGAATTTATATTAGATGCCACAAAAGAAAAACTAGTTATTCTCAACGAAGAAGGGAAAAAATACACCTATAAACGATTTTCAACCTTTACCTTTGAATAATATGTCAAAGAAAAAAAGAAGTACCGAATCTCAACCTGTAAGCGATTTACTCAAAGCCTATATTGGCTCTGGAAAACTTGCAAAAGGACTGGACAAGGTAAACGCTAGCGAGGCATGGCATAATGTGATGGGGCCTGGTGTGGTTTCATATACAACGCAGGTAATTCTGGAAAGAGATATTTTATATGTACAATTGAGCTCTTCGGTTTTAAGAGAAGAATTGAGCTATGGGAAGTCGAAAATAATAAGATTGCTCAATGAAGAATTGGGGAAGCAGATGATTGATAAATTGGTATTGAGATAGAGCGCTAGTTTGAGGATTGACAAAAGACCGCTTCGCTGAAAGAAGTGTGACGTAGGACAAAAAAAGGCTGTTCTTTCGAACAGCCTTTTTTAATTGTATATCTAAATGACTAGAACATCTCTCTTCCTGCAAAGTGAAATGCACCTTCAATAGCAGCGTTCTCATCGCTATCACTACCGTGTACTGCATTTTCTCCAATAGAAGCAGCATATAATTTTCTGATGGTACCCTCAGCAGCATCGGCTGGATTAGTTGCACCAATCAACGTACGGAAATCTTCAACAGCATTTTCCTTTTCAAGGATAGCCGCAACGATAGGTCCGCGCGTCATATATTCAACAAGTTCGCCATAAAATGGACGCTCGCTATGTACCGCGTAAAATTCCTTCGCATCTTGCGTAGTCATGTGTGTCAATTTCATTGCAACGATTTTAAATCCGCTTGCATTTATTTTTTCAAGAATAGCACCAATGTGTCCTTTTTCAACACTATCAGGCTTTAACATTGTAAACGTTCTGTCTGTTCTCATAATTTTTTTAAATTTTGTGCAAAAGTAACTAATAATCTACTATTGGCAACCTAATTAAAAAACGATTTTACTTTTTAATAATCTGAGACTTATCATTTAATCCCTCTACTTTAATATCGGGATTTCCATACACATAAATATAACTTTTTCCCTGCGCATATAATTGCAACTCTTTGCTCGCATACACGTAAATATCAGATTTACCGGAGGCTATTAAATTTGCGTATTCAGACTCTAAATCTTTTGATTTCACATCTGTATTACCCGTTGCTGTTAATTTCAGTTTTATAACATCTCCTTTTAGATTTACATCGGCTCTTTTATTTATTTCAACATCAAGCTCTTCTAAAACGAGGTCACTTTTTAAGTAGGCGTTATCATTTAAAATATATCTTGCCTTATTTCCTTTTAGCTGAATTTCCCCCTTCGTATTACCGCTAAAAACAAAAGTTGCATCTTCAACATTTATGTCTAGATCATATTCCACATTATCATAGGCGTTGAAAGTAAGAATGTCGAAATCTAGCTTATTTTTAGATTTCAAATCAACATCACCTTTTAAGGTAATCGACGAAACGTCTTTATAAGTTATATCGATTTCAAGTCTTTTACTTGAAGTAATATTATAAAGTGGTTTTATTTTTAAAACTTCATCAAAAACCTGAAAATCCACCACCGAAATTATATTTTCATCGGCTTTGATATGATATTCGGTTTTATCACCTTTAGTCAGGGTAACTTCAAAATCTCCATCAATTTCAATAGCATTAAAATCATTTAAGGTTTGATAGACATCTTGAACGTTACGGTCCCCTTTAATTTTTGGCAGCTTTTGAGAATTGCAACTCATTAAAACTAAAATAACACATAAATTAGGTATAATTTTCTTCATAAGAATTTTCTAATATTTTGAAATTGGAATTACTATTTGATGGTCGACAAACCTACTAATTTAAAGCCCTAAAGCGTTATTCTTTTAGCTAAAGTAATCCTAAAGTTTATACACTAAAATTCGTTTTTTGTATCATTACTTCTGAAATTATGAACAACAAATTACTATTGTAAATAATACACTAAATTTCAGAAGAAAGAAGCATTAATCGTATCTTTGAAATCTATGATAAAACAACTTGTAAAGAGCGCTGAAAAGCTCATTGAAACTTCAAAAAATATTGTTATTGTCAGTCATAAAAATCCAGATGGCGATGCGGTGGGATCCTCTATGGGACTTCATTTTTTTCTGAAAAACATGGGAATTGAAAGCACCGTAATATTACCGAATGATTTTCCAGATTTTTTGAAATGGATGCCAGGAGTTGAAACTGCTTTAAACTTTGAAAAACAAAATTCTCAAAGTGTAAACGCTCTAGAAAAAGCCGATTTGATTTTTACGCTGGATTTCAATTCGCTTTCACGTGTAGGAGATATGAATCAATTTCTCGAAAAAAGTGAAGCCTGTTTCATCATGATTGACCACCATCAACAACCCGATGATTATGCCGCCGTCATGTACAGCGACCCAAGCATTGGCAGTACCTGTGAGATGGTGTTTCACTTTATAAAAGCTTTTGAAAAAGTGGACTTAATCGATAGTGATATTGCGACACTTTTGTACACAGGAATAATGACAGACACGGGTTCATTTAGATTTCCATCTACCACTGCAGTAACCCATAATGTGATTGCTCAATTGTTGAATGCTGGCGCAAATAATGCTGAAATTCATCAAAATGTATACGATGCAAATTCACAATCACGTATTAAATTGTTAGGGATTGCGCTCGATAATCTTCACGTTTTAGAGGAATACAACACGGCATATATTACATTGTCACAAGAAGAACTTGATAAAAATAATTTCAAAAAAGGAGACACCGAAGGTTTTGTCAATTATGCATTATCTGTAACAGGCATTATTTTTGCAGTAATTTTCATAGAAAATAGACAAGAAAAAATTGTAAAAATGTCGTTACGAAGCAAGGGTGATTTTTCGGTAAATGATGTTGCCAGAGACCACTATAATGGTGGTGGGCATATTAACGCCGCAGGTGGAAAAAGTGAGTTATCGCTCGAAGAAACAGTAACACAATTTATTAGTATATTGCCGCAATATAAAGAAGCGCTGACCGCATGAAAAAATTAGCAGTTGTCATTAATTTTTTGTTTTTAGTTTTGGGAGCATGTCAATCTCCACAAGCTAGACGTCCCGTTAAAACAAGTTCAGGAAGTTTTATAGAAGCTTCGGTGGAGCGAAATAAAAAAATATATGAGGATGAGCGGTCTATTTTTGAAACGTGGATCGAGAACGATAGCCTAAATGATTATGTGACTTCAGAAAGCGGATTTTGGTACTATTATCATGCCCAGGATTCTGTATCAACTAACCAAATGCCAGTTCTTGGCGATGAAGTAACATTTACCTATAATATTAAGGATCTTGACGGAAACGTTATCATTTCAGAAGCTGAAAACGGAGTACAAAGTTATTTAGTCGATCAATCAAACCAAGAATTGATTTCAGGAATTAGAGACGGCGTAAAATTATTAAAAGTAGGCGAAAGCGCTACATTTTTATTCCCGTCCTATAAAGCATATGGATATTACGGTATCGAAAAAAAATTGGGAACCAATGTTCCCATTACAAGTAAAATAACTTTATTATCAATAACCCAAACCCAAGAAAACAAAGAGTAACATGAAAAAATTATCATTATTATTACTACTTACCCTTGCAATGGCATCTTGCCAAAATAAATATCCAGATTTAGAAGATGGAGTTTATGCTGAAGTGGTAACAAACAAAGGAACATTTGTTGCAAAATTATACAACGAAGCAACTCCATTAACCGTTGCGAGTTTTGTCTCTTTAGCCGAAGGTACCAACGGTATGGTTGACGAAAAGTACAAAGGCAAAAGATTTTATGACAGTTTGATCTTTCACCGTGTCATCAAAGATTTTATGATTCAGGGAGGTGACCCAACAGGAACAGGAAGCGGTAGCCCAGGGTACAAATTCCCAGACGAGATTGTGGATACACTTGTTCATGATAAAAAAGGAATGCTTTCTATGGCAAACTCAGGCCCTGCCACAAATGGTAGCCAATTTTTCGTAACATTAAAAGAAACTCCTTGGTTAAATGGAAAGCACACTGTTTTTGGTGAAGTTGTAATGGGAATGGATGTCGTAGATTCAATTGGTGCAGTGGAAGTTACTCCACCAGCAAACAGACCAGTGACTCCCGTAGTAATTGAAACTATAAATATCATTAAAAAAGGTGGTGTAAAAGTTCCATATTTCACAGAAGAAATGGAAAAAATCGAGACAGCTAAAAAAGAAAAAGAAGCTGCTGCAATGAAAGTTGCTGAAGACGTTGCTGCCGAAATTATGCCTCTTAAAGATAAAGCTGAAACACTACCATCAGGACTTAAGGTATATTGGAACAAAAGAAGTAAAGGACAAAAACCAGCCGAAGGATCCAGCGTTATGGTAAACTATGCTGGATATTTTGAAAACGGAAAAATGTTTGACACCAACCGTCTTGAAGTTGCTGAAAAGTTTGACGAAGTAAATGCTGCAAGAAAAGCCGCAAATGCTTACGTTCCCAACAAAATGTCATACAGCCCAGACGCACAATTAGCAGCAGGTTTTAGAGAAGCTTTGTTGATGATGAGTGTTGGAGATAAAGTAACTGCATTTGTCCCTTCGCATTTAGGATACGGTGAACGTGGTTATCCGCCAGTAATTCCACCAAATACCGATTTAGTTTTTGAATTGGAGATTACTGATATTATGGAGTAACAATCTATAAAGATTAAAATTTAAGAAAAATCTCGCTTATTTATTTAAGCGAGATTTTTATGCTTATGGTTTATTTGAACTTCAAAATCATCATAAAATTTGTTGATTGCTGGTATTTAAAATGAAAAATCCTCGCTGAATAAATCCACAAAAAAAAGGCATCTCAAAAATGAGATGCCTTAAAATTAAATATCAATATGTTCTTAATCCAAGTTTGGAATACGTAATACCTGTCCAGGATAAATTTTATCAGGGTGCTCCAACATTGGCTTGTTTGCTTCAAAAATAACTGGATACTTCATTGCGTCTCCGTATACTTTCTTTGCAATCTTGCTAAGCGTATCTCCACTAACTACCGTGTGAAAAATTGCAGCTGGCGCTTCTTCTTCAACCGTCATATCATCTTGTACTTCTGCAATACCGTTAGAGTTCCCTACTACTAATATCACTTTTTCTCTTGCTTCTTGGTTTTTAGCCATTCCATTGATTGTTGCTCTATCACCTTCTACTGAAACGAAAAAATCCTCCACCCCAAGGTTTAAAGAATTTACATTGTTGATAATTGCCTGTGCAGCTCTTTGATTGTTCGCTCTGGTTTTTTCAGCAGCCTCCATTTTTGCTTCTGCCGCTTCTTCTTCAGTTGTTTTTCCAATTCCGAAAACTTTTGCTCCGGCATTTTTAATAAATGAAAATAATCCCATGTTAAATTGTTGTTTTTAA
Source organism: Patiriisocius sp. (assembly GCF_051252435.1). NCBI lineage: Bacteria > Pseudomonadati > Bacteroidota > Flavobacteriia > Flavobacteriales > Flavobacteriaceae > Patiriisocius > Patiriisocius sp. The sequence continues at coordinate 14,088 of NZ_JBPOFW010000005.1, read as the reverse complement.
GGTTAAAATATAAATGTACTAATTAATAAACTAATTTTTTTCTACGGAATATTCTTAAGGGTTTCCAATACGAATTTCCAATATTTTTGAGTGCTTGAAATACTTGCACGCTCATCTGGCGAATGTGCTCCCTTTATAGTGGGGCCAAAACTTATCATATCCATTTGCGGATAATTTTGTCCCAATATTCCACATTCTAAACCGGCATGACAAGCAGCTACGTGAGGTTCTTCATTGTTTAATTTTACGTATAACTCACGCATTACTTTCAAAATAGGGCTATCCATTTTAGGTGCCCATCCCGGGTATTCCCCAGCAAAAGTGACATTAAATCCAGCCAACTCAAATACTGATTGTAATGAAGTTGCCAAATTTTCTTTTGACGATTCAACCGAAGAACGCGTCAAACACTCAATAGTCATCGTTCCATCAACTACGGTTACTTTAGCAATATTGTTTGATGTTTCAACAAGATTTTCAATGGATGGGCTCATTCTAAAAACTCCGTTGTGAGCCGCATACATCGCTTTTAAAAATTTTAATTGTTCATCTTGTTTTAAAACTTTTGCGGGTCGGTCTTCAATCTTATCAGTAACAATTTCCAAATCTGGTTCCAAAGAAATAAACTCGTTGAATATCTCACCGCTAATTTTTTTGATTTCAGATTTAAAGGCATTTTCTTGCCCTTTGGGAACAACTACAACAGCAACACTTTCTCTAGGAATTGCATTGCGAAGACTTCCGCCTTTTAAGCTTGCTAGATGCATGACATCTCTTGTAGCAAACAATAAACGATTCATTAATTTATTAGCATTTCCGAGGCCTTTAATAATATCCATTCCGCTATGTCCACCTTGAAGACCTTTTAATGTAATGCGATACACATGAGCGTCATATTGGTCTGCAGCGTCCATTTGAGCATAATTTTTCTTAGCAGTAACATCAACTCCGCCAGCGCACCCCACTCCTATTTCGTCGTCTTCCTCGGTATCTAGATTTAAAAGAATTTTACCATTTAATAAACCTCCTTTTAAACCCATTGCACCAGTCATTCCTGTCTCTTCGTCAATCGTAAAGAGTGCCTCTAGCGGTGGGTGCTCAATGGTTTTACTTTCTAAAACCGCCATAATAGTTGCAACCCCAAGTCCATTATCTGCTCCCAACGTTGTTCCTTTAGCACGTACCCAATCTCCATCCACATACATTTCAATTCCTTGAGAATCAAAGTCGAAATCTGTATCATTATTCTTTTGATGTACCATATCTAAATGTGATTGCATCACAATAGGCGTTCTATCTTCAAGACCCTTTGTTGCGGGTTTTTTAATAATCACATTTCCTACTTCGTCAACTTTCGTATCAAGACCTAGATTTTTACCAAAATCCTTCATAAACTCGATTACTCGTTCCTCTTTTTTTGATGGGCGCGGTACGGCGTTTAAATCGGCAAACTTATTCCAGACTTTTTGTGGTTGTAATTTCCTGATTGCTTCGTTCATAGTAAGTTTTACTTTAAATTCATTAGTTGCTGTACAAAGTTAGGCACATTTCTTACTTTTACGATACTTTTAGATAAACTATAACATTTAAGATTGCTCCACATTTCAGCTATGCTAAAGAAATATTCAACAGTTATCCTTGCATTGCTGCTTCCGCTTCAAATCGCACTACTTCAATTATTGAAATATTCAACACAATTTGTAGAACAATGGTATAGTTTAGGGCTCTACCCTTGGATTGGCAAGATTTCCAGAACATTGTGGGGTTGGGTTCCGTTTTCGGTGGGTGACATTTTTTATGTCCTTATCGTTATTCTTGCTATTCGCTGGTTGTATAAAAATGTGCGCAGATTAAAATTTGAACCTGCCAAAGTTATTTTAGAAATCATGGCGAATGTTTCAGTGGTTTATTTTATGTTTTATTTTCTTTGGGGCTTTAACTATTACCGGCAACCGCTACATACTTCTTTGGAAATTGGAAACGATTATACAACGGAAGAACTCATTTCAACCACAAAAAGACTGATTGCAAAATCAAACGAAATGCACCGACAGTTGGGGTATCCAGATTCGGTTAAAATCGATATCATTCGCGACCAAAAAGAAGTATTTAAAAGCACCGAAAATAGTTTTCAAAATCTGGGTGAAGTTTACCCAACACTCGCACTCGAACATCGCAGCATCAAAAAAAGCACGTGGAGTTTGGGCTTGACATATATGGGGTATAGCGGGTATTTAAATCCGTTTTCTGGCGAAGCTCAAGTAAATGGATTGATAAAAACGCATAAATTTCCTGTGGTAAGTTGCCACGAGCAAGCCCACCAATTGGGCTATGCCAAGGAAAACGAAGCCAACTTTATTGCCACGCTCGCTACCTTAAAAAATGACGACCCCTATATTCAATACACGGGATATATTTTTGCTTTACGCTATTGCGTCAATGAAGTTTCGCGCAGAGATAGTGCAACGTATGACCAATTACTTACAACTATAAATCCTGGTATTTTAGAAAGCTACAAAGAAATGCGCGAGTTTTGGGATAGCTACAACAGTCCGTTTGAGGACTTTTCAAAAGGATTTTATAATTTATTTTTGAAAGCAAACAATCAACCGCAAGGCATTGCCACGTATAGCTATATGGTGGCGTTGGTTGTAAATTATTTTGAGGATAGAGCGTTTTAATCTTTAGACTTTTAACCGAAGAAATCATGAAACAGCATTGAGAAACATAAAATATCATTATTCACATCTCTTCGGAAATATTAAATAATCAATCCCTTTTATAAAGCTAAAAATGAATATAAACCCAAAATCAATTAGAACGTTTATAGGTTCAAAAGACTTTACAATTTCTAGAGAATTCTATTTAGAATTAGGTTTTGAGGAAACAATGATTTCCGACAACATGTCTTATTTCCATATTGGAGATTTCGGGTTTTATCTACAGAATTATTATTCAAAGGAATGGATTGAAAACACCATGATTTTCCTCGAAGTGGATAGTCCTGAAAACTTTTTAAAAGAAATCAAAGAACTTGATTTGGCTAAAAAATATTCGGTAAAATTAACTAAAATTGTCTATAAAGATTGGGGGAAAGAATTTTTTCTTCATGACCCTAGCGGAGTGCTATGGCATTTTGGGAATTTTAAATAACGGGGTTTGAATTGTTTGGAAAGAATGAACAGTTTTTTAAAATTTCACCTTCAAAATCGTTACGTAATTAAAATATATCCTAAAAAGTACTTTACTCTCTTTCTTTCCTCAATAGCCAAAAGCAGTTTTAACACTTTTTAACAAACACCTACCCCACTCTTGTTTGTATCTTTCAAGACTAACATAGTATCAATCATTAAAATTTCCGCGAAAGCGAACATATTTATGAAAAAATTAAGACTCATCGTCTTGGCGTTACTTGCAACCAGTGCGCTCACCGCTCAGGATTATTTTCCAAAAAACGATGGCGTGAAAGAGACAAACTCCAATTATCACGCCTTTACAAACGCTACCATTTTTATTACTCCCACTCAAAAAGTGACAAACGCTACCTTATTGATTAAGGATGGCAAAGTGGTCGAAGCGGGTAAAAATGTGTCCATCCCAAAAAATACAGTGGTGGAAGATTTGGCCGGTAAATTTATTTATCCTTCATTCATTGACCCGTATACTGATTTTGGCGTAGAAAAACCAAAAAGAGAAAGTGGTGGCCGCAGGTCTCCACAATACGAAGCAACACGCGAAGGTTTTTACTGGAACGACCACATCATGCCCGAAACCGCTGCTATTGACTCTTTTAAATACGACGCAAAAGCAGCGAAAGAAATGCGCGAACAAGGTTTTGGTGTTGTCAATACACACATGATGGACGGTATTGCGCGCGGAAGTGGCGTTCTCGTTGCCTTAAATGATGATGACGGAGAAGCTACTCGCGTGCTTGATGATGATTTTGGACAGTTTTATTCCTTTTCAAAAAGTGTAAAAAGCAGACAGTCTTATCCAGGTTCTTTGATGGGAGCCATGGCCTTATTGCGCCAAGTGTACGAAGATGCAGATTGGTACAGTAAAGGAAATATACCAACCAAAGACCGCTCACTTGAAGCATTGATTGCCAAAAAAGGCAAAGTATCTTTTTTTGAGGCGGGTGACAAAACCAATAATTTGAGAGCTGATAAAATAGGTGACGCGTATGGCGTAAACTATGTAATCGTAGGCGGTGGTGACGAATATGAAATGGCGCGCCAAATGAAAGCAACTAATGCGACCTTTATCATTCCAATTAATTTTACCGATGCATTTGACGTGAGTGATCCATATTTAGCCGAATATATTTCGGTAGAAGATATGCGCGCTTGGAATCAAGAACCAACGAACCCGAAAGTACTTTCAGAAAATAGGGTTCCTTTTGCTTTAACTACTTTTAAGTTAGAGAAGGCGAGTGAATTTTCTTCAAAACTAGAAAAAGCAATTGCGTATGGTTTTGACAAAACAAAAGCACTCGAAGCCTTGACAACCGTACCCGCAAAATTGCTTAATATGAGTGATAAAATAGGAGGTTTGAACAAAGGGATGTATGCAAATTTTTTAATCACTTCTGGCGAACTTTTTGAAGATGGCACTACCATTTATGAAAACTGGGTTCAAGGAAATAAAAACGTTTTGGAATCAAAAGACCAAACAGATATCCGTGGAGATTATACGCTTGCTGTCGGCGGAAAAACCTACGACTTAAACATAAGCGGTGAGCCTTCAAAGCCAAAAGCTTCGGTTAAGATGGATACGGTTGAATATAAAAATGATTTCAAATATCAAGAAAACTGGGTGACGCTTTCATTCACAGACGAAGAAACCAAGGAAATTTTTAGAACCACGGGAATCGTTCCAAAACAAGGTGGAAATTTCAGCGGAAAAGCGGTATTGCCAAGTGGATTATCTTCACAATTTATTGCTACAAAAAAGGAAAATACCGGTAACGTTTCCGAAGAAAAAGACGATGAAGAAAAAGAGCCAAAAGTATATGAAGTACTCCCAATGACCTCTCCAAACATAGGCTACGGAAATGCAGTACAACCACAACAACAAGATATGTTGTTTAAAAATGCTACCGTTTGGACGAGTGAAAATGAAGGTGTTTTAGAACAAACCGACGTTTTAATCAAAAACGGAAAAATAAGCAAAATAGGAAAAAATTTAAGTGCTGGCGGAGCTAAAGTAATCGATGCAACGGGAAAACATTTAACCGCAGGAGTGATTGACGAACATTCGCACATTGCTGCTCTTTCCATCAATGAAGGAGGCCAAAATTCAAGTGCCGAAGTTACCATCGAAGACGTTGTGGACCCAGAAGATATAAACATTTACCGCAACCTTGCAGGTGGTGTTACGAGTATCCAGATTTTACACGGTTCAGCCAACCCAATTGGTGGGCGTTCTGCGATTATCAAACTTAAATGGGGCGAGGATGCAGACGGGCTTATTTATGATGACAGCCCTAAATTCATCAAATTTGCTTTGGGTGAAAACGTAAAGCAATCCAATTGGGAGAGCTACAGTCGTTTTCCACAAACGCGCATGGGTGTGGAGCAGTTATTTGTCAATTATTTTAACCGCGCCAAGGAATATGACGCAGCTAAAAAGAGCGGAAAACCATATCGTAAAGATGCCGAAATGGAGACTTTAGCCGAAATTTTAAACGGGGAAAGATTTATTAGTTGCCACAGTTATGTGCAGAGCGAAATCAATATGTTGATGAAGGTTGCTGAAAAATTTGGTTTTAGAGTGAACACCTTTACCCACATTCTAGAAGGATATAAAGTGGCTGATAAAATGGCCGAGCATGGCGTGGGCGGTTCTACGTTTAGCGATTGGTGGGCATATAAATACGAAGTAAACGATGCAATCCCTTACAATGCCGCGATTATGGCAAGCCAAGGTGTAACAGTTGCGATCAATAGTGATGATGGCGAAATGTCCCGCAGATTGAATCAAGAGGCCGCAAAAACCATTAAATATGGCGGAATGACCGAAGAGGAAGCTTGGAAAACTGTTACTATCAATCCTGCAAAATTACTTCACATTGACGAACGTGTAGGGAGCATTAAAGTTGGAAAAGATGCCGATGTTGTTTTGTGGTCTGACCATCCAATGAGCATTTATGCTATTGCAGAAAAAACAATTATCGAAGGTAAAACGTATTTTGATTTAGAAACCGACAAACAAAAGAGAGCTGCCATTGCCGCAGAAAGAAACCAACTCATGAAAATGATGGCTACAGAAAAAGACGGTGGTGGAAAAACAAAAAAGCCATCAAGAAAAGCACCAAAAGATTTCCATTGCGATACTGAAATGTAAATGAAATCAAAGCTGAAATTAAATTCGAAATCTAAAAACGAAGTCACATTTCAGTAAAGCTTCTCTAAAATAATTAAAAACCAAGAAACACATTTAAGATGAAAAACATACAACTAATTTGTTCCCTACTGCTCACCGTTACCACAATGACAGTAGTTGCGCAGCAAACACCTGCTCCAGCGCAACAAGGCGCGATGACCATTCAAGGGGCAACAGCGCATGTGGGCGACGGAACTGTGATTGAAAACGCTATCATCGTTTTTGAAAACGGAAAAATTACAGCCATAGGCACCAACGTTGCTTCAAAAGGAACTGTCATAAATGCTGCTGGAAAGCACGTGTACCCTGGGATTATTGCACCTGCCACTTCTTTGGGTCTTATTGAAGTTGAAGCCGTGAGAGCGAGTAATGACCGTGACGAAATTGGCGAGATGATACCAAACATTCGCAGTCTCATTGCATACAACGCAGAAAGCAAAGTAGTCGAATCCATGCGCCCCAACGGTGTATTGATTGGGCAAGCAACTCCGCAGGGAGGTACAATTTCAGGGACTTCATCCATTGTACAATTTGATGCATGGAACTGGGAAGACGCCGCTGTAAAAGTGGACGACGGTATTCACATGAATTGGCCCAATAGTTTCCGTCGCGGGAGATGGTGGATTGGAGAACCCAGAGGGTATCAACCCAATAAAAAGTATACCGAAGAAGTGGATGGTGTAAAGAGCTACCTAGCACAGGCAAAAGCTTTTGGCAATGGCAGCGGGCAATCTGCTAATGAAGAAATGAAAGCCATGCAAGGTCTTTACAATGGAGATAAAAGACTATACATCTATGCTGACCGTGAAAAAGATATCATCGATGCCATTACAGCAACTCAAGAAGCGGGCGTGCAGCAAATTGTCCTTGTGGGAGGATACGAAGCGTATAAGGTGATTCCGTTTCTGAAACGTAACAACATCCCTGTTCTCGTACAGCACACACACAATCTGCCCAATAGCGCAGATGATGATTATGATTTGCCGTATAAACTACCAAAACTTTTAGTGGATGGTGGTCTTATGGTTGCACTTCAAAATAGTAGTACCTCAAATTTCCAAACGAGGAATTTGCCTTTCTATGCTGGGCAATTGGTGGGACAAGGCTTGGATAAAGAAAAAGCACTCCAACTAATCACTGGTAACACTGCGGAAATTTTAGGAATTGGAGATAACTATGGAACATTAACAGTAGGAAAAAGTGCTACGCTTTTCATTAGCGAAGGTGATGCTCTAGACATGCGTGGAAATCAATTGACAAAAGCGTTTATTGACGGAAGAGATATTTCGTTAGAAACCCACCAAACAGAACTTTGGAAACGTTATATGGGTAAATATGACGGACAGGGTAAGTAAGTAAGTAACATTTCAGAAGAAAAAATAAAATCCCAAAGGCTTGTTGAGTTTTTGGGATTTATTGTTTTAGAAAAAACTAATGCATTTTACTTATTCAATCAAGTTTTAAAAAATCTATGGGACTGTTCGCCTTCAATATATTTATAGTCGAGACTTGGGTATAAAGCAATGTAGTTTTTATAGTGTTATGCCCCAATAATTCCTGTATCAATTTTAAATTAGTACCGGTTTCTAGCAAGTGCGTCGCGTACGCATGCCTTAGACTATGGGGTGTTACGTGTTTTGTAATTTTAGCTTTCTTACATGCTTTTTTAAAAATTGCCCGTAGAGAACCTGCGGTGTACTTACCTCCTCTTTGACCTTCGAATAAAAATGTTTTTGGTTTATATTTTTTGTAATATTCGCGTAAATACTCTTTAAGGGTTTCGGGAAAAGGAACTATCCTATCTTTTCGGCCTTTTGCCTGTTGTATAAAAATACAATTACGGTTGCCGTCAATATTGGATATTTTAAGGTCTATTAATTCTCCCGTTCGCATTCCCGTGCTGTACATCAAGAGCAGCATGGCTTTATGTTTTTCGTTTGTTGTTTTGTTTATTATCAATGAAACTTCTTCTTTTGAAAGAATCATGGGCAATACACGTTGTGGTTTTCTTGGGTAGATGGTATCAAAATCTGCCTCGATTTTATACATCTCTCTTAAATATAATTTGACAGCACTAAGAAATTGCTTCTTGGTTGTATATACGTAGTTTTTTTGAAGTATGTGTTCACTAATTTTTCTTAATAAATATGGGTGCTCCATCCGCTCCATTTCTATTGAATCCCCTAAAAACGTGTTAAATGCATTTAATAAACCAACGTATGTATTGATTGTGTTGGCACTATATTGCTTTGACTGTAATAACTGAGAAAATCTTTTAAAACTATCTTTATACACGGATATAAATTTTACTGAAATGTACTCATTTTATTTTAATTATTATTGGTTGAACCATTGTGGTTATTGAAGCTTTTATTTAACTTGCTTATATACACTAGTTGCCTGCAATTAAAACCGACCGAAATTGACAATATTGAACAAACTGTTTAAAAGAGAAAAATCAAACCAACTTCAAGTTGGAGATTGGGTAAATTCTTATTCAAAAGGAATTTACAGAATTGAAAATATTGTTGACCAATTTTACGATGAAAGTTATCCTGCACTCGGAGAAAATAAAATTGGCGACCGAATTAAAGACCGAATAATCGTTGCGAAAAGATTTCTTAATTCGAAGCTTAAAAAATCATTTAGTTATGAGAGTTGTAGCGAAGTTTTTGTTTCAAAACTGAACAACAGTCAATATTCTGAACTTCAAAAAGTAATCGAAAAAAACCCAAAACTGCTGGCGGAATTTAATGAATACGAAATTCCAATAAGAGAGACAATCTATAATATGCAGTTACAAATAGACAATGAATCTGATTTGAAAAAGGTAAACGGACTTATTGACTTCATAAAAACTGGGAAAAGCTTTTTAGAAATTCAAACGGAAATGAAACAAACTAACTTGTTAAAACTTAAACCAAAACATTTCGGAAATTATTTATTTCAACTGATTAATTATAATGACGAATTTTTGGATAAAAAGAAAATATGGCGGAATGCAAAACTGACAAAATAATAACTGCAGGCAACACCGTGTATAGCTCATTGCGGCTGAATTCCTAATCGGAATTCATTGCAATTTGCTATCTTTCGGTTTCGGCGGAAAGAATCCTGCGGATTTCCCGCAACGAGCCATACACAAACACGTTGTAACACATTTACCAAACCAACGAAAATTGAAATTAACTAAAAAACATTTAGGAATTTTTGACACCTACGAAGGAAAAAAATCATCGTTGGAGAATGTTGGAACTTCAAAGGAAAAAGAACTATTCCAAAATGGAGAATTTGAGAAAATAACGGAATTAGTACAAACCGAATACAAAATCAAAAAAAACGAACTTTCAAAATCCGAAATACAAAACCACAAATCTGAACTGAATGCAATATTTGATAACAACTGGAACAAAAAATCGCTCAAATACTTATCGAAAAAATATTGTGAATCTAAAAAAGAACAGAGCACTTTGGACTCAATAATGTCAATCCTTTGGGCAATGTTTGGATAGAATATGAATAAAGCTGTTAAATACACTTATCTAACCATTGGAATTAATCTGCTAATAGCAATTTTAATATTTCTATGGCTATTAGCTGGAACTAAAAATCCAATAAAAGATTTAGTTGATTTTATTTTAGATTTTTCCTTAAATTTTGGTCTAGGAATTACTTCTTTGTTTGTTTCGGGTTTTTATATCGGGAACAAAATGCAAAGACTGATTTGCCAAAGAAAATGGAATTCTATTTTGGTTGGAATGTTTGGACTAATGATAATTTTAATTTGTGGAGTTTTTGGAGGTTCAACAATCGGATTTATTGAAGAAGGTCTTGCCAATGGAGATAATGTTTATGACGCAATTGTTGACTATTATTACAAGCCTTTTTTCTGGATATTAATATTTGGATTTATTCCAACTTTTATAGCTGGTGGAATATTAGGCGGACAAATAAAAAAAACGTGTTACAACAATGTATAACCGCAATTACGGCGGATTCGACTACGTCCGAATCCAATCGGAATTGCTAAAGTCTGTGCTAAACCGAAAAATAACGCATATTAACCCGTAACTGACGGTTATACGAGACCGTTAGCCACCATTATGAAAAAAATCCTGATTCCATTTATATTTTTTGCGTGTTTCTTTATTTCGTGCAATAAAAACTAATTAAGCGGAATATCTTGGTTAGTAACAAAGTCATATCCTATCCCTCCAGATGCAGAAAATTCAATACTTGATGGTTTAATCTTTAATTTTGAGAATAACATAGTAAATATTAGCAGTGTTTATTACGATGAAATTGAAAGTTATAATTTCGAAGTTAAAAACAATCAAATAACTTTTGGAGACAGTATAGACCTCAAAATAATAGCTGAATATCCTGACAGTTTAATTGTTAATTATAAAAATGCTGCAAGAATTAAACTCGTTAATTTAAAAGGTAATGATAACAAAATAGTTGATTTTAATGCAAATAATTGGCAATTACTATATGATAACCCAAATTATAATGAGTATAACTCAAAATTAATTTTAACTAATAATCAATTTTTCGATTCACCAAATTCTAAAATGGCAATATTGAAAAATCTAAAAACTAATAAGTACGATAGAATGGTCGAGCAATGGAATTTCAAAAACATAAATGGAATTAATTTATTTGCAATAACCAATAGACAAGCTTTTAATAGTTTTTATCAAGTTATTAAAAACAACGAAGATTCAATTTTATCTATAAAATGTATAAATTGTAAAGAATTGATAACCGCTAAAATGGTAAAAGAAAAAAATGCGACAAAAATAGAAAAGGAGACTTCTCTAAATAAAATATCAAAATCGAAATGGGTAATTGAACAAATTTTAAAAACTGATACAATTTTTCTTTCAACAGAACCAACTTCAGGTTTTATACCTTACAATTCATTAGTTGATAAAAAAATGACTTTTGAATTTTCGGAAAATAATTCGTTTTCAATTGAGGGTTTAAAAAACATGTCGCTTAATGGAAATTGGCATTTGTCTTCAAGTGGTAACGAAATAATATTAAATGACGGTAAATTTGTCAATGATTACATTGATATTTTATCGATTGAAGATGAATTTATGGAAATCAGCAATTTAAATTGGTTTCGTTCAAATGAAACTTATGAAGATTTGCAAATCTACTACGAAGTCAGACTGAAGAATAACGGTGGCTAACAACGTATACAAACAATTCGAGATTAGTCGCTTAATTAAAAATGAAGGCACTTTTTTACGTCGCCGAATTTTAACAAATCCGACTTATTGCAGAAAAAAATTAATAAGCGGAATTTGTAAAAATCGGCTTTTGCTCAACCGAATGGCTAAAGCCATTCTCCCTCGCACTGTTCGTATACAAGAACATTGTGCACAAGCTGAAAAAAATAAAATTATTGCTAACTTATTAAATTATACCTTTGTATAAACTGTCTGTATTTTGGAAAAACGAATCGTAGAATATGATATAATTTTAAAAAGTGACCTTCAAGAGAAGGGAACTATAGATTTGGACAGAATTGCCTTTTTAGCCAAGAGTATTACTAATATTGCCAAAGGAGCTTTGCAAATTAGATTAGGTGGAATTTCTTATAAGCAAGGCAAAAAAGTAAGTTATTTAGACAATGCATTAAAAATAAAACTCAAAGGAATTAAAGAAAGTAGTACTCTTCTTCAATTAGAAACACAAACTTTTGAGAGTACAATTAGAGGAATACAAATTAATGCTTTCCAACCCGAAGTTGCAGAAGAATTGCCGAATCAAACACCTATGTCTTTATTTATGTTGGCTTATCAAGAAGCATTTGATGACCAAGATGAGGAAAAAGACTTACTTGATAAATCTTTGCTTAAAGACTTAAAAGATTTAAAAACGTTCTTCAAATCTAACAATGAAGAATTAATAATTTCAAACCGAAGTTCGTTACCCGAACTACATTTAAAAAAATCAGATTTTGAGAAGATTAAATTGTTGGAAGATAGAATACCTGACCCACAAAATGTTGTTGTTAATGGCATAATTGATATTCTTGAACATAGCAAATCCAAAGTAACTGTAAAAACAGAACAGGGTAATCTTTATGGTAATCTTACTCAAAAAAGTCAGCAAGAAAAAATCAAAGATTTTTGGGGTAAAGAAGCAACAATTTATGGAGTTGGGCATTTCAAAACAAATGGAAAACTTGCTTACATAGAAATTGAAAGAATTTTTGAATCTTCTCAAGAAGATAAATATTTTTCTAAAATTCCTTTTTCAGAATCAACCGAATTACAAATTAAAAAGCAACTTCAAAAAAATCCTACTAAAAATTGGATGAACGAAATTGCGGGTCAATGGCCAGGAAATGAGACTGACGAAGAGTTTCAGCAACTACTAAATAACATTTAAGAATGAAATATTTAGTATTAGATACTTGTGCTGTAATTCATATAATTAGACAAAGTAACCAAGGTAAGCAAGCTCTAAATTGGATTAATTCTTTAGAGGTTCAACCGATACAAGTTATTTCTGTAGTAACAAAAGCAGAATTAATAACTTTTGCTCAAATAGCTGGTTGGCAAAGTTCAAAACTCGCTTTCTTAAATAAATTTTTAAAAGGAGTTACTTATGTTGACATCATTCATTCTGATAATCTTCTAATTGACAATTATAAAATTATAGATTGTTATAGCAAAAATATCATTCCAGATAATAAGGGAGTTTTCAAAGGTGGTTCTCATGTAACAATGGGCAAAAATGATTTATGGATTGGAGCTACTGCATTAACATTAAATGCAACATTGTTGACAACCGACAAAGATTTTGACCATTTAGCTGGAACTATTTTATCAGTAAAAAGTTATTGATTCAACTAAACTATGAGTTCTGAAAAAGAAAAAAATATAACGGTAGAAAATACGGCTGAATTAAAAGCGAAAAATACATTTAAAAAAATATGGAGTGATTCAGTTTTTAGCCAACTAATTGCAACAGGAATTATTTTTTTACTTCCATTTTTTTCAGCAATTATATATAAATTATTAGAAGGTAAATCTATCAAGGAATTCTTTAAAGATATTTTTCATTTTGAAATAAAACTTTATGTACTTCTAATCCTATCTTTAATTCTAGTACTTGGATATTTTCTTTATTTAAGATTTTATAAAAAGAAGAATGAATATCAAAAACATTTCTTATCACAAAAAATCGGAAATTACAGATATGGAGATTTGAATAATATTCTATTAACTACTTACGCTGAAATCCCGCTAAATCTTCATTATCGAATTGGCTTAAAAGAATTAGATTTATTGACCTTGTTCAAACTTTTTATGCCTCAATTCAGTTATGGAGTTGGTTGGAATGACCCAACTGAATATGGCGACTTTTTATACTATCAACTCGGTCCAGACCTAATTGCATATCAACTTTGCGAAAAAAGACCTTCTCTTGACAATAATACTGCCGGAAACATTAATTCATTTGATATCGTTACATCTGCAAATGGATTTAAATTTTTTGCACTTCTTGAAAGTATTGACAGACTTGATAACAGAGATAGTTATGAAAAGGAATTTGAAGAAAACCAAAAGAAAAAAAACGAAATTTCTGAATCTAAAAAAGCCAGTGCACAACAAAGAACTGAGGTAAAAAACAACCTTTTTCTTCATTAAATTTTGACATTATTTTTTTGGGGCGAGAATA
>NZ_JBPOFW010000004.1:0-429060 GCF_051252435.1 Patiriisocius sp. | reverse complement strand
TGATAGATCAATTTGCTTCCTAAAATTTTAAAGAAAAAACTTGTTTTGTAACACAGTACCTATGAGTAGTTGCGTGGTTTAGCACTTAACTTTGCAAGTACACACCAAACTGAAAATCCGCGAGGATTTTCAGAAGTAGACAAGAACAAGCAATTACTTATAGCCATTGTTGTAAAACGTTTTTTATTTTATTCCTAATGGTTTTGTTTTCAATTCCACTTGCCATTCAGTTCCATATTTTTTATTTAAAAAGGCAAAAATCATTTGATTATTTTCAGTTGTTTTTTTGAAAGACAAAGGGTCTATTACACAATTCTCTTTTCTGAGTCCGATTCCATATTTTTCTTTGAACTCAACATATTCTTTTGGTATTGAACTATCAATTCCGTGAATTATGAAATTCAAACTTCCATCTTCAATTCGTTGCTCGATTTGTTCATCTGTCAAGTCAGTTTCTAAATTCATCGGGAAAGAATAAATTCCACCGTTCTTAAATTCGGTTTTTTCCATCAACCGAACTGTGATTGTGTTTTTCCTTTTATTGATTCTTGTTGGATAAAAAGTATAGGCTGTAAAGTCGTCAGACACAAAACTGAATTGATATTTCCCTTTTTCTGGCAAAGTAATTTTAAAATTTTCTGCTTTGGAAACCTCAATTCTTTTGTTCAGGTCTATAATTGTGAATTCTCCTGATTTTAATTCCTTTTCTGTTAAGTTTTCAAAAACAACAGTAGCTACAATTTCAGTCGCAAAAGTCATTGATGTGAACAATGCTAATGTCAAAGTCAAAATTAATTTTCTCATAAATTCTATTTTTTTAAAGACGATATTCATTTTCTAATGTTGCAAAATTCTGTCTTAAATGTTTTACAACGGTCTTCTTTAATTTACAACTACTTATTTATAGTTGTTTAATTTTACTAAGAAACAAGAGGAGAACTAAATCGGTCTTCGGAATTGCAGTTCCATTATACGTATCAGTCCTCTTGTCTTTCTTAGGTTGCTTTAGGACCATTTGGAATACCAGGAATCAATTCCTATTAAAGGTGATAGTCATTGCAACATTTATTAATCATTCCTTTTTAAGGGAACAATATTTAAAAATATGAAAAATTATGCAGATGTTGTCGGTATAGATGTATCTAAATTGACCATTGATGGGCACATCCATAACAGATCCAAGCATCGTGTGTTTTCAAACACTTCGAAAGGTTACAGGGCATTGGTCTTATGGATAGAAAAGCATTTAAAAGACCAGAGTTATTTTCTTTGTTTTGAAAATACAGGTCATTACTCTACGAACCTTAGTATTTATCTGTCCCAGCACGATATTGATTATCTGGAGGAAAGTCCTTTGGCCATAAAAAGATCTTCAGGAATAGTTAGAGGTAAAACAGACCGCCTTGATGCAGCGATGATAGCTAGATATGCTTGGTTATACAAGGATGAACTTGTTTTGAGCAGTCCAAAGGAGCGGGACATTCAGGAACTAGGAAGATTGCTGGCTTTTAGAGATCAGATCGTTAGGGACCGGACCGGAAAAATGAGTAGTTTAAAGGAAGCACGATCATTATTGAGTAGCCCCTCAACTGATAGTTGCTGTAAGATAATAGTAAAGACCATACATTATCTTACAAAACAAATCGAAGCGGTTGAGGGCCGAATAAAAGAGTTGCTACAGGAAGATCAGTCGCTAAGAAAAAACCATAAGCTATTGAACAGTTTAAAAGGTGTAGGGCTAATTCTTTCTTGTCAACTTATTTACCACACAAACAACTTTGATCGTTTTGCTAGTTGGAGACAGTTTTCCAGTTATTGCGGAACAGCACCTTTTGCGCACAGTTCGGGAACCAGTATAAAAAGGAGAAACAGGATCCACTATATAGGCGACAGAAAAATGAAGACACTCCTAACACTGGCCAGCAATAGCGCTATACAATGCGATACAGAGCTGAAACTATATTATAAGAAAAAATTAGAAGAAGGAAAGCCAAAGATGGTAGCACTCAATAATGTGAGAAATAAATTATTAGCAAGAGCATTTGCCGTTGTCAAGAGAGGAACACCTTACGTTCCATTAAAGCAATATGCAGCATAAAAAAGTGTAGATTTAATTAGGATTTGACCTTGGAATACGTATATGAAAAGTAGCGGATTTTCAAGCACTAACTTTTCGGTTTATAACTGACCTATATTTTATAATCTATCTTTCGTTTAAGCACCAAAACCGCTATTTTTTATATGCTTTGTTGTGTTTTCGTACTTTTTCCGCAAACTAGCTAGCGTTGGCAAAGACATACTCTTTTGCAATTTTTGGCTTGTGTGTCGGCTGTAGCGAATTGCAAATGTGTATGGCTTTAAGCGTTGGCATTACATTGCAGATATTATTAAATTCCATTGTTTCTTATGTTCATATTTCAAAGCCTTGTCAGATTCTATTAAGTCAACATAGTTCGAAATAAATTCAGATGTCTCTGAGAGAAGACGTAAATAATATTTTAAAGAATTTATAAGTCCATTAGCAATAACGTGACAACCGTGTATATTTTTTATACGTTCTATTTCTTTCTCAATTTTTTCTGCTTCATTTGAGTCAATATCGGCAGTTGACAAAAGATAATATCTGTTTACTTGGGTTGTCTTAAATTTTTCAAAAGCATCTTTTACAAGTTGTGCATTAATTTGTATTCCGTGTTTAACTTCTACAGCTTCAAACTCTTTTCCTTTATCATCTACTATATCAATATCTCCAATCCTTCCGCTTCTAGTGTCGGCAGAAGTATGGCTCACGATTTCAAGAAGTGTTTTTCCTTCAAATCTTTTAGCTTCTTTAATAAGGCATTCATATGCCGCAAATAAAGCTAAAACTGGAAGTCTAGAAGCTCCATCTGCTGTATATTTTGCGTTAAAATGCTTTGTAAGCAATTCTATTATTGTTGAAATTGGAAGATTGAGAGGTTTTGCCAAGTTAATTTCTTGACTATTTCTTTTGATTATTAATGCTTGTAATAGATAGCTTAAACACTTATCTAAATCTTGTCCTTTTTGAATAAAATCAATTGTTTCTAAAAAAGAACTTTTAAGTAAATCAGGTCTTATAGCTCCTGAGTAATTCTTATCATAAGGCACTTTTTGTTCAAGAGAACGAGTTAGCCAACCACTTTCTGCCATCGCAGGGAATTTTACACTTTTAAGAAATGGTGTAATATATTTTGTGTCAAATGTCCTACCTGAATATCCATTATCAATACTCGTCTGATGATTTCTTATATCTTGTGAAGGATTTAAAGTTTTGTAAACTAGGCTTGTTAGAATTACTGTTAGTACTCCTTTAGCAGATTCTGATTTGCTAAGTATTACGTCTAAATGTTTTGTTATTGTTTTTGGTAAATCAGATTTGATTTTGTCGTCAGAACCAACTAATTTCATTGATTCGTCAAATGTTTTTTTAAGAAATGTATTCGGCATCTTTTATTTTGATTGGTGTAATTAATTGTTTTTTTATTTGACTTGCGACCTCCTTAATCATAGGTACAGCGACCGAATTACCAACTTGTCTATACAATTCAGAACGGTTGTTAATGAGTTTGAATTTTTTTGGAAATCCCATTATTTTATAACATTCTTGAATTGTAAGTTTTCTAACTTTATTTTCGTGATATATCCAAAATCTACCTGATGATTCTTGTGATGGTAATGCAGGATGAACACCATCTGTAGAATAAATACGATTTGGTTGTTTATGAACTCGAGATAAATGTTCTGTGTTTGGTCGAACACCTGCTTTTCGTATAGTTTTATTTCTATAGCCTGCGAAAATAAGACCGGAATCCTGCCTTTTCATTTCTTCAAGAATAGTGTGCGGTTCGTTTAGAAATTCAAAATCGTTTTTTTTATCTAAAAAATTTTTTAAAACTGGTTTTGGTTTTGTTTTTAATTTAGAAAAATCAAATTTTTTCTTTTTATGTCCTATAATGATTATTCGCTCTCTGTTTTGAGGAACTCCAAAATCAGATGCATTTAGAACTTTCTTAGATACTTTATAACCTAATTCTTCTAAATGCTGAATAATTGTTGCTAATGTTCTCTTCTTATCGTGATACAAAAGGTGTTTTACGTTTTCCAATAAAACCACTTCTGGCTCCCTTTTTTCTATAATTTTGAATACGTGATAAATTAGAGTACCTCTTGTATCTTCAAATCCCTTCATTTTCCCTGAAATACTAAAGGGTTGACAAGGAAATCCAGCACATAATACATTGTGTTTTGGCACAACATTTAAGTCAAGTTTAGTAATGTCTCCAAATGGTACTTCTCCAAAATTTAATTCGTAGGCTCGTTGAGCGTGGTAATTAAATTCAGAAGAAAACACACATTTACCTCCAACTTCTTGCATAGGTATTCTGAAACCACCAATTCCAGCAAATAGGTCAATAAAAGTAAATTCAGGATTTTCTGGGCTTGGAAATGGTATGTCCCATTTAATCGGAAGCATTGTTTGTAATTCTGGTTCAGAAGCAAGATTTAAATTACTTTCTTGAAGATTGTAATACTCAACTGCTCTCTTTTTAAATGATTTAGAAACACCATTTGTATGATTGTGAAGATAATGAGTAAAAAACGCTAAATCTTCGGCATTTCCATTCATATTCTCAATATCTAAATTTTTACGGATTTTTGAATATTTAAGCATTTTTAAAATCTATTTTTCCTTGTTTCATATTTGTGAGCTTTTTGTACTCTGCTTTTTGTTCAGCGAGCTTTAAAAACTCACTTGAGTTTTCTTTTGGATAAATCATTTCGGCAATTTTTTCGCTGAAATATTCTTTTTCTAACTGGTCTATATCTAAATTGAAAGTGTAAGCTAATTTGGGAAGTATTTCTTCTGTAACACTCCTCTTCCCATTTTCCATTTTAGACAAGGTTGATTGGTCTATATCGAGAGCTGCTGCAAGTTTTGTTAGAGTAAGAGACGCTTCCGTTCTCAATTTATGAATATACTCTCCAAATGTTTCTTTCATCATCTTGAAAATTTTGCCTTGACAATTTTGTCAAATGTATGAAAATTTATTCAAATTAGGTTGGAATGAGCGTTGGGAAATTTTAGCTCTTTTGGTTTTTCGAGCGTTGGAACTTGAGCGTTGGCAAAAACCGAAAGTGCTAAAATATGCGGCTGGCAGTATGAAACACAACGGTCTTGTGTATGAAAAGTAGCAGATTTATATGTGCCAATTTTCGGTTTAAAAACAAAGATAGCAGAAAAGAACTAAACTTTTAATTTAGTTCTTAACTGCTATTTTTTATACACGGTGTTGTAGGTTGTTATTATTTTCCAAATATTTATTCATTATTTTTTCAGTTGCAATAGCTCCAACTATAATTCCTACAGTTCCTAATAATTTAATTCCAGTTACATTACTCATTATAATTCCTAAAAACATTCCAACTACAATTCCGAGAATCAATATTCCGTGATATTTAAATACTTTTTCTTTTGCTAATTTTATTTCTGGAATATTATTAGGCTTATGTTTTATATCAAATTCCACAAACTGTTCAATATTCAATAAGAATTTTTCAAATAGAGATTTAAACGCAATTGGTGTCAAAAATCCATTACTATGCACAATATGATTGATAATAACTTTATTGTTTTCAGTGAGTTTTATGTCAATTTTTGTTTCCCAATTCAAAGGATTAAATTTCCAACCATTTAATATAGACCATTTCTTTACAAAAAGAAGATTCTCATTTTCGTCTTTTACTTGTTCAAAATCATAAGATTTAAAATAAGATTTTAACTTTTCTTTTGTTTCAGAATTATTTGAAATAGTAAATTCAAAATTATTAATATATTTTTCCATTAGTTCTGATTTTTAATAACCTACAACGGTTTGGTGTATGATTTCGTTGCGTGTTTAAGCACTAAAGTTAGCAAATAAATCACAGATAGAAAGTCCGCGAGGACTTTCGTTAGTAGGCTAAAACTAGCAATGAATTATACACGGTGTTGTGCGTTCGTTTTTTTATTTTCCGCAATTAATTCAATTCGCTCGCAATTCAGACGAAACATTTTTCCGTTTTCGAAAAGATAAATTATATCATCATTTTTATTCGGTTTTTTGTGTCCCATAAATCCCTCATTTATTTCAAGTGTTGATTTGGGAAAGAATGTAATTCCGCTTAATGTGTTTTCGTCTTCTGGGAATTCCGAATTGTCTCCATCATTTGAGTTTTTAAAAGTAACATTTTGGTGTAAAAAAGTCAGTTTTTCAAATTCATTTTCGTGAACCCAATCTCCAGTTGATTTGACAAATTCAATTCGCACATTATTTTCAAATTCCGATATTTTTTTGAATTCAAAATTGTTATGTAAATCAATATGAATTCCATTAAATAGAACCGCATAATTTTCTTCAATTTCAAAGTTTGTTTCCATCAATTGTCATTCATAAATTGATGCACCTTTTAAAATGTGCATAAAGTTTTCCCAAGTCGGTTTGTCAGCGTTAATATTCATTTCCATATTATCATAAAAACCTTGAATATCTTCTGTATATGCAATCATACTTTCCAAAAAATCAGAAAGGTTGACATTTTCCCATTCAGATTTATTTGTGTCAAAATCCTTTTTAAATTCTTCAAGAAATTTTATAAATTCTATTCTTGTCATATTAGCACAATGTTTTTCTTAAATGACGCACAACGGTCTTGTGTATGATTAGTGGCGTGTTTAAGCACCTAATTTATTAAATATAAACCTAATAGAAAATCCGCGAGGATTTTCGTAAGTAGGCGAGAACTAGCCATTAATTATACACGTTGTTGCCATTAGTACTTTTATTCATTTTCCATTATTCTTTTCAATTCCGAAACCGAATAAGCAGGCTTTTGTTTATGTAACATAGCGTGACAATTCGGACACACAGGAATTAAGTCCGTTTTAGGGTTTACAGAATATTCTTTTCCGATTGTAGAAATGTCAATGATGTGATGAACGTGAATAAAATTCTTTCCTAATTCTCCGAATTTCTGTTCAAAATTAAAATCACAAACTTGACAATTCAATCCGAAATGTTCTATACATTCTTGACGTGCTAATTGATTTCTTTCGTAACTATTTACAGTAACTTGTCTTGTTTTTCCTTCTGAATATTTTTGGTCAGCATCAACTTCATTCGGGAAAACAGTTTCTCCAAAATCATCTTTTACTAAATCATAAAACTTCTGATAAATTTTTCTTCCTGTTTTTACAGAAGCACCAGAAGTTTCTTCATAATATTCTATATGCTGATAAAGGGAAAGTAAAGCCGTTTTTAATCCACTAACACCATTTTCGTTATAAATCCGCTCGAGATAATATTCAGTTCCATAAGAATTGATAGTTCGTGTGAATAATTTTCCTTGGATTAGATTTGAATAGGCATAAATATAATCAAGTCCAGAACTTTTCTTCATTCCCATATTTGTTAGGGATTGGGTTCCTTCGTTTAATGACATTTGATTTAGATAAATCTTTTTTCCGACTTCAAATGCTTTATGGATTTGTTCATTCGTAATTTTTACCATTCAGTTCGAGTGTTTTTGGGTATTAATGGCAACGTTAATGTGTAAGGGACGTTGCTTGTTTGCTTGCGAGGAATTTCCGCAGGAAATTCGGAAGCTGTCAAACACGCAATGCCCAAACGATTGAACTAAAATAAGCAATGTTTTTTACACGGTGTTGTGTACAGTGTTTTTTTGAGAAACAGATTGGCCGTCACGAGAATCAGTCCGACGCAATCTTTGCGCGCTGCAATTGTCAGAAATCGGTTGAGTGAGTAATCCGTTTTTATTTTTTTGAGCTGAGTGGCGCATTGTACACAACGGTTCGGCTATGAATCGTTGCCGAAATTTAGGCAAAACTTCGCAAGCACAAAACAGCGCAATAAAATCCGAAGGATTTTCGAGAATGAGACCAGACCCAGCAATGATTTATAGGTCTTGTTGTAAATCGTTTTTATCACACGCGAGCCGGAATTTGCAAATACGCCAAGAAGAAAAAAAGCGATTTTCATACGCGTTACTTGCGCGCGAAATTCAAACGCAGATAGCTTTTTTTACATCGGGCAGACCCAGACCTCTAAAAACCAACAGGAACGATGGCGTGAGTCAATCCGTTGACAGGCTTAAGTAGACTTACTTTCAAAGCGGGAAGGGTAACCAAGATTTGAAGGAGAACCGACTTTAAACCGTCCGTTTTTTGAGCACTGAATTCTCGATTTAGAAACTAACAGGGCAGGAGTGAGGTTAACTTTGGTTTTTAATGGAACTAATGATTTACAACTCGTTCGTGTATGGTTAGTTGCGTTGGTTAGGACTAAGTTAGTAAACAAAAACGAACCAGAGGAAAATCCGCTAGGATTTTCCGAGTACACACAAAACAAGCAATTAATTATACACATTGTTAGGCACTGTGCTTATTTTTTCAGAGGTTTAATTCCATATTCATAAAGTTTAATTCCTGTTTTTGTCGGTTTAAACTGTTCTTCGAATTTAGTTCCAATTCCGCAAGCCATAAGTAAAGCTTCTCCCTCAATCAATTCAGACATTTTCATTTTAATGTTCGTATTTTTTTCTACAAACCTTTCCAGAAATCTATATCCAGCAGGATTCAGATTACTCAACATAAATGACAATTTAAAGAATTCTTCCCAAGTCAAATTATCCTCAATATGTGCTGAAAATAAATTCGCCAATATTTTTGATTTTTCTGTATCTATAAACTTTTCGTTTAGCAATAAGATTGTTTCTAAAACGTGATTTCTATGCTTTGTGTTATCGCTAAATTTCTCTTTAAATTTTTTCAGTTTGTTTTCATCTATACTTTTTGAGTGAAATTCTTCTAAAAAAATCAATATTTTTTTAACGTTATGTCTGTCAACAATTGAAGATGTAATTTTATAAAAGGAAACTAAAGATCTGACAATAGGAATTTCGCTTAAAAGACTTTCATACGTTAATGTGTCTAATGCAAGTTCAGTGTATTCTTGAGTTAATTCCGAAGTCGTATTGAAAATTTCCTTTTCAATGCTATCTGTTAAATTTTCTTCTCTCAAATTTTATCGGTTTGATGTTTTTCCGCATTGTGCCTAACGGTTTTGTGTAAGATTAGTTGCGTGTTTAAGTAACTAATTTAGCAAATAAAAACCAAATAGAATATTCCGCAGGAATATTCGTAAGTAGGCTAGAACTAGCAATTAATTTTACACGATGTTACCATACGTACTTTATTCGGTTATTAATTCTTTCCATTTTTCTGATTCCGCAAACTCTTTTACAACTCGATTTCGTTCGGTCAGTAATTCAGTCATATATTTTTTTAGGAACAGTTTGTCTGCAATCTTTCCTAAAATACCAAAAGGTGAATTATAATCAAAAATATCAGTCATCAAAGTTCCGTTATTCAATTCCGCAAAGTGATGTTCGTGTTTAAATTCTTTAAATGCTCCTTTAACCATTTCGTCCACAAAGAAATTCGGTCTGTCAAATTCCGTTATTTTGGAAGTCAGTTTTTGATAAATTCCGAAATGTTTAGCCCTCCAGGTTACGCTTTCATCGATTCCAATTAATCCGCTCGTTTTCCCAGCGATTGCTTCCTCATTAGTTTGTTCAGTTGAAATTTTATGTAAATCGATACTTCTTGAAAGGTCAAATACGACTTTTCTATCAGCTTTTATTTCAGTTTGAAGTTCAATTTTGGGCATTTTTGGCGTATGTATGGTAACAATTGGATAAACGCCATATGGCGTTTATATCCATTATAGTATCACAAATCTAATGGATTAATTATGTTTCTAAAACTATTTTGAGCTACATGGGTGTATATTTCGGTAGTTTTAGTTGAGCTATGACCCAAAAGTATCTGAATGTACCGGATATCGGTCCCGGATTCCAATAAATGTGTAGCGAAACTGTGGCGGAGCGTATGGGGGGTCACTTTTTTTCTGATTCCCGCTCTGAGCGCCGCCTTTACCACGATTTTTCCAACACTCGTGCCGCTATATTTTCCGTTGGTATTCCCTTCAAACAGATATATCTTTGGTCTGTATTGTCTATAATAATTGCGCATTTCTATCAATAACGTTGTAGACAATATGCTATATCTGTCTTTGTTCCCTTTGGCATCCACGACCTTGATACTCATTCTCGCACCATCGATATCCTTGATCTTGAGATGTATCAATTCGTTTCTGCGGAGCCCAGACGAATAGAGTAGGCCGATTATGCACCTGTGTTTAATGTTGTCCGTACATCCTAGCATTTTCTTGACCTCTCCTTTCGAGAGTACCGTAGGGAGTTGTATCTGTTTTCTCGGTCTCTCTATATCGTAATAACTATGTGGCATCCCCAGTACGATTTCAAAATAGAACTTGATGCTGCTGATCGTTAGGTTGATGCTCGAATTAGAGAAATCTTTTTTGATCAGGTGATGAAGGTAATCCCGTATCTCTACTTGTGTTAGTTCATCTATTTCCTTATCTGGAAAGTGATTTATAAATTTTTCAAAGGCACTAACATAGCTTTTTATAGTGTTGTTCGAATATTTCTTGATGATCAATTTGTCTATATAGGTATCCGGGCAAACTCTATATTCACTGGGAAGTTCGCGTTGTTTTATCCGTTGCGGATCCCTATCCTCAACAAGGTCTTTAGACCTGTTCTTTTCATAAAAGAAACGACCGTCGATCCAGGCGATACCTTTAAAGAGCGAGAACAGTTCGTCGAGTTGTCTTTTTGCATTTGGTATGAGATACATATTATGTGCTTCACACCAAGTCACATTTGGAAGTTCATTTATGAGCACATCAATGACCTTGTCCGTCTTGAACTGGAGCCCAACAAAAGGAATTTTTTCCCTGCTGACATGCCGCAATGTTATAAACCTTTTGTGGTGCATGGAATACAATTTAAAGGATCTATGACCATTAAATGTGTATTATACGTATATTAAACGTTTGTTTTACGCTTAATCAATACCCTATGAAGAATTGTTTGGCCTGTGAGAAAATAATTGAAGGAAGATCTGATAAAAAATTTTGTGATTCACATTGTAAAAGTGCCTATCACTATAATAGGAACAAGCTCGATACAACCAATTTTTACCATAGAGTGGATAGGCAACTCAAACTCAACAGAAGTCTCTTGAAGAAATATAATAGAGCGGGCAAGGCGACCATAAGGTCAAAAACGCTCATCGGTCATGGATTCGACCCCAATTTTTTCACCCACTTCTGGAAAAACAGCAAAGGTCAGGTCTATCTCTTTGTGTATGAATTTGGATTTTTGAGGACCAGCGAGAACAACCATCAAAAATTCATCCTGATACAGTGGCAGGATTATATGGAAAGATCTGTCCGGTAGAACTTATTATTTCATTAAATTGCACTAGAAATTATTATAAACAAAGTGAACACAAACTGAACACGTTTTTGAACACTAAGCTTAAATAGTGGCGTTACGAGCCCAACGAAACCTCAAAATCAATCGGTTTTAACAGCTCATAACCCGAAGGTCACTGGTTCGAGTCCAGTTCCCGCTACTAAGGAGAGATCCAGCACCAGAGCGGTTGAGCGAAAGCTAAACCGCTTTTTTTATGCTTTGGGTAGATAATAGCTACAGAGGTATACATTTTCCTACATCACTTTTGATTGATGTTAACTGCTACAGGTTAGTTTAAATCATTATTATTTCTTCCCGAACAATCTCTTTAGATAATGGAATTTATTTGCCATGGAAATTGTTTCAACCTTCTGAAGTTTAAGAAATACATCAAATGTAAACCTAGAAATCATCAAAACATCTTATTATGAAAAATCCATTCCAGAGGATAAGTCAATTTTATTAGGAGTTATTATATCTCTAGGTTTAATGATTGTGTATGGATTTATATATTGGGTTATTAAATTGGATGGTAATTTTTCGAGAAAATATTTTGAAGTTTGATCAGCGCTGTCCGTATTATTCACGGTATTGATTGAGTTCGTATCACGTGTGATATAAAGTTCATTCTTAGCCCTAGTAAGAGCAACATACAAAACGCGCCTATCCTCTTCAAGCTTTTCTTCATCGTCCAAATTCCAAGCACTAGGATATACCTTAGGAGAAACATTGAGTATATAACATACGTCAGCTTCTAAGCCTTTTGCAGAATGCACTGTTGATATAATAACATGGTCTTTTATTTCACTATCATTTAACTGAGAACCTTCTAAAACGGGACTACCGTTGAGCTGTTTTGCATTTTCGAGTATGCCTTCGGAAATCAATTGACCAAGGGAGGCGTAGTTATCTCCTAACATTTCTAA
Organism: Patiriisocius sp.; assembly: GCF_051252435.1. NCBI lineage: Bacteria > Pseudomonadati > Bacteroidota > Flavobacteriia > Flavobacteriales > Flavobacteriaceae > Patiriisocius > Patiriisocius sp. Next base: position 416,713 of record NZ_JBPOFW010000004.1, on the reverse strand, counting down.
AACTGGAAAGTCGGATTTTCTTTTTTCTTCCCAATCTTTCCTGTATTTGAATGCCAATGATAATTCCATACGGGAATAGGTTTCTTGAATCGCCTTTTTTACATTTCCCGAATTAATAAAAATAGTATTGTAAATTTCCGCGATTTTCTCACCCTCAATTCCTCCAATTGTATCTTCTAAATTTTGAGCGCAATCGAGAGGGTCTTTAAATTCTAAAATTTTAGAGATATGCTTTCCCGCTTTTATTTCACCAATACCATCCCAAAAAGTCAAAAAACGCATCCAACCAATTTCATCATAAACATTATTGACCACTCTGAGGGCGGAAACAACATCTTTAATGTGTGCAGCTTCCATAAATTTTCTGCCTCCGTACGTTATATGAGGTATCTTTTTTTGAATGAAGACAGCTTGCAGAGGTTTTGTATAGTACGTAGATTTTGATAAAATTAAGTGGTCGATAAAATTTTTATTATTCTCCGTAAAATTTTCTAAAATATTTTCTGCTATGAAATTTGCTTCTTCCCATTGGCGGGCAATATTTACAAGGTTAGGTTTCCTTCCCTGACCTCTATTGGAAACTAATTTTTTCTTATAATCAAGTGGAGATTCCTCCATTAACCAATTTGAGATATACAAGATCTCCTGCGTAGATCTGTAATTTTTATCTAAAATCAATATTTCGGAGTTTGGAATACGTTCTTTAAAAAGATGAACGTTTATATAATCCGCTCCTCTAAAGGAATAAATGGATTGCGCATCGTCTCCTACGCAATAAAAATTTGCAATTTGTAGAAACGGTTCGAGAAGAAACCATTGCAAAGGATTGGTGTCTTGAAATTCGTCTATCAGTAAATGTTTTAATTGATGCGATAAAATCTTACGTGCTACTTCATCATTTCTAAGTCTATTAGCAACTATAAGCAATAAATCATCATAATCTATATATCTGCCTTCCCCTTTCTTGAGTTGATACGCTTTCAGTAAAACTTCTACTTTTGGTCTGATGGTATCAATTTCATCGTTAGTCTCGACATCATCTTTTCCTTTAAAAATTTTTTCTCTGATGGAAGATGAAAGGTTTTGCCTTGTGTTTCTTCCATATGAAAAAATATCAATCAATTGCTGAGGCTTGATACGTATGCCCTTATAGTCTATCACTTGGTCACCACACACCATTTTCATAACACTAAGTTGATCATCAGAATCAATAACTGTGTAATTTGAAGCTCCAAAAAGATTAGGATATCGTACAATTAGTTGGTTACACCATGAGTGAAATGTTGAACCATTAAGACTCAGTGCCTGATTATCTGTCATGGACGCTTTGACACGCTCTACAATTTCGTTAGCGGCCCTTTTTGTGAAGGTCAGTATTTGAATTTTCTCTGGTTGAACACCTGTATCAATTAAGTAAGCTGCTCTACCAACTATACAACGTGTTTTTCCAGTACCCGCTCCAGCAAGAACTAAAAGATGTTCTCCTTGAAATTCGACTGCCTTTTTTTGTTTTTCATTTAAAACGTGATTTTCCAATTTCTTTTTTTGTAAAGATATAAATTAAAAGTTAATTAGGAATATTTCCAATATACGGAATATTTCCTATTTTTACCGAGATGATATGTATTTATATTCAAACTATCCAATTAAGAAATGAGAAGGAAATACCATTCCGCATCTTCCTCGGTCCACATGACACTGATGAAGAAATCATATTTAATTGTAGACCTGTAGTTTCTATTCCCAAAAAAATCTATGAATATAATAATGTTGATCGTTTAGAAGCTTTAAGCAGTCCACCATTTTGTGATATTGCTGACGAATTGATAGAAATATTACAATTCCAAAAATTAATTTTTAGTACTGCTGAAAACTTTAGATTACTAAAATCTCAATTTAAAAGTATTGGATATAATTTTAATATAAATCCTACTTATATATGGAGAGATGATATAAAGTCGAAAGATAAAGTTGCTAGTATTAAAAGACTAATCAATGAAAATTGCAAGGCAAATAGTTCAAACAAAGGCAGCACATTTATTAGAATAATGAAGTCTACTTTTAAACGGGGGTTGAATATAATAGATGAAATAAAAAAGGACGTTATCAAATCTCATTCTTTTGATTTGACTTCTTTTAAAATGAGTGCAGGTGTTTACTTTTTTCTGAATAAAATGAACAATATAATATACGTCGGAAAGGCAAAGAATGTAAGGAAGCGTTTACAAAGTCATTTTTCAAATACAATTAAAAAAAGCGGTATTGATTATACTGAAATTGCAGACATTGATGTGATTTACACTGGGAACGATACGATTGCACAATTAGTGGAAACCGAAAATATTAAAAAACATCAACCTAAATATAATTCTCAACAAATCAATAATGCTGCTCCTTTCTTGATTTCTTCAGCAATTACTGCAAGTGGAGTTATGAAATTAAAGATAGTTCGCAAAAGTGTCAATGATAGTTTACCCGAGAAATACTTTAATAGGAAATCTGTTTTAAAAACTTTAAATTTTTTCTGTAATACCTATGTTTTATGTCGAAAACATTGCGGACTTGAAAAAGTAAAAGGGCCATGCAAAAATGTTACTGAAAATGGTTTGCATTGTGTTTGTTCTAATGCTGAAAATATAGCCACATATAATGAAAGATTCAAATCAGCATTTTTAGATTTCCGAAGTAAAAAATCTGAAAAAATTTATAAGCTTAAAGGAAGAGATAATTCTGAAGATTCATTCATATACGTTAGAAATGGAATTTATGAAAGTTATGGTTATATAGATAAGTCTTCAAGTACCCTAAATCGAAATGATATTCTTGCAAATCATATTTCTCAACAAAACAATCAACAAAACAATTATGAGACAGCTAGGATAGTCAATACTTTAGAAAAAATATGCCGGCAGAATATATTACTCTAAGATTATTTAATTATTGAGAAATTAAATCCTTGCATAATCAACATTATTTTTAGCACAAATAAGTTTTTAACTTTACTTAATAATTTTACCTTAAAGCTTTCTTAAATAGCTACTTATCAATTGATAATTGCGCTACTTTTATCTCTCTGGAAGAATTGATTTTCTAGGATTGAATTAAAGTTAAAAAATTTCACATGAAAAAATTTTTCAGAGTATTCACAGTTATTCAAGTTATATATCAAGGTTTTCAGATATACAAGGAAAACAAATCTAAAAAGAAAACGCGTCAAAGGGCATAGAATATTTAAACGTTTTGAACTCAAATTATTAATAAATAAATAAAAACATAAATTATGGAAGCAACTGAACAACACAAGAAACTAAAGAACGCATTACAGGAATTACTTGAAAAAAATTATGATGCAGAAAAGGGTTTTAAGCAAGTAATGAAAAAAGCTGAAAATCCACAATTAAAAATATGGCTTCAAAACCAAGCCGCGCAACGGTCTCAGTTTGCAAGTCAAATTGATAGTGAGCTTCGAAAGATTAACGAGACGCCTGATAGTGATGGTTCTGTGTCTGGTTCAGTTCATAGAATGTGGATTGATATTAAGACTGCGCTATCATTTGATAAGGATGAGTCGATTTTAGAAGAGTGCATTCGTGGTGAGAAAGCGAGCGTTGACGAATATCAATATCAATTGGAAAAAACGTATCTTAATCAATCTGTAAGAAATATGTTGTCTGAACAAAAATCGAAAGTTGAAGATTCGTTAGCAACGGTTAAAAGAATGGAAGATTTAATTGATTAATTTATAATAATCGTTTCTCACCTACAGAGTAAACAAATAAAAGCCTTTCATTGATTGAAAGGCTTTTATTTATTTAAACTTGAAAATAATAAAATACATCCTGAATGAAAATTAAGATTATTTTGTTCATAATTGGTTCAATATTCGGCATTTTTCAAAAATTATTATTGTCACTAGAATATTTGGTTTAAAAACATGTTCCGAGATATCTAGTTTTGAGATTGCGTCAACAATAGCAGTGGGGTTGGTTTTGATTATAGGTCTTCAGAAAATTTCTAAAGTTTTAACAAGGAAAGCAAATGGTTTTTATACATTTTAATTATTAGACCGCAAATACTAATACAATAGATTTTTAAAGATTTGGGATTTGAGTGAATATGATTTTGTGATTTAATGACTAGGTTTAGAGAAACCTACATTGATCAAGTTGCAGAAGTGATGACCGTTAATTCGAAATCTCTGGGTGATATTTCCATTTAGTATTATAAAAAATATTTAAATTAATTCGATGATTTTAACGCAGTTATTTAAATTTTGTAAACCATGAATAAATATATTGAGAAAAACAAAAGGGCGTTATTAGGTGGAATCTTAGCTACGTCGTTTACTGCATTGGGAGTTTTTTTACTCGGAAATATATCAGGTTATGAAGCGAAGAACTTACTAGAGGTATCGCTAAATGGTTTGAATATGCTTTGTAACACGATTGTGTTAGCTTCTGCAACTATTCTTGCATTGCTTCTCACGCTCTTGGGTATTAGTAGTGGTTCAAATTCGAATCTCAAGGAAAAACACTATATACAAGTTTTAAGTATTGCAAAGTTTGATGTCATCTTATTTGTAGCAGCACTTATTTTATTCCAGCTTTTTAACATACCTATTATTGAATCAGATAGTGTTCCCACATCATGGTTTAAAATAATTTATTGGGCTACCTTATTATTTTCTTCAATTATATGTGGAATGATGGTGACGGTTATCCTAATGCTATATAATACAATCACAAATATGATTGCAATCATAGGTCTTAAGAAGGATCATAAATTATTAACGAAAGATGAGGATCTGGATACTGAAGAATAAAACTTAGCACATTTTTGACATTAATTTTTTTTCCTTAAGCGTATAGGACCACTTAGCATGCTTGGTTTTATGAGTTGTAAACTCTTCTTTTGTAAAACTTCCACTTGTCCATTCTCAACTAAATCATCAGCTGCTTTCCTAACCAAATCCATTTTTTCTCTCCAATTATTTGGATATAGTTCACGAGCTACTTCTGAGGGACAGTAGGTTTTATCTGCCCCTCTTTCCGAAGCAAATTTAATATGACAATTTTTTATTTCATCAATCATATTGATTTGTAACGTTAAACAGGAATGTTTAGAGCTTCTTCATTTCTTTCCCAATTTCTATGATTCGCAATGGCTTTAATAAAGTCTTTTGCATTTCCGTTTACAAAAATGGCATCGTCATTTTCTTTGAAATTTTTAATTTCAGTTGCATCCATAAGAGTTTCACCATCATTGTCGGCTGAGATTGCTTTACAGTATTTCAACATTTCATTTAAAAACTTTACATACTTTTTGTTTTTCAACAATGCTTTAATTGATTTTTCTCCACCAGGAATATATACTGCATCAAATAGCACACTTTCGGTAGTCGCTATCGAAGCATCAACTTTATGTTTCATGCCTTCACTGCAAGTTATTATTCCGCCGTGCGGTGCGATAATATGAACAACAGCATGCTCCTTTTCAAGAGCGGTCCTCATTTTCTTAACATCTTTCATATTGAAACCATCTGAAGCAAGGAATGCAATTTTTCGTGATTCTATAGTCTTAAAAACGGTATTTGCTTGGCTTAGAGCTGGAGATTCGTCGAGATAATTTTTCTTTTTACTGGGTTGATGTTTTTTTACATTTTGGTCTGCTCCTATAGCTTGATTAACTGGTTTATCGATAGTCTTTAGCACTTCTTTACCTAAATTCTTTCCCACCTTTTTAGCTAAGTCTTTATCAATTTGTGAAATAAGCCATAACATTCGCTCAACAATTTCATCAACCTCACATTTACCAAGTTCAAATGAATAGGCATCAATCACATGTTTCTTTTCCCAACCTTTTAAACTACGATAGAATAGAGCGGGTTGTGAAAAATGGTCACTAAAACTTTCACTACGATTTCTAATTTTATGAGCTTCGATCTTTTCCTCATAATGCACAAAACCACCATCAGCTTCCTTACTCAAATATGGACATCCTCCTCCGAGTGTATTCGGTGAATATGCTGTTCTGCCTTGGGGAATATCCATTTGCATTTGTCCATCTCTTTGATTGTTATGAGTATCGACAATGGATTTATTTATAGGTAATTGATGAAAATTGTGGCTTCCTAATCTAGAGAGTTGTGTGTCTCTGTAAGAAAATAATCTACCCTGTAATAACGGGTCATTCGTAAAGTCAATACCCGGAACAATACTACCGGGAAGAAATGCTACTTGCTCAGTCTCTGCAAAGAAATTCTCCGGATTTCTATTTAAAACCATTTTCCCTATAATCTTTACAGGTACCATTTCTTCTGGAATCAACTTGGTTGGGTCTAATAAATCAAAGTCAAATTTATGTTCATCTTTTTCAGGTATAATCTGCAATCCTAATTCCCATTCAGGGAACATTCCTGCGTCAATCGCATCCCATAAATCTCTTCGATGGAAATCACAATCTGCCCCACTTATTTTTACTGCTTCTTCCCACGTAACCGAATGAACACCCAATTTTGGTTTCCAGTGAAATTTCACGAAATGTGCTTCACCATTTTCATTGATGAGTCTAAATGTATGAATACCAAATCCCTCCATCATCCTCAAACTTCTGGGGATACCTCTATCACTCATTACCCAAATATGATTGTGTAAAGTTTCGGTAGTCAAACTAACGAAATCATAAAAAGTATCGTGAGCAGAAGCCGCTTGTGGAATTTCTTTGTTTGGTTCAGGTTTTACCGAATGAATTAAATCTGGAAATTTCATGGCATCCTGAATAAAAAATACGGGCATATTATTTCCCACTAAATCCCAAGTACCTTCCTCTGTATAAAATTTGACTGCAAAACCTCTCACATCTCTTGCTAAATCTGTAGAACCCTTAGAACCCGCAACAGTAGAAAATCTAACGAACACAGGGGTTTTTATAGATGTATCATTAAATATTCCTGCTTTAGAATATGCTTCGATACTTTCATAAAGCTCAAAATAACCGTGTGCTGCACTTCCACGCGCATGAACAATTCTTTCAGGAATACGTTCATGGTCGAAGTTGTGTATTTTTTCACGTAATAAAAAATCCTCCAATAATGTGGGTCCACGTTCCCCTACCTTTAATGAATTATGTGTATCGTTTATTTTTAGACCTTGCCTAGTAGCCATAGGCATATCTTCAGAATTTTTATAAGAACTCTTAAGTTGATCAAGTTTCAAATTTTTTGTAGATACTTCCTTTTTTTTTGCGCACATAATTCTATTTTTTAAAAGTGAATTTCATCTCAATAAAGTTCAACATATTTTTCTAATTCGTAAACAAGTTTAACATTTCAGAAATAATTATTATTCCGAACGTTTATTGATGATTTCATATCCTATTGGTTTAAACGATCCACCATTACTATCTAAGGCAGAACAAGCTGTAAGAGCGACAACTAAATCCATTTGAGCCTCAAATAAAATAATATCTCCTGCAGTACTCGTTGGTGGCAATACCTTCAAATCACCAAATTCATCAAAAACAACATTCATAAAAATATTAAATGCCGTCGGTATCGAGTCAGATGTAATGCCATACTCTTTTAGGTTTATATAAAGGTTATTAAAACAGCTTGGATGGACTTCTGAAATATCATAAAAATGCTTCATCGTTTTCTGATCACAGGGAGCTAGGAGGAAATCATTTCTTCCGTTGGTATCCTTTAGTATTCTAACCATTTTATTGCTTTGGTTACTCCATAAGTAGTTGCCTTCTGTCAATAAGATGGTCTCTTCATAATCGAAAGTCTTTCCAGAGGAGATTTTTTCATTTAAATTATTCAAATTGAACAGCAGCATGTCAGAAACTTGTGATCCTTCAATATCGGTTACTTTTAGCAAGTCCCCTTTTTTTAGTTCGAAAGAGATACCAGATTTAGGTTTTACGATGTTCATGTTGCTTCGTTAAATTTATGTGGGCATTTCCAATTATCTTCTACTGCTCGGCCACTATATTGTCTTGCCTCACTATTCTTTCCAAAATCTTCTAACATAGGATTTATGGAACCTTGCAACTCCTTATCTCTTCTTCTAATAATATTACGCATACGTTTATAGCGTCCTACGCTGCGCAATAGTTCAAATTGACTATGTAAATTAAAAACAATCATTGGAAATGGCGCACTCCGTGCTTTCCTAGATGATTCTGGATGCATACCAACGATATAGAATGCCTCCCCTAAGAGACTAAAACTAAATTTGTTAGATGTCGTATCTGAACTTGTAGATGCATCCCAAGGTATTGGGTCAAGTATATTTAATTTCTTGAGTAGATTCCAAAGTGCAGCTTCATATGATATTTCATCGGTAAAAGAATCCGCGTGAAATGTCGCAATAAACGTCTGGAATTTATTTCCATCAACATTGACATCTTTCAAGTATACATGAATATCCTCTAGTAATTTAGTACAAGTTGTTTCTTGATCCATTATGGCATAATCCTTAATGGTTAGATTTTCATCTGCAACTAAACTTTGAGCCATAATGCATGGATGATCATCTAAAATAAACGCTCTTATTGAATGTTCAATACTTTCACTTAAATCGTTTTTCATAATGACACAAAATTATGTGTCGTAGTATGGTTTTGATAACACAATAAAAATACATTATATAAGAAACGAACTTAATTTCTAGAAATAAGTGCTCTATATTCTTTTGGGGTCATCTCGAAATGTCTTTTGAAGATTTTTGAAAAATAACTATTGCTTTCGAAACCAATTTTATTCGCAATGGTAGAAATACTTAATTCTTGATCGCTCAAATGGATTTTAGCGGCTTCTAATCTTACACTATTAATATATTCATTTACGGTCATATCGAATAGATATTTAAAGCCAGTTTGTAATTTATTAGGATTTAAACCAGTACTAACGGATAGTGATTTAATCGTATGCTTAACTTCTAAACTTTTTGTTATCTTTTTTGAGACATCTTCTATACGAGATAATTCATTAACTCTCAATATTGTTCGAGAACTTTCTTCCTTTAGATCATCCTCAAACTGGATAAGTTGTTTTATAAAAATTTGAAGCGCATTCGATTCAAGATTAAAATTTCGGATTAAATCTTGTTGTTCGTATAATGAAATATCATTTAGTAAATTTTGGAAATCCAACCCAAAAAAGCCTTCATGATAAAATGTCTTTGATGCCTTGGTGTCTTGAAATAATTTTTTTAATTCAGGCGCAAGCGAATTTATCTCACAACTTTTTTGTTTGTTGAATTTTTCGCGATCAATTTCGAGACTTACCACGTGTATATCTTTTCCTTCTTCAAATTTTAAGATATGCCCATTATCACTTTCACTTGCAACGATTGCACATTGATACTGATTTATCTTATGTTGATTTTTCTCATTCGCAAACGAATGAACAATTGGACCTTCCACTGAGTATATATATTTAACTGGATGAACTTCATTTAACGTAAAGTCAATACGAATATCGTCCTTAAAACAACAATGATATACCAATATTCCAAAACCATTTTCAAAATTAATTCCCCTTATTTCACCCGAGCCAAACGTATCAGGAACTTTAACTGAGTATTCATTACATTTTACTTGATAACCCACTCCAAATGAGGTTGCCAAACTCTCAATGACTTCCTTAAGGGGTAATGAATTTACTTTGAATATATGTTGCATACCGTAAAGATACTAGAAATGATTTCGAAAATTACTTTATACTACATTAGCTTAACATAATGTGAAGGCTTTTTTATGCTCAATAATTCTAGGTCAAGTTAGAATTATTTTCATAACATAATTTCAGTTTTTTAATAATCACTGACGCTCTAACGGTTTATGAGTAAGTCACATTGCCACGGTCATAGGTGATAGTTCCCATCGCACCAAAATCAAATCCATGATTTTTTGCATAACCTCCGTGGTCATCATTAACGATAACGGTAATCGTTCTGCCGTGTGATTTATCTATAAACTTTTGATGGCAGTTATGAAATCCTTCATCCACACAAGGCCAAGCATCTAGTTCTACTGTAAAATCACCTGTTTCGTATTTACCGGTATTAAACATTACTTCTTCTGCGTGGTTGTTATTGTTGCTGGGGTATGTTTTTTTTCCTACGGTTGCTTCTACTGGCATACATTAAAATTTAATGATTAATAACTACTACAAATATAAGTAATTGATAATCAATATTTAATGAGTATTTATACTGGGTTTTTTTGGTTGGCTTGAATTAGTCAATTTTCTTTCTTTTCTGAAATTTCAAAAAAGGAAACGCTAGCTGATTTCAATCAAAATCAACTATTCTTATTCTCGATAATTTCTGAAACCACTTCCGGGTTTAATAACGTGCTAATATCGCCAAGATTATCGCTTTCATTATTGGCGATTTTCCGAAGAATGCGTCGCATGATTTTTCCCGACCGCGTTTTGGGAAGCCCATTTGTAAATTGTATGACATCTAGCTTTGCAATTGGGCCAATTCGGTCTGTAATAAGTTGATTAATTTCTTTTCTCAAATTATCGTGTTTTCTAGACGTACCCGTTTCTTTTAGTGTGACATAACCGTACAATGCATTTCCTTTAACGTCGTGCGGAAATCCAACAATAGCAGACTCTGCAACCGCAGGATGCTCATTAATAGCATCTTCAATGGGGGCTGTTCCTAAGTTGTGACCAGAAACGATTATTACATCATCCACTCTTCCGGTAATTCTATAATAACCCACTTCATCCCTAAGCGCACCATCTCCCGTAAAATACATATTATCAAATGCTGAAAAATACGTGTCTTTATAGCGTTGGTGGTTTCCCCAAATGGTACGAGCTATACTTGGCCACGGAAATTTAATACACAATCTTCCATCTACTTGATTCCCATTAATTTCTTGCCCCTTTTCATCCATTAGCGCTGGCTGAATTCCTATAAAAGGGAGTGTTGCGTAGGTAGGTTTTGTAGGTGTTGCAAAGGGGATAGGCGTAATTAAAATTCCACCGGTCTCGGTTTGCCACCATGTGTCAACAATGGGTTTTTTCTTCTTTCCAACGTGATTATTATACCAGTGCCATGCCTCTTCATTAATTGGTTCTCCTACTGTCCCTAATACTTTTAAGGATGATAAATCATAGCGCTCTACAAAGTCTAAATCTTCTTTTGCTAATGCTCTAATTGCTGTTGGTGCCGTATAAAATTGGTTTACGTTATGCTTGTCAACGATTTCCCAAAAACGTCCAAAATCTGGATATGAAGGTACTCCTTCAAACATAACGGTGGTTGCCCCGTTGGCAAGTGGCCCATAGACAATATAGCTATGACCTGTAATCCAACCTATGTCTGCCGTACACCAATACACATCTTCTTCCTCGTATTGAAATACATTTTTAAAGGTATATGCCGTGTATACCATATAGCCCGCAGTTGTATGCACCATCCCTTTTGGTTTACCGGTTGACCCAGATGTATATAAAATAAATAAAGGATCTTCCGCTTCCATAATTTCTGGGTCACAGTGGTTTTCGGCTGCATCCATTAATGGTTCGAGCCAACTTTCAAGTGGTTCATTTAATGAAATGCCACTATCTGTTATATTCTTTACAAGTACATTTTCAACACAAGGGCATTGCGATACTGCTTCATCAACGATGGATTTTAAATTGATTGTTTTATTTCCGCGGAAAGAACCATCAGCCGTGATAAGCATTTTGCATTCACTGTCATTAATTCGGGTGGCGAGTGCCGTTGCCGAAAAACCTGCAAAAACTACCGAATGTACAGCGCCAATGCGGGCACAAGCTAAAACTGCAATAGCCAATTCTGGCACCATTGGTAAATACAAACAAACACGGTCACCTTTTTTAACGCCCTTTTTTCTAAGCACATTTGCCATTTTGCAAACCTGATTATAGAGCTTTTTGTATGTAATGTGTGTTGCTGGTTTATCTGGACTATTGGGTTCAAAAATGATGGCGGTTTTATCGCCTCGTAAGTCGAGATGACGGTCAATACAATTAACAGTTATATTTAATTGCGCCCCTTTAAACCACTTGACTTTGGCCTCTTTAAAATCCCATTCCAGAACCGAATCCCACTTTTTGTGCCATTCAAAATTATCCTCGGCAATGGAGGCCCAAAAGGTTTCTGGGTCTTCAATGGATTTTCTATAAACTTGAAAATAGTGCTCTAAACCTTGAATGTGATAGTCGCTCATGCTTCGGAAATTTTAATATTTTTAAATATACGGGTATTGTTTAAAAATGGTCTGCTATAATGGCTTCAAATTTTCCTTTTTTTATAACGCTTTTTTAAAGTTATTCTATCTTCGCATAAAAAATTTATTGAGATGTTAAAAGCAGTTTTATTTGATATGGATGGCGTAATTGTAGATACAGAACCTCTGCATAAAAAAGCATATTACAAAATGTTTGATGAGGTAGGGATTGATGTTTCGCAAACAATTTACGAAAGTTTTACAGGCCAGTCTACATTAAATATTTGCAAACGACTGGTAGATGATTTTAAAATTTCCGAAGCTCCAGAAACACTAGTAGCGATTAAACGAAAACATTTTAAATACCTTTTTGAAAACGATGAAAGTCTAGCTTTGCTAGATGGTGTAGAGGATTTGATAAAAGAATATTTTGAGAATGGATTACAGTTGGTTCTGGCTTCTTCTGCATCGATGCCCAATATAAATAGGATTTTTGAGCGCTTTGATCTCAATCAATATTTTGTTGCAAAATTGAGCGGTGCCGACTTAAAAGAATCAAAACCACACCCGGAAATCTTTGAAAAAGCCGCTGAAGCCTCTGGACATAAACGAGCCGAATGTTTCGTGATTGAAGACTCCACAAACGGAATAAAAGCTGCAAAAGGAGCCGGCATTTTTTGTGTGGGTTACAACAGCCACCACTCGAAAAATCAAGATTACTCTAAAGCAGATTTGGTAATTCAAAATTTTGAGGAAATTCGTTTTTCTGAAATTTCTAAACATTTTTGATTGCAGATAGTTTTTGAAAATGTTAATATTGCCAAAAATGATTGAACTTTGAGATAATATTTCATTATGTTTAATTAGTTTTATTTTAGTTTAAAAAAACTATTGCTCAATGGAATTATTAAAAGAAGCTGAAGATTTCGAAAACATGAAAATGAGTCACATGACCACCAGTGATCGCGTAAAAGCATCAAGGGAGGGCAAACGACTGGTCCTAGCGTTAAATGCTGTCTTCAAAGAAACTAAAGATCCAGAAATCATGGCAGCCATGAAAAGAGTGACTGAGAAAAAGAAAAAAATAGAGAAGCGTTTAATGGGACTTCCACCTGAGGCACGGGATTAAATTTTGGGTGTAGTTTCGTAATTTTGAGACATGCAGCCAGACAATTTTACAACTTCTTTTTTTGGAATTGGCATCCAGCACGGTAAAACTCCCGAAAACCTTGGTGTGCTTTGGCGAACTGCTCAAAATCTTGGAGCAAGTTTTATTTTCACCATTGGCAAACGCTACGCAAATCAGGCGAGTGACACTCATAATGCTGTGAAATCCATGCCTTATTATCACTATAAAAATTTTGATGATTTTTTTGAACACCTACCAAAAGGAGTGCGTATAGTTGGTGTTGAAAAAACAGATACTGCTGAAAATTTAGAGGATTTCAATCATCCTAAACGATGTGTTTACTTGCTGGGTGCAGAGGATAATGGCTTGAGCAATGAAGCCCTAGAAAAGTCGCATTTTTTAGTACAGTTCAATTCTCAATTTAGTTTAAATGTCGCTGTTGCTGGAAGTATTGTTTTATACGATAGGAGTAGGAATAAACCTTTTCAGTGATTTAATTACTGCTTCGGAAACGGTCTTTGAGTAAATACTTGATTTATAACAGTATATCTTGAGATTTATAAACCCAAACATTTCATATTATTTATCAATTTTATCAGTATTCTTACTTGCTTGTTTTTTAGTAAAAATAATACCCACTAAAACTCCAAAAGAGATTCCTAAACTCATGCAAAGCGCTAGATTGTCTGTAATTACACCTATTGCAGTTCCAAAAGCTACTCCAAAAGCTGCGCCTAAAACTATTTTCTTTTCCTTATTCATTTTTGAAGTTTTGTTTCAATTATGAGTCGGTTAATTCTTGGAATGTTACAGTTTTTGAATTTTTTAATCTCTTGTTTTGAAGACTACCGCTATAATTGTAGCGCTTTTTTAGATTTCGCAAGTTGCGCTTCGAAGAGTTCTTTTGTCACTTCTTTGTTCCAAAATGGAATCATCGCTTCCAGTTTCTTTTTTCCTTCGTCACTCGAGGTTATTTCGGGAAAGGCTTTTTCTAAAACTTGAAGCATAATATAGGTTGCAGTAGAAGCGCCGGGAGATGCTCCTAACAAACAAGTAATTGCACCATTTTTGCTGCTGATAACTTCGGTGCCAAATTGTAGTTCGCCTTCTTTATATTCATTTTCCTTTATTATTTGAACCCTTTGACCGGCGTGGATGATTTTCCAATCTTCACTTTTTGCATCTTTTACAAATTTCCGCAGTTCATCCATTCTATCTTCAAAAGACATAGCCAATTGTTCGACTAAATATTTGGTGAGCGGTAAATTTTTCCAAAACGCTCCGAGCATGGGTGATATATTATCGAATTTTATGGATTTAAAAAGATCTAAATTTGAACCTTCTTTTAGAAATTTCGGACTAAAACCTGCAAAAGGACCAAATAATAATTCACGTTTGCCATCTATGTAGCGCGTATCTAAATGTGGTGTTGACATAGGAGGATCGTTGGGTCCAGCTTTGCTATACACTTTAGCATTGTGTTTATTGATGATTTCTTGGTTTTTGCAAACAAGCCATTGACCGCTCACGGGAAAACCTCCGTAGCCATCTTTTTCGTCTATTTCAACTTTTTGCAATAGTAACAAACTATAACCGCCTGCTCCAATAAAAACGTGATCAGCTTCAAGTTGGTGAGTTTTGTTTGTAAGTGTGTCTTTTACTTCTACCGTCCAGTCAAGATCTATATCTGGGTCAATATCTTTCACTTCCATATTGCAGTGAACGGGTGTGCTGTATTCAGTTTCTAGAATGTGGAAGAGTTGTTCTGTTAAAGAGCCAAAATTCATTTCTGCCCCGCGCCCCATTTTTGATGCTGCGAGTGCTTCGGTTGTTTCTCTATTATTCATTATCAATGGAAACCAAGTCGCCATTTTTTCGTGGTCACGCGTAAAGTCAATACTGTCGAACATAAAATGTTCTTTCATCGCATTATATCTTCTTTCTAGATAATCTGCATTGTCTTTTCCATATACCCAGCTGTGGTGTTTTACAGGATTTATAAATGTTTTAGGGTTTTTGATTAAATCGTTTTCAACCAAATAGCTCCAAAATTGTTTTGAGATTTCAAATTGTTTGCAAATGGAAACGGCTTTGCTAATATCAATGCCGTTTTCATCTTCTGGGCAGTAATTTAACTCGCATAGGGCCGAGTGTCCCGTACCGGCGTTATTCCAAGCAGCACTGCTTTCTTGGGCCACTTTGTCTAATCTTTCAAGGATTAATATGTTCAAGTCTGGCTTTAGGATTTTGGAAATCAAGGCAAGATTTGCACTCATGATTCCTCCGCCCACACAAATTAAATCGTAGTGCTTTTTTAGTTTTCTATCGGTAGCCATGTCGATTTTGTTATTCTGAAATTTCTACCCCTTTCCAAAAAGCGATATGTCCTTCAATAGGTTTTGCGGCATGCGACGTTTTAGAGTAGTACCACGCTGCATCTTTATTTGTTTTACCATCAACTTCAATGGAATAATAAGATGCTTCTCCTTTCCAAGGGCAGTGTGATGAGGTGTTACTTTCTTTAAAGTATTCCTTTTTGATAGCATTTGCTGGAAAGTAGTGGTTGTTTTCAATGACAACGGTGTCGTTGCTCTCAGCGATGATTAGATTATTCCATGTTGCTTTCATAATTACTGTTTTATTTATTTGCTTTTTCCGCTACTGAAATATTGAACTGGTATCAATTTTATTCTTTACTTTCTTTTTAGAAGATAATTTTTATAGTACTCTTTTGAATCTGTAAAATCAGTTATTATTTCAAGTCCTGCTTCATCGGCTAACCAAGCTACGGTTTTATCGTCGTATTTTTGTGAAATCTCTGTGTGTATGGTTTCCCATTCTTCAAAGTTAACGTCTAGATCTATTGCTTCAATTCTCACTTTTTGATGCTCGGTTGCTAATAAATAACTTTTAGCAGTACCTGTTTCTGGGTCATATACTTCCCAATGCTTAAATTTATCGAGATTGAAATTGGCATCCATTTTAGAATTGATTCTAGCTAAAAGATTTTTATTGAATGCTTCTGTGATCCCAGCAGCATCGTTGTAAGCGTCTAGAATTGTTTGCGGATTTTTCTTTTGGTCAAAGCCTATGAAGAGCATATCATCTTCATTCATTGTGTCTTTCAATTTTGTTAAAAAATCTATGGCACGTGGATGTAATAAGTTGCCAATGTTTGAACCCAAAAAGAGAATCACTTTTTTGCGACTTTTAAAAGTTTTTAATCGTTCAAGAACTTCAAAATATTCGCCTATTTCAGCATCTAAGTTAACCTTTGGGAGTTCCTTTGATAATTTTTCGGTGAGACTTTCTACTGCGTTTTTACTAATGTCAATGGGTTTGTAAGTGAAATTTGTTTCGGTTTCCGAGATTAATTTCAGTAAAATTTTTGTTTTTTTTCCATCTCCGGCACCTAATTCGATTAAATCATAGCCGCCCTTCACATTTCCGAAGTAATCAGCAATATCTTTTGTGTGTTTTGATAATATTTCGTGCTCACAATCTGTCAAATAATATTCTGGCATTGCCATTATATCTTGAAATAATTTGTCGCCTTTGCTATCGTAGATATATTTTGAGGAGAGGTATTTTGGGTATGCGGTAAGCCCTTTAAAAACTTCTTTTTTAAACGGTGTATCAAATTTTGATGGGTTTTTAGTATTCAAGAGCAGCTTTTTATTTAGCGAGTCTAATTCCTGTGTATTGCCAGCGAAGTTGTGGGTGGAAAAAATTGCGATAGGTCGCGCGCGTATGTTTTGGTGATGTTGCGACAGATCCACCTCTTAGTACTTTTTGATTAACCATAAATTTACCATTGTACTCGCCTATGGCACCTGCTTCTTTTTTGTAGCCGGGGTAGGGGAGATAGGAGCTTTCTGTCCACTCCCAGCGTTGTCCCCATTCAAAATGACTGTTAGCAGCTTCCCATTCAAATTCGGTGGGCAACCTATGACCACTCCATTGTGCGTAGGCGAAAGCTTCGTAATAAGAAATATGTTTTACAGGTCCATCCATGTCTAAGGGCATTAATCCTTTTAAGGTGTAATGGTGCCATGTGCCATCAACATTGTGCCAATACATAGGATGATTTGGTTGTGTTTCTTTGACCCATTCCCAACCTTCCATATGCCAAAAATTAAAATCTTTGTACCCTCCAGCCTCAATAAAATCAAGGTATTCTCTGTTGGTCACCAATTTATTTGAAATTAAGTAATCGTGGAGATACACTTTGTGGCGATTTACTTCATTGTCATAATGGAACTCTGTTGGGTTTTTGTGCCCAATTTCATAAATACCTTCTTCCATCGTAATCCATTCTCGTGTATGATTTTCGATGGTGCATTCGTCAAAAGAATCATTGTATTTGGGCTGAAATGGATTATTGCCAAGAATATATTTAATGTCTGTCATCAATAATTCTTGGTGTTGTTTTTCGTGGTGGATGCCCATGAGCAGGAGCTTTTCAACTTCTTCTGAAATGTCTTTCTGTAATAATTCCTTTAATTCATTGGTAACATAGTGTCTATAATCGTACACTTTCGCGACAGAGGGACGAGACATATTACCACGAGCACTACGAACAATGCGAGTGCCCACTCCCTCATAATAGCTGTTAAATGCAAAAGCAAAGTCTTTGTGAAAAAGTCTATATCCCGGTTTGTGGTGTTTTAAGATAAACTCTTCAAAAAACCATGTTGTGTGGCCCAAATGCCATTTAGGGGGCGACACATCCAGCGTGGGCTGTATGGTGTAGTCCTCAAGTTCTAAGGGCTTGCAAAGTGTTTCTGTTCTTTTACGCGTTTCAGTAAAAAGTGAAATTATATTTTCAGTAATAGTCATAAAAAAAGTGTCCAATTATGTAGACACTTTAAAGATACATAATCTATAAGGTTTAAGGAAAATGAGTCAACGTTAAACAGTTGTTAATTCTTCTTTTTTGCCTTCTTTTCAGCCTTCAATCTTTTACGCTTTTCTTTAGGGGTTTCAGTAATGTTACCTTCTATTTTAAACGAAATGGGCAGTGAATAGAGTACGCCAACAGGTTCTCCTTTTTGCTTGCCAGGAATCATTCTAGGGATTAGTTCAAGAACTCTCTTAGTTTCTTCCTCTAATTTTTTTCGAGGTCCTCTTACTCTAATTTTGTCCAATCTTCCCTTTTATTGATTCTAAATTGAGCATATATTTTTTGCAAACCAATTAGTCCTAAATTACTAGCAATTGACGTATTGAAATTTTGAACAACATGTTCTGTAATTTTAGCTGAAATACATTTTTTCAACGCCTCGTTTCCAATTTCATTTTCACAACCAGGATAGACAGGTACATTTTCAATTACAGCAAAAGCAACATCGCTATTGTCAATTTTTTCGTTTTCTTCCTGTGCATATGTTGCAATTGAAATGAATGCCAATAGAATAATAAGTGCCGTTTTTTCCATAATGATATCAATTAAAAAAGGTATGTAAATGTGATAATCATCTACATACCTTATAAGTTTTTTATGTTGTGTAATCTATTTGTTTGTCTTGAAATTAAAAGGAACGCTCATTTTAATGGCTCTTGGTTTTCCACCCATCATTCCTGGTTGAAGGGTAGGTATCTTTTCAATATTTGCTCGAGCAGCATCTTGAAGTCCTTTGTTACCGCCGGTTACATTTTTAACTTCAACGTTACCTTGTTCATTGATTACAAAATCAACCACTACACGCCCTTGAATGTTTTTCTTATACTCATCCATTGGGTATTTAAAATTCTTCACAATGTGTTGTGTTAGTTTTTGATTAAAACACTTATCTTTTTCAGACTCACTTCCAGAACATCCAGGCCAAACTGGCGCAATTTCTTTCATGGTAAGTGTGTTGTTTTTCATGGTACCCCATTCTGGGTCGTCTTGCGCAAACGTTGTTGCAGAAATGAGCACAAAAGCAAGTAGGAATAAATTTTTCATAAGCAATATTTGGGTTTAAATGGCAACAGCACCTTTAATGTGCGGATGCGGATTATAATCAATTAACGTAAAATCATCAAATTTAAAGCCAAAAATATCTTTTACTTTTGGATTAAGCAACATTTTCGGTAAAGGTCTTGGTTCCCGGGACAATTGAAGTTCAATTTGTTCCATGTGATTGTTGTAAATATGGGCATCCCCAAAGGTGTGGATAAAATCTCCAGCCTCATAGCCACAAACTTGCGCCATCATCATTGTAAAAAGAGCATACGATGCTATGTTAAAAGGAACACCCAAAAAGATATCTGCACTTCGTTGATATAATTGACAGGAAAGCTTTCCGTTAGCCACATAAAATTGGAAAAATGCATGGCAGGGTGGGAGTGCTGCTTTACCATTAGCAACATTCTCTGAAAATGAAACCGAAGTATTTGGCATTACACTCGGGTTCCAGGCACTAACTAACATCCTGCGACTGTCTGGATTTGTTTTTAGAGTTTTGATGATTTCAGAAATCTGGTCAATTTCTTCGCTATTCCAATTGCGCCATTGATGGCCATAAACAGGTCCTAAATCTCCTTTTTCGTCTGCCCATTCGTTCCAGATACGCACGCCGTTTTCTTGCAAATATTTAATATTTGTGTCTCCATTTAAAAACCATAAAAGCTCGTAAATAATAGATTTTAAATGTAGTTTTTTTGTTGTGACCATTGGAAAACCTTCACTCAAATCAAAACGCATTTGGTAACCAAACACACTTTTTGTTCCTGTACCAGTGCGGTCATGTTTTTGGGCTCCGTGTTCAACTACGTGTTTTATAAGGTCGTGATATTGCTTCATCTTAAATCTATTTTGAATGGTAAATTTAATTAACGGGCTTGGAGGGATAAAATTTTCGAGGAAGCGGTTTTAAATAAGTTATTAACTATTAATTTAATATTTGGGTGTTTTATTTTAAATTCGTTTTATGAAACAAAATTCAAATTCATTAAAAACCAACAATTTTACAATAGAATGTTATGATTCTTATTTGGTTTTTACTCTTAAGTCTAAAGAGATTACAACAGATTTAGCAAAGGAAATTCTTGGATTTGCAGATAACCACTATAAAAAAAGACCTTATGTTTTTATCTCGAATAGGGCCTTTTCTTCAAATGTTGACCCCAATGTTTATAAAGAAATTAATACTAAAGTTTTAGTTGGGATTGCTATAGTGAGTGAAGATCAAGAGGTTAGAAAAGAGACGATGCGCGAACAACAATTATTTGAAGGTTCTTTTAGTTTTTTTAAAACCGTGGAAGATGCCATTGATTGGGCTAAAACTGTAGTGAAGTCTTAAATTTTATTCTTTTCTCTTCGGAAATATTACATCCATTGAGATGATTTTGTTTTATTTCACAATGAGTGGACGAAAATAAAAGCTCTCCAATTAACCAATTATCATCCCTGCAATCGCTGCTGAAATTAGCGAAGCGATAGAGCCTCCAAGCAATGCTCTCATTCCAAATTTTGAAAGGACTTTTCTTTGTCCTGGTGCTAGTGAACCAATGCCACCAATTTGAATTCCAATAGAGGCAAAGTTTGCAAATCCACATAACATGTACGTTGCCATGATTACAGATTTTTCATAATTTAAGTGCATTTCATTGTTAAGGTTTTTCAATTCAGCAAGCTGAATATAGCCTACAAATTCGCTGGCGGCAAGTTTGATTCCAAGGAGTTGTCCCATCATCATTTTATCTTCGCTAGCCACACCAATGAGCCACATCAGAGGAGCGAAAATGGTGCCTAAAATGGCTTCGAGAGAAAGGGTTGGGTATTGAGTGTTTGCTACCATCCATTCATTGACACTCGTAATATCGCCCAAATAGCCAATAATGCCATTGAACATGGCAATAAAAGCCACAAATACCAAAAGCATTGCACCCACATTTACTGCAAGTCTTAGTCCTTCGGTAGTTCCATTTGCAATGGCATCGAGGATGTTTGAACCTATTTTATCTGAAGATACCGTAACATCTGTGTTGACTTCCTCAGTTTGTGGATAGAGTATTTTTGAAATTACTATCGCGCCCGGTGCTGCCATTACAGATGCTGCCAATAAGTGTTTTGCAAAGACCAATCGCAATGCTGGGTCGTCGCCACCAAGAAAACCAATATAAGCCGCAAGTACCGCTCCTGCTACGGTTGCCATACCGCCAATCATTACTAAAAGCATTTCGCTTTTGGTCATTTTTTCTAAATACGCTTTTATTAAAAGAGGTGCTTCGGTTTGACCGAGGAATATATTTCCAGCAACACTTAAACTTTCAGCTCCTGAAATTCGCAGTACTTTTGACAATAACCACCCAAAGGCTTTTACTACTTTTTGGATAATCCCTAAATAGAATAAAACCGATGTTAATGCCGAAAAGAAAATAATCGTGGGCAGTACTTGAAATGCAAAAATAAATCCAAAGGTATCCATATCAACAACGAGCCCTTCAAATAAAAACTTACTCCCGGCTCTGGTGAAATCTAAAATATTGATGAAAACCTTTCCAATAGCTTCAAAAATGCTTTGAATGAATGGTACTTTTAACACCCCGATTGCGATAACCAATTGAAATGCGAGCCCAAGAATTACAGTACGCCAGCTTATTGCTTTTTTATTTGCGCTAAAAAGGAATGCAATAAAGATAAGAGAAATCATCCCTAAAGCACCTCTCCAAAAACTATTAAACGAAAATCCTTGTGAGGGAATAAAAGTATCAGCTTCCCCATTAGCGCTTCCATTTTCTTCGGAAACTTCAAGTGAAGTCAACTCGTTTGCTGTCGTGGCAATGGGTGTCGTAAATTTATATGTGTTGTTGTTTTCAGTTAATGAAAGAGCAGTGTCATTAAGCTGGGTTACTCTAAATCTGCGTGTAGTGTCGTTGGGTTGGTTAAAAAAGAAAACCAATAAATTATTTTGATAGATATAATCTCCCGAAGCTTTTAAATTGTTTGCTGAAATTTTATAGTTGAAAGTTCCGTTGTCTAGATTCAAAAAATCTTGATTTGGAGTGATTTCAAAAACCGAAGTCCCATTTTCCGAAGTCACACTTTCAAAATTCCATTTCTTTTCAATCGTTTGCCCGGTCACATTTCCGAAGAAAAAAAGGAGGATTACAAAACTCAATAAATACTTCATAAAAAATTGATTGGGTGTTTATTACCGCTTTGAGATCTCATCTCTTATTCTTGCGGCACTTTCGTAGTCTTCGTTGGCAACCGCTTCTGCCAAAAGCGATTTTAAATCTTTTAGCGTCGTGTTTTTGTAATCATTTGTCGCAGTGCTCAATGATTCTTTGTCGTCGTCAAACAGCAATTCTTCAATCACGGCATCTTTGTCAACATCCTCTTTGTCTTTCTTTTTCTTACCCGTTTTAAGATAAATCCCTGCGGTATCAAGAATACCCTTATATGTAAAAATGGGCGCCTTAAACCGAAGTGCCAATGCGATGGCATCACTTGTTCTTGCGTCAATAATTTCCTCTATGCCATCCCTTTCGCAAATGATGCTGGAGTAAAAAACCCCGTCAACGAGTTTGTGAATGATGACCTGTTTTACAACAATTTCATAGCGGTCTGCAAAGTTTTTAAACAAATCATGTGTCAAAGGGCGTGGTGGCATGATTTCTTTTTCGAGTGCAATGGCGATGGATTGGGCTTCAAACGCACCAATTACGATTGGGAGTTTTCGGTCTCCGTCCACTTCGCTCAAAATGAGCGCGTAAGCGCCATTTTGTGTTTGGCTGTAAGAGATTCCTTTAATGTTTAATCGAACTAAACTCATTTTTAGTGTGAAATATTCAGTGGCAGAGCGCAGTAGTGCGAACTGAAAAAAGGCTGTTTAAACAGGAGGTTGTCCGTATTTAAACAGCCTTTTTTGAAAGGCACAAATTAATAAAAATTATGCGTTTTGTGCTTTAAAAACTTTCAATTTTTCGTTGAGCTGTGGGATAATCTCAAAAGCATCTCCAACGATACCGTAATCTGCTGCTTTAAAGAAAGGAGCTTCTGGATCTGTATTGATGACCACTTTTGTTTTTGAAGCGTTGATTCCAGCAAGGTGCTGGATGGCTCCACTTATCCCAATAGCGATGTATAAATTTGATGCTACAGGTTTTCCTGTTTGCCCTACGTGCTCTCCGTGGGGTCTCCAACCCATGTCGCTCACCGGCTTTGAACAAGCAGTTGCTGCTCCTAGAATATCAGCTAGCTCCTCAATCATCCCCCAGTTTTCAGGACCTTTTAATCCACGACCTGCCGACACAACTATTTCGGCATCAGCGATTGTTACCTTGTCTGTTGCTTTATCTACTGAAACTACTTTTGTTGAAAAGTCGTCGTCAGATAATGATGGGCTAAAAGCTTCGGCAGCTGCTGCGCTACTATTTTCTTTTAATCCGAAAGCATTTTTACCAAGTCCAACAACTTTAATGGCTGTGGAAATTTCGGTTACCGAAAAAGCTTTATTTGTAAATACGCTGTGCTTAACCTTAAATGGAGATGTGCTTTCTGGAGCGCTCACTACATTTGGCACGTAGCCAGCTTCTAGATTTACAGCTACTAAAGGTGCCATAAATTTTGCATTAGCACTCTGTGAAAGAACAACCACTTGCGAGCCTTCTGCCTTTGCTGCTTGTGCAATAACATCGGCATACGCTTCTGCGTTAAAATTGTTCAATTTATCGTTTGAAACTTCTAACACTTTGTCAGCACCATACGTTCCTAATTGTGACGCATCGCCTCCATTAACAGAAACAGCTGTAACAGAAGTTCCCATACTTTCAGCAATTGCTTTTGCGTAAGAGACAACCTCTAACGCTGTTTTTTTGAATGAACCGTTTTCAGATTCTGTATATACTAATACGCTCATTATATTATATTTTATTATGTGACTGGGCAGCCCTCATTGTCTTCGACATTTCTCCCAGAGGGAGAAAAATAATTCTACCCACTATAATTTATTCCTAGATTACTTTTGCTTCGTTGTGTAGTAAATTGATAAGGTCATCTACATTGTCCACTAACTTTACAGCACCTTTTGGCGCTGGCTTTTCAAATACAACTGTATTTGTTTCAGCGTTAGCATCTACCGCTTCTTTAACATGTAAAGGCTTGCTACGTGCCTGCATGATTCCACGCATGTTAGGGATGCGAAGGTCGCTTTCCTCAACAAGACCTTTTTGACCACCCACTACTAATGGAAGCGTGGTACTTATTGTTTCTTTTCCGCCGTCAATTTCTCTAATAGCAGTTGCATTTGTTCCTTCAACTTCTAAACTAATACATGTGTTTACAAAATTAGCATCAACCATTTTAGCAAGCATTCCTGGAACCATCCCTCCATTGTAATCAATAGACTCACGACCGCCAATCACTAAATCGTAACCCCCTTCTTTTACAACATTTGCAAGTTGCTTTGCTACACTATAGCCGTCGGTAGCCGGAGTGTTCACTCTAATGGCTTCATCAGCACCAATAGCTAAAGCTTTGCGTAACGTAGGTTCGGTTTCTGGTCCTCCCACATTTACAACGTGCACACTTGCACCTTGTTTTTCTTTGAACCACATGGCACGAGTTAAGCCAAACTCATCGTTTGGGTTGATAACAAAATTAACACCGGCAGTGTCAAATTTTGTATCACCATCTGTGAAATTTATCTTTGAAGTAGTGTCAGGTACATGACTGATACAAACTAATATTTTCATATAAATGTCCTGCGTGAGCAGGATAAATTTTAATTAAACTTCCTTTGATTTACTTTGAATTTTCTTCGGAAATAGTATATCCCGAAAAATTGGATAACAAAGATAATGAATAAAACTTTGATTTACTATGCATGCATAGTATTTTTTTGATGAATGTTTGGTTTTTGATCTAATTTAAAATTTTGATTAAGAGGTATCGAGTACGGTTAAATAATACTATTTTTGTTCTTCGGAAATTTTTCACACCCTTAAAATTTCCGAAGTGATTAAAGTATTGTTGAAATTTCGGTTTTGCTGAAATGCAACTATTAAGATTAATTAAAATCCCCTTATAAGCGGGCACTGAAGATGAAAACACTACAATTTAGAGAGGCCATTTGTGAAGCAATGAGCGAAGAAATGCGCAAGGACGAGTCTATTTATTTAATGGGCGAAGAAGTTGCTGAATATAACGGAGCGTACAAGGCGAGTAAAGGAATGCTGGATGAGTTTGGTGCTAAGCGTGTTATTGATACACCAATTGCAGAGCTTGGTTTTGCTGGGATTGCCATAGGTAGTGCGATGAACGGAAATCGTCCCATCGTTGAATATATGACGTTCAACTTCTCTTTGGTTGGTATTGACCAGATTATCAATAACGCGGCGAAAATTAGACAAATGAGCGGTGGCCAATTTAACTGCCCTATCGTTTTTAGAGGTCCAACGGCAAGTGCTGGACAGCTAGCGGCAACGCACTCACAGGCTTTTGAAAACTGGTTTGCAAATACTCCCGGTCTAAAAGTGGTTGTACCTTCAAATCCTGCTGATGCAAAAGGATTGTTGAAAAGCGCCATTAGAGATAACGACCCAGTGATTTTTATGGAGAGCGAGCAGATGTACGGCGATAAAGGCGAAGTGCCAGAGGGAGAATACTTAATTCCTTTAGGCGTAGCCGAAATCAAACGAAAAGGAAAAGACGTAACCATTGTTTCATTTGGGAAGATTATCAAAGAAGCATACAAAGCTGCCGAAGAATTAGAAAAAGAAGGCATCGAGTGCGAAATTATTGATCTTCGTACCGTTCGCCCCATGGACCACGATGCGATATTAGAATCGGTTAAAAAGACAAACAGATTAGTCATTCTTGAAGAAGCCTGGCCTTTTGGAAACGTAGCTACCGAAATTACATACCAAGTACAAAGCCAGGCCTTTGATTATCTTGATGCGCCCATCGTAAAAATTAATACAGCAGATACTCCAGCGCCCTATTCTCCAGCCTTGTTGAAAGAATGGATTCCCAATAGTGACGATGTGGTAAAAGCAGTGAAAAAAGTAATGTACAAGGATTAAAAGAGTTATGGTTTGTAACGTAAGTTTTAAGATTTCTTTACGATAAAACCGAAAACAATACCATTTATTTGCAATGGCGAACTGCTGAGTTCGCCATACCTATTTTATGAAGCAATTAATTACAATTTTATTTTTATTTATTTCGGCTGTGATTTACTCGCAGACAAAGGTAAGTGGTGTCATTAAAGATACTGATGGAGCTCCGGTTCCTTTCGCCAATGTTGTTTTTAAAGACTCTTATGAAGGCACTATCTCAAACGAAGATGGGCGCTTTTATCTTGAGAGTGATGAGAAATATACGACGGTTGTATTTTCCTTTGTTGGTTTTGTAACTAAAGAAGTAACCCTTGAAGCTCGTTCCAATTATAAAATGGAAGTCGTACTAGATCAAGAAGCTGCGGCGCTTGACGAAGTAGTTCTCTTTAGCGGAAAACAATCCAAAAAGAACAATCCTGCCATCGATATCCTCCGTAAAATCTGGGAAAACCGAAGAGAAAACGGAGTTAAAAAATTCAACCAATACGCTTATGACAAGTACGAAAAGCTTGAATTTGATTTAAACACAATCGATAGTACTTTGATTAAAAATCGGATTTTCAAAGGGATGGAATTTATCTTCGAAGAGGTGGATACTTCAAATATTACAGGAAATACGTACCTCCCCATCTTTATTAATGAAGCATTTTCCAAAGTATATGGCGATAACCTCATAAATGAGGAGAAAGAAATCCTTGAAGGAAACAAAGCCTCTGGATTTGAAAATAATAATACGCTCATCGCCTTTTTGAAAGATTTGTATAGCGACTATGATGTGTACGACAACTATTTAAAGTTTTTTGACAAAGCATTTACAAGTCCATTATCTCGTACAGGAATTGACGTATATAATTATGTTTTACTTGATAGTGCCTATCGTGGAGATAAGTGGTGTTACAATATTGTCTACTATCCGCGACGTAAAAACGAACTCACGTTTAAAGGAGATTTTTGGGTAAACGATTCTACTTGGGCGATTAAAGAAATCAATCTTCAAGCTTCAAAAAGTGCCAATGTAAACTGGATTAGAGAGGTTTACATAGAGCAGGAATTTGATGTATTAAACGATTCTATCTTTTTGATTACTCGTGATTATTTTATGAGTGATTTCAGTTTAAGGGATAAAGAAGATGCAAAAGGTATCTACGGAAGAAGAACAACCCTTTACGATGATTATACTTTTGACATTCCAAAGGATAAAAAGTTTTACAAAAATCAAATTGATCCTTATCAATATGAAGTCTATAATCGACCCGATGAATTTTGGGAAGAAAGACGGATGGAAGAGTTGAACAAAGACGAAAAGAGCGTCTATAAAATGCTCGATACGTTGAAAACAGTTCCTCGATTTAAAGCACTATATAGTATAGGTTCGGTATTGGCTTCGGGATATTATGAGGTTGATAATTTTGATATTGGCCCCGTTTTTAGCATTGTGGGCTTTAACGAAGCCGAAGGTTTTAGACTTCGATTGGGCGGACGGACTTATTTTTCACAAAATGATTTATGGAGGTTTGAAGGTTTTGGGGCGTATGGTTTCAGAGATCAGCGTTTTAAATACGGGCTTTCTGGAAAAGTACTTTTAGACAGAAAAACGAGACTGACTGCTTATGGTGGTTTTAGAAAAGACGTTGAGCAAACAGGCGCAAGTTTAACCACAACAACCGATGTTTTGGGCCGAAATTTAGCCTCTTCATCTCTTATAACCGTTGGTGCAAACGACAGGTTGACGCGAATTAAATTAGCGACCGTAGGATTTTCAGTAGAGCCAGCTAAAAATGTAAATCTAAGACTCACAGGTTCGTATAGAACATTAAGTTCTGCGACTGATACTTTTTCAATCGACTATTTATCTGAAGATGGAACGATAGCATCAGATGTAAGTCAGCCCGAAATTGAACTTGGATTATTTTATACCCCCAAACGTAAAACTTCAGGCTATGGCGTGGAGCGCACGGTGATAAACAGTGGCGATTTTGCCAATATTTATTTAGGGTACACTTATGGACTTAAAGATGTTTTAGGTGGTGATTTTGAATACAAGCGATTACAAGGGTTGTACACGCAGCCTTGGAATATTGGTGGTTTGGGTAGATTGACTTCCACAATTGAACTAGGTAAAACCTTTGGAGATGTCAACCTTAGTTTACTGAATCCAATCCCTGGAAACCAGACGTTATTCAGTATTTATAATACATTCTCGCAACTTGATTTTTACGAATTTGTAAGTGATGAATATGCATCTCTACACTTGCAGCACAATTTTGGGGGTCGAATATTCCAGCGTATCCCGTGGATTCGGGATTTAAATTTGAGAGAGGTCATCGGGTTTAGAACGGTGATTGGTAACATTAGCCAATCAAATATTGACATCAATCGTTCAAATATTATTTACCAAGCACCCACGCAGCCGTATTATGAATACAGTATAGGTATTGGTAATATTTTTAAAATATTCCGCATCGATTTCAACGTTCGTGGAAACTATCTCAACGAGGTTGAAAATCCAGGAGCACGTAAATATGGTGTGACCGGCGTATTTGGATTTGATTTTTAAAATAAATAGTTTCGAAGAAGATTGTAAAAGCTCCTTCCCTTCCAAAGGGAAGGTGGGCAGCCTTGCTGTTCGGAAGGGTTAGCGAAATTCTCTGTGTGTAAAATAATCTCTTAAATATTTTATTTTCGAATTTGTGAATGAGTCATATCATTGATGCGCATTGTCAAAATTTGCCGAACCACCCCGCTTCAGCAAAGCTGAAATACCCCTCCTTTGAAAGTAGGGGAACTCTAAGTAAAATAAAAAATAAATCTTCAGTCGTCAACGCTTCAAATTTCAGTATTTTTGCACCCCGAAAAAAAGGTCATTTTCTACGGAAATGTGATAAAAGATTTAATATTTCAGAAATAAAAAATATATGACACCTTCAAAAAAGATAACTTTTGATGTTTTAATAGAGATACCAAAAGGTAGCCGAAACAAATATGAATACGATTTTGATTTAAAGAAAATACGTTTTGACCGCATGCTCTTTTCGTCAATGATGTATCCAGGGGATTATGGTTTTATACCAGAAACTTTAGCGCTTGATGGCGATCCATTAGATGTATTGGTAATGGGTACAGAACCTACGTTTCCAAACTGTGTTATGGAAGTAAAGCCCATAGGTGTTTTTCACATGGCCGATGAAAAAGGACCCGATGAGAAAATAATATGTGTTCCAGTGACAGACCCTATTTGGAATAGCTACAATGACCTAGCAGATTTGAATCCGCATAGAATAAAAGAAATCACTCATTTTTTTCAAGTATATAAAGACCTTGAAAAAAAGAAAGTAGATGTTGGTGGTTGGGGAGATGCGAATGAAGCGTACGAAATTTTTTATAAATGTGTGAAACGTTATGAAAACAGCGAACATAAAGCAAAAGGAAATTTTGTGATTTAGAAATTTCAGAATAAAAATAAGATAAAGCCCTGTTAATTAGTTATTAGCGGGGCTTTTGCAATGTCGTTTATTTTGATACTTTTGCAGGCTGAATAATAAACCAAAATAGTACTATGGAATCAATGATGATTTACGTGCCAATCGTATTGGCAATTTTAGGCTTGATCTACATGTTTATCAAGCAATCGTGGGTATTGAAACAAGATGCCGGCGATGGTAAAATGAAAGAAATTAGTGATCACATTTATGAAGGTGCGCTTGCATTCTTAAATGCTGAATATCGCTTGCTAGCTATATTTGTTGTAGTAGTAAGTGTTTTACTTGCAGTGGTAGCGTACTTCGTTCCAACGACAAGCTATCTAATCGTTATTGCATTTATTTTTGGTGCTGTATTTTCAGCTTTTGCTGGAAACATAGGAATGAAAATCGCGACTAAAACAAATGTAAGAACAACGCAAGCGGCACGTACGAGCTTACCAAAAGCATTGAAAATATCTTTTGGTGGTGGTACTGTAATGGGTCTTGGTGTTGCAGGTCTTGCGGTACTTGGATTGACAGCTTTCTTTATCTTTTTCTTTCACTTCTTTATGGGCGGTGTTTGGACAAATACATTAGATATGACCATTGTTCTTGAAACACTTGCTGGATTCTCTCTTGGAGCTGAATCTATCGCATTGTTTGCGAGAGTAGGTGGTGGTATCTACACAAAAGCAGCCGATGTAGGTGCTGACCTTGTAGGTAAAGTAGAGGCAGGAATTCCAGAAGATGATCCTCGTAACCCTGCTACAATTGCAGATAACGTGGGAGATAATGTAGGAGATGTTGCCGGTATGGGTGCCGATTTATTTGGTTCTTACGTAGCAACAGTTTTGGCTGCCATGGTGCTTGGTAACTATGTAATTAAAGATATGGGTGGAAGTATTACTGATGCCTTTGGAGGAATTGGACCTATCTTATTGCCAATGGCAATTGCTGGTGTTGGGATTATCATTTCAATAATTGGAACGATGCTCGTAAAAATTAACAGCAATGATGCAAAGGAAAGTCAAGTAATGGCTGCTTTGAACAAAGGAAATATCACTTCAATCATTTTAGTTGCTGCGGCATGTTTTGGTCTTTGTAAGTGGATGTTACCAGAAACCATGAATATGGAATTCTTTGGTGAAGGATTACAAGAAATATCTTCAATGCGTGTATTCTATGCTACTTTAGTTGGACTTATTGTAGGTGGAGTAATTTCAGCAGTAACAGAATATTATACTGGATTAGGTAAAAAACCAATCCTTAAAATTGTACAACAATCTTCAACAGGAGCCGGAACAAACATTATTGCAGGTTTAGCAACAGGTATGATTTCTACATTCCCTTCTGTACTTTTATTTGCAGGTGCTATTTGGGCATCGTATGCATTTGCAGGATTCTACGGAGTAGCTTTAGCAGCATCAGCAATGATGGCAACTACGGCTATGCAATTAGCAATTGACGCTTTTGGACCTATTAGTGATAACGCTGGTGGTATTGCTGAAATGAGCGAACAAGAACCTATCGTACGTGAAAGAACTGATATTTTAGACTCTGTTGGTAACACAACGGCTGCAACTGGAAAAGGATTTGCAATTGCCTCTGCGGCATTAACATCTTTAGCATTATTTGCTGCGTATGTAACGTTTACAGGAATTGACGGAATTAACATCTTTAAAGCGCCAGTGTTGGCAATGCTTTTTGTTGGTGGAATGGTACCTGTAGTATTTTCTGCACTTGCGATGAACGCAGTAGGAAAAGCAGCAATGGAAATGGTAGAAGAAGTACGTCGCCAGTTTAGAGAAATTCCTGGAATTATGGAAGGTACTGGAAAACCACAATATGATAAATGTGTGGCAATTTCGACTGAAGCATCTTTAAAAGAAATGATGTTGCCGGGTCTTTTAACCATTGGTTTCCCATTAGTGATTGCTTTTGTTCCATTATTATTTGGAATGGACAGGTTGGCTATCGCCGAAATGTTAGGTGGTTATATGGCAGGTGTTACTGTAAGTGGTGTGCTTTGGGCTATATTCCAAAACAATGCTGGTGGTGCTTGGGACAATGCTAAAAAATCGTTTGAAGCGGGTGTAATGATTAATGGAGAAATGACATACAAAGGTTCAGAAGCTCACAAAGCGTCTGTAACTGGTGATACTGTGGGTGATCCATTTAAAGATACATCGGGTCCATCGATGAACATTTTGATTAAGTTGACGTGTCTTATCGGTCTTGTAATTGCACCTATCTTAGGTGGTCACGCTAGCGATGAAGGTTTAATGTCTACCGAAATGATCATGATTGACGCTGATGGTAATCAAACAGAAATTTCAGCAGAAGAATCAATAAGTATTGCTCCAACCAGAGCATCTAGAGATGTGATGGTAGAGATGAGCGTTGAAAATGATATAACTACCGCAAACGTAATTATTGAAACTACTGAAAACGGAAAAACGACTAAAGAAGTGAAAACTTTTACGGGTACTGAAGCTGAAGTGAGAGAACAAATCGCAGCTTTAAAAAATGTGGACGTAACTGTTGAGAACTAAGTTTAGTCACAAAAATATATTTGTTAAAACCCTGCCAAGTCGGCGGGGTTTTTTATGGATATTGGTATCTTTTTCTGCGGAAATATGAAACAACCATGAGCCTCTTTAAAAAAGACCCACTTCAGATAATTGCTTTCCAAACCTATGGAACGAATACCCATTTTTATGCAATTGGTCGCGCCATAGAAGATGAAGCTATAGACTTGTCGAAGAAAAGCTTGTGGAGTCTTTTAATCAACACATATAAACGTTTTGAAACCGATGAGATAAAACATACCAAACTTAGAATTACACTCGCAGACGGGCGTATTTTTTATACCACCACAGATAAAAATGGGTACTACAAAATTTCGGTGGATGTTGAGGATCTTTCTTCTTTGATTAATGACGAAGGTTGGTTGCATTATGAAATTAGATATGAAAATGAAATTCGTGGAAGGAAAATAAATCACGATAATAAATTTCCCGGTGAAATGTTGGTGCCGAGTACAACTTCGGAATTCGGAATTATAAGTGATATTGATGATACTATTTTGCACACGGGAGTGGTTTCTAAATTTAAATGGCGTTTGATTGTAAACACGCTTTTTAAAAGAGCCGAACGCAGAAGTCCGTTAAAAGGTGCTGCCGAATTTTACTACAAACTACACCGAGGCAGTGATGGTAAAAAAGCGAATCCTGTATATTACGTAAGCCACAGTCCATGGAATTTATACCGGTATTTAGAAGTATTTTTAATGAAGAACTCATTTCCGAAGGGACCCATATTATTGCGTACGTTGAGT
Organism: Patiriisocius sp.; assembly: GCF_051252435.1. NCBI lineage: Bacteria > Pseudomonadati > Bacteroidota > Flavobacteriia > Flavobacteriales > Flavobacteriaceae > Patiriisocius > Patiriisocius sp. The sequence continues at coordinate 383,520 of NZ_JBPOFW010000004.1, read as the reverse complement.
AATTTCTTCGGAAAGAAAGCTATTGATGAAAAACCTCAGAAGCAAAAAGAAATCATTCAATTATTAAAAATGTATCCACAGCAACAGTTCATCTTAATTGGTGATAGCGGTGAGCACGACGCGGATATTTATATTGAAATTTCCCAAAATCACCCTAATAGAATCAAAGCAATTTATCTGCGCAGCGTAAAGCACAAAGCAAAAATGTTGCGCATTAAAGGATTGTTTAAAAACTATAAATCAACACCCGTACTATTGGTTGAAAGTAGCGAACACGCTGAGTTTCATGCGAGAGAAAATGGGTTTATTGTTTGATATATAACAAACTTCTAATTACTCAAATGCTCCTTCACATATTCGTAAGTAGCTAACTGCGATTGAATTTTCTTATCATCTTCTGCCACATATTTATTAGTTTGCGCCCGGTCAATAACTCTTGCTTTTATGGAGTCATTCAATTGGATTTCAACTAAATCTCTAATTGTTTTTTTGTGGTCTGCGTCATAGATGGGCGTAACAACTTCAATACGGTGATTTAAATTGCGGGTCATCCAGTCTGCAGAGCCAATGTAAATTTCATGGTCGCCACTATTTCCAAAAATATAAACACGACCGTGCTCCAAAAATCTATCAATAACCGATGTAACTGTAATATTTTCACTTTGTCCCTTGATACCTGGAATTAGTGAACACATTCCGCGTATGAGCAATCTAACCTTTACGCCCGCAGTACTTGCTCTGTATAAGAGTTTAATCATTCCCTTGTCTTGCAAGCTGTTCATTTTTAATGTGATTGAACCGCCATTTCCTGCCCGTGCATACGCTATTTCATTGTTTACAAGTTCAGTGAAATGTACACGTGTTGTAAATGGTGAAACTAAAATGCGTTTAGTTTTGGGAACAATGATAGTTCTGTCTAAAACTAAAAATACCTTTTTGATTTCTTTGGCTATTTTTTTATTGGATGTCATCAATCCAAAATCTGTATATAAGGTAGCCGTTTTTTCATTGAAATTACCTGTTGCAATGTAGGCATAGCGTATGCGTTCTCCATCTACTTCACGTGTGATGAGCATTATTTTACTGTGTACTTTAATATCGGGATAACTGTAAATTACATTCGCGCCATTTTCCTCAAATATTTTTCCCCATTTTAAATTGTTCTTTTCGTCAAATCGAGCTTTCACTTCAATAAATACGGTTACTCTCTTTCCGTTTGCAGCGGCTAATCGGATTGCGTCATTCAATCTCGATTTTTTTGCGGCGCGATAGATTGTAATTCTAATATCAACTACGTGTTCATCCACGGCAGCTTCTTCCATGAGTCTAATTACCGGCTCAAACGAATGGTAGGGGTAATGTAATAATTGGTCCTTTGCATCAATGGCTTTGAAAATAGAATCGTAATTAGCGAGCATCGAGTGCGGTAATGGGGGCAACTCTTCGTTGCTCAATTTTTTGGAAGTAGGATTTGGAAACCCGAAAAAATCCTTAAAGTTATGATACGGCCCTCCTTTAACGACATCGGTATTTGTAACATCCAGAATGTTGTTCAAAATCTTTTGAAATTCCAGCGGCATTTTTTGGTCGATAAGCACCCTCGTTGCTTCTCCGGTTTCTCTTCGGTCTAGGGAGTTTTCTATTTTATCTTTTAGGTTTCCTGAAAATTCATCTTCGATATAAAGTTCAGCATCTCTGGATTTTTTGATTTCAAAAAATTCTAAATTCTTTTCGCCTTTGGGTGTTTGGCGCAAACTGTATTTTAAAATGTCATCGACAAAAGTGATGTAGTGTTTTCCGTTTTGCTGCGGAAATGTAAAAAACCGAGGTACGTCGTCAGGTATTTCAACGAGTTGTACCATCCCCTCTTCCGTTAAGGCGGCAAGATAGAGTGCTTCGTTTTTTACAAAGGCAATATCTTTTTTATGCGCGTTATATTCCTTGATTTCGAGTTTTGGCTTTAAAGTTTCCTCAAAATAATTATGGGCAACTAGTTTCTGTGTCGTTGTAAATTGGCTGGCATTTATTAAATGGATATTCTCCTTTTTTAATGCTGGTATAATTTCCGAAGTAAATATGCGCCCAAATTCCTGCTGTTGGATATCCACTTGCACTTTGATTTCTTTAAGTACTTTATTGGGCTTGGAAATTAAACGTTTTCTAAGTGGCTTTTCAATCTTACGAATTTGTCGAATATCGCTCACACGTACACGGAAAAACTCATCGAGATTGGAAGAAAAAATCGCTAAAAATTTAATCCTTTCGTATAGCGGATTTCTTGTGTCTGCTGCTTCTTGTAGCACTCGGTGATTAAACCTAAGCCAAGAAAGATCGCGATGATAATATTTGTTATTGTATAGTGATGCCATGTAATTGCCCGCGCGGCGGATATTTCATTAAACTGATTAATTCTATTTTTAGAAAATAGAGATTTAGTTCTTTACTGGCAAAAATCGTGTTTCTTAAGGCGTTACTATGTTTTTAAAATGTTAAGATTTGATGACTATTTTGCATAAAAAAACCGCCTTTAGGCGGTTTGGCTATTGAGTTTTTTGTTTAAAAGAGCCCATTAATTTCAGCATCAATCTTATTGATTACCTGTCCCAAATGTTCTTGATTATCCACAAAATCTAAATCGTCAACGTCTAGAATAATAAGATTTCCCTTGTCATAATCGTGAATCCAAGCTTCGTAGCGTTCGTTCAATCTACTCAAATAATCAATACTGATTGAGTTTTCATATTCACGCCCGCGTTTGTGGATTTGCTTTACAAGATTAGGGATAGAACTGCGCAAATAAATTAAAAGGTCTGGACCTTCCGTTACGCTTTCCATTAAATCAAAGAGTGATTTATAGTTTTTAAAATCACGATTTGTCATCAACCCCATTGCATGTAAGTTAGGAGCAAAAATATACGCATCTTCATAAATCGTTCTATCTTGAATAATTTTTTCACCACTCTCGCGAATGTCCAGAATTTGACGAAATCTACTATTCAAAAAATAGATTTGAAGATTAAAAGACCATCGTTCCATCTGGTTATAAAAATCATCTAAATATGGATTGTCCTCTACATCTTCGTAATGAGGTTTCCATTTATAGTGTTTTGCTAGTAAGCGAGTTAAAGTAGTTTTTCCTGAACCTATATTTCCTGCGATGGCAACGTGCATGTGGTTATCTCTTTGGTTGTTTGAAGTCGAATTTGTACAAAAATTCGCGATCATAAATATACAAGAAATCTTGGCTCAACTGCAAGTCTTTTATAGATATGTTGGAGGTTTTTAATTGCAAAGGTTCAGCATTGTTTTGTTTAAAAAAGTTGAGCTCGTTATTTTTCAACACCATATAATTTTCATTTTGCTGAACAATTTTTGATGCTTCTGAAATTGGAATTTCAGAAACAATACCACCAAAAATATTATACACACGTAGTTTCTTTTCGGTCAACACGTAACAGTAATTAAAATTGCTGGTAACCGAAACAACATTAGCCGTAATAGGCTGCGAAATTACCTGACTTCTTCCTGTCCTATAATTGTACAGTTCTACTTGTTGGCTATCGATATTGAAAATCCAAAGACGATTTCCGCCGGCATTTGTCGCTGCGCTTATGTTTAAAAATTGGGGGAGATTGTTGAACTCTATGCGCTCAATTTCGTTGAGTCTGTTATCTAACAAAACGGCGGTATTTGTTCCGCTATAAAAAACTACAACATTTAAAGGATTGATGATATCAACACTCGTGATGGCTCCCAATTGGAAGTCAGTAAACTGAAAATTTTGAGCCGCTGCTTTTTTATGGAGCACCATTCCTTTAGTGAAATACAGCGCATTGTAAGAGTCAAAACCTATAAAAGAATCAACTTTTAAAGGAGTTTTCTCAACTTCAGTGAGCGTTTGTGCATTGCTGAAATGTACCAGAAATAAGAAAAGAAATACGTATCTCGCCATGAGAGGCAAGATACGAAAAGTGTGCCAGTTGTTGATGTACAAATCCCAACGTAACATTAAATTATTTAAATCGTCATTAGCTTGATATTCTTATATTTAACTCTCAAAACCAACTATCATGAAAACAATAATTACGCTATTGATTACAATTTCATTAGGAATTACAAGCATGATTGCCCAATCCATTGAAGGAATCGCCACGTACAAAACAGACCGCCAAGTCGATTTAAAAATGGAAGATGATAATGGCGGTATGGATGACGAAATGACAAAATCAATCCAAGCGCAATTACGGAAACAATTTCAGAAAGAGTTTACACTTAAATTCAACAACACCGAATCCTTGTACGAAGAAGTTGAATCTCTAGAAAAACCACAAGCACCGCAAGCGGGAGGAATAATTATAAGACTTAGCGGAGGTAGCGATGTGCTCTATAAGAATACAAAGACACAAACCTTTACAAGAGCTTCCGAAATTATGGATAAACCATTTTTAATTGAAGATACACTCGTAAAACCTGCTTGGAAACTTGAAAAAGAAACCAAGAATATTGGCGATTATCTTTGTTTTAAAGCCACACTAACCGAAGAAGTGGAGGAACAATCTTTTTCTTCTGAAACAATGGAAACAGAGACCATCAAAAAAGACCGCGTGACCACCGCATGGTACACGCTAAGTATTCCCTTGCAACATGGGCCGAGCGATTTTTGGGGATTGCCAGGCCTCGTTTTAGAAATCAACGATGGCGATCAGACTATTTTATGTTCAAAAATAATATTGAACCCGAAAGAAGAAATCAATATTCAACCACCCACAAAAGGTAAAAAAGTAAATCAAGCCGAATTTGATGAAATTGAAAAAAAGAAGAATGAGGAAATGATGGAACAGTTTAAAACTTCGAGCAAGAAAAAAGATGGAAATAGTTTTTCAATAAAAATAGGAGGTTGATGTAATTGAAATTTCAGAAAATAAAATTTAATATGCGTTCACGCTGTATTAATGAAATAGATTTTGGAGGATTTTAAACCTTTCGGCATAACAATTGTCAAAGGGGTTTGTAACAAAACCGTAACTTTGTTACATATAAACAAAATTTCACATTATGAAAATGTATTCAATATTGGCAGCCCTACTTTTTACGGCTGTATCTTTTGCTCAAAATATTAGCGGACAAGCATTCTACGAGTCAAAAACAACTGTTGATCCAGATGCCTTTGGTGGCGGAAGAGAGATGAATGAAGATATGAAAAAGCGCGTCATGGAAATGATGAAAAGCTATCTCGAGAAAACCTACATCCTCACGTTCAATAACAAAGAGAGTATTTATAAAGAAGAAGTAAAGCTAGAAGCAGGGCAAAGTGGCGGTCCATTTGCCATGATGATGAGCAGCTATACGCCAGGCGCCCAATATAAAAATATTGAGACGAAGAGGATGGTCGAGGAAAATGAGTTCTTCGGAAAAGAGTTTTTGGTGACAGATAGCGTTCCATCATTAGACTGGAAACTAGAAAAAGAGTCAAAACAAATTGGCCAATATGTTGCCTTCAAAGCGACTGCAATAAAAAAAGTGGATCCAAATGATTACTCCATGGCACGCCCAAAAAGAGATGCAAAAAATGGTAAAGACGGTGAGGATGGTAAAAAAGGTAAGAATGGTATTTTGGGAACTGATGGAAAATCTGGGGAGCCCGGGAAATCAGGAGATGAAGTAGCAACTAAAGAAGAAAGTGACGATCCAATGGATAATATTGAAGTGCCTAAGGAAGTTTTAGTAACAGCATGGTACACGCCACAAGTTCCTGTGGGGCAAGGGCCGGGAGAATATTCTGGTTTACCGGGATTAATCTTAGAATTGAATGTCTATAGAACCACATTGCTTTGTTCAAAAATAGTAATGAACCCAAAAGAGGCAGATAAAATTGAAGCACCCACAAAAGGAAAAGAGGTAACAAGAGAAGAATACAGAAAAATCGTTAAAGAAAAAACAGATGAAATGCGTGAGAATTTTCGCGGCAGAGGAGGCCGTGGAGGAAGAGGATAGTTTACTCTTTTTAGAAAAACTGCGCTACAGTTAACTTTTAAGTCTAATAGTAGCGCATTTTTAATTTTAAACCCAATCAAAAAATATGAAAAGAATATTCCTAATTGCTGTAATGTTCTGCGGAATAATTGCTTCAGCACAAAGCATAAAACTGCGCGGCACCATAAAAGATAGCATAGGCAATCCACTCGAGCTTGCAAATGTAATTGCTACGATACAAGAAAGCGGTGAGATTGAAAGTTATGCCATTACAAATTATGAAGGGCGCTATCAATTAGACCTCCCAAAAGGAAATACCTATTTATTAAGAGCGAGTTTTCTAGGTTATCAAAATGCTGAAAAAGTGCTGGATATTCCTGAAAATTCTGATAATCAAACCTTCGATTTTATTTTAAAACAACAATCTGCCGCACTCGATGATGTGGAGTTGATTTATGAAATGCCCGTAACCGTAAGAGGCGATACCATTATTTATAATGCAGATTCCTTTACCAATGGCGAAGAAAGGAAGCTTGGAGATGTAATGAAAAAACTCCCGGGAGTTGAGGTAAACGACGATGGCGAAATACAAATTGAAGGTAAGACGGTTAATAAAGTAATGGTGGAAGGAAAGGACTTTTTTGATGGAGATTCTAAATTGGCAACCAAAAATATTCCGGCAGATGCCGTTGATAAAGTGGAGGTCCTTCGTAATTATAATGAAGTGGACCAAATGAGAGGTCTTGGAAATGATCAAGATAATATTGCCATCAACATTAAACTCAAAGAGGGTAAAAAGGCATTTTGGTTTGGTGAGGTAACTGCAGGCGCTGGCTTGGGTTCAGATTTTGATGATGACGGTGGTCGCTATTTGGTACATCCAAAATTGTTTTATTACAGTCCTAAATACAGTATCAACATCATTACCGATTTTAATAATATAGGCGAAGTTCCATTTACGTTTCGGGACTATTTTAGTTTTACAGGAGGTTTCAGAAATTTTAATCGGGGCGGTGGAACTAATTTTAATATTAGGGAGAGTGACCTTGGTTTTACGACCACCCAAAACGATAGGGCCAATGAGATTGAAGCAAAATTTATCGCGGCAAATTTCAGCTATGCTTTCAACCCGAAATTAGATTTAAGCGGCTTCGCAATCCTGTCTGACAATAAAACAAATACGGTTACAAATTCTATAAGAGAATACATACAATTGGGGACAATTGAGAACACAAACGATGTGAGCGATACGCGTAATCAGCTTGGGATGGTTAAGTTGAGCACCAAGTACAAACCCAACGCAGATTTTCAATTGGATTATGATATTCTAGCGAAGGGTTCAAAACAGACTGAAGACGCGAATACCATTTCAACCGTAATGCAAATTCCCAATGATATATCGCAACAAAAGGAGAATACACCGTTTTCAATCAATCAAAATTTTAACGCCTATTATACGCTAAATGACAAGAATATCTTTGCAGCGCAAGGACAATATTTGTATCAAGATGAAGACCCTTTTTATAATGCAACGCAAGATATGGTGCCTTTTAGAGGGGTGTTTACAACTATAAATGACACAATAAATAGTTCGTTAGACACCTTTGATCCGTTGATGAATGCAGATAGATTTAGTATCAATCAACTAAAAAATGTGCTGAGCAATAAGTTTGACGGAAAAGTAGATTACTATTATGTGTTGAACAATGTGAGTAATGTAAATGTCACGTTGGGAACGACGTACAGTAAGCAACAATTTGATTCTAGTATTTTCCAAATTCTGGATGATGAAACTAGAAATGATTTTGAAGATTCAGACTTTAATAACGATGTTGCTTATACGTTTAGTGATTTGTTTTTGGGTTTGCATTATAAATTAAAAACAGGACAATTTACATTGACGCCTGGGGTGACGCTACATAATTATAGTTTGAAAAATGAACAATTGGGTAGCGAGGTTTCTCAAAATGATGTAAACGTTTTTCCAGATTTAAATGTAATTTGGGATATCAAAAAGAGTGAAAGTCTTCGGTTTAATTATAGCATAAGCGCTAATTATAGCGACATAAATGATTATGCGAGAGGGTATGTATTTAACAATTATAACCGTCTTTTCCGCGGAAATAGAGACCTTGAAAATTCATTAGCGCATACGTATAATTTAACGTATTTCAGCTTTAATTTATTTAACTATACAAATGTCTCCGGAAATATTAATTACACAAGAAGTATAGACGCCATTAAACAAAACACGAAGCTTACAGGAATTAGTCAAGAGAGCACTCCCGTTAATTTTGACAGTAATTTTCCAGATGAAACGATTTCGGTTTTTGGAAGATTCAGCAAACGTATTAAAAAGTTGCAGTTTGCTTTAAACGCAAATATTTTAGTTAATAACACCTTCAATAACATCAATCAATCTATTACTGAAAGTAAGAGTTTCACACAAAATTATCGTGCCAGCGTACAGACCAATTTTAGAGATTACCCAAATTTTGAAGTGGGATACCGTTTGATAATGAATGATTATGACAATGGTGGCCGAACGCAAAAATTTACCACCCAACGTCCGTATGCAAATGTGGATATTACTTTTTTAAAGGATTTTCAACTCAGTGCAACCTGGGATTTTTATGACTACTCGAATGATATGAATACTGTTGAAAATAGATATTCATTTTTTGATGCAGATCTGTACTATCAAAAAGGAGAAAGCCCTTGGGAGTTTTCAATTAAAGGAACAAATTTATTAGACACGGGGTCTATAAATAATGATAGTTTTACAGAACAATTCAATACCACAAGTGAGTATTTTGTATTGCCTAGAATTGTGATGTTTGTGGTGAAATACGACTTATAATTAGTTGTTTTTTGAAAAGACTCAAAACGTAAGACTAATTTGTTGGTGCTAAATTATCCTTGATTTAAAGGTCTTTTTGTTTTTTTTAGTCCTATGTCATACATCTTGTAGCGCAGCCGTCTTTTTTCTTTTTATCTTTACTGAAACGTGGTGCTTTTAAGTGCCCATAAATTGAATAAAAATATGCGTAATATTTTCTTCGGAATAGTTCTCTGCCTTTTTATCGTGTTTGGACTGCGCTATTGCGAACACCAAAAAGACACAAGAGAACAACTCACCGAAAGTACGGCACTCATTCAAAAACAATTAAGGAATGTGGGAAAACTTGTCGTCACTGAAGGTAGTTACTCGCAAGTTTTTAGTTACAAGGATTCAAAATCTTTACTCATGGGGTTGGTGGACACTCAAAAAAAGGCATTGGTCATTGTCAATGCTGAGGCATCAATTTCGTACGATTTAAGTAAGATTGAAACTACCGTTGACCCTGAAACAAAAACGGTAACGATTGTAAAAATCCCCGAACCAGAATTAAAAATCAACCCAGATATAGATTTTTATGATGTGCAGGCAGATTATTTAAATCCATTTGACGGGGAAGATTATAATAAAATCAAAAACAGAATCAACGCCTCTTTAAGAAAAAAGATTGAAGCTTCAGGATTAAAGAGCAATGCTGAAAATAGGCTCATTTCAGAATTACAAAAAATCTATATTTTGACCAATAGCATGGGCTGGACATTGCAATACAACGAAAACCCCATTACTACCGAAGGTGATTTTGAAAGTTTCAAAAAGCAATTGTAATCTTATTTTCTATATCGTATAGCTACTACTAACTTCTACAATTGGATATAATCTATTTTCAAAGAGCTGCCATAGGGCAATAGTGCGTTGGGTTCCTCTTTAGAACTTCAATTTCATTGGATTCGAGGTTGCTTCTGAAATGAGCAATGCTTTCATATTGATTTTCGAGACATCCATTACTTGAATAGTTATGTAATCTCCATTTCAGAATTTTTCATTATTTCATAAATACGCTTTACCTTCAAATTGCAAACAAGAATTCTTGGTTTATGTAATGATATTCAATAGTTATAAATTAAATAATCCTTATTTCTTCACAAATTTGCAGCATAATAGATACAAATGTTGCCTCATCATTAATACATTCAACTTTATCGAATAATTTGAAATTTAGGTATAAATACTTATTATTAGTTTTTTTTAAATCAATATTTTTGATCAACTAATTAAACCACCCATGAAAAAATCACTACTCGCATTATTACTAATAATCACCGCTTCTATCGCTTTTGCTCAGATATCTTCAAATTTCAATATAAATCCGAACAGAAGTGTATCTTGTATTGCAGATTTTACAGCAAATCCTACTTCAAATAATTCTGTTCCACATAGTGTGTTCTTTACAGACAATAGTACAAATCCAGATACTTGGTCTTGGAATTTTGGTGATGGTAGCACTTCTACCGCTCAAAATCCTATTCACACCTATGCAACTACTGGGGCATTTGAAGTAAAACTAACTATTGTCGACACTATTACAGGATGTGTTAATACAAAGATTATGTCAGATTTTATAAAAATATCTATTCCTACAGCAAGCTTTACGACTAATGGAAGCAATTCCGGAGCTATTGGTTGCGGACCATTAACAGTAAATTATGCAGATACTTCAATAGGCAGTGGTGCACCTATTGTAAGTTGGAACTGGGATTTTGGCGATGGAACTACTTCCACATTACAAAACCCCACACATATTTATGAAGATAGTGGCCTATATAATGTAAGCTTAAATATAACAGATGATTTTGGAAATACAGATACGATATTAAAAAATGCCTTAGTAAATGTTATTGGTCCAACTCCCGATTTTTCAACAACAAGTACTACCATAGGTTGTCAACCCCTTACTATAGATTTTGTAGATGATTCTGAGGCGAGTGCGCCTATTATAGCATGGGATTGGGATTTTGGTGATGGAAATACCTCAAGTTTTCAGAACCCATCTCATACATATACTACAAGCGGAGTTTTTAATGTAAGTTTAACGATTACAGATCTTGATGGGTGTTTGAGAACTGAGACCAAAATGGATTTCGTTTCAACAGAGGATAATGAAAATCCTGTTGCAATATGTCAAAATATTACTGTGCAGTTAAATGACTTCGGAAATGTGACCATTAATGCCATAGATATAGACAACGGAAGTACAGACAATTGCGGAATAAATTCGCTTACTATTGATACTGATACATTTACCTGCTCAGATGTAGGTATAAACACAGTAATACTTACAGTAACCGATAACGATGGTAACATGGATACATGTACAGCAACTGTAACCGTGGTAGATGTTACACCGCCGGTTATTATGTGTCCAGCAGAGCCTATTACTAGTCAATGTGGTGATGATGTGATTTTTGCAGACCCTACGTTTACTGATAATTGTAGTACTGCTGTACCTACAACAGTTCCTGGTTTTACACTCTTTGGAACTCAAGGGAATAGCACATATTTTATATCGGATGTTGCAGCGACCGGTCCAGATGCCTTTGCTTTTGCAGATGCCAATAATTATAGGTTGGCAACAATAAATAATGAAGCAGAAAATCAATTTATTACATCTGAAATAAACAATCAAGCAACTGGAAGTTTGTTTATTGGCTATAACGACGTTGCCTCAGAAGGTGCTTTTGTTTGGCAGAGTGGACAGCCTTCTATTTATACAAATTGGGGTCCGGGAGAACCTAATAATGTTGGAGATGAAGATTATACCGAAATTGGCAATGCTGGGACTTGGAATGATTTACCTTCAACATCATCTCGTAGATATCTCATTGAATTTACCGATGGCGTTATCCAAATAGCAGGTTTACCTTCGGGCGCTCAATATCCACAGGGAACAACGACAAATACATTTTATGTGGAAGATGCTTCTGGTAATAGCGCGATGTGTAGTTTTGATGTCGTGGTAATGGATACAATTCCACCAGTAATCACCTGCCCTGCAGACGTAACTTTAGAATGTGGTGATAGTACATTACCCGCAGATACAGGAATGGCAACGGCAACAGATAATTGTCCTGCTGGATTAACCATATCGTTTGTAGATACAAGTGCTCCAGGTTGTGGCTTAACCGAAACAATCACAAGAACATGGACAGCCGATGATGGCAATGGAAATGTGGTAACATGTGACCAAATAATCACCATAAACGATACAACACCACCAGAGTTCATAATTCCAAATGTACCTCCAGCGGGAGCTAACTATACTTTGGATAATACATTAACTGCAAACTATATCCCTATCAATACACCCGGCAATTTTGTTGGTAGCGGTGACGATACGGCATTTACTGTTGGGCTTGGTGCTCCAATTTCGATTTACGATAATGTTGTTTCAGATATACGCGTGTCAACAAATGGATATTTATCTGTTTCATTGACAGACAACGGGCCAGATTTGAGTAATGATTGTCCTTTGCCGGCAAATCCTTCTACTGGAGATAACGTTGCCAGACTTTACCCACTTCATGATGATGTAGTTGCAGATATTTATTACCAATATTTCGGTGTCTCGCCTTATCCACACCCCAATGGTACAACAATGGGTGCGAGTGTTATTGAATATGTTGGAAGTCATTTTGGAGGTGGCGTAGTACAATTTCAGGTAATTTTATTTGACAATAGCGATGTCATTTATCAATATTTAAGTGATACTGAAGATGGTTCGGGAAGCACAATTGGTGCTCAGGCAAGTGGAACAGGATTGTCAATCACGGTTGCTTGTAACACTGCAGGTACAACAGTGGGAACTGGAATCTATGGACTTTCACCGTATGGGGACGTTTTAGCAAACTCGCCATTATCTGGAAGTACATGTCCTGGAAATATAGCAGTTAATAATGACCCAGGTGTCTGTACTGCAAATGTGACCTTCGACCCAATTACGGCAATCGATAGCTGCGGAAACGTGACTGTCGTTCAAACAGCAGGTTTGCCAAGCGGTAGCGACTTCCCTGTGGGAACTACCATAAATACATTCGTCGCAACCGATGATTGTGGAAACATGGCCACATGTAGTTTTGATGTTGTAGTAACTGACAACGAACTACCAGTTGCTAACTGTATTGCTCCATTCACGGTTCAATTAGATGTAAATGGAATGGCGAGTATCACAGCGGCAGATGTTGATAACGGCTCGACAGACAATTGCGGCATCGCATCAACTACTATTGATATAATGGACTTCACCTGTGCAGATGTAGGACCAAACACCGTTACGTTAACCGTAACAGATGTCAACGGAAATATGAGCACGTGCACAACAACAGTGACCGTAGAAGATATGATTGCTCCCTTAGCAAACTGCGCGGCTCCATTCACAGTTCAATTGGACGCAAATGGAATGGCGAGCATCACAGTAGCAGATATCGACAATGGCTCAACAGATGCCTGTGGCATCGCATCAACTACCATCGATGTAATGGACTTTACCTGTGCAGATGTAGGGCCAAACACGGTTACGTTAACAGTAACAGATGTCAACGGAAACGTGAGTACGTGTACTACCGTAGTGACCATTGAAGATGTAACAGCGCCGGTAATCGCATGTCCGGCCGATATCAGTATCGATACAACACCGGGCGACTGCTTTGCCGAAGTCTCGTTCCCGGACGCACTTGCTTTAGATGCCTGCGGAATCGCATCGGTAATACAAACAATGGGAGACCCGAGCGGAAGTATGTTCCCAGTGGGAGATACCGTGATAGAATTTACAGCGACCGATGTGAACGGAAACGAATCGACCTGTATGTTCACGATTACTGTAATGGACATGGAGCCAGCAATGGCAGTCTGTCAGGATATTACCGTACAATTGGACGCAACAGGAATGGTAACAATAACACCAGCAGATGTTGACGGAGGAAGCTCTGATAACTGTGGTATTGCAACGACAACAATTGACGTAGATACCTTTGATTGTAGCGATGTAGGACCCAACAGCGTAACATTAACAATTACTGATGTAAACGGAAATGTAAGCACATGTGTAGCTATTGTAACCGTTGAAGACATTGAAGCACCTATGGTCGTGTGCCAAGATATCACGGTTCAATTGGATGCAACCGGAACGATAACGATCGTGGCAAGTGATTTGGACAACGGAAGTACAGACAACTGTACCATTTCAAACTTTACGGTGGACATAGATACCTTCGACTGTAGCAACGTGGGACCAAACACGGTGGTATTGACCGCCACAGATAGTAATGGAAACACTTCAACTTGTACCGCAACGGTAACCGTTGAAGACGTTACCACACCAGAGCTTGTCTGTATGGACTTTACAATAGAACTTGGCGCAGATGGGACGGCACTGCTCGATGTTGCAAATGTGATAGCGAGCAATACAGATGCCTGCGGAATCGACACTAGTGCCGTTGATATTACGTCATTCGATTGTAGCGATATAGGAACTCCGGTGATGGTTGAGGTATTTACACAAGATGTGAATGGAAACATCTCGAGCTGTAATGCCATTGTAACGGTAGTGGATGTGTTGGCACCTGAGGTAACGTGTCCGGCAGATATCACTGTAGATCCAGGAGCTAATAATGTTAACTATGAAGTTCCAGATTATGTAGCGCTCGGTGATGCAACGGCTGTTGACAACTGTACAAACCCAGTCGTAATCTTTACACAGGACCCAGCGGCAGGAACGTTCCTGCCAGATGGTGTATATCCTGTAACGATTACCGCTGAGGATGAATACGGAAATGTAGGTTCATGTACATTTACGTTGACTGTTGAGAGTATATTAGGTGGAATTCCAAACAACGAAATTTCATTGGCGACCCTGATAATGTATCCCAACCCTGCCAAGGACTATGTAGTGTTGAGCAACCCGCAAGCGATCAATCTTGAAAACGTTTCGATCTATGATGTAAACGGAAGATTGGTAAGAACAATCGGACTGCAGGATATGGGAATTGAGAAGAGAATGGATATCACAGACCTTCAGAGTGCAATGTATATGTTCGTAATAGAGAGTGAATATGGCGTAATCACGAAGCAGATTCTCAAAGAATAGTGAGTTGATAAGTGTTTAAATGAGAAAACTCCCTTGTCCAATTTGGATAAGGGAGTTTTTTATTTTAAATTTCAGTATTGTGAAAAGTTATCAGTGCAATTTAATTTCTAGATAATACAAGAAAAAATTACTAAACCTATATAATTATAGTTTTCCGTATAAAGAAGACCATCCGCCCCCATTCATAGCTTCAATACCATTACTTTTTAAAATGGCAGCGGCACTCCCGCTACGCATACCGCTGGCACAACATGTGATGACGGGTTTGTTCCATTTTTTTATTTCAGCAATTTTATTTCCCACTTGTTGTAAGGGTATGTGTTTAGACCCCGGAATCGCACCACTTTCATATTCTCCCTTAGAGCGAACGTCTAAAATAACGGCATCACGTTCCATAAAGTCCTGAATCTTTTTTGTCTTATTTCCAAATAAAAAATCTAATAGTCCCATAATTTCTGCCCGATAAGTCGGGTAACTTTTAATCTCCTAAAGTTAAGGAGTTAATCTAATTAATATATTAATACGAATTTGTGCCGCATTTGGTTACTTGTTTAGTTTTAATCATTGTTTATAAGCCCCAACCCACTAACAATTAAATGAGCTACTTTTGGCCGTCGACTTTTCAATATTTGCAAATAGTCGAGAACTTCCTTATTTCCTGTCAACTCATAAATCTCAATTGGTAATAACCAATCGTTTGGAAACATATCCTTCACACTATTAAATATGGAAATTAATTTTTCTCCATTCTCAGGAGATTCAGCAGTCAGAGAGGGTCTTTCTCGAAGCGCTCGCACTTCTGCATACAACAAATTTAATTGCTTTTCCTCTTCGGAAATTTCTGCTACATCACCCAGCGTACTCAATTGATGTTCTACTAAATTAAAACTCAAATAATCTGCCGCTCCAGCAAATGCCGAAACAATATCTTTCCCAACAGCCATATCAAAATCGCCATCTTCGGGACTAAATAAAATTTCATCTTTATACGTTACGGTACAATCATTAAACTGAATGAGCATTAACTCACCCTTTAAATTCCGCATTCCGGTAACGTTCATTCCTTTTACTTTAATGCCACTTTCAAACTCAAATTTAATGGGCTTTCCGTCATAAAAATTATAGGCAGCTAAATCTCGCGGACCCATATTTTCAATAGCTAAATTTATTCCTTTTAATTTTCCCAACGGACTTCTAAATCCGTTACTGTGTCTTGAAATTCCGTGACCGATTACTTCGGTTTCGCGATAGGCGAGGGCAGTTTCGCCAGCGGTTTCAAACCAGACCACTTCATTGTCCTCGTTTTGAATCATTCGCGTAAAATTTCCTGAAACTTGCAAACCCGTACTTATTTCAATAGTTCCTAATTGTTTGGATTCAATCAATTTGTTCAAACCGCGCCAGCCCCCTTTTCTAACAGCCATTGTATTTGCAAATTCTTCAAGAACTTCTTGTAAATAAGCAAAATCTGGAGTAACATACAATTGAGGTTGTGGTTTTGTAATATCAAAATCCTGGTATGCTGCGTCAATAGAATATGCGATTTTCTTAACTTCGTCTTTCATACACCACTCACTTTCTCCAATAGAAGAAAGCAGCCCAGCACCGTAGATTTTTGGGTTTTCAACGGTCCCTACCATTCCATACTCTACAGTCCACCAGTGAAGATTTCTTATGAGTGAAATTTCAGAAGGAATTACCTTTTTATTTTGTAAGTCTTCCACACGCTTTTCAATGGCATCGATTTTAATTTTAGCAGTGCCTTCGGCTTCCTTTAAAATACTTAATTCCCTTACCGCCTCATACATTTCCATATCGTGAGCGCTGGAAATTGCCTTTGCGCCAATTTCTCCAAAACGTCTTAAATACTCGGCATAATCTGGACTTGCAATAATGGGAGCGTGCCCCGCACCTTCGTGGATAATATCGGGGGCTGGAGTGTATTCTATATTTTCAAGCTGGCGAATATCGCTAGCAATAACAAGTACTTTATAGGCTTGGAACTCCATAAAAGCGTTAGGCGGAATAAATCCGTCCACAGCCACTGCAGCCCAACCTATTTCTTTGAGAATGCGATTCATCCCGTACATCGACGGAATATTATCGATTGAAATCCCGGTTTTTTGAAGTCCTTCAATATAACTTTCGTGGGCTACTTTACTCAAATAAGAAACATTTTTACGCATCACATAACGCCAAGTCGCTTGGTTTATGGGTGTGTAATGCTCATAATTTTGCGGCTTGATATATTGCTTTAAATGTGGAGGCAATCTATCGAGTAATTCGTTGCTTTCAATGCGTTCTTCAATCATATTTCAAAAGTAAGAAATTCGATTTCGTTTTCAGCTTCGATTTCGTTTTCAAAAATTTATATTTACAACACAAACATGAAAACTCGCAAACAAGAAATCATACATAAAGCGGCCTCACTTTTTAAAGAAAAAGGCTACAGTGCTGTCTCAATGAGGGACATCGCACAAGAGATGGATATGAAAGCGGCGAGTTTATACAATCATATTTCTGGCAAGCAGGAAATCCTTTCCACACTTATTTTAGAAGTAGCCGAAAAGTTCACGACCGAAATGAATTTGATTACTTCAGAAATGGTACCTCCGTTACAAAAGATTGAAAAAGTGATTGAAATCCACATTGATATCACTGTAAATTATTCTGAAAACATAGCGTCATTAAATAATGACTGGATGCATCTTGAAGGCGATGAACTTAAACGTGTTGTTAAGATGCGTGAAGATTACGAAGAAAATTTCCGAAGCATCATAAAAGCAGGAATTAAAGAAAGAACCATTAAACCACAACATCCCGAGGTAATTTTATTTTCAATTTTATCCACTTTGCGAACGTTGTATTTATGGAACGAAAAACGAGGTAAAATGGATGTAAATATCTTAAAGAAAGATATGGTAGCGGTGCTGATTAAAGGGATTGTATAATTATTGTTAAACCATTTGCAATTCTAACTAACAATCGTTAGTTTTGTTCTATAAATACATCGAAAAAATTGGCAGACTTCCATAATTTAAAAGTTGAGGACCTTTATAAGGAAACAGATGATACTTCTGTGATAACATTTAATGTTCCTTCTGAAATTTCTGATGAATTTCATTTCCGTCAAGGACAACACCTTACATTAAAAGCAATGATTAATGGCGAAGATGTTCGTCGTTCCTATAGTTTGTGCTCCAGTCCTTTTGATAATCAATGGAAAGTAGCGGTAAAATTAATCCCTGGAGGAAAATTTTCAACATTCGTAAATGAAACCTTACAAACTGGCGATACATTGGAGGTAATGGCGCCAAGTGGAAATTTTGGTGTAGAATGTAAGCCTTCCGAAGCAAAAAATTATCTGTTCTTTGCCGCAGGTAGTGGTATTACTCCTGTATTATCAATGGTAAAAGCGCATTTGGTAAAAGAATCAAATAGCACTTGTAAATTGTTTTATGTGAATAAAACGGCAAAATCCATTATCTTTAAAGAAGAGTTAGAACAGCTTAGAAATCAGTTTTTTGGACGTTTTGAAATCAACTATTTTCTAACAAAAGAACGCAGAGATATTGAACTCTTCAATGGTCGTTTTGATGATGAAAAAATGGAGGTGTTGATAAAGACATTTATAGATATTCCAGACACGAACGAAGTGTTTTTGTGCGGACCGGAAAAAATGGTGAAATACGTTTCAGAATATCTTATAAACGCAGGACTCCCAAAAGAGAATGTTCATTTTGAACTTTTCGTTACAGGACTTTCGGATGAAGACATTGCAAGACAAGAAAGGCTCGCAAAGCAAAATGTAGAAGGAACAGAAGTTACCATTGTAGATGGCGGAAAGGAATTTTCGTTTAAAATGACCAAAGAATACGATAATATTCTCGACGCGGCATTGGGAGCGGGAGCCGATTTGCCCTTCGCCTGTAAAGGCGGTGTTTGTAGCACCTGCAAGTGCGAAGTGCTCGATGGTGCTGTTGAAATGAAAATAAATTATGCGTTGAGCGATAAAGAGGTATCTCAAAATTTAGTTTTGAGCTGCCAGGCGGTTCCAACAACAGATAAAGTAAAAGTAGATTTTGATGTGTAAGTTTTTGGCTAACATTTCAGAAATTTAAAAACAAAATATTGTTTAACTAGCCTTGAGCATTTAGCTTAAAGCCTAAAGAAGATAGCAATGAGCAACGAACAAGTAAAAAACCTTGAAGAAATTTTTGAAGCCCGCATCGCGCGCGACGAAAAAATTGAACCCAAAGACTGGATGCCAGAAAAGTATCGCAAGACACACATCAGGCAAATGAGTCAGCACGCCCACTCTGAAATTGTGGGAATGTTGCCAGAGGGAAATTGGATAACGAGAGCCCCTTCTCTAAGAAGAAAAGCAGCTTTGTTGGCAAAGGTTCAAGATGAAGCTGGCCACGGGTTATATTTATATTCGGCTTGCGAAACTTTAGGGATTTCTCGTGATGAATTGTATGAGCAATTACACACTGGCAAGGCAAAATATTCTTCTATTTTCAACTACCCAACAGTAACGTGGGCAGATATGGGAGCGATTGGTTGGTTAGTAGATGGTGCAGCGATTATCAATCAAGTGCCATTGTGTAATACTTCTTTTGGGCCATATGCGAGAGCAATGGTTCGTGTGTGTAAAGAAGAAAGTTTTCACCAACGACAAGGTTTTGAAATTATGTTGAAACTTTGCAACGGGACTCCCGAGCAAAAAGAAATGGCGCAAGATGCTTTAAATAGATGGTGGTGGCCAAGTTTGATGATGTTAGGGCCAACAGATGCAGAAAGCATCCACACAGAACAATCAATGAAATGGAAACTAAAACGTAAATCAAATGATGAGTTGCGCCAACAGTTTATTGACCAAACAGTACCACAAGCAGATATTTTAGGATTAACTATTCCAGACCCAGATTTAAAATTCAATGAAGAAACGGGTAGTTATGATTTTGGTGAAATTAATTGGGATGAATTCTGGCAAGTAGTAAAAGGTCACGGTCCTTCCAATAAAAAAAGAATGAAAGACCGTGTAAACGCTTGGGAAAACGGAGCTTGGGTTCGTGATGCGGCTATGGCACACGCAGCAAAGAAAGAAGCGAACAAACTTAAAAAAGCAATTTAATGTCTGATAAAAAAAATTGGCCCCTTTGGGAAATCTTCGTTAGAAGTAAAAACGGATTAGAACATAGGCACTTTGGTAGTCTCCACGCAGCAGATGCCGAAATGGCTTTGGAAAATGCAAGAGATGTGTACACGCGTAGAAGCGAAGGTGTAAGCATTTGGGTTGTCGAAAGTATAAACATTACAGCCAGCAACCCTGAACATAATGGAGAACTTTTCGAACCCGCACAAGACAAAGTCTACCGTCACCCAACTTTTTATGATTTGCCAGACGAAGTGAAACATATGTAAATTGTATGTCTCCTTGAGCGCAGCCGAAAGGTCTTAGACATACACAGCACAATTTTAAATGAACAAACAATATCTTTTCGATTATATAATTTCAATTGCAGACAACTCCTTAATCTTGGCCCAACGCCTTGGCGAACTCTGCGGTCACGGCCCAACATTAGAAACCGATATTGCAGGCACCAATATTTCACTCGATTTAATTGGGCAATGCCGAAATTACTATCAATACGCAGCTAAAATTCAAGGAGAAGGCAAGACAGAAGATGACCTTGCTTTTTTGCGTTTAGAGCGTGACTATAAAAATGTATTGTTGGTAGAACAGCCCAATGAGCATTTTGGGTATGTAATGGGACGTCAATATTTGTTTGATGTTTTTCACTTATTTCTTATGACTGAAATGTTAAACAGCAAAGACGAAACGCTTGCAGCCATTGCGAAAAAAGGAATTAAAGAAGTAAGCTACCACAAACGTTTTTCAGGAGATTGGGTAAAGAGATTAGGTGACGGAACGGATGAAAGTAATACGAAAATGCAAGAAGCAATTGACGAGCTTTGGGCTTTTACAGATGAGCTATTCGATTTAACCGAAGCCGATAAAGCAATGATTTCTGAAGGAATTGGTGTAGACACTTCAAAATTTAAAGAAAAATATTACGAAGAAGTTTCAGAATTATTGAAAGAGTCAAACCTTCAAGTCCCAGAACGTAAAAATTTCATTAAAGGAGGGAAAAATGGAACGCATAGCGAATATATGGGCTACATTTTAAGCGACCTTCAATATATGCAACGCACCTATCCTAATATGGAATGGTAAAAAGAGTAACGATTGTAGATTTTGGATTGCTGATTTCAGAAGTAAAAATTTCAACAATCAAAAATCGTTAATCTCCAATCAAAAATAGAATGATAACAACCCAAACCGCAAATATCGACCCTCACTTAATTCCAATTCTGGAACAGGTAAGCGATCCCGAAATTCCAGTTTTGACGGTTTTAGACTTGGGCGTGATTCGAGAAGCTATTGAAGTTGGCGGTATAATTAAAGTAAAATTAACGCCCACGTATAGCGGTTGTCCAGCGATGGATGTCATTGGTGACGATTTGAAAATCGCCTTTGCAAAATTGGATAAAAAAGTAATCGTAGAATTAGTGTTGAGTCCAGCCTGGAGTACCGATTGGATAAGCGAAGAAGGTCTTCAAAAAATGGAGGAATATGGCATCGCAAGACCATTGTCTGAAACAGCAGATAAAGATGTTCTCCTCGGAAATGCGAAAAAAGTAAAATGCACCAATTGCGGTAGCACAAATACACATTTAGTAAGTCAGTTTGGTTCCACGGCGTGCAAGGCATTATTCAAATGTGACGACTGCCAAGAGCCTTTTGACTATTTTAAATGCCTTAAATAATATTTAAATGACAATCATAAAAAAAATAGAAAACGGAGTAGCAACCCTCACCTTAAATCGCCCCGAAGTTTTCAACAGCTTTAATAAAGAAATGGCTTTTTTGTTGCAAAATGAACTCGACGCCTGCGAAAAAGATAAAACCGTTAGAGCTATCATTTTAACTGGAAATGGAAAAGCTTTTTGTGCAGGTCAGGACATTGGAGAAATCACAAATCCAGATTTAAATCCCGGTTTCAAAAAAATATTAGATGACCATTATAATCCAATAATTAACAGAATTAGAAGTATTGAAAAACCCATTATCTGTGGTGTAAATGGTGTAGCAGCGGGAGCAGGAGCAAACATCGCTTTGGCGTGCGATGTGGTAATTGCCAGCGACAAAGCAAGTTTTATACAGGCATTTAGTAAAATTGGTTTGATTCCAGATAGTGCGGGAACATTCTTTTTGCCTCGATTAATTGGCTTCGGAAAAGCTTCGGCAATAATGATGTTGGGAGATAAAATTTCCGCAGAAAAAGCAGAACAAATGGGAATGATTTACAGTGTTGTTGCTTCGGAAATGTTAATGGATGAAGTGAATGCCACTGCTTTAACACTCGCAAATATGCCCACAAAAGCACTCGGGTTGACAAAACGATTGTTAAATGAATCGATGAATAACGATTTAGATTCGCAGTTAAAACTAGAAAGCAAATTGCAAATAGAATCAGCCTCGACCGAAGATTATGCCGAAGGAGTCGCCGCATTTGTAGAAAAAAGAAAACCTAATTTTAAAGGTAAATAATTTACGTTATCCCCTCTAGTGTAGTCGAGAGGTTTGTGTAAAAGTTGAAATTTAAATGAAAATAAGCAAAGTAGGAATCATCGGAGCAGGAACAATGGGTTCTGGAATAGCGCAAGTGGCTTCCACAGCAGGTTGCACCGTTAAATTATTTGATTTAAATCAAGATGCGCTTGACAAAGCAAAAGCAAGTCTTGAAAAAATAATGACGCGACTGGTCGAAAAAGAACGAATCACTTCCGAAGAAAAAAACCGAATTCAAGACAACATCAGCTATGTAAATTCTTTAAAAGAATTGGCTGATAGTGATACGACTATAGAAGCTATTGTTGAAAACCTGGATATTAAAAAGAAAGTGTTTCAGGAATTAGAAAGTTACGTTTCAGACGAATGTATTATTGCTTCAAACACTTCATCACTTTCAATTGCATCTATAGCGTCTTCTCTCAAAAAACCAGAACGCTGCGTAGGAATACATTTTTTCAACCCAGCTCCTTTGATGAAATTGGTGGAGGTAATTCCGGCTATTCAAACAAGTGCTGAAACCCTTAAAATTTCCGAAGAAACTATAGCAAATTGGGGCAAAGTAGTTGCTATTGCAAAAGACACACCCGGTTTTATCGTCAACAGGGTAGCAAGACCTTTTTATGGTGAAGCTTTGAGAATTTACGAAGAAGGAATTGCAGACTTTGCCACCATAGACCATGCGATGAAATCGGAGGGCGGATTCAGAATGGGCCCTTTTGAATTAATGGATTTTATTGGTAATGATGTTAATTATACCGTAACCGAAACTGTTTTTGAAGCCTTTTATTACGACCCAAGATACAAACCAGCCTTTACCCAAAAACGCTTTGCTGAAGCTGGTTATTTAGGCGGAAAATCGGGAAGAGGTTATTATAAATATGATGAAAAAGGCAATGTCTCTTCGAGCGGAGTCGAGAGGTCTGAGGATACAAAATTGCATCAACAAATTTTTGAAAGAATACTCGTCATGCTCATAAACGAAGCTGCCGATGCGCTTTTTTGGAACATCGCTTCAGCAAAAGATATAGACAACGCGATGACCAAGGGAGTCAATTACCCAAAAGGATTATTGGCTTGGGCAGATGAAAAAGGCATCAATTGGTGTGTAGAAGAAATGGACAAATTATATAACGAATATAGAGAAGATAGATATCGCTGTAGTCCATTGTTAAGGAAGATGAATCGTGAAAACAAAACATTTTTTTAATGGAAGGTGCTACTATTCCCCACAAAATGCTGAGTCAAGATGCTTTTTCAAAGTGGCTCGGAATTGAGATTGTTGAGTCTAAAATTGGCTACGTAAAAGTGGGGATGACCATTCGTAAAGAAATGCTCAACAGTATGGAAAAAGCACATGGCGGGATAAGTTATTCATTGGCAGATACGGCTTTCGGTTTTACAGCAAACACCCACGGCAAATATGCAGTTTCCATTGAAACAAGCATTAACCACATTGAAGCTCTCGAAGAAGGAGATTTTATTACGGCAGAAGCAACAGTAAATCTTCAGAAAACAAAAGTGGGTTTTAATATCGTTGAAGTTAAAAGAGGCGATGATTTAGTAGCTTTGTTTAAAGGTGTAGTTTATAGAACAAACAAAGACTGGGAATAACAAAAAAACAACTTAACAAAACAATCTTATGAAATGGCAAGGTAGAAGACAAAGCGATAATATGGAAGACCGTCGGGGGATGAGTTCCAAAGGTAAACTGGCTGCAGGTGGTGGTGTAGTGGCATTAATTGTAATAGCATTACAGATATTTGGAGGCGAAACCGGTCAGCAACTTGCGCCATTAGTGGAGCAAATAGGAAACACCCAAACAACTCAACAAACCGAACAAAGAGAGCTTACTGCACAAGAAAAACAAATAGGTGATTTTATGGCGACTGTTTTGGCAGATACCGAAAATGTCTGGACAAAAGTCTTTAGAGACAATAATCTAGGGCAATATAAAGAACCCAATATGGTATTGTTTACAGATGCCGTAAGCACAGCCTGCGGTAATGCTACTTCTGCCTCTGGCCCATTCTATTGCCCAGCAGACCAAAAACTATATATGGATTTGGCGTTTTTTGACGAATTAAAATCACGCTTTGGCGCCAAAGGTGGTGATTTTGCGATGGCCTATGTTACGGCACATGAGATTGGTCATCATATTCAAACGCTACTGGGCACAAGCCAAAAAGTGAGGCAGGCACAGAGTCAGACAAACGCTACTGAGGCCAATAGGCTGTCTGTTGCGCAAGAGTTGCAAGCCGATTTCTATGCAGGCGTTTGGTCACATTATAACCGAGAATATTTAGAAGAAGGCGATATCGATGAGGCATTGAGCGCTGCAAATGCAGTGGGCGATGATGCCATTCAAAAAAGAACACAAGGCACGGTAAGGCCAGATAGTTTTACCCACGGAACTTCAGAACAAAGGAAGCAATGGTTTATGAGAGGCTATAAAACGGGTGACATAAGACAAGGTGATACTTTTTCTGAAATATTAAATTAGAACAATATAGACAATGAAGGAAGCATATATCATAGACGGAATAAGAACTGCTATTGGTAATTATAAAGGTACACTCGGCGCTGTGCGGACAGATGATTTGGGAGCCAAAGTAATTGCCGAAATCGTAAAGAGAAATCCTAACATCCCCACAGACGCTTATGACGATGTCATAATGGGTTGTGCAAATCAAGCAGGCGAAGACAACCGGAACGTTGCGAGAATGAGTTTGCTCTTAGCGGGATTGCCATACACAGTCCCTGGCGAAACGGTAAACAGACTTTGTAGTTCGGGGTTATCTGCAATCATTCACGCAAATCGTGCGATTAAGTCGGGTGATGGCGATGTGTTTATTTCGGGGGGTGTGGAGAATATGACGCGTGGTCCCTGGGTAATCTCTAAAAGTGCTTCTCCCTTCGGAAATGATAATAAAATGTACGATTCGTCATTTGGTTGGCGATTTGTAAATCCGAAAATGGCTGAAATGTACGGCACCGACGGAATGGGTGTTACCGCTGAAAATTTAGTAGCGAAACATAGTATTTCAAGAGAAGACCAGGATGCATTTTCTTACCACAGCCAAATGAAAGCAGCCAAAGCTCAAAACAGCGGAAGGCTTGCAAAAGAAATTGTTGCTGTTGAAATTCCGCAGCGAAAAAAAGAACCTATTATATTTAAAGAAGACGAATTTATCCGTCCTGATACTACAAAAGAGATTTTAGCGAAATTACGTCCGGCATTCAAAAAAGAAGGAGGAAGTGTAACTGCGGGAAATGCTTCGGGATTAAATGATGGCGCCGCAGCAACCATTATAGCCTCTGAAGATGCCGTAAAAAAATATAATTTAAAACCATTAGCAAGAATCGTTTCTTCTGCAGTAGTTGGGGTTGAGCCAAGAATTATGGGAATTGGCCCTGTGGAAGCTTCCAACAAAGCTCTCAAAAAAGCAGGGTTAAAAATGGAAGATATGGATGTGATTGAGCTTAACGAAGCTTTTGCGTCACAAGCCTTAGCTTGCATCCGCGAATGGGGATTAAAAGATGACGACTCGCGTATAAACCCTAATGGTGGCTCTATTGCTATTGGTCATCCTCTTGGTGTAACAGGTACAAGAATTGCCTATTCAGCAGCGTTGGAATTAAAAGAAAAAGGAAAACGATACGCATTAATTACAATGTGTATAGGCGTTGGGCAAGGATATGCTGCGATTATTGAAAATGTCAATTTATAATCAAAATAAACTGATTTTCAATATCTTAAAATTTCCGAAGAAATTATTTAAAGTTTTATAATTATATTTTATATTTACGTTTGATAAATATATTATGGCAACATTTACATCATCATTACCGGATGAACTTTTGGAAAAGCTTTCAAAAGAGGCAAAAAGCTTAAAAGTGCCTAAGAACAAATTGATTCAAAAGGCGTTGGAATTCTACCTGGAAAAACTAGACAAAGCAGCTTTTTTAAAAAGTTATAAAATGACAGCAGATGACCCAGAATTGGCGTTGCTTGCGGAAGAGGATATTGAAGAATGGTTTAGAACGCTTGATGAACTTGACAAGGAATGAAGCAAGGAGATATTTATGATGTTTATTTTGACCCAACGCAAGGGAGCGAACAGCGCGGGATAAGGCCAGCAATAATTCTTTCGGGAACAGCAATTAATTTATTTATGCACACGGTTATTGTGGTGCCGCTAACAACAAGCCTTAAAAATTATCACGAAAATCTAATCTTGAAACCAACAAATGAAAATGGTTTGTCCAAAGTTTCGGAAGCACTTCCTATTCATATAAGGGCTATTGATAAAAAGAGATTGAAAAAGAAATTGGGTGCCATTTCAGTTTCTGAAATAGCTACGCTCAAAGGAAGCTTAGATAGAATTTTGAAGTATTAAAATATGCAAAAAACACAACACTACATTCAAGGCCAATGGCAATCTGGAAACGGAGAAGGTATTCCTGTATTTGATTCCATTACTGGCGAACATTTTACAAGCACCACGGTGGAAGGTTTGGACGTGCCGTCTATTTTGCAATATGGAAGGGATAAAGGCAAAACCTTACGAAAAATGACGTTTCAGCAACGCGGAAATGTGTTGAAGAGTCTTGCATTGTATCTCACAAAAAGAAAACAACAATTCTACGAAATAAGCTACCGAACTGGAGCCACAAAACGTGACAGTTGGGTGGACATTGAAGGAGGCTTCGGAAATCTATTTGCCAATGCTTCTCTTCGGAAATTATTCCCCAATCAAACATACCACGTTGAGGGCGACCCGATTGATTTGTCTCGTGGTGGACGTTTTATGGCGCATCACATTATGGTGCCAAGAGAAGGTGTTGCAGTACATATAAATGCCTTCAATTTCCCGGTCTGGGGAATGCTTGAAAAATGTGCGGTCAATTGGATGGCAGGAATGCCAGCAGTTGTGTTGCCCGCACCTCAAACAGCTTATTTAACTGAGGCCGTAGTTAGAGAAATCATAGCTTCGGGAATTTTACCGGAAGGCGCTTTACAACTCATTGCAGGGACCGCTAAAAATATTCTAGACACTGTGCAATCCCAGGATGTGGTTACGTTTACGGGTTCAGCAAAGATTGGTCGCCAGCTTAAAAATCATCCACAATTAATAGAAGAATCGGTGCCATTTACAATGGAGGCAGATAGTTTAAATGCAGCTATTTTAGGAAAAGATGCCTTACCGGGAACACCAGAATTTGATTTATTCGTTAAGGAAGTCCGAAACGAAATGACCACAAAATGTGGGCAAAAATGTACCGCAATCCGTCGCATTATCGTTCCGCAGAACTTGTTGGAAGACGTGCAAATTGCGTTGGCAAATCAGTTGGATAAAGTAACCATCGGTGACCCTCGACTCAAAGAAGTTAGAATGGGAAGTTTGGTAAGTGATGCACAGCGAATTTCAGTAAAAGAACAAGTCGCAAAAATCGCCGAAACTGCTGAAATAGTCTACGGAAATTACGACGACTTTAAAGCGGTTGGCGCAGATTCAAAAAAAGGAGCATTTATGAAACCTATTTTAATGCGCGAAGACCATCCGTTACAAAATGAAGCCGCTCATATTACCGAAGCGTTTGGTCCCGTGAGTACGTTAATGCCTTACGATACGTTGGAAGATGCTATCAAATTAGCAAAGATGGGGAAGGGGTCTCTGGTAAGTTCCATTGTGACAAATGACAATACAATTGCAAAGGAATATGCCGTTAATGCCGCAAGTCATCACGGTCGAATTTTAATATTAAATAGAGAAAGTGCCAAGCAAAGCACGGGCCACGGTTCGCCATTACCGGGATTAATTCATGGAGGCCCTGGACGCGCCGGCGGTGGAGAAGAAATGGGTGGAATGCGCGGTATTAAGCATTATTTGCAACGTTGCGCCATTCAGGGAAGTCCAACAACATTGACCGAGGTTACAGGGATTTATCAGGCTAAATCCGATTATAAAGAGTCGCCCAAACACCCATTTGCCTACCATTGGGATGATATCAAGCCGGGAATGTCACTTAAGACCCACAACCGAACGATTACCGATACAGATATTGTAAACTTCGGAAATTTAACGTGGGATCATTTTTACGCACATACAGATATCACGAGTTTAGACGGAAGCATTTTTGAAAAACGAACCGCCCACGGATATTTCATTATTTCGATGGCAGCAGGATTGTTTGTATATCCGAATAAAGGCCCGGTTGCTGCTAATTATGGGTTGGAGGAAATCCGTTTTTTACGTCCTATTTATCACAATGATACGTTGTACGTACGATTAACCTGTAAACAAAAAGTAGATAGAGATAGCAGAGGTCAAGAACACCCCAGCGGTATTGTAAAATGGTATGTAGAAATTTTTGACTCTAATGTAGATGCGGCTAATGCTACATTACCTGCAGATGTTGAAAAAGAAGATCCGTTGGTTTGTATTGCAACTATTTTAACAATGGTTGAAAAGAAACAAGAGGTGTTTGCTGAAATGACTTCAGAAAAAATAGAAGAATGTTTATCAAAACTTTCCGAAGACACAAAGCCTAAGTGGGGAATAATGACACCGCAACATATGTTGGAACATTTAGAATACACCTATAAAATAGCTTCGGGAGAGCTTCAGGATTTTGAGATTGCTACGCCCGAAAAGTATTTAGATGTAGTTCACGACAGTTTGTATAATTTTGAGAAATTTCCGCAGAACTCTCAATTTCCGCAATTGGAAAAAGACACATTAGCATCATTAATTCATCCTGATTTAGAGACAGCAAAAGCAAAATTTTTGGAGCAGCGTTTCAAATATTTGCAGTTTTTTAAAGAAAATCCAGACGCAGTTTTAAAGAATTTGGTGTTTGGAGAATTAAATAAATACGAATCATATTTACTCGAAAGAAAGCACTTGAATCATCATTTTGAGCAGTTTGGTTTGCTGTAATTTAATCTATATGTCTGGTCGAGCGCAGTCGAGACCTACTTTTTACTAATTCAATTAAACGATAGACTAATAAATATGATTACACCTTACGTAACAGAAGATATTAAAAACGGAATTTCAACCATAGAATTTTTCCATCCAGCACACAATAGTCTGCCTGGAGATATTCTTGAAAAGTTGAGAAAAACAATAAAAGAGGCTGGAGAAAATGACGAAGTAAAAGTTATTATCCTGAAAAGTGGAGGCGATAGAACTTTTTGTGCCGGTGCTAGTTTCAAGGAACTCATCAATATCAACGATGCTGAAACGGGAAAGGTGTTTTTTAGCGGATTCGCAAACGTGATTAACGCAATGCGGAAATGTCCAAAATTTATTATCGGTAGAGTTCAAGGAAAAACTGTTGGGGGTGGAGTAGGCGTAGCCAGTGCTACAGATTATTGTATGGCAACCAAATTCGCCAGCATTAAACTCAGTGAATTAAATATTGGGATAGGTCCTTTCGTAGTCGGTCCTGCAGTAGAAAGAAAATTAGGATTGAGCGGAATGAGTCAAATAGCCATAGACGCAAACAGTTTTTACGACGCCGAATGGGCAAGACAAAAAGGTTTATTTGCTAGCGTGCACGAAAGTACCGAGGCACTCGATGAAGCAGTACAGGCCTTCGCAGAGAACCTTTGTAATTATAATCCCGAAGCAATGAAAGAAATGAAAAAAATTATGTGGACAGGTACCGAAAATTGGGATGAGCTACTTGCAGAAAGAGCGGTTATCTCGGGAAGATTGGTGTTGAGTGAGTTTACGAAAGAGACTCTGAAACGATTTAAATAATAGTGATGAGAGGTGAGGATAAAAATCAAGTTTTCTGTGAGTGGTGAGTTTTGTAATTAATATATTATCTATGGAAAGTAGTTATCATTTTAAGTTTGAGGATTTACAGATCTATCAAAAAGCTATAGATTTTGGAGAATTTGTAAATCAACAAGCTGAAAAATTTCCAAAGCACGAAATATATGAATTATCGTCACAATTTATTCGAGCGGCTGATTCTATTGCCTTCAATATAGCTGAAGGTTCCGGAAGTACAGATGTTAACTTTGATAGGTATTTAAAAATGGCTTGGGATAGTTCTCACGAATGCGTTGCGGCTTCAACAAAAGCAAGGTTGAGAGGGTATATAACGTTTGAAATTGATGAAGAAAATAGAAAGCGATTAACTGAAATAGGAAGAATGATTTCATCATTAAGAAGACATTTGAAAAACAAATAATGATTTTCACCTCTCAAAGCAAAGCGTACTCAACACTCATCTCTTTAATATGATTTACAGCTTCAAAGGACATATACCCGTAATTCACGAATCCAGTTTTGTGCATCCGCTCGCGGCTGTTACGGGCAATGTGATTATTGGCAGGAATTGTTATATAGGTCCCGGAGCAGCGATACGCGGGGATTGGGGGGAGATTATTCTGGAAGATGGCGTAAATGTGCAGGAAAATTGCACGGTACATATGTTTCCTGGAAAGAGTATTGTACTCAAAGAAGGGGCACACGTGGGTCACGGAGCAGTAATTCACGGCGCCAATTTAGGCCGTAACTGCCTCATAGGTATGAACAGCGTTATTATGGACGATGCGGAAATCGGAGATGAATGTATTGTTGGTGCGATGGCATTTGTAAAGGCAGAAACTAGGTTTAAAAAACGGCAATTAATAGTCGGGAATCCAGCAAAAGCAATCAAAGAAGTGTCAGAAGAAATGATTGCTTGGAAAACAGCGGGAACAAAATTATACCAGCAATTACCTGCAGATTGTCACGATACCCTTTGTGAAGTAAAACCGTTAAGAGAGATTCCGAAGGATAGACCTAAGCAAGAAGATTTTTATAAAACGCTTCAAGAGATGAAGTTGAAAAATAAAGAATAAGACGAAATGTCAAAAACAGAATTCAAAATGCCCAAAATGGGCGAGAGTATCACAGAAGGAACAATACTTAATTGGCTCGTGCAAGAAGGAGATACCTTTAAAGAGGGAGATATTCTTGTTGAGGTGGCTACCGATAAGGTGGATAATGAAGTCCCCGCACCCAGTGATGGTAAAATGGTTTCGCACAAAGCTTCAACCAAAGATGTTGTGCCAGTTGGTGATGTGATTGCTATTTTAGAATTAAAAGAAGGTGTTTCAGTTTCTGAAATTTCCGAAGAAGAGACAATTTCAGAAAAACAGAAAGAGACTTCTTCAAAGAAAAAGATTTCAAAACCTTCATCTCCGAGTTCGAATTTAAAAGCATTTAAGGTGAATGAAAACCTCTTCATTTCTCCTTTAGTGGATGCAATGGCGCGAAAAAATCATATTTCGTATGAAGAATTGTCCCGCATTACCGGAACAGGAAAAGATGGAAGATTGCGAAAAAGCGATGTTTCAGAATACTTGGCGGAAGGAAGACCTTTCCAATTTGTGCAAAGTTCCCGCGAAGGCGGGAATCCATCCTATTCGATTCCAGATTTGAAATTTGACAAAGGCACAGGAAAAATTGTTGAAATGGACCGTATGCGGGAGATGATTGCAGACCATATGGTGTATAGCAAGCACACGTCGCCACACGTGACAGCATATGTAGAAGCAGACCTTACAAATATGGTGAATTGGCGCAATGCCAACAAATTGAAATTTCAAGAAAAACACGGCGAAAAGTTAACCTTTACACCGCTTTTTATTGAAGCCGTAGCGAATGCGATTAAGGATTTCCCGATGATAAATTCGTCTTTGGATGGAAAGAATATCATTGTAAAAGAAGAGATAAATATTGGGATGGCAACCGCTTTGCCTTCGGGAAATTTAATCGTTCCCGTAGTTAAAAATGCCGATAAGAAAAACTTAAAAGAACTAGCCGCATCCACCAACGAGTTAGTAGGTAAATCTCGCTCCGGAAATTTGAAAGGCGATGATATGAAGGGTAGCACATTTACCATTAGTAATGTGGGGACGTTTGGAAGTTTAATGGGAACGCCTATTATCAACCAACCCGAAGCAGCCATTCTTGCAACGGGAATCATCAAAAAACGTGCTGAAGTCATTGAGCAAGAGGATGGCGACACTATTGAAATTAGAAGTATGATGTATTTGTCGCTTTCGTTTGACCATAGAATTGTAGATGGTTATTTGGCAGGGAGTTTTTTAAAACGCATAGCAGACAATATGGAGAATTTTGACACGGATAGAAAATACTGAAGATGTCTGGTCGAACGCAGTCGAGACTTTTATAAATAGTCTACATAATAATCATTAAACCGAATGCGGAATGAGTCCGCATTGACATAATATGAAAATTACAAAAGATATAGTAGTAAAAGCCTTTAAAAACCTTGTCACTGCAAAAGCGATGACGGAGATTTATGAGGAAAATTTTAAAGTGGTTTCAAAATATGTGCACGCGACTTCGCGAGGGCACGAGGTGATACAAACTGCTGTAGGGATGCAATTGCAACCACAGGATTATATGTTTCCGTATTACAGGGATGACTCTATGTTGCTGGCTATTGGTATGACTCCCTATGAATTAATGCTGCAGGTATTGGCAAAAAAGGACGATCCTTTTTCTGCTGGACGTACGTATTATTCGCATCCTAGTTTAAAGGATGATGATAAACCTAAAATTCCGCACCAGAGTAGTGCTACCGGTATGCAGGCCATTCCGGCTACCGGCGTTGCTTTGGGTTTTGCGTACAAAGAAAGTTTAGGGAAGGACGAAGCGATTGCGCAACAAGTGCGCAATGAACAGCCCGTTGTTGTTTGTTCTTTAGGAGACGCAAGCATAACGGAAGGGGAGATTGCCGAAGCTTTTCAAATGGCGGCGTTAAAACAACTGCCAATTCTGTATCTGGTACAGGATAATGGTTGGGATATTTCAGCAAATGAGGCCGAGACACGTGCCCAAAATGCTGCTGAATATGCCGCTGGATTTCACGGGTTGGAAGCAATTTCAATAGACGGAACTAATTTTGAGGAGAGCTTTAAAACGATTAACGATGTAATTTCAAAAATACGAACAGAGCGCCGTCCGTTCTTGGTGCACGCAAAAGTACCGTTGTTAAATCACCATACTTCTGGAGTGCGGATGGAGTTTTATCGCGACGATTTGGACGAAGCAAAATCGCGAGACCCACATCCCAAAATGCTTAGATTACTTTCAAGTTTTAATATTTCCGAAGAAGAAATCAAAGAAATCGAAACTGAAATCGAAGCTGAAGTTGGAAAGGCATTAAAGGAAGCTTTAAGCTCAGAAGACCCAAAACCTGAAGATTTATTTACGCACGATTTTGCGCCTACTCCTGTGACCGAAGAAGTGGGAGAGCGCTCTCCCAAGGGCGGTGAGAAAGTGGTAATGGTGGATTGTGCGCTGTTTGCGATTGAGGAATTAATGGCAAAGCATCCCGAATGTTTACTATATGGTCAAGATGTAGGAGGACGATTGGGTGGCGTGTTTAGGGAAGCGGCAACGTTGGCGCAAAAATTTGGCGATAACCGCGTTTTTAATACGCCTATTCAAGAAGCATTTATCGTAGGTTCTACGGTTGGAATGAGTGCTGTGGGATTAAAACCTATTGTTGAGGTTCAGTTTGCAGATTATATTTGGCCGGGACTCAATCAATTATTTACAGAAGTTTCCCGAAGCTGTTATTTGTCCAACGGAAAATGGCCGGTGTCAATGATATTGCGCGTTCCCATTGGTGCGTACGGTAGCGGTGGGCCTTATCATTCGTCCTCAATGGAAAGTGTGGTGAGCAACATTCGCGGACTTAAGATTGCGTATCCGAGCAATGGAGCTGATTTAAAAGGATTGATGAAAGCCGCCTATTACGACCCCAATCCTGTAGTTATTTTTGAGCACAAAGGACTGTATTGGAGTAAGGTAAAGGGCACAAAGGGAGCAACAAGCATTGAGCCTAGTGAAGATTATATGTTGCCCTTTGGCAAGGCTTGGGTATTGCAGGAAATTTGGCCACAGGATGACGAAGAAACGTTGTCAATCATCACCTACGGAATGGGTGTACATTGGGCGATGAACGCTTCCGCGGAAATGGGACTACAACAACAAATTGAGGTGATTGATTTAAGAACCTTACATCCTTTAGATTACGATACTGTTTTTAAGAGTGTAAAAAAATGTGGAAAATGTTTAGTTGTTACTGAAGAACCTTCTGATAATAGTTTTTCCCGTGCTTTACAGGGTCGCATTCAAGAAGAGTGTTTTCAACATTTGGATGCGCCGGTGATGATAATTGGTAGTGAAAATATGCCTGCGATTCCGTTAAATTCTGTGTTGGAAGAGACGATGATTCCTTCCACTGAAAAAGTGAAAGCGAAGATTGAGGCTATTTTAAATTATTGATTTTTTGTTTGTACTTTTAGTTTTCAATTAGCTAAAATTCAATTATGTACAACTACAAAGCAAAAATTATTGCTGTTTATGATGGCAATACTGTAACGGCTCAAGTGGATTTAGGATTTCTACATTTTCAAATAATGAAGTTGCGTCTTTATGGAATTGATACGCCCGAATTAAGAGGTGAAGAACGTGAACGAGGTCTTGTTGTTGGAGATATCGTTCGAGAAATGATACTCGATAAAGAGGTTGAAATAGATAGTTATAAAGATAAACAGGGTAAATTTGGGCGATACTTAGCAACTATTAAGATTGGTGATATTAACCTCAATCAATGGCTTATGGATAATGGCCACGCTGTCCCTTATTTGTTGTAGTTTATATAAAATCTATACTTCCTTATTTCACTAATTAATAGATTTACATCCCAAGAGTATTCTGTATTTGTTACTAATTTAGATATTTGTAAGATGGATGTACCTTTTTTTTCTTTCAAAACAACTCGCTGTTTTTTTTGGGTCTTTTTTTTGATAGGAACCTTTTTTTTTCACGCTCAAGAAAAAGCTGTTTCTCAATCACAAAAAATATTTCAGGATTCTTTATTGAAAATGCAAGATTCGGCGGACTTTGGGCTATTTGCCGGAAAGTATGCTGAGGTCGTAGATTTAAGTCTTAAAAATATTGAATTTGCCGAAAAAATAGGAGACACCTCTGCGGCCTATTATTCGCGTTATGTGCTTGCTGCTACTCATTTATATTTAGAGGACTACGATAAATGTTTAGAGATTATAGATGATTACAAAGCTTATGGTATCAAAACTAAGGACACTATTAAAATGGCAAGGGCGTACAATGTTGAGGGAAGTGTATATACTTCTAGAAAAGAATATTCAAAAGCAATCCCTATGCTTAAAAAGGCCCTCCCTTTATTAAAAGGTTTGAAAGATACTTTACAAATTGCGATTTCATATTATAATTTATCTGAGACGAGTTTGTTGATGGATAACATTTCAGCAGCGCAAAAATATTTTGATAGCACGGCCGCAACAATCAATTCTATGGACAATTTTATAGGGCTTACCACAGAATTTAACTTACTAGAAGGAAGGCTAAAAATGGCTAAAAACAATCCTCAAGGAGCCATTGTTAATTTTGAAAAAGCGATTGCGTTTTCAGAAGCTGGGGAATATATAGATGACGTTTTTGCTGAAACGTATCAAAGATATAGTGAAGCACTTTACGCCTCCGGACGTACGAACGATGCTTATCTCACATTAAAAAAGTATGACAGTATCAAAGCCGAAATTTATA
Organism: Patiriisocius sp.; assembly: GCF_051252435.1. Classification (NCBI taxonomy): domain Bacteria; kingdom Pseudomonadati; phylum Bacteroidota; class Flavobacteriia; order Flavobacteriales; family Flavobacteriaceae; genus Patiriisocius; species Patiriisocius sp. The sequence continues at coordinate 347,293 of NZ_JBPOFW010000004.1, read as the reverse complement.
AAAAGGAAAAGCTAAAAATGATTAATGATGCAACGGCTAAATATGACACCCAAAAATATAAAGCTGAAGCAGAAAGATTAAAATTAGAGAACCAACTCAATGAAGCAAAATATAAAAGTAACTCTCAGCAAAATACAATACTCATTATTTCTGGTATCTTTTTGTTAATCCTCTGCGGGCTACTTTTTCTATTTTATAAAAGAAAAAAATAAATTACGTTTTTATACATAATCGTTATCTTTTTTTGACATTAAATTCCCTTATTGAAAAAACATATTTATATACTTTTTCTGTTTTGCTTGATTAAAGTAAACGCCCAAGACCAAAAGCTAAACGAGCTTAGTCAATTGGTGGGGTATCCTATAGAGACGGAACGCCAATTTCAGAATTTAAATAAACTGCACACATACATTATCTCCAATTTTGAAGAAAAGAGAATACAGGATAAGTTCTCGTTTCTATTGAACTACGAGCAGAGTGCGTTAGAATGGGCGGAGGAAAATGGAACAAGAGATCAAGTACTTGAAATCAAATTCAGGCTTTTGGAGATAGAGGATATTCTTAAGCATGATTTCTCGGTAATCAAATTAGGAGAGAGACTTTTACTGGAACGTGAAAATCTTCCGCTTGAAAATGTTGCGAAAATTATTGATCACCTTATTGAAGTCTACAATAAAATTGAAGCGTACGATGATGCATTACGTATCGAAAAATTAAAAAAGGAATTTTTTAAAAATCATCCTGGCTATGTGGAAAAAGGATATACCGACTTTCAGACTTTGGGGATGGCTTATTATAAATTAGGAAATTTTGAAAGAGCGATCGAAAATTTTGAAAAGCAGGCATTCGTTTATGATACTTTAGGTAATCAACTCATGAAATCCAGCATGTTTCATAATGTGGGTCTTTCATATTTCAAATTAAAAAAATTTGACAGTGCCTCTGTATATTACAATATTGCTCTCGACGAGATTAGTAAGCCTTCAAAGGTGGATTTATTATTTCCTAAAGAAGATGGCTATAATTACTATTTTGAAAAAGTGATAAAAGGAAGTATTGGTGACCTTAAATTTGAGGAAGGAAATTATAATGAAGCACTGCAGCTTTATAAAGATGAAATTTTAGCAGCGACCACAGGAGAAAAGCCCATTGGTGAATCTAGGATTGTAACATCGTGCTACTACAAATTAGCCAAAACATATTATATGTTGGGCGAACAGAAGGAAGCTAAAAGCTTTATAGAAAAAGCTATTTTGTCCATTGATGATTATGACGACGTTGATCAAATAGTTGATATTTATACATTACAAGGAAAATTATTTCTTTTGGAGAATAGTTTAAATTTGGCAAACTTAGCTTTTGAGCGTTCTAAGAGCATAAAAGATTCAGTCCAAGTACAGAGACTAAAAAGACAAAATTTATTGGCGCTCACTAAATTTGATGTTGAGGCAAAAGAGGATGAAATTTCAAAATATCAACAGGAAGTACTTATAAATGAAAAGATAAATACATTACAAAAAATAGCTTTGTTTGCCACATTGGTCTTGTTTTCAATTATTGTTTTTTTATACTTTAAGTCTAGAAAGTCAAATAAAGTTATAAAAGGTCAAAAAATTATTTTGGAAGCTTCGGTTAGGGAGAAAGAAATTTTACTGAAAGAAGTTCACCACAGGGTAAAGAATAATTTGCAAGTAATTACGGGGTTATTGCAATTACAGTCTAAAAAGGCTACAAGTGAAACAATGAGCAAAGCGCTCGAAGATTCACAAAGGCATATTGATAGTATGGCTTTAGTTCATGAAATGCTCTACCAACAGGAAGATCAATCTATGGTGCCCATGTGTGGATATTTAAAAAAGTTAACCAATCAATTACTGTATAGTTTTAATTATAGTAGCATTTCAGCAAAAGTTGATGTTAATAACGAAACCGAATTATCCATCAACAAAGCAATTCCGTTGGGCTTGGTTTTGAGCGAACTTTTAATCAATACCAACAAACATGCATTTGACGGCAAAGACGGATTGGTAACAGTATCTCTCTGGCAATTAGAGAAATCATCGCCCTATGTTTTTGAATTTACAGATAACGGAAAGGGTTTGCCCAATGACTATGAAAAGAATTTGAAGAAAACATTAGGGTTTAGGTTACTATATATGCTTACTGAAGAAATGGACGGTACCATTACGGTTGATGGTAAAAATGGAGTACGAGTCACAATACATTTTAAGGATGATTACAGCAATGAATAAAAGAGTGTACGTCGTTGAAGATATGGCCATTTCTCGAGCAGCTCTTATAGATACGTTAGAAGAAAATGGTTTTGAAATTGCAGGCAGCAGTGCTAGTGGTGACAAGGCATGGCTAGAAATAAAAGATTTAGATGTTGACATTGCATTACTTGATATTAACCTCGTTGGTGAAAAAGATGGAATTTGGCTGGCTAAAATGATTAGAGCGCATAAAAATATGCCTATCATTTTTTTGACTGCTTTTGGAGATGAAAAAACGCTTAGCCATTTGCAAGAGGTAGAGCCCAATGGCTATTTAATGAAACCATATAATACTCCAACTCTAATTACTCTGCTAGATATTGCTTCTAGAGGATTTAAAAATGTGGAACAGAATAGAGCCCTTAAAGCAAATGCTACAAATCCTACGGTAGTTATAAAAGAAGGTTCCGATTTCATAAAAATTGATACCTCTCAAATACATTTTGTCAAGAGCGATGGTAATTATCTCGAAATTAAAATGCCTAATAAAAAACATATTATAAGAGAAAAGCTAACTGAGTTTTTAAACGAATTACCAAAAGAGCTTTTCCTGCAAGTCCACCGCAGGTTTGCAGTTAACTTAAACCAAGTAACCATGGTTTCTTCAAATGCGATACTTATTGGCGAGGTAAAAATTCCGGTGTCAAAAACTTATAAAAAGGATTTGCTTGAGATTTTAAAAAATCAATAAAACCGAAGCATTGATTTTTATACTTTAAAAATCAGTATTTAACAAAAATATTGCCATTCGTCACATATTTTTCTCTATTTGTCTTTAAACTAAGACCTTAGTATTGTTGTTTGTAAGAAATGATTTTTAGCGTTTGTAATCTGCTGTTTATTTAGGTTACATCTAGTTTTATTTCAATCTACAACATAAACTAAGATGTTATGAAAGCCCCTGTTAAAATTGTAATAGCGCAAAGTGATACTGAATTTTCAAATACGATAGTAAAGTATTTTAAGGATACTCCGGTAGAGTTTATAAATCCTACGAAACAAGGAAAAACCGCTCTTAGGGCAATAGTTCGGGAAAAACCAGAGTTTGCGATTCTTGATTATTCATTGAGCTCAATGCTAGCCTTTGATATAATTGATGCCACAAGAAAAAAAGGCATCAATACAAAATTTTGTGTTTTTTATTACAACGCTACTTTGGATGATTATTTACTAGCTGAATCGCTCGGTATTGAAAGTAATCTTATATTCTCCCCATCTGTTTCAATTTCGGGACAAATGATTAAGGATTTTATTGAAGGCAAAAGAAGCAAGCAGGCTTTTGATACACTGCCAAGAAAAGATGCTCACAAAGAACAATTAATAAACTTAAATCCCAATTATCTAGAACTATTAACCCTATTAGGTCTCTATGGAGAATTAAAACCGGTAACCAAAAAGATAGGGGTTAACAAAGAGCAATTAGAAGTAAAAGTGAAAGAGATTTGTAAAATATTAAAGTTTAAAGATTGGATTCAGCTCAGCAGTTGGTGCAGAGAACATCAACGTCTTATTTTAAACCTAGCCATTAAAGCTGCTTGATTTTTTAGGCTGAAATTTCAACCAGTGAAGATTTGTTAGTTAACTAAATAGTTAGAAATATTCTGAAACAAAAAAACCTCGATAGGCGAGGTTTTTTGTAAATTAATTTGACATCTGATTGGGTGGATATTCCATTAAAATTTCAGAAACTATCAAATTGATTTTTTCTTCTTTCTTTTCAATATCACTTCCTCTGTACAGACCAGAACGTCCTATTCCTTGCCAAACCAATTCATTTGTTTTGGCATCGATAAAATCAATGTAGAGCGTTCCTTCCGTAGAACGAGAAACTGTATTGCCCCAGTTGCCACCCCAGCCATAACCAGCACCCCAGCCCCAAGCGCCATAGCCCCAGCCAAAGTTATTATTGTACACGTCCACACGCTCATTTTCTTTTGTAAAAATGCTCACGAGCAAATCTGGACTATTTGATTTCATCTTTCCTTTTGCTACCATTTGATTTTCAATGGCTCTCAAAATTCTCTTTTTGTCAAGGTCACTTATTTCTGCCTTATCGATTCCTGGTTTATAAAATGCGAAGGAATTATAATTGCTGAAATTTGCATTCTTGTCATAATCTGTCACTACTCTTACAGAAGAGCACGACGCAAAGACCAGAAGCAGTACTACGGGTAATAATTTAATTGCTTTCATAATAATTTTTTTTAACTGAATAATGAATCATCCACAAAATTGGGAAGCGTTACTTTTAGATTTGGAGTCCGTTCCATTTCTCTTTTAATCGCAAATACGGCTTCTTCATTTCGTGCCCAACTGCGTCTTGCGATTCCGTTATTAACATCCCAGAACAACATGCTTTCTAGACGTCGTTGTGCATCCTTAGTACCATCAAGAACCATACCGAACCCACCATTTATCACCTCGCCCCAGCCTACGCCACCACCATTATGTATGCTCACCCAAGTGGCACCTCTAAAGCTATCACCTATTACATTATGTATCGCCATATCTGCCGTAAACCGTGAGCCGTCATAAATATTTGAAGTTTCACGATAAGGAGAATCTGTCCCCGAAACATCGTGATGGTCACGACCTAAAATTACAGTGCCAATTTTTCCTTCGGAAATATGCTTGTTAAAAGCACTCGCAATTTTCATTCTACCTTCGGCATCTGCATATAAAATTCTAGCTTGCGATCCTACAACCAATTTGTTTTCTTGTGCTCCTTTGATCCATTGAATATTATCCAGCATTTGCTGTTGGATTTCTGGAGGCGAAACTTTTATCATTTCTTCTAAAACTTCGCACGCAATAGCATCCGTTTTCGCTAGATCTTCTGGTTTTCCCGTGGCGCATACCCAGCGAAATGGACCAAAACCGTAATCAAAACACATAGGTCCCATGATGTCCTGCACGTACGAAGGATATTTAAAATCTATATTATTATCAGCCATAATTGCTGCATCAGCTCTCGAAGCTTCCAGTAAAAACGCATTTCCGTAGTCAAAAAAGTAGGTGCCTTTTGCGGTGTGTTTGTTAATGGCGTTTGTATGTCGTCGTAAACTTTCTTGTACTTTTTCTTTAAACTTTTTGGGATTATTTGCCATCATTTCATTGGCATCATCGTAGCTCATCCCCACCGGATAATAACCACCTGCCCAAGGATTGTGTAACGACGTTTGGTCACTACCTAAGTCAATATGGATGTTTTCTTTGTCAAAATGCTCCCAAACCTCAACGATATTCCCGTCATAAGCAATTGAAACTGTTTCCTTGGCGTCCAGTGCTTTTTGAACACGTTTGCCAAGTTCGTTTACATCACTGATTACCTCGTCCACCCAACCTTGTGAGTGTCTCGTTTCGGTTGCTTTTTTGTTCACTTCACCGCACACAGTAACACAGCCAGCAATATTTCCGGCTTTGGGTTGAGCGCCACTCATTCCTCCCAATCCCGAGGTCACAAACAAACCTCCTTTGGGTGATTTTTTAATTTTTCTGAAACCATTTAAAACCGTTATCGTCGTACCGTGCACAATACCTTGAGGTCCAATATACATATAACTACCGGCAGTCATTTGGCCATATTGTGTGACACCAAGCGCGTTGAATTTTTCCCAATCGTCGGGTTGCGAATAGTTTGGTATCATCATTCCGTTTGTCACAACTACGCGCGGTGCGTTTTTATGCGATGGGAATAAACCCAGCGGATGCCCAGAATACACCACCAGCGTTTGCTCGTTTGTCATCTGAGCCAGATATTGCATTACAAGTCTATACTGCGCCCAATTTGAAAAGACAGCTCCATTTCCACCATACGTTATCAACTCATGCGGATGTTGTGCCACAGCATGGTCCAAGTTGTTTTGAATCATCAACATAATTGCTTTAGCCTGCGCACACTCACCAGGATACTCATCAATAGGTCTAGCGTAAATTTTATAGTCTGGACGGAATCTATACATATAAATCCTTCCGTATTTTTCCAGTTCGTTTTTAAATTCGGGTAGGAGGGTGGCGTGGTGTTTTGGTTCAAAATATCTCAGCGCATTACGAAGGGCTAATAATTCCTCTTCCGAAGAAAGAATTTTTTTACGTTTGGGAGCGTGATTTACAGTTACATCATATTCCTTCACTGGTGGAAGTGTGGATGGGATTCCTTGTAAAATTTCTGCTTTAAAATTCATAGTATAAAATGTAGAAGTGAGATTAAAATTACTGCTTACTTTTCTTTTTATTAAATCCGTAGGGGCAATGGCGACAACCGCTCTCGCAACAATAGCCTCTTTTTAAGTGGTATTGCTCCGTAAAACATTTGTATCCCTCTGGAGTGAGGTAAAAATCGCCCTCTTCGATTGGAATGTTTTTCTTTGGAAATAGCATACCGTAAAAATACGTAAATCCAAGATTAGAAATAAATCATTGCTAGGTCAAAATATGTATATTTAGGCAAAGCCGAAATGTAACCATGATTATACTTGTCTCACGTTTTTTAATAAGAAGAGGGTTCAACGGGATTACATTGTGGCCTTTTGTTGTGCTACGGAAACGTGAAATGAAAGAAGATGCGGTCATGCTGAATCATGAAAAAATCCATTTACGGCAACAAATCGAAATGCTCGTTTTACCTTTTTATCTTTGGTACGTGATTGAATTTTTAATTCGATGGTTTCAATACAAAAATAGACATACTGCCTACAGAAATATCAGTTTTGAAAGGGAAGCCTACAAGTTTCAAAATAATTTTAAATATATAAAACGAAGGCAATTTTGGGCCTTTGTTCATTTTATTAAAAAGGGATGATTTGATTAAAATTTCGGCATAAAAAAAAGGCGTTACATAATGCAACGCCTTTTTTTGGTTTTATGAATTAGTTAATTTTTGATAATCTTTTTTGTGACTGTTCCGCTTTCTGTTTTAATCGTTGCGTAATAGATTGAGGTTTCCAGTTTAGCAAGATCTAATCTATATTCGTTGTCTGATACCATAAGCACATCAACAATTCTTCTTCCTCTAAGGTCATAAATTTCAATATTATTGATATTTGTATCTGGAGAAAGTATTGTAACAATTCCAGTAGTAGGATTTGGAAAAACTTTTATGTTATTAATATCTGCATCTGTAACTCCAAATGTTCCATTCTCAAAGTGTACTGTAAATCTATTGTTGTGAGTTCCTGCCCCAGCAAGGAATGAATAAGCGGTAATTGAAAGGTTTGTAGTGATACCAAGTTCATTATCGGTCAATAAAACGGTAACACCTTCTAGATTATCCCCCTGTAAATTTGAGATTGAGATTTTATAGAGAAGGTTTTCGGTTTGTTCAATGAGTGTTGAGAATCCAAAAGGAATGCTCATTTCTCGATTAAAAGTTCCAAGACCTTGGATGCTTAGTTGCTCTGTTCCATCCTGTAAGTGTGAGTATAGCGACATTACCGTTCCCAATCTTTGTGTGTCATAACCTATATCCATTTGTTCTGAAGCACTTTCGATAAAACCAAGACCTGCCGTAGAACCTAAATCGTAGAGGTTTTCTGTTACAGTAAGCCAAATTAAATCTCTATTTTCTTGATTTCTGAGGGTTGTATTTCCAGATGTCAATCGCATTGCATTTGTAAAAGTTACTGGTCCCCCTGCATTTGCCTTAATACCAAAACCCTGTCCGGTAGAAATTACTCCATTGGGAACGGTTCCACCACTTGCTGCTTGAATTCCCATAAGTCCATTAAAAGTTGATATGTCTTCCATGCTAAAGTTTTCATTTAATGGGCCCGGCACACCATTATTGGGCGTAATGTTATGCTCCCAAAAGTAAACTTCACTAATAATTCCATCATTAGCATCTATAAAAGCAGAAGCATCGATTGCTGATGCGTATGGATTTGCTAGAATATTTGGGCTATCTTCTTTGTCATCTCCAAAAAATGCCATATAAGTTATATCTCCACTATTTAGAGTTCCTTCTTCAAAATTATAATTATAGGTTCCATCGTTTGTTAATGAGGGTCTTAAATAATATCCTTCTCCTGGGTTTAAATTACCTGTATGATTTGACCAATCAAATCCATTAGTATTATCGTTTAAAAAGTTAACCCCTACAATTCCTGGAAATGGACTAAAATTTTCTGTAGTGTGTTTGAGTAATTGATATGGATTGTTAAAAACGGCATCGCTATTGGCGACCATAGGGCTCCCTAGCAATAAAAAATCACGAGCATTTAAAGCAGGAGTAGTTAGTGCAACATCAATTGTGCCATTAGCTCCTTTGATTACCACTGCATCGCTATCTTTTTGAACTACATTTGCTGTGTGCGCAACATTTAAAATTCCATTAACTGTAATATCTTTTTGAATATTGATATATCCTTCAGCCGCAACATCAAGAGTTTTTCCAATGTTAACGCTACAAGTACAAGCATCTATATTATTATCAATGCTAGTATTATAATCTTCCGCAATTCTTGCATAAGAACCAGGTCCTGGGTTTCCATCATCCCATAAACTACCAAGCCACATTGTTTCATTTGGTTCTACATTTATTGTTGCAGTTGCTGTATCTGTAAATCCATAATCATCTTTTACTGTCAATGTAACGACCTGTGGTGTTCCTACATCATCACAACTAAAAGTAATTGAGTCTTGACCATTGATTTTGTATGAGGTAATACCTTTGTTGTCTGTTGAGTTATTATCAATATCAATTGCATTTATTGTAACTGTACCAGCATTCGCTAATGTTACCATTAAATCTTGTGCAATTGCTATGGGTGATTCATTATCATAATTAGGGTCTTTAACAATAAAAAAACCGCCATCGGTATTGCTGCTAAGTCTTCCAAAACCTGTAACAATTAAATTACCACTATCTAGATAAGGATAAACATTCCAAACACCTTCGGTGCCTGCTGAGTTAGCTCCGCTCATTGTGTCATAGAAGTTAACTTCTGTCATACTTGGAGGGTTTTCATAAAGTCCATCTAATTTTATGACACGTGCACCCGCTTTATAGTTAGCAAGGTAAAATCTATTTCCCCTCACATACCCATTATGATCAGTAGCGGTAGTCGTACCAAAATAGGTGTAGTGTAACAAAGGGTTTTGAAGGTCACTCAAATCAAATACAAATGTTCTTGTATTTCCACCAATCATTTCTTCATCAATTTCGTCTCCTACAAGAAAAAAGCGTTTGTCCTCTGTAAACCATCCTTGATGGGTATAGTGCCTATTTGAGTAATTTATTGAAGAAATTTGAGTAATATTTGATTTGTTTGTTACGTCAAGGATTTTCACATTATTGTCTCCACTAAAACTACCTATCATGATTTCTCTTCCTTGGTAGTTTGGGTCTGGGCCATCATACAAAACTACTTGAGCATCATGGCAGTATGAATAACCACTATTCATATTTGCTACTAAGGTTGGGACTTTAGGATTTGCTAAACTTAAAATTCTAGGCGCTCCACCATTTACATTTGCACCTAAGATATATAGAAATCCAGTATCTTCATTTATTATTATATTATGACAGTTTGTAATTCCTCCATAATGACCATCACCATTTTTATTGAAATTTTGTGGACTTGCTCCAGTTACATTTCTTAGGCGTGTGAGATCAAAAATTTGAATTCCATGTGAGCCATTGCCATCACTTACAATATATGCATGGTTATTATAAATTTTAACATCTCTCCAGTAACCAGAACCGGTAAAAGAAGGCATTCTTCCTAAATATTCTGCATTAGTTCCATTATTAATTCTTACAAATGCAGTACCATTGTCAAGACCAACAATTGCATATTCATCTCCATCCCCATCGGTATCAGTCCAACCCCAAGAATCCTGAGCTTCAATTGCGCCCATAGACGTTACAGAAAAGTGTTTTTGTAGTGTGAGTTGTGATTGGGCAAACGCAGAGGATGTGGTTGCGAGCAGTACGTAAAATAATAATTTTTTCACGAGTTAATATTTGCGGGGTAATTAAAAATTTTAATTTATAAGTTTAGTTTTCTTTCTGAAAAGTGAATTCAATAGAGCATGGTATTTCAATACCTACATAAGCACGACCTGTTCCTGAGTTGCCATTGTCAATAAAATTATTTGCTACCTGAACATCAACCATTAAACGAAAGTCATAAGTTACACCAGCTTGCAAATCTTGATACAATATAAGCGATGAATCATGTCTATATTGTTCGGTATAGCGATTTGCCGTTTCCAGTTGACTATTGTACAAGGAGTATGCATGCGTATAAATATCATGATGTACACCATTGAATATAAATCTAAAATATCCTTCTTCAGTGGCCATGCGCATGTCATCACCTGTCGTTGGTAATAATATTTCGCCTGCACCAAAATTGAAAACTGCCTTCAAGCGATATATACCACTAAACTTAGGGGTAAATGAAGAACCTGCTCCCAGTCCAGGGACATCTACAAAACCATCACTTTGTACAACACGCATAGGCAGTGTTGTTTGTTCAAAAGTCTTCGCGTCTTCTAAAAGAAATTGTGGCGCCCATTTTGTACCATTCCATACATATATACCTTCGTTCACATCATTTGTCCCAGTAGTCGTAATATTAGTGTTGAACACAGCAGTTCCAGCAGCTAGTGCCCCCCCTTGAGGGTTTAAAACAGGTAATTCATCTATGGTAGAAGTTAAAATCGCTTTCGGGAATACAATACCTGTTAAATTACTATTGCTAACGTCTAGCATTCCTTGCGGCGCAATCGTACCAATACCTACTTGAGAAAATAGGGTGTTTGATATGAGCAAAACAAATGCAAAGAAGATTATAATGAATATATGGTTATTAGAATATTTCATATCAATTGTTTAAAAATTATTTAGTTTAAGTAGGTGAATTCAACACTACACTTAATTTCAGAACCTAGATGGCCTCGTCCAGAAAATAGATTGCCACTAGAACGGAAACCTCTAGTGCTCTGGGTTGAAGTTTGATCAAACGATAGGTCAAAAGAATACGATGTGCCAGCAATCAAGGATACATATTTAATTAGCACCGTTTCTACCCAATTGTCTTCCATTTGAGTCGAGTGATCAGCATTTGGATGATACGTGGAATAGGATTTCGTTTGTATGTCATAGTTCGTTCCATTGAAAGCTAGTCTATAAATACCCTTTGCAGTAACGGTATGAATACCTCGATCTGTTACAACTTGTCCACCACCATAATATCCTCTGAGTTCTATTTTATATATACCGGAAAATTTAGGTGTAAATGTATTTGATGCTACATTGTCTAAGCCAGGAACTCCCTGAAAACCTACATTGCTTGATGTTCTCAATTCGGTTGTTTGTTTAAACAGGGTAGTTTCTTTTTTGTCAAAATGATTTATCCATTGTATACCATTCCAAGAATAAATACCTGGTTTTACATCGTTAGAACCATTGTTTGTAGTGGCTGTATTAAAAATTGTTGTTCCTACGGCAAGATTACCTGCCAACGGATTTACTACTGGTGCTTGAAGATTGGTAGCCTGTAAAGCAGCGCTAGGATATACAACACCATAGATACTGCTCTTTATGTCAAGAATTCCTTCCGGAGTTGTTGTTCCAATACCTACTTGCGCTTGTATTAAAGTAAGTGTGAATAAACATAATAATAAGATTGATAGTGATAGTTTTGAATTCATAATGGCGGGGTTTATTCTGATATATAAGTTATTTCGACAGAGCAAGGAATATCAAATCCTATATAACCTGTTCCTTGGCCGTAGAGACCAAGACCTGAATTATAATTTCCATTATTTACAAAATCATTTGATGGATGTTGGTCAAAAGCCAAGCTAAAATTATATGTCTGTCCTTTGACGCAATTTCTATAAATTACATAAGAATATTGCTCCCATATAAGATAGTAGTTAGAAACTCCACCATTGCTTGCACCATTTACAGAGGTGGCTTTTGTTGTAATTATTTCGGTATCACCATCAAATATGAATCTAAAATCTCCTTTTTGAATTGCTACATCTGTTGTGTTATTGTTACCGTCAATATTTTCTAAATTACCAGACCCGTAGTTGACACTTAATTCAATTTTATAGGTGCCAGTGTATTCTGCAACAAAATTATTATTGCCCAATCCTGGAATCGATACAAATCCATCGTTAGAGCTCGGTAAATAATATCCAGATTGTGTATAGAACTCTGCTTGTTTCTTGGTAAACTTATTGAACCATCGGGTTCCATCCCAAACGTATAGTCCAGGTACAACGTCATTAGTTCCATTATTTGTAGTTGCTGTATTGAAAACAACAGTGCCCACAGCTAGATTTCCTCCTTGTGGATTTTGCACTGGTGCTTGAACATTTGATGCGGTAAGCGCAATTCGCGGCAAAACAACGCCATAAACGCTACTATTGATGTCTAGAATTCCCTCTGGAGCCGTTGTATTAATTCCAACTTGAGAATAACTAAAAAAAGTAATGAACAAGGCTAGAAAGAGACACAATTTTAGGGGGGCATAAATTTGTTTCATAATAAAATAATAAGTAGAGCATTCTGGTTTTGGGACTGCTAAACTATAATTATTATTAATTATTAACGATGAGATACATTTATTTTCGATGAAATGCATATAATTTTAACATTCATTCTATCTCTTAAGTGCTGAAAACCACCCTTTAAGTGTTTGTTGGATGATTTTGAAAATTATTTTCCTCTTTTGTTAGATAGGACTTGACCTTTATTTTTAACGTATTTTTGTCACTTAATCTTCTCCTTTAAATATTGAGAATCGGCATGAACGAGATTGTAGATATTTCTTCATTCACAAAATTTCAGAAACTTGATATCAAACGAGAAGATTTGATTCATCCATTCATTTCTGGAAATAAATTCAGAAAACTGAAATATATTCTGAAAAACGCAAAAGAACATCATTGTAAAACCTTACTCACTTTTGGTGGCGCATTTTCAAATCACATTGCTGCAGTGGCCGCTGCTGGAAATATTCATTCCTTTAATACCATAGGTGTCATTCGTGGGGAAGAGTTGGAATCTAAAGTTGAGAGCAATCCCACATTGGCTTTTGCAAAACTGCAAGGAATGCAACTACATTTTGTTTCAAGAGAGGAATATAAAAACAAAGAGACGCCCGAATTCAAAAACAAATTGACTCAAAAATTTGGAGATTTTTATAGCATTCCTGAGGGAGGTACAAACGATTTAGCGATTCAGGGCTGCGCCGAAATTTTAACGCCTCAAGATTTGAGCTACGATTATATCTGTGTTTCGGTGGGAACTGGAGGTACTATTGCGGGAATCGTAGCTTCGGCAGCAGCTCATCAACAAGTCTTGGGTTTTTCGGCTTTGAAAGGCACATTTCAGAAAGAAATAATATCGAAATACTCCTCAAATAAAAACGTAACTTTATTGGATGACTTCTGTTTTGGAGGGTATGCTAAAATAGATTCGCAATTAGTTCGTTTTATTAATGATTTCAAAAATGACCACAATATTCCATTAGATCCAGTTTATACCGGAAAAATGTTTTATGGTATTTTCGATTTGTTGAAAAATGGATATTTCAGAAAAAATAGCAGTATTTTAGCCGTTCATACCGGAGGGCTTCAAGGTATTGCTGGTATGAATAAAAAATTAAAGAAAAAAAATCTTCCTATAATACATGTTTAAAATTTCGCTCCGTCTACCTACTTTAGTAATCATTGTGCTTTTATTATTTGCTAGTTGCAAAGCAAAGAAGAAAACAGTTTCAAGAAGTAAAAAACCTAGAACTGAAAGAGTTGTCATCGCTCCGTCCAAAGAGGAACGTCCAGTAATTACTGAGTCCTCGCCTGAGGTAACTCCAGAACCAAAAGTTATTACAAAGCCAAAAACAACTTCGTCTTATGAAGAAACCGTGACAAATTATATTGCCGAATTTAGACAAATTGCTCAAGAAGAAATGTTGCAATACGGTATTCCAGCGAGTATCACATTAGCCCAAGGTATTCTTGAAAGTGGCGCAGGCAGAGGTGAATTGAGTAATAGAGCTAATAATCATTTTGGGATTAAATGCCATTCGGGTTGGGAAGGCGAGCGTGTGTACCATGACGATGATAGAAGTCAAGAATGTTTTAGAAAATACATAGACCCAAAATATTCCTACCGTGATCACTCTTTATTTTTAACAGGAAGAAGTAGGTATCAAGATTTATTTAAGCTCAATAAAGAGGATTATAAAGGTTGGGCATACGGACTTAAAAAAGCAGGATACGCGACCGACCCTAAATACCCCAATAAACTTATAGGTATTATAGAACGTTACGATTTACAAAAATATGATAATCAGACCATAGGAAGTTCGGCTAAAATAACGCAAGTTGACGATTCTAAAATTAGTACCTACATTGTAAAAAAGGGAGATACATTATATAGTATTTCAAGAAAATTTAATGTTTCGGTTAATTCTTTAAAAGAATACAATGGTTTGGAAGATAACACATTGTCAATTGGTCAAAAATTATATCTACACGCAGTAAAAAATTAATAAAAATGATATATCAAAGAAGCAGCGCCTTATTTGCTGCGGCTAAAAAAGTAATACCTGGTGGTGTAAATAGTCCTGTTAGGGCATTTAACGCAGTGGGTGGCGACCCCATTTTTGTTAAAAAAGCAAAGGGAGCCTATCTATATGATGAGGATGGAAATACATTGATTGATTATATAAATTCGTGGGGGCCAATGATTTTGGGTCATGCTTTTGACCCCGTTGTCAATGCAGTAATTGAAAAGGCCAAACTGGGAACATCCTTTGGAATGCCTACTGAAATCGAAACCGAAATCGCAGAACTCACCATTTCTATGGTACCTAATATTGACCAAATAAGATTTGTAAATAGTGGTACAGAAGCGTGTATGAGTACCGTCCGTTTGGCGAGAGGTTACACGGGGAAAGACAAAATAATAAAATTTGCTGGATGCTATCATGGGCATAGTGATTCCTTTTTAATCCAAGCAGGAAGTGGCGCAGTGACCTTTGGAAGTCCCAACAGTCCCGGCGTTACAAAAGGAACCGCCAAAGATACCCTGCTTGCTGAATATAACAATCTTTCAAATGTTGCTGAAATTATCAGTGAAAACCCAAATCAAATTGCCTGCATTATTCTCGAACCCGTAGCGGGAAATATGGGCTGTATTCCACCGGCAAAAGGCTTTCTCGAAGGGTTAAGAACGCTTTGTGATGACAATGAAATATTACTTGTTTTTGATGAGGTAATGACGGGTTTCAGATTGACAAAAGGGGGGGTGCAACAACTTAAAAATGTAAAAGCCGATATTGTTACCTTCGGAAAAGTAATAGGCGGAGGCTTGCCCGTTGGCGCATTTGCTGCTCGTGAAGAAATTATGAATCATTTAGCACCCGTGGGACCTGTATATCAAGCAGGAACTTTAAGCGGAAATCCATTAGCAATGGCTGCGGGCCATGCAATGCTGAAAGAACTAAATGAGAAACCTGAGATTTTTACATCTTTAGAAAAGAAAACTGAATACCTCCACAAAGGAATGACAGAAGTTTTAAATAGGCATTCAATTGCTCATACAATCAATAGAGAGCAATCCATGATTTCGGTACATTTTTCTGAAACACCCGTGACCAATTTTAAAACTGCTGCGAACGCTAATAATGAAATTTTCAAAAAGTTTTTCCATGGCCTATTGGATAAAGGAATCTACATTGCCCCAAGTGCCTTTGAAACTTGGTTTTTGTGCGATGCACTATCGTATGAAGATTTGGACAAAACTATTGAAGCCATTGACAATACAGCGAAAGCATTATAAATAAAAAAGTCCCACCATTGGTGGGACTTTTGAATTAGTAACAAATACTAATTATTGCTTTTGCATTGCTTTATATTTAGCATATTGATCTGCAGTCAATGTTTTCTTCATTGCGCCGTCAAGTTGTTCGTCTAATTCTATTTTTTTAGACTTTACTTCAGCGTTGTTCATGTCTTTTCCAGTAACATTTTTTCTCATGTTCACTTCGTTTGCCGTAAGTGCTCTAAAAATGTAACGTTGTTGTTCTCCAGTTAAGGTTAATGCATCGTTCAGGTTTGAAGTTTTCATTTTTGCAACTTCTTCAGGACGTTGGTCTTGAGAGGTAGACAGAGATTGTGCTTGTACGTTTTGTGCTCCAAAAATAAATAGGGCAGCTACAGCTATTACTTTAAATAAATTTTTCATTATCGGTTTTTTATTAATAAGGTTACTAATGTAAATAATTTGGATATAATAAACCAATAATTGAGCCATAAATAATAAACACTCATAATTTTGGATGTTAATTAATTAAAGGCAAAGTTACTTTCAAGACAATATGATTGAAGGTTTCACATTTCGGTTACTAGGTGATACTGCTATTTAACTCACTGTAACATCACGTTTACTAGATGGTTGTTTTTAGATGCTGTGTTGATTGCTAATTTCATCATAAATCTAAAAACAGTTTAAAATGAAAACAAAAATTTTATTATCCGCAATGCTCATTATCTTGGTCTTCGCTGCCTGGAAAGTCATCGAACCCACAAAACAATTTGCAGAAACAAAAAGAGTACTCGAGCCAGAAGCCGGCTGTGTATTTATGACCGTTATGGGTGAGGAGTCCTCTAAAGATTTTTCATTGTATAAAAATGATGAAAATCTAAGGCTCGCCATCCGCGACGGACTCGCTTGGTTGTCACAAGCACAATTAGAAAATGGAGGTTATGGCGCAGGGTCGCATAGTGCACAGAATATTATGGATCCTCATGCCGTGCAAGGTGATCCCGCAACAACTGCAATGGTTGCCACTGCTTTTTTAAGAAGCGGAACTACCCTAAAAAAGGGACAGTATAAAAATCAATTAAAAGGTGCTATTGATTATTTACTGAACGAGGTGGATAGAAATAAGAACAATGTGTATATCACGCAAGCGAGGAATACCCAGATACAACGCAAACTTGGAGAGAACATAGATGTAGTGATGACAGCCCAGTTTTTTTCAAACTTATTGGGAAGAGAACTAAAAGGAGTGGACGCAAATAAAGTTTCGAGGGCGTTGGATATTTGCATTGATAAAATCCAGAGAAGTACAGATGACCAAGGGAAACAAAAAGGAGCAGGTTGGGCTGGTGTGCTGCAAAGCGGACTCGCCAATAGTGCGCTCGAAGCTGCTCAATCTGTTGGCGCGGCCGTGAATGAAGATGTTTTAGAAAAGTCTCGCGCGTATCAAAAATCTAATTATGATGATAAAAGCGGAAATATTAATACCTCAGACGGTGCCGGTGTTATGCTATATTCAGTTAGCGGAAGCGTGCGCGCCACGGCAAAAGATGCCCGTAAAGCCGAAAATGCCATCAAAGAAGCAAATAAAAATGGCACTCTTGACGAAGTTGTTGTCAACGCAGCAAACCTTAGAAAAGCAGGATATACTGAAGCCGAAGCCGCTGAATACACTGCGTCTTACAATGTATACCAATCTGCAAAAAGAAGTGCACAAAGTGAAGAAGTACTCAATGGCTATGGAAACAATGGGGGAGAAGAATTCTTGAGTTTTTTACAAACAGGCGAATCGCTTGCCGTAAATCAGGACAGCGATTGGACTAAATGGTACAACGACATGAGCGGCCGAATATTAAAAATCCAAAATCAAGATGGTAGCTGGAATGGGCATCACTGCATTACGAGCCCAGTGTTTTGCACCGCTACAAGCTTACTGTTATTAACTATTGATAACGATATTGAATATTTGAGCAACATGGGCGAAGAATAGGCGTCTTTTGTAAAAATCAATCGCTATTTATAAATGTAGACAGGCTTAATTTTAAAGTGACTACATTCTATAATACCTTAGTAAAATTAACATTCATGTGTTGTTTTTTCAGTTGATACATCTGGATTTAAAACACCGCTTACTGCCGTCAAGATGATGGCCCACTTATGCCAAAAAGTAGGAACAGTAAGCGGTGTTAAAAAAGAAGCCGCTTAAAAGCGGCTTTTTTGTTCTGTGTAATCTCTATCTATATTATTTGAAGAAACCTTCAAAACTTAAATCTTCATTTAATTGTTCCCAATGAATGCCAAAAGGAGATAAAACAAAATTCTCTAGTTGAGGTAAGGACGCATTTTTCAATCTTTCAAAATTAGCAAGCTCTACTATGGTATTTCTCCCGTCCGGCATAAAAATATGCATTGAGTTATTACTAAAAGTTATTTTCGGTATTTTATTTTGTTTTAAAGTATTCATCCCATCGTAAGATTAAGAGTTCTTGATTTTCATAAATAATTGCTTCTGCCAGTTTTAAATCTTTTGGTTTTAAACCGAAATTTTTAATTAAAAGAATTTCATTTTCTATTTGAAATTTTGCTTCGCCATCCCCATTTCTAACGTGAATATGTTTTGGTTCGTGTTCGTTTGAATAGAAGAAAAACCTCAATCCAAAAAATATAAATATCGTTGGCATATCAAGTAAAAATACAAAAACTTAAAATTGAATGCTATTGCTTCACAAACTTCTTAGTCAAACTTCCATTTTGAGTTTCAATCTTGATAAAATAAACACCACTTTGAAGGCTGGCAACATCTATATTTTTTGCAGTTGCTCGGGTGTTTAAAATTTCAGAAAAAAGTTGCTTTCCTTGTATGGAATAGATGGTGATTGTCGCGTTGCTTTCTAAATTAGGCATCGATATATTTAAAAGGTCTTTTGCGGGATTTGGAAAAATTGCCAATCCTACCAAATCCTGTGAAACAACTCCTAGTGCCACATCGTCATCTAAGAAATCTGGAATGTCGTTGCTGTTTGTATCATCATCAATGGGGTCGCCGTTGCCGTTGTAGTCTTCATCTTTTGTCAAAACGCCATCACCGTCATCGTCGTCGTCAAGATAATTTTCAATCATGTCGCCATCTGTGTCAATAAATATTTGTGGTCCAAGACCTGCACCTATTCCTTGGATTTCGTCAATGGTTTCTACATTATCGTCATCATCATCGCTATCTAGATAATTAGGGATGCCGTCACCATCTGTGTCGTCATCTTCTAGATTGCCGTTGTTGTTGAGGTCTTCGTCTTCGTTGGGGACTCCATCGCCGTCGAGGTCTAATCCATCTGTGAGAATCAATTCAAAGTCTAATACAGAGAAACATCCCGTGTCAATATTTCTAACCGAAACATATATCGTTTGGGGATTGGTCGTATTTGAATACTGAGTGGGGTTAGATATGGGATTCATGTTTGATTGTGCATCTGCTTGTGTCTCAAAAAAGTCAATACCAAAATCTACTGAAGGTAGACTATTTAAAATTTCTGGCTCTACAACTGTTAGGTCAAATATTTCTGTCCCATCCATATCTTCGTCAATCATAAATAAATCATTAGGGTCGTTAGCCTGTTGATTTACTATAACAATCAACTCTAATTCACTAATATCGAAACAACCTGTAATTCCCGTATCCACACGTATAAAAACTATTTGTGAAAACGGAACTATATTTTCATAAGGGCTTGCGAGTTGGTTTACGTTGTTTTCGGCTTCGCTCAAAACTTCATGATACGATACAGTAAAAAAGCCCATGGGGTTTCCTCCAATAGCTTGTTGTGAAGCGTCTTCAAGATTAAATACGCCAAAGCCATTATTATCTGGATCGCAATAAATGAGGGGTTCCGGGTTAAATGCAACAGGTTGGTCGTAGAATATAATATCGGTTTGGTCTTCAAAGAAATCCACCCCTCTCATAATTTCAACTTTATAGACACCTCCTGTAGCTACATCTAACGTAGAATTAGTTTCAGAGGGTAATATTGTACCATTAAGAAACCATTGATACGTTGTGTCAGGCTCGCTGCATGTAGCATCCAATAATATAGTATCGCCATTACAACCAAAATATTCATTATCTAAATTAACATCCACACAAATCTGAGAAATCCCAAAAGATGTTGAAAATAAGGTAAGTAAAATGAGTAGTAATTTTTTCATAAGACAAAGATTTTTTTCAAATATAAGCAGAAGATTCTTAAGGTAGTTAATTGGCTCTCAGCGTATCGTATATTAAACAGGATAGGTTGAAAAACTCCTACCCTTATTTTCTATTTATTTCAATTCTTTTATTTGTACTCTCAATTTTTTCGCACTAAAGTCAACGTTGTCTCATACAATCCCGTTCTCTCCATTTTTGCTTTTAACCACGCGTAAAAACTCATTACAAACACGTCCTCTTTTTCTGTGCCAATCCACTCAAAAGAGGTTTCTACCAACTGCTGAAATTTTAACGAATTGATTTCTTGCGGTGCTTCATAATATTTTGAAACGAGTTTTATAAAATTCAACACCCGAAATTCTCCCGAAGCTTTCAACCGTTTTGAAAACCGATTGTTAAAACTACTAATCCTTGAAACCACAACGTCCAGTTTATCCAATTCTATCAACACCAAAATTTCAATAATCGATTTTTTAATTACCCAGATCCAGCCGTTTTTCTTTTCGTACCACAAATCGCTATGGTGCATTTGCTTTAAAACGGCGTAACAATCTTCATATTTTTCCTGCTGAAAATAGCAAACCGCCAACGTTAAATCAATATCCAATGAGTTTGCATTATACTGTTGCAAAAGTTCAATTGCTTTGTTGGGTTGATTGGTATAATTGAAACAAAGCGCTTTATTCAATAGCAGTTTTTCTTGAAATCTGCCGTAATATTTACGGTGTTCCTTTTCCATTTGGGCTTCCATAATTTCCAGGAATTTACTTGAAGTTTTAAAATCCTTATTTCTGAAACTTACTGTCGCCATTACATTGAGTATTTCAATATGATAAAATAAGTGCTTATTGGCAAGCTCTTCTTTTTCCGAAACCATCTCGTACAACCTAAATAAAAACGGAGCACTGTCATAATAATTACTTTGCAAGCGAGCCGCTGTCGCTGTAATATTCATTAATTGGAATAGCGATTTGTACGTGAGTTTGTTGTCGAGTTCAATTTCAAAAGTTCCAAAAGCTTCAGTGATGACATCTTGAATTGGTTTTGATTCTTT
Source organism: Patiriisocius sp. (assembly GCF_051252435.1). NCBI lineage: Bacteria > Pseudomonadati > Bacteroidota > Flavobacteriia > Flavobacteriales > Flavobacteriaceae > Patiriisocius > Patiriisocius sp. Next base: position 325,976 of record NZ_JBPOFW010000004.1, on the reverse strand, counting down.
TGCTTTCAAGGCTTCCTTGATATGTGCATACGCCATATTGAGTTGTTGCTCGCGGGTGAACAATGCCAAATTGTTATTCGCCGCACCAATAATCTCGCTTAAACTGATGGATGCATTCAAATGCGCGTACTGTATTTTAGTGTGATATATTTCAGTAAGAATAGAATATACATCTAATTGTAATGCGATTTTTTCGGCTTTGGCGAGTGTTTTAAAACCTAGTTTGTAATGTTTGTGTTCAAAGAAGATTCGGCTGGAAAGGAGCAATTTGAGTATTTCCATTTCTTCACTCGTTTCTCCGGCAAAACTTTTAAGCGCGATAAAGTCAATAAGGCTATCCTGCAATCTTTTGCACAATGCGTGATAGGCGTTTTTTGCATCTTTCCCATATAATTTTTTGACGATGTTTTCTGTCTTTCTGCTCGCTATTAATTTGAATAGTGCGACATTTTTTGTGTCTCCTCTTCGGTTTTTTTGCTCGAGGTTTTGGATGAAAACATGCTGCTCTTCAGTAGAAAGTGTGTTGATAATACTTTGTAAAGCTTTCATTTAATCGTAAGTTTTTATAAATGTATTGATTTCATTTTGTCTAAAACTATTTCAACTTAAAATATATAAATTATTAAGTAAAATGTTTATTTCATAAAGGTTTCGACTGCGCTCAACTGGACAGTATTTCAAATTCAAATCGTAAGTTTTAATGAAAAGTAACATTTCCGAAGCCACCAAACCATCGCATCTTTGTTTCATAAATCATCAAAATCAAAAATTATGGAACATGTATTTAATGAAAAGAAACCAGTGAACGCTCCCACATTTGAGGAGGAAGTAACTAAAAAGAGTAAAAAAGTGGAAGCATTTAATTGCAAGCCCAGCCCAGCATTTATTGGTGCGTCGTGGACGGCGTTATTGATAGGGATGGTTTCCTATTGTATCGGACTGTGGAATGTGGGAATGGAGCTCAATGAAAAGGGCTACTATTTTACTATTTTATTGTTTGGATTGTTTTCGGTTGTTTCCGTGCAAAAAAGTGTGCGGGATAGAGTGGAGGGCATCCAGGTGACCGATATGTATTACGGCATAAGTTGGTTTACCACCATCGCCTCTATCGTATTATTGGTCATTGGTTTGTGGAACGCGGACATCGAACTCAGTGAAAAAGGATTTTACGGGATGTCCTTTACGCTAGCGCTTTTTGCAGCAGTCGCCGTGCAAAAGAACACGAGGGATGTTAAGTTTTTGGATGAAAATGTAGCAAAATGAATTATAGAATATGGCATTTATTGGCAGCAATAGTTTTGTTATTGCTATTTGTTGGGAGCCTTTGGCTTACGTGTTATCTGGGCTTCATTGTTTTATTTGCGGTAGGTTGGGGCGGAGGGTCAATGTCGATTTTAGAATTGATTTGGTTTCTGAAATTCCCAGTATTAATAACCCTTTTGCTTTTTGGAGCTTCTATTTATGGATTCATCAAAAGCATACAAAAGAAAACCTCAAGGGTGAAATCTTGAGGTTTATTTTGATGATAGGAACGGTCTTTTTTTAAAGGTCGTTTTTATTTTTTAATAAACTTCTCGCTAAATCGCCGCCCGTTTTCGGTTTCAAAAATCAAGAAGTAGGTTCCGCTTGCGAGCGATTGAATATCGACAGTATTGTTTTGGATTTTAGCTTTTGTTGATACTCCTAATAATGAGGTAATGTGAGCTTGGGGTTTTAAAATTTCCGAAGTATTGATACTCAAAGTCGTTGTTGCTGGAATGGGAAACAACGTAATTTTTTTGTTTGCTGAAATTTCTGAAATTCCTAAAATAGGATTGCTTCCTTCTTCAATAAATAACGGTTCGTTTGCTGGAACATTTTCAATTAAATCAACAATTCCCGAAGGCCATTCCACCAATACTGAAGCTACTTCTGTCGCAGCACCAAGTCCAAAATGTGGGTTTAATGTATGCGCTTGTAAAAAGCCAATGCCACTTTGCACATGACGCACTTGCGTCCCGAAATCTCCCGTAATCGTTACAATTGCGCCAATTCCATTAGCGTTGCTCTCAATGCCTTTTAAATTGAGGGTTAGGTGATTGTTTGAATTTCCTTCGTTTACAAGAAGCGTAGTGTTTACGCTTAGTTTGATATCCAGAAAACCATCATTATTCATGTCTCCCACGGCACCTCTCCCTGTAATATCGGTCGTATTTTGAGTGAAGGTTAAATCGCCGTTGTTCAAGAAAATCCCGTTCCCAAACTCTGCATAAATATCTTGAAAACCGTCGTTGTTAAAATCGAAAGCAACGATTGTCACGCTTTGGTCTTGACCTTCAAAACCAGAGCCCATGGTCATGTCTGTAAATGTTCCGTCACCATTATTGACCATCAATTTGGTGCCTATTTCATTATTGTGCTGATCCGCAACTACTAAATCCATATCGCCATCATTGTCAAAATCTCCCGTTGCCGTTGACCAAGATTGAACCCCTAAATCCACACCAGCAGCTGGAGCAACATCTGTGAATGTTCCGTCACCATTATTACGGTGCAGTTGGTCCACGCGACGAGGGTCTGTTGGGCCTGTTCCACCTCCCGCAATACATTTTGAAATATAAACATCCATATCCTTGTCGCCATCAAAATCAAACCAGATAGAACCGTAATTTCCACCACCGGGTGTATCGCCTATGCCGCCTTGATTATCGGGTAAAAAATTACCCGTTCCGTCATTGATAAAGTAGTTGTTGGGCTCTTCGTCGTTGCACATAAATGCATCAATATTTCCGTCATTGTTGATGTCGATGAAGTTACCGCGTTGACAAAATATTTCGGTGGTGCTGGTATCGGTTTCAGTGAATGCTGTACCATCTTCATTGGCCGTTAAAAAACTCACGCCAGTTTCATCGCCGTACATGATGTCGTTGATTCCATTGTTGTCAATGTCTGCAATAGTTACTGACCAATCTGGAAGATGTGTTGCGGTTGTGGGAATCGTAAATATATCAAGCATTCCCGTAGTTGCATTCTGTTGGTGGATAGTCAAGGCACCCTCTTTAAAAACAACCACATCGTCTAGATAGTCGCCATTCAAATCTGTAATTCCAAAAATAAGACTTCCGGGACCGGTCATCTCTTGCGTGAACGTTACATCTTGTGCTTTTACAGTTATTGCTAGGCAAAGAATTGTTATAATTAAGATTAGATTTTTCATATTTTCAAACATATATTTCTTTCTCGGTAAATTCTCTATTGAAGTTGTTAGGGATGTAAAATTGTGCTATTTCTTTTTTTATTTTAATATTATTTTCATGGCCAACATATCTAAGTATATTTTCTGATAAAACGGCCTGAAGAATTTCTAGGTTCGCATTTGGGTCTTGGTAAACAATTTCTTTAACCTTTAGATAATTTAAGCTTTTTAATAAATTCTCATCTATTTCTCTGTTGAATAGAGGAAAGGAGTAACCAATTATAACTAATATTTCAGTTTTTGATAAAATCTTTTTTATATTATTAAAAAAACTTGAATCAGTTTTGTGTTCCCAAGCATAGTTTATAAATCTATTGTAGTCAGTCTTGCTTTCTTTTAACTCGTTGGGCGAACTTGCGTGTAATTGCCAATAACTTTCGTAGGAGTTAGCTTGTAGGGTTTCTAAATGACCATTTGTTAATGTTTTCCCTATTTGTATTCCCTCGTAGTCATAATAACCTCGATGTCCATTAAGGTGGCAAACTTGATTATTAATATTTTGGCTGTTACTTTTAGAAAAAGGAAAATAATTATTTACCTCTGCTAAGCGTTTGCATTGAGTATCTTCTGTGAATAATTTAAAAGTTTCTTCTAATTGCAAATCATAATTCCACGTGATAAAATTTACAGATTTATTAAATTTTATAATACCATCTTTACCTCTGATTAAAAAAATAGAAAAGAGAGAAATATATCTTGGGTCGATAGCCTGATATTTTTTTTCAGTTAAAATCTCATTAGTTCTGTCAATTGTATTTTTTAAATTAAACTTTAAATATCTCTTTTCATAAAAATTTTCCCACAAATCAAAAAATACAGAAACAGATAGCTTTAACAAATTTAATTCCTCCTCATTTCCTTGAAGGTTAAGTTTTTTTGCGTATGTATCGATTGTGCCAAATTTTATTGCTTTAAGTCCAAAATATTTTAAGCACCACAGAATTTGTTCATGTTTTGTTGAATTTATCTGTAATTCTGATAGATTCTCATATTTCCAAATTTTTCTTATAGGAGAATTTATACCATACAAATCCGTTTCGGCGACATATATCATAGCCTCTGCCTGTTTTTCAAGAATTGGACATGACTGATAACTTGCTCCCGCACCTAAGAAATATGTGATTTTTGCCATTTAATAAAAATAAAAAAAGACTCGTTTATACGAGTCTTTTAAATAGAATGTAATTAAATAGTTTTAAACAACTTCCACAAACAGCCCATCATCTGTTTTCTCCACTTTCGCTACACCGTGCTTTGTTAACCCTTTGATGGTTTTGTCCCATTTTTTGTTGCTCAAACCACTTTCGGTTTTCAACGCGTCGAGGGTCATTTTTTCATTAGACTTTAAAATTGCTAGTACCGCTTTTTCATCCTCGCTCATCGCAACCGCTTTTTTCTCTGGTCTCATTTGAGGGAAAAATAAAACTTCTTGAATGGAAGGATTGTTCGTTAAATACATGATTAAACGGTCCATCCCAATTCCCATTCCACTCGTTGGTGGCATTCCATATTCCAAGGCACGTAAAAAGTCGTAATCTATAAATGCTGTTGCTTCATCGTCACCACGGTCGGCAAGTTTCAGTTGTGCTTCAAAACGTTCGCGTTGGTCAATAGGGTCATTTAATTCACTGTAGGCGTTCGCTATCTCTTTTCCGCAGACCATTAATTCAAAACGTTCTGTCAATTCTGGATTGTCGCGGTGCTCTTTGCACAAAGGGCTCATCTCCTTTGGATAGTCAGTAATAAATGTGGGTTGTATATAATTTCCTTCACATTTTTCTCCAAAAATTTCATCAATCAATTTCCCTTTCCCCATGGTTTTATCTACAGGAATTTTGAGGTCTTTACAAGCTTGTCTAATTTCATCTTCAGTCTTACCTGTAATATCAAATCCTGTAAAATGTTTTATGCTTTCTGCCATGGTAAATCTGGCGTACGGTGCTTTAAAGTCAATTTCATGCTCGCCAAACGTAGTCTTCGTCGTTCCATTTACTTGCATGGCACAGAACTCTAACAACTGCTCGCAGAAATCCATCATCCAGTTGTAATCCTTGTAAGACACATAGATTTCCATCGCTGTAAACTCCGGGTTATGTGTGCGGTCCATCCCTTCGTTTCTAAAGTTTTTAGAAAACTCATAAACGCCATCAAAACCACCGACAATCAATCTTTTTAAATACAACTCATTCGCAATACGCATATACAACGGGATGTCCAACGAATTGTGATGCGTCATAAAAGGACGCGCCGCAGCACCTCCGGCAATGGGTTGTAGAATTGGCGTTTCCACCTCAAAATACTCGCGTTCATTGAAAAATGTGCGCATGGCATTGAAGAGTTTTGTTCGTTTGATAAACACCTCTTTTACGTGTGGGTTTACGACCAAATCTGCATACCGCTGGCGGTATCTTTGTTCAGGGTCTGTAAATGCGTCATGTACTTTTCCTTCAGCATCTACGCGGGGTTGTGGTAACGGTTTTAGTGCTTTTGAAAGTAATTTAAAACTTTTGACCATCACAGTTTTCTCTCCCACTTGCGTGTTGAAAAGTTCGCCCTCGATACCAATGAAATCACCAATATCCAGTAATTTTTTATACACTTCGTTGTAGTGTGTTTTGTCTTCGCCCGGACAAATTTCGTCACGATTAAAATATACTTGAATCCGGCCTTCGCTGTCTTGCAATTCAGCAAAAGATGCTTTTCCTTGAATGCGGCGGGACATCAATCTTCCTGCAATTATTACCTTTTTACCTTCCTCAAAATCCTGTTTAATCTGTTTGCTCGTGTGGCTTACCGGAAATAAATCGGCAGGATACGGGTTGATACCTAGGCTTCTAAGTTGTGAGAGTTTCTCTCTACGAATGATTTCTAATTCAGATAATTGCATGTGAAAAATTTAAAGCGCAAAATTAGCCTATTTGCTTATTTTACGCTTCAATTTTCTTCTGAAATTTCTCTTAAGATTCCCCGTCGATGTTAATTTGGTTGAAGTCTCAATTTTTAATGCAACCTCAAAATGAAGTTGGAGTTTTATTTTCACTTCAATTTAAAATCAAAAAAGAAAGTGTTCGGTATACTTCATTTCCGAAGAGAAACAACTTATTTGGATTCCTTTGTGGCAATCACTGTTCCTTTTATTTTTAGCAATTTGGTTGCTTCCGTGGCGTTTGAAGTTACGGTAATCGTTTTGTTGAAAGCGCCCACTCTATTGGTGTCATACTTCACGGTAATTTTTCCCGAAGCGCCCGGTGCAATGGGTTTTTTCTCGTAGCTAGGGACGGTGCAACCGCAACTCGATTTCACGTTTGAGATAATTAGTGGCGCATCTCCCGTGTTTTTAAAATTGATGTCGCGCTCGCCATTGCTGTTCTGGTCAATAGTTCCGTAGTCCACAATTTGGACTTCAAAATCAATAATAGCAACAGGTGTTATTGCGTTTTCAAAAGCCATTTGCGCAACGCTCATTTGTGCGGTCGCTACCAATAGAAAGCAAAATATTGCTCCTTTTTTAAATGTGATTACTGTAGTTTTCATACTTAAAATGTTTTGTGATTAATACAGGTCAAACATCTTAAAAATGAAATTGGAAACGTGAAAATATTGGTTTGAAAAGCGGACTAGACCCCGGTGGAAATTTATGAGATATTACTGATATAAGGACTTAACAGCATTTCTGTTTTTTACATCTAGCTTTTTATACAAATTATTAATGTGGCTTTTTACCGTACTCACACTCACAAAAAGTTCGTTGGCAATCTCTTTATTCGATTTGTCTTGAAGAATTAAGTCCAATACTTTTTGTTCTTGAGAGGAAAGCGGTTGTTTTTTTTCTGAAATGTGCCGCGATTGTTTTAATTGTTTTGAAAAATATACATTTCCGAGGATAGAAATAAGCGCAACCCCCGAAACCAAATACACCCACCAAGGCAACCTTTTGTTCTCATTGGGCGAAATGAGCATTTTATCTGCTGCTAGTTCTGCTCTGTATTGTTTTGTGTAGCTGGAATTGGGGTACGTTGTTTCTAGTCTGTTTAATAAATTTTCGTAATAATTGCTGGATTTTAAATCTTCTACATAATAAGAATGGAGGTCGCTGGTGCGGTCACTCAAAAATGTATAGCTGTACAATTCGGCAAGTGGTTCGTTGAGTTGCTCGCCAAATGATTGTAAACTATTGAACCATTTTTTTGAATTTACTTTCCTATTGGCTTCGCTGCGATAGGTGCCAAAAGCAAAGCGCATGTCATTCTTTATTGAATCTATTTTGAGAAAGGTATTTGCTTTTTCATTGGGAGAAACCACCTTGCAAAACATTTCGTTTTCAAAACCAAAAGGCAACTCAAGTTTGGTTGTATTATTTGCTACAAATACAATTTCTTTACTATTGAGACAATGTCCAGTAAAATGCAATGTTTGTTGTTCTTCTTCGGTGCAGTTGTCAATATGGATTCGATAGATTCTATTTTCGGTGTTGAGGTTGTCGCCTTGAAAAGTGAAAATTCCGGTGGAATCTGCTTTCGTTTTATTTAAGATTTGCTCTGGATGGACACCGCTTATTTTTCGGTAATCTTCTACGAGCGAAAGATAGATGTTTCCATCTTGGTACTCTTTGGTTACTTTTCCGCTGAAATGATACTGCGCCGATATATTCAGAGAGCACAAAATGACAATGAGAAAAGCTATTTTTTGTGGTTGTGACATTTCAGAAATAAAAACACTAAGATACATTTTCTAACCGTGTAACAAAACGGCATTCGCCCGACCTATGTTATTAATTAATCCGTAATTTTGTAATCTATGAGTATTTGGCGAGTATTGTTGTCCATCTTATTCCCACCGCTGGCTGTTATTGACAAGGGCTGTGGGTCTGTTGTGATTGTTTTGATTTTGACTTGTTTGGGTTGGATTCCAGGCGTGATCGCGGCACTAATTATTATCAATAATCCAGAAAGATAGCGTTGTGATGAGCGGGCCTTTTCTTTAGCTTCCTGTTTTAAAATTGCTAATTCGATTGGGAAAGCCTAAAAGCAAAAAAATTAAAGTTGAACTTGAGGAGTAAAAAGCAAATAATTTGAATAGAAAACTTGAAATACAAGATTTAGGACTTAAAGATTATAAGGAAACTTGGGAGTATCAAGAGGAACTTTTTAAAGAGATTATTGACCTTAAAATCAAGAATCGCAGAGAAGAATCTAGCCTGGAAACGCCCAATCACTTTTTATTCGTTGAACATCCGCATGTCTATACATTGGGAAAAAGCGGAGACATTGAAAACCTTTTAATTTCTGAAACCAAACTCACCGAAATAGGAGCAACCTATTATAAAATAAATAGAGGCGGAGACATAACTTATCATGGCCCTGGCCAAATTGTGGGCTACCCCATTATCGACCTTGAGAATTTTTTTACAGACATCCATAAATACCTGCGTTTGCTAGAAGAAATGGTCATCCTCACGCTGGCAGAATACGGCGTAAAAGCCGAAAGGTCCAAAGGTGAAACGGGAGTTTGGCTAGATGTGGGAACACCCTTTGCGCGTAAAATTTGTGCGATGGGAGTTCGAGCGAGTCGTTGGGTCACCATGCACGGTTTTGCATTAAATGTAAACTCAGATTTGGGCTACTTTGACAATATGATTCCCTGTGGAATAAAAGGAAAAGCAGTCACTTCACTCAACGTTGAATTAGGCAAAGCCGAAATAAACATGGCAGAAGTAAAAGAGAAACTCTTAAAACATTTTCTAACGCTCTTTGAAGCTGAAAGTAAATAAAAAAACCGCATTTTTAGATTCCTTTTTTAACAACTAAATTTAATCCCATTTTGTTAAGGGTGTTGTTTACACTGGCGGTTTCTTAATTACTAAAACGATATCTGATTATAGATAGGCACTTAGACTTATTGCGAATTGTAAACTGCTAGCTATATTTTTAAAGCCATCTGGTGCTGAATCTGGTTTTGAAATTGCCCTTTGATAACGAAGTAATGGCTCTACAGATAGACTTTTGCCAATAAAGATAGCATAACCAATTCCAAGGTTATATTGAAATAAGTTTGATTTAAACTCTCTGTCATCTTCAAATTTATTTTTATAGCTCCCAAAACCAACACTTCCCTCACCAAAGAGTCCGTCAAATATGTAGTATCTTAAAAATGGACCAACATTAAGAGTAGTGAACTTAGATGTTTCACTTGCTCCACCTGACTGGAAACGTTCAAACTTATTCGAATCTATATTTAGTTGTAATCCTACAACAAATTTGTTCGCAACAAAATAACCTATTTTTGGATTTAAATTAATATTTAAATCTTGCCCCATTTTCACGTTTCCTATCTCATTTTGTTCTGTACTAGTACGGATTGAATTGAAACCTACTGTACCATTTAAGAATATACTACCTTTCTCAATTTGAGTAATATTTTCTTGACTAATCATGTTAATAACTGAAAATACTGTGAATATAACAATTGCTATTTTTTTCATAATTATAGTTTTTATAATGAAGACGCAAAACTATTATAAAAGAAAATATTGAAGAATCCTTAAATGTTTTTTAACTCATTTCTAGAGAAATTCAATTTTTTGAAGCGTGTTTGATTAAAATAAATTTAATAATTTTTGATTTATTTGATATATCAATATTATGTTGTAATTCTAACCACTATAATTTAAATAAATTTAGACTTTGAAAAATTTGCTGCCTTTTTTTGGAAGTTGAAATTAAATATCATAAAAATCCCATTTAGAGTACAATAAATGGGGTTTTTTAGTTGGCTTAATTTTGGTGGCTTTTCAATAAAAAGTTGGCAATGTCGTAGGCTCGTTCCCTGGCAATTTCTTTGCGTTGATTTTTGCCTTCCATATCTGTTCCATCATTTTGGGTTTCATCAAAATACGAAATAACGATAATTCCATCTGCGGTTTCATTCATTACTCTAATCATTCTATTTTGATGCATCGAGAGATAAGTGTCACCAGTTTCGCTTATTTTATATTGACTTAATTTGGAGTCTTTCCCAAACTTTTCAGCGTTCTCTTTTGCCGATTTTATTTCTCTTACTATTAATTTATTTTCCCACGGTTGTACTCTAAAATAAAAGCGTGTTTTATTACCATTTGCTTCCACTAGATTAAAGGTACAATCGTTGATTCCTTTATTTATCATTCTCGCATCCATCTTTAGTGCATCTGCAATTACTTGTGTTGAAAGAAAGCTACAATCGTTAGCTTCCCTCTTAAATAAGGAACTGTAATCACCATTTTGGGCAAGCATTCCATTTGAGTTTTCTTGTTTTTTTACAGTGCTATTTTGAGTTTCTGCTGTCTCTACTTCTGTTTTGTTTTTTTGAGAATCATTACAAGAAATTAAAAAAACCAGTGAAAGAATTAAAAGATATGTTTTCATTGTGTTACGTTTTAGGTTTTGAGATATAAACTGCTATTAGCAATTAAATATACGCAATACTTAGTAAACCAAATACTTAAGTTTATAATTACGCTAAAAATAACTTAGACTAAAACCTATTAATTGATTGTGTAAGACAACAATTCCTTTTCATCACCTTTTACCAGCAATTGCAGCGACTTTGACTTTGAAACATCGGTAAGTGTTGCAGATGAAGTTCCATACACGGGAAATCCGTTTACAAGTGTTCCGTTTGAAGTGTAAAGATATACTTTGTTTTCTTGAGTTTCGGTAACGGTAACATATCCCGTTTTATTGAAGTAGAAAAGATTTGGTTTCGTGTAAATACCAAAAGGAAGCTCAACCAATTTCCCATTCATTCTTAGTAGATTATCATTTAATGAAACTTTCATTCTTGCATCAATTTTATAAGAATAATCAGTTTCAACGTTGGGTTTTTTTGTAGTCACTTTTCCACTTTGCGATATTATTTTCTCTTCGTTGTCAGCAGTGATTAAAACAAATTGATCACCATCTTTTTGAATGGGTCTTCCATTGAGTTTAAAGGTTTCCGAAATCTTGATTCTTTCTTTTCCCGTTCGACTTAAGATGTTGATTTTGCCACTTTTTTCTTGAAACAACAAGTAATCTTTGTTGCCCAAACGTATGTGTTGTGGTGTAGCGATAATCTCTGATTTCGCTTTTTTAAAGGTAAATCCCTTCACAGATTTTCCGTCTCCATCCAGCATAATCACTTCGTTGTCTTGAATGATGATAAATCTATATTTGCGGCTATTATCATAATCAAAAACGGCCAAAGGTTGTGTTATTTGGTCTTTATACGAAATGGGAAATGGCGCTACATCTTTTCCGTTTTCATCCACAACATACATTTTGTTCTTTGTTACAAATGCAAGTTGTTTTTTCCCATTTCGGTTTACGTCAACTTCTTGAATGTCGCCTAAAATGGGATTGTCAAGTTTCTTGGACCATGACACTTCTCCAGTAATAGAATATCCGCGCAATGTGTTTTTTATGTCTTGAAAAGCAATATTCTTTTTGCGATTTCCACGCACTTCAAAGTAAATAGGATTTCCTAGAATCGCTTCGGAAATTTTAAAAGAATTGGGAACAGAAACACCAACGATGCTGCTCGCGTCGTTACTGGTTTCATCGGTCACAAAATTTACGTGCGCAAAATTGTTTTCAAATGTGTATTGCTCAATTGCCAAGTCATAACCGTTTACTTTTTTGAAATCTGTTTCTTCCCCACTATTGCCAAGTAAACCATTTGTCATCTTCGCAACATCTTCATCGGTCGCAATTTCGCAATACGAAATACTGCGCGTAAGGTTTGAAGCAATATCCTTAAATGTAGCCGACTTTGATAAAACGGCGTCGCTCATTATAGCGGTACTCATGTTTTCTGCGGAAATTTCCGAAGGACAAAAAATAAAATAACCATTAACTTCAAACATAAAATCGACATTCTCAAACTTGACAATGGGATTAAATTTAGTTTTAAAGAATGAAGGAGAATTGAAGTTGTAAATGGTAGTATTCCTGAATTCCTTCACTTCCGAAATTTGTGGTTGTAGATTTTCGAGTGCTATTTGAGCATCAATGCTTTTTGCAAACACAAATGAATTTCCTTGCCAGTTTATATGACCAATTTCGTTAAACAACTCAGCAATACCTGAAGCTACTTTTGTGGAATCTTTGTTGAATTTCCGAAGATTATCTAATAATAATTCGGCATCACTGTACGTAAAAATGGTAACGCTTTTGGTGTCGTTGGGAATGATGGAAGTAAGCGTTAACTCTTGTGGCACCTGATTTTTAAAATGCGAAAGCAACGGCTTGATTGAGTCTCGTTCAATCAAAACTCCTGAGGCTTGAATGGACGTTTCATCCTGCGAAATATGCAGCGAAGTCCATGCGTTCTTTTTATTATTCTTTTTAAGAACTGTCACAACTTTTTTTGAGGGTATCGCTATCAATTTTTGAAATGTACTGTCCTTAAAAACTTTTTTTGAGATACTATTTTTAATTGAATTTAATGAAGTACTTACAATCATTGTGCTGTCAATAGCTGTGTAAAAAGTTTCCTTTCCGCTCACGGTTAACTTAGTAACTTCGTTATCATCAAAGCGAAGTGTTTCAACTTTTTTGTCTTTTATGCTATCAAGGATTATCTGTGTTCTCGGCTGTTTCGTGATGAATATAGCGTTTGGTGTTTCACTTTCATTATTGGAAAATGCCAAAATACTTTCGTTGGTCTCGCCTATTTGCTCAATAATTGGGCTTGAAATAAACGCAGCATTAAATTTAGAATTTTCAGTATTTGAAAGAAGTCTGTTGTTTTCAAATTCACTGAATAGCGTTTTTAATGCTAGTTTAGTAGCATCTTCTTGAGAAATTTTATAAACAAGTGTAGTTCCCTCAGGAAGATATTCATACAATTCGCTACTATCATTAGATGTACCTTCACATCCTAAAACTGCGCTCAAAGCAAATGTAATGGCAAAAATATAAACCCCTATTTTCATACGATAAAAGTACAAAGCTATTTTGGCTCATAAATAAATTTTAACACAGTTTATTTACGGGTTTTCAACAATTTATTAATGATTGATCAGAGGGGATTTCAGTTAAATTTTATTATTGAAATTTTAAAAATCAAAAGTATATTGCTCCGGCAGCAACCTGAAACTTCGCCTGTGGTACTTTGTAGGACCGTATTTTCTAATGGCATCGCGATGTGCAGCTGTTGGGTAGCCTTTATTTTTTAACCAATCATAAGCGGGAAATTCTTCGTGCAATCGTGCCATATATTCATCCCGATAGGTTTTTGCAAGAATAGATGCTGCCGCTATGTGTAAATATTTGCCATCCCCTTTTATAACACACTCATAGGGTGTTTTTTTGTATGGTTTAAATCGGTTTCCATCAATGGCAATAAATTGTGGCTTTGGTTTAAGTTGGTCAATACTGCGGTGCATCCCCAAAATAGAAGCATTGAGGATGTTGATTTGGTCAATTTCCTCCATCATAACGTGAGCAACGCCGAAAGCGATAGCTTCTTTTTCAATGATGGTTCTTAAGAGCAATCGTTTCTTTTCGCTCAATTGTTTGCTGTCCGTCAAAAAGGGATGGGTAAAGTCATCCGGGAGAATTACAGCCGCCGCGGTAACGGGGCCCGAAAGGCAACCGCGCCCGGCTTCGTCTGTACCACATTCTATAAGATGTTGATGTATTTTGAGTTTGAGCATTTGTTTTATTGAGTGTACAAGGTACTAACAATTGAGAATTTCCCTAAAAAAGAAGTATGAGGTTTTTTTCGGTATGTCAAAAAATAAATCTCAATGAAGCATTGGGTGTAAATTTTAATGCTTTTTCACTGATTTCTTCCAATGAATTATTTTCGTTGAAACCATAAAAATGATTGGTGATGTTGTCATTGTTTAATAGATTCCAAATGGAGATACCGGCAATTCCATTTACTTTATTTCCAAGTTTAAAATAATACATGGTGGAAACATCTAGTCGATAATAATCTGAAATGGTATTGCTATTGGGTGATTGGAAATTTATTTCGCCATTAGTAACCTCATTATTAGGTTGGGCGAAGGTAGTGGGTTTGCCGCTGTGCCAGTTGAACCCTCCAGAAAATTTGAATCGCTCCAAACTATAATTTATTCCGTATGTAAGTGTATGTCTTATATCCAGATTGTTATGAAAAACCTGAGGTTCAAGCGTATCAAAGTCGTATGTATTCTTCGCATAGGCATAACTTAACCATGTATTTGTTTTTTTAAATCTTTTATTGAGAAGCAGCTCAAGACCGCGTACCGTATAATTACCGTGTGTTTTGATATCTTTAAATTGATTTTGAAACCCTTGGCTCTGTGTGGTAATTCCAGTAACATGTTTAAGGTATCCTTCAAGATTAATGAGCCATCCTTTTCTTTTATATGTAAATCCTGCTGAAATTTGATGGCCATTAATAATAGGAATCTCATTGGGTTTTGATAATATCCATCTTCTATTCTCTACACCTAAAAAGTCATTTTGAAAATCAATAATTTGAGAAGTGGTTTGATGTTTTATCTCCCCCAACAATTCAAAAGAAAAATATTTTAGAAAGGACTGATAGAGCGTTAAGCGAGGTTCAAAAAGAATTTTATCAAATTTACTTATGTGGTTCAATCTTCCGCCCAAGCGAACAGATGTATTGCCTGAGGTTGGTTGATATGCAAATTCGGTAAAAATACTGTTTGTTTGTAATACTTGTGTATCGGTTCTTTGAAAGAAAGGAAAGTTGATATCTTCAAAATTAGTAATACCTGTTTCATTAAACTGAAATCCAAAAATCCCATTAAAAGTATTGGTAAAGGAATAGTTTAAATTGGCTTTAATACCACTTTCTCCTATGCTGTTTTCTTGGATTAAACGTTGATCATTTAGAATGTCAAAGTTGGTCGCGGTCAATTCGTATGACGTACCATAGAGTTGGACTTCTGTATCTAAGCGAGAAGACCACGTTCGGTTATAATAGATACCACCCGATAAATTGTTTTGGTTGAGGTTACTTTGCCGGGATAGTGTTAGTCCTTCAATGGTTGCGGTTTCTTTAAATTGCAAATCATTTCCGAAGATCAAAAAATTGAATCTAAAAAAATCGTTGTCACTAGCTTGATATAGTACTCTTAGATTGGTATCAAAAAAAGAGAAGTCTGTGTCATCTGCTGAGGTAACTTCATTGGCGGTAGTCAACTCTGTATTCTGAAATGCTTTGTCAAAATAGGCATTGTATGTGGGTGTCTCAATAATAGTGTTGATTGATTTTCTACCCGAAATTTGGACGGTTAGTTTTTCTGAAATCGGAGCATCAATATAGGCGTCTGCGCTAATAAGGTTGAGTGCTGCGCTTATCTTTAAACTGTCTGAAAGTTCATTATTGCCAAGCATGTTTATAATTCCCGAAACACCATCGCCAAAGGCTGCGCTAGAACCATTTTTTATAACTGTAACCTCTTTTGTCAACTGCGGGTTGAATGCTGAAATAAGTCCAAAAAAATGTCCGCTTTGATACATTTTAATACCATCCCAAAGGAATAAGTTTTGGTCGTTTGTTCCGCCTCTTATGTTTATATCGCTTACACTTTCGTTTACACTTTGTACACCCGGTAAGGCTTTGATTGTTTGCAGTACATCAGTCTCAATGAGGCCGGGTAGCGTTTCAAAATCTTGATAGCGCACCGTAACGGCCCCATCGGGTTCTTTAAAAATACCTTTAGCTAAATAGTTGGTGAGTGTAATAGGGTTGAGTTCTACGATTTCTAATTGTAACGGAATCGTTAAACAGGGTTTTTTAATGAGCTGTGATGCGAGATATTGTGCATCTTGAAATCCGGCTTGAGTTATCTTAATTTTATCATTGCTCGTTTTTACTTGGACAGTGAAAAAACCTTCGGCAGAGCAAGTGATTTCTTCATAAGGAGTAACAACTTTACTATTGGATAATGGAGATAGTGAGGTTCCCATGGTCACATTTCCGCAGGTGGTGATTAAATTAGGGGAGATAGAAACGGCTATTGAATTATTCCCTACTTTTTGATACGTAAAAAGAGTTTTTTTAGTGAGTTGTAAAAGGGCTCCCTCTAGCGTGTTTTCCTTGTTGAAAATGAGAGTACTGTTTTGAACACGAGTGTCTTTGTAAGAAAAAATAACATCAAACTGGCTTTCAATAGTTTCAAAAACTGTTGTGAGTTGAATGCGGTTATTCGTCCTTTGGGCAAAGGAATTATAAGCAATAAAAAGGAAAAGTAATAATGAGAATATGGTTTTTGACGAACCCACGCACATTTATTTTTTTAAGGTTACTGTAGTTTCATCAATTTCATAAGTAAGGCCAAGCGGAATCGTGATACTTTTTAAAGCTTCAGCAAGGTTTTGGTGTGTAAAACTACCTGTGTACAATTCACTCGTATCAACATTTGTAGTGTTTACCGTGATGTTAAACGTGGTTTCTAGTTGAGAAATTACAGTTGCTAAACGTTCGCTTTTAAATACAGATGTTGTTTTGATCCAAGCGGGAGCCATATTCAAGGTGGTTGTTTTTTCAATAATATTATTTGTCAATTTAATTCCATTTCCACCTAACAAAACATACGTTTTATCGTTCATAGAAACCTGAACTGAGCCTTCATAACACATAACCTCAAAGCTATCTTTATCGTCTTGCACTGTAAACTCTGTGCCTAAAACCGTGACAGTCCCTTGATCTGTAGTAACATGAAAATTCTTTCCTTTGGCTACCTTAAAAAAAGCTTCGCCATCAAGATGAACGTTTCTGCTTTTTTTCCAAGACGCTTCATCATAACTCAAAGTTGAATTTGCATTAATAATTACGCTAGACGTGTCTGGCAATGTAACTTGTTTTTGGGTGTTTTCGGTTTTTACAGCAATGTCTTTTGTGTTGTTTTTGAACAAGAAAAATAATCCCACTCCAAGAATGAGTATTGCGGCAATATTACGAAGTACCGGGTATAGCGGAAATTTAGCTTTTGCAGAAATTCTGTTATTCAAAATATCAGTAAGGCCATTTTCAACATCGTACTCGGGAGCTTTATACTGTTTAGCAACTTCAGAAATTTTATAAAAAGCACCAAAAGCGCTTGATTTTTCAAACGCTTTAAGTTCCTTTTCTGAAAGGCTATCTGATAGCCAATCTTTTAATTTTTCTTCCTCTTTCATAGTAATTTCAATAATAGAACAACTCACTTATTCAAAGTCCTACTTTATTTTGTCATTATTTTACTTAATGCCTTCAATATCTTGTTTTAAGCTCTTGATAGCTGTGTAAATCCGTTTTTCAACAGCCTTTTTAGAGAGATTTAGCATATCTGCAATTTCTTGATGTTTTTTTCCTTCGGCTCGATTGAGCATAAAAGCGATTCGTTGACCCTCTGGTAACTTTGCGAGGGCATCTTCAAATTTTTTTAAATATTGCTGCTCTTCGAGAATAAATTGTGGGTTTTCGTTTGTGTAGCTTCTCGGTTTTGTTTGCTGAAATTTTAAAACAATTTTTTTATGTTTTGCATCATTCAAAGACATATTATTGACCAAAGTAAAAAGAAATCCTCTTGCTTTATCAGGGGTTACTTTTTTACAGTGCTCCCACAATTTTATAAAAGCCTCCTGTACTTTGTCCTTGGGATTAAAATTGGCGCCATATTTATAATAAACAAAGTCATGAAGATCTTTTGAGAGTGTGGCGTGCAGTTTTGAATAAACACGCTCATTACAAACATCATCATGTAATTGCTTTGGCATAGTAAAAATAAAATCAGTTTCTGTAAAAATAAGGATACGGTAGGATATTTTGCGCCACAGTTGTTTTATATTTGAAATACACTAATAACTATGTACAGACCTTTAGTAATATTGCTCACTATTATTTCGCTAATTTCTTGTAAAAAGGAAGAACTTGTCATTCTCGAAGGAGAAACCGAGACATCTTTTGTTCAAGATGTTGAGTTGAAAAACTACATTAGTAATATCGCCGCACATGATGGAACTTTTGACGATATTATAGACAGATCACCTTGTTTCAGTATTGATTTTCCCTATGCAATATTTTTAAATGGTGACAACCACCAGATAAACGGTGTTGAAGATTTGCGTGCAATAACTCCAACCGATGAAGTTACCTTAAGCTATCCTGTGGCTATAACATTTGCTACATACGAACAAATGATAATTTCTTCGGAAACGGATTTTAATCAAATCATAGATCGTTGTTTGATGGGTAGTTTATATAATGAAAGTATACGATGTGTCGATATTTTATATCCAATTTCGGTTGGGGTATTTAATGCAGAAACGAGTGATTTTGAAACCGTCATATTTGATCACGATAAAAAAACATTCCAATCAATTGCAGCTTTTACCTCTCAAACATTAGCCAGTATTAGATATCCTATTGATATTGTTGATGATACAGGTGTTCTCCGACGCATAGAGAGTAATGACCAATTTAAAGTACAGGTGGGCGCTCTGTCCATTTTATGTGATTAAAATTTTTATAGATTGAAACAAGAAAAGCATTTGCCAAGGCAAATGCTTTTCTTGTTTTACCCATTTCTTTAAAAATAGCGAACGTTAAAAAAATGCTAAAATAGGATTTAGTGGTAGTACATTTTAGAATGCGGTTGTTTTCGTAGTGAATTAATCAATATTAACTAAAACAATACAACTATGAAAAATCTTTTAAAATTTACGTTTTTATTCATAATTACTCTAGGGATGGTTTCCTGTGGAGATGACGATGATGGTGTAACACCTCCGGGAGACGCCACTACTACAATATCAGACTTTGTAGCCACAAATGCCGAATATTCTTCTTTAGCAGCAGCACTAGAAGTTGCTGGACTTACTACCACACTAGATGGTACAGATGACTTTACAGTATTTGCTCCAGATAATGATGCATTTGCAGCTTTTTTAACCGAAAATGGTTTTGCGAGTTTGGATGATGTTCCAATACCTGCGTTGAGAAATATTTTACTTAATCATGTTGTCTCTGGAAAAAATGAATCTTCATCTTTGACCACAGGTTATATTAATTCTTTAGCAACATTTGGAACTACTGAACGTAATCTTAGTTTATACTTAGATTTGACTTCAGGAGTGCGGATTAATGGTGTTTCTTCAGTTACAACGGCAGATGTAGGAGTAAGTAATGGAGTAATTCATGCAGTAGATACAGTCATTGGGATTCCAACCATTGTAACTCAAGCAACTGCAAATCCAGCATTTTCAACATTGGTGGATGCTCTTGTTGCAGCCACAGATGGTTCAACAGATTATGTTGCATTATTATCAGGAACCACATCATCACCTTTCACGGTTTTTGCTCCTACAAATGATGCGTTTGCAGGATTGTTATCGGGATTAGGTTTGAGTGGATTGAATGATGTTCCTCAACCACTTTTACAAACTATTTTAAATTATCACGTACTTGCAGGTGTAAATGTACAATCTGGAGATTTAACAGATGGTCAAACCGCGACTACCTTTCAAGGAGAAGATATCACTATTGATTTAACTAACGGACCTCAGATTATTGACGCATCCGGTATGGCAACAAACATTATTGTTCCAGACGTACAAACTGGAAATGGTGTGGTGCATGCACTGGACAGAGTTTTATTACCTCAAGCTGCAATTGATGTTGTAGACCCAACCATTAAAGGTCTTGCAATGATCACACCGGACCTTTCCATATTATTTGAGGCATTAGAGATTACAGGTCTTGACAGTGCAGTAGACGATAGAACGACTGAGCTTACAGTTTTTGCGCCAACGAACGAATCCTTTGAGGCGTTTTTAACTTCAGCCGGACTTGCTTCGATTAATGATGTACCCGTTGATTTATTGACTCAAACATTATTGAATCACGTTCTAACAGGAACAAATTTATCATCCTCTTTCTCTACTTCGTATACAAACACATTAGCCACTTTTAACGGAGAGGCAGATGCTGCACTAAGTCTTTATGTTAATACCGATAGTGGGGTAACTTTAAACGGAGTTTCAGACGTTGTAACTCCAGATGTTTTGGCTGCAAACGGAGTAGTGCATGTTGTGAACGCTGTAATAGCATTACCTACAGTAGTAACTTTTGCAACCGCAGATGCAGGATTTAGTTCTTTGGTTGCTGCGTTGACCAGAGCTGATCAACCAGACTATGTGACAACTTTGAGTACTGGGAATGGAACATCTCCAGCACCTTTTACTGTACTTGCCCCTACTAACGAAGCTTTTGAAGATTTATTAGTCGAATTAGGTTTAATGGGACTTGACGATATTCCAGGACCAGTATTAACAGCGGCTTTAAATACGCATGTAATTGCAGGTGCAAATGTGCGGGCTGAGGATTTAGTGGATGGTCCCGTGATGACACTTGGCGATGATGTCATAATTGATGCGACTAATGCTACTGTTACAGACCAAAATGGTCGTGTAAGCCAAATTATAGTAACTAATGTCCAAGCCGCAAATGGTGTTGTTCATGCTATCAACAAGGTATTGTTGCCTAATTAATTTGATAGCCAACATTTAATGTATGCTGAAAAGGCTGTTTACTTAAGTGGATAACAGCCTTTTCTTTTTTAAGTATAAAATACTAAAATAGAGGTGTTTAAGATGTAATTTTTTATTAGAAAAGTTTTAGCCAATCATCTTAAAGAAGTTAAAAGACTGCCAAAATTGTACTAAAACAATCTATAATAAAAACCAAGACTTAGATTCTCTCGTTAATTTAGCAAAACAAACCTTTAACTTAGAATTAAATAAAAATCATTAAAATTTAAAATTATGAAAAGATCAAACATGTTATCAGTAATTGCTTTATCATTTACATTGTTAGTGGGAAGCGCATCATTTGCACAAGACAAAATGATGAAAGAAAAAACAGTAATGGTAGGTGGAGCAGCAATGTATCCTAGTAAAAATATTGTTGAAAATGCAGTAAACTCAAAAGACCATACTACGTTAGTTGCCGCTGTAAAAGCTGCTGGATTAGTTGAAACGCTTCAAAGCGATGGACCTTTTACAGTATTTGCTCCTACAAACGCAGCTTTTGATAAATTGCCAGAAGGAACTGTTGAGACAGTACTAATGCCAGAAAACAAAGAAATGTTACAAGGGATTTTAACATATCACGTATTGGCTGGAGACTACAAGGCAGCTGATATTATTAAAGCGATAAAAGCTGGAAACGGAACGGCAACTTTTGAAACTGTTAGCGGTGGAACTTTAAAAGCAATGTTGAAAGGTAAGAATGTTGTAATTATGGATGAGAATGGAAATTCTTCAATGGTTACAATACCTAATGTTAACCAATCAAATGGTGTTATACACGTTGTTGATACGGTTGTTTTACCTGCAAGCGAATAAATAAATTGATAGTTATTCAAAGCCCGCTGATTCTAGAATCAGCGGGCTTTTTTATTTTTTTTTAACAAATAAAAAACCGAAATGTAAAAATCTTCGTACATAAGGTATATATAAAGAGGTCTATAATGTGAGGTTATTTGTTCTCAAGCCAAAAGCGCATCAATCTAAGGTTGATGCGCTTTTTTTTAGAATTGCTTTGGCTCCAATTAAAAACCAAAGCTTAAAAACCTGCGTATATATAATTGCTACGAAAAAGAGAGGTTTATAATGTGAGGTTATAGTTCTCATAGCTAATGCGCGTCAATCTAGGTTGATGCGTTTTTTTTATTAAAGGAATTTTAAAAACGCTCAATCAAATCTAAAGCACATTTCAGAAATAAAAAAAATATACCTTTGCGATATACGTTATTAGGTACAATGAAGCATATTTTAGTTTTCCTTATTCTTTTCGGTTTTATGGGGTTGGGCATCGCTCAGGTTGATGTACAGCGTATGAAAGTCAAACCTAAAGATGAGAAACCGCCCATTGATATGTATGAGATTATTTCGCATGAGCGGGATACTACTTTTGTTGATACGACGCTGAGTATTAAAAAGGATTATAAATTCAATTATTTACGCAGGGATGATTTTGAATTGCTGCCGTTTTCAAATGTGGGGCAGACGTATAATTCGCTTGCGGTAGATTTCAGCAGTAAGCATTTAAAACCTAAGTTTGTCGCGCAATCGCATCATTTTAATTACTACCAGATTGAAGACATCAATTACTTCAACGTACCAACACCTTTGACCGAATTATATTTTAAAACTGCCTTCGAGCAAGGGCAACAATTGGATGCTTTTTTTACGGTAAATACTTCGGAGCAATTCAATTTTTCAATTGGGTATAAAGGAGTTCGATCGCTTGGGGATTATCAACATATTTTGACAAGTACGGGTAATTTTACGTTTACGACCAATTACCACACAAAAAATAAACGCTACAATGTGCGCGCCCACATCGCTGCTCAGGATGTGCTCAATCAAGAAAATGGTGGTTTGACAGCAAATTCACTCGAACTTTTTAGAACAGATGATGACGAATTTTCAGACCGTGGCCGTCTCGATGTCAACTTTGAAAATGCCGAAAATAAACTAGAGGGACTTCGGTTTTATTTTGAGCATGAATATGAGTTGTTCGCCCAGCGCGATAGCACGAGTTACAATGTGCTCAAAATAGGGAATGCTATTAATTATGAGGACAAATTTTTTGAGTATCGCCAGTTAACTCCATACTCACCGTATGGCGAGTCTTATGAAAATGCAGAATTGTTGACCAAAACAAAGTTAGAGGATTTTAACGCGAGTATGTATGCAAACCTCTCTAGTAATCTCTTCGGAAATATTACCGCCTTTACTAAATATACTGACTACAACTATGGCTACAATACGGTCATCCAGCTAGCGGATGAATTAATCCCAAACCGTATTAAAGGGAATATTGTAGAAGTTGGAGCTGTATACCAAAAAGAATATCGTGGTTTTGAGCTCAACGGAAAAGCCGCAATAAACATCAACGGTGACTTTGATGGAAATTATGTAGAAGGTTCGGCAGGGTATGCGCTTGATAAAGACAATAAAGCTACAGCGTCTATTAGTATTCACAGCGTAGCGCCTAATTTTAATTTTCTGTTGTATCAAAATGATTACATCAATTACAACTGGAAAACCGAATTCAATAACGTAAAAACTCAAGAGTTGAAATTTCAGCTTCAATCAAAAAAATTAGCCGATGTTTCCATAAGCTACACGGGTATTGACGATTACGCTTATTTTGCAATTAGGGAAAACGATTCTACACCCACGCCACAACAATTTGGTGATAGAGTGGACTACCTAAAAGTAAAACTAGAAAAGCAATTTGAGTGGAAACAATTTGCATTGATGAACACAGTAATGTATCAAAATGCAGTGCGTGGCTCTGAGGTTTTCAACGTACCAAAAATAGTAACTCGTCAGTCCTTATATTACAAAGACGAGTGGTTCAAAAAAGCATTATACCTAGAAACCGGAATAGGATTTAAGTATTTTACAAAATACAACATGAACGCCTACGACCCTGTCCTAGCAGAATTTTATGTGCAGAATGGAGAAGAAATAGGAGGCTTCCCGCTCGTAGATTTATTTTTCAACGGAAAAATTAGACAAACAAGAATTTTCTTTAAATGGGAAAATTTCAACCACCTATTCAAAAAGAGTAACGACTTCTTCTCAGCCCCCGGATATCCGTATCGTGATGCTGTGATACGTTTTGGGTTGGTATGGGATTTCTTTTTGTAGTTTTTAATTGGACCATATGTCTGGTTAAGCTCTCGCCAGAATGAAAATTTCTTTCGGGCTGGCAGTCGAAACCTCTTTGGAAATGACGTTTATTTAATTCAAACTATCCAAAACCCTCTGCGCAGCAGCTCGCAATGAATCATTGATTTCTTTTTTTCGAGATACTGAATCTGTTTCAATTAAAGGAATTTCTTGATTTATATCCATATCCTTTCTCGAAGAATTTAAAACTTCATCACTCAAATTTTCACTGGTTTGCCAGGTTTCTCCCATTTGATTTAAAATGGTTTCTTCCCAAGTTGAAGGATGTTTTGCATCTACCCAAATTACATCTCGGTATTCCGTGTCTATCAATGCCAAATCTGGTGTTGCGGCTCCGTCAAACTTTTTACTATCGTCTCGTTTTGCCGCAACAGTACTTATGACAAACATACGTTTACGACCAGCAATTTCCTTGATGAATGGTCTAAATTCTACCGGTTTATTGACAGACCAATCATACTCTTTTTTCGATTCGATTACCTTAAGTGGCATCGCACTCACGCCAGCAAGTCCTTCTTTTTTCGCACCGTGATTGTAGTAATATAATTTTTCGGTTCCATCTGCGGGGACTAGAACGCTAAACGCTAAACTCGTTCTTTCTTCGCCAATAGGCTCCAATCCAAACCAATGATACAATCCGTTAAAAGCATCGTACGGCATTCCTGTAAAATCAAAATCGGTTACAAAAGGTTGCTGGTTTTCGTCGTCTTTTAAATCTGGAATTTTCACGGCCGTTTCCATATTCCAAGGTAATGGGTCTGTAAACCCACCGAGGAATTGCAACGATTGCGCTTGTAGTCGAGATACCTTTTCGGCGAGCGTATTTTGTCTTGTGAGAAAGGGGTATTGTTGTGTCTCTTCTGGAGAAACGTAGGTTCCTTTTCCGATGGTAATACGTTCAAAATAATCTTTTGTGTTATGCTCACCTGGCTCAATAATCATCACGCCGCCATAGGAAGGATAAGGAAAAAAGAAACCTTTCCACTTAATCAAACTCACGACTTGGACCCATTTTCCGCTATCGTTTTTCATATAGAAAACCTCACTGGGCTCTAGGGTAAATAATTGAAAAAAGTTGAAACGTTGCACAACCGCATTGTACGTATTTCGTGAAAATGCCAAGGATTCACCAATGGCAAACGTTACCGGAATCCTATTTTCTCCTGCAAATCTAGGAAATGGTGATGTGCTCGCTACTGCGAAAATTTCCTCCGTATTGTCACTCATTCTTTGCCATGAATATTCCTTTGCGGGTTGCACGGCCATCGTCCATTGGTTTACGCTATCCACACGAACCAATTGTGGTGGAGAAACTTCTTGCGTTTCGCCGATAGACTCATACGCCATGGTAACAATGTTGTTGTATGGCTGAATGCGTTCGTTGCGAGTGAGTGGTAATTCCTCAATTTCAACAAGGTCAAGGTTGTTGAATACATTATAAGTTTGCATGTAATTATACAATCCTGTTTTCCAACCTAAAAACCAACCCGTAGCAAAAAAGAGAACAATCCCTATTAAAATCAGGATGCGCTTTCCAGCGCCCACAGCAGCTCTAAATTTTGAGAGTGTAAACCACAGGAATACTCCACTCAATAAAATAATGAAGATATATTTCCGAAGAAACAATAATGCAGGTTGGTAATCATCTCGTAGAAAGAACAATAGCAACAACAAAATCACCCCACCGATAATCACGATGCGTTTTTGTTTTCCTCCTTTTTGCCAATATGTTTTCATATTACTTTGTTTATTGTTAATCACTTAATCATTCCCTTATCCTTAAATCTGTCTCTTGCGCTTTTCTTTGGTGCTTCTTCAGTTTTGGTTTCGTTTTTTTGTTGGGGTTTTGGTTTCTCGGTTTCAAAGTTGTCTTTTATATCATCAACAAAATCTTCCACGCGGTCTTTTCCTTTTTCAAATGCTTGCTGTAAGGCTTCTTTTTTAGTCCTTTCCGAAGCAAATAAAAAGATGGAAGCTATATAGCTACCAATAATTGTCCCCACGATTGCCGAAACAAAATACTGCACGTAAAAAGCATTTATGGGTGTTGCAAAACTTACAACCACTGCAGCGATTACAAAGAGTAATGTGATATACACTAAGCGTAACAAAAAGGGTTGCAAATGGAAAAAGCCTTTGCGGTTTTCAGGTTTCATTTGTAGCTCATCGTTATGCGTAAGGTGGTTGATCCAGCGATACAGGCGATTGCTTTTTGATTCGCTCCAATAAATGATAATCCCAAAGAGGATGGCCAAGACAAATACAATGATTTCTAGTGTCATAATTTAGTTTTTTATAGCTTTATTAATCGTTTCAATCGCCCAATGTTGATGTGACACATTCCAAGTTAGGTACGTTTTGTAAAATTGCGCTTTATCATACCAATACAGATGCAAAATATCCAGCGGCGAAATTTTAGAAAGGAGTTTCCAGATCAATTCTTGATGCTCCAACTCCAAGGAAGAGTGGGGTTTGTGCAATGCTTTGTAATAGGCATCACTCACAATATCCTCCCGTTTTGTTTGATTGCTCAGCGCAAGTTTATCGAGATATAATTCCACACCCATGATTTCCTTTCGTGTTTCAATATCGAGTTCGTTGAGGTATTTTTTAAAGAGAAATGTGTTCTCTAAAATCTCATCGATGCCGTGTTCGGGATTTGTTAATTTTTGGGCAAATACTTGTTTTTTAATCCGGTTATAACGCTCGTCGTTGACGACAGATTTTAAATCAATTTCAGCAATGAGATGGTCGTTTAGTAAGTCCATTAGTTCGTCGTGACTTTGATGAAAAATCATCACATCGTGGTCGGTATCTTTAATGGCTTTTTTAAACATTTCGATATCTTCAAAAATCATAATTTCCTTGATGAAATCCCGAAGTATAAAAACACCGCCGAAAGCCCTTGTGTAAAAGGAAGACACGTTAAGTGATAAAGGTTCAAAGTTTAATTTTCGGGTACGTAAATCACCATATTTTTTGGCTGAATCCAATAATTTATGATGAATTTCTCTATCAATAAAGTTGTTTCCTTCGTTGAATATTTTAACCAATTCTTTTTGCTCTTTTTGACGTTTTGGCAAGTCATTGAGCAAGCTAAAACTTACCGAAATATGCTTGTATTTTAACAAATCAAACGGACTATAAAAGGCGTCAATATGTTGGTCAAGATGCACACAAATGGCGCTGTCCTTGGTAATATCTCTAATCTGTTTACTGTACGCAGTAAAAATGGCGTGCATTAAATCACGGTCAAAACTATGCGACGGCATAAAAACGGGCTTCCCTTTTTGTTCTGGCGAAATGATAATCGCATTGGGGTTTGCATCGCCTACGTTGAGGTAATAGTTCTCGTTTTTTTCTTCGGAAATTTCTGGACTCCAACCCATTGCGTCAATCGAAAAATATGATAACGCAGTCGGT
Organism: Patiriisocius sp.; assembly: GCF_051252435.1. NCBI lineage: Bacteria > Pseudomonadati > Bacteroidota > Flavobacteriia > Flavobacteriales > Flavobacteriaceae > Patiriisocius > Patiriisocius sp. The sequence goes on along the minus strand of NZ_JBPOFW010000004.1, from coordinate 298,589 downwards.
TTGACGCCGAGCATAGCAAGACAGTCATTATAGCGTTGTGCCAATGACCCCGAAATGGGAACCAACCCACTACCAAATAATCCTGCTTCTTTTAATTTTTTCATCTTTAGTGCCTGTGAAGGCGGGTATTTTTATTGTCCTCTCCCCAGCCCTCTCCACAGGAGAGGGAGCTAGTTGTATTGTTATTCACTATTTTTTGATTTCATTTAATATTCGTCTTCGTTTGCATTTCGACTGTGCTCAATGTGACAAAATCTATTTGAAAAAAGAAAGCCTTTAATTCCCCTCTCCCTCGGAGAGGGTTAGGGAGAGGCCTTAATCTCCAAACTCCTTCCTCGCTGCTAGCTGCACTTGCATATCGTGCACACGTTGTTCTACTTTTCGTTTAAAATCTGTATCTGCAATCGTGGCAACGTTGTCGAGGTAGCGCACTACTTCTTGTCTTCTAATATCACTAAAGTTAAGACCTTTCATATTCGCTTTCATTAATTCTTGCAGCATTCCAAACTTAGTGTCATAATCCTTTTTAAAATATCTTGTTGGGTCGTTGAACCATTCTTCGGGTAAATCAAAATCTGTTAATCGCAATGAAATGGCACTTTGAATATTTCGAATATCTCTCGAGGAGAAAAATGGAAAAGACTCTTGCACATTTTTATACAATTTGGCATAAAATAAGTGCTGATCTGTGCCGTGTAATTTTTCAGTTTTTTGATAGATTTCCAGTACTTTTTCTTCGGAAGGTTTATCGCTTACATTTAAGATTTCGCCTAAATTTTTAGCCAATCCCTGCGCCGATAAAAATGTATAATCCTCCGGATTTTTCATCTTTACGAAATCGGGCATTGTTTTTTCAAATTTCCGCCACCAAATAAAATCTTGGTCAATAAAATCTGGAATCGTTCTGGCTCCGTCAATTTTGAAACGCCCCTGCACACGGTTGATAACGGCTTTGTCGAGCATTTCGGGCAAATTTGTAAATAGCCCTATGCTGGAATTTCCGTAGTTAATTGCGTATGCGCCTTCAGTATATCTCAAAAATACACCAATGACTTCCTTTACACCCGCCGAAACGCCTTGCGCGGTTCTTTCCTGCAAGTTGTTTTCGGCATCATCAATGGGAGCGAAAATCAATTTTGTGGGGTCGCTCAAAGGTTTCATCCACTGTACCATTTTCTCTGCACTTCCTCCTTGAAATGTTGAAATCAACGTATCTGGCATGGGATGAAATAAAAACGGAATTTCCAATTCGTCGCAATGTTTTTTGAGTCGGGTGGCAATCGCGGCGATGAGCATACTTTTTCCGGTACCCGGAATTCCGTAGCCCATAAAAACTGGCATAAATCCACCCAATTCTTGAAACGGATTTTTCTTTGCGGTAAAATCGTAGCTCAACATGCGCTCTGTCAATCTGCGGGCAAAGTGTTTTGCGTCGCGGTTTCCCACGATTTCTTCAAATTCTATTTTATTGAATTCTACACTTTTTGCTGTGCCTTCATTTGCGTTTTCCCATCCCGAAACCGCATATTCGCTTTTCTCTAATTTATAGGTGCGGTCTGTTATGGTTTCGGTGTAATCTAATGAGCTAATGCGCATTTGTATTTCTGAAATGATTGCTTCAAAATAGACGATAGTAAAATTGATGACATCTTCGTCATTGGCAATCATATCTGGGTGCGCAAGGTATTTGTCGTAATAAAATAACAGACAGGAAATTCCTTTGAGTGGTGACGCAAATGACAATTCTGGAATGCCAGCAAACTTGTTTTTCATCACAGAAAGATCATCTGAAACCGAAGGTCTCAAATCAAATAAAATTCGCGTTGCAATGCCATGCAACATAAATGCCGTCGCGGTTTGCATTTTACTGTCGTATTCTCTTCGTTGCGAAACGTCGAGGTTTGACTTTTGTTCATTCAAACCAGACAATCCCGATGCATCATAATAACTATCCTTTAACCAAATGCCCATCGTCAATCCTTCCTGCAACGCAAAAAGAGATTGGTTCAATCGCAACGGAATAGCAACCGAATCTGGCAACAATCGCTTTTTTAAACCCAAAATAGTTTTTGATACCGACGTTACATCATTCCCCGCCGTGCCGTTTGCTTTTGACAAATAGAGCAGGATGGAGGTGTCTTTTTGGTCCTTGTCGCGTCGTTGCGCTTTCCCGCCCTGTTCCCATTGCACGCCTTTTAAATAGGAAGTTGCTTCATCACGTAGCGCGTTGAGTTCGGTTAATTTTATAGGAAATGTGCTGTTGTGTTCCATGTTTGTTTTGTGCTTTTTCTACTTCGGAAATGTTACTTTCCTTTATAATGTTACCGCAATTGTCCTTTCGAGCGCCCGCCAGACATCTTCGGTTTATTTGTCTAAATTATTTTCACCCTAGAAATTTCCGAAGTGAATATCATCTTTATAATTTTAATGCAGGGATTTCAATGGGTGCCTGCGTTAGTGAATTTAGAAATTCTGGGATGTTGTCGTGCAGTACTTGCAAAATTCTGTGTGACGTAAAAACGTACGACTGTGGTTTTTTTGACTCCCAAATCTGTAAATATTGTTTGTTAAAAAAGCTTCCTTCACTAAAAGTATCAGTACTATTGATTTCCTCCAATCGCATGGAAATGGCATACGCCGAAATGTCCAATGTTTTATTGATAATCCCTTTTAAAATTACGTGCGTTATCTCGAGTTCGTCTTTAGCAAATACATTGTGTAAAGGTCCAAGGTCGATTTTCCGAAGTTTTTTGGGCAATACTTTGGGTAGCTTTTTGTCAATGGCATACGCCATCATATCGAGGGACATATTTCGGTCTGCGACGCTTTCGATGACTTCATAGATTTGCTGGGTGTAGCTTTCAAGTGTTTCTTTATACAAATCGAAATACATAAAGCAAACGAACGGTCGGTTGTGTACTACATCGTAAAATGACCAACTCACCATATATTCGCCATTCGTTACATCTTTGTTGCGCGTAATCTTTCCTTGAATAAACTTCTTGAAAATATACTTTTGCTCCACTGAAGCATAATACACAATGGAAGCCGCTTGGTGCAATTTGAAATCGCTGACTTCTTCTTTGTCCTTTAATAAGGTTTCTAAAAACTGAGTTTTTAAATCTTCAACCTTTGGCAACTTGCTTACATGCTCATGTTTCAATGCCAAGTCATTATACAGATATCTAAATTCCAGAAAATTTGGGAAACCGCTTTCGGTTAAATCGATACGCATTTTCTCCTCGTCGTCAAAGAGGTATTTTATTCTAAAAGCTTCCAACGAATAGGAGAGAAGCTCTGCATATTGCGAGATAAAAAGGATTTCCATTTCATTGCAAATCTGCTTTTTTGACAAGCTCTCCACCAGTGAATCAAACGCATGCGCCACAATTTTATAATAGACTTTGTACTGCTCTTTGGTTTCAAGAACGGCACTGTCAAGTGGGGTTTGTATTTGGTTAATGGACATGGTAAAGAAGTTATGAGTTATGAGTTGAAAGTTAAGAGTTTCAGGTTGAAAGTCATTTTAAGACACACATAACTTTCAACATGAAACCTGTAACTACTTTTTAACTCAACAAATCGTCTTCAACATCTGCAGCCGGTTTGGGAGGAGTTTGGTCTCCGCCAGTTGGTGCTGGGGCGTCGCCATCTGTTGCGTAGTATTCTTCAAAGATTTCCTTCATGTCAATACCATAACGGTCTGCGAAGTTTTGTTGGATTTTTGCATCTTTTTGTCTTATTTCCTGTAATGATTCTGCATAACTACCATAAACACCTTGCATTACCTTTTCATGAACTGGAATATTGTCCATCATATCTTGTCTTGCTTTTGCACTTGCCGTGTGCATTGCTGCTAATGTCTGCCCAATGTGCTCATCTGTTTTTACACCTAAGTGCTCTAAAATGGCAGCAAATTCTTGGTCTGTTCTCGCTTTTAAAGCAACGATGTATCCATCGTAATACTTGAGTCTTTCATCTGTGTCACTTTTCAGCTTTGCTCTATGCGTTTGCAAGTTGCTGCGTAGCGAAGTCAATACTTTAATGGTCAAGTTGTGTTTGTGGACAAAACTATCTTTACTCGCGGCGAGTGTGGTGTAGGCGTTTTTCAATCCTTCCAGTTCCTCCACTTTTTGCTCAATGGTGGTCACTTTGCCAATAGCCTCAGAATACGCGGCAGTTTGTTTGTCTGCAATCTCTTCAAGTGCTTGTCTTGCTTGCTTTAAAAGTGCGTATTGCTCTTCTAGTTTGTCTTCTGTTTCTTTCTTTTTTTCTAGGGCTTTTGTGTGGTTTTTACTTGCCTCAACGATTGCTGTTTGCAACTTTTCTTCCACTTCCTTGATCTCTACTTCACGATTTTTTAAACGTGTAACGGCGGCCTGCGACTTGTAAGAAAGTTCGTTTAACAATGTTTGCACATCTGCACTCTCAATACGTTCTTGGAACATGGCTTTTGCCTTCATATCTGCGCCATCACGTTCCGCCTGTGCTAATTTAAGTTCCGCTTCTCTTTTTTTGATTTTGGCTTTACGTCCCCAAAGGTTATTCCACCAATTATCTGTAACGGCTTCTGCTTCTTCGAGTTCTCTTTTTGCTTTTTCAAGTTCATTTTGAGCGTTGTCGATTACCTTTTGTTCATCTGCGTTTAGGGTAGAGAATTTCTCAAAAATTATCCCCACTTCATCTTGATAGTCTGTTAAGTCTTTAATGGCATCAAGTAGGGAAGACCTGTCTTTTTCTGCCATGCCCACAACATCATCGAGGGTTGCATTTAATATTTTTTGACGCGCTTCTGGGTCATCTTCTTGGGCTAGCTTAGACTTCATTTGGTCAACGGCTTTCCCCCAGTTTACTTCTACTTTTTCTTGTTTTTTTGAAGAAGAGTCAGTTTCTAATAAGTCAAAATCATCGGACATAAGTATGGCTGTATTTAAGGGTTAAACTAATAAAAAATTGGAGTATCAATTTCGTAAAAATTATTGAGGTGCGAAACCGAAATTTGAAAAGCTTTCCCTGATTTGTCGTGAGGGGTTACATTTTGTTACAATGGGGATTTGGCGAAGTAGCTTATTCAGCTTTTCGGTATAAGAAAGCTCCTTCGGTAAATGGTGATGTTAATTGAAGGTGTTTTGGGTTTTTGTTGAAATTAATTGGTGTTCTATGTGTTGAATCCAGCATCGCTCTTTGTTTTTATGGGCATTGAAAATTCAAAAACTGTTTTTTCGTTGGTTGAGTTTACATCAATTTTACCTCCGTGAGCCTTTGCTATTTCTGAAGAAATATACAATCCAAGCCCTAAACCAGACTTATTATTGGTAGCATTGGTCGTGAAAAAAGGCTTGAATAAATTTTGGATTCTTTCCTCTGGAATTTTATCGCCTGAATTTGTAACCTTTATTGAAAATAAACCATCTTGTGATTTAATTTGAGTTGTAATTGGTTTGTCGAGTGCACCATGTTTCATTGCATTTCCTAGAAGGTTTGAATAAAGCTGGCAAATCCTATTGATGTCACATTGAAAATCATCAACTAAATCAATATTAAAATTGATTTCATGTTCTTTGTCCACTGTTTTTATTTCTTTTGAAACTTGCCTCAGTAATTTTTTTAGTGCTAATTTATTATCAGAAAGTTCCAGCCTTATTCCATCACCCAAATGTCCTTTGGCAAAATCGAGTAGATTGTCAATTAATCCCTGCATTCTATACGATGTAGATTTTATTGTGTTTGCTTGTCTTCTTCCAATTTCGGGAAGTTCCATTTGCAATAATATGTCTGCACACATTCTTGTGGTTCCAACGGGATTTCTTAAATCGTGACCTAATATCGCAATAAATGTTTCTCGCAATTCTCCAACGTGTTTTTCTTCTTGAAGACTTTTTGAAAGTTCGCCTAATTCTTCTATTGCGTCCAAATGAAATGAAATAAGTTGCGTATAGAGCGAAAACAAATCCCTTACTTCTTTGTTTTCAAGTTTTGCAGGTTCTGGATCTATTGCACAGAGTGTTCCAAAAAAATCGCCATTCTTTCTATAAATAGGGTAGGAGATGTAACTTTGAAATCCATATTGTATTGGTGTAGGGTGATTGAGAAAGCTATCGCTCTTTTTTACATCTTCAATTATCACTGGATTTGCATGTTGTCTTATTTCGTTACAGATTGTAGTTTCTAAAACTAACTCATCGCCTGTGTTGAGCCCAAAATTAATTTCGTCTTGAGAAATACAAGTAATCCATTTTTCATCTGTTACTCTTGCAACTGCGGAAAAGCGCATTCCAGTTGTTCGACAAATAATATTTAAGATGGAAGGTATTGCACTAATCTGCACAATATTCTCTATATCATTCTGTAAAGATGGACTCAATGTTGTATTCATTTTTGGAAATTAGAACCCTAAAGATACCAATTAAAACAATATATTATTTATTAAGAGGATGGGTGAAATATTACTAAATAAAAATTGTACGCTATATTGAAATTAAAATCCCTATAAAATACTGTATTGCATATTTTTACTGAGTCTTACATACTTTAGATTTTTTAGAAACAAATCCCGAAAATCCCCACCCTTAAAATTTTCGCCGCTAGGCAACCCACAAAATAACTCACAAAAAAATCGCCTTGAAATCAATCAAAGCGATTTAATATATTATTGAAAGCGGCTAAAATTAATCTCTCAACAATCCTCTTGAGATTACGATTTTCTGAATTTCAGAAGTTCCTTCGTAAATCTGTGTAATTTTTGCATCACGCATCATTCGCTCCACGTGGTATTCTTTAACAAATCCGTTTCCGCCGTGTATTTGCACTGCCTCCACAGTAACTTCCATGGCAACTTTACTGGCTTTTAATTTTGCCATTGCGCTGCTCATGTCGTAGTTGTTACCATTGTCCTTGTCCCAAGCACTTTTATACACTAGGTAGCGTGCTGCCTCGATTTCAAGGTGCATGTCTGCCAATTTAAAAGCGATGGCTTGATGGTTACATATTTCGGTACCAAAAGCTTTTCTAATTTTTGAATAATCGCGCGCCATTTCGTAAGCACCACCAGCAATCCCTAAGGCTTGTGCTGCGATACCAATTCGTCCACCCGAAAGTGTTTTCATCGCAAATTTAAATCCAAATCCATCTGCGCCTATTCTATTTTCCTTAGGTACTTTTACGTCGTTGAAATTCAAGGTGTGCGTATCGCTACCTCTAATTCCCAACTTGTCTTCTTTAGGTCCCACTTCAAAGCCATCCCACGTTTTTTCTACGATAAATGCGTTGATGCCGTGATGTCCTTTTTCTTTATCTGTTTGTGCGATTACAAGGTAAAAGTCTGCAGACCCACCATTTGTAATCCAGTTTTTTGTACCGTTTAATAGGTAGTGGTCGCCCATGTCAATCGCAGTTGTTTTTTGCGATGTAGCGTCACTTCCAGCTTCGGGTTCGCTCAAGCAAAAAGCACCAATGGACTCTCCCGTGGCAAGCTTTGTGAGGTATTTTTGTTTTAGTTCTTCGGTTCCGTAGGCTTCAATTCCGTAGCAAACCAATGAGTTGTTTACGCTCACAATTACTGAAGCAGAGGCATCTACTTTGCTCAACTCTTCCACGACAATCGCGTACGATAACGCGTCCATTCCGCCACCGCCGTATTTAGGGTCAACCATCATCCCGAGGAAACCAAGTTCGCCCATTTTCTTCACTTGCTCTGTAGGAAACTCTTGCTTATTATCACGCTCAATAACGCCTGGTAATAATTCTTGCTTTGCAAAATCACGTGCAGCATCACGTATCATTAAGTGCTCTTCGGAAAGTGTAAAATCCATAATACTAAATCGTTTTCGTTTGAAAATTTTTGGGACTGCAAAGATACGGGTAAATGAGGTAATTGCAAACTGCATAAAAGGAGAACTTTTTCGTTAGGTCTGCATTGTTTTTATTTATCTGTGTCGTTGTAAAGTGTACCTTTGGGTATGGGTACTTCGGAAATTTTAATCAAACAAAAATATCACGTCATTGGCGTTATGAGCGGTACTTCGCTTGACGGTATTGACCTTGCCGAAATTTCATTTACAATTTCAGAAACTGGAATTTGGTCTTTTGAAATACGCAAAGCCGAAACGATACCTTATGTTGAAATTTGGAAACAACAATTACAGCGTGCTATTTCATTTTCGGAAACAGAGTTAATTGAACTCAACAAAAAGTACACCCGTTATATTTCCGAAGTTATAAAGACGTTTATTTCAAAACATCACCTCCAAAAAATTGATGCCGTTTGTAGCCACGGACATACGATTCTCCATCAACCTCAAAATGGTTTTACGCTGCAAATAGGCAATCTTCCAGAAATTGCACAATTGATTGGTCAAAACGTAGTTTGCGATTTTAGGGTGAAAGATGTGCAGTTAGGTGGGCAGGGAGCGCCGTTGGTACCCATTGGCGATAGGTTGCTTTTTAGTGAATACGACTATTGTTTGAATCTCGGCGGATTTGCCAATGTCTCTTTAGAAAAGAAGGGCAAAAGGATTGCTTACGATATTTGCCCGGTCAACATTGTATTGAACGAATATGCAAATTTACTTGGATTTCCCTACGATGATGGAGGAAATATTGCCCGAAATGGAACCGTGGATACCGAAATTTTAAAAACATTGAACCAATTGCCATTTTATGAAAAAAGGCCTCCAAAATCATTGGGTTTGGAATGGGTAAAAGAAACGATTTTTCCCATTCTTGAAACTTCAAAAATGAATTTGGAAGACAAATTGGCTACGATGACTGCGCATATTGCGGTTCAGCTTGCGAGGCAATTCAAAAGCAATTCAAAAGTTTTAGTGACCGGGGGAGGTGCGTATAATACTTTTTTATTAGAAGAAGTGAAACGTTACGTAGCAATCCAATTAATTGTTCCAAATTCGCAGCTAGTAGAATTTAAAGAAGCGCTGATTTTTGGTTTGTTGGGAGTTTTGCGATTGCGTGGAGAAGTTAATTGTTTGTCAAGTGTCACTGGTGCAAAAGCAGATTGTTCTGGAGGGAATATTTTAATTTATAATAAAGGTGTTTAACTCAAACTGGCTATAATTTTATCTAAATTTGAAACATGTGGTATTATCTCATTCTTGCAGTTCAAATTTATTGTTTGTATCATGTTTACAAGCATCAAAATAAAGTGTATTGGTACTTTATTATTTTGTTAGTTCCGGGTCTTGGTTCTCTTGTTTATTTGATAACACAAGTGTTTTCTGAGCGTGATGTGGTAAAAGTTCAAAAAGATATAACGGCAATCGTAAATCCCACGAAGAAAGTAAAGGATTTAGAACAAAAAGTGATTTTTGCTGATACATTTCAGAATAGAGTAAATGTCGCGGATGCGTATTTTGAAATCAATGATATTGAAACAGCTCTTGAAAAATATCAAATCGCACTAACTGACCCTAGTCATAAAAGTGACTACTATGTAAACTCACAATTAATAAAATGTTTTTTTGAAAAGGAGCAGTACGCAGATGTCATTGCAACTGCTTCGATTATTAAGTCACATCCAGATTTTGATAAATCGACGGCTCAATTTTACTATGGTCTTTCGTTATATAAGGTTAAAGGGTTTGATGCTGCACAAGAAATACTTAGAAAAGTAGATAGGCGTTATTCCAATTATGAGGAACGATTACAATTGGCTCGCTTTTTCATAGAGAATGACCGGAAAGAAGATGCAATTACTTTATTAGAAAGCTTGGTGGAAGAAGGGGCGAACTTGACAAAAACCAATAAAAGATTGCATGCTAAAACCTTTGCTGAAATTTACGCACTAGAAAAGGAAGTGAACAGTTAATTTTTCAAGATAATCCCCCAGTACTTTTTTATGTTTAATGCTCTTAAAGTATCTTTGAACAAAAATTAAAAATGGCTTCGGAAAAGAGCAAAAAACCAGACCAAGTAGTATTTGATGAAGAGACCCAAAAGTACGCTGCATCGCTTACTCCGTATGCCACAAATCTAGGTGCGCCAGCCATTATTCCAGACGATATTACCTCGTGGAAAAACACCAATATTAATAAAGTAAATCATCAATTCAAATCGCAATTTGATGAGCTAAAAGCGCAATACGATTTGATGATGAAGCAGTTTGAATATAATAATATTATATACTCGGCAAAATTCAGTTTTGAGCCAGTCCTCGGCGAAATCTACCATCTCTATCGCAAAGCAAATGGTGATGTTTGGCTTTCACTCATCTCTCCTCAAGAATGTAATTGGGATTTTGTGGGAACCTTTAGGCTCAATAGCGGTAAGATGTGGGAGCGTATTGATAAAGAAATTGCAGAAGAGGAAGAGTAATTTTAAAAAATGGAGTTACTCAGTAGTTTTGCCAAAAACAGTAGCAAGGTCTTTAGCGAGTTTCTCAAATTCAATAAGCTGTTTCTCATTACAAAGTGATTTAATGTCTTTAAAGTGATTAAAGTGCAGCAACTCAATTTCTTTTTGAATTTTACCTATTTCCGAAGTTAACGAATCGGCTTTTTTGTACATCAAATTTCCAGCTAGTAATTGGTAGAGTTCAGCTTTAATTTGAGCAATTTTTGCGTCTTTTTCCTTTGTGACAACTCCATGTGCATCGATTAATTCCAAATACTGTTTTAATTGTCCGTCATCAAATCCAAGTCTTTCTATAATGACCATTTTAGGGCTATGATGTGCTTGTGTTTCAAGAGTATTTGAGACTTCCGGTTTTTAAATTAATAGCCCGATAAGGATAAAATTGATAAGTAACAATCCAATAATCAATATGATAAAAACACCTTTTTTAGTCATGATATAAGCTATTGTTATTGATAGAAATAATCTCAGTTACGTTGTGATGTGATTGAAATGTTTTTTTGACCAATATTGTTTCAGTAACTACAAAAATAAGAGAGGTTGCAACAACCGTAATGAGCCAAGATTTTGAAATTCGATTTGAGGAATTATTCGATTTTTTGAAAAATGCATCCCAAGTATCGGGCGCCTCATTTTCATCATGTGTATTTTCTTTATGGAAGAAAAAATGTATCATACCCTTACTTTTTTTGGTGGTTTACTTCAAATAAAATTCGGGGGATACTTTAAAGATAAGAATTTTATGCGTAAAATTTTTAAGTCGAATAAAAATATAATAATCTATTGATGTCTTTATAAGGTGTTCTTTGAGTCAAAATTTATTGCTTAGTTTGTATCTAAAATTTTAAAAACATGTTGGAAACTATCTTAGATTTTTCTTAAAAGAAAGGTAAACACCTTTTCAATTTTTTATATTTGTTTCTGAAATTTTACCAATCAAAAAAAATGTTTAAAATGAATCAATTATAACTACGCCAATCACATTTCCGAAGTAATAAGAAATTTAGAAGGCACATTAATTTTAAACATTTGCCGCCAATGCGGTGCAAAACATGAAAGAACTACTCAAAAAGTACGAAAATAAAGAACCTGAAATAGTATTCCATTGGAACGACCCAGAAACCGAAGCAGAAGGCTGGACGGTCATAAACTCATTAAGAGGTGGTGCTGCTGGCGGAGGAACAAGAATGCGCGTGGGATTGAATGAGAACGAAGTATTGTCACTCGCAAAGACAATGGAGGTTAAGTTTACCGTATCTGGTCCTTCGATAGGCGGAGCCAAATCTGGTATTAATTTTGATCCAAGCGATCCACGTAAAAAGGGCGTTCTTGAACGTTGGTACAAAGCGGTTTCTCCATTATTAAAATCATATTATGGTACGGGTGGAGACTTAAACGTTGACGAAATCCACGAAGTAATTCCTATTACAGAGCAAAGTGGTGTTTGGCACCCGCAAGAGGGAGTTTTTAACGGCCACTTTACCCCAACAGAAGCAGATAAAATCAATCGTATTGGGCAACTACGCCAAGGGGTGATAAAGGTTTTAGAAAACACAACATATTCACCAGATGTTTCGAGAAAATACACGGTGGCCGATATGATTACAGGCTACGGCGTTGCCGAAGCTGTGCGTCATTATTATGATATTTACGGCGGCGATGTTAAAGGAAAACGTGCCATCGTACAAGGTTTTGGAAATGTGGGAGCTGCAGCTGCGTATTATTTGTCCCAAATGGGAGCCAAGGTCGTTGGCATTATTGATCGAGCAGGTGGAATTATAAACAAGGATGGATTCAGTTTTGATGAAATCCAAAAATTATTCTTAAAGAAAGACGGAAATACATTGGTGGCAGATAACATGCTATCTTTTGAAGAAATAAACGAGCAAATCTGGACGTTGGAATGTGAAGTTTTTGCTCCATGTGCAGCATCGCGTTTGATAACCAAAGAGCAAATTAGTAGCATGATTGACACAGGACTTGAAGTGATTAGTTGTGGTGCCAATGTGCCATTTGCGGATAAGGAAATTTTCTTCGGAAGTATTATGGAATATACAGATGAGCGTGTTTCTTTAATTCCAGATTTCATTAGTAATTGTGGTATGGCGCGTGTTTTTGCATATTTTATGGAACGTAAAGTGCAAATGACAGACGAGGCTATTTTCAACGATACATCCATGACCATTAAAAATGCAATTCGGAATACATTTGACAACAACAGTACAAAAACAAATATTAGTAAAACCGCATTTGAGATTGCACTAAAGCAATTGGTATAACTACAAACTTTAAAATAAACCTCACTCTATGGAAGCAATTATTATATTAATATTTGTTATTGGTTATTTATCGATAACGCTAGAACATCCACTAAAACTCGACAAAACGGTGCCAGCTCTTATAATGGCAGCTTTAATTTGGGCGGTTCTCGCTATAGGTTTTCATAATGGATGGTTTGATGTTATTGACACCTATGAAAACTCATACAATTTTTTAAGCGGAGGTGAGGAAGCCGAACACGGTTTTGAAAACACGCTGTTACACCATTTAGGAAAGACTGCGGAAATATTAATATTTTTAATAGGTGCGATGACCATTGTAGAAATCATTGATCTACACCGTGGATTCGAGATATTAAAAGGAGCGGTTCGTACAAAAAGTAAGCGTAAGTTACTTTGGATTATTGGAATATTAGCTTTTGTATTATCTGCAATTATTGATAATTTAACCGCAACAATCGTATTAATCACGTTATTAAGAAAGCTTATTGTAAATAAAGAAGAACGTCTTTGGTATGCTGCGCTCGTGGTTATAGCCGCTAATGCTGGAGGTGCATGGTCGCCCATTGGAGATGTAACAACAACGATGCTCTGGATCGCTGACAATGTAACAGCAGCGGGCTTGATTGAGTTTGTTGTAATCCCATCAATTGTGTGTTTTGTAATTCCTTTTTTCATTGCACAATATCTTCCAGCATTCAAAGGTGAAATAGAAGTAGACACCACCGAAGATGAAGTTGCTGAAAGACTTTTAAGTAGCAAAACAATGTTGTTTTTAGGTTTGGGTATGATTGTTTCGGTGCCTATTTTTAAAACCATTACGCATTTACCACCGTATATTGGGATGATGCTCGCACTTGGTGTAGTATGGCTCGTTTCAGAATATATTCACCCAGAAGAAGATTTTACTAAAGAGCGTCGTCAGCAATATTCGGCTCACAAGGCTTTATCGCGTATTGAGATTTCATCGATTCTGTTTTTCCTCGGAATTTTAATGGCAGTAGCCGGATTAGAAAGTCTCGTTTACGGTGTAGCCGAAAACGGTGACCCGGTTGGTACATTACGTTATTTAGCCGAAATTTTACAGAGCGCCATCCCTAACCAAGATGTTGTGGTAATGTTATTGGGAGTACTATCTGCAATTATTGACAACGTACCACTCGTAGCTGCGTCAATGGGTATGTATGATTCACCAACCGATTCGGTACTATGGCATTTCATTGCTTACTGTGCTGGAACAGGTGGAAGTATGTTAATTATTGGTAGTGCAGCAGGTGTTGCCGCTATGGGAATGGAGCGTATCGATTTTATTTGGTATCTAAAGAAAATAACTTGGTTGGCATTCATAGGTTTTATTGCTGGAGCTGGAGTATTTTTACTTATAGAGCGAGTGATATTCCATCACGTATAACAATTTAATTTCGCAATCACCGTTAACTTTTTAAACCTATCTATTTATGCTCAACTCCTTGATACAGGATGGTGCCGCAGATGCAGCACAATTGGAACCCGAAGTTACTGAAAAAACGCTCTCCATTATGGAGCTCATCGTCAACGGTGGGACGGGAGGAATGATTATAATTGGTACACTTGCCATCTTACTTTTTGTTGCATTGTACGTCTATTTTGAACGTCTTTTTGCGATAAAAGCGGCTTCAAAATACGATGCCAATTTTATGAACCAAATAAAGGATAATGTTTCCAGCGGAAATTTGCAGGGTGCCAAAGTATTGTGTGCAGGACATAATACACCAGTTTCGAGATTGACCGAAAAAGGGATTTCGAGAATAGGAAGCCCTTTAGAGGACATAAACACAGCTATTGAAAATGCTGGTCGACTAGAAGTATACAAACTTGAAAAAAACGTGAGTGTTCTTGCTACCATTGCGGGAGCTGCTCCAATGATTGGTTTTTTAGGAACCGTAATCGGTATGGTTTTAGCTTTCCACCAATTGGCAACCAGTAGCGGTCAAGCCGAAATGGGACTCCTAGCCGAAGGTATTTATACCGCGATGACCACAACCGTTGCGGGATTGATAGTGGGTATTATTGCATATATGGGTTACAATCACTTGGTAGTAAAAACCGATAAAGTTGTACACCAAATGGAAGCTACAGCGGTTGACTTTTTAGACCTTTTAAACGAACCCGCATAATATGAATCTACGCGGAAGAAATAAAGTAAGCCCTGAGTTTTCAATGAGCTCAATGACAGATATTGTCTTCTTGTTATTGGTGTTTTTCTTATTGACTTCACCTGCAATTACGCCCGATGCATTAGATTTAATTTTGCCAAAAGCAAAAGGTAAAAGTACCAATGTTCAAAAAGCAAGCGTTAGCATTACAAAGGATGGTGCTTATTATGTAAACAAAGAGCGCGTTAGCGAATACGAAATTGAGAAAACTTTAATTGCAGCCTTCGCAGGAGTTGAAGAACCCACGCTAATCTTAAGAGCCGAAGAAGGGGTTCCTATTGAAGATGCCGTTTTTGTAATGGATATTGCAAATAAAAACAGTTTTAAGGTAGTCCTAGCTGTAAGGCCCAATTGAGACTTAAATGTAACTCAAAATTGAAGTTGAAAAAGTTTCAAAAAATATAAAATCTTTTTCCTGAATACTTTTTTATAATACTAATTTCCCTTAACCCTAAATCGTCCAATGTCCTTTTTAGATACTGAGCATAAAAAGAAAAGCATGACTGTCACAGTGATTTTATATTCACTGTTAATTCTACTATTGTTCTTTTTTGGGATGACGTATTTAGACCCACCTCCAGAAGAGGGGATTGCAGTTAATTTTGGTACTACGGAAACGGGAAGCGGAAACATACAGCCAACCGAAGCAATTAAAAGCGCTCCAAAAGTAACAACACCACCACCCGTTTCTGAACCAGAACCAGAGGTTAAAGAGGATGTTGTTACACAAGATACCGAGGATGCCCCAGTAATTAAAAAAGAAAAGAAAAAAGAGGTTAAAAAAGAGACTCCAGTAAAAGAACAAACTAAAAAAGAAACACCTAAACCACCGGTTCCAGACCCAGAGCCCACACCAGATAAAAGTACAACAGATGCACTGTCAAGTATTCTTAATGGACCAAAGAGCGATGGCACAGCAAAAGGCGGTGAAGGCAACGATAATAAACTCGGCGACAAAGGAAATCCCAACGGAGATCCAAATGCAAAAAACTACTACGGAACCGGTAAGGGTCTAGATGGTGATGGTAATTATTTGCTAGGAGGAAGAAAAGCACTGAATAAAGAAAAATTTGTTCAAGATTGTAACGAGGCAGGTACCGTTGTAGTGAGTATTGAAGTGGACCGTAATGGAAAAGTAACCAGCGCAACACCGGGAGTCCGTGGGACAACAAACAATTCGCGTTGTTTGTTAGAACCTGCAAAACGCGCTGCTCTCGCGACAAAATTTAATCCTGACGACAAAGCTCCTGCTAAACAAATAGGTAAAATAATATATCGTTTTAGTCTTTCTGAATAAATGACTTCTACACTTTTCAATGTCAAGAAAAATGATACATTTGTAAGTAAATTCTTATAGATTGCGCGAGAAGTTACTTACATCATTAACCTTGTTCATCGGACTATCATCAACGGTAATATTGGTTTTTCTAAATAAAGATGTATCGTTATATTTAAAACTTTTATTTTTTTCGCTGCTCTTTGTCTTGTATTCCTACAAACTTCAAAAGTTTAATACATTATTATTCTTAGCCTTAGGGAGTTTAGCTGTTGGTGAAGTTATTCTTTCTGACGGGATGATTCACAATGCTTCTTACATTATACTCATGTATGGTTTGTTTTTTACATTTGCTTCATTATTGATTATGCCAATCATACGAAAAGCAAAAATTCAAGCTAAGAATATTGATTTAGCCACCGTTGTAATTGGCGGAACGACCTTTATATTTATTGTAGTTTCCATATTTCTTTTAGGTACCCAGACTTTTGGTAATTATTTTCTTTTCAGTATTGGAACAATATCTTTTTGTCTGTTTGTAATGTCGTGCCTTTATATCTCAAGCCTCTACGAAATTGATAAAAGTTTCTATCTGTTTATGGTCGGGATTGGATATATCTTTTACTGTGCAGGGACTATTTTGTACGAGACCATATTTCCCTCAATTTATATTCTAATCACGGTTAATTTGGTTGAAATTATTGCGTCATTCTTGTTTGTTAGATTTCTAATTCATTTTTCTAAAATAGAAAATACCCAAAAATCGTTGGTATAATTACAACCGCTCTCGGTATAATCAAAACGCTAATTTGAGTATCTTTAGTTTTTAAACTTTTGATATGAAACCTTACCTTGCCTTTGCTTCAATCGCGTTGTTTTTTTATGGATGCGGAGATTCTTCTACAAATATTCAGAATACTTCTTTAACTACTATTTCCGAAGAAAAAACAACGAAAACCCCACACGATTTTATGTTTATGCAACGCGCATATCCAAGTGGTGAGCTGAAGCCAAATGCAATCAAAGA
Source organism: Patiriisocius sp. (assembly GCF_051252435.1). Lineage (NCBI taxonomy): Bacteria > Pseudomonadati > Bacteroidota > Flavobacteriia > Flavobacteriales > Flavobacteriaceae > Patiriisocius > Patiriisocius sp. The sequence goes on along the minus strand of NZ_JBPOFW010000004.1, from coordinate 281,447 downwards.
AGCTTCTATTTGGAAAAGAAATGAACTTGCTAAACGAAGTTCGTTGAGTGAGGTCTGGGAGTTTGTTGGACCAATAACTACGGGTGGTCGCATCACAGATATTGAAATTCCAATTGATGATAGCGATACTTATTATGTAGGTGCTGCATCGGGTGGAATTTTTAAAACAACCGATGCTGGCGTAACGTTCAACCCTATTTTTGATGACCAAGACATGCTCTCCATTGGTGATATTGAAATTTCAAAAGTGGATTCAAATATCTTGTGGGTAGGAACCGGAGAAGTAAATGCTGGAGGTGGCTCGCTCGCTTATGATGGTGATGGAATTTATAAAAGTGAAAATGGGGGGGTCACTTGGGAATCAAAGGGGTTGCCAGATGTTGGAAGTATTGGAAAAATACTTATAAATCCCACTGATGAGAATACCATTTTAGTAGGCGCAATGGGACCGCTTTTTAAAAATGACATAAATAGGGGAGTTTACAGAACTACCGATGGCGGCACAACGTGGAACCAAGTCTTATTCGTGAGTAACAAAGCAGGTATTATTGATATGGCAATGCACCCAACTAACGGAAACATTATCTACGCTGCTAGTTGGCAACGCGAAAGAACAACCGAAAATAGAATTTACGGAGGAGCAGATTCTGGACTTTGGAAATCTGTTGACGGGGGCACAAATTGGATTGAAATGACAAACGGACTTCCCACAGCAGCTGCACAAAAAGGACGTATTAGTATTGATATTTCTCAATCTAACCCAAATATATTATATGCTCGTTATGCTAACCGAAATGGAGGAATACAAGGAGTTTACAGAACTCAAAATGGGGGTGATAGTTGGCAAACGGTGAACTCAAGTTCATTGACAGATGTTGGATTTCATTGGTGGTTTAGAGGTATTGTAATAGACCCAGAGGACGAAAATATTATTTATAATGTAGACTTTGAAGTTCAAAAATCTACTGATGGAGGTCAAACGTGGAGCGATGCATTTCCCGGCGCGCATGTGGATCAACACGCTCTTGCTTTTACAGCACAAGGTGCTAGCAGGGTATTGCTGGGGAATGATGGTGGTCTTTACACTAGCTCAAATGAAGGTGTAAGCACCACAAAAATTGAAACATTGCCTATCACTCAATTTTACAGAATGTACGTTGACGCGCAAAATGATGACAAAATTTATGGGGGCGCACAAGATAATAGCACGGTAAGGACAACAACCGGAAGCGCTACAAATTGGTCAACTATTTTTGGCGGTGATGGTTTTCAACCTTTGGTGGACCCAACGAATACCAATGTAATTTATGCATTGTCTCAAAATGGTAACTTAGGTAAATCCACTAATAACGGAACAACTTTTAGTAGTGCTTTAAATGGTATTCCGGCCTCAGATAGGAACAATTGGGACACTCCAATAACCTTTGATCCCTCAAACGCTCAAACCCTTTATTACGGAACCAATAAATTGTACAGAACTACAAACGCCGCAGCAAACTGGACTGCCATAAGCCCAGATTTGACAAATGGTGCTTCTTCTGGGAATCTTACTTTTGGAACAATAATCAGCATAAGTGTTTCACCGTTGGATAGCGATATTATCTATGTGGGGACTGATGATGGCAATGTTTGGGTAACGCAAGATAGTGGCACTAATTGGGATAATATTTCTAGTTCGCTTCCCAATCGGTGGGTAACAAAAGTACTTGCCGATAGAGAAAATATAGGTGGAGTATATGTCACTTTCTCTGGATATCGTTTTGGTGAAAATGAGGGACACGTATATCAAAGTTCAAATTTCGGTGGTGATTGGAGTGACATTTCCGCAGGGATTCCAGATATTCCTGTCAATGATATTGTAAAAGATATCAATGAAATTTTATACGTTGGGACAGATATCGGGGTCCTCGCATCGGGAGATAATGGTCAGACTTGGATTCCACTTGCCGCAAATTTACCATCAGTTCCCGTGACCGATATGCACATCCACGAGGCGAGTCAATATCTCTACATTGGGACCTACGGAAGGTCGATATACAAGATAAATTTAACGAGTGATATTTTAGCTTTCAGCGAAAATGAGCCAGAAAATACCCTTATTGTGTCTCCCAATCCAGCCAATGATTTTATTGATATTCAATTAAGAGGAAATGCCGATGCTACAAATAAAATTGAACTTTATGATGCATTGGGAAGGTTGATTACTTCGGAAATTTTAAATTTCAGAAATAAAAACCAAGCACGATGTAATGTATCTCAATTTCCTGCCGGAGTGTATTTTTTGAGTGTTGAAATTAATGGAGGTACATTGACAAAAAAAATAATTAAAAAATAAAGCTATCGTTTATAAAGAAGCTATCAACTGGTTATTCCAGCAGCTCCCCATGTATCAGCGAGTGGGCAAAACGGCTTACAAAGCCGATTTGTCAAACACCATTTTACTCGCCAATTATCTCAATAATCCCCAAACCAAATTTAAATCCATCCATGTCGCAGGCACCAATGGAAAGGGTAGTACGAGCCACATGCTGGCGTCAATTTTACAAGAGGCTAGCTTTAAAGTGGGGTTGTACACTTCGCCACATTTAAAAGATTTTAGAGAACGTATCAAAATCAATGGTGAACTTATTCCAAAACGAAATGTGACAACATTCGTAAAAAACCACAAATCATTCTTTGAAAATAACCAACTCAGCTTTTTTGAAATGACGGTGGGACTTGCTTTTGAATATTTCGCTAAAGAAAAAGTAGACATTGCAATTATTGAAGTAGGAATGGGAGGTAGACTGGATAGCACAAATATTATTACACCAGTTTTGTCAATTATCACAAATATAGGTTTTGATCATACACAGTTTTTGGGTTCAACGTTACCTCAAATTGCAAAAGAAAAAGCAGGAATTATTAAAGAAGATGTTCCAGTAATTATAGGCGAGTACAACAACGAAACCCTTCCGATTTTTGAAGAAATAGCTAACGAGCGAAACACAACTCTTTATAAAGCCTTTGAAACTAAAGGTGCTTTAATGCCTTCAGATTTAAAAGGAGACTATCAAAAAAGTAACATTCGTACGGTACAAACAGCGGTACAAATTCTGCAAGAAAAAAACTATCCCATAGGCATACAACATCTTGCAAAAGGACTTCAAAATGTCATCAAGAATACCGGTTTGATGGGGAGATGGCAAGTGCTTCAAACAAAACCAAAAGTTATTTGCGATACTGCACATAACAAAGAAGGATTATCAATAACAATGAAGCAATTGGCTGCCGAAAAATTTGACAAACTTCACATCGTTTTAGGGATGGTGAATGATAAAGATTTGGATGGGGTTTTACCATTGTTTCCAAAAAATGCAGCGTATTATTTCTGTAAGCCAGATGTTCCGAGAGGTCTTGATACAACTACCTTGTGGAAGGGCGCAGCAAATTTCGGATTAGAAGGAAATGAATATATTTCAGTACAAAAAGCCTTAAAAGCAGCACTCAAAAGCGCCGCAACAAAAGATGTGATTTATGTGGGAGGTAGTACATTTGTGGTCGCTGAAGTTGTTTAATATTCAGATACTACTAATGTGTCTAATTTCAACTTTAGTTTTAAAAGATCACCAATTTTTCTGCTGTTCTCAGCACGCTTTCTTTGATTAACTGTTCTATCCCATGAAACATTGAATACACTTATGGTATCGGTTTTTTCAAAAGTTGTATTGATTCTTTTTGAATAGCCAAACGCTGTGAGTCCATCAAAAGTTACCTTTAATTCTTTACTTATATCTTGAAAAGCAATCCCTTTTTCGTTAACGCTAAGGCGAGCGACTTCATTTTCCAAAAATGTAATTCGGTCATCTTTATCGCGGAGGCGTTGCTCGTTGTTAGCGTATAATTCGCTTAAGATATCGGCTTTGAGATTGCCACTAATTTTTTCGGCAAGTTCCCCGCTATTATCTGCGCCTTGGTAAATAAGCAAATTAGATTCGCCTATTTTTTCAGAGTTTTTCAATTTAGTTCGCCAATCATCAATTGTGGATTGTGGGACCGGACGCCCAATTAGATAAATTTGGATGTTCTTTGTTTTAAAATCCTGATCAAATTTCACTACTTCTGCACCTTCATATTTTATGGTATCCTTTATGAACTCCTTGGTTTTGTTCGTGTAAATTTGGCCTTGTAATAAATTGTAAAATAAAATAACGCTAGGGATTACTACTACAAGTGCCACTAATGAAGCAACTTGCGCAATGCGTCTTCTACGTTGAGAATTTGCATAACGTACTAATGGAAAACGTAAAATTTTTGCTACGATAAAAGTTGCTAATGCAATAAAAACTGCATTGATACAAAACAAATACATGGCACCTCCAGCATACGCCATGTTGCCAATGGCAAGACCATAACCCACCGTACACAATGGTGGCATTAAAGCTGTAGCAATAGCGACACCAAAAATAACACTGGCTATCGTTCCACTTTTTGTTTTTGCCACAATAAGTCCCAGCCCTCCAAATATGGCAACTAGTACGTCAAGAATTGTTGGATACGTTCTAGCGACCAATTCTGGAGTTTCCTCGGTTAATGGGGATACCCAGAAATAAAATGTTGCGGTCATTACACTCAAAATTACCATCACACCCAAATTGATAAACGAGCGCTTCATCGTTTCTACGTCATTAATGGCAACGGAAAGTCCTATACCAACAATAGGCCCCATAAGTGGCGAAATTAACATGGCACCAATAACCACAGCAGTACTACTCACATTGAGCCCTATGGAGGCAACGAAAATACTAAAGATCAAAATCCAAGAGGTGTGTCCCTTAAAAGAAATATCTTTTTTTACAGCATCGATAGTTGCATCTCTATCCGTATCGCTATGGATATCAAACAATTCAATAAAGAACTTTTTAATGCCTTCCCACGCCGTCAATTTTGTGTGTTCAAATTCGTCCGGTGAAGAATTAGGGGTAATATTGATATCCTCTTTGCTCATTTTTAGGTGTATTTCTTGCCGTGTTTTTGTTCAACTTCGGCGAGTAGTTTTTTTATGTCTTGCTCTTTTTTCTTCGGAAATAGTAATAATGTTTCCTTTTTATCTACGATGATATAATCGTTGATGCCATCAACAACAACTAACTTTTCGGTTTCCGAATATATCATATTCCCATTCGCATCATTCAACAATGGAATGGCTCGCACTACTGCATTTTCACTTTCATTAGTGGTCATCTTTTCGTGCAACGCGCCCCAAGTGCCTAGATCATTCCAATCAAATGTAGCTTTTTTTGTGAATACATTATTGGCCTTTTCCATAATTGCATAATCGATTGAAATATTTTCGGCAAGCGTATAGTTTTTTGAGATAAATGCTTTTTCTTTCTCGGTATTATAAACTGGAATCCCTTCAGAAAATAACGCGTGCATCACGGGTTCATTTTTTTCAAAGGCTTCGGAAATTGCTGCGACACTCCAAATAAAGATACCCGCATTCCATAGAAAATTACCCGCGCTCAAAAATTGTTTTGCTGTTTCGTAGTCTGGCTTTTCTCTAAATTGTTTCAGCTTTAAAATTTCCGAAGTACTATTCTTTTCAGCTTCAATATAGCCATATCCGGTATTCGGGAATGTGGGGTTGATGCCTAAAGTCATTAAAATATTGTTGTCCTGCGCTGCATTAAAACATGTTTGGACGTCTTTTGCAAAAGCATCTTCATCCTCAATCCAGTGGTCACTAGGCGCAACGAGCATCACCGCATCTGGATTTTGTTTTTTAATCTTTAGAGCCGAAAGTAAAATACACGGCGCCGTATTGCGCATTGCAGGTTCAAGAACCACTTGTTTTTCTGAAATTTCTGGTAGTTGCGACAGCGTTAATTCGAGATAGCGTTCGTTGGTTAAAACTAAAATATTTTCAGCAGGAATTAATTTGTTGAGTCTTAAAAAGGTTTGTTGCAATAACGATTTTCCCGTACCTAGCATATCGTGAAACTGCTTTGGAAATGAGGTTGTGCTCACTGGCCAAAACCGTGAGCCAATGCCACCCGCCATGATTACTGCGTAGTAATTTTTATTTAAATTTTTACTCATAGTTATCTTTAATTTCAGAGAGTATAAGCCGTTTATTGCAGTTGATTTTGGTAGCTCTTTACTCAGTTTTCAAAAACTCGACCTCGGCATTGGGATTGAATAAATAAATTTTTCCGGTTGCTATTTCGAGGCATTCGTATCTTTTTATCCGTTTGTTGCCACGTTTGAAAATCTTGCCATTGTACAGTCTAAATAAACCGCCAGCGGGTATCTCAAAGATATAATTTTTATCGTTTGCAGGGTCAAACTGTTTTAAGGCGATTGATAAGCGCGCATCTGTATCGCTGCTTGCTTTTGGGTTTTTAAAATGGAGTGCCAAAAGCGGTAATAATTTTGATGGGAAAACTTCAGGCCGAATAAAGGGTAACATTAATTGCTGAAATGTAAATTTCCATTCTTTTCCGTGCGGTTTGATATTTCTCCCAAATTTTTGAAAAGCCACTAAGTGGGCGATTTCATGTATTAATGTAATAAAAAAGCGATATGCATTTAAGCTCGCGTTGACTGTTATTTGATGTTGGCCATTAGGCATTTTACGGTAATCACCGTGCCGAGTAATACGCTCATTGACTATTTTTAAATGGACATTGTTTACTTTGATAAGTTCAAATGAAGCTTCAACAGCAGCTTGTGGGATGTATTTTGAAAGGACTTCGGTCATAGAATGTTAAGGCGTACTACTTGAAACTTCTAATACTTTTCCATTATAGAATTTATTTCCAGTAAGGCTAAAATCTATTATATATTTTGCCATTTCTTTAGCACTCAACGGAGCTTGGTAACCAGGGAATGCTTCTTCGAGCATTTCAGTTTGTACTGAGCCTAATGCCAAAACGTTGAACGATGGACCGGTTTCTTTGTATTCCTCTGCTAGTACTTCGGTTAGCGTAATAATAGATCCTTTACTGCTGCTGTATGCTGCGAGTCCAGCGAATTTGGCACTTCCTCTCACGCCTCCCATACTGCTTATGTTGACTACATGTCCATCTTTTTTCATAAACGGTAACATTGCTTGTGTTAAAGAAACAGCACCAAAAACGTTTACATCATAACAATCTTTAAAGTCTTCATATTTCAGCTTGCTGAAAGGCTTATTTACCAAACATCCAGAATTATTAATTAATATATCTACATGCCCCCAATGCTCTTTCACAAATGCCGAAACTTTTTTGATATCCTTAAGTTCAGTGATGTCGCAAGAAAAGCACGTGCAGTTTGAAATGTCCAATCCTGAAATGGGAGCAGCGTCTCTAGAAAGCGCTAGTACTTTATGTCCAGAATCTTCTAATAAAGCCACCATTTGGTATCCAATTCCGCGACTTGTGCCTGTAATTATAATATTTTTTGCCATGATATAAAGGTAAGGAAATGTGTTGAGAGGTGCGAGGTGAGTAGGCTTGAAAAATTCGAAATTTCTATATGGAAATTATATTAAATAAAAAATTCTCTCAAGATTTTAAGCCAGAGAGAATTTTGATGAATTATAGTATTTTATTTAAACAAACATCGTTACTGGATTTTCTATATAGTTGCGAAGCGTTTGTAAAAATTTAGCTCCTGTTGCTCCATCAACTGTTCTATGGTCGCAAGCTAAAGTAACCGTCATTGTGTTTCCAACTGCGATTGCACCATTTTTAACAACAGGCTTTTGAATAATGGCTCCAACGCTTAAAATAGCTGAGTTAGGTGCGTTAATAATAGAAGTAAATTCTTTGATTCCGAACATCCCTAAGTTTGAAACCGTAAAGGTACTACCGTCCATTTCCTGAGGTGTTATTTTTTTGTTTCTCGCTTTTCCGGCCAATTCTTTGACATTTGCTCCAATTTGTGAGAATGTCATTTGATCAGCAAATTTCAGTACGGGAACTAGTAATCCTTCATCAACTGCAACTGCAACTCCTATGTGAATATGTTTTGCAATACGCGTAGCATCTCCAGTCCATTGACTATTTACTTGCGGATGCTTGCGAAGTGCCATTGCACAGGCTTTTACCACCATATCGTTGAAACTGATTTTCACATCTGGGTCGCTATTGATTGCTGTCCTAGAAGCAATAGCGTTGTCCATGTCAAGTTCAACTGTCAAATAATAGTGAGGTGCTGTAAACTTAGATTCTCCCAAACGTTTTGCAATGGTCTTACGCATTTGAGAATTTTTGATTTCCTCAAAACTTTCAGTGCCCACAGGCGTGTAGGCTGCTGCTCCACCTGCGCTTGGTTGATAATTTTCAATATCGGTTTTTACGATACGTCCATTTTCTCCACTACCGTTTACTTGTGCTAAGTTGATGCCTTTATCCTCTGCCATTTTCTTGGCTAGGGGAGACGCAAATATTCTTTTGTCTGAATTTGAGCTTGAAGAAGATGTATTTGAACTAGAAGTTTTCTTTTCTCCTGTTTCTTTTTTCTCCTCTTTCTTTGGTGCTGATTTTTCCTCAGATTTTTTATCTTCTTTCTTTTCTTGTTTCTTTGGAGCTTCTTTTTTAGGGTCACTCTTTTCTCCGGTTACTCCTGAAACATCAGTTCCTTTAGGGCCTACGATGGCTAAAAGCGCATCTACTTTTGCGGTTTCACCTTCTTGAATTCCTATTTTTAAAAGTGTTCCTGAATGGAATGATTCAAATTCCATAGTGGCTTTATCGGTTTCTATTTCAGCAAGAATATCACCTTCTTGAACAGTGTCTCCTTCTTTTTTTAGCCAAGTAGCAACAGTACCTTCTTCCATGGTATCACTCAATCTGGGCATGGTGATTACGGTTACACCTTCGGGTAATTCTGTAGCGCTTTCGTTGGAAGATTCTTCTTTTTCTTCTTCGGAAACGTCACTATCATTATCACTTTCGTTTTCTTCATCATCTTGGTCATCTTCTTTTTCGGCTTTGTCATCAGTCTTTTCTTCGGAATCATCTTTTGATTTTGCCTCATTTCCGCCGCCATTGATATACTCTGAAATATCTTCCCCTTCATCACCAATGATTGCTAAAAGAGTATCTACTTTTGCAGTCTCTCCTTCCTCAATGCCAATATGTAAAAGAGTTCCTTCATGAAAAGACTCGAACTCCATTGTGGCTTTATCGGTTTCTATTTCGGCAAGAATATCGCCTTCTTCAACGGCATCGCCCACTTTTTTTAGCCATGTGGCAACGGTACCTTCTTCCATAGTGTCGCTCAATCGCGGCATGTTGATTACTGTAGCCATAGCTTATAATTTGTGGGGTAAAAATGGATAATCTTCTTGATCGTACACAACATCGTACATCACTCTTTTCTCAGGATAGCGGGATTCGTCTGCAAACTTTTCACATTCTTTTACCTTGTCCTTAACACGTTTATCGATGGCTTTTATTTCGTCTTCTGTTGCCCATTTTTTCTCGTAAATGTTATGTAAAACATAGCTTATTGGGTCTTCTTCTTGTTTTTTTGCAACTTCTTCTTTAGTTCTATAATGTTGCGCATCACTCATTGAGTGACCTCTGTAACGGTAGGTTCTAATTTCTAAAAATGTAGGGCCGTCACCACGTCTTGCACGTTCCATAGCTTCGTCCATTTCCTTGGCGACAACTTCTGGTTTCATACCATCAACCGGCTTACAGGGCATTTCGTATCCCAAACCGAGTTTCCAGATATCTGTATGATTTGATGTTCTGGCTACTGAAGTTCCCATGGCATATCCATTATTTTCACAACAAAATACTACAGGAAGTTTCCACAGCATTGCCATGTTGAACGTTTCGTGCAATGATCCTTGACGCACGGCGCCATCACCCATATAACACAATGTTACTGCATTGTCGCCTTTGTATTTATCAGCAAAAGCTAATCCAGCTCCTAGTGGAATTTGTCCTCCAACGATACCATGACCACCGTAAAAACGATGCTCTTTTGAAAAAATATGCATAGAGCCACCCAATCCTTGAGAGGTTCCCGTTGCTTTTCCATAAAGTTCAGCCATCACTTTTTTAGGGTCTACTCCCATTCCAATAGGTTGAACGTGATTACGGTATGCGGTAATCATTTTGTCCTTTGTCAAATCCATTGCATGCAGCGCTCCTGCGAGTACTGCTTCTTGACCATTATATAAGTGTAGAAATCCTCTAACTTTTTGATTGATATATACTTGTGCTAGTTTATCCTCAAACTTGCGCCAGAATAACATATTCTCGTACCAATCAAGGTAGGTTTTTTTGGTGATTTTTTTCATCGAAAGCTCTAATTAGTCTTCATGGCATAAAGTGCCATAACGATAACAAAAATAACATATTTGTATCGACTATAAAACCTCTATTTTACTAAATAAAAGCGAAAACGTTTTCGCTTCTTTTGATTTGTAGTAATAAAAAATGGCTGATTTATTTTAAAAATGAACTGTCAAATACAAGAGGTAACAAATCTTTAATCGAATTTGCCTTTACAACTTTTCCTTTTTCTCCCATAAAATAGACGTTCATGGGTGATTTTTGGTTCACTTCATATTCAGCAAGTGATTGTCGGCAAGCGCCGCAAGGTGGAGTAGGGGTTTCCACTTTATGGTTCAAAGATTTTACAGTGATTGCAACAGTATTTATTGCAACGCCGGGATACGTTGCGCCTGCATAAAAGACGGCGACGCGCTCTGCGCAAAGTCCAGAAGGATATGCTGCATTTTCTTGGTTATTACCTTGTACAATTTTGCCATTGGCCAATTGTAACGCTGCGCCAACCATAAAAGAAGAATAAGGCGCATAAGCATTGTCTCTTGCTTTTTGCGCCTTATTCATTAAATTTTGAATGTTCTGTGGTAATTCTGAAACAGAATCGTATACTTCTAGAACAGTTTCAATAATATGTTTTTTCAATGGTCTAGTATTCGTCGTATTCGTCACCAAAGTTAAATGTAAGTCCGAAACGAAGCGTTCCTTCTAAAGGACTTATAACTTGTGATGTTGAGAATAAATAAGATAAATCAATACCTATTGAAGTGTATTTAAAACCTGCTCCAAGGGAAGCAAATTTTCTTGAACCTTTGTCGTCACTTTCGTTAAAGTAACCCGCTCTAAAGGCAAAAACATCTTGATAAGAATATTCAGCTCCTAAAGCCCAAGTAAATTCCTTTAACTCTTCGCTAAAACCATCTGGTGCATCCCCAAAAGAAGAGAAAATACCGCTAACAAAACTGTCATTTGCAAAATCATCTTGGCTATTGATTGTTCCGTCACCGTTTGAATCACTTGGAGTTGGTACTAAAAGTTTGTTTACTTCAAGACCCGCAGAAACTTTATTGTACTCGTCAAGGATGAAATCAAATCCACCACCAAGTGCCATGTTTGTTGGAATGTTATTTTCCTGTCCAGTTTCGTCATACTTTAATTTAGGGCCAATGTTTGAAAAGTTAAAACCTAATCTCCAACGTCCATCAAAACTATCATACGCTATTTCTTCACTCTGATAATAACCGGCGATATCAACACCAAATGTGCTTGCTGCACTCGCATCTTCGTTTGCTGTTTGCAGTTTCAGGTCACTACGAATGTATCTTCCGGCAACCGACATTGCAAAACGCTCACTTAATCTTAATGAATAAGAAACGTCAAATAAAAGTTCATTTGGCTTCACTAAAAGTGGTTCTTGATCTGCTGTTTCACGTAGTTCAATTTCACCATTGCTAAAATATCTAAATGATGCTCCTACGGCACTTCTTTCGTTTAATCTGTTGAAATATGTAATATTTCCGAGGAAAATATCATTTACAAGGTTACTTAAATAAGGAGTATATGTTACACCTACACCTTGCTTTGAAAGCGAGAAAGCATATTTTGCTGGGTTCCATTGTTGAGCAAAAGCATCAGATGAAGTCCAAACTCCCATGTCTGCCATACCTGCAGAGCGGGCATCAGCTGCAATAAGGATAAAGGGAACACCAGTAGTAATTACACGTTGGTCTATATTTGAGTTAGGGTCTTCCTGCGCAAAACCTTTGGCTGTGATTAAAATGATAAGTAATGGTAATAATATCTTCTTCATGAGGTGTAAAATTTTGGCAAATATAATTTTAAATTTATAGTATTACTAATTTTTCAATTTTTTCAGTTTGCTGATTAGTTAACGGAGATTTAACCGTAATCTTATATACGTACACACCTTTTCCTATTCGGTCTCCGAAATCATCTCTTCCGTCCCATGTGATTTCCCTTATAAGATTGCCGCCATTGGTAGGGTAACTTCCAGAAATAGTTTTAACAACTTTGCCCGTAACCGTGAAGATTTGTACTTGCACATCGAGGAATGGGTCTTCAGATCTATTGTGATTGAACCAGAACTCCGTATAATTCACAAACGGATTGGGGTAATTGAGGACGCGATCCAATGTCAAATCGCCATCACCGGCAACTATAAACTGTAGTTCTGCTGTAGATGAATTGTTATACGTATCCCAAGCTTTTAATGTAATTGTATGGAGCCCATCTTCTAGATCTCTCAGTTTGTAGGCGGTAGTCCCATTTGTATAGTCGTCAACATCGGCTTGATAATAGTCATTAAGTTTAAAAGGATTTGCTTCATCGCCATCAAGGATGGCTATAATATCGTGACCAATACCACTTGCGGTGTTAATACCGTTGCCATCTTGTAATTTTGCGATAAGGTTTGGCGAGTCATTTGTAATTCCTCCAGAAACAAAACTTTCATCATTCATAAATAATTGAATAATTGGGCCTGTAGTATCCGTTCCTGCGTTGGGGTTTAATCCGCCTACTTGCACGTCAAGGTTATATCCATTATTATCTAAAAGAATATTTTCCTTTTGAGCATAAAAACTTACTTTTCCATTTCCTACTGGGATTTGAACATCTTGTGGAACAATAAAATCAACTTCAAAAAGTCCATTTCTAACGGTGGCTTGGCCATTGAATAATATTTCGCCTAGCGTAGTGAAATTTAAAATGACTAAGCTTCCGTCCGAATTTTGAGTTCCATCATTACCAAGCGTCTGTCTTTCTTGTCTTTTGTCAAATAATTTTACTTCAACAACTCCATTGTATGTAGCGTCCAACGCGCCTGAAGGTGTTACTACTTGTCCTCCAAGTTTTGCATAGCTCAATCCTTGTAAAACCGTATTGCTTTGAGTGATTGGGACTCCATTTATAGTTGTGAGACGTATATCTTTCTTCGGAAATGCTAAAGGCATGGCAGGGTCTCCTACATAAAAAACGACACGTCGATTAGGACTATTAACTTCATTTTTAGATTTCCGAAGACCTTCAGCGGGTAAATCTGGAATGTCTTGTCCAAATCCAAAAATTTCATCAGCAAGAAAGATGTTAAGTAATTCTCCAGTGGTAATAGTAATCGATCTTGTTGTTGTGATTAAAGAAATAGCACCGCCGTTTTTGTTCCAATATGTCAACTCTCCTGCTGTAATTCTAGTGGGTAAATCAAATTTTGTAAACTCACACGTTACTGTTACAATGAGCGGCCATCTGTTTTCATTGCGCAAGGTTTGTGCTGTTTCTTTTGTAAATATAAATTCTTTAGCAAGTCCGTCTTCACCACCATGTCCAAAATAATTTACAATCAATGCACCCACTTCAATATCATTTTTAACGATGTCATTAACTTGTGGATATCTATTGCCTCCGGCAGATGTTTGTTGCTCAAAGGCATCCATGTGAATTTTTTTTACATTCACAAAGGGTTTTGCTTCGGTAATAGTATCGGCGAGGTCATTTAAGGTGAATTGGAGGCTTCTGTCTGTAGTGTTATCTGCATCGTCAGATACCATTAAAATATTATTTCTCCAATTTCCATAGGAGGCTTTTGCTTCATAAGCAATAATTTTGTCAACCAGTGAATTAGCAAGTCCTACTTCATCGGCCAACATTCTACCAAGGGCAATATCCAGTCTTTCAGAGCTTGCCATCCCACCTTCATTTTGGTCCATCATTCCAAAAAAATCGTCACTCATATAAGAGGCGAATGTACTGATACTTTCACGTGTGTGGAACGTAGGTACTATATTGTTGTTTCCGGGTATTCTGTCTTTATAATCTACAGAGGTGTCTCCAAAAAAGTTGATATATTTTACTCTTTTATCAGGGGAAGAGGCATTTTCATATACATACCTTATAAAGTTTCGGATGGCACCAATATCTTGTTTGCCGCTTGAAAATTCTTCATAGATTTTATCGGTTGTCACAACCTTTACGTTAGTACCCCTTATATTTCTATGGTGGTCTGCTAGCCTAAGGGCTGGTTGTATCAAGAAAGGGGCGGTAATAATTAGATAGTCAAGGTCTTTAAAATTTCCGGAGGCATCCTTAAAGATTGTGCCTTTAAGATTTTGGTTTGCTACCATACTTGAACCAATCTCAACAGGCTGCAAATAATCTGAAGGGTTTACAGCAACGTATTCTCTAATTTCTCCCAAAGTAGTTTTAAAGCTGAAATTTCCGGCGTTTGACTCATTTTGTTTTGATGTAATATTTCTAGGATTTGTAACATCCCAAACTTGCGAAAATTGCGAAGCATTACCAATGATATATTCTCCCACACCAGATTGTGTTGCTACCGCATTGTTTCTAAACTGAAGTTGTCCGTCCGTCCCAATAAGTTGTCGCAATGCATTGATACGAATAAAATCTAAATACCCTTTGCTTGATGGATTATTGCCGTTATTGTAAAGCATATTTATCGTAACGATATCTCCGCTAGCCGGAATTTGAACAGGATCTGCATTAATTGATGGTGCTACACTGAGTAGAGTGGGCTCATTAATAGCAGAAAATGTAACGGGATTTAAAGGAGCGCCATTTACAGAAATTGCCATGGATGTAATATTCTCAGAAGCTGATGCAACTCGATATTCCATTTCCATTGTGCTACCCGGAACTATATTTGGAAAGGTGAGTTCAAATGTTTGGTCATTTTCTATGTCAAACCGATTACCAAACCAACTACGTCCTACTTTTGCGGGACTTTCTTCGTCATTCTCAATAAATTTATAATCGTTGAAAGTGGTAATTTGTATCCCAGAACCTGTTGGTTCATTCATTGGTTGTACGCGTAAGCCGTTATTACCACCAGATGTGATGTAGTAAAAAGATTCATCACTATATGGATTAATATTCGAATCATTTTCTTCTACCCAGCCCAAAGTGCTTGTTGCATAGAACAAAATACGATCACCGCTGTCAAAAGAGCCGTCTGCTTCTCCGATAACCTGAATACTTGTTTCTGGTAAATCAAATAAATCATTGTTCAATGAATTTAGCAGGGGCAGAGACTGCCCTCCATGGCTAAATATTTTAATGGTTCTTGGGTCAACACCGTCGGTATTGAACCCAATATCATCTAAAAAGTTTTTGTCGATACTGTGAATTCCTGTTTCGTTGATTTTAAATTTATACCAATTTCCAGTTGCTAAAACGGAATTTGTGATTGGTATTCGATTTCCAAACTGTCTGTTTTGGTCATAATCATATTGAACCTTAAAGGAAGTTATCTTTTGAATTTGTCCATTAACCTTAACTATAGGAGTTAATGTTAAGCTAGTGTAGATTTTTTCACGAGCTTTTGAGCTAGCTATGTTTGGGCTGATACTGCTTGGGATTTTTGAAACCGTTATAGCTTCAAGTTCTTTCGAGGTTAAGGATTTGTATGAGATATTAGTAATTCGTAGAGAATTTGGGTTAGCAAAGCCTGAGTCAATCCAATTATCAAAATATTGATTGTTGTCTTTGTCAATGTTTAGTTTAAGCCGATTTTTTGCATTTTCAACTACAGACTTGTCAGTGCTTGATTTAGCATTTTTTTCTGTGGTCTTTATCGCATTTTTTTCAAATGCCGTATTTTTAGATATACTTTTTTGGGGAAGGTTTGAGTTGTCTTCCCATTGTATAGTAATAGTTTTGGTTTGTTGTGCTTTACTTATGAAAGCGCTCGATATAATAACCAGTAGAATAAATATCTTTTTCATGCCTTATTTTAACGTTCCAAATATACACTTAGTATAAGCTACATTTAAAGTTTTTCGTAATATGTATTTTAATATAATAATAGTTCGAAGAAATCGTTTCATAGAAGTTAGTTGCTTTTAGGCGGAAAAACTAACACATATTATTTTGTAAAATAATATTGCATTTTATGCGTTAATCATTATATTGCGAACCCAATTCTTTCATAATTAAAAGTATGATTTTAACTAAAAATTTAGCCTTCAGGCTACTTACTTTATTGCTTACCACCACAGTGTTAGTAAGTTGTAATAAGACTAGAGACTATAAAGATAGTTCTCGTGCTACCGGTTGGAAATTAAATTCCAAAGAAGGTGGCCCCCAAAAAAATAGTAAATACCAAGAACAGGAAACCGGCCCCGGTCTTATTTTTGTTGAAGGTGGAACATTTACAATGGGTAGAGTGCAGGATGATCCGATGCACGATTGGAACAATGCCCCTAATCAACAGCATGTGCAGTCATTCTATATGGATGAGACTGAAGTTACAAACTTCATGTATTTACAATATGTAGATTGGACAAAACAAGTTTTCCCTCCAAGCCAAGAGGAATATCGAACAATATATGATGGTGTTTTGCCAGATACACTTGTTTGGAGAAACCGTTTAGGTTATAACGAAGTTATGACAAATAACTACCTTCGTCACCCAGCATATGCTGAGTATCCAGTTGTTGGTGTTAGTTGGATTCAAGCTGTTGAATTCAGTAATTGGAGAACAGACCGTGTAAACGAATTGATTCTTGAAGAAGAAGGTATTACCGCGCGTAATGCTCGTTATGAAGCAAAGGCAGGTGAAACTTTTAGCACTGAGACATATTTAAATGCACCTACTCAAACCTATGGAGGAAATGACTCCATTACGAGAGGTGGAAAAAGATCAGAATCAATCGCTAAAAGAAGTAAGGATAGCACAAATTTATTTATCCAAAGAAAAGATGGTTTATTAATGCCGGATTATCGCTTACCTACAGAAGCTGAATGGGAATATGCTGCGCTTGGTCTTGTAAGTTTACGAAACTACAATGCATATAGAGGAAGGAAAAAATATCCATGGGACGGTCAATATACACGTTCTGGAAAGAGAAAATCAAGAGGTGATCAATTAGCGAACTTTAAGCAAGGTGATGGTGATTATGGTGGAATTGCTGGTTGGAGTGATGACGGTGCCGATATTACTGCAGAAATTAAATCATACGAACCAAATGATTTTGGTTTATACGATATGGCTGGTAATGTGGCTGAATGGGTTGCAGATGTTTACAGACCGATAGTTGATGATGAATTTAATGATTTTAACTACTATCGTGGTAATGTTTATACTAAGAATGCCATCGATAAAGACGGTAGAGTAAAAGTTGTTACTGCAGACTCGATAGTATATGACACATTGAGTAACGGAAAAATAGTAGCTAGAGACTTGCCAGGAGAAATTTTACAAGTACCTGTTGATGAAAATGAAACGTATTTGAGAACTCAATTTTCAACTAGTGATAACCGTGATTACAGAGATGGTGATAAAAGATCAACTCGTTATTACCAGTCATTTGGTGAGGATGAAGATGAACCTTTATCTGAGGGAAAACGAATGTATAA
The DNA here is from genome assembly GCF_051252435.1 of Patiriisocius sp. Classification (NCBI taxonomy): domain Bacteria; kingdom Pseudomonadati; phylum Bacteroidota; class Flavobacteriia; order Flavobacteriales; family Flavobacteriaceae; genus Patiriisocius; species Patiriisocius sp. Next base: position 263,784 of record NZ_JBPOFW010000004.1, on the reverse strand, counting down.
CTCACCAATTCAAAAGGTGACTGCAGATTCTGCTTCTACAGAATTAGATAGAAGTTACGATAAATCTAGATCTAGAACAACGCTTGTTAACAATGAAGTGCGTGTTTACAAAGGAGGTTCGTGGAGAGATAGAGATTATTGGTTAGATCCAGCACAGCGTCGTTATTTTCCTCAGGATATGGCTACAGATTACATCGGTTTTAGATGTGCAATGTCACGTGTCGGTTCAAAAGCAAAACAAGCAAAAACAGCGCGTAATTAACAACGCCAATCCAAAATATATACCCTCTTTTGCAGCAATGTTAAAGAGGGTTTTTTTATATCTTTAAATTTATGAAAATCGAAACACTTCACGACCATTTCTTAAAGAGTAGCGGTATTTGCACTGATACAAGAAAGATTACAAAAGGATGTCTCTTTGTAGCACTAAAGGGAGATAATTTTGATGGGAATACATTTGTCCGGCAAGCGCTAGATGAAGGTGCCTATAAGGTTGTAATTGATGATGCTAGTGTGCACAAGAACACGGAAGAGACTATTCTTTGTGAAGATTCTTTATTGCAATTACAAAAATTAGCAACCTTCCATCGCAACTATCTTAAAATTCCAATTATTGCACTTACAGGTAGTAATGGTAAAACCACTACAAAAGAATTGATCAACGCTGTTCTTAAGCAGAAATATAAAACCACTGCAACCGTAGGTAATTTAAACAACCATATAGGAGTGCCGTTAACATTGCTCTCAATGACAAAAGAAACCGAACTAGGTATTGTTGAAATGGGAGCGAACCATCTCAAAGAAATTGAAAGACTATGTGAAATAGCAAAGCCGAATTTTGGATACATAACAAACTTTGGGAAAGCACATCTAGAAGGTTTTGGAAGCGTTGAGGGGGTGATAAAGGGTAAAAGCGAAATGTATGACTATTTAAAAAAGAACAAACAGTACATATTCTTGAACGCTGACGACAAATTACAAATCAAACTTTTAAATAATTATATTGATAAATTCGGATTTAGTCAGGAGGACAAAAATTACTATAATATTAAATTCATTGAAGCAAATCCTTTTGTGAAAATAGAGGTAGAAGGTTCGGTCATCACTTCTAATTTAGTGGGACAATACAATTTTTCAAATATTTGCGCAGCCGCAACCATGGGTAAATATTTCAATATTCCAGTATCAAAAATTAAGGAGGCAATCGAGCACTATGTACCTGCAAATAATAGATCTCAGATTATTGAAAAGAATGGAAAGAGTATTGTCTTAGATGCTTACAATGCCAACCCCTCAAGTATGGAAGCTGCATTAAAAACCTTTGCTTTAACTACTTCGGAAAAGAGAAAGGTGGCAATCTTAGGAGATATGTTTGAACTTGGTGCCGAAGCAAAAAAAGAACATCAATACATAGCAAATTTAGCAGCCGGACTATCAATTGACTCAATTGTTTTGGTTGGAGAAAATTTCAGCACTATTGAAACTGAATCTCAAAAAATAATACAGTTTAGCTCATTTCAGAAATTATCAGAGAATATGAAATCTCAATCTATAAAAGAGGCTTCAATTTTGATAAAAGGCTCAAGAGGAATGGCGCTAGAGCGTATATTAGATTTATTATAAGTGAGTTGCATGTTGCGAATTTTATTCGTCAAAGCTGAAAGAAAATTCAATGAGAATATAACTTTGACTAATGAATTTAGTAGATGCGTAAAATTTAAATTTTTTATAAATATTTGTTTGCCATATCTAAAAACAAGTTTATATTTGCAACCGCTAACAAAGTTAGGGCGCATAGCTCAGTTGGTTCAGAGCACTTGGTTTACACCCAAGGGGTCGGGGGTTCGAATCCCTCTGCGCCCACAGCACCAAAAAACCCGATACATATTTTTGTATCGGGTTTTTTTATTTTATTCTATTTGCGGTTTTTGACGAACTATTTTTAATAAAATAAGTATTTACACATCGTTAGACTTATTCTGCACATCTCTTATCTGCTTGAATAGATCTGATGAATACACAAAATCTGTAACATCTTTGTTATCTGTTTTAAAAATGTCCTCTTGAGTACCTTTCCAAACTAAAACTCCATTTTTAAGGAAGTTGATGCGTTCACCAATTTCCATTACTGAGTTCATATCATGCGTTACAACGATTGTTGTAATGTCATTCTCGTGCGTTATTTTTTGAATAAGGTTATCAATTACAGTAGCTGTTTTTGGGTCTAAACCAGAATTTGGTTCGTCACAAAAAAGATATTTTGGTTTATTTACAATGGCGCGTGCGATGGACACACGTTTTTGCATTCCCCCAGAAATTTCGGCGGGATATTTTTTATTTACACCGTCTAATTCTACCCTGCTCAAAACTTCATTCACGCGTTCGAGCATTTCAGATTTTTTTTGTTTTGTAAACATTCGCAATGGGAACATCACATTTTCTTCAATAGTCATAGAATCAAAAAGAGCACCACCTTGAAAAAGCATCCCTATTTCTTCTCTAAGCACGCGTTGCTGCTCTTCATCCATATCTTGAATGGCATTGTCATCATAGTAAATACGGCCTTGTTCTGGCTTAAAAAGACCTATAAGGCATTTGAGCATTACAGATTTTCCACTACCACTTTGACCAATAATGAGATTTGTCTTTCCTTTTTCAAAAGTGGTGGTAATCCCTTTCAAAATTTCTTCATCACCAAACCTCTTTTTTATGTTGTCTACCTTAATCATGCGCTTAACAATAATTGAGTGATGATATAATTTGCTAGAATAATAAGTACACTGGTCCACACAAAGCTTTTTGTGCTCGCTTTACCTACTTCGAGTGCGCCACCTTTCATGTAGTATCCATGCCAAGAAGGAACTGTTGCAAGTATAAATGCAAACACAAAAGTTTTAATAAAAGCGTAGGCCAAGTGGAATGGTATGAAATCTTGTTGTATTCCCTGTACAAATTCGTCCATGGAAACAAAACCCCCATAAACACCTGCAAGTAGTCCTCCAAAAATTCCTAAAAACATAGCAATAGCAATAAGAAAAGGGTAGGTGAGCATCGCAATGATTTTAGGAAATACTAAATAATTGAGGGAGTTGATTCCCATAACTTCTAATGCATCAATTTGTTCTGTTACTCGCATAGAACCAATGCTGGAAGTAATAAAAGAACCTACTTTTCCAGCCATGATAATTGAAATAAATGTAGGTGCAAACTCAAGAATAATGGATTGCCTCGTTGCAAACCCAATGAGTGTTTTTGGTATTAATGGATTGGTTAAATTAAGTGCCGTTTGAAGTGTAATTACACCACCCACAAAAAAACCAATAAATCCTACGATTCCTAAAGACCCAATAATTAAATCATCTATTTCTTTAAAAATCAATTCGCGTAAAACGCCAGCTTTGGTAAAACTACCAAAGGTGCGTTTTAGCATTAAAAAGTATGATCCAATATCTTCTAAATATCCCATAAGTAATTGCTCGGGCTAAAAGTAATAAATTAATATGACTGCTTCTCGCAATTAGCAGTACGTTAACAAGACTAATTGAGCTTTAACGCTTTCATCATTTTTTTAAATAATACGGTATTTTGATAAATACCCGCAAAATCTTTTTCGCCCGGGCCTTGAGAAAATACGGGCACCATTGTCGCAGAGTGATTATAGGTTGAAAAGCTTGGCTCAATTGTATTATAATCTCCCTTTTTTGCAGCAAGTGTAAAACCACCAGTTTCATGATCTGCGGTAACAATAACTAATGTGTTTTTGTCAAGCTTGGCAAAATCCAGAGCCACTCCAATTGTCTTTTCAAAATCAATAAGTTCTGAAATCAAATAAGGTGCTTCATTACTGTGACCTCCCCAATCAATTTGTGAGCCTTCAATCATCAAAAAGAAGCCTTTTTTATTCGTTGATAATTTTTTTAAAGCAAGATTTGTTGCTCGGGCTAAAAAATCTCCGCGACCGTCTAGCATACGTGGCATACCATCTGGAGCAAGAATAATTGCTTGTTTTTTATTTGAAATAACATCAGGTAGCGTGTCTGTGGTTACTTCGTAATTTTTTGCTCTTAATTCTTCATAAATATTACGTCCGTCTTTTCTTTCTGAACAAAAAAGTTGACCTCCGCCAGCAAAAAAGTCAATGCCAGAGTTGGGCATAAATGTAGCAATTTCTTCGTATGATTGTCTTGAGGCTGTATGCGCATAAAAACTTGCAGGCGTAGCATGCATAATGGAAGAGGTTGCGATCAAACCCGTACTCATTCCTTTTTCCATAGCATATTCTACAATGGTTTTTGCGGTAATGGTATCTTTATTTACCCCGATGGCTCCATTGTATGTTTGGACTCCAGTGGAATAAGCGGTGGCACTCGCGGCCGAATCTGTAACAAGGTCGCTTGAAGCAGAAGTTTTAATGAGTCCAATGGTATTGAAACGGTCAAAATTTGAAGCACCCGTCCCGTAATAATGACTCGCAGAAACTTGACTCAAACCCATCCCGTCTCCAATCAATAAAATGATATTTAAAGGTTCTTCATCGTCGGAAATTTCTGTTCCGGAAGAAATTATAGCATCATTCGTATCACTTCGGAAATTTGAAATTTTTGAACCAGTACTTGTGTTTAATGGACTGTCGATGCTTGCCAATTCTAAATTTCCGCAGCCAGAAAAAATAAATAGGCTTAAAAGAACAATAAGAAAACGATGTATGTGCATAGCTTGTAATTTTTAATCCCACAAAATTACGACTAATAAAAGTAGGGATTGTTAACTTGATGTTATAGAATTTTAGCTTTGATGCCCTCCCAGCGCAACTCCCTGATAAAATTACCTTCTTCTTTCGTCACTATAAAAGGGATCTTCATTTTTTTAGCATTTTTGAAACCCCTCATACAGTCAAAATAGGAACCAAAATCACCTTTATTCAATGCTAATTTCAATGAAGCAATCCTTGTGAGGGTCTTGCCGTATCGCATGCGATAAAATGCCTCCCCCTGTTTTTGGGGTGCCTCTTTGGTGTAAGATGCGCCAGTGGGTTTCAGGTGTTTTACGTGTAACGATGTGTCGGTTTTTATCTTCCAGCCGTGATAGGCGGCAAGCAAACCGTCAACGGTGTCCCAACCTATGGACTTTTTGAGTCCGCCAATCTGTTCAAAACACGCGCGACGATATAACTTTATGGGTCCTCGGACTTTCTTTTTTTCTGAAATAGATTCAAAAACCCATTCTTCATTTTGATGGATAAAAAGATTTCCACCGGCAATGCCTATTTTATTATCTTCGGAAAAGAGCTGCAATGTCTTTTCGAAATAGTTTTTTGGTAATACGATATCGGCATCAAATTTTCCGATGAAATAGAAATCTTCCGTTAGTGAATCAAACCCTTTGTAAAACGCATTGACCACTTTGCTTCCGGGAAGATGTTTAGCTTCCGAAGCATTCATAATGCCTTTAATAAATGGATATTTTGACGTGAATTTGTCAATGATATCTTGAGTTCCGTCGGTCGAATTATCGTTTACTATTACAACCAAATCTGGAATTTTTGTCTGTATAACAAGTGATTGTAACATTTGTCCTAAAAATGCTTCCTCGTTATAGACGGGTATGATGATGACGAATTTCAAAAAATAAAAGATTCGATTAAGTGTTTTTTAGATGGATGTACAAAAAAACAGTTTCGAATACCGTTATCAACTTTTCTTGAAATAGTTAAAACTTTGAATAAACCTTCTGGTGAGTGGTTGTAAAAATCATAGCCTAATGATTTAAATATACTTTCTAAATCATCTTCAGTATTATTGAAAAGAGTTTCGCAAATTACAATAGGCTTAAATTTTTTTAATGTTGTAATTCCACCTTTGAGTATATCTATTTCTGTACCTTCAGTATCAATTTTAATTATGTCTAGCTGACTTAAATTTTCATCAATTGCAAATTGATTTAATGTTACGGCATTAACAGTTTTTTTTATGAAATTTCTTGAATTTTTTTTACTCCCTGCATTGTGTTCTCCAGATAAATTATGTCTAATCCATGGATATTTTGAATTGCATACTTCAAAAAAGTCAATTATTCCATTTGAATTTGATAGTGCTTTTTCAATTGGAATAATTGTATCTGCATTGTTTAGATTTATATTTTCATTTAGATAATGTTTTGGACCTGTTGCTGGCTCAAATGCTAATGTTTTAATTTTTGAATTAGAAGCATGAGCTAAAAGAGAGTAGTAGCCAAAATTAGCTCCAATGTCTAAAAAAACAGTACATGATTTAATAATTTCTTCGAAAATCACCGAGTATTCAAATTCTTTATAACCGTTATAATAGAGTAATTTCGCGATATAGCTTGTCTGGTTTGTCTTAATTTTTATATTTCCATTATTAGTTTTAATTGAAAAGATACCAGAAATTGGGATTTGTAATTTTTTATTTTTTTTAAAAAATTTATAAATGAGATATCTTAAAAAATAGTTAATTTTTTTTTGATATATAATTCTATAGAATACATATTTCAACAACACTTAAATTATTTCTTAATGATAAGTTTTTTGATTTCGTTCTTTCTAGTACCATTGAAAATAACAAAATAAAATCCATTTTTAAATGACTCTACAGATATTTTATTTGAGAATGTTGTTTTTAAAACTAAATTTCCTAAGCTATCATATATGTTTATAGACTCAAAGTCTTTTGAGTCAGAAATTATTTGTAATTCATTTTGGGCAGGATTTGGATATAAAGTTAATATTGTAGAGGTTTCTGAATTTTCTGTCGATAATAAAGGGTCACATAATATCATTGCATCATTTAAGTCAATAGCTTTATTATAATATCTGAAATCATCAATGGCACCCTTAAAATAAAGGGGGTCGGCATTTAAATCTCTATCATTTCTACCTAAACTACCCGCAGTTAATGAATAAAATAGTTGATCTCCTTGTCCAGAATAAGTTCCTCCTAAATCTATACAATCTACATATATTTTCATGTTCAAGGGGCCGCTTACTACGGCTACTACATGATGCCACTCAGTATTCTCTATTGCGGTTTCTGACACAAAACTTCTTCTTGCGGTTGGATTGTAAAATGGAGATCCATCACCATAATTTACAGCATACTTTCCTGAAGATATTTGTGTGTTAAAATAAATTCCTGAACTACGGTCATTTTCAAAAGAAGTGTTGAACAAAGCTCTGTCTTCGTGGTCAAAGCTATCATATTTAACCCAAAATGAAAATGAAACAGGTAGTTGAGGTTTCAATGTTGAGGTATTTGGAAAATCGATAAAATCATTAATTCCATCAAAATAAACCGCTTTATTAGCATTACCATTTCTGTCCTCTACATAGGAAACACCATTTTCTATTCCGTCATGGCCATTTGCAGTTTGATCTAAAGCATTACCATTAAATTTGTAATGTAGTAGTAGATTTTCGTCAATTTGACTGATTCCATTTAATGTGATTAACATCAAAATTATTATGTATATATTTTTCATATTTTTCTATTAAGATTTATAAACCATTGCATTAATGTTCATTCCTGCGCCCACACTTGCAAACATGATAATGTCGCCTTTGTTGATGCTGTGGCCTTCAAGTTTTCCTTTTGTGATTAAATCGAATAAAGTAGGGACGGTCGCAACGCTTGAATTTCCAAGTTTATTTATGGTCATTGGCATAATTCCCTTTGGCATTTTCATACCATAAAGTTCATAAAATCTAATTAGGATTGCCTCATCCATTTTTTCATTTGCTTGATGTATCAATACCTTTTTGAGGTCTTTAATATCATATCCACTCGCGTCAAGACATTTTTTCATTGCCTCTGGCACATTGGTCAATGCGAAATTGTAAATGCGACGACCATACATTTTAATATACTTACGAGCATCGCTTACTTCTTGATTGTTGCTTTCTCCAAAGTAAATAAAATTTGCCTCCTCATAAGCATAGGTAGCGCTGTTGTGGGTTAGGATTCCACCATCGCCATCCACATATTCAACAATCGCAGCACCGGCGCCATCACTATAAATCATAGAATCTCTGTCATGTGGGTCAATGACTCTGGAGAGCGTTTCGGCACCAATAACGAGGCATCTTTTTGCGATACCGGCCTTGATAAATGCGTTTGCTTGAATCATAGACTCTATCCAACCTGGGCAGCCAAAGAGCATGTCGTACCCAACACATGCTGGGTTTTTGATTTTTAAAATATGTTTTACTCTAGAGGCAATACTTGGAACAGTATCACTCTGGGAAGTGTTGTGTTTTACGTCACCATAATTGTGGGCAACGATGATATAATCGATGGTTTCTGCGTCAATTCCTGCATTTTCAATCGCTTCTTTAGCTGCAATGGCTGCAATGTCTGATGTTGAAAATTTTTTGTTTACGTAACGTCGTTCAGCAATGCCTGTTATTGCTTTAAATTTTTCAATGATAACGGTATTCTCTTGCCCAAATTTTGACCCATCCTCGTTAAAGAATTTACTGTTTTCAAAATTTGAGTTGGAAGCAACACCTTGGGGAATATGACTTCCTATGCCTGTGATGGTAACACCCATAGTACTTAAAATTTTTCCAAATCTACTTAAAAGTAAGCAACTATTACTGTAAAATCTGCTTAAAAGGTCTAGATTGGGTTATTGGTATTTTTATCTATTAAAATTACAAAATCCTCATTTTAAATTATATAAAATAAGGATTTGATAATCTTATAACATTGCTTCGGTATAGAACATTTGTGTTTTGTTTAAAATTTCCGAAGTAATTAAAATATAGTTTATAAATTAATTATGCATCCATATATTCCTCAATAGGAGCACAGGTACAAATTAAATTTCGGTCTCCGTAAGCATCATCAACACGACGCACTGATGGCCAAAATTTATTATCGTTCACATATTCTAAAGGAAACGCTGCCTGTTGTCTCGTATATGGAAATTCCCAGGTATCACTGGTCAACATCGCCTGGGTATGTGGCGCATTTTTCAATACGTTATTTTCATCGTCTTTGTTTGTTGCTTTGATTTCATTTCTAATAGAAATCATCGCGTCACAAAATCTGTCGAGTTCTTGTTTGCTCTCACTCTCAGTAGGTTCAATCATCATGGTTCCTGCTACTGGAAACGAAACCGTAGGGGCGTGAAAGCCATAGTCCATTAAACGCTTTGCGATGTCAACCACCTCAACGCCTTTTTCTTTGAAAGGACGGCAATCGATAATCATTTCGTGCGCTGCTCTTCCTTGTTCTCCAGCATATAAAACGCTATAATGACCGTCTAATCTTTCTTTAATATAGTTGGCATTCAATATTGCAAATTGAGTAGATTTTCTTAATCCTTCCTCTCCAAGCATGCATATATATGCATAGCTAATTAAACAAGCTAAAGCGCTTCCCCAAGGAGCTGCAGATATTGCTGTAATTCCAAGTTCACCACCTGTTTCTATAATTGGGTTTGTGGGTAAGAATGGCACTAATTGCTCAGCCACACAAATAGGTCCTACGCCTGGTCCACCACCTCCGTGAGGGATTGCAAATGTTTTGTGCAAGTTTAAGTGACAAACATCTGCACCAATAGCGCCAGGATTTGTCAATGCAACTTGCGCATTCATGTTCGCGCCATCCATATATACTTGTCCGCCATTTTCATGGATGAGACTTGTAATTTCTTTAATGGCACTTTCATATACACCGTGCGTTGATGGATATGTTACCATTAATGCCGCAAGATTTTCTTTGTGTTCTTCTGCTTTTGCTCTCAAATCATCTACGTCAATATTTCCATCTTCATTTGCTTTTGTTACAACAACTTTCATTCCTGCCATTACTGCACTGGCAGGATTTGTTCCGTGAGCAGATGATGGTATCAAACAAATATTTCGGTTAGCGTCTCCACGAGATTCGTGATAAGCTCTTATTACCATTAAACCTGCATATTCTCCTTGAGCACCACTATTGGGTTGCAAAGAAGTTCCAGCAAATCCTGTAATTTCAGTTAATTGCTCTTCAAGTTTTTTGAGCATAAATTGGTATCCTCCCGCTTGCTCAACGGGAGCAAATGGATGTATATTTCCCCACATAGGGTCACTTAGTGGTAACATTTCAGCAGCTGCATTCAGTTTCATTGTGCAACTTCCTAATGATATCATCGAGTGATTTAATGCCAAATCTTTACGCTCTAATCTTTTGATATAACGCATTAATTCAGTTTCACTGTGGTATGTGTTGAAAACTTCGTTTTGAAGGAATTCAGTTTTTCTTGCTACGCGTTTTGGGATGGCGTTTCCTTCAATTAATTCTGAAATATAAAAACGGTCTTTACTTGCAGCTTCAGCGAAAACACCAATTATTTTATTGATGTCGTAAATCGTTGTTGTTTCGTTTATTGAAATTGAAACCGTTTCCTCGTCTTTGTAATAGAAGTTTATTCCTTCAGCTTCTGCTCTAAAATTGATTTTTGAAATATCGGTTTTGATTGCGATAGTGTCAAAATAGGTTTCGTTTGCTTGATAATATCCAAGTCTTTCCAGAGCATCGGCAAGTGTCGCAGCTGTATTGTGCACTTTGTTTGCTATGTATTTTAAACCTTCTGGTCCGTGATATACGCCGTACATTCCAGCCATTACAGCCAATAAAACTTGAGCTGTACAAATATTACTTGTCGCTTTATCTCTTTTAATATGCTGCTCTCTCGTTTGCAGTGCCATACGCAATGCACGGTTACCGTTAGTATCTTTTGTGACACCAATAATTCTTCCAGGAATATTACGTTTGTATGCCTCTTTTGTTGCAAAGTATGCCGCGTGAGGACCTCCATAACCTAACGGAATTCCAAAACGTTGTGTTGTTCCTACAACTACATCTGCACCAAAAGTTCCTGGAGCTTCTAGTTTTACAAGGCTCAGAATATCAGCAGCTACCGCCACTTTGATTTGGCAATCATTAGCCTTTTTAACATAATCTGTAAAGTCGTGCACTTTTCCGCTACGTCCTGGATATTGAAGCATAATTCCAAAAAAACCATCTGAAAAATCAAACTCCTCATGATTTCCAACAACCAGCTCAATACCAATTGGTGTTGAGCGCGTTTCTAAAAGTGATAATGTTTGTGGAAGGATTTCTTCTGAAACAAAAAATTTGTTTACGTTGTTTTTCTTTTGGTCACGCTCTCTAACAGCAAACAAAAGTGCCATGGCTTCAGCAGCAGCAGTACTTTCATCTAGCAACGATGCATTGGCAAGTTCCATTCCCGTCAAATCGGTAATCATTGTTTGGAAATTTAACAACGCTTCTAGTCTTCCTTGTGCTATTTCTGCTTGATAAGGCGTGTATGCTGTGTACCAACCTGGGTTTTCAAGAATATTTCTTTGAATAACTGGAGGTAAAATTCCTTGATTGTATCCTAACCCTATGTATGATTTAAACACTTGATTTTTTGTAGAAAGCTCCGTGATGTGCTCCAAATATTCTTGTTCGCTCATCGCCGTATCTAAACTCAAAGATTTTTCTAGTCGAATGTCTTTGGGGATGGTCTCAAAAATAAGCTGGTCAATGGAATCTGCGCCAACGGTTTTGAGCATGGATTTTACATCTGCCTCACGTGGGCCAATATGTCTAAGTGCGAAAGAATCTGTATTCATAGAATTCCGTTTTTTTCGGATACTGTTAATTGAATAAATATGTTTGTTTTCTTCGGAAATGTTAGCTTTTAAAATAAGGCAAATCTCTTTCTGAAAAAGTGATTACAAAAATAATGCTTTCCTCTTTAATTTTAGGGTCTTTGTGCTCTAGTGAAATGAAACTTTTCAACTAAAAATGAAGGTTACTAACACTTTGACTATTTTTATGCCATGGGGTTTTTAAAAAAGCTTTTTGAATTTTATATAAGTAGCAGTATTCACGTGGCTTTGGCCGTGGTTTCATTTGTGGGAGTAACGGCTATTGAATTTGATTTTGCAGTGTCGCCGTATGTGCTTCTTTTTGTCTTTTCAGGGACTATTACGGGATATAATTTTGTTAAATATGCCGAAATTGCTGGACTTCACCATCGCAGTCTTGCCAACTATTTGAAAACCATTCAAGTATTTTCAGTATTCTGCTTTCTTCTCTTTTGTTACACAGCCTTTCATTTAACTGCTGAAGTGCTAGTTTTTTCTGGGATTTTGGGATTGATTACATTGCTATATGCGGTTCCCGTTTTTGCAAAAACAAATTTAAGGATGTTGGGAGGACTAAAGATTTTTATAGTTGCATTAGTCTGGGCGGGAGTAACGGTTTTTCTTCCAATGATTGCAACTGGAATGGAATTTACAACCGATTGCTGGTTGAGTTTTATTCATCGATTTTTGATGGTCGTGGTCTTGGTTTTTCCATTTGATATTAGGGATGTTGCTTACGATTCGGTCAATTTGCGCACATTTCCGCAGCAATTTGGAATAAAAAAAACGAAGGGGATTGGTATTTTTTTACTGACTATTGTATTGATTTTAGAGGGCTTTGAGGATGAAATTTCCGAAGCTCATTTGTATAGTTTGGTACTTGTTCTGCTTTTAATTGGTATTGCACTAGTGAGAGCTAAAACCAAACAATCGAGATACTTTGCCTCCTTTTTTGTGGAGAGTATCCCGATTGTTTATTTTATGTTGCTATTGTTATTTGGACATTTGCTGTCTTAAACGTTCGTGCAAAATAGCCTTTTGTTCACGAGGCATTGTTTTAATCGTATTTTTATTTAAAAACTTTGTCAACTTCGTATTTCGAGCGGTGTATTTTTGACACGCCCTGCAATAAATTAAATGGAAGTTAAGCTTTACCAACTGCATAAATGTTGCTTCTTTGTATTGATTTTTATCACAGGTGTGATTTGCTTCTTCACATTTTAAAAATATACTCATACCTTATTTACTTATTTTAACCAATTTTTTTCTAAGCACTTTGCCATTGCAGTTCGTGCTCTGTGAATAATTACCCACAGGTTAGACGGAGTAATATTATACTCATTACAGATTGCCTCTGTATCGAAATTTTCTATCGTTTTTAATTTGAAAATCGCAGCTTGTTTTTCATTGATGCCGTCAAGACATTCGTGAATTGCCATTCCCAACTCAGTGTTTTCCATGTCATCCTCAGCGGTTTTGTCAAAAGGGTCGATTACTCTTTCTTCCAGCCAATCGCCTTCGCTGTCTGTGTCATTGTATTGCATGCGGATTTCAGCTTTGCCTTTTTTGCTGTTCTTTTTGCGATAGTGATCAATTATTTTTCGCTTTAAAATGGAGATGAGCCATGTACGTTCGCTAGCTTCTCCCTTAAAATTAGCAGCACTCTTTAACCCTGCGAAGAATGTTTCAGAAATTAAATCCTGAGCAACTTCGTGGTCATTGACGCGAACAATGGTATAGTTGTACAGGTAGTCACTGTAGCGATCTACCCATTTGGTTGCATCAATTTTATGTTTACCCATTTTTTATTGGAAAATATCAAAAATAATAAAGTTAAATCAACTTAGCGCATTATTAGTTTAATATGAGATAAACGGAGTTGATTTAACAATTTAAATTTCAAAAGGGTGCGAATAAAAGGGTAACTTTGATAAAAAATATTACTTATGAAAAAGATAGTTCTCCTTTTATTGCTTTGCGTTTGTTCTTTAAATGCACAGCAATTACAAACGGAAAGATTTTATGCAAAAATGGCATTACATGATGCCGAAGAATTAAGAAATGATTTTCCAACTCAAGTTACAATCCTTGCTACGAAGGGTAATGAGGCAGCTGTTTATATGACAGAATTTGCCGTTCACGAATTACATGACAGAGTGCTTGTTCACGGACCAGGTTATATTTATAAAGCAAGTGAAACTGCTGTTTTAGAGAGTTTGCATAATAATCAAGCTTCAACGAGAAGCGTGATTGATTTTACTATTACGGAGGATGCGATAGTAAACCAAGCAATTGGTGTTATAAACACAACAAATATTGAAAATCATATTATGGAACTGGAGGATTATGGTACGCGCCATCACAGTACGGCGAGTGGAGCCCAAGCAGCGGCCGATCTTAAAGTAAAATGGGAAACGATGGCGGCTTCATTTAATCGTACTGATGTAAGTGTGCGTTTGTTTAATCACGTAAATACGAACATGCCGTCTGTGATTATGACTATTGAAGGGACCGAAACTCCAGATGAATTTGTAATCGTAGGAGGACATCTTGATTCAACATCATCTCAAGCTCAAACCAACGCACCAGGCGCTGATGACGATGCCTCAGGTATTGCGACAATAACTGAAGCAACAAGAAGTTTGTTTGAAATTGGCTTTTATCCTAAAAGAACCATTGAAATAATGGCGTATGCTGCTGAAGAAATAGGTCTTGTAGGATCTTCTGAAATTGCTGAAGAATATTCAATAAATAATATTGACGTGGGTGCGGTAGTTCAATTTGATATGACCAACTTTAATGGTTCTGCCAATGATATTTCTTTCATTACAGACTTTACAAATGCTACTTTAAACAATTATTTAATGAGTCTTCTAGATCATTACAATGCAACTGGTGAGCATGAAATTTCTTATGGAACTTCACTTTGTAATTATGGTTGTTCAGATCATGCTAGTTGGACTGCAGAAGGATATATGGCATCATTTCCATTTGAAGCAAACTTTGGAGCTCATAATCCAAATATACACACGCCAAATGATATTTATAGTATAACAGGAACTGCTACGCATGCAACTAAGTTTGCAAAATTATGTGCAGAGTTTTTGATTGAAGCTTCAAAAAGTGACGGAGCTTTAGGGCTTGATGAAGCTACCATTAATGCTGTAAATGTTTTTAGCGGTAACGGAGCCATAAGCTATAATATTGCTGCGACCACCCAAGTCTTTTCCGCAATTAATGTGTACGACATAAGTGGTAAACTTGTTTCCACTCAAGAAATTAATGCCGCTCAAGGCACTATCAATACAACTAACTATGCATCTGGTCTATACATCGCAACCTTCGTGATTGATGGTAGAGGAGCAGTTTCAAAAAAGGTGATTGTTAAATAAATATTTTAAAGATTTTTAAAGAAGCGCTCTTTGTTATTTGCAAAGGGCGTTTTTTTCTGCTGAAATTTTAAGCGAACGGTTGCGTTGTTTTAGGAATTTAGTAAGGTGTGATTTTAGAAGGAAAGAATCAAATAAATTTCCGAATAGACCGAAAGGTGTTTTGTATTTCAAAACATCGGTCATTATTGTAATCCCTTCCCTTTCCTCAAAAAAATGTTCGTGACAAAAGTATTTAAAATGTCCTTTAATCATCACATCGGTGAATTTATGGGGTCGTTCAAACGTGATTATTTTACTTGTATGTTGAAGAAATATCCCAAAATGTTTACCGCGCCAAGTGACTGTTTCATCGTGGCCAATGAGTCCGTGGGTCACTCCACGAATTGCTTTTTCCTTAGTATGAGATGCAGATTCCATATGGAAATCAATATCACGTGACAGGTCAAAAACTAGGTTTATTGGAGCATTTATTTCTGTAACGAGTTTGATTGTTGTCATTTTATTTGGTAGCTGTAATTATATAATATCTAAAATCCCGCATGTGCAAGCCCGATAGCAATGCATAGAAGGATGCTTTTAAATTATTCCAACTTTGCGGTTTGATTTTTTTATTCTGAAATATATTCTTGATCAAAAATCCAGTTATCGCAAAGGGAACATGCAAGACAGAAGGTGCGCTTCTAAAAGAGATATCTTCAACTTTCACATCTTCAAAACCAATTTTTTTTAAAATTTGTTCAACTATATCAATTATTCCAAGTCCATCTAAACTCCAGCCTTTACATAGATTCTTATAGCTATAAGCACTGCCAAAACAAAGATTTTCTGGGTCTTTTTTCAGAAATGCGTCAGATAAAATAAATTTAGCTCCGGGTTTTAAAATCCTAAAAGCTTCCTCAAGTGCTTCAATGCTATGACCCGAATGGCAAAAACTTTCCACTGCAACCGCACCGTCCATAGAATTTGTAGCAATGGATGTGTCACAATAATTTTCTTGTAAAATAACGCCTTTTTTATCTTTCAATAGTTTGTTGCCTTCGGTTACTTGAAAAGTGGAAAGTGTTACTCCCATCATATTGAGTTGCGGGTTTTTTATCAAAAAATGGCGTATGGTACCGCCCATGCCACAACCTAAATCTGCAACTATGTTTTGAGCTTTATTAAGTTCAAGTCTGTTGTAAAGTTGATTGTTCAGCTCGTTTAACATAGCATCTCTCTTAAATGGGTTTGTTTTTCCTAATTTGAAATAGCCAAAATGCATGTTAAGGTCTTTGCTCCAAAAACTGTAATCTTCGGTAGCTTCATCATAAAAACTAATAATGTCTTGACGGGAAGCATTTGTTTTTGTTTCTTCTTTGTAATTGTTGGTGATAGTCATTGATTCCATACTACTTAATTTACAAGGTTAGATATCGTTTGAGAAAGCGTTGGGAACTTAAATTTGAAACCATAGTTATGTAGTTTTGTTGGAATGACATTCCGGCTTTTCAATATAAGTTCCGTTTCGGTTTTAATAATAACAGCACCTATTTCTAATAACATTTTTGGCATTGGGATTCCAAATGGGACGTTAAGTTGTTTTCTTAGGGTTTGCATTAGCTCTTTGTTAGTTGTCGGGGTAGGGGAAACGATATTAATGACACCTTCAATAATTTCATTAGCGATTATAAATTCAATACTTCTAGCGAAATCCACCTCATGAATAAAACTTACCTTTTGATTACCGGGTCCTTGTTTTCCACCCATTCCAATTTTCACCAATGTTTTAATTGGTTCAAAAGCGCCACCACAATTTCCAAAAACGATTGAAGTACGCATTGCAACTTGTCTTGTTTTCCTTAATTTAAAACCAAAGAAAATCTGTTCCCAAGCTTTGGCAACGTTCACTGAAAATCCATCACCAAGTTCGCCGCTAACTTCATCCATTTGTTTTTCTAACGAATGCCTATAGATGGTCGCGGTTGATGAATTGAGCCAGATTCTCGGTGGGTTTTCACATTGTTCAATCGCTTTGCCCAACACGTTTGTTGAGTCTACCCTTGATGATAAAATCAGGTTTTTGTTTTTTGCGTTGTAGCGACAATCAACAGATTTGCCTGTTAAGTTTATAAGTACATTTGCATTTTCAAAAACATTTATCCAATCGCCTAAATTTTTTGCGTCCCAGAGAAGATGAGTTACGTTCTCGTAGTCTTCTTTTATGTTTCTTGAAAGAATATAGATGTGTTCGGTTTTATTTTTAAAATAGTCAATAAGTACCTGTCCTAAATATCCCGTTCCTCCTGCGATAATGATGCTGTTTGTTTTAGTTTTCATCGTATTGTTTTTTTAATTGATATAGAATTCCGGTAAAATAGAATGGCAGGATAGAAGCGCTAATCCATGCATAAAAAAAAGCATTTTGATAAAAGAGCATCACTGATATAGTAATTATTGTTAGTATAACATAAATCGTCAATAGGGTATTTAAATTTGGTGTGAATTTAATTTTTTCAAATAGTATATATAAGAAAACACTAACTTGAAAAATCCCTAAAACGAGATGAAAAAGTATTCCAATCATTACAAAGTAGAGAGGAATTGTTAGGGCTATTAGCCACCAATTAGTAGAAATGATTTGATTTATATTTTTCATATTTTAAAACTTTCAGTAAATATTGAAACATTTTATTCAATTAAAAGGGAAATTTATTCCCTTTCTCTCTAGACTATTTATTACCCTTATTCTTTCTTACTTTAGAAACTTAACCAGCGTTTTTGTCATCCAATTTTGTTCCTGTTTTACAATACGATTTAACATCGTATCTGCCGTATCAGCCATGTCATACATAGCTTTGGTTTGCTTTATTAGTTCTTGTGTTTTTTTTGAGCCATCATCCTCGATAGAAGATACCTCTTTTAATATTTTAATCGTGGGTTGTAATTCTCTCCTGCTGCGTTCCTTTGCAATGATACGGGACAATTCGATGACATCTTTTTCACATCCAAAATACTCCTTACGCTCTCCCGCAATATTCACTTTGTGGATAATTCCCCAATCAATAAGTCCGCGTAAATTAGTACTTGCATTTCCTCTCGAGATAGCCAAATCTTCCATGATGTCTTCCATGGATAATGGCTCTGGAGAGATAAACAATAGCGCATGTATTTGAGCCATTGCTTTATTGATTCCCCATAAAGCACCAAGTGCTCCCCACGAACTTATAAATTTATCTTTTGCTTCTTTGTAATTCATACAGCAAATATATATTAAATTTTAAACTTTCAATAATTATTGAAAGTTTATTTTCTTGTTTGGAAATATTTAGATATTGACAACTAAATTTTAGAGTTACTTTTTCCTATTAAAAATCAAATCAATATTTCCATCCACAAATGTCATTTTTAGAATGGAATCGTTCAATTCTTTAATAAGATAACATTCGCTCGGTTTTCCCTTAGTGGTGATGTACAAATCTTTTTTATCTTCTTCAGCAACTGCAGGTGCATTGAGACAACTATTCCCTAAAACAAACTCTACTTTTCTAATGCTCAGCGTATCTTGATAGGCGTTTATGACAGAATTTCCTTCAAAAGTGAGCGTGCTTAAATAATCCAGATTGTTAGTCCAAGTTCCTTGCAGTTTTTCAAGAACTTCAGAATTTTCTAAAGTGTTAGCGGTTGTTTTTTGCGTAGTAACTTCTTCGGAAATATTAATTTCATTATCCTTTTGAGTATTTTTTTGATTACATGAAAACGCTGCAATAATCATTAAAAGGAGAAGTGATTTTTTCATGACTACATAAATTTATTTTTTGGAATTCATTTCCGCATTTAACTTTTCAATATCTTCTTTGAAATGTTTTTTTAAATCTGAAACGATAAAAGAAGCTTCATCTGCCAAACTGGGATTTACTCTTAAAACTTCGGTGCCATTTAACATAGAGATTAAAAATAGTCCATCCACTTTGTATTTCGGAAAAGGATGTTCTGCATTTTGGGTCGATGCCGAAAGCTTTTCTTTCGAAGTAAATACAGGAATAAACAGTCTTCCTGCCTCCACAAAATCTTGAATTTCGAGCGTATTCGATTTTACATCCGTCTCCTTTGATAATAGGATGATGACTTTTTCCCTGAATATTTCTTTAGTGTTTTTCATTTTGAATTCAATCCTGTTATTTCAATAATGGTTTCGACTGCCGGCTCGAAAGAAATTTTCATTCTTGCGGACGCTCAGCTAGACAACTATCATTAATAAAAGTTCTAAATTAATCCTGCTCGTTCCAATAACGCTTCTGGATTTGGCTTTTTTCCTCTAAATTTAATATACAATTCCATGGGATCCTGCGTTCCTCCTTGCGAAAGCACAAAGTTTTTAAATTTATCCGCAACCTTTTTATTGAAAATCCCTTGTTCTTTAAAATAAGCAAAGGCATCCGCATCAAGTACTTCGGCCCATTTGTAACTGTAATATCCCGCTGAATAGCCACCTTGAAATATGTGTGAAAATGCTGTGCTCATACAAGTTTCGGGAGTGTCTGGATAGAGTGACGTTTCTTTAAAAGCTTCTTCTTCAAAAGCCTTTACATCTTTAATATTTGATGGGTCGCCATTATGCCATTGCATATCCAATAATCCAAAACTCAATTGACGCAACGTTTGCATTCCTTCATGAAACGTAGCGCTTTCTTTGATTTTTTTAACCAACTCCATAGGAATGATTGCCCCAGTTTGATAATGCTTTGCAAATAACTCTAACGTTTCTTTTTCATAACACCAATTTTCTAAAATCTGACTTGGTAATTCTACGAAATCCCAATGAACACTTGTGCCGCTCAACCCTTTATACGTTGTATTTGCAAGCATCCCGTGTAAGGCATGGCCAAACTCGTGAAACAATGTGGTAACTTCATTAAACGTTAAAAGCGAAGGTTTGCTAGCTGTTGGTTTTGTAAAATTACAAACGATTGAAACATGTGGTCTGTCGTTAATTCCATGGAATTTTTGTTGCGGTTTATAACTCGTCATCCAAGCACCTCCACGCTTTCCAGGGCGAGGGTGAAAGTCGGCGTAAAATATTGAAACCAAAGCTCCATCAGTATCGGTTACACGATATGTTTTTACATCTGGATGATATTTGTCGATTGCAGCATCTACTTCAAATTGGAGTCCGTATAGCTTTTCGGCTACAGTGAATACGCCATTTATTACGTTTTCTAATTTAAAATAGGGTTTCAGTTTTTCGTCGTCCAAACTGAACTTTTGTTGTTTTAACTTTTCGGCATAAAAAGCACTGTCCCATTTTTGTAATTGGTCAATACCGTCTTGTTTTTTTGCGAAAGCTTCCAGCTCATCAAACTCTTTTTTAGCCGCAGGTTTTGCTTTTTGAAGTAGTTCGTTTGAAAAGTCTAACACCGTTTGTGGTGTTTTTGCCATGCGTTCTTCGAGTACAAAATGCGCGTGACTTTTATAGCCTAAAAGCTGTGCTCTTTGATGTCTTAAGTTGACAATTTTCAGCACATTTTCCTCATTGTTGTTAACTCCTTTTGTAAATGCACGTGCTCCAAAAGCCAACGATAATTCTTTGCGAAGCTCACGGTTTTCGGCATATTTCATAAATGGAATATAGCTGGGATAATCTAAAGTAATTACCCAACCTTCCAATTCTTTTTCCTTTGCAACCTGTGCTGCGGCCTCTTTTTCTCCATCAGGTAATCCGGCCAAATCCTCTTCGTTTGTTAGGTGCAAATGATAGGCGTTTGTAGCTGCGAGTACATTTTCTCCAAATGTGAGTGAGAGTTTAGAAAGATCAGCGTCAATTTTACGAAGTTGTATTTTTTTCTCTTCGGAAAGGTTGGCTCCGTTTCTTGCAAATCCTTTGTATTGCTTTTCGAGTAGTGTTGTTTGCTCCGTATTTAAATCCAATTCATTTCGGCTTTCAAAAACAGTTTTTACACGTGCGAACAATTTTTCATTTAACAAAAGGTCGTTTGAGAATTCGGTTAAAAGTGGAGATACTTCCTGAGCGATTTTCTGAATTTCGTCATTAGTTTCGGCGCTATTCAAGTTGAAAAAAATGCTGGTGGCTCTGTCAAGTTGGAGGCCAGTATTTTCTAATGCTTCAACGGTATTTGTAAATGTTGGTTCGTCTGTATTATTTGTAATTTCAGAAATTTCAGCATTTGTCAAAGCAATCAACTTTTTGATTGCAGGTAGATAATGTTCATTCTCAATTTTTGAAAACGGTGCAGTGTTGAATTTCTCTAATAATGGGTTTTTCATAAAATCTTAATTGTCCTCTCTTACTTTTTTAGCGCCTTCTTCTACTTTCATTTTTAATCCTTCTTTGTAGGCAATTACTTTATCGAGCACGCATTTATCTGCCGTACTAATAATTTGAGCTGCAAGTATTCCTGCGTTTTTAGCACCATTGAGCGCGACAGTTGCCACAGGAACGCCGCCGGGCATTTGTAAAATGGAGAGAACGCTGTCCCATCCATCGATTGAGTTGCTCGATTTTACAGGAACGCCGATTACTGGAAGGGGTGACAAAGAGGCTACCATGCCTGGTAAATGTGCTGCTCCGCCTGCACCCGCAATGATTACTTTAATACCACGCGTATGTGCGTTTTTACTAAAATCGAATAGTTTTTCTGGCGTTCTATGTGCCGAAACGATATCAACTTCAATCTCGATATCAAATCCTCTTAAAATGTCAATGGCGTCTTGCATAACTGGCATATCGCTGGTGCTGCCCATAATGATTGCTACTTTCATAAGCTTTTGTCATTTCCGCGAAAGCGGAAATCTCTTTAATTAGTACTCAATTATCTACTTATCACTTTAATACTATCCTTCACAACCTCTGCAACTTTTCTCGCTTCCTCTATATTTTCATTTACTATAGTTACGTGACCCATTTTTCGAAAAGGGCGCGTTTGTTTTTTGCCGTAGATGTGAGGTGTTACGCCATCCATCGCCATTATTTTTTCGATATTTTCATAATAAACATCGCCTGTGTGACCTGCTGCTCCAGTTAAATTCACCATAATTCCAGCAGCTTTGCTATCGGTTTTTCCCAAAGGTAAATCTAGGATGGCTCTTATGTGTTGCTCAAATTGGTTTGTGTAACTTGCCTCAATACTATAATGACCGCTATTATGTGGTCTTGGTGCCACCTCGTTTACAATAATGTCATCATTTTCGGTTTGAAAAAGTTCTACCGCTAATAGGCCTACATGTTTAAATGCTTCGGAAACTTTAGCGGCGACAGCTCTTGCTTTTGTTGCAACTTCTTCTGTAATTCTTGCGGGGCAGATAACGTATTCTACTTGATTGGCTTCGGGATGAAATTCCATTTCGACAACCGGATACGTTTTTACTTCTCCCTGAGGATTGCGGGCAACAATGACAGCCAACTCATTTTTAAAAGGAACTAAATCCTCCGCGATACATTCCACTTCGGGCAATGGGATGACGTCTTCTTCGGTGCGAATTACCGCAACTCCTTTTCCGTCGTAACCGCCCGTGCAGCTTTTCCAAACAAAAGGAAAGGAAACATCTTTGCGAACGATGGCTTCGGTCAATTCAAATTTATCTGCAAATCTTTGAAATGGCGAAGTGGGAATTTTATGGTCTACATAAAATTGCTTTTGCACGCCTTTATTTTGAATGTTCCGTAACGTTTCAGAAGAAGGAAATACCTTAATCCCTTCTTTTTCGAGGGTTTCAAGCGCTTCAATATTAACGCTTTCAATTTCAAAAGTGAGTACGTCCACTTTTTTTCCGAAGTTGACAACCGTTTGATAATCCATCAAATCGCCTTGCTCAAAAGAGTCGCAAGAAATTCTGCAAGGTGCCTCGTTGCTTGGGTCGAGAACGTGTGTTTTGATGTCAAACTTTCGCGTTTCGTAGAGCATCATTTTGCCCAGTTGCCCGCCGCCTAGAATTCCGAGAGTGAAATTTGAAGAAAAATAATTTGCCATGTCGCAAAGATACATTGTTTGAAATCGAAAATGAAACCGAAATCGAAGTTTGAAATGGATGGAAAATTTAGGGAGTCATTAGTACGTTTTTGATGGGTTGAATCAAGTTCTTATTTCTTTAAAAAGCGGTATCTTTGCGCCGTATTTAAACAATACAATTATTTTATACTAATTGGAACATTTGTTGTTATGTGGAATTGGACGCATAATTTCTTCGGAAATTTTAATAAAATGAAGCATTCTTGTACATCAAAGGATGACAAAGACAAAGAGTTTAAAAATATACTGAAGGATTCTGTAACTAGAATTTCCGAAGAACCTAAAAAAGAAGTTGAATTAAAAAGATATTCCGCTCGAAGAGACGGAAAAATTGATATGACAAATATTGTATTATTCGGCCCTCCTGGAGCGGGGAAAGGAACACAGGCAGATGTGTTGAAAGAGACGTATAATTTGATACACCTTTCAACGGGTGATATGTTTCGCTACAACATGAAAAATGGCACCGAGCTTGGTAAATTGGCAAAAACCTATACCGAAAAAGGCCACCTCGTACCAGACAGCGTAACAAACGATATGTTGAAAGCTGAGGTTACCAGAAGACTTGAGGAAAAGCCTAACGGATTTATTTTTGACGGTTATCCACGTACCAAAGAACAAGCAAAAGTATTGACCGAATTTTTAACCGAAAAAGAAACCGAAGTTGATGCTATGGTTGCTCTTGAAGTTGATGATGAAGTACTCGTAAAAAGACTTCTTGAAAGAGGAAAATCGAGCGGGAGAGCAGACGATGCCAACGAAGAAGTAATTAGAGAACGCATTGCAGAATACTACCGTAAAACCGATGTTTTAAAAGAATACTATCAAAAAGAAGATAAATACTTTGGCGTTGATGGTGTAGGTAGTGTAAAAGAAATTACTGCGCGTTTGAGTGCTGTGATTGATAGGTTGTAAAAAAGCCTCCCCCAGCCCCTCCGAGGGAGTGGAGCTAGTTTTTTGATGTCTAGTTGAGCGCTCGCCAGAATAGAAATTTTTTTCGGGCTGGCAGTCGATACCTACATTTAAATAATAGAAACAATAAATAATATTCCCACTTCTGTGGGAAATGAATATGACTGAAGGCAATTTTGTAGACTACGTAAAAATCCATGTCGAATCTGGTAAAGGTGGACAGGGGAGCGCGCACTTGCGTCGTGAAAAGTATATCCCTAAAGGTGGTCCCGATGGAGGTGATGGGGGTCGTGGAGGTCATATAGTTCTGGTTGCCAACAGTAATATGTGGACGTTGCACCACCTCAAGTTCAAACGTCACTACAGAGCAGGTCACGGTGAGCACGGAAGCAAACAAACCAGTACCGGCGCGGATGGTGAAGATATTTATATACAAGTACCTTTAGGCACGCTTGTTATAAATTCAGAGACGGGCGAAAAGATGAAAGAACTCATGGAGCATGGCGAAGAACTCGTTATTGCGAAAGGGGGAAAAGGTGGCCGTGGGAATAACCATTTTAAAAGTTCGACAAACCAAACGCCAAGATATGCACAACCCGGAATGGAAGGTGAGGAAGGAAACTTTACACTAGAAATGAAGGTGTTGGCAGACGTGGGATTGGTTGGTTTTCCCAACGCTGGAAAATCTACACTATTGTCAGTAATTACTGCGGCAAAGCCGAAAATTGCCAACTACGAATTTACTACGTTGAAACCCAATTTAGGTATCGTAGAGTATAGAGACCACCGCACTTTTGTGATGGCAGATATTCCCGGGATTATTGAAGGAGCTGCCGAAGGAAAAGGATTGGGCCATTACTTTTTGCGCCATATTGAGCGTAACTCAACACTATTATTTTTAATCCCTGCGGATGCGCCAGATATTAGAAAACAATATGACATTCTGCTAGACGAATTAAAACGTTACAATCCAGAATTGCTGGATAAAGATAAGTTAGTCGCAATCTCAAAAAGCGATATGCTGGACGAAGAACTCAAAGCCGAAATGAAAATAGAACTGGACAAAGATTTTAAGGGGATTCCTTATTTATTTTTTAGCTCTGTGGCGCAATTGGGGTTGATGGAATTGAAAGACAAGCTCTGGAGTATGTTGAATGGAACTTCTGTTCACGAGTCTTAAAAAGCAGATATTGTTATGTTAAAGAATAAGACATTGGAGTGAGTGGTTCAGTTTTTGCGCATCGGAAGAAAAAAATAATATGAAACTAGTATCCTTTATTTTCGGTTGCTTTTTATTGATTTCCTGCGGTGCTTCCGTGGTGGTCGATTATGATAAAGAAACCGATTTCTCCACGCAACAAACATTTCAATTTTATACCGAAAAAGATAGCAAGGTAAACCCCTTCGATACGAAAAGGATAGAGACATCTATCGATAGTGTTTTGTCTGCTAAAACATGGCAACGCACAGATTACAATCGGTTTTTTGTAGATTTTTTTGTGGATAAACTGCCCGCGCAACAACGTTCAACCATAGGTATTGGTGTTGGCTCAGGTGGAGGAGGCATTGGCATTGGCGGCGGTGTTGGTATTCCAGTAGGTGCTAAAAAAATGGAACACGTACTCACAATTATGTTTAGAGAGGCTACCACAAATCAACCTTTGGTTTGGGAAGGTTCGGCTTCTGGATTGCTCAAGGAGAATGCAACTCCCGAACAAAAAGAGGGGTTTTATAATCTAATGGTGCGCAAAATTCTTTCAAAATTTCCACCTAAGAGCAAGTGATTTAAACGCTAAAAAGTTTCTTATTAAAGTTATTTTAATCCTTATTTTTACTTCGGAAATGTACCAAATATGAAAATCGCATTCTTACTTTTATTTCTTCCATTAACTCTTCTAGGTCAAACCTCGTTTGAAACAGCGGTACAATACTACAATGCTGAAAATTTCAGAAAAGCAAAACCTTTATTTGAGTCTTATTTAAAGGAGCATCCAGGCGATAAGAGAACGCGGGAATACTTGGGCGATGTTGCGGGTTATGCCAAGGATTGGGACACTGCGATTGATTTTTACGAGGCGTTAGTTGAGGAAGATGAGAACAATGCAAATTATCAATTTAAGTATGGCGGCGCGATGGGAATGAAGGCGCTTTCAATAAACCGCTTGAGAGCTGCGATGTATATTGGGGATATTAAAGAGGCTTTTGAGACGGCGGCACAATTGGATCCAAAGCATGTAGAAGTACGCTGGGCATTGGTAGAATTTTATATTCAATTGCCAAGTATCATTGGCGGAAGCGAGGAAAAGGCGATTAAATATGCAGATCAATTAAAAGCTATTTCTCCCGTGGATGGGTATTTGGCCAACGGCTACATTGCCGAATATAACGACCGACCAAAAGATGCGGAGCGTTTGTACAAAAAAGCGATTGAGATTGGTGGTTCGCCACATACCTACGAGAAACTTGCCAACCATTACGAGAAAAACAATCAGCCAAAAGAGGCCATTGAGACTGCAAACAAGTCGTTGAAGATTCATAAAAGAAACACTTTAAATTATCAAATTGGGAAAATTGCAGCGCAATATAATTTGGATGCTGAATTGGGTATTGACTGTCTACTGGCCTATATTGAAAACTATAGTGTTAAAGATGGTGTGCCCAAAGACTGGGCATATTACAGGATGGCCCAGATTTATAAAAATCAAGGCAAAAAGCAAACGGCACTTGTTTGGATTGATAAAGCTTTAAAAAATCGTCCAGATTTTAAAGAGGCTTTAGAGGAAAAGCAGTTTATTCAAGCGCTGTAAGAATTAAAATTTTCAAACTTCAATTTCAATTTCGATAGCAAAGATTGTATCTTTATACTTCATCGAATTAATCAATAAAATTACCGTGTTTACGGCATTTCTATGCGAGTACATTTCATTGCCATTGGTGGCAGCGCCATGCACAATCTTGCTTTGGCATTACATAATAAAGGATATCAAGTTACTGGAAGTGATGACGAAATTTTCAATCCGTCAAAAGCCAGATTGGAAGCAAAGGGATTGTTGCCGGAGGAATTTGGTTGGTTTCCGGAGAAAATTTCCGAAGATATTGATGCTGTTATTTTAGGAATGCATGCCAAAAAAGACAATCCAGAATTAGCAAAAGCAAAAGAACTGGGATTGACAATTTACAGCTATCCTGAATTTTTATACGAGCAGTCTAAAAATAAAACCCGCGTTGTCATTGGGGGTTCACACGGAAAAACGACCATTACTTCTATGATTTTGCATGTAATGCATTATCATCATAAAGAGGTTGATTATATGGTGGGCGCGCAGTTGGAGGGTTTTGACACGATGGTACATTTGACCGAGGAAAATGATTTTATGATACTCGAAGGCGATGAGTATTTATCGTCGCCCATAGATAGACGGCCTAAATTTCATTTATATAAACCCAATATCGCACTATTGAGCGGCATCGCGTGGGACCACATCAATGTATTTCCTACCTATGAAAATTATGTAGAACAGTTCGAGATTTTTTTAACCGAAATCACTAACGGGGGAGCAATAATATACAATGAAGAAGATGCTGAGGTGAAAAGGGTAGTGGAAGAAACCGAAAGCCAAATCAAGAAATACCCGTACAAAACACCTGAATATACTGTTGAAGATGGAGAGACATTACTAGAAACCGAAGACGGCCCGATGCCTATTGAAATTTTTGGAAAACACAATCTCAATAACCTCGAAGGTGCGCGATGGATTTGCCAATTAATGGGGGTTCAGCAAGAAGACTTTTACGAAGCCATTGCCACTTTTAAAGGTGCGAGCAAACGTTTGGAGAAAATCGCAGAGAGCGCAACCGCAATTGCATTTAAGGATTTTGCACACTCTCCCAGTAAAGTAAGGGCGACAACCCAAGCGGTAAAAAATCAGTATCCAGATAAAAAATTAGTAGCCTGCCTAGAATTGCATACTTACAGCAGCCTCAATCCAGAATTTTTAAAAGAATACAAAGGCGCACTCGACGCAGCAGATAAAGCCGTAGTTTTCTATTCTCCGCACGCCGTTTTATTAAAAAATCTTGCCGAAGTAAAAGACTCACAAATCACCGAGGCCTTTGATAGAGATGACTTGGTAGTATTCACCAACCCAGCCGACTTTAAAACCTACCTTTTCACACAAGATTTTAAAAATACTGCCTTATTGTTAATGAGTAGCGGTAATTACGGCGGGCTAGACTTCGATGAGGTGAAGGAGTATATAAAATGATTACTAATACATATCAAGAATAAATCCCGCATCACCATCGCGGGATTCTTTTATGAGTTGTTGTTTTGCGTTTTCTTGGTCTTGAGCATTTTTATCTTGTGAGAGTTTAAATTTTCCTTCCCAGTTTGTTATTTCAATGTCAAATGCCTGTATGTATTTTACGGCAGCTTCCATTCTTGGGTTTTCCTTTTCTAACCTATATGCTTGCTCCGGTTGCTCTAAAAAATTAGTCATGGCAATCATGGTCTCTTTTGCTTTATTGGGGTCATTGATTAAGGTTATTGTACCTGTAACATGCACGATAATATAATTCCAAGTGGACAATTGTGTCGTAGTATAAATCGAAGGAGAAATATAACAATCGGGACCTTTGAATACAACTGTTACCTCTGCACCATCTTTTAGCGTTGCTATTTGGGGATTAAACTTATCAATATGCGCCACTAATTTTCCAGTCGTATCATTATAAATTATAGGAATGTGAGTGACAAAAGGCTTCTCATACTTTGCCGAAACCAGCATACCCAAAGGAAATTGCTTGATAACAGCAATCATTTTTTGAATATCGGTTTCTTGATGGTGTGGCGGTGGGTACATGTATATAATCAACGATTAGTGATTGGAGATTTTTGATTTGAGAAGTAAAAAATAATGAATACCAAATTTCATTTTTAAAGTCCGAAGATAAATTTTATGATTCAATTTTTTGCAGTTCAAAATTGGATATTTTCACCTCAAAAAAAATTCAACAATCTCCAATAATTTTTCAAACCCCAAACTGTCTCAAATGATGGTCCAAATGTTTGCGATACGTGAAGCGCAACGTTTTAAAAAAGGTGTCCAGAAAAAGGTACACTTTTTTAAAACTACCACCCCGTCAATGGGAAATAATATATCTAATTCAACATTCCCCCTTTGGGGGCTAGGGGTACTTTTTCATCAAACCCCAAACTGTCTCAAATGATGGTCCAAATGTTTATACTGCATTTTACCCCATTGTTCTTTGGTAAAGTTTCCAAAAACGGGGTGTGGCATCCATTCTTCTTTATCTCTAATGGAGCCTAATTCTTCAACAAGCGAACTCAGTTTTGCTTTCTCTTTATCAAAATCTTTGTCTTCAGTTACCTTAAAATCTGGAGCCGTTGGCAACCCTTTTCTCCAAGGTTTGTCGTTGTACATAGATTTTTTAAAAAGTAATGCGACGAACCAGTTGGGTTTCATATCGGTTTTCTCTTTTTCAAGAATAATATTGAGCGGAAATTGACAGTGATGCACCATTTGCGCTGAGGTCATTTTTCCCCATTGGCGTGGAGCGTCTTCCTTTAGATTGTCAAGCCTGTTCTTAATTTCAGAAAAACCTTCATCTGTAAATATTGATTTCATGATATTGGTTGTTTGTTAAGATGTTTAAATGTATCTAAAATTTCAGAAAAGAGCAATATCTAAAAAATGTCTGTTATACTATTTTACTGAAATCCAATATATTTCAGCCCTTTTTAAATAAAATTTTTATCTTTAAATCTCCCCGTTTTTATAGTATTCAAAACGTAAATTTTTGACACTTTACTCCACTCCATTTTCCATAAAACAATGGAACGAAGACGACCGCCCGCGTGAAAAATTGCTTAATAAAGGCAAAGCTGCGCTGAGCGATGCAGAGTTGATTGCCATATTGATTGGTAGCGGCAGTCGTAACGAGAGCGCGGTCTCTTTGAGCCAGCGCATCCTCTCCAAGGCCGAAAATAATTTGAATGATTTAGGTAAATGTACCGTTGCACAACTCATGGAGTTTAAGGGAATAGGGGAGGCAAAAGCAATTTCTATCGTCGCCGCAATGGAGTTGGGAAGGCGCAGAAGGGCTGGCGAGGCGCTCGAAAAACAAAAAGTGACGAGCAGCAAATCTGTCTTCGAATTGATGCAACCCGTGCTGGGCGACCTGCCACACGAGGAGTTTTGGATTGTTTATATGGACAATTCAAATAAGGTGCTGCAAAAGGTTCAGCTTAGCAAAGGCGGTATTACTGGGACTTTGGTTGACGTACGATTGGCTTTTAAAAACGCACTTCAATTGGGTGCTGTGGGATTGATTTTGGTCCACAATCACCCCAGTGGCACGCTCAAACCCAGTCATGCAGACAAACAGTTGACACAAAAACTTGTAAAAGCGGGCGAGAGTCTGGATATCAAAGTACTCGACCACGTTATCGTCACAGAGAAATCCTATTTCAGTTTTGCCGATGAGGGTATCCTTTAAATGCTATTTCAATTCGGAAATTTTAGTGAATTGCACAGGTTGCTGTTTAATTTTACTGGGGAGCAATATTTAAAATCGTATTTTTAGCCTGCAGAAATGTTACCGAAAAAATCACTATGCTTTTAATTTTCACTCAAAAAGTTACCCCACGTGTTACTTATGCTTTCAAGCATATTTGTACGCGTATTCTTGGCATTGAAGTGAAATTCACAACCGAAATTGAAACGTTTATAAGTCATACAGGTGCAAAAATTTCTTACGGAAAGCAAGCATTGGGTAATGAGCTTTTTTTTCAGAGCCATGGATTGCTCACTCAAATGGGAATTGAAAGTGTGGACGTTTCTGTTAAAAAGTGGGAAGGAATCTCGGGCTTTTTTTTTACAAATGATAAAAGCGCTATGCCTTTTGATCTATTTGCGGCTTCCTTTTACCTGCTTTCGCGCTACGAGGAATATCAGCCACACGTTAAAGATGCACTGGGTAGATATCCCGCAAGCGAATCTTTAGCTTTTAAAAATGGCTTTTTAAAAACTCCCGTTATCGATGTTTGGGCTCATAAATTTAAAATGATTTTAAACGAAACTTTTAATGATTTAAAATTTCCGAAGAAAAAATTAAAAACAAGTGTTATAGTAAACGCTCAGGCGCCTTATGCCTATGTGCAAAAAGGTGCATACCGTAGTTTGATTGCCTATTTTAAAGACTTAGTTGGCTTGAGGTTTAATGCGATTTTAAATCGAACACGAGTGATTTTTGGATTTCGAAGAGACCCTTATGATACATTTAAATGGCTAGTAAATGTCACCAAAAATAATAGATTAAAACTCTGTATATTTTTTTTATTGGGAGAGGCGAGTTCGTTTGAGGAAAGCATAAACACGCATAGAAACCGATTTAAAACACTTATAAAATTGGTGGCAGATTATCATCAAGTGGGTTTGTTGATTTCAGAAAAGGCACTTAGAAATCCTGAAATTTTAAAAACCGAAAAGAATAAATTAGAGCATATTACTAACCGAAACTTATTAGGTTCGCTCAATTTACATTTCGTTGTCAACTTACCCGATATTTACAGAAATCTCGTTGAGCTTGAAATTGAAAAAGATTACACGATGGTGTATGAGAATGTAGTAGGGTTTAGAGCGGGAACGTGTACGCCATTTTTATTTTATGATTTGGATTACGAGATTAGAACACCTTTAATAATCTACCCAGTTTCTTGTACGAGCAGGGGGTTTAGTCGCATGTCTCCAAACGATATTAGTGATACCGTCAAATCATTGCTCGAAACTGTACGTAGTGTTGACGGTACATTTTCAATGATTTTTTCAAATCACGATTTTTCCATCGACCCCAATAACAAAGTGTGGCGCACGCTACTTTCTGAAACGATACCAAGCTATGAAAAATAAGATTACCGATGTTTTTTTCGACCTGGACCACACATTATGGGACTTCGACCGAAATTCTGCCTTGGCATTTCAACGAGTTTTCAACACACATAAAATTGAAATTCCGGTAGTCGATTTTATGAAAGTCTATGAGCCAATCAATTTTGCATATTGGAAAGAATATAGAGAAGAACGCGTGACGAAAGAAGTACTGCGAAGAGGAAGGTTACAGGATACGTTTTCAAAACTTAATTTGGCATACGAACTGGAAATTATTGATTTGCTTTCAGATGGTTATATTGAGGAGTTGCCTGGAAACAATCATCTTTTTGATGGTGCTATTGATTTGTTAGAATATTTGAAAAATAAATATTCACTACACATAATTACTAATGGTTTTGCTGAGGTTCAAAACATTAAAATGGAGCGCAGTAAGCTTGCACCATATTTTAAAACGGTGACATCCTCTGAGGAAGTGGGTGTTAAGAAGCCTAATCCTATCGTTTTTCATACCGCATTGGAAAAAACAAACGCAAAACCAGAAACTTCTATAATGATAGGAGATACTTTTGAAGCCGATATTTTAGGTGCCGAAAGCGTGGGCATGGATACCATTTTTTATAATTACCGAAATGAAGTGATACCCACTACTTATAAAGCTGTTGATACCTTACTGGAAATCAAAAAGTATCTTTAAGTTATACTAAACATTGGGAATGAGGCGTTTGTTACATATACCCCCAACGTATGCCTACTTACAAAATTCCCATTCTTATTGTTTCTTTAATTCTAGCAATTTTTACTTCGTGTGTTCGCGATACAGATTTTGAACAATCAAAAGATATTGAGCTTACTCCTGTTGTTGAATTAAACTTAATATATTTTGATGTTGCTGCGAGCCAATTTTATGATTCGGTAGCGAATACTCAAATACTTACCGTTAGAGATACCACGGCTTTAGAGTTTTTAGATGGACAGGATTTTAGTGACGCACTGCAACGTGCCGAGTTTTATTTCAAATTTGAGAACGAAATTCCTAGAGATTTTCAAGTGGAATTTGAGTTCATTTCAGAAACAAACGAAATTACATATTCCGCAGAAACTAGCGTAGCGCAAGGAACAGCCGGGCAGCCACAAACTACTATTTTTGAAACCATTGTTGAAGGAGAAGAAATTACCCAACTCACAATGGCCAATAGAGTAGTGGTTGCAGTAACAATTCCGTCATCATCTGCAACATTGAGCGGCAACCTCAATTTACAATCTAAGGTTACTTATTTTTTACAAATTGATTAACAAGACTACGATGAAAATTCTTTTTTTCTACATAGTCTCAGGACTAACTATTTGCGTTGCACAAAACAAACAGGTTTTGTATGAGTGGGAAAACCCTGCACAATCATTGTTACTCAATCCAGGGACAAGTGTGGAGGCGGAGTATCATTATGGAATTCCGTTTTTATCTCAAATACACATAAATGCTGGGTCTTCTGGAGTTTCGGTTTTTGATATTTTTGGCGAAGATGGTAGAGATATCAATGATAAGATTAGAGAGAAAATTTTTGAATTGGATAACAAAGATTTTTTTACCGTAAGTCAACAACTGGAGTTGTTTAATTTTGGTTGGCGCTCAAAAAATGACACCTATTTTTCTGGTGGAATTTATCAAGAGTTAGATGTCATTGCCTATTTTCCGAAGGATTTCGCCATTTTGGCTTGGGAGGGAAATAGGGATTATCTGGGGTATGAATTTGATTTTGGGGATATTAATTTACAAGGGGATTTATTGACTGTGTATCACTTCGGAATTAATAAGAAATTGAATAAAAAATTGACGGTGGGTCTTCGGCTGAAGGTGTATTCAAGCATGTTAAGTTTCCGAAGCACAAATAACGGAGGCACATTTACTACCACGCAAGGTGAGGGCACACCTAACGTTTATGAGCATACGATTAGTAATCTTGATTTACAAGTTGAAACTTCTGGATATGCTTCATTGAGGGACGCAGAGACAAATGGTGAAAGGACAAATGCTTTGCTAGGCGGGGCGTTTTTTGGTGGAAATTTAGGGGTGGGAATTGATGCTGGCGTAACATACGCAGTCACAGATAAAATTGAAGCTACAGCTTCTGTTCTTGATTTAGGTGCCATTTTTCATCGAAGAGATACTGAGAATTATAGGGCTAGCGGTAATTACACACTGGATGGTATTGAATTGATTTTTCCTGAGATTGTTGATGGCCAAACCACGTTCCCATATTATAGTGATCTAGAAGATGAAGTTGAGCGAGAAATACCAATTGATACTTTAAATAATAGCTATTCACAGTTTCGTCCGGCGAAAATAAATGCGGGATTGACGTATAATTTTGGGCGGACTATCAGTTCCTCTGGTGATTGTGATTGTCGCAATATGGGAGGTAAAAGAACTACAACCGAAGCGGTTGGTATACAATATTACAACATTTTTAGGCCTAAAGGCCCGCAAATGGCAGGGACCATTTTTTATAGAAAACGCTTTGGTAATTGGCTTTCCACAAAGGCGACGTATACTGTTGATAGTTATTCTGCGAAGAATATTGGATTGGGAGTTTCGCTTAATTTGGGAAATATTAATTTTTATGTTGCTGCAGATAATCTACTAGACTATGGAAATATTGCGAAAGCAAAAAGTGTATCTTTACAGTTAGGTTTTAATGTAATTGTAGATCAAGAATGAAAAAGTTATTGTTAGTTTTAGTGGTTTCTGTTTTAGCTTCCAGTCAGATGAAGGCACAGTCACAATTGAGTGACTATAGTTATGTTGTTGTTCCAGAAACATTTCAATTTTTGGCTGAAAAAGACCAGTTTCAATTAAATTCAATGACGAAATTTTTATTTGATAAAAATGGATTTAATGCGTTTTATCAAAGTGAATTGCCTGATGTAAATAATTGCGATGGTTTGCAAGCAGAAATTCTTGAAGAAAGTAATATTACGCGCACGTCAATTACAGTAATTTTGAAAGATTGTAAAGGCAATGTTGTGTTTGAAGGAGCTCCCGGCAGAAGTAAATACAAAGAATATAGAAAGACCTATCAAGATGCACTACGAAAAGCATTTGAAAGTATTGAGAAACTTAATTTCAAACAAAAAGAATTGGTTATAAATCCAGAAAGTGTTTCCGAAAATGAAAATGGCGAGATGCAAGCTGAAACGATTTCAAAAGGTGTTGGGGTAGTACCTCAAAGAACTTTTAATCAATATTCTTTGAATGATTCAACCTATTTGCTAAAGAAAAATAATGAAGGGTTTACGTTGTTTCAAGAGTCTGAATTGGCAGAAAACGGACTCTTGGTCATTGGCGAAATCTTTAAAGAAAATGAATCATACGTTTGTTCTATTGCTGGTAAAAATTATCCGGTGGAATTCAAGTCTAATTCCGATATGGTAATTTATAAAGACGAAAATTTAATGAAATTAAAATTTCAGAATTAAAAAGCATACTTGTCTTTCCACATATTTTTTAAGTGATTTTTTAACTGATTTTCCTTCGGGTTATTTCCTGGAACGTATAACGTTGTCTTTTCTATTTCCTTTGGCATAAATTCGTGTGCTACAAAATTGCCTTCATAATTATGTGCATACGCGTAGTTTTGGCCATATCCAAGTTCTTTCATCAACTTAGTGGGTGCGTTTCTAATAGAAAGTGGCACCGATAAATCGCCCGTTTGTTTCACAAGTCGCTGTGCATTGTTGATGGCCATGTACGAAGCATTACTCTTGGCAGAAGTAGCAAGATAAATAGTGCATTGACCCAAGATAATCCGTGACTCGGGATACCCAATACTTGTCACCGCTTGAAATGTGCTATTGGCCAATAAGAGTGCGTTTGGATTAGCCATCCCGATATCTTCGGAAGCTAAAATGAGTAATCTTCTCGCTATAAATTTAACATCTTCACCGCCTTCAATCATTCGCGCAAGCCAATAAACTGCCGCGTTTGGGTCACTCCCACGAATGGATTTAATAAATGCCGAAACGATGTCATAATGTTGTTCACCAGTTTTGTCATATAACACCGTATTTTTTTGAATCTTTTTTAAGACCAAATCGTTGGTGATTATTACAGGATTAGTGTCATTTTCTATGGAAATTTCAGAAATAATAACTAGTTCTAGTGCATTTAAAAGTTTTCGCGCATCGCCTCCTGAAATCCTTATAAGTGCTTCGGTTTCCTTAAGTTCAACATTATATTTTGAAAGCTTTTCATCAATATTTAAGGCTCTTTGGAGTAAATCTTCAAGGTCTTGCCTTGTAAACGGTTTGAGGACGTACACCTGACTTCTAGACAATAGGGCAGGGATTACTTCGAAACTTGGATTTTCGGTAGTAGCGCCTATTAAGGTAACGAGGCCTTTTTCAACAGCGCCCAACAAAGAATCTTGTTGTGATTTACTGAATCTATGAATCTCGTCAATAAATAAAATGGGATTTTTTGTTGTAAAGAGTGTATCTGCTTTTTTTGCTTTCTCTATAACTTCCCTTACGGCGGCAACTCCACTATCAACAGCACTTAATTGATAAAAAGGTCGGTCGCTTTGTGTAGCAATAATAGTTGCTAATGTTGTTTTACCGGTTCCGGGAGGCCCCCAAAAAATCATTGAGGGTAAAATACCACTTTTTAATTGCGCAGTCAATGCGCCATTTTCACCAATGAGATGATGTTGGCTTAGATAATCTTCTAACGTTTTGGGGCGAATTCTTTCTGCTAGGGGAGTGCTCATAGTTATAAAATTACAATAATAAACCTATCGTTTGACTGACAATTTATCATTAATTTACAATTGGGTTAATTTTTTGAAGTACATATTTTATGTCCAAACAAAACAAATTATTTTTTACACCAGAAGTAGTGCTATATCCACTAATGCTGGTTTTTATTATGTGGGTTGTTTTTTGGATGGAAATTAGATTTCAATTAGATTTTAATTATCTGGGAGTTAGACCCGGCCGTCTAGAGGGCTTGCGTGGAATACTTTTTAGTCCATTTATCCACGGAAGCCTAAAGCACCTCTTTAACAATTCAATTCCTATGCTCGTGCTTACGAGCGCGCTGTTTTATTTTTATCGCTCTATTCGTTGGCGTGTATTGATACTAGGACTCGTTTTAACTGGATTATTAACTTGGATAATAGGTAGGCCAGCAAATCATATTGGAGCAAGTGGTATCGTTTATCTTTTAGCGTCTTTTTTATTTTTCAAAGGTATTATTTCTAAAAACTATCAATTGACAGCGCTGTCTTTTGCTGTGGTGTTTATTTATGGTAGTTTATTGTGGTACGTGTTTCCAGTAGACCCCGTTATCTCTTGGGAAGGGCATTTATCAGGTTTTATTGTTGGGTTAATTTTTGCTTTTGTTTTTAGAGGACAATTTGTAGAAAAAAAGAAATTTGAATGGGAGCGAGACGATTATAATCCCGAAAATGACCCATTTATGCGACAGTTTGATGACTTCGGAAATTTCATAGAAAAGAAACCTGAGCCATTGATTGAAGAACCATTAGAATACGGAAGATATTTAGGTTCTACTAGTAGTTTAGAAGAAACTCAAGTGAAGATTAGATATGTTATTATTGATAGACTGCATCAATCTGAAGAATCTGAATAATTTACATACTTCGTTGTCGTACTACTTCATAAAGAAACGCTCCTGATGCAACCGAAACATTGAGGGAATTAATTTTTCCTAAAAGCGGTAGAGCTGCTTTTTCATCTACAATACTCAAAACAGATTTGGATACACCAGTACCCTCTGACCCCATTATAATTGCGGTTGGAACTTTGAAATCAACATTGTATAAAATGTTGTAAGTCTTTTCGGTAGCAGCGACTGTTTTTATGCCGCTACCTTGAAGATAATAGATAGCATCTTTAATGTGATCCACTTTACAAATGGGAACGTTAAAAATGGCACCAGCAGATGTTTTTACAGTATCACCGCTTACGGGTGCTCCTCCTTTTTTCTGAATAATAACAGCATCTACTCCTGTGCATTCAGCAGTCCTTAAAATTGCCCCAAAGTTGCGTACATCGCTAATTTGATCAAGCACTATAAATAAAGGTGTTTTTTCACTTGCAAGCGCTTTTTCAACAACGCTATCAATGCTATGAAATGATACTGGAGAAGTGATAGCTATAATGCCCTGGTGATTGCTACGACATAGCTTATCCATTTTTTCAAAAGGAACGATTGATATCGTAGTGTCTGTTTTCTCAAGGTCAGAAACTATAGTATCTATTTTTGGATTATTAAGTCCTTTTTGAACATATACTTTATCGATAAATTGATTAGCTCTAATCGCTTCGATAATAGGGTAAATTCCAAATATAAGTTCTTCTTTCTTCATTATATAAAAGTAAAAAACCATCCTGAATAAACAGGATGGTTTATAAATTAAAAATAAATATTATTTATTCTATTGGATCATCAAAAGTTACTTCCCAGTTGAAGGCTTGTAATAAAGTTGGTGCGCCTAAAACTTGTCCGTCAGTCATTCCTCCATTCCATTCTCCAGGATATCCATCTTCGTCAGAATTTGGGAATACTCCAGTAGGTGTAGTTGCTCCAGACTCAGTACCATCATATACTAATCCATCAACTGTAGTAACAGTTCCGAAAAATTCGAAACTATCACCTTCTTCGAAAGTACTTACTGGTACACTGAATAATGTAGCCATATCTGCTGCGGTAAAACCTACATCAAAAGGAAAAGTAGTTGTTGATCTAAAACTTATTGTATCCTCGGTAGCTCCAGTAAAATTTGCTGCTACACGAATATCATATGTAGCAACATTTTCATTGGGGTCTTCTACAGAAGCTATAAAAATAGCTGTTGAAGGATCAGCACCCGCATTTAATTCTGGTGCAGTTACAAATTTTACGAAACCACCGTTACCAAGTTCAGGAATACGGGCTTTGTCTTCATCTTCACAACTCAAAAATGTTATTGACGTAATCGCAATAGCAAAAGCAAGTGAAAATAATCTATTTATATTTTTCATAATTATATTTATTTAATGATTAGTCAATGAAACCAGCAGGATTATTATCCCAAAATACTTGGTTTGTAACATCTTGTTGCTGAATATTTGGATTATTTTGTAAAGCATCGGCAGAATATCTAAATACTCTAGGGAATGCACCAGCTGGTCCAATTGGAGACTGTAAGTCAGGTAATCCAGTTCTTCTATATGTATTGTAAGGCTCAGTACCACTTCCCCATGCTGCTAAAAACCATTCTCTAGCAACTACAGCAAGTTTCCCTTCATTATTAGCCGCATTAAATTCAGCTCTTACTCTTGCAACATAATCGTTAACGTCTGCCGTTGTTGCCGCATAGTTTGTACCACTGTCTGGATTCGTTGTAGATACATTTCCAAAATTAAGTACCTTAGTCATACTGCGTCGGATACCTAATTCTAATAAATCGATTGCACTACCTCCAGTATTCAACGTAAGACTAGCTTCTGCTAATGCAAAATGTGTATAACTTGATAAATACAGAGGTAATATGCCTGCTCCTTGTAAAGACTCACTTACATCTCTTGCTCTTTCAAAAGTTTCTCTATCAAATGCTCCTCCACCAGGATAAAGTCCGTATGTACTTTTTCTCGCACCATCATTAGGAAGACCTTCATCGTCAGCGTGATCTCTTCCCCAATATTTGTTACCTACATAGCAATAATCATAACGCGCTTGTCCAAGACAAGGTAAGTTTGAACCACTTGGTTCTTCATCTCTTTGTCTGTAGATGTAATAACGTAAACGAGGGTCTGCTATGCCTGTCTCCACAAACGGAGCTTCCGCATCACCTGCATTTAGAAAATCATAAAATTGATTACTCATATAAGTATTTGCGGTTTGAAGATAATCTGTTTGGAAAAATGGATGTCTACTGTCTGTGTCAGTATTAACAATCGTACCATAGTCATAATCGAAATCTTCTTCAACTGTATCAATGATATTTTGAGACGCTACACTAGTAATCCCTGCAGCATCACCAGTATTTAGATAAGCTTTAAGTTTCAAGGTGTTTGCAACTGCGATCCAGTTATCAGATGAGAAATCTGAATAAAACAAATCGGTAGGAACTAAAGCATCACCGCTTGACTGCAAAGTACTGATTGCAATATCTAATAACTCTAACTGAGCCGCATAAATATCTGCCCCTTCGTCTAGATTCGGCGTAGGGAATTCTGCTGGCATATTTGCTTCAGAAAAAGGAACTCTGCCTAAATAGTCAACGAGTGTAATATATGTATAGGCCTCAAGAATCTGAGCTATAGCTAAGTGATTAGATAAATCGTCTTCTGATACAGAAACAATATCCTCTAATAAATCTATATTAGCGAACATTCTATATGAGGTGGCATATTCTCCAGCAGCAGTATTCAGAGTATTGATATCTACAGAATTGTTATATGATTCACGCATATGTATCATGCGCACTATTTCCATACTTGGTCCGTTTAAACCCTGCATGATACTTCTGAAATTGTTTTGAATCCCGTTTAAAACAAAGTTAGGGTCAGCAGACTCAACATTTAAATTGTTAGGATCTTCTAGTAATTCTAATTCTATAGTTTCACATCCTGTAAAAAACAAGACCATGGCAGAAATGAATGATATTTTAAATAATTTTTTCATAATGTTATATATTTTGATTTATACTACTATAACAGGCGGCAGGTTAAATTACCACCTGTTGAGTATAATTTTTTTTAAAATGTTGCTTTAACACTAAATGAATAACGCTTATTGGTTGGTCCAGTTTGAAACTCTAAACCTTGTCCATTACCTGTACCAGTACTCAAAGCTTCTGGGTCAATATTGAAGGCGTCAGGAATATTAAATGCCTTTACATACAAGTTTTGACCTGAAAGTGAAAAAGAAACATTTCCAAATGGAGTTTTTTCTAAGGTTTTTTCACTTAATGAATAAGTTAAAGAAGCCTCTCTTAAACGCATATGTGATGCATCATAAACTCCTTGACCAGAAGGGTCAACTAGGTTGGTGAAATAAACATCATTAGCGCCAATTTGAATGTTGTTTTCTATAAAATCCCCATTTGAGTCTAACAACGCTTCTCCAGTTGTAGGATTAGCAAGAATACCAGGTATTACGTATGTACCTTCACGATTATCAACGTTAACTGTAGTTACTCCACGTCTATAATATTGTGAAGCAGTTTGTGAATAAATTTCACCGCCATGAGTATATTCTAGTTGAGCAGAAAGTGAAAGTTGTTTGTATGTGAGCGTGTTAATTGTAGATACATTCCAATCTGGATTTGGATCAGCAATAGTTTCGGTAGGTAGAGGTAACTCGACTTCTGAATCAAGAATTTTACCAGTTTCAGGATTAATCAATAACACTCCTTCTACGCCAATTCCTAACGGATTGTCTTCGGTAATGTTATTGGGATCATAACGAGCTGCATAACCTCCCTTAATAACTCCTAATGGCTCTCCTTCAGAAGCAAAGTTACCTAGGTTTGTAAAACCAACGTATGCAAAAGAAGGTATTCCTCCTAAGTCAATAACTTCATTTTCAAAGGCTGTAAAATTATTTCTTACATCCCATGTAAAGTTCTCACTTCTTAATAATGTAAAGTTTAGTCCAATTTCTAAACCTTGAATTTGAGTCTCCGCAATATTGTCTTGAATAAAGCTAAACCCAGAAGATTGAGCTAGTGGTCGAAAAACAATTTGGTCTTCAATTGTTCTTTTATAAACAGTAGCATCTAGACCTATCCTTTTGTTAAACAATTCCGACTCTAAACCAAGTTCAAATTCCTTTTGAAGTTCTGGTTGTAAATCAGGGTTAGCTTGCGTTGAAGGCTGAGAATTTGTTGTAATTGTAGATCCATCTGCAAACGCGCCAGGTTGAATTACATTCGTTAATGCCGTTAATATAGGACGAGTATTATATGGACCTGGGAATCTTGCAGAGGTACCATAACCGGCACGTAATTTCAAGTAACCAAGACCAGAAGCGCTTCCTACACCGTCTATAGAAGTAGGAACGAAGGCTATCGAGGCACCAGGGTAAAATAAAGATCTATTATCTTGCTCAAGAGTTGACGCCCAATCATTACGCCCGGATAACGTTAAGAATAAATAACCGTCATAATCGAAAGCTAATTCACCATATGCACCTATAATGTTAGATTCATTTCTACGGTCTAAATTTCCAGCAACTGGATCATTTGATGTCTGTGAATTAAAGTTTCTGTGGTTGAAAAAATCAAAAACGACCTGATCGGTACTTGTTATACCAAACTGCTCATAAGTATCTCTACGTGCATTGAAACCTAACTGAGTTGTAAAGCTGAATTTATCAGTTAATTCAATGTTATTAAAACCAAAATTTAAGTTGTGGTCATATATAAAGTTATTTCCTTCGGTAGTTCTTAGATAGCCAAGATCATAAGGCGCAGTAACTGCTCCTCGATTAACTCGGAATTCTTGAAATTCAGTATAAGTATCCAATCCAAATCTATAGTTTACACTAATGTTATCAGATATGGCATAACCTGCCGATAACTTACCAAAGAAACGCTTCGTATCTTGTTCTACACCAGCATTATTCAATAACCAATAGGGGTTTTCCTGGTCATCTCTATAGTAAACACTTGCTCCTGTCGCCGGATTTTGGAAAGGTAAATTTGATAAATCTAAGTTTCTAGGAATGAATAATGTCCTTGTGAAGATTGAAAGAGCGCCTGCGGCATTATTTGCAGCAATGGGAGGAGTATTTACTCTTGTATTACTAAAATTCGCAGTCCCGTCAAATGTAAATTTATTTGAAAGCTTTGTAGAACCACCTAAACCTATGTTATAACGAGTAAGTCCATTATTTCTAATATAACCATCCTCGCTAGTATAACCAAAATTTATATTGTATCGAGTGTTTCCTTCGTTTCCTGGAGACCCAGCAACGTTTACCGACATCCCTTGTCCTAAACCAGTTCTAAAGAAATCTTTAACATTATCTGGAGCAGCTTGATATGGAATTTCAAGACCATCAAATTCAGGAAATATATCACCTAAATTTGCGTAAGGGTGAGCAATCATAGTATTTGTGTCAAAACGAGCTCCCCAGTTACCAACAAAACCTGGATTAGTTCCATTGTCAGAACCTTGTCCATAGTCATTTTGATAATCAGCCAAATTAGATATTTCAGTTTGATAAACAGAAGAAGAAACCGTCACTTCAAATTTCTTATTTAATTCCTTTGAACTTCCATTTTTGGTAGTTATAATAACAACACCATTACGACCTTGTTGACCGTAAAGTACAGACGCACTTAAACCTTTAAGAATCTGAACACTCTCGACGTTATTTGGGTCAAGATCTAAGAAACGGCTACTAGTTACAGTGTTACCACCTGCAAAACCAGTTTGCTCATTCGTGCCTCCGTCAAATGGAACACCATCAACAATAAATAATGGTTGGTTTGAACCGTTAATCGAACTTTTACCACGAATAACAAAATTCGTACCTGAACCAGTAGCCCCACTGTTACCAACAATTTGAACTCCAGCTACCTTACCGTTCAATGAACGTACAACATCAGATTCTGGTTTGTTTTCAATAGATTCAGCCTCAAGAGTCGTAACTGCATAACCGAGAGATTTTCTTTCTTTAGTAATACCTCCATACCCCGTTACGATTACTTCGTTCAAGGTTTCCCCTTCTTCCATTGTAACGTTGACGCGACTAGAGGCAGCAGTAATTGCGCGCTGTGTCGTATTGAAACCTACATAACTAAATACGAGTGTCTGACCCACAGGTGCTGAGATGGAATAATTTCCATCAAAATCTGATTGTGTTCCATTGGTCGTACCTTTTACGATAATGTTAACCCCTGGTAATGGTAAGCCTGAATTATCAGTTACCGTTCCGGAGATTGTTTTTTCTTGTGCGAACGAGAGTTGCACCACTAACGCTAGCAATAGCGTTAAAATTCCACTAAACTTTGTTTTCATGTTATAATTATTTGAATTAGCCAATGCCAAAAATCACAATAAAAAGTTAATTACACAACTTTTTAAACTTAAATTTTGGTTTTTTTTAAAAGTGCTGTCACCGATAAACCCCCGTTTTATCAGAAACGCGAAGTGAGACTCACATGTATTTTTGTATTTGCAAATTTAAAGTCTTGATTGTCAAGATTTCCATTTGCGATATTCAGGTTGAGTATTCCCGCTTTTGTTGATACTCCGAGACCTAGTCCAAAGCTATAAAGT
This sequence comes from Patiriisocius sp., assembly GCF_051252435.1. Taxonomy (NCBI): domain Bacteria; kingdom Pseudomonadati; phylum Bacteroidota; class Flavobacteriia; order Flavobacteriales; family Flavobacteriaceae; genus Patiriisocius; species Patiriisocius sp. Next base: position 219,611 of record NZ_JBPOFW010000004.1, on the reverse strand, counting down.
TTTTCTTTTTGTTGTATCACCTCATTTTCAAAATATCCCACGTCAATAATTGAATGAATGTATGAGGTTGTGTTTAATAAATAACGGTATTCTGTATTTAGGACTGAAAATAGGGTAGCATCAATACTGTTTTCTGTAAAACCTCTTATGCTTTGTATTCCTCCAAACCTAAATAATTCGTTTGTCAAATAAGTTTCGCTAAACAAAATACTTGTTGTGTTCCTTATAAATACCGAATTGTTTTCATTCAAACTCAAAATATGCGAAATGTCGTTTTCTGTAATGGTTTGATTTTCTTTAGCTGTATCTGTGGTTCTGTTTCCCTGAGCAAGTGAAATCGCGAGGTTGGATTTTAACGGGAATAATAAACTTCGTTGAGGTTTCATGTAATTTAGGCCTGCGGTCACATATTTGGCTTCGTAGTCTTCAATGCCCATTGAGATATCGCCAAGAAGATTGCTGGAGGTCCTTCCGGAATAGCCCGCCGTCACATTTGTCCTTGGATTGAGCTGGTAGCTAATATTTGCAGATTGGGCAGTGTTCGAAAAAGTTGTATCTCTCCTAAAGATTTTTAATTCAAGCGAAACGCCCAACGGAGTTTTAGCGATGTAAGGGAATGTAGTTTTAATTCTGAAATTTCTTTGGTCATTTCCGTCGGCTTTGTAATTAAACAAAAGTTGTTCTCCGTAATTTAGATTGTTGTTCAATTCTAAATTAAGATAGCCGTTAAATTCAATATTGTTCGTTTCTTCGTTTGTCGCAAATCCCAAGATTCCGTCAAAATTGTTAAATTTTCTTTTTTCAAGATAGAAATACACGACCGTGCTGTCTTTTCTAAAAAGTGCTTCGGGTGCTTTTAGCGTATTCACGAATCCCAAACTACTCAATGCATCATTTTGTTCTACTAATTTTTTCTGGTCAAAAGGTTTACCTTTTTTTATGCCTGCATAATATTTTATAAATGACTTCGGAAACTTGTCGTACCCTTTTATTGCAATGCTGTCAATAGTTCTTTTTTGTCCGCTTTCCGAATTCAGTCTTGCCGAAAGTTCACCGTTGTCATTTTTAAAATCTGTTAACTTCAATCTGGCAAACGCATTTCCGTTTTCGGCTTGGTTTGCATTTAAATTTGAGAGCGCTTTTTCTACTTCAGAAATAGGGATTGTAAAATAAGTCTCATTGCTGAAATTGCTGATTGATTTAATGTCTTGTTTTCTGAAACGTGCCGGGTCATAAAAAACGGTAATCATCTCATATTTATTTCCGAAGAAAAACTGCGCGTTAAAAACTGAATCGTTTATTCTTTGGATGGTGTCAAGCCTGCTTTCAATATATCCAAATCTTTGTAGCTTGCTATAGACGCTCTTAGCTTCGTCTGAAATGGATTTGTAATTTTTGTGCTTGTTTTCAAAGTTTAATGAATCTCTTAAGGTTTCAGAGATTGAAATTTCCGAAGAGATTTTCAATTCCAATTCCTGAGCTGATAAAAAGCAGGTGAATGCAGTATATATATTAAGGTATATAAAAATGTAAAAAAGTAATCTCAAAAACGCTTTTATTTTGTGTTGTAAAGCTAACGATGTTCCCCGTGTTTTAATATCTGAAAATGAAATTAATAAAAAAGGTAGAAATTTAATTCACTAACATTTGAGGTTTCAATAAATTGTTATATTTTTGCACGCCCTAATAAGAGGGAATTTTATTATAAATTAAGTATAACAAGGATTTTTATGCCAACTATTTCACAATTAGTACGAAAAGGAAGGACCAAAATAACCAAGAAGTCAAAATCGGCTGCATTGGATTCGTGCCCGCAACGCCGCGGTGTTTGTACGCGTGTATATACTACTACTCCTAAAAAACCGAACTCAGCAATGCGTAAAGTAGCGCGTGTTCGTTTAACAAATGGAAAAGAAGTAAACGCATACATTGGTGGTGAAGGACACAATTTACAAGAGCACTCGATAGTATTGGTTAGAGGTGGAAGGGTGAAAGATTTGCCTGGAGTTAGATACCACATTGTTCGTGGAGCCTTAGACACCGCTGGTGTTGATGGAAGAACACAACGTAGATCTAAGTACGGAGCTAAGCGCCCTAAGAAGTAATTTTAAACAAATTTAAAACGAAGACATGAGAAAAAGAGCAGCCAAAAAAAGACCGCTTTTGCCGGATCCAAGGTTTAATGACCAGTTGGTGACACGTTTTGTTAATAACATGATGTGGGACGGTAAAAAATCGGTGGCGTTCAAAGTGTTTTACGATGCAATTGACATTGTAGAAGAAAAGAAAACTGACGAAGAAAAAACAGGTTTAGAGATTTGGAAGGACGCCCTTTCAAATGTAATGCCTCACGTTGAAGTACGTAGTCGTAGAGTGGGTGGAGCAACGTTCCAAATACCTATGCAAATACGTGCTGACCGTAAAATATCTACTGCTATGAAGTGGTTGATAGGTTACTCAAGAAAACGTAACGAAAAATCTATGGCTCAGAAGTTGGCTTCAGAAATATTAGCTGCGGCTAAAGAAGAAGGAGCAGCTGTTAAGAAGCGTACTGATACGCACAAAATGGCCGAAGCAAATAAAGCATTCTCACATTTCAGATTCTAAAAAATGGCAAGAGACTTAAGATTAACTAGAAATATTGGTATTGCTGCGCACATTGATGCGGGTAAGACCACTACAACAGAGCGTATTTTATATTATACAGGTGTAAGTCACAAAATTGGTGAAGTGCATGATGGTGCTGCTACAATGGACTGGATGGAGCAAGAGCAGGAAAGAGGTATTACAATTACTTCGGCTGCAACAACTTGTACTTGGGTTTTTCCAAAGGAAAATGCTCAGCCCACTGAAGATGCACAAGATTATCACTTTAATATTATTGATACTCCTGGTCACGTAGATTTTACTGTAGAGGTAAATCGTTCATTACGTGTACTAGATGGATTAGTTTTCTTGTTTAGTGCAGTGGATGGTGTTGAGCCACAATCTGAAACTAACTGGAGACTTGCCGATAACTATAAAGTGCCACGTATTGGTTTCGTGAATAAAATGGACCGTCAAGGTGCTAATTTTATGAACGTTTGCCAACAAGTGAAAGATATGTTAGGGTCGAATGCGGTGCCTATTGTTTTGAACATTGGTGACGAAATTGACTTTAAAGGAATTGTAGATTTAGTGAAAAACCGTGCTATTGTTTGGCATGATGAAACACAGGGAGCTACGTTTGATGTTATCGAAATTCCAGAGGAATTGAAAGCGGAAGCAAAGTTATTAAGAGGTAAACTTATTGAAGAAGTTGCTGCTTATGATGAAAATCTTCTTGAAAAATATATGGAGGATGAAGACTCTATTACTGAAGATGAAGTGCACGCTGCGCTTCGTGCTGCTGTAATGGATATGTCTATTATTCCTATGATTTGTGGTTCTGCATTTAAGAATAAAGGAGTTCAGTTTCTTCTTGATGCTGTTTGCCGTTACTTGCCTTCTCCAATGGACAAGGAAGGTATTGTGGGTGTTAACCCTGAAACAGAAAAGAAAGAATTACGTAAGCCAGATGTAAAGGAGCCTTTTGCTGCTTTAGCATTTAAGATTGCAACAGACCCTTTCGTGGGGCGTCTTGCTTTTTTCCGTGCTTATTCTGGTCGTTTAGATGCAGGTTCTTATATCTTGAACAATCGTTCAGGTAAAAAAGAGCGTATTTCACGTATCTATCAAATGCACTCTAACAAACAAAATGCTATCGATTTTATCGAGGCAGGTGATATTGGAGCGGCAGTAGGTTTTAAGGATATTAAGACTGGAGATACAATGAGTGACGAAAAGCACCCAATTGTATTGGAATCTATGGACTTCCCTGATCCAGTAATTGGTATCGCGGTTGAGCCTAAAACTAAGGCAGATGTAGATAAACTTGGTATGGCTTTAGGAAAGCTTGCTGAAGAAGACCCTACATTTACTGTACGTACAGATGAAGCTTCAGGACAGACTATTATTTCTGGAATGGGTGAGCTTCACTTAGATATTATTGTAGACCGTTTAAGACGTGAGTTCAAGGTTGAAGTAAATCAAGGTGCGCCTCAAGTAGAATACAAAGAAGCTGTTACGCGTACTGCACAACACAGAGAGGTTTACAAAAAACAATCTGGTGGACGTGGTAAATTTGCTGATATTGTTTTTGAACTAGGACCGGTAGATGATGAAACAGTTGAAGGACTTGTTTTTGAAAATAAAATTAAAGGTGGTAACGTTCCTAAGGAATTTGTCCCTTCAGTTGAAAAAGGATTTAAACAAGCCATGATTAATGGACCTTTAGCAGGTTTTGAGGTGGATAGCTTGAAAGTAACTTTGACGGATGGTTCTTTCCACCCTGTGGATAGTGATGCATTGTCATTTGAACTTGCAGCAAAAATGGGCTTTAAGTCTGTTGCAAAATCAGCAGGTGCTGTAATCCTTGAACCAATCATGAAACTTGAGGTGATTACTCCTGAAGAAAACATGGGTGATATAGTAGGTGACTTAAATAGAAGACGTGGACAAGTAAGTGACATGGGTGACCGTGCAGGAGCTAAAACTGTAAAAGCTACAGTGCCACTTTCTGAAATGTTTGGTTATGTAACTACATTAAGAACATTGTCATCAGGTAGAGCAACATCAACAATGGAATTTTCACACTATGCTGAAACTCCTTCTAATATTTCAGAAGAAGTAATTAAAGCAGCAAGAGGAACTAACGATTAATATTTCAGCAATGAGTCAAAAAATAAGAATTAAATTAAAATCTTACGATCATAATTTAGTAGACAAATCTGCTGAGAAAATCGTAAAGACGGTAAAGAGTACCGGAGCAGTTGTAACTGGTCCTATTCCATTGCCAACACATAAAAAAATCTTTACAGTTTTACGTTCACCACACGTAAACAAGAAGAGTAGAGAGCAGTTTCAATTAAGCTCTTACAAGAGATTATTGGATATCTACAGTTCTTCTTCGAAAACAATTGACGCTCTAATGAAGTTAGAGTTGCCAAGTGGGGTAGAAGTAGAGATTAAGGTTTAAGTGCTTTACTTCTGCGAATTGACCTTTATTGGTTGCTGAGCGAAGTCGAAGTAAACATGTCCTGAGCTGCGTGCGAGGGAAAAACGGAAAACAAAGTAACATTCGGGGTCGAATTTATTTTGGCCCCGTTTGATTTTGAAAAGTTTTTAGCTTATGCGAAAATTTTAATCAAATCATATTTCCGAAGAAATGGAAATTAGTAGTAAACATAACGAATGGCGAAGAGTGAATCGCGAGTATTCATTTTCTAAATTCATAATTTTAAATAAATAAATAAATATGTCTGGGTTAATTGGAAGAAAGATAGGGATGACCAGCATCTTTGACGAGAAAGGTAAGAATATACCTTGTACCGTTATTGAGTGCGGTCCTTGTGTTGTTACCCAAGTCAGAACCGAAGAAGTTGATGGTTATAATGCCGTTCAACTAGGTTTCGATGACAAAAAGACTGCTACAAAAGCTGCTGAAGGGCATGCAAAAAAAGCAGGTGTTTCTGTGAAACGCAAAGTCGTTGAATTCAAAGGTTTTGATGAGGAGTACAAATTAGGTGATACAATCACCGTTGAGCACTTTATTGAAGGTGAGTTTGTCGATATTGCGGCAACTTCAAAAGGTAAAGGTTTTCAAGGGGTTGTAAAGCGTCATGGTTTTGGTGGTGTGGGTCAAGCGACACACGGTCAACATAACAGATTAAGAGCACCGGGTTCTATTGGTGCAGCGTCTTATCCTGCGAGAGTATTCAAAGGAATGAAGATGGCTGGTCAAATGGGAAATGTAAAGGTGAAAGTTGAAAATTTAAGAGTTTTAAAAGTAGTTGCTGAAAAGAACTTACTTGTTGTTAAAGGAAGTATTCCTGGACATAAAAACGCTTATGTAACTATTCAGAAATAATGAAGGTAGCTGTATTAGATATTAATGGAAAAGACACAGGTAGAAAGGTTGAACTTTCTAAAGATGTGTTTGGTATTGAGCCTAATAATCATGCTGTATATCTTGATGTAAAGCAATACTTGGCAAATCAACGTCAAGGAACGCATAAAGCAAAAGAGCGTGCAGAGATTTCAGGATCTACTAGAAAGATAAAGAAACAAAAAGGAACTGGTACTGCTCGTGCGGGTAGTATTAAGTCTGGTGTGTTTAAAGGTGGTGGTAGAATGTTTGGTCCAAGACCAAGAAACTACTCTTTTAAATTGAATAAGAACCTAAAGCGATTAGCTCGTAAATCTGCCCTTACAATGAAGGCAAATGATAAGGCAATCGTAGTGATCGAAGATTTAAATTTTGACACTCCGAAGACTAAGAATTTTACGTCAGTTTTAAAGACTTTAGGTCTTAATGACAAAAAATCTTTGTTTGTGTTGGGAGAGCCAAATAATAATGTATATTTGTCTTCGCGAAATTTGAAAGGTACTGAAGTGGTAAGCAACTCATCTTTAAGTACTTATAAAATTTTAAATGCAAATAGTGTAGTGCTATTTGAAGGTTCTTTGGAAGGAATTGAGTCAAACTTAAGTAAATAGAAACAAGATGAGTATCTTAATTAAACCTATAATTACGGAAAAAGCTACAGCTGATGCGGAATTAAATAACCGTTACGGCTTTATAGTAAATACAAAGGCGAACAAGGTAGAAATCAAAAAAGCGGTTGAAGCCACTTATGAAGTTTCTGTTCTTAAAGTTCGTACATTAAATGTCCGCCCGGATAGAAGTACACGTTATACAAAGACGGGTATTCAAACTGGTAAAACAAATGCTTACAAAAAAGCAATTGTACAGGTGGCGGAAGGTGATGAAATAGATTTTTACAATAACATTCAGGATTAATCCTGTATAATTAGACAAAAATGTCAGTAAGAAAATTAAAACCTATCACCCCAGGTCAGCGTTTTAGAGTTGTAAATGGTTTTGACGCCATTACAACTGATAAGCCGGAGAAGTCATTACTTGCTCCGAACAAGAGGTCTGGTGGTAGAAACAGTCAAGGAAAGATGACCATGCGCTATATAGGTGGTGGTCACAAAAAGAAATATCGAATTATCGATTTCAAACGCGACAAAGCGGGAGTTCCTGCAACTGTAGCGACAATTGAATATGATCCTAACCGTACTGCGTTTATTGCATTGCTAAATTACCAAGATGGTGAAAAGCGTTATGTAATTGCACAAAATGGTCTTCAAGTAGGTCAAAATATCGTTTCTGGTGAGCTAACTGCTCCTGAAATTGGAAACGCTATGACTTTAGCAAATATCCCTCTAGGTACAATTATTTCTTGTATCGAATTACGTCCTGGTCAAGGAGCGGTTTTGGCGCGCAGCGCTGGTGCTTTTGCTCAGTTGATGGCACGTGATGGTAGATATGCAACTGTTAAATTGCCTTCAGGTGAAACACGTTTGATTTTGGTTACTTGTATGGCTACTATAGGTGCTGTTTCTAACAGTGACCACCAATTACTTGTATCTGGTAAAGCAGGTAGATCAAGATGGTTGGGTAGAAGACCACGTACTAGACCGGTAGTTATGAATCCAGTTGATCACCCAATGGGTGGTGGTGAAGGTAAGTCTTCAGGTGGGCATCCTCGTTCTAGAAACGGTATCCCAGCAAAAGGATTTAGAACTCGTTCTAAAACTAAGCAAAGTAACAAGTATATAATCGAACGTAGAAAGAAATAAGCTATGGCAAGATCATTAAAAAAGGGACCGTACGTTCACTTCAAATTGGAGAAGAAAGTAGATCAAAATGTGGCTTCTAACAAGAAGACTGTAATCAAAACGTGGTCAAGAGCCTCTATGATTACTCCAGATTTTGTAGGACAAACTATTGCAGTGCATAATGGAAAACAATTTGTTCCGGTATATGTAACTGAAAATATGGTAGGACATAAACTAGGAGAATTTTCACCTACAAGATCATTCCGTGGTCACTCAGGTGCAAAAAATAAAGGAAAAAAATAATAGACCATGGGAGTTCGTAAAAGAGAAAGAGCAGAGCAAATCAAAGAGGTAAAGAAGACACAGTACTTTGCTAAATTGAATAATTGCCCTACATCACCAAGAAAAATGCGTTTAATGGCGGATTTAATTCGTGGTGAGAAAGTAGAAAAAGCACTTAATATTTTGAAGTTTAGCTCAAAAGAGTCTTCACGTCGTTTAGAAAAATTGTTATTGTCAGCAATGGCAAATTGGCAAGCTAAGAACGAAGAAGGTTCTATTGAAGAGGCAGATCTTTTTGTAAAGGAAATTCGTGTAGACGGAGGAACTATGCTTAAGAGATTACGTCCAGCACCTCAAGGTCGTGCACACAGAATTAGAAAACGCTCTAACCACGTAACACTGGTATTAGCAGCAAACGATAACACACAAAGCTAAATAAATGGGACAAAAGACAAATCCAATCGGGAATCGCCTTGGGATTATCAGAGGATGGGAATCTAACTGGTACGGAGGTAATGACTACGGCGATAAATTAGCCGAAGACGACAAGATTAGAAAATATGTTCATGCTCGTTTATCTAAAGCAAGCGTGTCTAGAGTAATTATTGAGCGTACGCTTAAACTTGTAACCGTTACTATTACTACTGCAAGACCTGGTATCATTATCGGAAAAGGTGGTCAGGAAGTAGATAAGTTAAAAGAAGAGCTTAAAAAAATTACTGGTAAAGAAGTACAGATTAACATCCATGAAATCAAGAGACCAGAGCTTGATGCGCATCTTGTAGGAGCTAGTGTAGCTAGACAGATTGAGAATAGAATCTCATACCGTCGTGCTATCAAAATGGCTATTACTGCAGCAATGCGTATGAATGCTGAAGGAATCAAGATTCAGATTTCGGGACGTTTGAATGGGGCAGAGATGGCTCGTTCAGAATCTTACAAGGATGGTCGTATTCCTTTATCAACATTCAGAGCCGATATTGATTATGCTTTAGTTGAGGCACACACTACTTATGGTAGATTGGGTGTTAAAGTATGGATCATGAAAGGTGAAGTATATGGAAAAAGAGAACTTTCTCCTTTAGTTGGTTTATCTACGGGTAACAAAAAAGGGAAAAGTGATAACAAAGGACGAGGAGGCGCAAAGCCACGTCGTAGAAAGTAATTTTTTAAAGACAAAGAAAAATGTTACAACCTAAAAGAACGAAGTTTCGTAAACAACAGAAGGGCCGCATGAAGGGTAATGCTGGGCGTGGTAATCAACTTGCTTATGGAACTTTTGGAATAAAATCTTTAGATTCAAATTTCTTGACAGCCCGTCAAATCGAGGCAGCTCGTATTGCGGCAACACGTTTTATGAAAAGAGAAGGTTCTTTATGGATCATGATCTTTCCAGATAAGCCTATCACAAAGAAGCCTCTTGAGGTTCGTATGGGTAAAGGTAAAGGTGCTGTAGAATATTGGGCAGCTGTTGTGAAGCCAGGAAGAATGATACTAGAAATTTCTGGTGTCCCATTGGAAACTGCAAAAGAAGCATTGCGTCTTGCGGCTCAAAAACTTCCGGTAAAAACCAAGTTTGTAATGTCAAGAGATTTTCAAGCTTAAAATTTATTCAAGATGAAACAATCAGAGATAAACGAAGCATCTACAGCAGATTTGCAAAATAAACTTGCAGAAGCTAAGAAAGTGTATTCAGATTTTAAAATGGCTCACGTCATTTCACCGTTAGAAAATCCTATTCTACTTAGAACTCACAGAAGAACTGTAGCTAGAATTTCGACTGAACTAACTAAAAGAGAAGTACAATAAGTACCAAGCTGAAAGATGGAAGAATTAAAAAGAAATTTAAGAAAAGAACGTGTAGGTGTAGTTACAAGTAATAAAATGGATAAGTCTATTGTTGTTGCTGAAGTAAAGAAAGTAAAACACCCGATGTACGGAAAGTTCGTTTTGAAAACGAAAAAGTATGTTGCACACGACGAGACAAATAACTGCAACGAAGGCGATACTGTTAAGATCATGGAAACACGACCTATGAGTAAAACTAAATGTTGGAGATTAGTAGAAATCATTGAAAGAGCGAAGTAAGATATGTTACAACAAGAATCAAGACTTAAAGTCGCAGACAACACAGGTGCTAAAGAAGTACTTACTATTCGTGTATTAGGTGGAACTAAAAGAAGATATGCTTCTATTGGTGATAAGATTGTAGTTTCTGTTAAAGATGCTACACCTAATGGACAAGTAAAGAAAGGAACTGTTTCAACGGCAGTTGTTGTACGTACAGTAAAAGAGGTTAGAAGAGCAGATGGTTCTTATATCCGCTTTGATGACAATGCTTGTGTATTATTGAACCCACAAGGTGAAATGAGAGGTACACGTGTATTTGGACCTGTAGCAAGAGAACTTCGTGATAAACAATTCATGAAAATAGTATCATTGGCACCAGAGGTGCTTTAATACGAAATAATAAAATGGGAAAGCTTAAAATTAAAACTGGAGATACGGTAGTAGTTACCGCTGGGGACCATAAAGGTTCTGAAGGTAAAGTTCTACGCGTTGTTCAGGATAAAAACAAAGCAATCGTAGAGGGAGTGAATATGGTAAAGAAGCATGAGAAGCCAAGTGCGGCTAATCCTCAAGGTGGAATTACTGAAAAAGAAGCTCTTATCCATATTTCAAACTTATCGTTAGTTGATTCAAAAACTGGAAAAGCTACACGAGTGGGTTATAGAATGGATGACGGTAAAAAAGTACGATTTTCTAAACAATCGAATCAAGCAATATAGTTATGGCATATTTACCAAGACTTAAAGAAGAATATAAGAGTAGAGTTATTTCTGCGCTTACAGACGAATTTGGTTACAAAAATGTAATGCAGGTTCCTAAACTAGAGCGCATCGTTGTGTCTCGTGGTGTAGGTGCTGCCGTAGCCGATAAAAAATTAATTGACTATTCAGTTGACGAGTTAACTAATATTACTGGGCAAAGAGCGGTTGCGACGATTTCTAAGAAAGATATCGCTACGTTCAAGCTTCGTAAGGGTATGCCAATTGGAGCGCGTGTTACACTTAGAGGTGAACGTATGTATGAGTTTTTAGATAGACTTGTTACATCTGCTCTACCACGTGTACGTGATTTCAACGGTATAAAAGCTACTGGTTTTGACGGTAGAGGTAATTATTCATTGGGTGTTACAGAACAAATTATTTTTCCTGAAATCGATATCGATAAAGTAAAGAAAATTGAAGGTCTTAATATTACCTTTGTAACTTCTGCGGAAACAGATAAAGAAGCAAAATCATTATTAACTGAATTAGGTTTACCTTTTAAAAAGAACTAAGAGATGGCTAAAGAATCAATGAAAGCCCGTGAGGTTAAGAGACAGGCAACAGTAAAGAAGTATGCTGCAAAGCGTAAAGCTTTAAAAGAAGCTGGTGATTGGGAAGGTCTTCAAAAGCTACCTAAGAACGCTTCTCCAGTAAGACTTCATAACCGTTGTAAATTAACAGGAAGGCCTAAAGGATATATGAGAACATTTGGTATTTCACGTGTAATGTTTCGTGAAATGGCAAATCAAGGTTTGATTCCAGGAGTGCGTAAGGCATCTTGGTAATTAAATTATAAAAAATGGCGTATCAACGCCATGGCATATCTTGGTTGATGTGTCGCAAATAAAAATTAATAGGGTAAAAGGTTCAAAAAAGAAAACCATTACCGCAACTTCAAAAAAATGAATACAGACGTAATCGCAGATTACCTAACGAGAGTTAGAAATGCAGTAAAAGCAGGACATCGCGTGGTCGAAGTTCCAGCTTCTAATCTAAAAAAAGAGATTACAAAAATCCTTTTTGACCAGGGTTATATTTTGAGTTACAAATTTGAGGACGATAAAGGACACCAGGGTGTTATTAAAATCGCTCTTAAGTATGATAAGCTTACTAAAGACCCAGTTATCAAAAAAATTCAAAGAATAAGTAAACCAGGTTTACGTAAGTATGCGAGCTCTCAGGAGATGCCACGTATTTTAAATGGTTTGGGTATTGCTATTGTATCTACTTCAGCAGGAGTTATGACAGGAAAGCAAGCACAAAGCCAAAATGTAGGTGGTGAAGTATTATGTTACGTATATTAATATAAAAGACAAGAAGAAATGTCAAGAATAGGTAAAAACCCGGTAGCAATTCCAGCAGACGTTACAGTTGATGTAAAAGACAACGTGATAACGGTGAAAGGGAAATTAGGAGAGCTAACTCAAGAGTACTCTGATGTTACAATAAAGGTAGAGGATGGCAACGCAATCGTTGAACGTTCAACAGATCATAAAGACCACAGAGCTAAGCACGGTTTGTACAGATCTTTAATCTTCAATATGATTGAAGGTGTTTCTAAAGGATGGACAAAACAGCTAGAATTAGTTGGTGTAGGTTATAGAGCCAGTAATCAAGGTCAAAAATTAGATCTTGCATTAGGTTTTTCACACAATATCGTTTTGGATATCGCTCCAGAGGTTAAGGTGGAAACGGTTTCAGAAAAAGGAAAGAATCCTATCGTAAAACTAACTTCTTTTGATAAACAACTTGTTGGTCAAGTGGCTGCGAAAATCAGAGGTTTCCGTAGACCAGAACCATACAAAGGAAAAGGAGTTAAGTTTGTGGGTGAACAATTAAGAAGAAAAGCAGGTAAATCTGCATAAGATATAACGTTATGGCATTATCAAAAAACGATAGAAGACAACGTTTGCGTTACAGAATACGTAAAACGGTTTCAGGAACAGAGCAACGCCCGCGTTTAGCTGTTTTTAGAAGTAACAAAGAAATTTATGCTCAATTGATTGACGATGTAAGTGGTAAGACTATTACTGCAGCGTCCTCAAGAGACAAAGATATAGATGCTTCAAAAGTGAATAAAGTTGAAGCAGCAAAATTAGTGGGTAAAGCAATCGCTGAAAGAGCAACAAAGGCAGGTGTTGAAGCTGTGTCTTTTGACAGAGGTGGTTATTTGTATCACGGTAGAGTTAAATCATTAGCAGAAGGTGCGCGCGAAGGTGGCCTAAAATTCTAAGAAGTATGTATCAAGATTATAAAAACGTAGAATTAGTAAAGCCAGGTGGACTTGATTTAAAAGATCGTTTGGTAGGTGTACAACGTGTAACTAAGGTAACAAAAGGTGGTAGAGCATTTGGTTTTTCTGCTATTGTTGTTGTAGGTGATGAAAACGGAGTTGTAGGACAGGGATTAGGAAAATCTAAGGATGTTGCAAGTGCAATTGCAAAGGCAATTGAAGATGCAAAGAAAAACTTAGTTCGTATCCCTTTGAATAAATCAACATTACCACACGAACAAAAAGGGAAATATGGTGGAGCAAGAGTTAATCTTTTGCCTGCTGCTCCTGGTACAGGGGTAATTGCTGGTGGGGCTGTACGTGCAGTACTTGAAGCAGTTGGCATACATGATGTACTTTCAAAGTCACAAGGTTCCTCAAACCCACACAACGTAGTTAAAGCAACTTTTGATGCTTTATTACAAATGAGAAGTGCTCAGACTGTTGCAAAACAGCGTGGTATTTCTATGGAAAAATTGTTTAAAGGATAAACGACACACTAAGATGGCAAAGATAAAAGTAACAAAGGTAAAGAGTGCGATTAATCGTACTCAAAACCAAAAGAGAACGCTTCAGGCATTGGGTCTTAATAAAATAGGACAGACTGTAGAGCACGATGACACGCCAAATATTCTTGGTATGGTAAATAAAGTACAACACTTAGTTTCTGTTGAAACTAAATAAGATATCTAAAAAATGGATTTAAGTAACTTAAAACCTGCAGAAGGTTCAGTTAAAAGACAAGGAAAGCGCGTAGGTCGTGGACAAGGTTCTGGTAAAGGTGGTACTGCTACACGTGGTCACAAAGGGGCAAAGTCTCGTTCTGGATATTCTAAGAAAATAGGATTTGAAGGAGGGCAGATGCCTTTGCAACGTCGTGTGCCAAAGTTTGGTTTTACAAATATTAACCGTAAGGAATATCAAGGTGTTAATCTTGATACTCTTCAAGAGTTAGTAGACGATAAAAAAATTAAAGATACTGTTGATTTTGATACTTTAGTAGGGTTAGGTCTTGCTAGAAAAAACGAAATGGTGAAGATTTTAGGAAGAGGAGAGTTGAAGTCGAAATTAAAAGTAACAGCACACAAATTTACGGGTACTGCTCAGAAAGCAATTGAAGCTGCTGGTGGTGAAGTAGTAACATTGTAATCTCTTTGTAAGGATGAAATTTATTGAAACCTTAAAAAACGTTTGGAAAATAGAGGAATTGCGTAATCGTATTATGGTTACGTTGGGACTATTGCTAGTGTACCGTTTTGGTGCTCAAGTAGTATTGCCAGGTATTGACGCCTCTAAACTCGCTGAATTCTCAGGAAATTTTGACGCTGGAGGAATTGGTGGTTTATTAAATGCTTTTACGGGAGGTGCATTTGCAAATGCTTCTGTTTTTGCATTAGGTATTATGCCTTATATTTCTGCTTCCATTGTGGTTCAATTGATGCAGATTGCAGTTCCTTACCTTCAAAAATTACAGAAAGAAGGAGAAAGTGGTAGAAAGAAAATAAATCAAATAACAAGATGGCTAACTATTGGTATATGTTTGATACAGGCGCCTAGTTACTTATTTGGACTTGAAGCTTTAGGGGTTCCTTCGGCAGCATTCATTCTAGGTAAGACGCCAATGTTCTTTGTTTCATCTACTATTATTCTTGTAACTGGTTGTGTTTTCGCAATGTGGTTAGGAGAGAAAATTACTGATAAAGGTATTGGTAATGGTATTTCTATCCTTATTATGGTTGGTATTATAGCAACTTTACCATTGTCATTTGCACAAGAACTTGTTTCATCTTCTATAATGTTAGTTCTTATAGAGCTTGTAATATGGTTTGTTATCATACTACTTTCAGTATTACTCGTAATGGCGGTTCGAAAGATTCCGGTACAGTATGCTCGTAGAACGGCAACAGGCGAATATGAAAAGAATATATTTGGTGCACGTCAATTTATTCCATTGAAGTTAAATGCTTCTGGGGTAATGCCTATTATCTTTGCTCAAGCAATAATGTTTGTGCCAAGTGCATTGGCAGGTATTGGATTTATAAAGGATACTAGCTTTGGTCAATCTATGCTTGCTATTTATAGTGACATATTTGGATTATGGTATAATGTAACATTTGCACTATTGATTATAGTATTTACATATTTTTATACTGCAATTACGGTGCCAACGAACAAAATGGCAGATGACCTGAAACGTAGTGGTGGATTTATTCCGGGTATTAAACCAGGAGGTGAAACTGCTGAATATTTAGACAGAATTATGTCTCAAATAACATTACCGGGTTCTATCTTCTTGGCATTGATTGCTATATTTCCTGCAATTGTTGTTAAGTTTTTAGGAGTACAACAAGGATGGGCATTGTTCTTTGGAGGTACATCACTGTTGATTATGGTGGGTGTAGCTATAGATACAATGCAACAAATAAACTCTTACCTATTAAATCGTCATTATGATGGTTTGATGAAGAGTGGTAAAAATAGAAAGGCAGTAGCGTAACTAATAAAACTATATTTGAAATGTTGGTATGAATATTGCCAATTGCAATATCATATTAATAATAAAAATTAAAATTTCAGAATGGCAAAACAACCCGCAATAGAACAAGACGGAAGCATCGTAGAAGCATTATCAAATGCTATGTTTCGTGTTGAGTTAGAAAACGGTCACATAGTTACAGCGCATATCTCAGGAAAAATGAGAATGCACTATATAAAATTATTACCAGGAGATAAAGTAAAATTAGAAATGAGCCCTTACGATTTATCAAAGGCTCGCATAACATACAGATACTAAAATGAAAGTTAGAGCATCAGTTAAGAAAAGAAGTGCCGACTGCGTAATTGTACGTAGAAAAGGTAGATTATATGTAATTAATAAAAAGAACCCTAGGTTCAAACAAAGACAAGGATAATTATGGCAAGAATCGCAGGTGTAGATATTCCTAAACAAAAGAGGGGTGTAATCGCGTTAACGTACATTTTTGGTATTGGCAGTAGCCGAGCTAAAAATATACTGGAAAAAGCTGGAGTAAGTGAAGACAAAAAAGTAAACGAATGGAACGATGATGAAATCGGTGCTATTCGTGATGCAGTTGGATCTTTCAAAATTGAAGGTGAATTACGTAGTGAAGTACAATTGAACATCAAGCGTTTGATGGACATTGGATGTTACAGAGGTATTCGTCACAGAGCTGGTCTTCCTTTAAGAGGGCAACGCACTAAGAATAACTCAAGAACGAGAAAAGGAAAACGTAAAACTGTTGCTAACAAGAAGAAAGCAACTAAATAACTAGAGATATGGCAAAGGCAAAGGCAAATCCAAAAGCTAAAAGCACAAAAAAACGTAAAGTTAATGTGGAGTCTGTGGGTGAAGCGCATATTACTGCTTCCTTCAACAACATTATCGTTTCGTTAACTAATAAAAGTGGAGATGTAATCTCATGGTCATCAGCCGGTAAAATGGGTTTTAGAGGATCAAAGAAAAATACTCCGTATGCTGCGCAATTAGCGGCAGAAGACTGTGCGAAAGTAGCACACGAAGCTGGAATGCGCAAGTGTAAAGTATATGTTAAAGGACCGGGTAACGGTAGAGAGTCTGCTATTCGTAGCATTCATAATTCAGGAATTGAAGTTTCTGAAATTATCGATGTAACTCCAATGCCACATAACGGTTGTCGTCCTGCAAAGAGACGTCGCGTTTAACAATAACATATTTGACCCGTTTTTTCAGATGGGTCATTTTTCTATTTTTTACTGTTCCATAGTGTACGGTTTAAAATTTTTAATATTTCCGCGGAAGCGTAATTCAAATAAATAATAAATATCAACTGAAGATTAACGGAACTAGAGGATTAACGTAAGACCTTAATTTAGTTTCACTTCAAAAACACTTAGAAATGGCAAGATATACTGGTCCAAAAACTAAAATCGCTCGTAAATTTGGAGAAGCGATTTACGGAGAGGATAAATCCTTCGAAAAAAGAAACTACCCTCCAGGGCAACACGGTAATAACCGTCGTCGTGGAAAGAAATCTGAATACGCAATTCAGTTAGCTGAAAAGCAAAAAGCTAAATATACCTACGGTATTTTAGAAAAACAATTTAGAAACATGTTTAAGAAAGCAACTGCTGCTCCTGGAATTACGGGTGAGGTATTGCTTCAAATTGCTGAATCACGTTTAGACAATGTGGTATACCGTATGGGTATCGCTTCTAGCCGTCCAGCTGCGAGACAACTTGTTTCTCACCGTCACATTACTGTAAATGGTGAAAAGGTAAATATCCCTTCTTATCAATTAAAGCCAGGTGATGTTGTAGCCGTTAGAGAGAAGTCAAAATCTCTTGATGCTATTGAAACTTCATTGTCTAATTCACGCAATGTATATGAGTGGATTACTTGGAATACTGATAAAAAGGAAGGAACGTATGTTTCTATCCCACAATTGATCCAGATTCCAGAAAACATAAACGTACAGTTTATCGTCGAATTATATTCTAAATAATAATTTAATCATATTGGTATTTAGCCAAAGGATTTTTAGTGTTCTTCAAACTTTTAAATCGCGCAACTAAATAACAATTAAAACGAAGAAAAATATGGCAGTATTCAATTTTCAGAAGCCTGATAAAGTTATAATGATCAATTCCACAGATTTTGAGGGGAAATTTGAATTTCGTCCCTTAGAGCCTGGTTATGGATTGACCATTGGTAACGCATTAAGACGCGTGTTACTTTCTTCACTAGAAGGATTTGCAATTACTTCAATTAGAATTGAAGGTGTTGATCATGAATTTTCAACGATTGCAGGAGTAGTTGAGGATGTAACCGAAATAATATTAAACCTTAAGCAAGTACGTTTCAAAAGACAAATTGATGAGATAGATAACGAAACTGTTACTATTGCAATCAATGGTGGAAATGTATTGACCGCTGGAGATTTCCAAAAATATATTTCTGGTTTTCAGGTATTGAATCCAGATTTAGTAATTTGTAATATGGATGCTAAAGTGAATCTCAATCTTGAGATCACAATAGAAAAAGGTAGAGGATATGTTCCTGCAGAAGAGAACAAGAAAGCAAATGCCCCAATGGGTACAATTTTTACTGACTCTATCTATACACCTATCAAAAACGTAAAGTACAGTATTGAAAACTTTCGTGTTGAGCAGAAAACAGATTACGAAAAATTAGTTTTTGAAATCCAGACAGACGGATCAATCCACCCAAAAGATGCATTGACTGAAGCTGCGAAAACATTGATTCACCACTTTATGTTATTCTCTGACGAGCGTATCACTCTAGAGGCTGATGAGATTGCACAAACTGAAACGTATGATGAAGAGTCATTGCACATGCGCCAGTTGCTTAAAACTAAATTAGTTGATATGGACTTAAGTGTTCGTGCACTAAATTGTTTGAAAGCTGCAGAAGTTGATACACTGGGAGACCTTGTATCTTACAATAAGAATGATTTGATGAAATTCAGAAATTTCGGTAAAAAATCATTGACTGAGCTTGAAGAGCTTGTTAATGTAAAAGGACTGAACTTCGGGATGGATCTTTCAAAATATAAATTAGATAAAGACTAGATAAATTTAGTGCGCGATTAGAAGCTTTTGTTTATTTTCGCGCACCAAAGTTTTCAACTTTACTAATAATTAAATTTAACCCATCATAATTTGCTCTTCGGAAATTTCTGAATATGGTAGCAAGATGATGACAACAAAAATGTCATGAGACACGGAAAAAAAGTAAATCACTTAGGAAGAAAAACAGCGCACAGAAAGTCAATGTTGGCGAATATGGCATGTTCCCTAATTGAACACAAAAGAATTAATACAACTGTTGCAAAAGCAAAAGCACTTAAAGGTTTTGTTGAGCCATTAATTACTAAGTCTAAAGAAGACACAACGCACAATCGTCGTTTGGTAATGGCAAAAATGAGACAAAAAGATGCTGTGACCGAACTTTTTAGAGAAGTAGCGGTAAAAGTTGGAGATCGTCCAGGAGGATACACACGTATCATTAAACTTGGAAATCGTCTTGGAGATAACGCAGATATGGCAATGATAGAACTTGTAGATTACAACACTATCTATAATGCAGGAAAAGCAACCAAAACGAAAACAACACGCCGTAGCCGTCGTGGAGGTTCAAAAACAACAGCTCCAGCAGTAGCAACTAAAGCAACAAAAGAAGAAGAATAAATGAGCAATCGTTTATAAAATATAAAGGGATAAGCATTCAATGTTTATCCCTTTTTTTATGAATTATTTAGCTGAAAAATATTAGAAATGTTCTGTTATTTGCGCGGAAATTTTAACAATTAAAACAAAGTAAAAAACATGAATAAAAATCTCAATTTAATGTTATTGCTAATGGTAACATTGAATACTTTTTCTCAATCAACGTATGACTTTAGCGTTTCTAATCAGCCTTATGTCAATCTATCAGGAAGTACTTCCTTGAATAATGGCAATCTTTGGGATGATGATGAATTTACAATTCCCATAGGATTTGACTTTACAATAAGTACACATACATTTAATACTATTTATATTGTAGAATGGAGTGCAGGTGGAGTTCTTTCATCTTCACCACTAGATACTGGAGTATTGCCGGTTTTTGTTCCTATTGGCCAAGATATTGTGAGCAGGTTTGATGCTAATGGTTCAACCTCTCCCTTATCCTATAAATTGGAAGGCATTATTGGAAGCAGAGTATTAAAAATTGAGTGGAATAATCTTGGTTTTTTTGAAGATAGCACATTAAACGATTTCATGAATATGCAAATGTGGCTGTACGAAGGAACGAATATTATTGAATATAGATACGGGTCTAGTGCTATCAATAATCCAAATGAATCTTTTGAAGGAGAAACAGGGCCTAATGTTGGACTGTTTACATCGCTTGATATTGATGAGTTTGAATTATTGGATAATGCTTATTTTTTAACTGGGAATACTTCTAACCCCGATGTTGTAATAGTTGAAGCTGGAGGTGATGGCGATGGAGCATCTTTAGATGGTGTCATTCCAGATGGTACAGTATATCGTTTTGAACCAGGAATATTGGCAACAACAGATTTAAATACAGTAGATTTTGCTATGTATCCAAATCCTGTTGAAGATTCTTTTATTATAAAAACAAATAGTAATGTTGAACTTGTGGTAATCACTAATAATTTAGGGCAAAAGGTTCTTGAATTAGATGATGCTATTAAAAGTATTAATATTTCAGAAATACCATCAGGCATCTATTTTGTAACTATCCATTCAGAACTTGGAAAGGCAACAAAAAGGATTATTAAAAGATAAATCTAAAAAGAGAGCAATTGCTCTCTTTTTTTATGGAATGTTTAAAAGTTCTAAAAACTGAATTATTGTAACAAATTGAATTCAATTATTTTTGCTAAACACTTTTTAAGACTATGAAATGCCTATTTTTAAATTGTAAAACAAATGAAGGTTGTATTGTGGGCATACCATCTTCCTATTTATCAAATACATATTAAGGATGAAATACCAAACAAGAAAGAAAGCGCTTATTTTACTTGCAGATGGAACCATTTTTCACGGTAAAGCCGTGGGAGGAAAAGAAGGTTCTTCCTTTGGCGAGGTATGTTTTAACACCGGAATGACGGGCTATCAAGAAATTTTTACAGACCCATCTTATTTTGGGCAATTGATGGTGACCACAAATGCTCACATTGGGAACTACGGTGTCAACAATGAGGAAATTGAAAGTGAAGGAATAAAAATTGCTGGGCTTATATGCCGAAATTTTAGCTATCATTATTCTCGTGACTCGGCAGATGATTCGCTGGAAAATTTCTTGGACCAAAATAATTTACTCGCCATCAGTGACGTAGATACACGTGCGCTCGTAAGCTACATTAGAGATAACGGTGCCATGAATGCGGTGATTTCAACAGAAGTTGATAACATCGAAGGATTAAAAAAACAACTTGCCGAAGTTCCAGATATGAACGGTCTAGAATTAGCGAGTAAAGTTTCTACAAAGGAACCTTATTTCTTCGGAAATGAAAATGCGACATTTAAAATATCAGCATTAGACCTAGGGATTAAGAAAAACATTTTACGAAATCTTGCTGAAAGAGATTGTTATATCAAAGTATTTCCATACAATGCAACATTTGAAGATTTGAAAAGCTTCAATCCGGACGGATACTTTTTGTCGAACGGTCCAGGTGATCCAGAACCTTTAAAAGAAGCTATTGAAACTACAAAGAAAATTGTGGAAATTGGAATGGCATTGTTTGGCATTTGTTTAGGGCATCAAGTACTTGCCTTGGCAAATGGAATTTCTACATATAAAATGCATCACGGTCACAGAGGGATTAATCACCCCGTCAAAAATTTATTGACAGGAAAAGGAGAAATCACTTCACAGAACCACGGTTTTGCAATTAATAGAGAAGAAGCAGAAGCCCATGACGATGTTGAGATTACACACGTACATCTCAATGATCATACTGCTGCAGGAATTAGAATGAAATCTAAACCCATTTTCTCAGTACAATATCATCCAGAAGCGAGTCCTGGACCACACGATGCGTCCTATTTGTTTGATCAGTTTTTAGAGAATATTAAAAAGACAGCAGCAGTAGCAAGTTAAATGGATACTATATTTCCGAAGAGAAATTAAAAAAATCAATTGTCCTATTTTTAACGATTTGTAGAAGGAACTTAATCAAAATTGGTGCACTCGATGCTTGATGTTTCTATATATTTGGAGATAAAGAGATACATTTAATTATTTATAAAATATAACCACATACCATGAGCAGTATTATTGACATTATAGCGAGACAAATTTTTGATTCAAGAGGAAATCCTACTATTGAAGTAGATGTAATAACGGAGCTTGGATATATGGGTCGTGCTGCGGTTCCATCTGGTGCATCAACTGGAGAGCATGAGGCTGTGGAGTTGAGAGATGGAGGAAAAGATTATATGGGAAAGGGCGTTTTAAAGGCCATTGAAAATGTAAATGGAAAGATTGCGGGCACATTGCTTGGTGTTTCAGTATTTGAACAAGCGGAGATTGATCAAATAATGATTGACCTTGATGGGACAAAAAACAAGTCGAAATTAGGTGCGAATGCTATTTTAGGAGTTTCATTGGCATGTGCAAAAGCTGCGGCAAACGAATTGGGGTTGCCTTTATACCGTTACGTGGGAGGGGTGAGTGCATTAACATTGCCGTTGCCTATGATGAATATCATCAATGGAGGTTCGCACAGTGATGCGCCTATTGCCTTTCAGGAATTTATGGTAATGCCGGTAAAAGCAAAAAACTTTACCGAAGCTATGAAAATGGGTTCTGAAATTTTTCATAACCTTAAAAAAGTACTGCACGACAGAAATTTGAGCACAGCCGTTGGTGATGAAGGAGGCTTTGCTCCAACACTCGATGGAACGGAGGATGCACTGGACACGATTAAAAAAGCAGTTGAAAATGCTGGATATAATTTTGGTGACGAAATTATGATAGCGCTAGACTGTGCGGCGGCAGAATTCTACGTGAACGGAAAATACGATTATTCAAAATTTGAAGGCGATACAGGAAAGATAAGAACAAGCAAAGAACAAGCAGATTATCTTGCCGAACTCGCTAGCAAATACCCTATTATTTCCATTGAAGATGGAATGGACGAAAACGACTGGGAAGGTTGGAATTATTTAACAAAAAAAATTGGGGATAAAGTTCAATTAGTAGGTGATGATTTGTTTGTTACCAATGTTGAACGTTTGTCAAGAGGTATTAAAGAAGGAACCGCAAATTCAATATTGATTAAAGTAAATCAAATAGGTACGTTGACCGAAACTATTGCTGCGGTTACTATGGCACACAATGCAGGTTATACTTCGGTGATGTCGCACAGGAGCGGGGAGACTGAGGATAATACAATTGCTGATCTTGCTGTAGCATTAAATTGCGGACAGATTAAAACTGGTTCCGCTTCTCGAAGTGATCGTATGGCAAAATACAATCAGTTATTGCGTATAGAAGAACAATTGGGTCATGTTGCTTATTTCCCAGGAATGAAAGCATTTAAGGTTTAGTTTTTTATAAAACCTTTTAATTTCAAAGACCATCCTAATGTAGATGGTCTTTTTGTTTTTTACTGAATTAAAATTTCAGAAACTATAGAAAATAAAATTAAGGTTTATTTAACCTTACAGGAAGCCGAAATGTTAAATAAAGTCTTTGATATTTTGTAATTTAGCATTTCGCAAAAATTAAAAACAAAAGTTAAAGATATATGGCAAAGACCGCTACATTAGAAATTGATGGCAAGAAATATGAATTCCCTTTAATTACGGGTACTGAAAATGAAACGGCAATTGATATTAAAAGCCTAAGGAGTGTCACTGGAGGAGTTACCACCATTGATCCTGGCTACAAAAATACAGGCTCTTGTGAGAGTGCAATTACTTTCTTAAATGGTGAAGAAGGAATTCTTCGATATAGAGGATATTCAATTGAGGAACTTGCTGAGAAAGCAGATTTTCTTGAGGTGGCTTATTTGTTAATTTTTGGTGAATTGCCAACAAAAACACAGCTGGATAAATTTCACGCAGACATTAAAGAACAATCTCATGTTGATGAGGACGTAAAGAAAATCTTAGATGGTTTTCCAAAGTCGGCACATCCTATGGGCGTTTTATCTTCGTTGACTTCAGCACTTGTGGCTTTTAATCCATCTTCTGTTAATGTTGATAGTGAAGAGGAAATGTACAATGCTATCGTTAAGATAATGGGTAAATTCCCAGTTTTAACGGCTTGGGCACACAGAAAGCGTGCTGGACTTCCTTTAGATTACGGCAATAATAATTTAGGATATGTAGAGAACTTCCACAAAATGATGTTCCATCGTCCTAATAGAGAATATTCGGTTGACAAAAAAGTTGTTGAAGCACTAGACAAGCTATTGATTTTACACGCAGATCATGAACAAAACTGCTCGACATCTACGGTACGTATTGTTGGCTCATCGCATGCAGGACTTTTTGTTAGTATTTCGGCAGGTATTGCAGCACTTTGGGGACCACTTCACGGTGGTGCAAATCAAGCGGTAATTGAAATGCTTGAGGCCATCAAAGAAGATGGTGGCGATACGCATAAGTTTATGGAGAAAGCAAAAGATAAGGATGATCCTTTTAGATTGATGGGCTTTGGTCACAGAGTGTATAAAAACTTTGATCCACGTGCAAAAATCATTAAAGTTGCAGCAGATGATGTCTTAACAAGTTTAGGTATTGATGATCCAGTGTTAGATATTGCAAAAGGTCTTGAAAAAGAAGCACTTGAAGATAGCTACTTTGTAGATAGAAAATTATACCCTAACGTAGATTTCTACTCAGGTATCATTTATCGCGCATTGGGCATTCCAGTTGAGATGTTTACACCAATGTTTGCCCTAGGTCGTTTGCCGGGTTGGATTGCACAATGGAGAGAAATGCGCCTTAACAAAGAGCCAATAGGACGTCCAAGACAAGTTTATACTGGCGAAACGCATCGCCCTTTTAAACCAGTCGATAAAAGATAATATTTCGCAAAGCGGAAATTTTAAAAGCATCTCTAATTGAGGTGCTTTTTTTATATTTGTCACTATGATAAAATTGAATGTAAACGACGAATTTTCTAGACTGCGCGAAGTAGTTTTAGGCACAGCCAAAAGTAACGGTCCCGTGCCTTTACTTAAAGATGCGTACGACCCAAAAAGTGCCGAGCATATAAAAGCAGGTACCTATCCTAAAGAAGAGGATATGGTCAAAGAGATGGAATCTGTCGCTGCTGTTTTTGAAGAATACGGTGTCAAAGTTCACCGCCCCACGGTTATTGAAGATTATAATCAAATATTTTCTCGAGATATCGCATTCGTTATCGAGGACAAATTTATCAAAGCAAACATACTCGAAGATAGATCACGCGAAATTGATGCACTCCATCATGTAATATCAAAAATAGACCCCACTAAAATCATTGAATTCCCAGAGCACGCCCATATTGAAGGTGGCGATGTAATGCCATACGGGGATTATATTTTTGTTGGCACGTATTATGGCGATGACTACCCAAGTTACATCACAGCGCGTACAAATATGCAGGCGGTAAAGCATTTACAATCTTTGTTTCCTCACAAAAAAGTAAAGTCTTTTTCACTCAATAAATCGAATACAATTGCTGAGGACAATGCGCTACATTTGGATTGTTGTTTCCAACCTATCGGGAAGGGAAAGTGTATCATTCACAAGGAAGGCTTTACTGTAGAAAGTGAATATCAATGGCTCGTAGATTTCTTCGGAAATGACAATTGCTTTCACATAGACAAACGCGAAATGTACCACATGAATAGTAATATATTCTCCATTTCAGAAGATGTCATTATTTCAGAAAAGAACTTTACGCGATTGAACACCTGGTTGCGTTCAGAAGGTTTCACTGTTGAAGAAGTGCCTTATGCCGAAATCTCAAAACAAGAAGGTTTGCTGCGTTGTACTACGATGCCGTTGATACGAGATTAGAGTAGGTTTTAAATTTCCGAAGCTTTTAATCCATAACGAATTTAAATCCGCTGGCAACCATAAAATAATGAAGCCCGCTGTCTCTTTGGTATTGATTGAATTTTAAGTCAATACTCTTTAATCCAAATTTTGCGATATGCAATTTTGTAAAAATATCGGTGTACGTTACGCCCACACCATATTGGTGCGCTATATATTTTGACAAATCGTAGTCGCTTGTGTAAAACTCGTCAGTCGATAATGCAGTGTTGTACTCGTAAAAATAGTCGGATGCTGTTTGATTGTAAAAACGATACGAAGGATACACCGTGAATTTTGAAGCAATTTTTATTGGTATTTCAAGACTCGCGGTATGCGAATCAACGCCCCAGTCGTCTGTATAATAACGATAATAGGAACGGAGAACAAAGATTTCATTGATGAAATAATTGAGTCGTCCACCAACGGCAATTTTAAAACGGCTATCGGGCAATCGCTCAATATCATCAGCAAGCTGAAAATTTTCAGCAAAGATATCGGGTCGGTCAGCAAAATAGATACGTTGAAAAGGAGTAGAAAGTAATCCGTCCTGTTGCACGAGGTCTAAAGATAGGGATGCCTGCGCATTTTTTGAAAGGATTTGTGAAAAGCCTAATCCCAGCGAATATGAATTCCGTTTGTCTGTAAGTAATGGGTCAAGGTCTTCAAATTCGGTTACATTTTCTATGTCAAAGCGTAATTCTTCCGGATAGATTCTTTTCCATTTATCGAGATACACATTTGCATTAATGGATACTTCGGTGTTTTTTTCATTGAAAAGGCGTGTATAATTTCCGCCGAAACCAAACGAGAAATAATCATATTCAGACGACACCGAAACTTTAGTTCCCCAAATACTATTACGGTCATCACTGCTATGTGCGTAACTAAAAGTTCCGTTGGCCCATAAATCACTACCGGAAGCTCCAGAGGAAGCAACAAACGGATCTGCAAAATCACCATCAAAAGCATCCACATTACTGGAAGAAGCCGAGGTATATGCCGAAACGCTCGCATCAATCGCTAGCACGTCATCATCGTTTAAAGGAATAGACACAATAAAACCACCTACAGCATCTGTTAACTCTTCAGTACCGCGTCCTCCTGTTACTGCGGCATTGTCTCCATCTTGTGCATAGTAGCTCGCTAAAAAGTCAATTTCTGTAGTTTCAAGGACACGTTTTTTATAGGATGGAATACTATCTTGAGCACTCATTGTAGTAATACAAACTATTGCAATGATAGCGAGGGAGATTTTTGTTTTCAATATGTAAGATTTAACTATTAGAAAATGACTTCAATTACTTTTAATTACAACCACAACCACCACCGGTCTTTCCACCATTGGCGCCTACGGCTGCTTCCCTATAAGAATGTGCAGTACTTTCTGCACGCATAACTGGTTTGTCACTCAACGCCATATCTGGATCGTTGATATTCACTTTCTCGTATTCTTTTACAACAACACAAGACGTAAAACTGAAGCCAAAAATAACTACAAGTACTACTAATCTACCTAGTGATTTCATTTTAATTTGTTTTTAGAGTAATTCCTTTTGAACTAATAATTGTTCCGTCATCTTTAATGATAATACACTCAATTCCTTTTAATTGTGAGATTCGGTCCATTCCAATTTCTGGTCCCATCACAAAAATTGAAGTTGCCAGCGCATCAGCAAGTTCGGCTTGTGGTGCAAAAACTGTGGCACTAACAATACCGCTTGCGGGATATCCCGTTCGTGGGTCAATGATGTGCGAATAACGCGTATTGTTAAAAGTAATGTATTTTTCATAGTTACCACTAGTAACCACGGCTCCTTTTATGGGCAAAAGTGCAAACGCTTTATTTTTATTCATAGGATTTGTAATCGCCACTAGCCAAGGCTTGCCGTTAGGCTGATTTCCCCATGTATTCATATCGCCCGATGCGTTGATGATTCCGGCAATAACACCTTTTTTTTGCAATAACTCCTTTGCTTTGTCTGCAGCGTAGCCTTTTCCTATGGCACCAAACCCCATTTTCATACCAGAGTTTTTGAGAAATGCAGTGCTATTGTCTTTATCCAAAACAATATTTTTGTATCCCACTTTTGAAACTGAGGCCATG
Organism: Patiriisocius sp.; assembly: GCF_051252435.1. Taxonomy (NCBI): domain Bacteria; kingdom Pseudomonadati; phylum Bacteroidota; class Flavobacteriia; order Flavobacteriales; family Flavobacteriaceae; genus Patiriisocius; species Patiriisocius sp. The sequence continues at coordinate 191,842 of NZ_JBPOFW010000004.1, read as the reverse complement.
ATATCTTCTTCGGAAGGCATTGTTTTCATGCTGCCGTCAAATTTCCAAATGCGGTCCATCGAGGCATATGTAATATCAAATGCTCCGTCAGTAATGGTGCTGATTTTGATACTCCTTTCAATAAGATTAAAAAGTTCTTCGGAAATTTTAACGGGTGTAATCCCTGCGTTTCTATTGACGCTTGAAGTTTCTGAATTAGGGTCCCATGAAGAAATACGTCTTTCAATTCTAGAAATTTCGGCGATAGCCAAATCGATAAACTCGTCTCCTTGAGCTTTATCGTTAGCGACCACTGTAATATCAAAATCACTCCCCATTAAAGAAAGTGATTTTTTAAAAATTTGTTGTGCATTGACATTTGTCAAGCAAAGAAATGTGAGAATGTAAATTAGTGGTTTCAAAAAATGAATGCTTGTTTTAGAATTAATTTTGTTGAATTATCTGGGTGAGTGCAGTCGAAACCTCTTACCAAAAAAATAATTGAACAGATTTTAAATTATTAAATCTATTTCTCGCTTGCAAAAGCTTCCAACTCTAAAATATACTTGTTGGGAGAGGTTTTGTGATAGCCGTTCTCGCCCAAGACTTTTCCAAACTGATCCATTACAACCACGAGTGGGAAAATGCCACGTTTGTTGTATTCTTCGGCAAGAGCTTCATTGTGAGCTGTTTGTTCATCGTTCAGTTTGTTCACTTTTTTTCTTGGAAAGTCTGCCTTGACCATTACAAAGTGGTCTTTGGCGTAAAGTTTAAAGCTTTCAGACTGGAAAATTTCTTTGTCCAGCCTAATGCACGGCGCACACCAATCGCTACCTTGAAAAACGAGGACAATTGCTTTATCTGTTTTTTTTGCGATGGCTTGTGCTTGGTCCATATCTGTCAGCCATTCTTGGGCAGAAGATGTGAAAGTGAAAGCGATGAGAGCGAGTATTGTTAAGAGTGTTTTCATTTTAGGTGTTTGTATTATTAGGGTTAACTATTAAAGTTGTTGCATATTGTATTTATGCCTTTATTATTAATCAATTTGTGTACCATATAAAAATTCAATTTACAGAAGCAATCATTTTCTTCAGTAAAACAATCTGCCCTAAATGATAATGATGGTGTTCAATCAGGCCTTGAATGTTTCGGTAGTAGCTTCCGTATTTTTCTGTATTGGCAAAATTTTCTTCCAACTGCTTGTCTTTTAATGAAGCAACAGCAGTAGCCATGGCGCTAACATTTCCGAATACATTAGTTAAAAATTCTTCCCATTGCTTTTGAGAGGTCATGGGCGGATGCTCAAAACTTTGCTTATCATCGCCAGTAATAGGCCCGCCGCGTAGTACGCGCAATTGCAGCTCAACGTAATAATTAAGGTGAAAAACGAGTGTGTACATGGTGTTGAGGTTTGCTACTTTTTGCGTTGCCTGTTCCCAAGTCACGCCGGTCAAGACTTCTTTGAGGTTGACCGAAGTCCAATTACCACCCGTATTTACATCTTGAAAATGTTTCGCTAACGCTAGAGAAAGTTTCATAGTTTAAATTTGGTGGAATAAATATAGCATTTTTGGGTTAGTTTGATTTCAGAAATGAACCGAAAATGAAACATATCAACATTGAAAAATTTGTAGCAATCTACATGTAAAAAAGAAGTATTTTTGCCGAAAATTAATTCCTTAAATTTCACTGCAACTTGCGGTTTTGCTATGTCACAAATTACTGATACCATCTTGATGATTCGCCCGGTGGCGTTTAGAATGAACGAAGAAACTGCCGTGAATAATTATTTTCAAGAAGACCTTGAAATGCGCAATAGTGAAATCAATGCTAAAGCACAAGCAGAGTTTGACGCATTTGTTGAAAAGTTGCGCGGTGTGGGAGTGAATGTAATCGTTGAAAATGACGATTTAAAAATGGACACCCCAGATTCAATTTTTCCTAATAACTGGGTAAGTTTTCATAAAGACGGAATTGTTGCATTGTATCCTATGTTTGCTGAAAACCGCCGTAGAGAAAGACGAGAAGAAGTGATAACTCGCCTAGAAAACGAAGGTTTTTTAGTGGAGGGATTTATGGATTACACGGTTGCTGAAGATGAAGGTTATTTTTTAGAGGGAACAGGTAGTTTGCTTTTGGATAGAGTAGCAAGTAAAGTATATTGTGCTATTTCGCCGCGCGCGGATGAGGAATTGGTGATTGAATTTTGTGAAGATTTTGAATGCGACCCGGTTATATTTACGGCAAACCAAACCGTAAAAGGACAACGATTGCCCATTTATCATACAAACGTAATGATGGCACTTGCTGAAAATTTTGCCATTATCTGTCTTGACACAATTGATGACAAACACGAAAAGAAAAATGTCATCAAACATTTAAAAGAAACCAAAAAAGAAATCATCGCCATCACCGAAGAGCAAATGCACCATTTTGCTGGGAATATGTTGCAAGTTAAAGGGAAAGACCATAAGTATATGGTGATGAGCGAGGCTGCAAGAACAAGCTTAACGAGTGACCAAGTAAAAGCGATTCAAAAACACTGCAAAATTTTGAGTAGTGATTTAACTACTATTGAAACGTGTGGGGGTGGAAGCGCTCGTTGCATGATGGCTGAAGTTTTTCTTCCAAAAGCTTTAAAAGTAGTTTAAAATTTTACCGAAATAAAGTTTATTTTCCTGCAATCCTCGATATCATTCCACCAAATATAAAGTAGTGGAAAGGTAGCATTGAATACCAATACAATCTTCCCCACAACCCGCGAGGTCTGAATGTGGCGGTTTGATGCAACACATTGTGTTCGTCAATTTCAAATTCTAGCCAAGCTTCTCCGGGGACTTTCATTTCAGCAAAGAGCAACAATCGTTTTTCTTCTTTATCGGCCAGAATAACACGCCAAAAATCTAATGAATCTCCTTCATAAAGTTGATTCAAGTGTGTGCGACCCCTTCTCAAGCCAACGCCACCAAATAGTTTATCCATATAGCCGCGTATTTTCCAAAGCCAGTTTGCATAATACCATCCTTTTTCGCCACCAATGGACCAGATATTTTCTAAAGCTTTTTCCGGGTTTTCAAGCTTTATTTTTTGCTTGTCTTTTACACAACCTTCATCAGGGACTTCCACATATTTTTTTAAATCGCTGTGGAAACGTCCACTTACCATGGAGTCCTTCCAACTTGAAACCACTTGGTTTTGTTTGATTTTTTTAAATGCCAACTCAATCGCTTTGACATACGAAATAGGTTTTACATTGAGCATTTCTTGAAGTCGAGTGTCTTTGGTGATGACTTCAATCTTCATGCTATCTACTAAGTTGAGTGCTAATTTATAAGATGTTGAGGTTACAAAATATAACCAGTACGATGAAAGTTTTGGGGATAGAAATGGCAGCGTTACAATAGAGAGATTAATCTCTCTAAATTTAGAATATTGCAACATCATTTCTTTATACGAAAGAATATCGGGTCCTCCAATGTCAAAGGAGTCATCATAGCAAGCCTCATTTCCTAATACGCCAGTTAAATATGTTAGGACATCTCTTATGGCAATAGGTTGGCATCTTGTTTTTACCCAACGCGGCGTTACCATAACCGGCAGTTTTTCGCAGAGATCTCTAATTATTTCAAAAGAGGCGCTACCGCTTCCTACAATGATGGCGGCGCGTAGTACGGTTAATTTTGCATTTCCTTCGTATAAAATGTCTTCCACATTTTTACGGCTCCACAAATGTTTTGAAAGGTTTCCTTCATTTACAATTCCGCCTAAATATATTACTTGTTTGCAATTGGTGTTATTAAGGTAGGTGTTGAAATTTTTAACGGACAATGCTTCCATTTCATCAAAATCATCCGTCGAGCTGCTCATGCTGTGGATTAGATAATACGCAGCGTCAATATTTTTGGGTAGTATGTTTAAATCGGGCTCGTTTAAAAAATCAATTTCAACGACTTCAATTTTTGAGCGCATTTCTTTATTGACAGATAATCTGTTGGCATCTCTAACCGAACAAATAATTTGATGTCCTTGTTCTAGCAAAAGCGGAAGCAATCGCATTCCTATATATCCATTGGCACCGGTGAGCAGTATTTTCAAAGTAGTAGTTTTGTTTAAAGATACGCAGTGAATATGTAACAGAAGTTAAACTTTATTTAAATTAAAATTTCAGAAATAAAAACCTCATTGTTATTTAGGGGTAAACTGTATCTTTAGGCTAACCGTAAAATCACCCTTATGAAAGTTTTAAAAACAGTTTTAATGATTGTTGGAGTTGTTCTCATTGTACTTGGACTTTACAATGCTTTTGTACCTCAAGAGGTTTTGGATATTGGTCCATTAGAAGTGAGTGCGAAAGAAGGTTTGAGCAACCAAACACTTGGTATGATTGGGCTGGGAGTTGTAGCGCTTGTGGCTGGTGCTTTTTTAAAGAATAGACGGTAACGGTATTTGTATTACTTACATGTCATCCACACGTGTAGGTGTATTTTTAGCCTTGGCATCCATCACTTTCTGTATAAATTTATGGATGCTTTTATCTTTGGGACGCGCTTCAATTTTGATAAAATAATTGTCTTTGTAAATTGAATATTCTTCGGCTTTGCCTTTATAGAGGACTAATTTGTAATAGGGGATTACCAGCGCATAGCTTTCTAGAAGTGACCTAAATCCCACGATAATTCCGTTGGGGCGCATTTCAATATTGCATTGATTACGGTTATTGTCCAACATTAATAGATTTGATATTTGAATGCTCGTTTCAGTAATAATAAGCTTTGTAGAACCTATTCCATTCATTTTAAAACGTTCTCGTAGCGTAAATGGTTTGCCCACTTCAGTATCAATTTTATTTGAAACTTGTTTATTATTATAGGAAACGTTTAAAAGCATAAGGAGTTAAATTTAATTTTTGGAAAGGGGTTTTAGATTGATATAATGGTATTTTAAGGTGCCCAAATGTTCAATTTCTTGTTCTCCAGATTTTAATTGTGCCCAATCAAATTCTTCTTCAATTTTTTGTTTTTTGTAATGGCTCAATAAATCATCAGATATCAACAAATACTCATCTGTGGGAACATCGTTTTTTAAGAGTCTATGTGCGGTAATAACATCTTCGCCCATCAATTTTATATGGGTACCAATAGGTACCATGCCTATTTCTTTTCCGTAGTGAAGGACTATTTTAAGACCTAAGATTTCCGGAAAATTTGCATCTAGATTTTCGTGTTTATATTTTTCAAATAGTGTATTCATTCGCTCATAAAACTGCGTATAAAAAAGTTTACACTGATTGATGAGGTCAGACAGATTAGGGAGCTCTCCTCGACGAAAAAACAAAACAGCATCGCCCTCAATCTCTGATACTTTGAGATTTAATTCATTACTGTAGATAATCTCATTGAGCAGCGCAGGAATTACTTGTGAGCTGATTTCAAAATTTGCATTCCGCATATATTCGGTAAAACCACTTATATCTGGTATGCATAGTAAAGTTGGGCTTGATTCCATGTTTTAAATTTGAAACTTAAAGATACAACACCACAATTTAATAAGCGTTAAAATGGCTATCTTTGCACGCAAATTTTTACACTATGTCATTACAAGAAACCCTATCTGCCAAAGTTAAGGATGCTGTTAAAGCAAGTTACGGTGCAGCGTTGGAAACGGTTGAATTTCAAGCAACCCGCAAGGATTTTGAAGGAGATATTACCGTGGTTATTTTTCCTATGTTGCGAACAGTAAAGGGAAATCCTGTGCAAATAGGGGAGACTATTGGGCAATACCTTGTTGACAATGTAACTGAGGTTTCAAAATTTAATGTGGTAAAGGGATTTTTGAACGTTGTATTGAGCGATGGATATTATTTGGATTTCTTCGGAAATGTAACTGACTTCTCAACCTTTGGAACACTACCCACTACCGCAGATGCAATGATGGTGGAGTATGCGTCGCCCAACACCAACAAACCCTTGCACTTGGGTCATGTGCGAAACGTACTTTTAGGTTATTCCGTTGCCGAAATTTTAAAAGCAGCTGGAAAAAAAGTATACAAAACCCAAATAATCAATGACCGAGGCATTCATATCTGTAAAAGTATGCTGGCTTGGAAAAGCTTCGGAAATGGAGAAACTCCACAATCTTCAGGTTTAAAAGGAGATAAATTAGTGGGTAATTATTACGTAAAGTTTGATAAAGAATACAAAAAAGAAATAGCACAGCAAATTTCCGAAGGGAAAACCGAAGAAGAAGCAAAAGCAAAAGCTCCATTATTAATTGAAGCACAGCAAATGCTTCAACAGTGGGAAGCTGGAGATGCAGAAGTTGTGAATTTGTGGAAGACAATGAACGGCTGGGTGTATGATGGATTTGATGCAACCTATGAGGCAATTGGTGTTGATTTTGATAAAAATTATTATGAAAGTGACACTTATTTACTAGGAAAAGAATTTATCAAAGAAGGACTCGCGAGCGGTGTTTTTAAACAGAAAGAAGATGGTTCTGTGTGGTGTGATTTGACAGAGGAAGGCCTTGACGAAAAAATTGTATTGCGTAGTGATGGGACGGCTGTTTATATGACACAAGATATAGGAACGGCAATACAGCGGGTTAAGGATTTTCCAGACATCAACGGAATGATTTATACCGTGGGAAATGAACAGGATTATCATTTTCAGGTGCTGTTTTTGATCCTTAAAAAGTTAGGATTTAAGTGGGCAGAAAATCTGTTTCATTTGAGTTATGGTATGGTAGATTTACCTAGCGGAAAAATGAAAAGTCGAGAAGGTACTGTGGTCGATGCAGACGATTTGATTGCATCAATGGCAAAAACTGCTGGCCAAATAAGTGAAGAGTTAGGTAAGATAGACGATTTCAGTCAAGAAGAAAAAACCGAGCTTTATAATACCATAGGGTTGGGAGCTTTAAAATACTACATCTTAAAAGTAGATCCTAAAAAACGAATTCTCTTTAACCCAGAAGAGAGTGTAGATTTTCAAGGAAACACAGGGCCTTTTATTCAATATACGTATGCCAGAATTCAATCCATTTTACGCAAAGCGGAAGTTGAAAAAATTTCAGATTTCAGCAATATTGCTTTAGAGCCAAAAGAGAAAGATGTTTTGAAAACACTTCAATTGTTTCCTGAGACCATTCAGCAAGCAGCATCAAATTATAGTCCGGCGTTAATTGCAAATTACACATACGATTTGGTAAAAGAGTTTAATTCGTTTTATCAAAACGTGCCCATTTTTGCAGCTACTTCTGAGGTTGAAAAAGAATTTAGAATTGCACTTTGCTCGGCTGTGGGCGATGTTATAAAAACTGCTTTTTCTTTATTGGGAATTACCGTTCCAAATAGAATGTAATCCTGTTTTAAATTTTATGGAATCTGAATAAGGTTTCAAAAAAACAACTGAAAAGAAATATTAGGAGTAAAGCCCAATGAAAATTGATCCACTCTATTGATGATGTTGTTTCCGTTGGCATCGGTTGCAATTTCGAAATAAGAGTCTAAGGCATTTTTGGTGTCAAAAATATTCAACAGTGCTAAATTCACTTTTCCCCTAAAGGTTTCATCTATTTTAAAATCATATAGCGCCGAAACATTTGCTCTAAAATAAGGATCGAGCGTTGCGTTATTTGGTGCGTTGTATTCAATTTGGGGTTCACCGTCCACTTCAATGATGGCATTCGTACTTAGGGGAGTGGTAAATGGAAGTCCCGAATGATAATTAGCCCCCGCGGCCAATTTAAAGTTTTGCCATTTATAAGTCGCGGCAAAACTGGCGGTGTGCGTGACGTCAAAATTACTTCGGAAATTTCTCGGACTCAGCTCATTAAATTCATACATATTGTCAAGGTAGCTATAGCTCAACGAACTAGTAAAACGCTCGGTGCTCTTTGCTACTGAAATTTCAACTCCCTTAGCATTGTAACTCCCTACAGCATTCGCGTCTTGCAATTGATTTCTAAATCCTAAATTTTTAGTGTTGATACCATCCACTGTTTTATAGAAACCTTCTGCACTCAACGTATATCCGTTAATCGTATAATCTGTTCCCATCGAAATCTGTTGGCTTTTTAGCAACGGCACATCCTCACCATTTGCGATAGCCCATTGCTTGCTTTCAATGCCGAGCAATTGATTTTCTCTCGCGATAAATTGCAGAATGTGCTGGCTTTTTTCTTCCGCAGCCAAAAAGATATTCCACTGTTTTTGCAGTTGATGATTGATGTTAATTCTTGGCTCAATTTGGTTTTCAAGATTGCTGAAATTTGTTAAACGTCCTCCAAGCGTTACAACAGTTTTTTTATTGAATAGATTTAAAATTCCGTTGAGGTAATAGGCATTCGTAATGCTATTAACCGCATTTGAAATTGGAATTGAACTTCCTGCAGTTACTTGATTGTTTCTTATTTCGGTATCGGTATATTGGTATCCTCCTTGCAAATTTAGAGTGCTATTTATTTTATAAGTGGCGTCAAATCTTGCTTGCCTTTCTCTTACTTCAGTTCTTTGTGTTGCCTCTGTCAAGAATTCATTTTCTCTATTCTCTCCATCAAATACATAAGTACTTGCGCTATAAAGTACTCGTGTTTTTAATTTTGAATTCCAAGTTCTATCATAGTCAAAACCACCTACGAGCGTCCGTTGTCGTAATTCATTAAAAGTAGCGGTTGAGCTGTCTACGGCAATTAAACGTTCGGTAAAAGCGAGTTTGTTATTGATGGTCATAAAATTGTAGCGCAATTTATCTTTTTTTGAAATATCCCAAATAGCACCAATACTAATATCGTAGAAATTAAAATTTTGATTAGTGTTTCTAATTCCGAAAGAGGTGTTTGTGCTCAAATTTGTTACTTCGGTATTCTGAAAAGTACGCTGAAAAAAAGATTTGTAGATAGGATTGCCCACACCGCTATTTATGGAAGTCCGCCCCGAAACATCAATCGCAAAGCTTTCAGACAGTGGCATTCTCGCAAACAGGTTTACACTACTTAAATTTACACCCACGCCTCCGTCAACTTCTTCTGTAATATCGCTCAAAGACTGCATGTTCAACAATCCAGAAACACCTTCATTATAGCGAGGATGCGTACCATTTTTATATATAATTACATTGTCAATCAAATTAGGATTAAATGCTGAAATGAGACCAAAAAAGTGCCCCGTTTGATACATGCGTATATCATTCCATAAAATAAGTAACTCATCGGTGGCTCCACCGCGTACATTGATGTTTGAAGCTGTTTCGTCATAGCTTTCAACACCAGGCAATGCTTGTGCGATTTGAAGCACATCAGGCTCTACAAGACTTGGAAGAATTTCAAAATCTCTGTTTTTAATTTTAATGCTTCCTTCAGTATTTTTCGAAATACCCCTTACAAGGTAGCTTTGTAGCGTAACGGTGGAAAGATAATTTATATCTGTTGAGACGAAGATAGGTGGACAATCTTTATTCTTTTCTAAAATTTCTAAAACTGAAATCGATAGTAGAAAAATATCGTCATTATATATTTGAAGGGTTTCGGTTTGTTCTATTTCAGCAATTGAAAATGTACCGCCTTCATCAGCTTCAAATTGTGAGGTGGTGGAAAAAATAGTGGTATTTTTAACGGGTGTTCCTGTCTTTGTGTCAATGATTGTGGCACATATAGAAACATTCATAACAGGAAACGTAACGGCAATATAGCGTTCGTCTATATTCTGAAATGTGACTTGATAATCACTGGAATACTTGTTTAAAGTAACTTCTAACGTTTGATTGAGGGACGGAGGCTCAACCTGCAATCGTTTTGCAAGTGCGCTGTTGAAAGAAAATTTTACGCTAAACGTATTTTCTAAAATTGAAAGCGCTTCGGTAAATTCAATTTTGTTATATGTTTGTGCGCTACTCTGTACAATGAAACACAGCAAAAATAGTAGGTGAAATAAATTTCGGCCTAGCTTATTTTCTGCTGTCATATATTGTAACGCCATTCTTTGAGTCTTTTCGATACGAAAGATTTAAAGGGACCGTCACGGTGCGGAGTGCATCTTCAAGATTGGTATGCGTGAAAGTACCCGTATAGCGTAAATCTACATTAATATTTTCGGTTTTTATAGTAATCCCATATTGGTTTTCAATTGCCATGATAACATTGATAAAATCAACATCTGTAAAGCTACTTTCGTTAAAAACCCACGTGGGGTGTGCTGTGTAAAGAATATACTTGGATATTGATTCATCACTAAAAATAAATGTATCTCCTTTTTTAACGATTACGGTTTTTCCGCGTGATGTAGCACTCACTTTTCCTTCAAAACAACTTACTGATAATGTATTGTTTTTTGTGCTTACATTAAATTTAGTCCCTAAAACAGTAACGATTCCTTGTGGCGTGGTCACTGTAAACTTCTTTCCTTTAGCGACTTCAAAAAATGCTTCTCCTTCGAGAGTTACATTTCGGTCAAAAGCCCAACCGTATTTTTTATAACTAATGGAAGCATCATTATTTAATGTAATTCTAGAATTATCTGGAAGAAAAACCTGTTCGGTCTTTGCCATTGGCGCGGTGACGGTGGAAGGAATATTTGAAACAAATATATATGACATTATTAACAACGTTAAAATCGCAGCAATTTTCAGCATATTCGAAAGTCTAAAAACTTTTACTTCTTTTTTGGCTGTCCCTTTTCGTTTCAGTAAATCATTGAATCCTGTGGCTACGTCGTGAGAAGGTAGCTCAATTTTTTGTACTTCGCGGTCAATTTTGCGGTATATGGCAAAGTCTGGATTAGCATTAAAAGCTTCCAATTCTTTAGGTGATAGGTCACCGTTCAACCATTTTTCGAGTATGTCGCTGTTTTCCATTTTGTTATCTCTATGGGTATAACAATTGAGGATTTAAATTACCACCTCAAGCGTTAAATATTTTCAATTGTGTTCCTTAAATTTTCTAGTGCATCAAGCACTCTTTTTCCCGCGGCTTTTGGAGAAATGTCCAAAATTTCGGCAATCTCTCGGTATTTTTTTCCTTCAACACGGCTCATTAAAAATGCCGTTCGTTGAATTTCGGTTAAATTATCTAAAGCGTTTTGTAATTTTTTACCAAATTGTTTTTCCTCTAATAAAAATTCGGGTGTTTGCTTGTCCGAAGATTCGGTAACACTATTTGCGTAGGTATAGCGTACTTTTTTGTGCGCAACTGTGTTTAAAAACAGATTGTTGGCTACTGTAAAAAGAAACGACTTGGCTTTTTCTGGAGTCACTTTTCCGCAGTTGTCCCACAGTTTAATAAATGCTTCTTGCACCAAATCGTAAGAGGACGCTGTGTCCTTGGTTTTAAAAAACATGAAATTGCGCAATGATTGCGAATGTTCCTTGTACACCGCCTCATAGGTCTTTTCGTCACAAATTGAGTTTTTCTTTTCCATATTTATAGCGATGTAAAACTAGGCAAAAAATAAACAAATTAGCAAGGTGGTAAAATGGTATTTGGATTGTTATATATGTGGAAGGTTATTGTTAACTTCCAAAAAGAGTGCTATGAAGAGGAGCCCGTTTTCAATTTGAGGACGGGTTTTTTCTTGCGCAAATTTTAAGAAATCACTCCGTTTTAGTGGAAAATCCAAATACGTTTGAATCAAAAAATATTGACCTCGGGTTCAATGAAAATGCCAAAATCTTTTCGAACCTTTTTTTGAATTTTCATCGCTACATCCCAGATTTCTTTGCCTGTTGCATTTCCGTAGTTCACTAAAACAAGTGCTTGATTTTTATGAACTCCTGCATCTCCAAATCTTTTTCCCTTAAATCCGGCTTGCTCAATGAGCCAACCTGCTGGAATTTTAAATGTGGTATTTGTCACTTCATAATAAGGAGCTTCTGGAAATTTGATTTTAAAATTTCTAAACGTTTCGGCATCTACGACGGGATTTTTAAAAAAACTTCCGCTATTTCCTAGCTCCGCTGGATCTGGCAATTTTGATTTTCGAATAGCTATTACGGCATTGCTAATATCTTTTATGGTAGCAGCTGAAATGTGCTGTTTTGCCAATTCGTCTTTGATTGCTCCATACGAAACTGAATGGTCGTGATTTTTAGTAGTAAGTGAAAAGGTAACGCTAGTAATGATAAACTTTCCCTTTTCCGAAGTTTTAAAAATAGAAGTTCGGTACCCAAAATCACACGCTGCATTTGTAAACGTGTGTTCTTTTCCCGTTGCAATTTCAACTGCGTTGCAACGCACAAAAGTGTCTTTTAATTCAACGCCATAAGCTCCAATATTTTGAATGGGAGAAGTGCCAACGTTACCGGGAATGAGCGACAGATTTTCTAATCCGCCATAATTTTTATCGATACAATATAAAACAAATTCGTGCCAGTTTTCACCTGCCATACAAGTGATTTCAACGTGGTCATTGTTTTGTTTTTGAACTTCAATTCCTTTAAGGTTGAGGTGAAGTACGAGCCCTTTTATATCTTTTGTCAACAACATATTGCTGCCACCACCAAGAATAAAAAGCTCCTTTTCATTCGTAGGAAGCACTTCTTTTAATTCCGCAACAGACGTTACCGAAACAAAATATTCCGCAGTACTTTCAATACCAAAAGTGTTGTAATTTTTTAAAGAAACATTTTGCTCAATAGTCATTAATCTTTGTATTCTTTAAGTGCTGCCTTTAAAATTTCAACAGATCTAATAAGGCTTTCTTTGTTGAGCACGTAGGCGATTCTAATTTGGTTTAATCCCACTCCCGGACTTGAATAAAATCCGGCTGCGGGTGCTACCATAATTGTTTCTCCATCCAAGTCAAATTCTTCAAGTAACCATTGTGCAAAAGCATCACTGTTTTTTATTGGCAATTGTGCAATACAGTAAAAAGCCCCTTTAGGATGTCCCACTTGTACGCCAGGAATTTCTTCTAGTTTTTCAATAAGTATGTCGCGTCTACCTTTGTATTCTGTGATTACGTCGTCAAAATAACTTTGCGGCGTTTCTAATGCTGCCTCACTTGCAATCTGTGCAAAAGTGGGAGGACTCAATCGTGCCTGCGCAAACTTTAATGCAGTTTTCATCACCTCTTTGTTTTTTGAAACCAAGCACCCAATACGCGCCCCGCACATGCTATAACGCTTGGAAACGGAGTCAATAATAATTGCGTTTTCATCAATACCCTTTGCTTCTAAAATTGAAAAGTGTTTCAAGTTATCATACGCAAATTCTCTGTACACTTCGTCTGCAACCAAAAATAAGTCGTGTTTTTTTACAATTTTCGCAAGTGTTTCAATCTCTTCTTGTGAGTAGAGATAACCGGTGGGATTTCCTGGATTACAAATCAAAATTGCCTTGGTTCTAGGGGTTATCAGTTTTTCAAATTCTGAAATTGGTGGCAAGGCAAAGTTGTCTTCAATTTTTGAAATTACGGGAACAATCGTTACCCCGCTCGCCGTTGCAAAACCGTTATAATTTGCATAAAATGGTTCTGGGATAATGATTTCGTCGCCCACATCTGCAATGCTTCCCATTGCGAAAAGTAATGCTTCGCTTCCTCCGGTGGTTACGATTAACTCATCTGCATTTACCATGATGTTATTGCGCTGGTAATAGGCTGCGATTTTTTCTCTGTAAGGTTCTGAACCTTCGGAGCGTGTATATGCCAAAATCTCTAAATGGTGCGATGCCACTGCGTCCATAGCAATTTGTGGCGATTTAATATCGGGTTGCCCAATGTTTAAATGGTACACTTTTTTGTTGGCCTTGTATGCTTTTTCGGCAAAGGAAACAAGTTTTCTAATGGGCGATTCGGGCATGTTAGCACCCTTTGTTGAGATAGATGGCATGTCTTATTTTGTTTGTAACAAAGTTGCAAAATTATTGAATAATAATGGGTGCTTCGGAAATCGTTTTTATCATTTTTTTTCTACCTTGAAAATGTGAAACACGTCTTTTACAAATATTTAAAATTTCTGCTCTGCTATATTTTTATAGTTCAGGGTTTTCTTTGTTTTTCTCAAAAAGGATTTGCTCTAAATAACAACTTGAAGAAAGATAAAATTAAATTTCAATTGATCAATAATTTAGTGGTTGTCCCTGTAGCATTAAATGGCGTGGAGTTATCTTTCTTGTTAGATACGGGGGTAAATAATACCATTCTTTTTGGTATTACCGCGGCAGATTCGATTTCGTTGAAAGGAGTAGTCCCAATTAAAATAAAGGGTTTAGGAAATGAAACTGAAATAGATGCTATTAAAAGCAGTGGGAATATTATAAAAATTGGTAATGCCATTGACGAAAGGCATACGGTGTATGTTGTTTTGAATGAAATGGTTGATTTTTCAAAACGAATGGGTATTCCCATTCACGGTATCATTGGGTCTGATTTTTATCAAAACTTTGTTGTTAAAACCAATTACAATTCAAAAAGGATTACAGTTTATAATCCTGAAAATTTCAACTTTAAAAATTGTAGAAGATGTGATGAATTTGAGTTGGAATTTTTCAAGAGTAAACCTCATATAAAGGCGAATGTTTTAAATGCTACGTTGGAAAAAGAATCTATTTTGTTGATAGATTCAGGTTCTAGCGATGCGCTTTGGTTGTTTGGTGAAGATGATTACATAGAGACATTTCCGATGAACTATTTTGACGATTTTTTAGGGATGAGCATCAGCGGGAGTATTTATGGAAAGCGCTCTCGGGTTGATGGTTTATCGCTTGGGGATTTTGATTTAATAGATGTTACTGTTGCATTTCCGCAGGTGTCAAAAAAAGATTCGTTGCGTATGTATAAAAATAGGGCGGGAAGTATTGGAGGTGAGATTTTAAAGCGTTTTACGGTTGTGATGGATTATCAAAATAACCGAATGCAACTCAAAAGAAATTCGCAATTTAAGCGACCGTTTAATTATAATTTGAGTGGTTTAACCTTAGAATATGATGGGACTGTTCAGATTAAAGAACTACAGGATATTCGTAGTGAAAGTATGAATATTCAAAATTCAAATAGCGGTGGAAATAAAGGGAGTGTTAATGTTATGATTGACCCTATTTATTCGTTGTTTACCGCACCAAAAGTTGTAGTGGCAGATTTGAGAGAGGGTTCTCCCGCACAAGTAGCTGGACTTCAAAAAGGAGATGCTATTGTTAAAGTAAACGACAAGTTTGCCTACAAATATAAAATTTATGAATTAACAGCACTTTTTAGTAGTAAAGTAGGACGTAAGATTACTATTGAATTTGAAAGAGATGGTCTATTTAATGAGGTAAAATTTACATTAACCAAATCTATCTAGGTTTTTAAAGGATAGTGCTACTTTTGATAGGTATTGTTTTTATTTAACATTTTTGGTTAGGGAGCCATGTTGTATAGATATAGATTTGTCTCTTAAAAATTTTAAAAAATAATGATTAATCAATTATTTCAATATTTTGGATATTAAAAAAAAATAGTGTTGTCATTGATTATTACCGTCTTTAGTTGTGGGTGCAATGATGATGATTTAGCGACATATATGCTTACAGAAGAAGGGCGAAATTTTATTCAAGTGGATAATACAATCACGGCTCAATATACAAACGAGAGTGGTACGAATGTAACAGCGACAATTAATCCTAGAGTTGAGGGTTTTCAAGAAAATGGTATAGATAATCAATGCCCCAGTTATATTACAGAATTTATAAATTATAAGCTAATTTTGAATCAATCAATCTTTCAGTAGCAACATCAATAGGGTCTCTTGAAAACTCGCTATTGAGAGTAAATATGACAAAACAAAACGGAGGGGTAGATTTGAAGCTTGTTTGTTTAAATTTTGATAGTGAGATTTTTACTACAGATTATGAATATAACGGTTTTTTATTTGAAAATGTATATGTATTTAATGCATGTATAGTCGATGATGCACATGGCGTGGAACAAATTGTGTACACTCCAGAGAAAGGCATCGAATTCATCAAATTTGAGAATGGTGGTTATTTAAAGTTGATGGATTAGACTATAAAATTTGGCAAAATAAAAATCCCGAGACATATAAAAATAACTCGGGATTTTTTGATATTGTAATTTCGGCGAATGCCTAAAGATTTATTTTGTCTTTTCAAGTACGCTAGCGTCCTTCAATACCTCTCCTTTAATTTTAAGAGCTTTGATAGGTTCGTCAGCATTTGAGTAAACCGTTACGGTCTTTCTAATAGGACCTACTCTGTTTGTGTCGTATTTAACCTCAATTTTTCCTGAAGCACCAGCAGCAACTGGACCTTCTGGCTTTTTAGGTACTGTACAGCCGCAGCTAGATTTTACATCACTTACAATTAAAGGTGCATCACCTGTATTTGTAAATTCAAAAACACGAACTCCATCACTTCCTTTCGCGATTTCTCCGTAATCTACGGTGTCACTTTTAAAAGTGATTTTTGCTTGCGCATTTGCGGCAAAACTTACTAATGCTATTACAGCTATTAAGACTAATTTTTTCATAATTTTTATCTTTTAATTGATTGCTAATGTAGGTAACTTTACAATATTTTGCAAAATAAGTTATTCACTTTAAAAGTCGTTTACTTATCCCTACTTTTGCAATCTTATTTCAAAAATGATACCAAAATGGCTTTAGGAACAACATATAATGCAGAAGAGATTGAGGATAAATGGTATGCTTACTGGATGAAGCATAACTATTTTCATAGTGAAGTTGACGAAAGAGAGCCTTATACAATTGTTATTCCACCACCAAATGTAACAGGAGTACTTCACATGGGTCACATGTTGAACAATACAATACAAGATGTTTTGATTCGTCGAGCACGTTTAAAGGGTTTTAACGCGTGCTGGGTTCCAGGTACTGACCACGCATCCATTGCTACCGAGGCAAAAGTTGTTGCGAAGTTAAAAGAGCAGGGAATTGACAAAGCAGATTTAACTCGTGAAGAGTTTTTAAAACATGCTTGGGAGTGGACCGAAGAATACGGTGGCGTTATCCTTGAACAATTAAAAAAACTTGGGGCATCTTGTGATTGGGAGCGAACAAAATTCACGCTCGATCCAGATATGTCGCAACAGGTAATCAAAAGTTTTGTAGACCTATATAATAAAGGACTAATTTACCGCGGTTACCGCATGGTAAATTGGGATCCAGAAGCAAAGACAACTTTGAGTGATGAAGAGGTAAATCACATAGAACAGCAAGGAAATCTCTATTTTATTAATTATAAAATTGAAGGAAGTGATGATGTCTTAACTATAGCAACCACAAGACCCGAGACCATATTTGGAGATACCGCTATATGTATCAACCCTGCGGATGAACGTTTTACTCATCTAAAAGGTAAAAATGCAATTGTTCCAATTTGTAATCGTGTGATTCCTATCATTGAAGATGAATATGTTGATCTTGAGTTTGGAACTGGTTGTTTAAAAGTGACTCCAGCCCACGATGAAAATGATAAAATGCTAGGCGACAAGCACAAACTAGAGGTTATCGATATCTTTAATGATGACGCGAGTTTGAATAGCTTTGGCTTGCACTACGAAGGCAAAGATAGGTTCGTGGCACGCAAGGAGGTAGCAAAAGAATTAGAACAAAATGGCGCTTTGATTAAAACGGAGCAGCACATGAATAAAGTGGGGACGAGTGAGCGCACAAAAGCGGTTATCGAACCTAGATTGAGCGATCAATGGTTCTTAAAAATGGAAGAACTTGTAAAACCAGCTATAAAAGCGGTTTTGGAAGATGGCGATGTTGTATTGCACCCTAAAAAGTTTGAAAACACCTATCGTCATTGGATGACAAATATTCGTGATTGGAATATTTCACGACAATTATGGTGGGGGCAGCAAATTCCAGCGTTCTTTTATGGCGACGGAAAAGAGGACTTCGTGGTAGCTGAAACCATACATGAAGCTTTAAAACTGGCGAAAACAAAAGCAAAAAACAACGCCTTGACAACCGAAGATTTACGTCAGGATGCAGATGCGCTTGATACTTGGTTTTCATCATGGCTATGGCCAATGAGTGTATTTGGTGGGTTGAACAATCCAGACAACAAAGAGTTCAACTATTATTATCCAACAAACGATTTGGTTACAGGACCCGATATTTTGTTTTTCTGGGTAGCTAGAATGATTATTGCTGGATATGAATATACAGGGAAACGACCATTTAAAAATGTGTATTTAACAGGACTCGTTCGCGACAAGCAACGTCGTAAAATGAGTAAGTCGTTAGGTAATTCTCCAGACGCACTACAACTTATTAAAGATTACAGTGCAGATGGGGTTCGCGTTGGGTTGCTATTGAGTGCACCCGCTGGAAACGATTTAATGTTTGACGAAGCTCTTTGTAATCAAGGAAAAGGTTTCAGTAAAAAATTACAGAGTGCTTTTTCATTGACACAAATGTGGGAAGTTGACGCGACGATACCGCAGCCGGAGTCTTCTAGAATTGGAATTGAATGGTACAAGAGCAAGTTGCAAAAAGCACTTGTTGAAATGGATGATCATTACAGCAAATACCGTATTAGTGATGCGTTGATGACAACGTATAAGTTGATTATGGATGAGTTTTGTGGTTGGTTGTTAGAAATTATTAAACCAGCATACCAAGCTCCAATTGATGCGAAAACTTACAACGAAGTAATGGCATTGTTTGAAGATAATTTGAGAATTGTACACCCATTTATGCCTTTCTTGACTGAGGAAATTTGGCACAACATAAAAAACCGAACTCCAAAAGAAGCCTTGTGTATCAACACCTGGCCTAAAGCTGAACCAATAAATGAAAACCTAATCAAAAATTTTGAATTTGCCGCTGAGGTAGTTTCAAGAATTCGTACCGTTCGGAAAGAGAAAAATATCGCTTTTAAAGACGCAATTGAAGTTTCGGTAATCAATGCTGAAAGGATGGATGCGCAATTTGATAGGATTATTTCAAAATTGGTTAATATTTCAGAATTAAATTATATTTCCGAAGCATTGGATGGCGCGCTAACGTTTAGAGTAAAGTCAAACGAATATTTTATCCCCATGGAAGGCGCGATTGATGTGGAAGCCGAAATTGAAAAACTTAAAGAGGAATTAAAATACACCGAAGGTTTCCTGCGCAGCGTTCAAGGGAAACTTAAAAATGAAAAATTTGTGAGTGGAGCGCCCGAGCAAGTTGTTGCGAACGAGAAGAAAAAAGAAGCAGACGCAATAGCAAAAATTGAAACTATTAAAGCTTCATTAGCGAGTTTGAGCTAAACGTTCAATTATTAAATTTTAAATCCATTAAAAGATCAGTTTTAATGGATTTTTTTATTTTCGGTAGAGAAAATAATGAGTTGCGGTCTCTACATATAATAGTTTTGCCTGGTCTTCGGTCAAGTGTTTGGTTTGGAAAAGCGCATTTGTTTTAAATGCCGTAATCAAAGGTTCTTTGCTGTCGCTCGGCTTGTAAGGTGCATTCGTGGCAATCTTAAAATATGCATACAGTTTTAAAAGCACATCAGCCGGGAATGGGTCATTGTGAGTGTTCACTAATGCGACAGATTTGGTAAACTCTATGTCAATTTCTTCGCTCGTCATTTTGATGCCATAACGGTGATACCACCTTTTACTTTTTGGTTGAGTGTAACGTCAAGTTTAGTGCCTAAAGGCAAAAATACATCCACACGGGAGCCAAATTTTATAAATCCGCTGTCACTCGCTTGGGATATATTTGTACCTTCTTTTGCATAGTTTACAATTCTTTTTGCGAGGGCTCCGGCAATTTGACGGTGCAATACATTTCCGAAGTACTTATTTTTTACGACTACAGTGGTGCGTTCATTTTCTTCGGAAGATTTAGGGTGCCAGGCTACGAGAAATTTACCTGGATGGTATTTGCTCAAAATGACTTCTCCGCCCACGGGATATCTTGTTACGTGCACGTTTAAAGGCGACATAAATATCGAAACTTGCAAACGTTTTTCATTAAAGAATTCTTTTTCAAAAACTTCTTCTATTACCACCACTTTTCCGTCCACGGGAGATAAAACTTGTTCGTCGTTAATGATAAAATTCCTTTTAGGATTTCTAAAGAATTGCAAAATCAAAACTAGAAACACGACCGCGAGAATGAGAAGTCCACCTCTTAGATATTGATTTGTAATGAAATAATCTGTCGCCAGACTCACACCTACTACAAGAAAGAGTGTAATTAAAATAATTTTGTGACCTTCTTTATGAAACATAATGTACAATTTCTAAAAATGCATAAATAAATGGACTGGCATATATAATACTATCCAGTCTATCGTATAATCCTCCGTGCCCGGGCATCAACATGCCACTGTCTTTTACGCCTGCTTGTCGTTTAAATTTTGATTGTATTAAATCTCCAATAGTACCAAAGACAGATGCAATTAACGCGAGCACAAACCAGATAGGTAATTTAAAGATGCCCATCGTTTTAAAGATAATAAAACCAGCTAATAACGCGCCAGCCATTCCGCCCAAAAATCCTTCGACGGTTTTCTTAGGTGAAATACGTTCCAGCAATTTATGCTTACCGAAATTTTTACCTATCACATAAGCAAAGGTGTCGTTCGACCAAATTAAAATGAAAACACCAACTATAATTTTAGGCATAAAAACACCTTCGTAAAATGGAATGAGCGTTAGGAATACAAAGCCACTAATAATATAGAAAATGGTGGTAATGTACTTTTTCTTTTCAAACATGGGGATTTTGCTCGTCCAGAGTACATCCTTCAATAAAAAAAGACAAACGAATGAAGATAAAATTAAATAGAGGTGGACCGCATTTTCGTCAAACACATTATAGCTTAAAAAGTACATTGCTGCAGCTAGAAGTGCAAAGGCTAGATAACTTGTGAGATGAACAAGGCGTAAAAATTCGCGAAGAACGAGAATTGCAAAAACAAAAAAGAGAGCCATAAACCATTCTCGCGAGGTATACATAGAAAATAAGACTATCAATATGTATAAGGCGCCAGAAATGGAGCGCACAATAACTTCTTTCATCTGTGGTTTTAGTCGGTTCTTACTTCAGATGGAAATGCTATTTGCTTTTTGAATGGTTTGGAAATAGCGTGACTTGTTACTTTTTTATAAGTCCTCCAACAAGAGCAAATATAAGTTTTTTGTACTACTTCCGTAGGTCATAAAATCCTTTTCTTTATTCGTTTCAAAGTCTTGAATTGTAGTGATATTTGTTGGTATAAACTTGCCCCCAGCATTTTTAATTTGACGAAGACCTTCACTAATATTCTCAACAAATTGGCTTGTTGTTGCGTATATAATTATATTAGTGGGTAGCTCGTCTAATTTTTTCTCTTTCATTTGGTTAGAGGACAGAAGAATCGAACCATTATTTGCGACTAGAGATTCGCATGTAGATAGAAAAAAAGCAGCGCTGGTTTTTTTAATGAAATTTAAATTATAGCCATCAAATTTTGAAGTCAAAAGTGGATTAATACAAAAGGTGTCTTTTTCATACCAATCGTTTTCAGCTAAAATGTTATCAAAGGCTTCGGAAATTTCAGCATCATTTTCACAATAAAGAAATTTACCTCCATTCTTTTTGAAATTATAGGTGAATTTTTCATCGATGGGTAATTTGTCCTCAGGGTAATATTTTCCATGCTCCCCTTTTTCCAAAGCTCTTGCTTTGTCTTCAGAGTGCTTTTTAGGATTTAAAAGTCTTTTAAACAGACTCATTTGTCAAATTTGAGGAGTTATACATCGATTAATCTCAAAGATAGAAAAATAATGACAGAGAAAAAGGCTATCTATGTAAACTTTGCTTGTGTCTTATTTACTGTATTGTTTCAATATTAGTCAGCTCAAGATTAAGTGGTTTTTATATCTTCAACTTCATCTTCCAATTCTTCTTTGTGAAATGGTCTTTTGCCAAAAATAGTTTGAAGATTGTCTTTAAAAATAACTTCCTTGTCCAGTAAAACTTTGGCGAGTTCGGTCAATTTATCTTTGTGTTCTTCTAAAAGTTCAATAGCACGCTGATATTGAGTTTCAATTAAATTAGAAATTTCTTTGTCAATCAACTCAGCAGTTTTCTCACTATATGGTTTGCTGAAATTATACTCATTTTGACCACTAGAATCGTAATATGTCAAATTACCAACTTTTTCATTGAGTCCATAAATGGTAACCATAGCACGAGCTTGTTTGGTCACTTTTTCTAAATCACTCAATGCGCCTGTCGAAATTTTATTGAATATTACCTTTTCAGCAGCTCTTCCGCCAAGCGTTGCGCACATTTCGTCGAGCATTTGTTCTGGACGAACAATAAGGCGTTCTTCGGGTAAATACCAAGCAGCACCTAAGGATTGTCCTCTAGGGACGATAGTCACTTTCACTAGGGGAGCGGCATGTTCTAACATCCAACTTACAGTCGCGTGGCCAGCTTCGTGATAAGCAATGGCTTCTTTTTCTCCGGGAGTGATTATTTTGTTTTTCTTTTCTAATCCACCTACAATTCTATCAACTGCGTCCAAGAAATCTTGTTTACCAACTGCTTTTTTCTCTTTACGGGCAGCGATTAATGCAGCTTCATTACAAACATTGGCAATGTCAGCTCCAGAAAAACCAGGAGTCTGTTTTGAAAGGAAACTTGTATCTAGTCCTTCTTCCTTTTTTAAGGGACGTAAGTGAACTTCAAAAATTTCTTTACGTTCTCTTACATCTGGTAAATCAACATAAATCTGTCTGTCAAAACGACCAGCACGCATTAATGCTTTGTCAAGAACATCTGCACGGTTGGTAGCTGCTATAACAATTACATTTGTTCCCGTACCAAAACCGTCCATTTCTGTTAAGAGTTGGTTTAATGTGTTTTCACGTTCATCATTTGAACCGGAGAAATTACTTTTACCACGGGCACGCCCAATAGCATCAATTTCATCTATAAAAATAATGGCTGGAGACTTTTCTTTTGCTTGCTTGAATAAATCACGTACTCTGGATGCACCAACACCAACAAACATTTCAACAAAGTCTGAACCTGAAAGAGAATAAAAAGGAACTTTTGCTTCTCCTGCTACGGCACGAGCAAGCAACGTTTTACCAGTTCCTGGAGGTCCAACAAGCAAGGCGCCTTTAGGTATTTTACCACCTAAAGAAGTATATTTTTCTGGGTTTTTGAGGAAATCAACAATTTCTTGTACCTCTTCTTTTGCACCTTCAAGACCAGCAACATCTTTAAAAGATGTTTTTACATCAATCTTCTCGTCAAATAATTTAGCTTTTGACTTTCCAATATTGAAGATTTGTCCTCCGGCACCACCGCCACCGCCACCAGACATACGACGCATAATGAAAATCCAAATGGCAATGATGACGATAAATGGAAGAAAACCAATAATTACCTCACCCCAAATATTTGACTCTGTTTGCCAAACCATTGTAGTATCAAGATTGTTTTGCTCTTTGATTTGTTGAAAATTATTTTCAAAATTTTGAAGATCACCAAATTCAAACTGGTACGTAGGGTCTCCGGCTTTCGCCATAAAACCTTTGTTTTTGTTTTTTACGTGCTTCTCTTCAGTTAGCGCTTCTGGTGTAAGATACACTTGCGCTACTTTTTTGTTTACAATTTCAACCTTTTCAACATCACCATCTTTTAGGTATGTTTCAAATTCGGCTTGGGTAGTCTTTTTGGGTTGTGTCCAGTTGCTACCTCCTGAAAGTTGTATGGCAATAAAAATTAAAAATATGCTTCCATAGATCCAGTAAGGACTGAATTTAGGCTTCTTCATATCTGGTTTTTTACCTTTGTTTTCTTTTGGACTTTTTTTATCTTCAGCCATGTGGGCGTATAGGTTTTAGTGTGTAGTTTGAATTTTAACTGATTTTGCATCGCCCCAAAGGCCCTCAATATCATAAAATTCTCTAATGTGTTTTTGAAAAACATGTACAACGACGTGTACATAATCCATGAGTATCCACTCGCTATTTTCGCTACCTTCAATATGCCAAGCTTTTTCTTTGATTGCCTTGCTCACCGTTTTTTGAATAGAGCCTACAATTGCGTTTACTTGTGTGTTTGAAGTACCGTTGCAAATAATAAAATAGTCTGTAACTGTGTTTTCAATCTCTCTAAGGTCAAGAATTTCAATGTCTTGTCCTTTCACTTCTTCAATGCCTCTTATAATATTTGTGATGAGCGCATCTGTATCTTTTTCTTTCTTTGACATTCACTTTTTTTATTTCTACAAAGTTATTACTTTTTTGTTTGTTTACTTACTTTGCAGTCACTATATAAACTAATAAATTTAAGTGAAGTTAATCAAACTTAATGCCATCCCATCCACAAATACCTATGTCAAGGAGTTGCGGTCGTCAACTAATTTGAGCGACGAAACGGTTGTCGTCACTCTAAATCAAACAAAGGGAAGAGGACAGCATACAAACTCTTGGCAATCTCAACCCACTAATAGTTTGACATTCAGTATATATAAGCAGTTTGAAAATGTTGACTTGAAATACCAATTTTACATTTCAATGGCGGTTTCTTTAGGTGTTTATTCTGTGCTGAAATCTTTGGGAATACCAAAAATTAAAATAAAATGGCCAAACGACATTATGGCAGAAGGAAAAAAATGCTGTGGAATTCTTATAGAGACAAGTATCAAAAAAGAGAATATTAAAGATGTGATTATTGGAGTTGGGCTCAACGTAAATGAAGTTCAATTTGAAAATCTACCCAATGCAACATCGCTTTTTTTAGCAAGTGGACAAAATTTTGACAGAGATAGCGTTTTGAGTATGCTCACTTCGGAAATTTTAAAACAACTACAACTACTACAATCGTATAAATTTGATGAACTGCATCAGCAATATCACGCACATTTATACAAGTTGGGTAAAGTTTCGGTATTTGAAAATATGGATGGGCTAAAATTTAACGGTATCATCAAAGGTGTAACGAAAAACGGTTTGTTAATCGTGGAAACCGAGAATGAATCTTTGTTACATTTCGGCTTAAAAGAAATAAAATTACTTCATTAAATAGTTGTAAGATTTGTTGTAAGGGTGTCAATAAATTTTGTGATAGGCCCTTTGACCATCATCGCCATCATTGCGTTAAATTCACCTTTAAAAATGAGCTCAGCATTTGAAGTTTTGTCGTCAATGGCATCAATATGCCCCTCGAGCGTAAACGGAATTTTATCACTAATGGCGCCCAATGTAATTTTGTTTGGAGATTCAACTTCCTTGACTTCAAGTGCGATTTCTGGCATTCCTTTTAGGGCAAAAATAAAAGCATCTTCTCTTATTACTTCAAATTTACTTATGTTTTCTGGCATTAAGTTTTCAAAGTTTTTAACATCGCTCAAGTAGGCACAAAGGTCTGCTGCGCTTTTATTTACTATTACTTTCTTGCTATTCAGTTCCATGAAATAATTCTATTTTTTACGATTTTATTGCATCCAAGTACTTGGGTTTTCACGCCATTGTCCCAGAAGTTCAGCTTCTTTTGAAGCTATGTATTTAGTTTTTTCAGCATTTATCAATAAATGCTCATAGTTGCTCAATGTATTGAGTTCAACGTTTGCTTTTTCAAAATTTTCTTTGGCAATATCAAAGCCGTACGAGAAAATAGCAAACATACCTTTAATGTTCAAGTTTACTTCTTCCAGTGCTTCTACAGCAAGAAGGCTGCTTTTACCAGTGCTAATTAAATCTTCGACAATTACAACGGTTTGATTTTCGCTAACAAGCCCTTCAATTTTATTTTGTCTCCCGTGTTTTTTAGCTTCAGGACGAACGTAACAAAAAGGAACATTCAAATAGTCGGCAACAAGTATTCCAATACCTATTGCACCGGTAGCTACACCAGCAATAATGTCAGGCTTGCCATATTTTTCTTCAATTTGTTTTGCAAGTTGTTCTCTTAAATAATTGCGTATTCCTGGAAATGAAAGAGTTATCCTATTATCGCAATAAATAGGTGATTTCCATCCAGAAGCCCATGTAAAAGGTTCTTGTGGTTGTAATTTTATTGCATTAATTTGCAAAAGTAATTCGGCAGTTTTCTGCGCTGTCTCTTTGTTTAAAATCATAGTACAAATGTATAAAGTTTTCGTCAACGACATACCAATTATTTTATCTACTGAAAAAAAGATTGGAAAGCAATACACTACCATCCCGTTAAAGATGGTAAAGTTTAAAAAATTGATTACCGAAATCAACGAAGGGAACCTACTATATGTTAACCTCTATCATAAAAATGAGGAAAAGTTAGAGCGTTTTCTGCGGAAAAAATTACCAGTTGTTGAGGCTGGTGGTGCTATGGTTTTTAATCAAAAAAAAGAAATCCTTTTTATACGCCGAAATGGTAAATGGGACCTCCCTAAAGGTAAAATTGAAAAAGGCGAAAGTCACCAAGAAGGCGCTGTACGAGAAACCATGGAGGAAACAGGCGTGCAGGATTTGGTAGTGAGAAAGTTTATCACAAAAACGTATCATATTTTTAAGCGGAACGATAAGTTTAAATTAAAAATAACATATTGGTACGAAATGTTCAGCGATTACACAGGTGATTTAGTGCCAGAAACAAACGAGGGCATTAAAAAAGCAAAGTGGAAAAACTTTGAAAAATCCCAAAAAGCCCTCACGGAATCTTACGAAAATATTAAATTACTTTTCCCCAAAGAGTACTTAACGACGCACCCTAACGATAGGAAATCTTAAATGTGCTTTCTCATAATTTGGTGAATGTTTGTGCAACCAATCTAATTGCGCATACCAGTTATTTGCAAAGTTTGAATCTGCTTTTTTAATTGAATCGAATTTGGCTTTAAGCGAAGAGTTTTCCTGTAGTAACGTTTCGGCTTTATCTTCCCAAACGTAGGGAGAAAAACCTTCTTTTTGCTGTAAAATAGTATCGAAAAAATTCCAATTGAAAAATGAATCTATCGCGCTGGGCTCTAATGTTTCCAATAAATAACGAATACCTTCTTGGTTTGTTGAAATGATGAAATCTCCTTTGGAGACAGTGATTTTTTCGGTTGTGGTAGAAGTTTCGGTGTTGTAATGTGGATAGTGGCCTTCATAAGGATTTTTGTATGTTTCAAAATCTTTGATGTGATATATTTCTGCAGTAAGTGTTGTATCATTTTTTACTTCGGAAATTTTAATTCTGTTTAATTTCAGCAATTCTAAAACATTCCAGTATCCTTTAGGCACTATATAGTGTGACGGAATTGTCACTTCTTTTGACGGTTTGAAATTGTTATAATAATCTACTTTTTTAGTAAATGGTTTGCTACGGTCAAATTTGAGACGTTCTTTCCCTGTGATGTTGCTAGCAATCATGCTGCCTTCGTATCCTTTAAAATCCAGCGTTGTGATATTTGTGCTGTCAATTGCCCATTGAATAGGGTAGTTGTCATTTTCTTTGAATTGAGTTTTTGCGTTTTGATGCAATTTTTTAATGTTGGTAGCGTCTGCGTCTGCTATTTCAATAAAGCTTTTCATGAGTTCATAAGTGCCTTCTACTCTTTGTTTATATGGTTTTAGCATGTGCGTTTCTACCATCATTCCAAGCGTATTGTAGAGTGTAGTGTAGCCTGTGGAATATCTCGGCGAATCCATGAATTGAGAGAAACCAGTCTCAGGGGTTTTGTTGAAGACGTTTACATAAGGTGTGATGTCCCATTCTTTTTGAGCAAGTGAATCCTCTAACAACGGCATAAATTTTTGATTTAAATAATTACCCATTTCGCCACCCAGCTTGTCATGTTGTGTAAAAAGATGTGTTAAAGTGTATTGGTAATCCGCACCGTTGCTCACATGATTGTCGATGAATAATTCGGGTTCGAGACTTCTAAAAAGTTTTGTGAAGGCTCTCGCGTTCTTTGTGTCTGCTTTTATAAAATCCCTGTTGAGGTCATAATTGCGGGCGTTTCCTCTAAAGCCGTAGTTAAGTGGGCCATTTTGATTAGTTCTGGAGGTGCTATTTCTATTTAACGCCCCACCTATATTATATACAGGTATAACCGCGATAATTGTGTTTTTCGGACTTGTTATTTTTCCATTTGCCAAATCACGTATTAATAACATAGATGCATCTATCCCGTCGCTCTCACCCGGATGTATACCATTATTGATAAGCAAAATGTTTCTGTCGTTTTTTTTGTCAAATACTTCATTGGTGTTTTTATAAGTTCTGTCACTTGCGTCATATATAATGACATGAAGCGGTTCACCGCTATCTGTATTGTCCAATTCAATGAGTGAAATAGTTGTGTAATTCGTTGCTAGGTTTTTATGAAAATCAATTATCTCGTTATAAGTAGGCGTTTCAGTGCCATTTGATGTTTCAAAAAGTGTTTCTGTTGAAATTTGATTCTTTTTTTCCTGACTATGATTATTGGTACAACCGTAATGGATTATTGTAAAACCTAATAATAATGCTATATTTATGATGATTGATAGTGAATTTGTGTATTTAGTCGCTTTTGTCATAAATTTTATTTAGAATAAGTTGGTAATTATAATTCCTTTTTTATATTTGTTCAACAATATTAAACTTTAATTAATTTAAAAATTTCAATTATGAAAAAAATTACATTTTTAGCAGTAGCATTAGGCTTCGCTATTTCTTCAGTAGCACAAGTGGAGATTGCAAACAGACCAAACGATAATACTACTGGGCTAATCACTTCAAACGGTA
Organism: Patiriisocius sp.; assembly: GCF_051252435.1. Taxonomy (NCBI): domain Bacteria; kingdom Pseudomonadati; phylum Bacteroidota; class Flavobacteriia; order Flavobacteriales; family Flavobacteriaceae; genus Patiriisocius; species Patiriisocius sp. The sequence goes on along the minus strand of NZ_JBPOFW010000004.1, from coordinate 163,205 downwards.
GTAACGACGCTGGTGTTTTCTGTGCAGATTTATTAACTCTTGACAGTGAAACAACTCTAGGAACTTTTGAATTTATTGGATTTTCTAGTAGTGGATTACCTTTAGGTGCAACTATAGACGGTGTTGCATTTTTCATTTACGCTGATGATGGTGGTGTTCCTGCATCTAACCCATCTTTTCCAGGTGAAGGTCTTGTAGATTTACCTTTGATTGCAAATGGTGACCCTGGATTTGAATTAACTGTTGATGACGGTGCAAACACTAACATTAAAATTAATGTAACTGCTGCTGTAGGAAGTCAAGTAGTATTGCCAGCTGGTGATTACTGGATGTCTGTTGCAACTGTAGGTGCTGGAGACTCTGCTGGAGACATTCGTTGGAACTGGCAAGGTAGCTTAGATGTTATCGATGTAGAGCCTTATTTAATTGACACTGATGACCTATTTGGTGCTGGAGCAACTGATTGGACGAACATCTCTGGTCTTATTGCTGAATCTTTCCCATCTTTCAACGTAATGGCTTTTGATGAAGTTCTTAGCAATGGTAGTAATTTGGTTGAAAACGTTAACATTTTCCCTAACCCAGCAACTGATGTATTGAATGTATCTGTACCTTCAAACGTAACTATAGAAAGTGCTACACTAGTTGACATTTTAGGTAAGAATACTGGCGCTACAATTAGCAATGGTCAAGTTGATATTTCTGCTTTGGCTTCAGGTGTATATATCTTAAACGTGAACACTAACTTAGGTTCATTGACTCACAAAGTGATTAAGAAATAAGTTTACCCTTATCAAATAATTAAGCCTCAGCATTTTGCTGAGGCTTTTTTTGTATATAAAGTTTGTAAACATTTATTCATAAAATTATTTTCACTTACATGTTTTCTTTGGTTTTTCAATCTCGATTAACTCGCACACAATATTTGTTTAAAGACCCAATGATAATACTGTAAGTGTCATTTCGACTAAAGGGGAAAATGATACGGGAGTATTTTATATTTATTATTTACAAGTTGACACTACTGCTATATTTGGTTCTTTTGAATTTAAGGATTTTCAAGTAGACATTCGACATTAGAGCCAATTATAGATGGTATTTCATTTTGCATTCATGAAGATATTAACGGGGTTACTTCGTCTAATCGGTTATTTATTGGAGAGGGAATTATTGATTTATCGTTGATTCCAAAAAAATCAAAGTGGTTTTTATTTTACTCAAAACGATGACGTGGTAAATTATTTCGTAATAGATTTCACTTCCGCCGTTGGTTGTTAAGTAAGATTTCCTTCAGGCGAATTATTAGGTGTCCGTCGCTGTAGTTTGTCCTGATGGTTCTAATGATGATTTAAGATGGAATTGGTAAGGTAGTTTGCAAACTATTCTAGTAGACCGTTTTTGATAGATACTGATAGCTTATATAACTTGGGGTTGCGGAATTGGACGGTTGTTGCTTGTTGATTGCTGAGCCCTTTATAGAATTAATAAAGGGGGAAAATGGATATCTTAAAACGACCCATTTAAACGAAGTTGAATTTATAATTTTTCTAAATCCTATAAATAATTAGCTAAACCTAGAAAATAATTCTGAAATTCTATAAAAACTGTCAAAGTAATTGATATAGTTGGTAATTATGTGGGGTTGCCATTCGTCAATAATAATATTGATATGTTTCAATTGAAAACCGTTATATACCTTGATTATTTATACAGTAAATAGAACTCTTATCAAAAAATATTAAAAAACAGACTATTTTGAATATAAAGTAAACGAAACAGGGTGGTTACATATATATTAAAGTAACCACCCTGTTTCGTTCTATGATTATTAAATTATCCGTTCATAGAAATCAAAAACTCTTCATTGGTTCTTGTTGTTCTAAAACGCTCGTTGATGAATTCCATAGCTTCTACAGGGTTCATATCTGCTAGGTATTTACGCATTACCCACATTCTCTGGATAGTGTTTTCATCAAGCAATAAATCGTCTCTACGTGTGCTGGAAGAAGTAAGGTCAATGGCTGGGAATATTCTACGATTGGATATTTTTCTATCTAGTTGTAGTTCCATGTTACCAGTTCCTTTAAATTCTTCAAAGATAACTTCGTCCATTTTAGAACCTGTCTCGGTTAATGCTGTTGCGATAATGCTTAATGATCCTCCATTTTCAATATTACGAGCAGCACCAAAGAAACGTTTTGGTTTGTTTAATGCATTTGCATCCACACCACCCGATAAAATTTTACCGCTGGCAGGTTGTACTGTATTATAAGCACGCGCTAAACGTGTAATAGAATCTAATAAAATAACAACATCATGCCCACACTCTACCAATCTTTTTGCTTTGTCAATTACAAGGTTTGCTATGCGGACATGCTCAGAAGGTTCTTTGTCGAACGTTGAAGCAATCACTTCACCTTGCACATTTCGCTGCATATCAGTAACCTCTTCAGGTCGCTCATCGATTAGAAGAATCATTTGATACACTTCTGGGTGATTTGCCGCAATACCATTAGCAATATCTTTTAGTAGCATCGTTTTACCAGTTTTTGGCTGAGCTACAATCATACCACGCTGCCCTTTTCCTATAGGAGCAAATAAATCAATAATACGTGTAGAGATGGTACTTTGCTTATCTGAAATATTAAACTTTTCCTGCGGAAATAAAGGCGTCAAATGTTCAAAAGAAACACGGTCTCTAACAACGTTAGGGTTTTGACCATTGATTCTATTTACTTTTATTAATGGGAAATATTTCTCACCTTCTTTAGGTGGGCGAACTTCTCCAAGAACAGTATCACCACTTTTTAAACCAAAAAGTCTAATTTGTGATTGAGACACGTATATGTCATCGGGAGATGAAAGATAGTTATAGTCGCTAGAACGCAAAAAGCCGTAACCATCTTGCATAATATCAAGTACTCCTTCACTTTCTATGATGCCGTCAAATTCATAATCGGGTTCTTTATATCTGTTTCTGGTGTCTTTGTTACCGTTATTTCGGTGATCTTTCTTTTGTTTATTATTGTCGCGCTGTTGCGGCTTATTGTCATTGTTGCTTTTCTTGTTGCGATTGTCATTCGCTCTATTACGGCTATCGTTACTTTTTGTATCGTTAGCTTGTTTTTTTGAATCTGGACGTGCGTCGTCTTTTTTCTCAAGCTTAGCTTCGTTTTTGTCTTCTTTTTTATCGTTACTTGGCCTATTTTGTTGACGAGGCTGAGGTTTTTTGTCGTCGGTAGGTTTTGTTTCACGTGGCTTTCGAGGAGTTCTTTGTTGTTTTGGTCGTGGTGTAGGTTTGTTATCAGAAGTTTCTTTCGCTTCTTCTTTTTTGACCTCCTTTTTCTCCGGAACAGGAGCAACATCTTTCACAACAGCCTTTACAGCTGATGGATTTGCGGCCTGATAATCTAATATTTGATATACTAAGTCAAGTTTTTTTAATGACTTGTATTTTGGTACTTTAAGCACTTGTGCAAGTTCCTGTAGCTCAGGTAACTTTTTTGCTTTTAATTCTGAAATTTCTAACATGTAAAAAATGTAGTTTATTAATACTGTCTAAGTTTGTGAGTATTTTGAGCGAGAATGCCCAAGAAAAAATTTAGTTGAAGATAAGTAACCGAGATTGAAACGATTACATTAATTACTGCAATAATACAATAATAAATTATATTCTACGGTTATATTTTTTAAAAAGAAACCTTATTTTTGCTTCACATTTGTGCAAACAACGCTATGTTACAAAGAATACAAACAATTTATTTAATTATAGTTGCCCTCATCATGGGAGCACTCTATGTTTGGTTTCCTGTACTTATTGATGAACAGGGTAATGTGTTGATAGGAAATAAAGAACCATTGATTTTTATCCTTATTTTCTTGTCGATAGCACTTGTGATTATATCTATTTTATTATTCAAAAAGCGCCAAATGCAATTTGTATTAAATCGCTTAAACATCATATTAAACTTTGTATTACTGGGAGTTTTTGTTTACAATTTACTAGCACTATCTGGAGAGGCATTAGTGGTCTCTGAGAAGGGTATTGGGGTGTTACTTCCCATCATTTCTATCGTTTTTTTAGTGATGGCTAACAAAGCTATCAAACGGGATGAGGACCTTGTAAAATCTGTAGATCGTTTACGATAAACACAACTTAGTATTATTAGTGCAAGCCCTTACAGAATGCCATCTGTAAGGGTTTTTTGTTTATAGGGCTAACGTTTTAGTTCTATAACTTCAAGATTTTTAATTTGCGCTCCGTCGATTTCAAAACGAAGCATCGTTCTCACTTTATGAAATCCGTGTTTGCCAATGGCTCCCGGATTCATGTGTAATAATCCGTTCTTTTTATCATTCATCACTTTGAGAATGTGCGAATGTCCACAAATAAAAAGTCGGGGAGGGTTTGTATATATTTCAGCCCTTATACGCTGATTGTATTTGCCCGGATAGCCGCCAATATGCGTTATCCAAACATCAACTTCCTCGCAGTGGAACCTCAAATCTAAAGGGAAAGTAGCCCTCGCTTTTGCATCATCAATATTACCATACACTGCTTTTAAAGGTTTCAAATTTGTGATTGCATCAGTCACTTTAAGATCGCCAATATCTCCTGCGTGCCACACTTCGTCAGCTTGCTTGACATATTTTAAAATAGTGTCGTCAATATAACTATGGGTGTCACTGAGTAGCAGGATTTTTTTCACTTCGGAAATTTTAGACAACAAAAATAAAGGTTTGTAATCACTATTCGAGGAACTTAAAATTCTTTTAAATTGATACCTTTACTAAAATTTTCCCCTTGCGATATTTTCTCGAAATAGCTTATAATGGTTCTGCTTATTCAGGTTGGCAAATGCAACCCAATGCGTTAAGCGTGCAAGAAGTTCTCGAAGATAAAATGAGCGTTTTATTGCAAACGAAAATTAAAGTTCACGCAGCGGGAAGAACAGATGCTGGTGTGCATGCCAAGCAATTGTTTGTTCATCTTGATTATGATCTTTCATTTGAAGAGAATTTTATTTTTAAAATAAATACCTTTTTACCACGGGATATTTCAGTAACTGCAATACATAAGGTGGTTGAAGATGCGCATGCTAGATTTCATGCAACGGCACGAGAATATGAGTATCTCATTTCAGAAAAAAAGAATGTTTTTTTGGAAGGATTGGTTTACCAATTATACAAATCACCAGATATTTTAAAGATGAATGAAGCCGCGAACATCTTATTACAGTATCAGGATTTTCAATGTTTTTCAAGGTCGAATACAGATGTAAAAACCTATTTTTGTAAAATCGAAAAAGCACATTGGGAAATTGAAGGCGATATTCTTAAGTTTACCATTAGGGCTGACCGGTTTTTGCGAAATATGGTAAGAGCCATTGTGGGAACGCTGCTGGATGTTGGTTTCGGTAAAACTAATGTTGAGGATTTACAGGAAATTATTGCTTCAAAAGATAGAAGAAGAGCGGGAACATCAGCTCCCGCCAATGGTTTATACTTGACAAAGATTGAGTATCCCGAAGCTGTTTTTTTAAAGGAGTAATATTTCCGACAAAAAAATAAATAAAATTTCCGCTGCTGCGGAAAAAATGAAACTCTCCGCCTGCGTGGAGAATGTATATGGCAAAAGAAACTGGTAAGGCGTTCGATTTTAAGTTGTTTAAACGTTTATTGGCGTTCACAAATGCGTATCGTTTGATATTCTATTTTGTGGCGTTCGCGGCAGTGGCCATGTCCGTGCTTGCCATTTTACGACCTTATCTTTTAAAAAGAACCGTGGATGATGCCTTTGTGCCTCAAGACAGTAATTTATTGGTATTGCTGGTCTCTTTGATGATTGGAGTGTTATTGCTGGAGGTCGTTTTTCAATTTGCTTTTATCTATTATGCAAACTGGCTTGGACAACATGTTATCAAAGATTTACGTGTAAAACTTTTCAAATTAATGACGAGTTTTAAGATGCAATATTATGATAAAAGTGCGGTGGGTAGATTGACAACACGTGCCGTAAATGATATTGAAACTATCTCGAGTATTTTTAGCGAAGGGCTCTTTATGATAATTGCCGATTTGCTAAAAATGGCAGTTATTGCTGGTTTTATGCTTTATCAAAGTTGGCGTTTGTCTTTAATTACTTTTGCAGTAATGCCGATAATTATTTATGCTACTCGTGTATTTCAACGTGCGATGAAAGTGGCTTTTGAAGAGGTGCGTAATCAAGTGGCAAACCTCAATAGTTTTGTGCAGGAACGATTGACGGGAATGAAAATCGTTCAAATTTTTGCACGTGAGGAAACCGAGTACAGGCAGTTTGTAGAAATTAATGAAAAGCACAAAAAAGCATGGGTAAAAACGGTGTGGTACAACTCTATCTTTTTTCCTATTGCTGAAATGTCATCCTCCGTAGCCATAGGTTTAATTGTATGGTTTGGTGGTCTCAATGCTGCAGAAGGTGGCCTTATTACATTAGGTTTAATTGTCGCATTTATTGAATTGGCACAGATGCTATTTAGACCCTTGCGCCAAATTGCAGATAAATTCAATTCGCTACAAATGGGAATGGTTGCCGCAAATAGAGTGTTTGCTATTTTAGATACGAAATCGCATATCGCTAATGAAGGCACAAAGGAACTTGAAGTAACGCAAGGAATAATTGAATTTCAAAATGTTCGATTTGGGTATGTTGAGGGAGAGGAAGTGATTAAAGATATTTCGTTTAAAGTAAATAGTGGCGAAACGATTGCAATCGTAGGAGCGACAGGAGCTGGAAAATCTACAATTATTAATTTATTGAATAGGTTTTACGAAATAAACAGTGGCGCAATTTCAATTGATGGAACTTCTATTGATGAATATACACTGGTTTCACTTCGGAAGGAAATTGCGGTGGTTTTACAAGATGTATTTTTATTTGCAGATACTATTTTGAACAACATAACATTAAACAATCCAGAAATTTCAGAAGCTGAAGTAAGAGCTGCTGCCGATGAAATTGGTGTTTCAAAATTCATCGATTCATTGCCTGGCAAATTTCAGTACAATGTAAAAGAAAGAGGCGCTATGTTGTCTTCTGGACAGAGACAATTGATTGCTTTTTTAAGAGCGTATGTGAGTAAACCGGGTATTTTGATTCTGGATGAAGCAACATCTTCGGTGGATAGTTATTCCGAAGAGATGATACAAACTGCTACAGAGAAAATAACGCAGGGGAGAACTTCAATTGTGATTGCGCACAGACTTGCCACTATTAAAAAAGCGGACAAAATTCTAGTAATGGACGCTGGAAAAATTGTAGAAAGTGGTACGCACCAAGAATTACTTAAAAGAGAAAATGGCTATTATCGTAATCTTTACGAAGTCCAATTTATGACTGAGGAGGCGATATAAGCAGTTGCTTTTCTTTGCTTCGCTTGCTCGATGGCTTGTTCAATGAATTTGTCTAAAGCACCTGTTGAATATAATATCACGATAATCACTATTGTAATTGTAAACAGAATTGCTAAAAATAATATGGTTTTCAATATAGTTTGTAGCGCACTGAGATTATAGAGTTGCTGTAATACATAAACATAGTAGCCTAAAAGCAGAAAGGAACCAAAAAATGATGCTATCTGATACAAATGAACGTTCCAAAACGTTAAAAAATAAAGCGAAACCAAAATTATTGATGTTGTAGAATAAGCATATAAATTAATGATGAGGTGTTCTATATAATTGTATTTTTTGTTCTTTAAGAATATCAGTTTAGATAAAAGAGCCATGATTGGAACTGAAAGAAAGAAGATAAAAGTTTGGTATTCAAATATTGTTGAAAAGGTGTTTTTTGCTGCTTCTTTTTCTTCTTCGGTAGGAATTCTATCGCCAAAATTTACTGTCGCTTCCAAGAGCTCCGGAAAAAAGTTGTTAAGAACGTAATAGAAAATTCCTGATAGTGTAATCGCCAAAGTGAAATATCCAAATGGATTTAAATATTTTTTCCTTACACCATTAATGTAACCATCTATAACGGTAGCCGGTTTGAAAACTAAATCGATGAGCGTCCGTAGTGGTCTATTAGAATCAATACTGAAAAAATTTTCTCTCAATTCTGAAATAAAAAAACCAATTGTAAGCCTTCGGTCAATTACTTTTGCACCACACTCCGAACAATAATTATTGTTTTCTGAAAGTTCGCTTTCACAATTCTTACAATTCATGATTTTATTGCATTAAATCGTTATTGATAATCTGAGTGAGTTCTTCTATGGTTTCGTAAAGAACAAAATCACCGTCTTTGAGATAAGAAATTTGTCCGTTTTCTTCCGAAACAACCAAGCAAACCGCATCGCTTTTTTCTGAAACTCCCACAGCAGCTCTGTGTCTCAAACCAAAACGCAACGGAATACTCCTGTCATTTGAAACCGGCAAAATAACGCGCGTAGCTGTAATTCTATTTCCTTCAATCAACATTGCGCCATCGTGTAACGGGCTGTTTTTGTAAAAAATGCTTTCAATAATGGGTTGATTTACTTCAACATCCATTTCGTCTCCGCTCGATTTTACAAAGTCGAGGCTGTTGTTTCTTTTGATGACAATAAGTGCTCCGGTGTTTGATGATGCCATTTTTTGACATGAATCAATAATGGGCTGTATGTTCGTAACCGCAATGCTGTCTTTTGAGATGGATTTAAATTGTTTGAAAATCCGTTTTATATTGAATTGGGTTGAACCGAGCATCAATAAAAATTTACGTATCTCCTGCTGAAATACAACAATCAAAGCAAACATACCTACGCCTAAAAATCCGCCGAGAATTTTACTCAACATTTCCATTTCCAACAGTTCGGTGAGCCACCAAATGCCGTATATGATTACAATCCCGATAAAAATATTAATGGCAACCGTGCCTTTTACAAGGCGATATAGGTAGTAGAGTAAGCCGGCAACAAGAAATATGTCTATGGCATCAATGATTCTAAAGTCTGTAAATTCTATGAAATCCAATGTTGGTTGTTTTTTGCTAAGATTTAAAAATACAATTTATAATTGATGGGCACTTAGTTGTTCGTTCAGTTTTACACATTCCATCGCCTCTTTTACATCGTGCACTCGCAAGATGCTTACGCCTTTTTGAAGTGCGACCATGTTTAAAGCTGTGGTTCCATTCAGCGCATCTTTGGGTTCGGAATTTAAGGTTTTGTAAATCATAGATTTTCTTGAAACTCCAGCAAGAATGGGTAGGTTTAAAGATTTAAAAAGCTCTAAAGAATTCAATAATTCAAAACTTTGGGAAGCCTTTTTTGCAAATCCGAATCCTGGATCAATAACAATATCATTAATGTTGTGGCTGCGCGCTTCAGCAATTCTTTCTGAAAAATAATACAGAACTTCTTTCGTGATATTTTTATACTCCGTTTTGGTTTTCATCGTTTGCGGTGTTCCGCGCATGTGCATCAAGATATAGGGAACTTGGTAACGGGCTACGGTGTTATACATTTCAGAATCCAACAAACCGCCCGAAATATCATTCACCATACAAGCGCCAGCTTCAATCGCAGCCATTGCAACTTCACTCCTAAAGGTGTCTATGGAAATCAATGCTTTTGGAAATTCTGTTATAATAGCTTCAATGGCAGGAACAACTCTTTCAATTTCTTCGGAAACCGAAATGTCACTCGCATCGGGTCTCGAACTGTACCCGCCCACATCGAGAAACGTGGCGCCCTCGTCCAGCATTTTTGTGGCATGTGCGATGATGGGTCTAATGGAAGTTGTATTTCCGCCGTCGTAAAAGCTATCTGGCGTTACGTTAATTATACCCATCACGTGTGGCGTGGCCATGTCAATTAACGTACCTTTACAGTTGATTGTTTGCAATTTTTATAATTGATTTATTTCCACGAAATTTACGCAAAATCTTACACTTACTATGGCAGATACGTCTAAACAATACAACGCAATTATTGAAACGTGTAGAGCGCTCTTTATCAATAAAATGAAAGATTACGGGAGTGCGTGGCGTATTTTGAGGTTGCCTTCTTTGACAGATCAGATTTTTATCAAAGCACAGCGAATTCGTGGATTGCAACAAAATAAGGAGCAACGTGTGGACGAAGGGCAAGTAAGCGAATTTATAGGTATTATTAATTACTCGATAATGGCTTTGATTCAGTTGGAAAAAGGAATTGTAGAACAGCCAGATTTAGGGTTGGAAGAAGCAGTCCAAATGTACGACGAGCATGTTGCCGTGACCAAACAATTAATGCTCGATAAGAACCACGATTACGGCGAAGCTTGGCGAGATATGCGCGTAAGCAGCCTTACCGATTTGATTTTGCAGAAGCTATTAAGGGTGAAACAAATTGAGGATAATCAAGGAAAAACATTGGTAAGTGAAGGCATCGACGCCAATTATCAAGACATGATTAATTATGCGATTTTCGCGATGATACACCTAGAAGCCGAAGTTGAAAATAAAACCGAAGATTGAAAGTTACACTCTAGAGTGCCAACCTAGGACCCGCCTGCAGAAATTAGTCGGGCAGGAATTTTAAGGATTAAAAAGCAGTAGAAAATGAAAGTATTAATAGGATTTGCAAGAATATTTGTTGGAATATTATTCATCATCAGTGGATTGATAAAATTGAATGACCCAGTTGGGTTTTCATTTAAATTGGGTGATTACTTTGCCCCAGAAGTATTGAATCTAGAATTCCTAGTTCCTTACGCGTTGTTGATTGCCGTGGTTGTTGTGATTTTTGAAGTATTGCTCGGTGTGATGCTCATTATTGGCTACGCAAAGAAATTTACATTGTGGAGCTTATTGATTTTAATCGTTGGATTCACATTCCTCACATTTTACTCGGCTTATTTTAATAAAGTAACAGATTGTGGGTGCTTTGGTGATGCTCTAAAACTAACACCTTGGCAGTCTTTTTATAAAGATGTTGTTTTGCTCGTTTTAATATTAATTCTATTCGCTGGGCGTAAACATATTCAGCCATTCTTTGCAAAATTTACACGCACGATCATCGTGTTTGTTGCTTTTATATTATGCATGTGGTTAGGATATCACGTATTGTCTCATTTGCCGGTAGTTGATTTTAGAGCTTATAAAGTAGGCGCAAATATTAAAGAAGGAATGGAAACGCCGCCAGATGCGTTGCCACCTTTAATTCAATATAATTGGGAATATGAGGTAAACGGAAAGTCGCAAATTATTGTAAATACTACGGGACAAGACCCTCAATTAGAAGGCGGAAAAATGGTAGGCGTTACTACCGAATTTCTACGCGAACCCTACGAACCACCTGTGCATGATTTTTCCATTGAAAGAGAAGGAGAAGATTTTACCGAAGAATTTTTAGCCGAAGATAACTTAATCGCAATCATCGCGTACAATCTAGACAATACCGAAAAAGACGGATTTTTACCAATAAGAAAGATAACAAATGAAGCTATTAAAAATGGCTATAAAGTGATTGGGCTTTCAGCATCTTCACAGGAAGAGACTGAAAAATTGGTAGAATTTTACGATTTAAATTTCAAGTTCTATTTCTGCGATATGACAACCTTAAAAACAATTGTTCGTAGCAATCCGGGTATCGTTTCACTAGAAAAAGGAACCGTTGTACAAAAACTACATTTTAACGATGCAGAAGATTTAAGATTGAAACAATTGGACAATGCAACCCCAAACCTGGATTTTGACCTAAAAAAGCGATTGGATAGCATTGCGGTTTTGGACCAAAAGTACCGTATGTTGATGCAAAATGAAGGAGCAAATATGGATAGTCTTTGGAGAATGCAAAGTGTGATTGACGCTTCAAATATTCAGTTTGTTTCAACATATTTCGACACAAAAGGATATCCGGGAAAAACCGTTGTTGGTGAGCCAACAAATACTGCGGCGTGGTACGTTTTACAACATAATCCAGATAAAATTCCAGAATATTTACCTATGATTAAAAAAGCTGGAGAAGCTGAGGAAATCCCATTTAGATTGGTAGCAATGATGGAAGACCGCTATTTAATGGGAGAGGAAAAACCTCAAATTTACGGAACCCAGGGAAGTACAATGGCAGATGGCACCCACTATATTTGGCCCATTGAAAATCCCAAAACTGTAAACGAGCGTCGTTTAAAAGCAGGCTATACACAAACCATTGAAGAGTACGGAAAATTACTTTTTGGCGAAGACTTTGAGTATAAGGCGCTCACTATGGACGATATAAAAAAATAGAGATTGGGACGTTACGTACTTCAAAAAATAGGTTACGCGTTACTCACGCTTTTTGGGGTCGTTACGGTTATTTTTATGCTATTTGCAATGTTGCCGGATGACCCCGCAAAAATGATGCTCGGTCAAAACCAAAATGCCGAGCAAGTAGCGATGGTGAAAAAAAAGTACGGTCTCGATAAATCTATCGGCACGCAATATTTATTGTATCTCAACGATTTGTCGCCCATCTCATTTCACAGTAAAACCGAAGGCGATTACACTTTTTTGGCGCCCAATAAATACACTGCTTTAAAGTTGTTTAGCTTCGGAAATGTGACTACCGTTTTAAAATTTCCTTATTTGAGAGAATCCTTTCAAAAAAGCGGAAAAAAAGTAAGCACCGTCATTGCCGAAACATTACCAAATACATTTATACTTGCCATTTCATCCATTACCATTGCTATGTTTTTGGGCGTTTTATTGGGGATTATTTCTGTATTGTTTAAGGATGGTTGGATAGATAAAACAATACAATTGGTTAGCACTTTTGGGATGAGTGTTCCTTCATTTTTCAGCGCGATTATATTTGCATGGTTTTTCGGTTTTCTGCTAAACGAATACACAGGATTGAACATGACCGGAAGCCTCTACGAGGTGGACGATTTTGGCGAGGGAAAATATATTCAATGGAAAAACTTGATTTTGCCCGCTGTTGTTTTGGGGATACGTCCGCTAGCGGTTGTCAGCCAATTAATGCGAAATTCATTATTGGAAGTTTTGAATCAGGATTACATTCGCACAGCAAAAGCAAAAGGTTTGTCAATGCCACAAATAATTAGAAAGCATGCATTGAAAAACGCCTTGAACCCAGTAGTGACGGCAATTTCGGGATGGTTTGCTTCTATGCTTGCAGGTGCAGTGTTTGTTGAGTTTATCTTTGGGTGGAATGGAATCGGGAAGGAAATTGTAGATGCATTAAATAAAAGTGACCTCCCCATTATTATGGGGACAGTGCTCGTTATTGCCACTTTGTTTATTATTATCAATATTTTTGTAGATATTATTTATGGGTTGTTGGATCCTAAGATTAGTAGGTGAGAAAATATGAAAGGCTTTAGTTTTAATATTTTAATTGTAATCGCAATTTTTTTTAATAGTTGCGGAACAAAACCAATGGATAAAATTGACGACTCAAAAACCTTATTAGGTTGGTCAATTTTTGAAGATGAAAAACTGTTATTTAACATAGATACTTATTTGGCAGAAGATTCCCGAGGTAATTTTGGAATTCCATTTATTGTTGTCAAACGTAAAGTGGCATTTGATAAAATAGTAAATGAGTATTTTATTTCAAGCCATAAAAATTTATCTCAAATATTTGATTGGCCGATAACAGATTACTTCATGCATAACGGTAAGCCAGTTATATATTACTTTGAAAAAGGACCGTTTACAAATCCTTATAAATATCCTAAAGAGGTTGTTGAAAATTATTTTGTGCCAAATATTAATGATAACTGGAATAGAATTTATAATCCTGAAACGGGTGGCATTTTTCAGAAAAAATAGGAAATTCATTTCATCCAGATATTTGGCATTATAAAAATGGAATTCTTATCACAAAAGAATATAAAAAGTCATTGGCGAAAAAAATTTATGGAATTTCAGATATACGGAATATGTAAATATGGATAATTACAGAACTGATTATTCACAATTAAAGAAATAATAACTAAAGGATACCCCTCCCAAAACGGTGTGGCGATAATTATGAGAAACAAAATAGTAGCAGGAAACTGGAAAATGAATTGCGATATTTCGCAAACGTATGAATTATTGGATGAGCTTAAAGATAGCGAATTTCCTGAGGACGTTACGGTCATTGTAACGCCCCCGTTTACAAATTTACAGAGTGCTAACCAAGCGCTTGTGGATAGTGATATTATTGTTGCAGCTCAGAATATGCACCAGGCTAGTAATGGAGCCTTTACCGGTGAAGTATCGGCAGAATTGTTGCTTGGAGTGGGAGTAGATACGGTAATCTTAGGTCACAGTGAGCGCCGTGCAATGTTTTGGGAAACTAATGAAATCCTTGCCGCTAAAGTGAATACAGCAATTGAAAATGATATGACGGCTATTTTTTGTTTTGGTGAAGAACTTGGAGATAGAAAAAGTGACAATCATTTTAACATAGTTAAAGAGCAATTGCAGGAAGGATTGTTTCATATAAAAGCAGAAAATTGGGAGTCAATTATTCTAGCGTACGAGCCAGTTTGGGCCATAGGAACGGGAGAAACCGCGAGCCCTGAGCAAGCGCAAGAAATGCACCATTATGTGAGAGGACTTGTTGGTGATACCTTCGGAAATGAGGTGGCCGAAAATGTTTCTATTTTATACGGCGGAAGTGTAAAACCCGGCAATGCTAAAGAAATTTTTGGTCAAGAAGATGTTGACGGAGGATTGATTGGGGGAGCAGCACTTAAAGCTGAAGATTTTATCGCGATTATAAATTCATTTAAATAAAAGTCACCCTTACTATTTCCGAAGATATGTCACAAATATATATTGAATACGACTTTACCGTGCAACCGCTTCAACCCGGCACCGAAATATTGATTGCAGAGCTTGGTGTTGCTGGTTTTGAAAGTTTTGTGGAGCATGAAACAGGGGTAAAGGCTTATATTCAAAAAGATGAATGGCGAGAAGATGTGCTGGAAGATATTTATATTTTGGCGAGTGATGAAATGCGAATTACCCATAAAGTTACCGAGATAGGGCAGGTAAACTGGAACGAAGAATGGGAGAAAAATTTTGACCCTATTGTCGTGGATGAAACCTGCGCCGTGCGTGCGCCTTTTCATGATTCATATAATTGTAAATATGAGATTGTGATTGAGCCAAAGATGAGTTTTGGCACGGGACATCACGAAACTACGTTTATGATGATGCAGTATATCTTAGAAAACAAGTGGGAGGGAAAGACAGTTTTGGATATGGGTTGTGGTACCGCTGTACTCGCCATACTTGCTGAAATGAAAGGCGCAAAGACCCTTGATGCCATTGACATTGACCAATGGTGCGTTGAAAATAGTGAAGAAAATGTTACCCGAAATCACTGTAAAAACATACAGGTTATGTTGGGTGATGCAAGTGCAATCCCAAAAAATAAATATCACACTGTAATTGCGAACATCAATCGTAATATCTTATTGAACGATATGGAAGTGTACAAGAATAGTATGCTGCCAAATGCCGAATTATATCTTAGCGGGTTTTATATTGAAGACCTCCCAATAATTAGGGAATGTTGCAATAAGCTCGGACTGAATTTCGTTAGCAATAAAGAAAAAAACAAATGGGTTGCTGCAAAATTTGTATCTTTATAATAATCCTAGTTGTTTAATTAATCGCTTAACGCTATGAGCACCGAAAGAAAATACCAAGAAGAAGTTGATGTCCTTGAAGAAGTTTTAAAGGAAAATCAAATTGTGTTGTTCAATGACGATGTAAATACTTTTGATTACGTTATTACAACACTAATGTATGCTTGCGATCACACTCCGGAACAAGCTGAACAATGCTCTATCTTAGTGCACTATAAAGGAAAATGCACCGTAAAGACTGGTCCTTACGATGAATTAGAATCACGTTGTAGCATGTTACTAGACGCTGGATTGAGTGCTGAAATTCAATAAATTATTCCCAGCCTATAAAGTAAGATGTTGCGATAACGGCAAGTACAAGTATAATAAGTACTATAATTATAAACTTGGCTCCAAATCTAGTTTTAGCATTATCTTGAAGAATGTAGTCTCTGTTTGAGTTATTGTCTGCGTCTTTAACAATATCTGGTGTTGAACTATCTTTAGTATCCTTTGATGTCATTTTTTTAGTTTTTTATAAATGTAAGCATCCCGAAATATTTTTCCTAATAAGCTTGATATAAAAACTCTTAATAAATTCACAAACTATTAAATCTTAAGTTATATAAGCCGATTTTGCTATTTTTTTATTAAAATGGTTTAATTTATAAATGTGATTTATTTATATTTGCACCCCGAAACAAAACAGTAATTGTTTCAAATATGGCCTCGTGGCGCAACTGAATAGCGCACTTGATTACGGCTCAAGAGGTTACAAGTTTGAATCTTGTCGAGGTCACCAGTAAAACCAGTACTTTACAAATATTTTGTAAATACTGGTTTTTTTATTTGCAGAATATTTGCAGAATATCAACGATTTATTCCCTTTTATCTCCTTAGGTACAAAATTTTAATTTTTACAGTATTAAGAGAATAATAATATTTAATCAAACACTGAGTAATTTCCGTCTTTTAGATAAAATATGAGTGTTGAGTAAATGAGGGAATCCGCAGTGTTAAATCAGATTAATATTCTATTTTTAACGATTAGAATAAAATTTCTTAAAAATATAAATCTTAAATTCTGTTCCTACATTGGAATAAATATTTTAAATAAAATAAATGTCAAGCAACAATCAAAGATCCGAATTACAAAGTCAAATATGGAAAATAGCAAACGATGTACGTGGTTCTGTCGATGGATGGGATTTCAAACACTTTGTATTGGGTACACTTTTCTATCGTTTCATTAGTGAGAATTTTACTAATTATATAGAAGGTGGTGATGAAAGTGTCAATTATTCAAATCTATCAGATGATGTAATCAGACCAGAAATAAAAGATGATGCTATTAAAACGAAAGGATATTTTATATATCCAAGTCAACTTTTTGTTAATGTAGTTAAGAATGCTAACAATAACGAAAATTTAAATACAGATTTAGCTGCAATATTCTCTTCAATAGAAAACTCTGCAAATGGTTACCCATCAGAAGAAGATATAAAAGGATTATTTGCAGACTTTGATACTACAAGTAACCGACTAGGTAACACAGTAGAGAATAAAAATAGCCGATTGACACATGTTTTAAAAGGCGTAGAAGGCTTAAAACTAGAGGGTGATTTCAAAGATAGCAAGATTGATTTATTTGGTGATGCTTATGAATTTCTAATTCATAAATATGCTGCTAATGCAGGTAAATCTGGCGGTGAATTTTTTACCCCAACCAACGTATCGCAATTGATTGCACAATTGGCCATGCACAAGCAAGAAAAGATAAACAAAATTTACGACCCTGCGGCAGGTTCTGGTTCTTTACTTTTACAAGCAAAAAAACACTTTGATAATCATATTATAGAAGAAGGTTTTTATGGGCAAGAGATAAACCATACCACTTATAACTTAGCGCGAATGAATATGTTTTTACATAACGTAAATTACGATAAGTTTCATATTGTGCTTGGTAATACATTGATAAATCCGCAATTAGGTGATGATAAACCTTTTGATGCAATTGTTTCCAATCCTCCTTATTCTATAAATTGGATTGGTGATGCTGACCCTACTCTTATTAATGATGACCGTTTTGCTCCTGCTGGTGTATTAGCGCCGAAATCTAAAGCAGATTTTGCATTTGTACTACATTCATTAAGCTATTTATCTAGTAAAGGTAGAGCAGCTTTGGTGTGTTTTCCTGGTGTTTTTTATCGTGGTGGTGCAGAACAGAAAATTAGAAAATATTTGGTAGATAATAATTATGTAGAAACCATTATTGATTTAGCACCTAATTTATTTTACGGTACTACCATAGCGGTTACTCTTTTAGTGTTATCAAAACATAAAAAAGAAAATAAAACACAATTTATAGATGCTACAGGCGAGGATTACTTTAAAAAAGTAACAAATAACAATGAGATGACGAGTGCTCACATTGATAAAGTAATGGAAATATTCGATTCTAAAAAAGAAATAACACATGTAGCTACCACAATAGATAATACTATAATAGCAAAAAATGACTATAATTTATCTGTAAATAGTTATGTAGTGCCAGAAGATACTCGTGAGAAAATTGATATTGAAGTGTTGAATATAGAACTGGCTACCACAGTTAAAAAGATAGATAAACTACGTACCGAAATTGATAATATTGTAAAAGAGATTTAAGGATGAGTTTGTTAGATAGATTGTTAGAAGGAGTTGAGGTGGAATGGAAGACTTTAATGGAAATTAGTCATTCAATTTCAACAGGATTAAATCCTAGAAAAAATTTCAAGTTAAATGACGTTAATGAAGATGAACTGTCTATTTGGTACGTTACAACAAAAGATTATTCTAGAAGTGAAAAGATTGAATTTGTTGACGGTAAAACAGCTAAAATTACTAAAAAAGCAAAAGATATTATTAATAAACGAAGCAAGTTAGAGAAGGGTGATATTTTATTTTCTGCTGTCGGTACTGTTGGAAAAATTGCATTAGTTGATATTGACACACAAAATTTTGATATCAATGAATCAACTTTCGCAATAAAACCTAAAAATGATGTAATTATTCCAATTTTCTTGGTTTATTACCTTAGGTCTAACATCATTCAAAAGGCTATTAAAAATAATTTAAAAGGTAGTACTTTGTCAGGTGTCAGGAAAGGAACACTTGAAAATTTTAAAATCCCAATCCCATCTCCAAATAATCCAGAAAAATCAATCAAAATTCAAAAAGAAATAGTTCTTGTTTTAAACACGTTTACAGGACTTACTGAACGGCTTATTGAGGAACTTACTGCGGAACTTTCAGCACGTAAAAAACAGTATTGCTACTACCGTGAGAGTTTATTAACGTTTAATGAAGGTGAGGTAAAACACCTGCCTATGGATGATAAAAGTTTAGGCGAGTTTATTAGAGGCAAACGATTTGTAAAAACGGATATGATTTCAGAAGGTGTCCCATGTATACACTATGGTGAAATGTATACACATTACGATACATGGGCAGACAAAACCAAATCATTTGTTAGTAAAGATTTAGTAGAAAAGAAAAATCTTAGATTAGCCGAAAAAGGTGATGTAGTAATTGTTGCTGCTGGCGAAACAATTGAAGATATTGGCACAGGAACAGCTTGGTTGGGTGAAGAAGGTGTTGTTATTCATGATGCTTGTTTTTATTACAAGAGTAATTTGAATCCTAAATATGTTGCTTATTTTACAAGAACAAGACAATTTCATGACCAAATAAAGAAACATATTCGTACTGGTAAAATTTCTGCTATTAATGCTAAGGGATTAGGGAAAGCTATAATTCCTATACCTTCACCAGAAGAACAAGAGCGCATTGTAAGTATTCTAGATAAATTCGATATGCTTACCACTTCCATAAGTGAAAGTTTACCTAAAGAAATTAAGCTACGAAAAAAACAATACGAGTTTTACAGAAATAAGTTACTTACGTTCCCTAAAGATACTTTAGAAGCATAATATATGAGTCAGTCATTAACAGAAATAGCACAATTATTAAAAGATTGTACGAAAAAAGTACAGTTAATATATGCTTTTAATGGTTCAGGAAAAACACGCTTATCAAGGGAGTTTAGGTTATTGATTGATCCAAAAGATACAGGAGAGGAACCAGAAGAACAAGAAGAGTCTGTTATCAAAATAATGTATTATAATGCATTTACTGAAGACCTTTTTTATTGGGATAATGATTTAGATGCAGATACAAATAGAAAGCTGATAATACGGCCTAATAACTTTACAAATTTAGCGTTGCAATTTCTCAGAGATCAAGGGTTAGACAATAATATCGTAACCAATTTTCAACATTTTACCAGCGATTCTATAACACCTTTTTTTAATGAAGAGTATACTACTCAGGATGATAATGGGAATAATATTGTCATAAAAGCTTATTCAGAGGTAACATTTTCTGTAACAAGTGGTGACGACCAAAATGAGGATAATATTAAAATATCTAAAGGGGAAGAAAGTAATTTTATATGGTGTGTATATTATAGTTTAATAGAGCAAATTGTTGAGCTTTTAAATATTCCAGAAGCTGAAGATAGATCAAGCAATCAATTTGATGATTTGGAATATGTGTTTATTGACGACCCAATAAGTTCACTTGATGAAAACCACTTAATAGAACTAGCTGTTAATTTAGCGCAGCTCATAAAGAAGTCAAATGGAATTAAGTTTATTATTTCAACACATAATCCTCTTTTTTATAATGTTTTATATAATGAACTTGGAAGTAAAGCTTGTTATATGTTAAATAAGCTTGAAGATGGTACTTTTGATTTAATAGAAAAAATGGGAGATTCAAACAAAAGTTTTTCATATCATCTATATTTAAGAGATGTTATTAAGCAAGCAATTGATAAAAATGAAGTGTCAAAATATCATTTTGTTTTACTGCGTAATCTATATGAAAAAACAGCTAATTTTCTTGGGCATCAAAAATGGTCTGATTTATTACCAAATGATAATAGAGAAGCCTATGTAAGTCGAATTATGAATTTTTATAGTCATAGCACATTGTCAAGTGAAGAGGTAAGAGAGCCTACAACACCCGAAAAAGAAATGGTTAATTTATTATTTAAAAATTTATTGGATAATTCTAAATACTTGCAAGGAGAAATAGCAACGGATTCTACAATAGAGGAAGTGGTCTCAACAATAACAGCAGCTAATGAAACAGTATAAAACCATAGCAGAATCCAATAACTTTATTGTCTTAGACAAATACAAAAAGTTTTCAGAACTTAATGAAGCACCTGCAACTTACCAAACAGAGGCAGATTTAGAAAAAGAACTCGTACAAGATTTAATAAATCAAGGATATGATTATATAAAAAACCTCACTACACCTGCTGCAATGTTAGCTAATGTTCGCGTACAATTGCAAAATTTGAATAATATGCAGTTTACAGACAAAGAGTGGGAACGTTTTGTAATAGAATATTTAGATAAACCAAGTGACAACTTAGTAGATAAAACAAGAAAACTACAGGATAATTATATCTATGATTTTGTGTTTGATGATGGGCATATTCAAAACATCTATTTAGTAGATAAAAAGAATGTGGTGCGTAATAAGGTACAAGTAATTTCCCAGTTCGAGCAAAAAGGGACAAATGCCAATCGTTATGATGTTACTATTTTAGTAAATGGCTTGCCTCTAGTTCAAGTGGAAGTGAAAAAGCGCGGGGTAGCTATTCGTGAGGCTTTTAATCAAATACATCGTTATACCAAGGAGAGTTTTAATACATCAAACTCATTATTTAAATTCCTGCAAATATTTGTAATTTCTAATGGTACAGACAGTCGATATTTTGCCAATACAATAGAGCGTAATAAAAACAGCTTCGATTTTACCATGAATTGGGCAAAGTCAGACAATACTTTAATTAAAGATTTAAAAGACTTTACAACAACTTTTTTTGACAAACGAACACTTTTAAACGTACTGTTTACCTATTCTGTGTTTGATGTTAGTAATACGCTATTGGTAATGAGACCTTATCAAATTGCTGCTACAGAAAGAATTTTATGGAAAATAGAAAGTTCCTTTAATTCTAAAAGTTGGTCATCAACAGAAAGTGGAGGTTATATTTGGCATACAACAGGTTCTGGTAAAACCTTAACAAGTTTTAAGGCAGCAAGATTAGCAACAAAACTTGATTTTATTGACAAAGTATTTTTTGTGGTTGATAGAAAAGATTTAGATTTTCAAACCATGAAAGAATATCAACGTTTTTCACCAGATAGTGTAAACGGTTCAGATAGTACTGCAGGTCTTAAAAGGAATATAGATAAAGAGGATAATAAAATTATTGTTACAACTATTCAAAAACTTAACAATCTTATTAAAAGTGAAAACGACTTATCTATTTACCAAAAGCAAGTCGTATTTATTTTTGATGAAGCACACCGCTCACAATTTGGTGAAGCACAAAAGAACTTAAAAAAGAAGTTTAAAAAATACTATCAGTTTGGTTTCACAGGAACACCTATTTTTCCTGAAAATGCTTTAGGTTCAGAAACTACAGCAAGTGTTTTTGGTAGAGAATTGCATTCTTATGTAATTACAGATGCTATTAGAGATGAAAAAGTACTAAAGTTTAAAGTAGATTATAATGATGTTCGCCCTAAATTTAAAGGTATTGAAACTGAACAAGACTTAAAAAAACTATCGGGAGCAGAAAATAAAAAGGCGTTGCTTCATCCTGTGCGCATAAAAGAGATTTCACAATACATTTTACAGCATTTCAGACAAAAAACACATAGAACAAAAGGAACTAACAGCGGTTTTAACGCTATGTTTGCCGTTAGTAGCGTAGATGCAGCTAAATGTTATTATGAAGCCTTAAATACCCTTCAAAATGGGAGTGATAAACCTTTAAAAATAGCAACCATTTTTTCTTTTGCAGCAAATGAAGAACAAGACGCTATTGGAGAAATAGCTGAAGAAACCTTTGAGCCTACAGCAATGAATAGTAGTGCTAAAGAGTTTTTATCAAAGGCTATTGATGATTATAACGCCACATTTAAAATGAATTATGGAATTGAAAGCAAAGGCTTTCAAGACTATTACCGTGATCTAGCAAAAAAAGTTAAAAATAAAGAAGTTGATTTACTAATAGTCGTAGGGATGTTCTTAACAGGCTTTGATGCACCTACATTAAATACCTTGTTTGTAGATAAGAATTTGCGTTATCATGGCTTAATGCAGGCCTTTTCACGAACCAATCGTATTTATGATGCTACAAAAACCTTTGGGAATATTGTCACCTTTAGAGACCTAGAAAAAGCGACTATTGATGCAATTACATTATTTGGTGATAGCAGTACGAAAAATGTAGTGTTAGAAAAAAGCTATAAGGAATACCTAGAAGGCTTTACAGATATTGCGACAGGTAAAGCACGCCGTGGTTACATAGAAGTAATAAATGAGTTAAAAGAAAAGTTCCCTAATCCTGAAGACATTGTAACTGAAAAAGATAAAAAAGAATTTTCAAAACTGTTTGGAGAATATTTACGTGTAGAAAACATATTGCAAAATTATGATGAGTTTAATTATTTGAAAGAACTTCAGGGTATTGATATAACAGATTCACATGCAATTGAAGAATTTAAAGAAGAGAATTTTTTAACAGATGAGGATATTGCAAGTATGCAAGCAATTGAAGTTCCTACAGAAAGAACCATTCAAGATTATCGCTCTACGTATAATGATATTCGCGATTGGTTACGACGAGAAAAACAAGGAAACGATGCAGAGGAATCTGGTATTGATTGGGATGATGTGGTTTTTGAAATAGATTTATTAAAATCTCAAGAGATTAACTTAGATTATATTCTGGAATTAATTTTTGATAACAATAAGAAATCTAAAACTAAAGAAGAATTAGTAGAAGAAATAAGACGTGTCATTCGTGCTAGTGTAGGCAACAGAGCAAAAGAAAGTTTAGTTGTTGATTTTATTAATGCAACAGATTTAGATAAAATAAAAGAAAAAGCGACTATTATAGATGCATTCTTTGAGTATGCACAAAAAAGACAAAAAACAGAAGCGACAGTTTTAATTAAAGATGAAAATCTTAACGAGGAAGCAGCGAAACGTTATATAATAGCATCTTTAAAACGTGAATATGCTAGTGAAAACGGTACAGAGTTAAATTCCATTTTACCTAAAATGAGTCCTTTAAATCCTCAGTACTTAACTAAAAAACAAAGTGTTTTTCAAAAGATTTCCTCTTTTGTGGAGAAGTTTAAGGGAGTAGGTGGAAGTGTTTAATATATTCAATAAAAAAATTACAACTATGTTAGAAAAATTCAAAACATATTTAATAAAAAAGGGGTATAGTGAGTTTACGCCATCAGGCAATCCCTCAACAGCATATGATTATATGAAGCGTGTAAGTAAAATATGTTCTAGAGAAGCTATCACCGTAGTCCATTTAGCTGATAATATAAGTTTTTATATTGATAAATATGGTCCAGCTGGAAATGATAGTGCTTTTGGTAAAAGGAGTAATAACGCTTTTGTCAATGCTTTAAGAAGATTTGGTGAGTTTGTTATAAGTTCTAATTGATTTTTTATTCTATAATTCATTTTCTTTAATACCACAAAATAGTTAAAAAAACAGATGCATTTATATAACTTAAAATCAAAGGAATCTATTAGTGACTTAAAAGAGAAGCCATTTAAATTAGAAAAAGAAACACAATCACTTTTTGAAAGCAACTTGAATGAGTTAATGGATTTGCAATTAGTAAAAATCTGAGTTCTCTATTAGAAGTAAACGCATAGATACTTTGGCTTACAATGCACAGTCTAATGCATTTATTTTTATTGAATATAAGAGGAGTGAAGTTATTACCAAACTGCAAGCCATTTTTGTACAAAGTTTTAAATGGGAAGGTCGTGGATTAATTGGCAAATGTTGGGGATTGAGGAGATGAAATTGAAAACGAAATTAACATCGAAATCGAAAACTAAAGCGGAAACAAAGAAATTTGATGAGGGTGGTGATGTTGTTTTAGAGCGTATTACTGAGGGAGACATAAAATCTAAAAATAGATGAGGATTGCTGCAATTTATATATATCCAAATAGTAAACCATACCTTTTTGGTGACAATCATTTAGGTATTACAATTAATCTTGGTGGTAAATATTTTTATGATGTTTCTACAATAGGTGGCATTGAAATCATAATTGACAAAAAAATCAACAAAAATTTTATAAAAGACTTTTGGGGAATTAATGTTGAATTAGTTTCTGCTATCGTGGGTGCAAATGGTACAGGTAAAACAACTATTCTTAATTTGATAAAAGAAAGTTGTCAATTAGTTATTGAGGAAGATAATAAGGATCCGTATATTATGTGGACAAATGCAGGAGGACTTTTTTTTTACTATAGTCCTTATTTGGGTGAAAACAATGAGGATGGTGATATTTCTAATATTCATAATTTATCAAAATTATCTCAATTTAAGAAAGACACAAGATGGGTAAGAGATGAATTTAATGTTCTTTGGGAATACCATAATTCTCAGCGCTTAAAAAGAATTATAACTTTTATAGAGAAAGAAAAGTATAAAGATATTCTTGATGAAATAAATATCACCTCATTTACGAAAATCAAACTAAAGTTTTCAATTATTAAAAAAGACAACTCAAATACTTCAAGAAATTTTCGTCCGTTTTTTGATAGATTCATTAAGTTACAAGAAGTAGAAAGAATAAGTAAAGAACAAGAGTTCTTAGATAAGTTGAGACTAGACACTAAAGCTAAAATTAAGGAAAGTGTTGAATATAATAATTACAGTAAAAACTTAAGATTAAAATTACATATACTTGACAGTATAATTCACAAAATACATTCTATTTTAGAAAGAACAGGGAATGACTTCTTAGAGGAAGGTTTCATAAAGAATAACATTAGTGAGGATAATCCAGAATTTCTTCAAATTACCTCTACTAAAGAAGCATTATTTTGGTTTTTAGATAATGCCTTTATAGAAAAACGAGAAAATAAATACTATCTTCCAAAGAATGAAATCAAGAGTTTTACTAAACTTCTATTGGAGATGGTTGATGAGGATAATCATATTAACTATACCAATGAATTAACAGTAGACTTTAATAATGTAATATCGATAATTGATTCATATCAGAGACTTTTGTTATCTTTTAGAGATGTATTTGCATATGATGAAACATTATTTTTAACTTTTCAACCCGACGTTACCCTAAGCTCCGGAGAGATGTCTTTTTATGAGTTGTTTTCTTCACTAGATGACGCAAATAATATTATAGAAAATAGGCTAGACGCAGGACACTATGATGAAATTAGCGAATATCCTGTACATCAAAATTATTTTCTTTTAATTGATGAGGGAGATCTTGGGTTTCATCCTACTTGGAAAAAATCATATATAAATTCCTTAATTTCAGTGATTCCTGAAATATTTCAAAATAAGACTCTACAAATTATTCTCACAACTCATGACCCATTGACACTTTCAGATATTCCGAGTCACAATTCTGTTTACTTAGATAAAGATGACTTAGGAAACACAATATTATATAACAAGAACGACAACTCATCATTTGGCGCAAATATTCATGACTTATTATCTGACAATTTCTTTCTGAAGGGAGGGCATATAGGTGATTTTGCAAAACAAAAAATTAACACGGTTATTACTTTATTAAATAGTTTAATTGGAAAAAAGAAGAAGTTTGACAAAGTAGATATATCAAATAAAGAGAAGGAGATTTTGTTTATTACAATCAGCATGGTTGGCGATACTATCGTTAGAAAGAAACTAATGGAAATGTATTTTGAAGTTTTTTCGGATACTCAAGCATTAAATAGTGAAATAAATAACCTTGAAAAACAAATTTTACTTTTAAAACAGAAAAGAGATGATATCACTTAGAGAATGTTGCGATAATATTAAAGAAATAGAAAAGGAGCACACATCTTTTATGTTTTTGCATATTGAGCCACTGATTAATTTTTATATAGAAGTATTTGTATTAATAGAGGAGATATCTTCAAATACAAATAACAAATATATTATAGAAGCTGTAAAGGATATCGGTGATCTAAATGCTGGTATAAAGAAATCATTGTTACAACCCTTCTTTAAAAAGAGAGATTTCATTAAAACAATCTCAGATTATAAGAATATAAAGTTTGACGATAAGCTAATTTTTGATAGGATATTAATTTCAAAAATCATAGAAGACTTAATGTATCTAAAAACTGAAGTTAAAAATATTTTGGCCTTTAAAGTTTATGACGATTCTACAACTGCTTGTAGGGATTTGTCAATTTATATCTCAATTAGTAACGATATTGAATTTTTACTCCCTAAAATATTTAATTATAAATGGTTTATCAGTCAAGGCCCTGATACTACTTGGAATGCTTATAAATTGACTTCTAAATTGGGAATTAATATATGTTCGTATTGTAATAGACAGTATACTTTTACAGTGAGTTCTTCGAATACCCATACAACTCGCCCTGAGTTAGATCATTTTTTGCCGAAAGGAGAAAATCCTCTTTTTGCTTTATCGTTTTACAACTTAATCCCTTCTTGCACAGTGTGTAATAGGGATTTAAAAGGTAGTATGCCTTTTGAGGCGAATACACATTTTAGTCCTTACGACGATAATCCAAAGCACGGCTTTTTAAAATATAACTATAAGCCTTTAACTTATGATGGCTCTGTAGGTTTAACTGATGAAATTACTATTGAATTAAAAATAGATGACCCATCTAATACTGAATTAGCTAAAAAACTACAATCTAATATTAACGTTTTTAATTATGAAGACATAGCTGCGCATCATCGTGATGTTGCTCAAGAAATTATAAGAAAACGATATTTTTCGGAAGACAATTACATTCAAATATTACAAGAGACTTTTCCAGATGCTAATTTGTCATTAGAGGAAGCATACAGATATGCTTATGGAAACTTTTATGGTGAAAAAGACTTTGCAAAAAGACCTTTAGCTAAGTTGACAAAAGATATTGCTATTAATGTTGGTTCTATTTACGAATATAAAGAAAGTGATAAGTAAACATTTTAAAACCAAATTTTCAAAACTATGCCAATACCTAAACACGACGAAATTAGAATACCAGCATTAACCATTCTTAAAAAAGAAAAATCACTTAAGCTCAAAGAGTTTGTTACATTATTAGCTAGCTATTTTAAACTTACCGACGAGGAAGTTTCAGCGATGTATCCTTCTGGAAATGGTCATATATTTTATGATCGTGTTACTTGGGCTTTGAGTGCTCTAAATATGGCAGAGTTGCTCGAAAGACCAAGCAGAGGTGTGTATGCGGTGAATGAAAAGGGTAATGAAATGCTGACCACACCTACAAAAATACATAACTATATTGATAAGCTACAAAGTAAGAAAGATGCGTCAAAAACTAAAAAAGACCCATCTGCTCCAATAATATTAGTTGAAAAACCATCCAAAGAAACTCCTGCAGAAAAATTATATGCTTCTTTCGAGAAAATTAAAAAGGCACGGAAAGACGAGTTACTAAATACCATTCTCAGTAAAACACCTACTGAGTTTGAGAGCTTGGTAGTTCAACTATTGCAGCGTATGGGTTATGGTGGAGAAATAAAAGACAGCGGTTTAGTTACAAGTGCTACAAATGATGGTGGTATTGATGGTATTATTAAAGAAGATGTCTTAGGCTTGGGGAGAATACATATACAAGCAAAAAGATATGCCCTAGATAATGGTATTGGTAGAGATGAAGTACAAAAATTTGCAGGAGCATTATTAGGTGCTCCAATGAGTAAGGGTGTCTTTATTACCACTTCTTACTACTCAAAAGGTGCTTTAGCTTATGTAAAAAACTTAAATACTGCAGCAACTATTATTTTAATAGATGGTGATCAATTAGCAGAATATATGTACGAGTACGGTTTAGGTATGCAAGTTGCAGAGACTATTCATCTTAAAGAATTAGATACAGATTTCTGGGATACAATGCAGGATAACTAAGAAATTTTATATTTGAAATGAAGCCCACCGTAGATATTATTCCAATTAAAGAGCTAATAACTCAACAGCTAGTAATTCCCTCTTATCAAAGACCTTATAAATGGACTATCACGAATGTAAATGATTTAATAAATGATATTATTTTCTTTAGTAAAGATCCTACATATAGATTAGGAACGGTTATAGTTTACAAAGAAAAGGATGAATCATTAGAGGTGATGGAAGTTGTTGATGGTCAACAACGTTTACTTACATTGACACTTCTTATTTTAGCTATAAATGAAAAGATAGAGGAGGAGTTAGGATATCCTATAATGATACCAATAGCAGAACAAGATTTTAAAAATCATATTACGAGGCAACAGTTACAAGTAAATTATAGGCATATTAAAACACGTGTTTCAGAATTTAGTCCAAAAATCACACGATTTTTATTGAATGATTGTAAAGTAGTTCAAGTTAAAATTTTTAGTATCAATGAAGCATTTCAATTTTTTGACTCGCAAAACTCTAGAGGAAAGGCGCTTTACCCTCATAATCTACTTAAGGCATTTCATTTAAGAGAAATGGAAACAGAGACCGATAAAGAAAAAATAGAAGCAGTTTCTCTTTGGGATGCCACAGAGAGTTACAAACTACAGCGCTTATTTTCAATTTATTTATTTAGATTAAGAAATTGGATTGTAAGTCAGCCTGCTTATTACTTTTCAGGGAATGACATCGATACTTTTAAAGGGGTGACATTATCTAAAGAACATAACTACCCATACACGTTTGCAAAGCGTATAAATGATGTTTTTGTAAAAGAATATAATCTTTCAATAAGTCGAAAGATAGATAATAGTGTTGTCGTTTTTCCTCAGCAATTAGATGACGTGATTACAAATGGACAACGCTTTTTTGAATATACCCAAACCTATAAAGACTTACTCCAGCAACTCACAGATTATAAAAGCGAAACATATACCGTCATAATAAATACAGTTGAAGAAAAAGACATTTTAGACTATATCGTATCGGGTAAAGGTACTCACAGAACTGGTGACGGTTATTGTAAAGAACTGTTCGAGTGCGCTTTGTTATTTTATACGAGTAAGTTTGGCATTGAGCATCTACCTCAAGTATTTAATAAATTATTTTTATGGGCTTTTAGACTTCGCCTAGGATTGAGAGCTGTGCGAATTGAATCTGTTAATAACCACGCAGTACATCCAAATAGTTTAATAAAATTAATAGCTAGGGCAAAACATCCTAAAGAAATTGTAGCATATCAGGTAAAACCCGTGGCATTAAATTTTGATAATGTTCATGGCTTAGATGTTATATTTAATAATCAAAATACCTTAATCAATGCATAATCCAAACTTTTTATCCATAAATAAGGTATTTGATAAAAATCAATATTTAATTCCACTATATCAAAGAGAATACGCTTGGACAATAGAACATATTATGCAATTATTGACTGATATTGCTAGTAATGCAAGCCATTCTAAAGATACCCTATATTATCTGGGAACTTTGGTGTTGTTTCAAAGAGAAACAATGTTAGAGGTAATTGATGGACAGCAGCGTTTAACCACGCTTTATTTATTGATGTGTGAGCTTTTAAAAATGGAAGAACGAGACTTTAATGCAAACTCCTTACAATTTGAATCTAGACCTTCATCAAAAATAAGTCTAGAATATGTCTTCGGGAATTTTAAAGATATCCCCAAGGATACAGAAAAAAGTATTCTTGATGCTAAAGACATTATAGCACAAAATTTAAAAACAATTTGCGAAGAGTTTGAAATCACTATAGTAGATTTTAAAAAGTATTTATTAGAAAAAGTAGTACTTCTAAACGTAGAAGTGCCACCACATACAGACCTCAATCATTATTTTGAAATAATGAATGTACGTGGCGAGCAATTAGAAAAACATGAGCTTCTAAAAGCACGAATGATGGATAAATTAGAGGATATGAACGAACGGACTTTGTTTGCACGTGTTTGGGATGCCTCTAGTAATTTAACTCGATCACTACAACTCGGATTTGATTCAGATTATCGTAAAGATATTTTTGGCGATGAGTGGGATGTTATTCCTGATAATTATTCAAATCTTTTGATGAAATCAACATCTCAGATTAATGACGATATGTTGAAGGAAACTTTACCAACAAAAAGTAGATCAGAAAATAAAAGTAAATTAATTGATATAATAACGCTTTCTGAAATTTCAGAAAAAAAAGATGATATCAGAAAAAATGAAAGTCATTTAACTCCAGTAATTAATTTCCCGAATTTTTTATTACAGGTTTTAAGTATTATGATAGCTGATGGTAGTGTTATGTTAGATGACAAACAACTACTTCTGCAATTTGAAAAATTTTACAAGAACTCAACAAGGAAATATGAAAGTGGTGAAGAATTTGTTCGTGAATTTTGCTATTTTTTATTTAAATCAAAATTTTTATTTGATCGTTATTTTATAAAAAATTCTGAAGATAATGGAGAACTGCAATGGACTCTTACAAAGTTAAAATATTATGATAGAGAAAAGAACTCAAGCTACAATTGGGTAGATACGTTTGGCGAAGAAAAAACTGACTTAGATGACAATATTTCGTTACAGAGAGATATTATTATGCTACAATCTATGTTCCACGTATCTTTTCCTACTAGGATTTACAAAAATTGGTTTACTGCTGTTTTATGTTTTTTAAATAGGGGGTATGTCAATAACGAACTACTAGGTAATAATTTTAGAAAGCACCTATGGAAAATGAGTGATTCTTTCTTTTTTGATCGTGGTATTGCTATTCCTATTAAATACGAAACGATAATATTTATAAACGAATGTGAAAGTGTAATTGATAAAGTTGAGTATACATTTGAAGAGGGAGTGAATACAAAGAATTTTATATTTAATAGATTAGATTATAAATTATGGCGAAATCAAGAAAATATTGATTGGCCCAAAAACTTATTGAAATTGGTTGACTCATTCAAGTTCACTTTTAGAAGTTCCGTTGAGCATTTTATGCCACAAACTTCTAATACTGGTATAAAGGCTAAATATAATTTAGATCGGTTTGGTAATTTATGTTTAATTGATCGAGGACGAAATTCACAGCTAAGTAATAATGAGCCAATTGCTAAAAAAAGTTTTTACACAAATTCTAATAATATTGATAGCTTAAAATTATGGCTAATGATGAGAGACGCTGATTCTTGGGATGACCCAGTAATATTAAAAAATCATGAATCTGAAATGTTAGATTTTTTACTTGAAAAGAGCAAATAAGACTAATGGAAGCAAAATATTCAGAAGTTAAAATTGACTCAGCGAAAAAGGCTTTAAAACCTATTAACGCAAAACTTATAAAATCATTCATAAAAAATAATGGTATATCAAGTTCATTATTAGAAAAGGAGAGTGGAGTTTACATATTTTGGTGGGAAGGAAGTTTAGAAACTTTTACTAAAATAGTTATTAGCAGTACATTTTTAGTAAATGGAAAAAAATCCCATAAAAATCAAATTAAAATTTGTTTTACTAAAGAGTGGATTAATAATGCTACACACGAAGGGAAGGTTTGTTTATATGTAGGTAAAACGACAAATTTAAGAGATAGAATTTCAATGCATGTGAAACTGGGTACACCATCACTTTGGAATGGAAAAAAACGAAATAGCGGAACTAAACCAAATACTGTAAGTCAAATGAGAATAGGTCTTGAAACAGTTTTTAATAAAGATATGCTTGAAGAAATTAAAGATAATGTTTCTTTAAGTTATCAACCAATGAATTATTATAGTGAAGCAGTCAACAGATTTTATGTCGAGGATTATTTAATTGGGCACTATTTTCCTCTTTTCAATATTGATGTTGAGCGTTAAATATCAAGAAATAAAGTTTTAACTAATAACTAAAAATTTTATATCTTGATTAAATAATCAGCAAGATCTAAACCTTTATGTTTTTCACTTTCAGTTGCATTATCTCTTAGTAGGGTAGAGGTTCTATAATTAGCAAAGGGAGTAAGTTTTGGGATTTTATCATTCCATAAATTATAACAATTTAAATCAGGGAATAAAACAACATCACGACCCTTCAAAACTCTTGTTCTTGCCTCATTTAGGTTGTTTAAACTACCACAAGCTAGCCAGATAAACTCTGGTAGATAAATACTCGCAATGATTGCTGTTTTCTCACTTTCTACTATTGCAACAGGTTTATTCATATCTTCTAATAACAAGTGTTCGCCGAATAAGCACTGTTCCAAATTGAATCTTTTGAGTTGTAAAACTTTATGTACCCAAGTTATATGATTGAAAGGCTCTTTTACTCTATTGCCAGTGGTTGGGTTATAAAGCATTATTTTACCACTCCTAATATTATTTTTCACATCAACTTGCCAAAAAACTGTTGCTCCCTTCCAGTATTTAGACGTACCTATATTATATTTTTCAGCTAAATAATAAGCTATTTCTAAATCCCAAAGACTTGCTAAATATTTAATAAAGTAATTTAGATTGTTACTAGAGATGCTTTTTCGCATAATCTCACTATTTATGAAACTAATATCAGCATTGGATTTTGGTTTTGCTGTTTTAATGTAGGTTCTTCTGAAAGTAGATTTAGTTGAATTATTATTATCTAAATATTGCTTCGGCTTATTGTGATAGCCACATTTGATGAGTCTATTGCATATACCTACATTAAAGTTTATATAATCGCCAGTCTGATTATCAATGTATCTAGTAAACTCATACTTTTTATTGCAATTTGGACATGTATGACGAGTTTTTAATCCGTTATATGGCTCTAGTATGTATCTGTAATCTTTCATAACGTTTAATCGTAACAGATGTAACAAGTGTAACAGGTGTTACGTGTGTTACAGTTGTTACACTTAATTATGTTTATCTAACGTTCTTTTTATTTTCATTTGATTAGTTCCTAATTGCTTAGCCATATCTCTTAAACTTAAATTTGGATTTGATGATTTTAGTTCAATAATATTTTGCTCTAAGATTTCCTTATCTTCTTTAGATACTTGTCTCAAGTGGTCTTGTTCACTACCATAATCTAGAAATTCAAACTGTAAAAAATTTTGTGGCTTATCAATTTGGCATATAACTACATTTTCAGTATCGTAAATAATTTCTGTATTACGAGCTTTAATCTGCTTTATATATCTTAATTGCTTATCATTATGACACTCCCCAATTGCGAAACAACTATCTGCAAAATTAATTAGCATTTTACTCCCTGCTAAATCATTTTTCGTAATGGGTTTAGATAAATCTCGCTTCGGTGTATGTGCAAGAGCTAGTATTGATAGATTATATCTACTTTTTAAGGCTTTTAAATACTTCATAAGGGGTAAAGCATTTTTAGAATTTTCTGTTTCGTTTTTGAGGTAAGTTAAATTGTCGATTATTAAAATTTTTGAGTTTGTTTCTATTATACTTTGCTCCAAAGAAGAAAACAAGTAGCTTTCAAAGGTTTCTTTTTCAGGGATATCTGCATCAGGATTTATTTCTACTCGAATAAAATCATTATCAAATATGTAGTGTTGTTCAAAGTTTATTGAATAACGATTTTCAAATTGTTTGTCTGAAAGCTCAAAATCAAAATATAAAACGGATTGTTTCTCAGCTTCAAGTTTAAAACCATTTATAAAATAACCCTTACTAATGCTATTACTAATTTGTACTGCTAATATGGACTTACCTAAATTTGTATCAGCAAACATAATACAAAGCTCATTTTCAAACCATAACTCTCCAAATAGCTTTTTTGGTATTGGTCTTGTCTTGGCCTCCTCAATCCATTTATTAGCTGGTTTAACCTTAAAGATTCCCTTATCTTCCTTTTTATCATTAAAAGCTTTAATATGACTTTCAGTCTCAAGTAATATTTCAGGTATTCCAATTTTAGATTTTTCTATTCCCATAATCTAAATCTTATATACTATTATCTGTTGAAGAGTATCGAAATAGGGTATTGCACCATCAAATCTGGGAGGCATATTCCTTATGAGAAGAATTTTGTTTAAATCCTTATCCAATAACTTTTGAATATCCCCTTTAGTAGCTGGTTTATTTTCTTCTTTCGTAAATAGGCTAGTGGCTAAATTTACAGCCAAAGTTCCTGCGGCTGCATTTCCAACCCCTGACAAACTCATTTTGTCTTTTGGAGGTAGATTTTTTTCCTTCTTAGCTTGAGGTAAGTTTTGTTTCGACTTATTTCTAAGTTTAAAAGCATTGACTCTGCAACTGTTGCTGCAATACTTTTGGACGTGTCTTCTTTTTGGAATGTATTTAGCACTACAATAATGACATTTGTATTTATGTTTCTCCATTTTGCGTTATTTTAACGTTAGGCTAACGCTTATTGAAATGGGTTCTTTAGGATATACTCATTTGCTTTATCTTCAAGCGAAGATTTCGAGTCACGCTTTCCACTCTTAATCCAATCTAAAATTTCGGATTTGAGGAAATAAAGTTTTCCTTTTTTGTGGTAGGGAATGGCATTTTTATGAACTAATCCATAAATACTCCCTTTTGTCATGGAGATTAGTTTTGCAAGTTCATCAATTGTAAGAAAAGCTTCTTCTTGAGTACTTGCAACAAAGTTTAAATCTTTCCTTAGATTTTTCGAAATTTCTTCAGCAAGTACTTTTATTCCTTCAACTGAAAATTCATCAATAATTTCTATGTTATTAGTTTTGAAATCTTGGTCCATAGAAATACCAATCAGTATAAATCTATTTTTCATTTTCTGAGGCTTTTCTTTTGTTCGACAATAAAGCGTTAGCATCAGCTTCAATTTCAAGAAGGATTTTTTGTTTTCCTTGTTTTATCCAATCAATTATTTCTGACTCGAAGAAAAATAGACGACCGTTTTTCTTGTGATGT
Organism: Patiriisocius sp.; assembly: GCF_051252435.1. Classification (NCBI taxonomy): domain Bacteria; kingdom Pseudomonadati; phylum Bacteroidota; class Flavobacteriia; order Flavobacteriales; family Flavobacteriaceae; genus Patiriisocius; species Patiriisocius sp. The sequence goes on along the minus strand of NZ_JBPOFW010000004.1, from coordinate 127,667 downwards.
GGGATTGTTTTTTTTTGGCAGTAACCATAAAGTGTAGGTTTTGTGTACCCAGTTAATTTAACTATTTCGTCAATAGTCTTCGGTTGATTATTTTGAGGATTTATTTCAGCCTTTTCAAAAAATAATGCTTTCAATTCTTTGAGGTCTTTTTTAACCTCTGCAACATCTTGCTGTGTTTGTTCGAATGTGTACATGTTTCACTATTTAAAATTATTAATAGTGCATAGATATACGTTTCTTATATGATTTTTTTACTTCCAGTAGTACCAGTAGTAACAAATGTAGTTGTGGTAATCACTAAAGTAGTTGAAGAGTAGTTTTTGGTTTGTTTGCAAAGTTGTTTTTTACATTTTTAAACTCCCACCCTTCAAAATTATCAGTCAAGAGTTTAATAAAATCATCTTGAACTTGAACTGTTCCAAAGTGTTCATAATTCTTGTCATAAAATTCCCTAAATCTATATTGAATAATAAATTTTTCTCCTTTGGGTATTTGATTGAATTTTTGTTTTGGTAAATTAATTTCACCGCAGAATGCTCTTCTTATAAATAAATCAAGTTGCTCATTAGTCAAAAAAGGTTTTCCATTTTGACTATTTTTAATTGTGAATATTTCAAAATGTTCAATAACAGTTTGAAAAGACATACTTTTTCTAAATACATTTTCATATTCGTCATAAGGACTTTCATCGTTACTGTTATTAGAAGATGTTTTTAGATTCTCATCTTCTGCCTCAGTTTCTTTAATCCTTTTTGCATCAAATTCTAATTTTAAGAATTTTAATTTGTTTTCGTGTTTATTTAAAATCGTTTTAAGCAACTTAATTTGAGGCTCAACTATTTGATACATTTCTCTTCCCGAAACATCTGCAATTGTTTTATGGCTTTCAAGCTCTTCGAGAATATCGTTAATTTTATCAATCGCAACTAAAGAATCCATCTTTGAAAATTTTTCTTTAACTAACATTAAAATGTTAGTATTTAAAACTTTGTCAAATCTTTTAGCATCAAAACTAACCTGTCCATCAACAATTTTAAAATTCGAAAAAAATTCTTGGGTTAGTGAAAATTTTAATTCTTTTGAAGTAAATAAATGATTGTTAAGTTCTATGAAATCCACAAATGCAATTATTGGATTTAATACTTTTAAGTCGCCATTATCATAAAACTCTTTACAAATTTTACATTCTTTTTTAATGCCTTTCCCATTACAAGAGTTACATTTATTTTTAATTTCTGTAGGTATAGATGCATCTATTTTCTCATAAATTATTTTTATCCAATCATCATAACTAGGAGATTTATATAAGTAGCTTCTAATGATAATAATGAATTTTTTAATATCCTCTAATAACATTTGAATACCCTCTGGATTATCTAGCTTTTTTAGAGTTTCATTAAATTCTTCATTTGATAGACTGAACCTATTATCTAATTTCTTAATCATATACATAAATTAAAAGTCCATAATTGTATTGGCAAAATCTTTTTTTGTACTATCTTCAAATCCAGCAAAATAATTTTTAGTTACGTTAAGATCACTATGATTTAAAGCTTCGCTAATAAATTCCATGCTAGTACCTTTTCGAATTGAGTTTGTGGCAAAGCTGTGTCTTGCCCAATAGGTAGAAATTTCGTGGGGTAATTTATTTGCTTTAGCAATTCTCTTTATATGGTCGTTTATGTACCGTGTAAAGTTTTTAATTTTTTTGTATTGAACAAGGTGGTCATCATTAATATCTACTATGTCAAATACAAAATCTTTTTTATCTTTCGTTCCATATTTTGATATCACCTTTCTTGTAAAATCTGTAAGATAAATGGATATTTCTTTCTTTTCAGAAGTTTTATCGAATGTTTTTGCTCTGAAATAAGTAAACTTATCATCTTTAATATCTGAGTTTTTGAGTAGGGCAATATCCTTTAAATTCATACCGTTGCAAGCATAGCTGAAAAACCAAAAATCTTTAGCTTTTGCTTCATTTTCATTAGAAGGTTTTGCCTCAAAAAGAGTTTTTAATTGTTTATTATTTAGAGCTTTCTTGACTTTTTTAGTTCTTAGTATTTTATATTTATTTTTCCCGAATGGATAGTATTCAGTATTTAGGTCGGTAGCTTCAATTGCATTGTTGAAAATTACTCTTAAAGTTCTTGTGTAAATTGATACTGTTGTTAAGCTCTTACCTTTTGTAAGCATATATTTTTCGTATTCTTTCAACCAATCAATATCTATATATTGAAATTTTAGTTTTTCAATAGGGCATTTCTTAATTTCATAACTGAAATTAGCTAAAGAGTTTAATGTATATCTAAAACTTTCTGAGGTACTAATTTTATTGTTTTCAATGTTTTTTCTAATCGCTAGATTGAAATGATATTGAACATTATTTTTATCTGATGTTTTTCTAAATAGTTTGTATTCAAATTTTTTAAAATCAAAAACATCCAAAGATTTAGCCTCATCATTTGCTCTGTTTTCGATTGCTTGAAGTTTTAATCTTAACTCTTTATTCTCGCCTCTTAGATTTTTGTTAGTAGGATTTATCCAAATTTCCTCAAATTTCTTTTCTGTTAAATCAATATTTAAAGAATACCATTTTTCTTTTGTAGTAGCTTTACCATACACACGAATTTTTACAGGATACAAACCTGTATCCTTTTTCCTTCGCTTATCTAACCTTATTGAAATATTGTAATCCATTATTTTAATGTTTCTGTAAATATATATCATTTGCAGAAAATTTGCAGAAAAAATAACGTAATAGACCTATAATAGATATTAACAAATATTAGTTAAATACGCTATATGTCTGTTTTTCAGTATATTTAAGTAGTCAAAAGATAATCAAAGTGTATGGTTGTTATTGATTACGGCTCAAGAGGTTACAAGTTTGAATCTTGTCGAGGTCACTTAAAGTAAAAAGTCTGCACAGCAATGTGCAGACTTTTTTTTTTGTTATAAAACAAAAGGTCATTTCAAATTAATGAAACGACCTTTCTTCCCTTGGTTATTTAGTTGAAATTAAGTGACTATTTCAAATTCGCTAGGGGCAATTTGCCTCACGGTATCAGTAATTCCTGAATTTACTAACTGTACTGTATTCAAACCTGGAACAATTTCGATATTTATAATTTTATCTTCCGGAGTAGTAAACGTAACACTGGATGTATTCCCGTTTACAGTATAAGCAACATTTGTGGGAGTGATTTCGCCCATTCCCTCTGGATTTACTGAAATTCTAACTGCATAACTGCCCGTAGGGTCTATGCAATCTGAAGGGTCTAACGGACTACCATCTTGCTTGACAATTTGTATTCCCGCTTCAAGATACGTTAGGTTTGAAGTGGGCGCTTCGTCATCGCTTCCGCAGGATAGTAAAAGTGTGATTGTTATAATTGAAAATATATATTTCATGACTAATTGACTCTTAAATTAATATTGATTTCCTTATTTAAGGCACCCAACTGCACATTATATGCTCCGGCCTCAAGACCTTCAAATAAGACCTCCCCATTAATAATGGGCTTGCTATCTATTTGGTTTCCATTTTGGGATAAAAGAACAAAAACTCCCTCTTGATTGTTAGTTACTTTAATAGCCCCAGCTTGATAGCAAACTGCGTCACGTTTCCTATAAATTATCTCGTTTGAAATTTGCTCCACCGTGACCGTCCACTCGTTCAAAGTAGATTGGTCCTGCGATCTTACTTGATAGTTTATGGTACTGCTGAAATTTAAAAATCAACCCCAGACGTCTGTGCAACAGTATTGATAAATAGACCACTATTGTCTGATAATTGGTACACTGGTGTCAAAGATGTTACATCAACGGTATCATCTAAAATGATATTTATATTTCGGTTTTCAAAAGTGGTTTGTAATGCGATAATCCCCTCAAAACCAAAATCTAAGATTTCAGCATCAGCATTGAGAGCAGGATCTGCCCAACTCAAAGCCTGAAATAATGTTCCCGTATGACTATTAATGGAAAAAGGGATTGTAGTGTTGATATCGCGCACTTGGTTATTTGTTGAATCATATACTTTAACAGTGAGCAACTCACCCGCATTATTTGAAAATGCAGTTAAAAACGCATAATAGGCATCTTGGCTCGCAACGTACGTTAGATTTGTCGTACCTCTACAAACGCCATCTACAAATACGGCTACTTTATCATTTTCACTTGCGAGTCTCGTTCCGTCAATGGTCAAGAAAGATAGGAATGTCATGTTGTATTCATAATCATTACTGTTCACTTGCCAATTAGGGTCTTGGGCATGTATCATGCTCGTGGTCATTATAAAAAATAGCATGGAAACAACTATTTTTTGAACATTATTAAATGGTGTTCTCATCGTTTTCATGGTTTATTTACGGATTATTTTTTCAACAATAGTTCGATTCTTCATTGCTATGTGGAGGTAATATACTCCAGTGGCAAGTTCGGTTTTGAGTTGGTAGCTGTTCAAGCCTTCATCCACACTAATTTCCTTAGTCAATAATAATTGATTGGTCAAAGAGAATAATTGAACTGTAATAGTCTGTGCTTCGGAAACGTTGAAGTCCAACGTTAAATCATCTTCAAATGGATTGGGATATAACTTGATTCCATTTTCAAATAATTCTAGAACGATTGGTTCTTTTAAGGTTCCCATTACACCATTGTTTTTGAATTCAAAATCGCGGGTGGTGGGTTGCATTTCTTTTCCGTCGCTTACAAAAAATTTCAACTTTTCGGTCGTTTCTCCATAAATAGTAACAAACGCAAGCGATCTATCGTCAATGGACTGTGTATATGCAAACCCTTTAATATTTCCGAGGGAATCATAAATATAAAGTTCATTATACCCCTCTGGTAATTGGATAATTCCATTCATGTTTCCAGAAAATGTGGCAAAATTTTCAACCACTTGATCTCGTTCAAAATTTACCGAATTATCCCCAAGTATTGGCGCTCTGTTTAGGTAGTTGGGGTACGTAAAGGTTTGTGCAAGTGCAGCTTTGAGCATGTATCCTTTTCCACCTTTGAGTGTAGTTAACGAACCACTCCAACCATTTAAGGGGTCAAAAATTGCAAATTGTGTTTGCGATTTAATAATGTCTCCGTCCATAGGCTCTAAAAGAGATAGCGACTCATTAACGCTGTGATTGCTACTGAATGGATACGGAAACCAGTTCCAGCCAAGTGCAACATCAAAGCTCCAAAGTTCAATGTCCACGGGAACTCCTTCGATAGTCAAAGGCTGCTCATTTGCGGTAAATACTTTGAACATTTGATCTGAGTTCAAACCGCCATTTGCACTAATACTACCACTCCAACCACTGTTATTAGGGTTTGCTGGATCTAAATAATATAATTCTACAAAGTTTTCGTTGGGAGCACTTGATGTAATACGGTCTGAGGTTGCTAAGGTCATTGTTTCGGTCAACTGATTAATATCTTGAAAATCAACATCATCAAGATTCATAGAAATCCATGTCCATCCCGCATTAAAGCTGAGGTCTTGGAAATACTCGCCATTATTGGCAAATACAATGGGATTTGAAAGTGAGCCTTGCACGCCATTTTCAATAAAGGTGATGGCGGTTTTGACCATTAGCAGTCGCATGTAAAACACTGCCCTGAGAGGCATCCCATATTCTAAAGCTGATATCCTCGCCAGAACTTATGTTACTATAAACCGTTAAGAAAACGAAGTATTCTTGGTAGTTTGTATCTAAAACTAAATCTGCAGAACCTCGAACCTCTCCATCCACAAAAGCCCCAATACGGTCAAATGCATTTCTGAAAACACACCATCAATATTTACCTTTCCTATAAAGTTCATGCTAAATTCATAGTCGTTAGAGTTTACATCCCAATTGGGTTCCATGGCAAGTACTTTTAGGTCTAATTGCAATTTTTGGTCATATCCAAAATCAGTTTCTAGATACAAGTCCTCGGTATAATCTCCCGATGTTAAATCTGAATCAATTGTTGCTGTAAGCGTTATGGTACTACTTGGTATTAGCACGCCTGTAGCATTGGGTATAGATAACCAAGGTGGAATATTTGTGATAGTATAGGGTTGATTCATACCTCCTTGATTTACGATTGTAATATCAAAAGATGCATTTTCACCTTCCTCTTTTATAATATCAATAACATCATTGTAACCCGGCGCAAACCATGAAACATCATTTCTTTGTACAAAAGCAGTCCACGTAATTGGCGATTCCTGTCTATTATTAGCAGCATCAAACATACGGTGCACAGTAATATCCAATATTTGACCCTCGATAGAAGCGGCATTGCTAATTATTGGTTCTATAATCATTTCGTCTCCATTGATAACTCTATTTACTTGGAAACTCACAATTTCGCGTTCTGGTTTGATAGGAGGGACATCTGTATTGTAATTTACAACTCCGTTATTTAAAACAGCTTCACTCGTAATCACGTCGCCATTACTAAATGCATGATAATAGGTTGGTCCATTACCGGTTGCAGGATCAGGCTCATTCATACGGGCATATAACAACATTCCAATGGTAAATGGATCCACCTCCATGTATTGATCTCTAGAAATTTGCTCAACGTTACGCAGCGTGTTCCAAAGTCTAAATTCGTCTATTTGACCCGTATATTCTCTGTCAATAGTAATACCTCCTATATTGTCAGTCTGTCCACGTGCTCCCAGCCAAATTCGGTTTCCTGAGAAACCTCCTATCGCTGGAGTGGGGTTAGAGGATACTTGTTCGCTATCAATATATGTCAATAAAGAACCATTTCGGTTTAAAAGTAAGGCAACATGGTGCCAATCATCGTCAACCACCGATTGAGTGGTCAAAGGATAGTTTGTTCCTTCTGAAACGAAACTCAAATTACCATCTGCCGCAAGATTTACGGCCCATTTATTCTGAAGTCCGTTGGCTTGAACCAAATCGCTTCCGTCACCTCGCCCATTACTAAATAGCGTTGCTTCTTGAGCGGTTGCCGTTTTCATCCAAAACGATATCGTAGCATCAGTCTCGTCATCCATTTGAACAAAATCAACGTTGTCCAATGTTTGGAATTGACCTGCTTCAAAACGGTACGATTCACCTTTGGGCTTGATATCCCAACCTGCGTTGATGATCATATTGTTGAAACGCGCATAATCTGCCGCAGTTTCGCCACGCCCTTCGTCCATAGGCCAGTATCCAATAAGATTCCGTTCGTTGCCAATGTAGTCTGTGTAGATATTTGCAAAGGCATCTGTCAAGGTCAATGGTTTGTCCCAAAGTCTTAAGTCGTGTAAATTTCCGAGGAAATCTGGACTACCTAGTATCAAATCGTTACTATTTGTGTATTGTAAAGTGCCAAGGCCATTTAACTCCTGCTGTATCATGTCGTCACGATACACACTCATTCTGCCCAATTGCTCGTCATACGTAAACGTGTAGTGATGGAAAAGGCCATCATTTGGTACATTTCCTTCAACGGTTACTCCGCCTAATTCAAACGAAATATCTGTTTGACTTAGAGTAACAGATAATCCTTGGTCTTGGGTAATAATTGGAGCAAAGCCAGCTGTTGTTTCATTGAGCATCCAGAATTCTAAAGAGAAATCTCCATTAATGATATCTGGGTCAACAATTATAGCTTCATCATTACCTCCTGCAAACTTTACCGAAACACTATTGTTGATGGGTAATTGGTTTGTTCTACCTGTAATTGTAATCTGACTTATGGCTGAATTATAAAAAATATCCTCATTAAAACTAGCTTTTATATCATCGCCCGATGATAAAATTCCATCTTGCGGTGATGGGGCGTTAAAACGGCGCGGTGCAGTAAGGTCAACTGTTCCTGGGATACTTTCTGAAATGAATTCAGTCCCGTTAACACAACTACTTCTGGCTCTTATTTCATAATTTCCATCTTGCAATGCGGCACCTACAATATCAAATGGATATATTAGATTAGGTCCATTGATCAATGAAATTTCAGTTTCACCATTGGCTAATGCATCGTCAAAAAATGCCTGTGTTGTATAATATGTTTGAAGTCTGTTCCAGTTGGGAGCAGTTGTCAAACGATATTCTAAATCTATTTTTTCAAAACTATTAAATGATAAGTTGAAACCATTTATATCAACTTGTACTGGATTAGAGGTTCCGTCTTGATTAAAGGCTGTTTCTCTGTTATATACCCAGTTTTCAGTAGGTTCTGAAATATTAACACTAGAACACGCAGGTACAAATGTTGCTGAAATAAGCACATCGTCACTGACTGCCTCACCATCACAAAATGATTGAAGAACAATACGAACATCCTCATACACAAACTCATCTGAAATTACTTTAGCCAGCGTCAAAGCGTAGGGTGTTTGCACACCGTAGGGCACGGTAACAATAGTGCCATTGGGTTCAATGTTGATGTCTGCATTAAATGGATTTGTCGTATTATCTACCTTCAGAACAAAATCTGCGTCAGTTTCTGTAACACTATTATTTTCCAATAAAAGTACAAACTCAGCATTTTGAGATTCTGGAATATTCGTCACACTCGCTACCTCCACACTTATCAATGGTACTTCCACACGTTGTGTTGCTACACTCAATAAAACATCTACACCTTCTGGAAGTGGTTCAATTGATGTTGCAGTTGGGTCATACGTAGCAGGATTGTAAAATATGGCTTTTTCTGCATCTTCATACGGACAAGAAGTACGGCCACCAATAGTTGCGAAAACAGGTCCGTTTCCGTTGAAAAGATTAACAACATCAACACTTAGTAAATTATCTGGATCTGGATCGTTGAGCGTATAACTTATATCGGTGCTTGTTTCAGACTCTTGTCCCAAAGTAGTATTTGTGCCTTGGCTATATTTACCTTCAATTTTTCCAATGAGTCCAATTCCATTTAAGACAACACCTAATTGGGCTTCAAATGCCTGATCTGTTTCTATATTGACAGATGTAGATGTGTTCACAGCTACTGTAGTTCCAACAGTTCTTGTAAAATTACCTACACCAGAATCAAATGAAATATTATCAGAGAAATTTTCATTAATTAGTGTAAGAAGCTGTTGAATGTCTAACTTTTTGAGATTTAAGAGCGCAATTCTCTTTTCTAATTGTCTTATTTGAAATTGCACAATATCCTGCGCCGGTGAACTGGGTAACATGGCAACGAGTGCATCGATTTCTGCTTGTACAAAAGCGATAGTCATATTTATTTCAATAAACTCGGTTTGAATATCTGCAATAAGGTCTGTTCTGTATTGTGGTGCACTATTTAATGATTGATATTTACTTCGTTCATTTTCAAGAATTGTTTTTCTCCATAAAAACTTTTGCTGCTCATAGAATGCTTGTGATTGAATTCCGTCCACGCCCGGTACCAGCGTACCAGCAATTATTCCATTGATGATGGTTTCTAGTTCGGGAATGGTAGTTTCAAGAATTGCTTTCTGCGATAGTATATAAAACGTGTTAGAAGGTTCTTCATTGAAGAAAATGGACTTTTGTTTTCCGATATAAATTGTCTGCGGAACACTTTCATTATTGGTCAATGCCAAATCATCGGTTCCTGGAATATCTGTATAAGATGCATATATATCATCATAAGAACCATAGGCATAATTTACACTTTGTCCTATATAAAGGTCGCCTTCCGAGCCAACAAAATCTGTTTCGGTACTTGTAGAAATGGACTGCGAAAAGGTATAGGTTTTCTGTACACTTGTTGCGTCTTCAGAACTTGTAGTCAATCCTATTCCCAAAGTCGCTTCATTGACAGATTGCGAATCTATGACAGGCCCAGCCAAGCCACCACCTGTTTCCAACTTAACCCCTGTAAGAATATTTACTGAAGCTGCTAAGTTATTGGATTCTGATGAGGTCGTAGATTTAATAAAACTTATAGACTCACCGCTTTCAATGGTAGCACTACTTCTAGATCCTGGAGGGTCTCTTAATATAATGTCTGGGATATCTGGTGCTGCGGTTAAAAACGTTTGACTTCCATCACTGGCACCACCCAGAATAATCCCTTCGGTTAAAACATTTTCAGCCGGGTAATCTATTCCTTGAATGCGGTAATTGATTGTAATGTCTCTAGTGTATGGTGATGAAATTCTTGGTAATCCTCCCTTAAAACTATAATGAATAAGACTAGGGTCGTCATCATCAACCTCAATTAATCCTGAGTTATCAAGTGCCAAATTGTTTGTTACCAACAACTCCCCATCTATGATAGGGTCCTGGGTAGCCACAGGCGGATTCGTATCATAATTTGTATATTCTTCAAAACGCTTAAGGTCAATAAAATAAGGTAAAAACTGTCTATATACTGGGAATTGAAAACCTTCAGTAGATATTTCATCTAGAACACCATCATTATCAATGTCTATCTCAACAATTTCTTCTGAAGTTTGCCCAATCACTCTTAACGTGGGGATTGCTCTATAGATAACATTTTTTGCTAAATGATATGGGGCACCTTCTAAAAGGGTTCCGTCTGGCGTTTCTACTTCTGGCTCAATGAGCTCTGGAATATTTTTGAGATTGACATCTTCTTGGGCACTTAATAGATTGACGTTTGTGATAATGTCATTTCCATTTGTGTCTTCCCCAGTTTTAAGGTTTACTCTTGCGGCTTCAAGTTTATAATTTATGGGTAACAAGGATATTTTATATTCTCCTGAAGTTTCATCCGTGCTAAAGTTTAATCGGGTATCATTCGTAACATTGCCTGCCGGAGGCGTATAGCCTAAGGTTAAATTTGAAACTCCTATATTATTTTTACTTGACAACTCAAACGATTGTTGAATTCCATCTCCATCTACGTACTGGTATTCTTCAAAACCATCAGCTCCAAATCCTAAGGATTTAGCGCTCTCCACAGATCCACCCACAACACGTCCCGTAAGTGTAACTTTTGTGTTATCAATAAATGTTACTACATCATTTCGGTCTTCAAAAAATTCTTGAAATGTACCTAGAGCAGCAGGAAATCTACCTTCAAATTCAAATTCATGGTCTGTTTTTCCAATTGAAATATAATGGTTCCCAATAGGAACACTTATGTTAAATTCTCCATTCGTTCCAGTTACTACCGGTGTGTTGTTTTCATCGAGAACAATTTCTCCATCAATATAAACATTAACACCTTCACTGAATATTTGGGCATAGTTTTCAAGAAAATCATCTGTTTGGTCCGTAGGGGTGTTATTATCATTGAGCCAATATTCACCTTTTTGGTATTTTAATGCACCTACTTGATATTGATTGTATCCAACCTCATCGATATCTGGATTCGTTATTTCTGCACCGGTAATTGGCAGAAATACATTACGAGAATCATAAATTACACGTCCTGTAAAGTTAAAGGAAGAAATATCCGTAAAGTTTACACTATTGACCACTTCACTTCCTTGCCCTAAAAAAACCAGTTGCTGGTTGGGGGCAAATTCGTGAACGCCTAAAAGTGGCGTGATATCAAAGGATTCTCCGGTTCCAGAATAGGGGATGGCAGTAATTTCGTAATTACCATTTTCATTGGTTACACCAAGAACACCCAGTTGTTGCTGCGTGGGCACATTACCTGCACCACTTATCCAAGTTACTTTATCTGCTTCAGGTGTGCTTCGGTTATAGAGTTCACCGTGATTGTTGTTATAGTTAAAACCAGTGCGAGATAAGTCGTATGCAAAAGGGCCAACGCCTTCGTTAGCTCTTAAATATGAAATTAAATTAGCATTGTTTCCATTAATAAAACGACGGTAATCCGTACGTATTCTTTCTTCTGAAATGATATTTTTCCAAACACGTATTTCATCCATAAAACTGTCTTTTCCTCCACCAATTTGTATTGTATTCCAAAAAAGTTGGGTTCCACCTGGCATGAATGTTATCGTTCCTGTAGGTTCAGTAATTGAAAAATCTGGATTTTCAATAGTATAGACATCTTGATAAGCTTGGTTTAAACGGCGACCATTAATAAACAGAATAGGTGTTTGTCCTTCTGAAATTTGCACCGAAATATGCACAAAAGAACTATTGAAGTTTGAAACAGCGACAAGTTCATCACTTCCATCAGCCAAAAGTTCACCTGAGGGATAAAATCCTGCAATTACATACTCATTTCCGCCGATAGCAACTGTTAACTCATTGGCGCTGCATTTAAAGATATATCAGTATAAATACCAGACCCAAAAGGTAACAACGGATTGTTTGACTCTAATGAAAATAATCGTATGGGAGTATCACTAGCAGTAAATGGACTTTGTGGTTTAACAAAGGTTTGTAAGGTTGTTGCTGTTGTAATGGAGCTGCTATTAGGAGTTTGTATTTGCACCTTCCCGGTATTTGGAATAGCCAATCCCGTTCCCTCATCATTGTTGGTAGCTTGTGCAGTAGCTCTAATGACAACATCCTGTACGGGATTACCTCCTTCAAAACTAACACTACCCGTAACAATTGCAGTAGGGCTTCTATACCCAATACCGTCAATAAAAGTGAGTAGTCTTCCTGAGTTGCCGCCAATACCTTGGGCTTCAATTTTATATTCGTAAAGTACACCGCCTTCAACGAACTCATCTTCATATTCTGTAGCAATAGGAGCGGTATTTGCAATTTGAATATATGGATTACTGCCGTCCTCTGTATATTCTCTTCGGAAAACTGCGATGTTTGAAACTAAGTTAAAATTAGACTGTAACGTCCAGCTTACTCGTATCATGTCTCCAAAATATCCTTTAGAAACATCAAAAGAAGCTTCAGAAAATGTATTGGGTAGGTATAGAACATCCCAAGGAAAACGGATGTCATTATTAGTTTGATTGGTCCCTTGTACACCACCTGAACCAATAAAAGGAACACCCACTTGTATGGTGTATCCGCTTTCTTGTATGGCTTGCGATACCGTAACAACTTTAGATTGTGGCAGTATTGGGTCCTGTGCCGTCATGCTCCAAACTAAGAGGAGCAACGGTATTATGAGTAGTTTTTTCATGGCTATATACATTATAATTTAATGATATAGTTTACTACATAATGCATAGGGCGGGTTTCTGTGCTTCCAGTTGAAGCCGTTGTGCCTGAATAGCTATGCGCATGACTCCCAGCTGATTCAGCAGGTATGTTTCCATTATAATCACGATGATTCTCAACCGCTCTAGCATTTACAGCGCTACCACCATTACCAACTCTATCCAGCCCAACCCAACTTATCTTTATAGGATGAGTATGACTGCCGTTAGAATTTGTAGAACCAGAATAACCGTGATTATGTCCTTGAAATGTATCTACATGAATTGTATTAAGCATAGAATCAAATCCATTATAAGGATTGGTTCCTGCTCCGCGTAAAAACATTCCTGTCATATCTGGCGTGTTGTTTCCGTAAAGTGTTTTGAGGGCATCATACTGCTGTCCATTGGGTATGGCTGCCCCATCGCAGATAAGCCAACCTTCTGGCGCGGTAGCTCCCACGAATGGCATCACGGCACCTGTGGGAACTCCATTATCTGCGGCAATGGCATAAGGAACACTGTTAAGTTGTTCGTCTGAGATGGTGTTTCCTCCTTCTTTTATTCTTAGAAAAATGGTTTTGCTGGCAAATACTGGTCTTCTACCAGCTGTGTTGACAATTGTTGAAAATACACCAAAATTATCTGTAGTAAGGGTTTCCTGTTGTGCGGGTGTGTACAGTAGTGTTTCATTACCACCTTCTACATAATATAATTCCAGATTTAATATGATTTGCTCGTTGATACGAGCCGTTCCATTATTGTCTCTTGCGATTCCTTGAACTGGAATTCCAATAGCTGATTGAGCAAAAATGGGTGCTGCAAATAAGATTGCAATAAGAGCGAGAAGTAATTGTTTTGTTTTCATAATCTGGTGTTTATCTGGTGTGTGTTTTAGTCGATTTCTGTATACCTCAAATCTATGGAAGTAGTTTTCTTCCTACAATACGCAGAGATGTCGATTTTTACGTAGGGGTACGTAGTGTTTTGTTTTGTCCCTTGAATACAAAATAGATATTACTTTTGAGTTTAAGTATTTGGTAAATAGTTAGTTAAAAAATTTATCTTAGTAGAAATTTCTTTTCTCATGCGAATCCCGTATCTTTAATAGAAAAATAAAAAAGGCCATGAACACAACATTTCGCTTTGAAGCAGCCATCTCAAAATTGTACGACGCATTTTATAATAATGAGCTCAATCCGCTATGCTGCAAACAATGTGCGGTAGGTAATATTTGTGATAATAAAGATGCTTGGAAACATTTAAGCGATTTTCATGGAAGTACACAACTTAACTATGTGGGAGTTGTGCACCAGCGTTTGGGAAGAAAAATCAATGGATATTCACCTGTGGAGTTATTGACTATTGAGGCAACATTTTTAAAAGCTTGTGGATTTTCAATTCCGTTAATTGGTTTAAAAGATAATTCGCGAGAGCATGTTTCAAATGAACAGATATTTGACGGCATGGTTTCTGTAATTGATTTGCTTTGTGAGTTGGATGGTATTACAAATCCCATGGCGTATAAAGCTATTTTCAGAAATGAATTAGATTCAAAAAAATCCAGCAAAATCATAAATGAAACAGCCACGGTTTAAAATTTTTCTCTTTTCAGTTTTATAGATACCATTTAATTGTATAATTTAGTCACATGGGAATAGGAGCATTAGTTTTAGGAACCGCATTTCTTTGTTTGGCTTTGGGAATCATCGCCATCATCAAAGAAGAAATGTAAATTTTACATAATCAATTTTTTTGAGCCACGTTGTTGTGGCTTATTTTGTTATATATAGGTTATGATCTCAATCGAAGACTATATTAGAGATATTCAGGATTTTCCTAAGCGCGGTGTTGTCTTTAAGGATATCACGCCATTGCTGGGAGACCCAATAGCTGTAAATCTATGTTTAGATGTATTGCTAGAAAAAGTGGGAGATAAAAAAATTGATAAAGTTGTGGGCATTGAATCGCGCGGATTCTTTTTTGGGATGCTGCTCGCTCAAAAACTAAATGTGGGTTTTGTCCCCATTAGAAAACCAGGAAAACTTCCTTTTGAGACTTTTAAAGAGCCGTATTCGTTAGAATATGGAATGGATGTTTTAGAAATCCACGAGGATGCCATTCAAAAAGGAGAGCGTGTTTTGATTCATGATGATGTGCTAGCTACCGGAGGTACAGCAAGGGCTGCGTGTAATTTGGTAAAAAAATGTGGTGGCGAAATTGTGCAGTGTAATTTCATTATGCAAATAGATTTTCTCCGCGGAAATGAGAAGCTCAAATCTTATGAGGTGGCTTCGGTTTTAAATTATTGATCAATCTAAAGCATTTTTTGTCACCCAAAGCTTATAGCCAAAAATCGCCATCTGTATTTTTGAAGCTTTGGCTAGATCCAAACCTTGCTTTGTAAAGCTGGGCAAAATTGCTTTGTTAATTTTAGCAAGTACTTTGAAAATTGATTTTTTCATACTATAAAAATAGAAATTTCTTTGTTAGAAAACACATTCCGCAGTTGTTCCTTTTCCGAAGAAAAAAGTATTCACTTCTTAAAATTATTTTTCAATCAGTATCTTCGCGTCCTTAATATATAGGTATGAGTATTCTTTATGTTTTTCTTGGTTTAATATTATTGGTTGTAGGAGGAGAGTTTCTCGTTCGCGCTGCTGTGGGCTTGTCTTTTAAACTGCGATTATCAAAAATGGTCATTGGTTTAACAGTGGTATCATTTGCTACGTCTGCACCAGAACTTTTGGTGAGTATCCAAGCCGCTATGGAAGGCTTTAGCGATATTTCTTTAGGAAATGTAATAGGCTCAAACATTGCAAATATAGGTTTAGTGCTCGGTATCACGGCAATCATTGCTCCATTGGCGATTGACAGAGATTTTTATAAATTCAATTGGCCAGTAATGATGTTGCTATCCGTGCTATTGTATTTTATTCTCTCAAGTGGTGGCGAAATTTCACGAATGGAAGGAATTGGATTGTTGGCAATTTTAGCCATCTATCTATTCCTCTTAATTAGAAGAGCTCGTAAAAGCGCCAAATCGCATCCAGTTGACGATGGGATTGATGACGGGTTGTCAAAGGCAACCAATTTTAAAATAGTTATCTGGTTGCTCATTGGGGGTGTTGCGTTGTATTTTGGATCAGAACTTTTAGTAAAAGGCGCTGTGGAATTAGCGGTTTCTTTGGGAGTGAGTGAGCGTGTGATTGCTGTAACCATGATTGCGGTGGGAACAAGTGTGCCTGAGTTGGCAGCATCGGTTATCGCGGCTTTGAAAAAGGAAAAGGCACTTTCATTAGGAAATTTAATAGGGTCAAATATTTTTAATATCGCTTCTGTTTTAGGTGTTACGGCGATTATCCAGCCCATTGTCGTAAAAAGCGAGCAAGTATTGACCAATGATATTTGGTGGATGATTGGGTTTGCTGCGGTGCTTATTCCATTAGCTTTCTTGCCTAAGAAGTTTGAGATAGGCAGGGTCAAAGGATTGATAATCGTAGTTGCCTATTGTGCCTTTGTGAGTTTAGCATTTTTAGGATAGTCTTTTCTTTTCTATTTTTTTTCAATTCTTTTCACTTCGGAAATGTATTTTCGGGAAGCAATTTAGTTTGATTAGCATTTTTGCTATCTATCCTATTTAGGTCTTCGTTGTATACCTTTATATAGGTGTGCAAATCTTGAGTGCTTTTTTAATTTATTTGTCTTTATCGGTTTCAATATTCTTTAATGTTTAAATTATGGTAATTCCACCTCATTTCCGAAGAAGAACAACGAAAACAATCTCATTGAAATGTATTTATAGTTTTGACCCTAATTTTTAGGGGGTGTGTTGGTGATAAATGATATTTGTCAATAACTTAACATTAAAAATAAGGGGGTGTATTGTCAAAAAGTATATTTTTGCAATTTAATTTTAATCAAAACCCACTTAAAAAGCACATTATTATGTCCACATTAAGATTTCATGCCATAAAAGATACGTTCAATCGTCCTGTTGTTGATGTTAAAGAACCGGCGAGACGTTCGGAAATTTTTGGCCAAAATGTTTTTAACGATGCTGCCATGCGTCAATATTTAACAAAAGACTCTTTTAAAAGTATAAAAGGCGCTATCGAGAACGGCAGTAAAATTGACAGATCTGTCGCAGACCATATTTCAACAGGAATGAAAGAATGGGCCATTGCAAAAGGTGCAACTCATTATACTCACTGGTTTCAGCCATTGACTGGAACGACTGCAGAAAAGCATGACGCGTTTTTTGAAACTACAGAGGATGGAGCTATTGAAAAATTTGGTGGTGGACAATTAGTGCAACAAGAGCCGGATGCATCTAGTTTCCCTAACGGAGGAATAAGAAATACATTTGAAGCTCGTGGATACACAGCTTGGGATCCAACGTCGCCGGCATTTATTTATGGAACTACATTATGTATTCCAACTGTATTTGTTTCATACACAGGCGAGGCATTAGATAACAAAACTCCTTTATTACGTGCATTGCAAACAATAGATAGTGCTGCAACTGCGGTAGCTAAGTATTTTGACAAGAACGTAACTAAGGTAAATCCTACATTAGGTTGGGAACAAGAATATTTTTTGATTGATAAGGCTTTGGCAAAATCAAGACCAGATATCAATCTTGCTGGTAGAACGTTATTGGGGCATTCTTCGGCAAAAGGACAGCAATTAGATGATCATTATTTTGGTTCAATCCCAAAAAGAGCGCTTGATTATATGCGTGATTTGGAGACTGAGTGTATGCTTTTAGGAATTCCAGTAAAAACAAGACATAATGAAGTGGCTCCCAATCAATTTGAGTTAGCTCCTATTTTTGAAGAAACAAACCTTGCGGTGGATCATAACTCGTTATTGATGGATGTGATGAGCAAAGTTGCAGATCGTCATAATTTTAAGGTGTTATTTCACGAAAAACCCTTTTCTGGAATCAACGGAAGTGGAAAGCACAACAACTGGTCATTAGCAACTAACACCGGCGTTAATTTATTGAGTCCTGGAAGTACACCAATGAAGAACCTTCAGTTTTTAACGTTTTTCATCAATACTATAAAAGCGGTAAATGAATATGAAGAGTTACTAAGAGCGGCAATCGCAAGCGCAAGTAATGATCACCGTTTAGGTGCAAATGAAGCGCCTCCGGCAATTATTTCGGTATTTATTGGCTCGCAATTGACAAATGTTCTTGACGCTCTTGAAAAAGTTAAGAACGGAAAGTTATCACCAGAAGATAAAACAGATTTAAAGTTAAATGTTGTAGGAAAAATTCCTGAAATATTACTTGATAATACAGACCGTAACCGTACATCACCGTTTGCATTTACGGGTAATAAGTTTGAATTTAGAGCAGTAGGTTCAACTGCTAACTGTGCAAAGCCAATGACTGTTTTAAATGCGATTGTTGCACAACAGTTAATGAAGTTTAAAGTACAAGTTGATGGGCTTATCAAGGATAAGAAAATGAAGAAAGACGATGCTATTTTTAATGTATTGAGGGAGTATATCAAGGATAGTAAGCGTATTCGATTTGAAGGAGACGGCTATGGAGAGGCTTGGGAAAAAGAAGCAGCAAAGAGAGGTCTTAGTAACAACAAAACTACGCCTGTTGCATTAAAGGAGCAAGTGTCTAAAAAAACAATTAAGCTGTATGAAGATCTTGGCATTATGAGCAAGGTTGAGATTGAAGCACGTCATGAAATTGAACAAGAAGAGTATGCAATGCATATTCAAATTGAAGCTAGAATACTTGGAGATATTGCTAGAAACCACGTAATTCCTACAGCAATTAGATATCAAAATATTTTGATTGAAAACGTACAAGGTTTAAAAGATATTTATGGTAAGGATTTCAAAAATCTAGCTGGTGAGCAAATGAGACTTATCGAAGCGATTAGTGGTCATATTGAAAATATAAATAAAGATATTACTTCAATGATCGATGCTCGTAAGAAAGCAAATAAAATTGATGATGCTGAAAAGAGAGCTATTTCTTATTGCGATGATATTAAGCCTTATTTTGAAACGATACGTTATCATTGTGACAAGCTAGAACTATTGGTAGACGACGAATTATGGCCTTTGACTAAGTACAGAGAATTGTTGTTTACTAGATAATTTTCTAACATACTTTTTTTTAAATTATTTAAGTCCCGCTTCGAGAGAAGCGGGACTTTTTTTTAATGTTTTTTGTAGGAAATAAAATTTTTGAAAGCGTCTAATTTTCTTTTAAAAATTTATTGATACAACTCAAATTTGCTGTAAAACTAAACGTAAATGGATATTTGTAGGAAAAAAACTACGTAGATGGTCTTACATTGTTAACACGTTGACGATTAGTTAATTTCTGTTAAAATTTTAACATTTATTTAACATTTATAAAATTGTATATTTTTTGTCACATCGCCGATATAAAATCATGTTCGCCGATTTTTTAATGAAAATTTAACATGTTTTTTCTTACAATTATCTGATTTAGACTTTCGTACGTATAACCACGTATATTAATAGTAATTATTCTTTTCATCTTTGAGGTGTAAGTTAAATTAAGAATAATTTACATTCTCTCCTCAATTAAATGTATGATTTGTCCATCCTTTTTATGATGTGATATTTCTACAATTTCAAATTTAATCTTAACTCTAATTTAATAACTAAAATTTTAACAATTATGAAAAAATTAATTTTAACTGGAACTTTATCAATGTTTGTCCTAGTGGGCTTTTCTCAGAACATGAGTGATTTGGTTCAAGCTGGTACAAATAATGCAGATGTAGATCAAACTTCAACGGGAGCATTCTATAATGACAGTTCTGTAAATCAAGATGGAGCAGGTAATGATGCTCAAATTGATCAAGTGGGAAATAATGCATCTGTTCTTACTCAAAATGGTAACATGAACTTTGCTGATGTTGATCAAGATGGAGGTAATGGAAATCCTGGTTTTAACCAAAATAGACAGTCTTCTAATATCGATCAAGATGGTACAAACAACCAAGCATACGTTTCTCAAGTTTCTGGTCCAGGAAACGATTTTGCTAGCGGTAATTCATCTGTGTTGACACAGGATAATACAGGTTCTGCTACGGGATTAGGAAACTACGCTGAAATTACGCAGACTAAAAGAAATCAATCTTCTACTGCAACTCAAACTAATGGGAGCAACTACTTGAGTGTTACTCAAGAAAGAGATTTAAGTAACGTTTCTGTAAGTAATCAAACTTCAGCAGAGCTTTCAGCTAGTTCTTTAGCTGGAGGATATTTGAACAGATCTACTGTAATGCAAAGTTTCAGAAGAAACTTATCTGATGTTGCTCAAAATGGTGATAACAATGAGTCTACTGTTACTCAAACCTCTACTTTGAATGGAGTTAATCCAACCAATGAGGCTTATGTTGTTCAAAACGGTGATTTAGGTAGTAGTGTATTGATACAAGACGATTTAAACAGTGGTTTGAGAGGTAATAACACAGCTACAATTACTCAAACCAATGTAACAAATGGTTTAGGAAACATGAGTACTGCTAATCAAATGGGGCAAAATACAGCAACTGTTACACAAATCAATAACTAAAAATTAAATTTTAACTTCAACTATATTAATAAATAAATTTTAACAATTATGAGAAAAGTAATTTTAACTGGAACTTTATCAATGTTTGCCCTACTAGGCTTTTCTCAGAACATGAGTGATTTGGTGCAGGCTGGTACAAATAATGCAGATGTAACTCAAAATGGTACATCCAATTTTTATGGATCTTTCTATAGCTTTAGTGATGTTGATCAAGATGGTGTTAGTAATGATGCACAAGTGGATCAAACAGGTAGTAATTCGTCAGTGGTTTTTCAGGATGGAGATGCCAATGTAGCAGATGTTGATCAAGTTGGTGGTGATGGTGCATTTTTTGTTGCTCCTGCTCAACAAGTGTCAACCATCAATCAAATAGGTAATAATAACGATTCTAAAATAGACCAGTTGGGGGATGGTAACAATTCTATCGTTGACCAAATGGGTGGTTCTAATGAAGCAGACGCCACTCAAGATGGGCGTGACAATACATCTACTATAAATCAAATGAACAACGCCGCAGACATACAAGGAAACTATGCGAGAGTAAATCAAGTTAGTCGGGATAACAACTCTGACGTTGACCAGATGAATGATGCAAACTATGCAGATATTTCTCAAGATGGCAGGGATAACGCTTCAAATACGCGTCAAACAAGTGATGATGCCTCGGCTGCATTACATGGTTCTGGATATTTGCAACGTAATATCGTTGTGCAAACAGGAAGATCAAACTTTTCTGATGTAGAACAAAATGGTGATAACAACCTTTCTGAGGTTACTCAAGATGCAGGTCTTCTTTCTATTCTAGGTGGAAGTCCTACAAATGAAGCCACTGTATTACAAACTGGAGAATTGAATTCCTCAGACATAACTCAAGAAGGAATTTTTACGATTGCCCAAAATAACGCCAATGTTACTCAAACAAATAGTGTAGGTGGTTCTGGTAATGATAGTAGTGTGAATCAGGCTGGTATAAATACAGCAACTGTTACACAAATCAATAACTAAAAATTAAATTTTAACTTCAACTATATTAATAACTAAATTTTAACAATTATGAGAAAAGTAATTTTAGGTGCAGCTGCACTAATGATCGGAACAATGTCTTACGCTCAAAATATAAGTGATTTAGACCAATCAGGTACTAACAATGCTGATATTGACCAAACGTCAACAGGTATTTATTACAATGATAGCGATGTAGACCAAGATGGTTCAGGAAATGACGCTCAAGTAACTCAAGTAGGACAAAATGACTCTACTGTTGATCAAATGGGTACAGGTAACATGGCAGACATTAACCAAGATGGTGGTAACCAGCCTGTTAATTATGATTCGGTTAACACTTCAACTGCGATACAAAATGGAACAGGAAACGTTGTAGACGTTGATCAAGTTGCGGCCTCTGGAAATGCTGCTAGTGCTAATATGTCTCAGATTAACCAAGATAACTCTGCTACTAATGGTGATGGAAACTACGCAAAAGTTTTACAAGGAGCATTTTCAAACCAATCGACTATTACACAAATGAATGATGACAACTCTGCCGATATAGATCAAGCGGGTGCCGCTCACGTAAGTGTAACTAACCAAACGTCTGACGGTGCTATTACTGCTTCAGGAGCTGGTTATGCCCAAACTTCGACTGTTCTGCAGAGAGGAAGAAGAAACTTCTCAAGTGTTTCTCAAAATGGAGATGTTAACTCATCTTCTGTAGATCAACAATCTTCTGCGTCATTTGGAGTAGCTGGATTAGAATCTAACAGAGCTGTGATCGGACAATCAGGGTATAATAACTCTTCTGTTACTATGCAATCTGATTTGGTTGGTAATGATGGTAACAACACGCTTACTGTTATGCAGTCAAATAGTGATGTAGCCGGTTTGGGTAACATTAGTACTGAGACTCAAATGGGAGCTAATACTGCAACTGTAACGCAGAGTAACTAATTTATTGAAAAATAAAACAAGGGTGAATGTATTAACATTAACCCTTGTTTTAATAAGTAAATTAAACCCCAAAAGCTTATAAGTAGAGTCAAATTTTTAGAGAATTATATAAGTTTCTTAAGTTTTAGTTTTTTTTGAATACAAAATATAATCTAATAATTTATTTTTTCATTTGAAATAATACATAAAATGAAAATTTGCTTTGAGTTGGAAATTAAAAGAATTAAAATAATCAAATAAATAATTAATCTAAATTTTATTGAAAATGAAAAAAGTAATTTTAAGTTTCGCTGCATTAACGTTTGCAGTCGTAGGATATGCTCAAAACGTATCTGAATTAGATCAAATGTCAACGAATACTGCAAACATCAATCAAACAAGTGTTGGTTCTTTTTACAACTTTAGTGATGTTGATCAAATAGGAACTAACTCAGCTAACGTAACTCAAACTGGTGAAAACTCTTCAGTTGTAGATCAGAATGGATCGAGTACTGCAAATGTAACTCAAAGCGGAGGTCAAGGATTAGTTGGTGCTGCTGCAGCAAACGATTCTAATGTTGACCAAGACGGTGTAAACTTTGCTACTGTTGGTCAAATGGGTGATGGTAACATTTCTGATGTTGATCAAATGACTACACCTGGTGCAGTTATGGTTGCAAACAATGCCGTAGTTTCACAAAATGGAGATGCAAATAGTTCTAAAATAGACCAGGCAGAAGAAGGTAACTTTGCAAGTCATGTTCAAACAGGAAATAATAACTATGCAGAAGCTAACCAAGATAGAAATTTAGCGATAGCACCTTTAGCTGGAAACCCTGGAGGATTTACTCAAGGTAGTAGTGTTAATCAAAATGGATCTTACAATTATGCACTAGCTACACAAGATGGAGCAAATCAAAGATCTATTATTGTTCAATCTGGTGGAGCTAATGCAACTGCTAATTATTCTAATGAGGCTACTGTATCTCAAATGGGATCTCTTGCATATTCAACAGTAAATCAAAGCGATTTAGCTGCAGGTGATGCAAACAACACTGTTACGGTAACACAGACTAATATGCTTGCTACACCTGTTATGGGACCAGGAGCTTTCGGTGAGGTAAATAACAGTGCTGTTAACCAACAGGGAGCTAACACAGCTACAGTAACTCAAACTAGTATGTAAGTTCTTTTTTTGATTTATAAAAAATCAATTTATAATAAGGTACTAGTTTTTAAAACTGGTACCTTATTTTAATATAAAGTATATTTTGAGCCTAGCGTTATCGTTTATATAGAATCTAATAATTAAAAGTTTAATCCATATGAATAAGTTTTTTTTTAGTGCAGATATTTTCATTTTGGCAATTACGGCAAATGCTCAAAATGTTTCTCAAGTAGATCAACTGGGTTCAAATACAGTCGGATCAATCACACAAACCAGTATTGGGTCTTTTTATAGTTTTAGTGATTTAGATCAGTCTGGAACAAACCAAGCAGTAGTTATACAAGTTGGAGACAACGCATCTGTAGCCAATCAATTTGGTTCAAATGTTGCAATCGTTACGCAGAGAGGTGGCCAAGGATTGGCAGGTCTCGCTGCTAGAAATAACTCGAACATTTTGCAAAACGGAGCAAATCAAACAAGAGTGGAACAAACAGGTGATGGGCATAATTCTGATGTCAATCAGTTTACTCCTAATATCTCAGTGTTTAAAGCTAACCGTGCTGATGTATTACAGATAGGAGATTCTCAAGAATCGATTATTGATCAAATGGAAGAGGGAAATTATGCATATCATACCCAGAAAGGAAATGATAATTTTGCTATTACGAATCAAGTCAGAACTATAGCAATTGCTCCTTTAGCCAGTAATCCATTAAATTTTACTCAAGGAAGTAACATTGACCAGAATGGCTCCTTTAATTACGCGCTGACAATTCAAAATGGTGCTAATCAAAGATCAATAGTTATTCAAAGAGGCGGTGCAAACGCTTTTTCTAACTATTCAAATGAGTCAACAGTAACTCAAATAGGGTCTTTAGCATTTTCACAAGTTATACAAGGTGATACTATTTTGGGTGCCGGGGATGCAAATAATACGGCCATTGTAAACCAAATTAATAATTTGCCTGGTTTAATTGGGCCTGGGCCTTTAGGACAAGTTAATAATAGTTTGATTAATCAAAAAGGAGCAAATACTGCAACGGTAAATCAAACTGCATTGTGATTTTGCTGACAGAAATAGCATATTATAAATGTGAATTATTTAAGATTAATTTATTTGCATACACTCATTCATTTATTTTTATATTCTAGTAATATTCATTAAATTGCTAATAAAATGAAAAATTTTTTTCACATCATATTATTTATAATACCGTTAGGTGTTTTTAGTTGTTTTTCTCAAAATAATACGTTAGCCAATGAGTTGATTGAGAACAATCAACTTTCTCTATTGACAACTATTGCTAACAATAGGTTGCCACTGCCTAATGGCTCTTTAAATATTTCTCAAGTAAATCAAGTGGGTATTGACAATGATGCCACTGTTACTATTACTGCTAGGCGATCTAATGTTTTGGTTGATCAAAAAGGTAATAATAATTTAATTGATGTTTCATATAATGTAACAGAAGTAAGTGCAAACTTAATTCAAAACGGTAATGATAATATTATTACTGAAACAGTAAACAACCCAGCTGGTAGTGTAACAAGTAATTTAAGCCAATTTGGAAATAATTTAGAAATCAATAAAATAGGTGCAAATAATATTTCAAATAGTCTCCAGATAAATATGCAAGGTGCCGATAAAACAATAACAATCATTAGCTTCTAGTTTGTTGTTTTAAAATTTTCCATAACATGAAATTTTTATTTTTCGCTATTTTTTTCTACAGTTTAACTGCTGTTGGACAATATAATACTGTTGTTAATGCAGAATTACTCGTTGACGAAAATACCGAATACACTGCTATAAGAGCCAGAGCAAGTAATTTAGTTGAGGTAAGTCAAGATTTACGTTTTGTTTTCACTACATTTAGAACCGTTCCGGACGAAAAAAATCCTGGCAAAGTTGAAGAGGAAGGAGGATTTTCTCTAAGCCCAATAGAGAAAAAAACGCTAGCTGAAACAACTATTTCTAAATCTGACACTACAAAAATAATTGTGCTATTTTTAGTCTATGACGTAGATGAAAATTTAATAGGCAAAGCGAGATGGTCCCAATACGATGAAATTTCAGAAGAAAAAGAACCATTAATACTAACAAAAGAACAGATTAGAGATAATGCATACAATGATGCATTGATTAATGGTATTGTTACTCAAGACACAAGAACAAAATTTGGCAACGATTTTTATAAAATATTTTATGCTAAATACTTTGTTAGTGAAATAAATGCTGAGGAAATAATAAATATTAAGGAAATACTTGGAACAGGTAGAAATACCAAAATTGAAGTGAGTGTTGAAGGACAATTATTAAGTGAATTTTTTTTGAGACCGAAAGAAGATTACCTAAAAAGCATGGCCGACTTTACAATTAATAATTTAGTTAGATATTTACAAAATAAAAAAAATATAAATAATCAAATTGAACGCTATTAAATTTTTTGTATTTTTTGAACTTAAAAAATTAACATAAATGAAGAAAACACTACTATTTCTTTTATTTGCACTTTTCACCGTTATATGTTTTTCACAACAACTTGTGTATAAGCCTGTAAACCCTTCTTTCGGTGGAGAGACTTTTAATTATCAATGGATGTTAAGTTCTGCCACTGCTCAAAATGGTTTTACTGATCCTAATACTCAACAAAACGAAGAGGTTGATGATTTAGAACAGTTTAGAGATAATTTGGAACGACAATTACTAAGTCGGATATCTAGAGAGGTATTTAATAATCAATTTGATTCAGATGCTTTGGAGCCAGGAACGACCACAATTGGTGGTCTGGAAGTAGAAATCTCTGAAGGAGTAAATGGCCTTATTATTAACATTCTCGACACATCTACTGGTGAACAGACTCAAATTATTGTACCAAACTAAAATGAAGTTTTTTAGATATCTTATAGTAGTAAGTAGTTTTTTCTTTTTAGCGGGTTGCGGGTCATATTTCAATCAACCCACTGGATTTCAGGAAGCGAGATTTGGTGAGTTTACCTCTGTTACTCAAAATTTAAAATCATTGCCAGACCCTGAAAAAAAAGTAGTGATAGGAGTTTATAACTTTAAAGATCAAACAGGTCAATACAAGCAATCTGAAGTGGGTAGTAATTTCAGCACAGCTGTAACCCAAGGCGCAACTACAATATTGATTAAGGCACTTGAAGACTCTAAGTGGTTTAGACCTATTGAAAGAGAGAACCTTGCTAATTTGTTACAGGAGCGAAAAATTATTGAAGCAACCAGAAATGATTATACTTCAGATAAAAGTAAGGTGCAGCGTCTAGATCCTTTACTTTTTGCAGGTGTTATTTTAGAAGGTGGCATCATATCTTACGATTCTAATATTTTGACAGGGGGAGTTGGAGCGCGCTATTTTGGTGCAGGAGGATCAACACAGTATCGTCAAGATAGAATCACCATTTATTTAAGAGCTGTAGCTACTTCGACTGGTGAAATAGTAAAAACAGTTTATGTTTCAAAAACTATATTGTCGCAAGGTGTCGATGCGGGACTTTTTAGGTTTGTCAACTTTCAAAGACTTTTAGAGGTCGAAACGGGATATACTAAAAATGAACCTGCAGAATTGGCAGTTAAAGAGGCTATTGAAAAAGCGGTAGAAAATTTAATTTACGAAGGAATTAAGGATAAGCTTTGGATAGCCGCAGGAGGAGATGAAGTCAACAAAGAGATTGTAGATAAATATGAGAAGTTAAAGTTGGAGGAAGAAAGTGTAGGTCTATACGAAAGATCACAACGAAAGCCTATGAAGTTTTCAGGAGAGGCTTCAGCTGGTTTAGCTTATATCGATGGCGATTATAGCACGAGAGAACCAGATTTTTCTTCTACTTTAGGTTTAAAATATCATTTTGAAAGAAATTGGAGATTGCAAACAGAAGTCAGTTTGTTTCGATTGTTTTCTGCACCAGATATTAAACACTGGTGGTTGAGTGGTGATCTAAATTTAGAATACAGAATTCTCGACAAGGATAAATTTTCACCTTTTGTTTTTGGAGGGCCTGGTATTGCTTATTTTGTTGATGATTCTCCGTCAAATTTTTTACAGCGCTGGGATTCTTTCTTTAAATTACAATATGGAGCTGGTATTGAGTACCAATTCTCTGATAGATTAAACTGGTTTGCAAAAGCAAAATTCAATTTAACACTGTCAGATAAAATTGATAATATAGAGCTTGGAGTTAGAAATGATTATTTCTATAACTTTAGTGTGGGTATTAATTATGATCTAGGATTTTAAACATCTTTTCAAATGAATAATTATTTTAAAATATTTCTATTTATAACATTGACAATGTTACTATCTCAATGCAGCGAAGATAGAATTGACGGTACTGAAACTGGAACAATTACAGGGAAAGTGGTTAAAGATGTTGATAATACTCCGTTGGCAAATGTAAAAATTACTACGCAACCGGTTACTTCAACAGTTTTTTCAGATGAAATGGGAAACTTTGAAATCGAAAATGTGCCAGTGGGTAGTTATTCGGTCAAAGCAGATTTAGACGATTTTTTATCAGGATTTGAACCTGCTAATGTTATTGCTGATGCAGAGGTTAATGTAGTATTTGAATTGTTCATTTCAGACGAAAATAATTCTCAACCTTCAGCTTTTGAACTTATCACTCCGGCTAATAACTCTGTTGATCTTAGTACGACTGTTGAGTTTGCTTGGTTTCAATCTATTGATGAGGACGAAAATGATGAAGTCATTTATAATTTAAAATTATACAATGATACAGATAGTGAAATTTTAGATTTTCAGAATATTACAGATACCATTTATACTGTGGAAGATTTGAGATTTGGCACTAAATATTTTTGGCAAGTTTCTGCTTCAGATAATTCAAATCCACCTGTTTTTAGTAGTCTCTTCAATTTTGAGACAACGACATCTCCGCAATTAGATATTTTATTTGTTCGTGAGGAAAATAGTAATAATGTAATCTATTCAACAGATCAAGACGGTAACGAATTTAGACTAACAAGTCCATCTGTTAACAGTTTTAGGCCTAGAAGAAATTCTGTTACAAATAAGATTGCTTTTTTAAGGAATGTGGGTGGAAACGTGCACATATTTACAATGGATGAAGATGGAAGTAATCAGGTGCAAGTTACGAGTTCCCAGCCTATACAGGGTTTTAATTTTGAAGAATTAGATTTTACGTGGTCACCACAAGGAGATTTTTTATTGTATCCAGCATTTAGCACCTTATATAAAATTGCTTCTAATGGTACTGGTCTCGAGGATTTTTATATTGAAATGAACGGAAACTTTGTGACCGAAGTTGATTGGAGTAGGTTTAACGATGTGATTGCCGTAAAAACAAATAATAGTCAAGGGTATAATGTAGAAATTTTTACCATTAACACAGACGGTGATGTACAAGAAACAATTTTAAGTGGAATAACGGGAGGTGCAGGTGGACTAAATTTAAATGTAGATGGTACTAAAGTTTTATATTACCAAGATATTTCTGGAATTCAATTGCCAGAATATAGCTTACAAGATGCACGCTTATTTATTTGGGATATACCTACAATGAGCAGATTTGATTTAATGACAAGTGTTACCGAGGGGTTTCTTAATATAGATCCGCGTTTTTCTCCAAATGAAAATCTTGTAATTTATACTGAAAAAGGCAGAGCTTTTGGAGCACCATCTAAAGTCTTGAGTCATAATTTTGCGCTGACGGACCAAAATTTTGAAATTATAACTGAGAATGGTAAAATGCCCGATTGGGAGAATTAAAAAATAAGCCACAACAACTTATATCGCCTTAAATTTTTAAGGCGATTTTTCATTTTGTACTTTTATCATCTAGATTAAACCATAACAATGAGTAAAGATATTTCAAAAAGATATGCACAGCGTGGAGTTTCGGCAGGTAAAGAAGATGTTCACAACGCAATTAAAAATGTGGACAAAGGATTATTTCCGCAGGCATTCTGCAAAATTGTTCCAGATTATTTAACTGGTGATGAGGACTATTGTTTAATAATGCATGCCGATGGAGCAGGTACAAAATCTTCGCTTGCTTATATGTATTGGAAAGAAACGGGAGATATTTCAGTATGGAAAGGAATTGCTCAAGATGCCTTGATTATGAATATCGACGATTTACTTTGTGTGGGAGCCGTCAATAATATTACACTTTCTTCAACGATAGGTAGAAATAAAAACCTTATTCCTGGAGAGGTAATTTCAGCAATCATAAATGGAACTGAAGAGCTCATTTCAGATTTAAAAAAACATGGAGTCGAAATCCATAGTACGGGTGGAGAAACTGCGGACGTGGGTGACTTGGTACGAACAATCATTGTCGATTCAACGGTAACAGCACGAATGAAGCGCAGTGATGTTATCGATAATAAGAATATCAAACCAGGTAATGTAATTGTGGGTCTAGCCTCTTTTGGGCAAGCAACGTACGAGAATGAATATAACGGAGGAATGGGTAGTAATGGCTTGACTTCGGCTAGACACGACGTTTTCGACAAATACCTTGCAAAAAAATACCCCGAAAGTTTTGACGCCGCTGTGCCAGAGGACTTAGTGTATTCTGGTTCAAAAAAACTGACAGACGCTATTGAGAACAGTCCTTTAAATGCTGGTAAATTAGTATTATCTCCTACCAGAACTTATGCGCCTATCATCAAAAAAATTATTTCTGAAATAGGTTTATCAAACATAAGTGGAATGGTGCATTGTAGTGGAGGAGCTCAAACTAAAATACTTCACTTTGTAAAAGACTTACACATTATTAAGGACAATCTATTTGATGTCCCACCACTGTTTAAATTAATTCAGCAAGAAAGTAATACAGATTGGAAAGAAATGTATCAAGTATTTAACATGGGTCACCGCATGGAATTATATGTAGCGCCAGATGTAGCAGACACTATAATTGAAATTTCAAAAAGTTTCAATGTGGCTGCTCAGATAATTGGAAGGGTAAAAAAAGCAGAAAATAAATCGCTTACCATAAGTTCTAAATTGGGAACATATACATACTAGTAGTATATTTCTTACGAAAAGAAATGTTATTTAATTCGATTTTATTATTTTCGGACAAATTATTACGGTTTTGCTTTTCAAAAAACATTATAAAATAATTCTGTTCGTTTTAGGACTTACCCTCCTAGCGTCAAGTATTTACGTGCATTGGCAAAGAGATTTTTTTACGTATCGTATGTTACGGGCTATAGTTTCATTTGTGTTTCTTGCATATTTATGCTACATCCATCGTGTTACTACAAGTAAACTGCTCGCTCTTTTTTTCTTATTATTCGGTGCTTCCAGTCTTTTGTCTATTTGGTATGAATTACCTGAAATTTCAGAAATAATGCTTGGACTTAATTTTTTAAGTTACATGAGTCTTATTTTGTACTTAAAACCAAAAATAATCATCAAGAGGATGAATGGTTTCTATTGGATTGTTTTTTTACTATTAATATCCGTCAATGCATATTTATTGTTTGAGTTAGCAGCAATGATTATGTATGCCGATGGAAGTAAAAGGACCTTTGTGTTTTTGATTGTAAGCTCCATAGGAGTAGTTTGTATGGGTATGACAACTTTGCTATATAATTTTACACAGAGCACTGCAGCATCATTGGTTTTTACGGTTGCCGTTTTCGCTCTTATTTTTGCCGAAGTTTTTAGAGCAATTGGTTATTATGATTTTGCTTATGGTAATGTAGCCGTTTATATAGCTCGTATTTTGCTAATTCTATCAAGCGCATTGTTAGTTCATTATACAGTGATTCACGATACTGAAAAAAATCCTAGAATTAAAAATTTGATATAATTTTAAAATTGTTTTTATTCTCTTCGGAAATATTAAAAACCTTATCAAAACTACTTTATTTAAACTGCATTCATCTCTCTAATTGCTGAAATTTCCGCAGATAAACCACCAAAAAATCCCGTTAAATTATTGTAAATTTGCCACCGTCCGTTTCAAAATGAAAAGGAGAATTTAGTTATGTTAGAAAAACTCCAAATAGTAAAAAATAGATTTGATGAGGTGAGTGATCTCATTATTCAGCCAGATATTATTAGCGATCAAAAGCAATATATTCAACTCACAAAAGAATATAAAGATTTAAACGCTTTGATGAAAAAACGCCAAGAATATATTATGGCAACAGAGCGTATTGCCGAGGCAGATGAAATTCTATCAGACGGTAGCGATGCAGATATGGTGGAGATGGCTAAAATGCAAATGGACGAAGCCAAGACAAAAATTGAAGAACTCGAAGAGCAAATAAAATTTATGCTTATACCAAAAGATCCTGAAGATGCAAAGAATGCGGTGATGGAGATAAAGGCAGGGACTGGCGGTGATGAAGCTAGTATTTTTGCGGGTGATTTACATCGTATGTACACAAAATATTGCGAAAGTAAAGGTTGGAAAACAAGTGTTGTTGATTTTAGCGAAGGAACAAGTGGAGGCTACAAAGCCATACAAATGGAAGTCGAAGGAGACGATGTTTACGGAACATTAAAGTTTGAGGCCGGCGTACACCGTGTGCAACGAGTACCTCAAACCGAAACTCAAGGACGTGTGCATACAAGCGCAGCAACGGTGATGGTGTTTCCAGAAGCCGAAGAATTTGATGTTCAAATTGAACCAAAGGACGTTCGTGTTGATTTTTTCTGCTCCTCTGGACCAGGTGGTCAGTCCGTAAATACCACGTATTCGGCGGTACGTTTGACACACCTTCCTACAGGATTGGTGGCGCAATGCCAAGACCAAAAATCGCAACATAAGAACAAAGAAAAAGCCTTTAAGGTTTTGCGTTCTAGATTGTATGATTTAGAATTAGCAAAAAAGCAAGCCGAAGATGCCCTCAAAAGAGGATCTCAAGTTACAAGTGGTGACCGTAGTGCAAAAATTAGAACCTATAATTACTCTCAAGGCCGTGTTACAGATCACCGTATCAATTTAACGTTGTACGATTTGAGTAACATTATTGATGGCGACATTCAAAAAATTATCGACGAACTACAATTGGTTGATAATACAGAGCGCTTAAAAGAAACAGGAGAAAGTTTTTAATACTTCGGAAAAGTAACAACAACAAAACCTCTAGTAATGACCACAAAACATCTAATTGCCGAAATAAACCGAAAAAAATCATTTCTGTGTATTGGGCTAGATGTAGATTTGCAAAAAATACCGAAACATCTTCTAGCTGAAGAAGACCCCATATTTTCATTTAATAAAGCAATCATAGATGCTACGCATCATTTGGCAGTAGCCTACAAACCTAACACTGCTTTTTACGAGGCCTACGGTATTAAAGGCTGGAAGTCACTTGAAAAAACAATAGAATATTTAAATGCTAATCATCCAGAAATTTTTACAATCGCCGACGCGAAAAGAGGTGATATAGGAAATACCTCTTCCATGTATGCTAAAGCTTTTTTCGAAGATTTGGCTTTTGACAGTGTAACCGTTGCTCCATATATGGGTAAGGATTCAATAGAGCCTTTTTTGGCATTTGAGGACAAGCATACCATTTTATTGGCATTGACATCAAACGAAGGGGCTTTTGATTTTCAAACCAAAAATATTGATGGGATTGATGGACAAGAATTATATAAAAAGGTTTTAAAAACATCTGCTACTTGGAAAAATTCAAAGAACCTAATGTATGTGGTTGGAGCAACCAAAGCTGAATATTTTGCTGATATCCGCTCAATAGTTCCAGATAGTTTTTTACTTGTTCCGGGTGTAGGAGCACAGGGTGGAAATCTACAAGATGTATGTAAATATGGAATGAATGCAAATGTTGGTTTACTCATAAACTCTTCTAGAGGAATTATTTATGCAGGGAATGATTTGCAATTTGACAATGCGGCTGCCACAGCAGCAATTGAATTGCAGCAACAAATGGAATCTATTCTAAATGCACGTTAAAGATCAGCTTAATAGAAAGTTATATTTTGAAAGTGTTCCCAAGCGTATTGTTTCTTTAGTGCCTTCACAAACTGAATTACTTGTAGATTTAGGACTCGCTACTCAAATTGTGGGTGTTACTAAATTCTGTGTACATCCAGAAACCATAAAACAAACTAGTAAAATAGTAGGTGGAACCAAAAATGTCAATTTTAAAAAAGTTACAGCACTTAAGCCAGATATAATTATTTGTAATAAAGAAGAAAATTCAAAAGATATTGTTGAAGCTTGTCAAGGTATTGCACCAACTTGGGTGAGTGATATATTTAAAATTAAGGATAATCAAGAAATGATTAAGAGTTTCGGAGTTATATTTAATAAAAAGTTACAGGCAGAAGCTCTTGTAAATACCATAAATGAAAAGCTAATTGATTTCAAAAATTTTATAAAGGATAAAGAGTTAAAAAGTATTGCTTACTTAATTTGGCAAAATCCTTTTATGGTTGCGGGACAACAAACGTTTATCAATGAGTTATTGATGCTAAATAATTTTAAAAATTTCGCTCCAAAAGAATCAAGATATCCTGAAGTAGAATTAAATGATTTGGCTAATGTTGATATGGTTTTACTTTCAACAGAACCTTTTCCTTTTAAGAACGGACATATAATAAAATTAAAAAACGCACTTAAAAAAGAAGTGCGTTTAGTAGATGGGGAATATTTTTCTTGGTACGGATCTAGATTGAATAAAGCTTTCGATTATTTCAAGAAATTGCATGCATAAAATTACTTGTCAGCACTGCTTAAGCTCAAATATTCAATTTCCTCATAAATTTCCTTAGCTTTTCTCTTAACTAATTGACTCTTCTCTCTATCTCTAAGTGCAGTTTCAAAAGATTTACGCATCAAGTCACTATACTTAGATTTAAGTATTTCAAGCCTTGTTTTTTTTCTATACCAAAATGACATATTTAAAATTTTGTTCAAAACAAAGGTAAAAATCAAAGTCTTTAATCTTTGATAACAGTTAGTTAATCTTTTCGTAAAACAGTCAAGAATTAACTGTACAAAGTTAAATTAATCTTGTAGCGCAAACACTTGTCTTAAAAGATTAGTTGTTCTTGAATTAAGATTTGTGCGTATTTGCTTTTCTTCTTCTCCAATCATTTTGTAAACACCTTCAAGTGCTTTTGACGTAACGTAATCTGTTAAGTCTGGATTTACATTATTAGTTAAAGGGATTGCATTATATTTAGTCATAATATTAGCCCAAACTTGATCTGCCCCAACTTTTGAAAATGAATTTTTAATAACAGGATTGAATTGTTGATAAAGGGCTTGAGTAGTTCTGCCTTCAAGGTAACTGGTTGCTGCCGTGTTATTGCCAAGCAAAATATTTTTAGCATCTGTAAAAGTGATATTTTTCACAGCATCCACAAAAATCGGCGTAGCTGTTTTTACCGCATCTTCTGCAGCACGATTCATTACTTTCAAGCCTTCGTCAGCTAATTTGCCAAGGCCAATACTACGTAAGGTATTGTCAACTTTTTGAAGTTCTTCTGGAAGTAATATTTTCACCATTGAATTTTTATAAAATCCATCTTGCTGAGTTAACTTGGTAACTTGTTTGTCAATCCCAAAATCTAGTGCCTGTCTTAATCCACTTGCAATAGTAGTTGGATCAAGACCTCCCTGTGTTGGTATTGTATTAACTACATTTTGTAGTTGCGCACATGACAATGTAATAAAACAAAAAACAGAAACTAAAATTGATCTTTTCATATTGTATATTTTAGAATTATAAAAATAAAAAAGGCGCTTCATTTTTGAAGCGCCTTTTAAAATATTAAAGTAAATATTACTTAATTACTTTGATAGTTTTTGAAGTATCTCCAATAGTTACATTAACTAAATATGCACCAGAAGATAATCCACTCATGTCAACAGTTTTTGTAGAAGACTGCGCAACAACTTTTCCTAAGATGTCATAAACGACTACTGCATCAACAGGAACTGCAGACTTTATATTCAAAATATCAACAACTGGATTAGGATATACTGAAAATACATCAGCATTAAAATCTTCAGCACCTAAAGTGTCACCAGATTCAAGAGATACAGTGTCAATATAATATAATGTACTTGCGTCTGTTGCATAAAAATCCGCTCCACCAAATGTAGTAGTACCATCATTAAAGCCAGTTCCTGCAGGAATAGCTTCAGCACCATCTACAACCATTTTATATTCGTTATTATCAACATCAACAGCAATACCAACTTCGAACCATGCATCGTGAGGGAAACTCCATGTATTTGTCCCATCAGTACCTTGACCTGGCGCTCCGTTATTTTGGTTAAAATATAAATCTTGAGTAATGTAAACCCCAGTTTGTGGAGTTGTAATCTCCCCTTGTAAGTTAAAATAACCTGATTGTCCAGATGGAACATACATCATAAATTTCAAAGTAGAAACACCACCTGTTTGAGCAGGAATTACTAATAATTGATCAATACCTGCTGGAGCACCTTCGTTATTTACTCTCATTGAAAATGTACCATCGTTTGCTTGCTCAGTAACAACATCAGCAGATTCTAGAGCAACCTCATCACCACTCCAAGTTCTCCATATTGGAGATTGTGGACTAATATCACCCTCTAAATAATCTTCCATGTTGTCTTCTAACAATTGCGCATTAGATGTAAATGCGAATCCAAAAGCTACTATAGCTAAAATGTAAATTTTTTTCATAATATTTTTATTTTAATTGTTTAAATGAGCTTGCAAGATAAAATAATTAATTGCTTACAGCAACATTTTAATGAAACTTTAAGACTTATTTTCGTTAGCAATCCCAGTGACTACGGCTTATTTTTAACTAAATTTGTCAAACAAATATCTATTAAAACTTATCATGCAACAAGCAAATCCCTATAAGCCAAAGTATAAAGTAAGAATTGTAACCGCAGCATCTCTATTTGATGGTCATGACGCAGCAATAAATATAATGCGCCGTATTATTCAATCAACAGGAGTAGAGGTAATACATTTGGGTCATGACAGGAGTGTTGAAGAGGTTGTGAATACGGCCATACAAGAAGATGCTAATGCTATTGCAATGACTTCCTATCAAGGAGGACACAATGAGTATTTTAAATATATGTATGACCTTTTGCAAGAAAAAGGAGCAGGCCATATAAAAATCTTTGGTGGTGGTGGAGGCGTTATTTTGCCTTCTGAAATTAAAGAATTAATGGATTACGGAATTACCCGCATCTATTCTCCAGATGATGGTCGTGAACTTGGATTGCAGGGGATGATTAATGATTTAGTTGAAACATCAGATTTTCCTATAGGAAATGAGTTGAACGGAGAGCTTTCACATTTATCAGAAAAAAACAACGGTGCCATTGCAAGAGTAATTTCAGCAGCCGAAAATTTTCCTGAAATCGCTGAAGAAACATTAAAGAAAATTCATAAAAAGAATGAAACTTTAAAAACCCCAGTACTTGGAATTACAGGTACCGGTGGTGCTGGAAAATCTTCTTTGGTTGACGAGTTGGTAAGACGTTTTTTAATTGATTTTCCCGAAAAAACAATCGGTCTCATTTCCGTGGACCCATCAAAACGTAAAACAGGTGGAGCGCTTTTGGGTGACCGTATTAGAATGAACGCCATCAATTCGCCTCGCGTTTATATGCGCAGTTTAGCAACACGTCAATCAAACTTGGCGCTATCTAAATATGTTTCAGAAGCGATTGAAGTTATTAAAGCCGCAGAATACGATCTTATTATATTAGAAACTTCTGGAATTGGACAGAGCGATACCGAAATTATCGAGCATAGCGATGTATCCTTATATGTAATGACTCCAGAGTTTGGAGCGGCAACACAGCTTGAAAAAATAGATATGCTTGATTTTGCCGATCTCGTTGCCATCAATAAATTTGATAAGCGCGGTTCGTTGGATGCACTGCGAGATGTTAAAAAACAATATATGCGTAATCATCAATTATGGGAAACGCATCAAGATGACCTTCCTGTTTTTGGTACCATTGCATCACAGTTCAATGATCCCGGGATGAACAAATTGTATTGTGCTATTATGGCGGAACTACAAGAAAAAACGGAGACAGATTTAAAAAGCACCTTCGAGATTTCGGATGAGATGTCCGAGAAAATTTTTGTAATTCCTCCGGCAAGGACAAGATATCTTTCTGAAATTTCTGAAACGAACAGGGCGTATGACAAAACAGCAAACGAACAAGCCGAAGTAGCTCAAAAGTTATACGGAATCTTTAAAACTATTGAATCTTTTTCAGGTGAAGTTCCTCAACTTGATAAAGCTGGCATTGTTTCCGAAGAGCTTAAAACTTCCGAAGAAAATAAAGAGCTCATAAAGTTATTGCTCGCTGAGTTTGACCGAGTGAAATTGGACTTAGATAATTACAATTGGGAGGTGATTACAGGTTGGGATGAAAAAGTAAATCGTTACAAAAACCCTGTCTATACCTTTAAAGTAAGGGACAAAGAAATAAATATTGATACCCATACCGAGTCGCTTTCGCACACTCAAATACCTAAAGTAGCTCTGCCCAAATACCAGGCGTGGGGTGATATTCTTCGCTGGACATTGCAGGAAAATGTTCCTGGGGAATTCCCTTTTACTTCAGGACTGTATCCCTTTAAAAGAACAGGTGAAGATCCAACGAGGATGTTCGCGGGTGAAGGGGGTCCAGAACGTACGAATAGGCGTTTTCATTATGTGAGTATGGGATTGCCGGCAAAGCGTTTGTCAACGGCTTTTGATAGTGTTACGCTCTACGGAAACGACCCAGACCATCGCCCGGATATCTACGGAAAGATTGGTAATGCGGGAGTCTCCATTTGTTGTTTAGATGATGCGAAAAAATTGTATAGTGGTTTTGATTTAAGCCACCCGATGACTTCGGTAAGTATGACAATTAACGGGCCCGCGCCAATGTTGTTAGGCTTTTTTATGAATGCCGCAATTGACCAAAACTGCGAAAAGTACATCAAGGAAAACGGTCTTGAAAAAGAAATTGAAAGGAAAATAATGTCAATTTACAAAGAGCGTGGCGTTGATAGACCAACATATCAAGGAGAGTTGCCAAAAGGCAATGATGGTTTAGGATTAATGCTTCTTGGAGTAACGGGAGATTTAGTGTTGCCAAAGGATGTTTATTTCAAAATCAAAGCGGACACGATGATGCAAGTGCGCGGTACGGTGCAGGCTGATATTTTAAAAGAAGATCAAGCTCAAAATACTTGTATTTTTTCTACGGAATTTGCACTCAGATTAATGGGTGATGTTCAGGAATATTTCATTGAAAATCAAGTTCGAAATTTCTACTCGGTTTCCATCAGTGGATATCACATTGCCGAAGCCGGTGCAAACCCAATTACACAATTAGCTTTCACACTTTCAAACGGATTTACGTATGTAGAATACTATTTGAGCCGTGGAATGGATATTAATAAATTTGGTCCTAACCTTTCCTTTTTCTTTAGCAATGGTATTGATCCGGAGTATTCTGTAATTGGTCGTGTTGCGCGTAAAATATGGAGTAAGGCGCTAAAAAATAAATATGCTGCAAACCCAAGAGCTCAAATGTTGAAATATCATATTCAAACCTCGGGTCGTTCTTTACATGCTCAGGAAATAGATTTTAATGATATTCGGACCACATTGCAGGCCTTGTATGCGATTTATGACAATTGTAATTCATTGCACACTAATGCCTATGATGAAGCCATAACAACTCCAACTGAAGAAAGTGTACGTAGAGCCATGGCAATTCAATTGATTATCAATAAAGAATTAGGGCTTGCAAAAAATGAAAATCCAATTCAAGGTTCTTTTATTATAGAAGAATTGACTGATTTAGTAGAAGAAGCCGTATTGCTTGAATTTGATAGAATTACAGAACGTGGAGGTGTTTTAGGGGCAATGGAAACAATGTATCAACGAAGCAAAATCCAAGAAGAAAGTTTGTATTATGAAACTTTAAAGCATACGGGAGAGTTTCCTATAATCGGGGTAAATACGTTTTTAAGCAGTAAAGGTTCTCCAACGGTGCTTCCCGTTGAAGTTATAAGAGCAACCGAAGAAGAAAAATTATACCAAATTGAAACTTTGAATAATCTCCACACTGCTTTTGGTGACAAAGCACAAGAGAGTATAAAAAAGGTACAACATGCGGCAATCCATAATGAAAATATGTTTGAACAATTAATGGAAGCAACAAAGGTGTGTTCTTTAGGGCAAATAACAGCAAAGCTTTTTGAAGTGGGGGGACAGTATAGACGAAATATGTAATAGTTTTAATTTTACTTTTTGCTATAAACCTGATATGTGGAAAATCGTGTCAGGTTTTTTTTGTTAAATATATTTCAATAACACGACAATAAATCATATATTTGTGACAAATGTCATGGTCATGAAATCAAAGAAAGAAGTAAAAGTAATTAATTTGGCACAAGAGCCTCAGGTTTTTTACGGCATACAAAATAAGTATGACCGTATCGTAAGTGTACTTGGTGGTAGTTTGCAGGTTGGGCATGTTGTAAATAGCGATATTGACCTCATTGAGATTACTCGCAAAGGACTCCCTAAATCTGTTATTTTAACGGTAAGTTCAATTCTTGGTGTTTCCATGGAAAAAATGAGTGCGCTTATTCACGTCTCGCACCGTACAATCCAGCGCAAGCAAGACCATGAGTTGCTCAATGTTTATAGCACGGAGCAAATTCTAGAAATTGCTCAAGTAATTTCTAGAGGTATTGAAGTTATGGGTACTATAGAGTCATTTGTAGCTTGGTTACATAAGGACATTCGGGGGCTTGGTTATAAGAAGCCGTTAGATTTTCTAGATACTAGTTTTGGTACTAAGCTAATTAAAGATATATTGGGTAGAATTGAACATGGGGTTTATTCATAAACAATCGTTTTGAAAATATACCGAATTTCAAAAAAAGAATACAGGAAAGATTTAAGTGGTGAAGGTGCTCGTCTTTATGGAGGAAGGTGGAATAGAAGAGGTGATGCCGTAGTTTATTTTTCTGAAAGTCTAGCACTTGCAACGTTGGAGTTGTTAGTGCATTTGGATTATGAATTTGTAAATGATTCATTTTATTTCATGGAGGTTGAGATACACGAGTCACTACTAACCACATTAAAATCCCCAGCGAAGATTACTGAAAAATGGCGCGACAATCCACCCAATTCTAGAACGCAGGATTATGGTTCAGCTTGGTTAGAATCTAACAAAAGCCTTGGTTTGAAAGTGCCTTCTGCAGTGTTGCCTTTTGAATCTAATATCCTAGTAAATCCAATGCATATCAAAAAGCTAAAAATTGTAAAGTCAGAAATTTTGAAATTAGACAATAGGCTTTGATGCAAACTTGTTTAAGCACATATTTCCGAAAAAAAATCACGTAAGATTTATTTAAAAAAATGTTGTCATTTACTTTCTGAAATTAGGCAAATATCATATTGATTTCACAATTAAAAAGGAGAGTTATCATCATCTTCTTCCTCATTATTATCTTCATCTAAATCATCCATCAAAAAATCAAGAAATTCATCTGGATCAAACGGGATGTCATCATCTGGGTCGTGGTCGTCATAATTGACACCGGGAGGATTAAAGAGACCCCACCTATCAATGTAGTAATTTTTTACATCAAAGGTTTTTACCCATTCAGCAAAGAGTATTCTAAAATTGTCAATTTCGGTTCGTAATAAATTCAGATATTCTGTCTCTTCATAACCATTGATTTCTAAAGCACGCGCATCTGTTATCAATTCCATCGCACTTTTTCTAATAATTGCGGCGTTTTCCATGCGTATATCATAGATGTCTCCACCTTCGGCACCCGCTATTTTTGCTGGAAGTACAAGGGCATTTTCCATTAAATAGTGAAGGCTGCGTTCAATCCAGTCACTTTGAAACTCGGCATTTTCTCTGTCGAAGTCGATATCAGTATTTTCGACCGCCTCTATAATGCTTCGTACAATTTCATAAATTTCCATAGCCTTAACGTAAATAGGCATTTTTTCTATGTCCTCGTGATTTTTGGGTCTTTCTTCATCTTCGTCATCAAACATGCTTAATGAGTTTTTGGATTACGATTTTAAAGATACTAGTAAATTATGGAAATAAAATTACAAAGTCAACATCCAAGTGCGTTGTAGTTTTCTAAATTTTTTAAGCTCTTTTCTAAGAATGGGAAGAAAGTCCTTGCCATTACTATTGCTTCTTTCCAAACGTTCACAATTTCTAATAAGTAAATTAGTGAGTCTGTCTATCGAAGCCACGTGCTTGTACTTTTCTTCGGAAAAAACTTTTTGTTCTGCTCTAAGAATTTCTGGACCCAAT
The DNA here is from genome assembly GCF_051252435.1 of Patiriisocius sp. Classification (NCBI taxonomy): domain Bacteria; kingdom Pseudomonadati; phylum Bacteroidota; class Flavobacteriia; order Flavobacteriales; family Flavobacteriaceae; genus Patiriisocius; species Patiriisocius sp. Next base: position 85,661 of record NZ_JBPOFW010000004.1, on the reverse strand, counting down.
GATATGGATTGTTGCACGATGTCGCCCGTAAAGTACACGTCTGGGTTCTCTTTATTTTCCTGTAAAGAAGAAAAATCTTCAACCAGATAGTTTGCGATATTTCGTGATAGGGCAAAAATTTCAACAGCCTGTAAGTATATAGGCGAGGTAGGAGAAAATTGGGGTACTTGAGAGCTCATTTTAATACGGTTGTTTTTCTTAATATAGCAACCCAAATGTAATGACTAATTTGATTTTTTATATTTAATATTTAAAGTAAAAAGTTATATTTGATTTAAATATTAACGAAATAATTAAAATTTCAGTAAAATGAAAATAGATAGTATTAATTGGAAGATTTTGGATGCGCTTCAAATAAATGCAAGGCAGTCTAATGCTCAAATAGGCAGGCAAGTGGGTATCAGCTCACCGGCGGTGGGAGAGCGTATTAGAAAAATGGAGGACGCTGGACTTATTACCGGATATAAAACTGTAGTTTCTCCTTTTAAAGCCGAATATCAACTTAAAGCAATCATTACATTGCGTGCTTTTATGGGGAAGTTGAAACCCTTTCTTGAAAAAGTAAAAACCTACGAAGAAGTACTCAACTGCTATAGGATTACAGGTAATGAAAATATTGTAATGGAAGTGATATTAAAGAATCAAAATCATCTGGAAAATTTTATCGACCAACTCATTGTTTATGGCGAAACGAAGACACAAATTGTACTCTCGCACGTTGTGGCTCACAGGAGCATTGCCAAGCTCAAATAGTTAGAATTGTTAAAAAATATACAATTGGTAATGCGTTAATAAATTTATCAAAATTGTGGATGTATCTTTACTTTGAATTTAAAATACAACATCATGAAAAACTATACTTCACAATTTTTAATCGTAACATTAATTACTGGAATATTGGGTTTTACTGGTCTTGAATTTACTGGAGCATCGGTTGTAAGATTTATCTTTTTAGTTTCTGCAATTGGATTGCTGATTTCGTGTTTGGATTCAGTTTTAATTTCTAAAAATATGCGAAAATTACGTTTCAGAAAATTAAGAAATAGAGTAAAAAATAATTAATTGTAAACGATTTAGGTTCACCTTTTTGAGGTTCGAATAAATAATAAGCCCATCTTTACAGGATGGGCTTTTTTTTGCTGAAATTTCAATTTTTTAAAATATATATCTTTTAAAAGAACATTACCGCAGCCAAACATTAACAGACAGAAGGATATAATAGCGATATGTTTTTTGGCTTACAATTCCAATTCTGGTAACTTCAACTAAAAAGCATCTTTGTCACCACGTATTAAATTTAGGTGAGTTTTTAAGCAATCGATACAACCATAAGGTCAATATAGACACAACCACTAGCATCGCAGCCATAACATACCATGTAATGTCGAACCCAAACGTATTTGCTAGATTCATACCGCCATTGTGGCCTATCATGTGCGAGATTGAAAAACTCATACTGTATAAGCCCATATAGCTGCCTTTTCTGCCTTTGGGTGCCATTTCTAAAGCCAACGCACTTGAAAATGGAGAACCTACCATTTCGCCTATGGTCATTAAAATCATTCCAATAACAAGTACACCACTCCAACTAGAAATATTGACAACCAGAAAACTTAGTGCTATAAATACCCCGCCCCAAAAAGTCGCCATCGTTTTCGAAATTTTTATCCGTTCTAGCCAAGTAACGAGTGGCATTTCAAAAATAACGATGGTGGCACCATTTAAAAACATGAGCCAGCCAATGGTATCTTCGCTCAATAAATGATTCTGCGCATAGTAGAGTGGCATCACGCTAAAGTATTGCACAAACGTAATGCTCGTCAACACCATTATCACAAAAAACAGAATGAAATATGAATTGCGATAAGGTGCAAGTCCTTCTTTTGTTACAGCTACTGTTGGTTCATCACTGATTACTTTTTTAGGCTTCAATAAAACGAACAGTAAACCTGCTGCAGCTGCGCACGTAATTCCATCAATCCAAAAAAGTGAGGTATAGCTTATATTAGCGATTATCAAACCGCCAATAACAGGACCTATTGAGAAACCTAAATTTATCGCTAGGCGTATCAACGCAATACTTCGAGTCTTGTTTCCTTCTTTGCTATATACATCGCTGGCGACAAAAATAGCTGGACGGTAGGCGTCTGCTACTAGAATAAGTGAAAATATCCCAATACAAAAGCCATAAAAAGTTTCAATGTATTGGAGCAGATAAAACCCGATACCACCAAAAAATAAACTGCCCGTTATAACTTTGTAAAAACCAATACTATCTGTCAATCTCCCGCCAATCCAAGTGCCAGTAAAAGAACCGATGCCAAAACAGGTCATAATCAAACCCACCTCTGGTAATGTAAAACCTTTTTCACTGACCAAATACAATGATAAAAACGGAATCACCATCGCGCCAGCACGATTGATAAATGTTACCAAAGAGAGCAACCAGATTTCCCTGGAGAGCCCAGCAAAATTGTCTATATAATTGCGATAAAATTTTTTCATTTTTGGTTAATGAGTTGGTACATAAAAATAAAGCGTCTCAGTAAATACTGAGACGCTTTTATATTGGATTATCTTATTCTATAATTGGCAATACGCAAAATCCCAGTGTTGATGTCCATGGAAATACACTATTTTTAGAATACAAATGTTTGTATTGCGTTTCATTGTTTTTATTTTTTAGAGTAAACTTAGTGATTTTTATAATATAAATTCCTATAAACACGCATAATAAACTGTTGATACTAGGTTGATTTTACCTTATAATAAAATGTATAAATTACATTTTGTAACGTGTTGTAGCAAATTTAAGAACAAGAATGAAGATAATTTTAATATTTACGATTTCAATACTTAGTTCCATTTCCAGTTTGTTTTCCCAAACCATAGATATACAGATTTTTGGAGATCAACTGGGTAAGGCAATTGTAAAAAATGATTCAATTCTATACAAATCACTAATAGTACCAAAAAAATCCATAATTGAAAAACTGAAAAAAAATTCGGAATCTACATTGAATGAAAGTGAATTGAATCAGCTTATCGATAATGTCCATGCTAATTATCAAGAATTAATTGATATCGAGTACATGATGAGCTTCTTTAATTTAACAACTAAAAGGATATTTTTAATTTGAATCTAGACGATTTAGACTATGAAATTGTTGAAGTAAAAGGTATTCTTGAAGATTTCCATATTATACCTGTATACGGCAATTGACCATGATACCTATAAACATTTTACATTTTTTCTCATCAAATATCACGACAAGTTATATTTAGCAAGTCATTTAATTCACATCTCGGATGTAAACAAATTTGATGAGAGAGAAGAACTTAATAAAGTTAATATCTCTGCAGATAAAAATGGCTTCATTATTCATTATATGCAATGGAAGAATTGAACTAGATTCAAATATAGCATCAAAAAATGAAATCTTGAATTGTATACTGAACTCACCAACTACAATAGGGGTAGTGGATTATTCAAGAACTAAAGACGAAAACTCGAAAATGTGCTTTGTAAAAGGTAAATGGCAATACTCTTATTATATTAATTCTGGAGAAACGTCCGCGGGAACCGTCGAATTCAAATACCAATTCAACATCTCAGATGGCTATATTGACTATAATTACTATGATTTTATACATACAAAAGATGATTCGGATTTTGAGTCTATTGGATTTTTACCCTATAAATTCAATGGAAAAGTTTCAAAAGTTTTTACCGAAAAACAATTCGAAGAAATTGTGGGTGAAATATTTCTAAACCAGCTATTGGCTATAAAAAGAACTAAAAAGTACACTGACAAATGCTTTAAATAAACTTTCTACAAAATTGAACTGAATTTAATAGGTTTTTAAAATTTCCGCTTTGCTGAAATAGTAGTGTTTTATTTTTTCATAGGTTCTCTGCCGTTCTTTTTCAGCATTTCATTGAGCATCCATTCAATCTGTCCATTGGTAGAACGGAACTCGTCTTGAGCCCATTTTTCAATGGCTTTCATCATGTCTTCGTTAACTCGTAATGCAAATGCTTTCTTTTTTGCCATCCTTAAAATTTACTTTTGGCTTTTATGTTTATCTTAAATTGTTTGTGTAATAAATAGTGTTACACCAATGCATATACTCAATATAGAAATAATTACAAGTAGTATTAATACTCTATAAGAGCCCTTTTTTAATAACCAATGTCCAAGCATATCTATCTATTTTACTATTAAATTATTCTTCAATAAAGCGCACAATTTCTTCAATTAATGCAGGAGCTACTGGCATTTTATAATCATTATATGATTTTTGATTTTCCATATCGTTGCCTTCAATTTCTTTGAGGACATGGTTCATTTTGGGCACGATTAAAAATTGAGCGTCAAGTTTAGCTTCTTGCAATTGCGCCGCCTCACTTACCTGTACTTGTAAATCTTTGTCGCCATTGATGATAAAAACTGGAACATTCAATTTTGAAATTTCTTCTTGAGGATTATACTTCATCCAGCTATTGATAAACGGTTGGATGGAAGGTCTAAAAATGGAGGCGAGACCTGGACTGTAGTTTGAGGTGGTTCCATTTTGTTTCATTTCGGCAAAGGCTGTTCTGGCATTTTCTGTCAATCCTGGCGCTTGATTTTGTAATTGATCTACAATCACTTCATCAATAGGTTGACCTGCACCCGCGATTGAAATAAATCCATCTGCTCCCTGTTGCGCAGCCACCATCCCAACAAGTGATCCTTGGCTATGCCCAAGAATGTAAATTTTTGAAAACGCATCTGCTTTTTTAAAATAATTGAAAACATCAACAGCATCTTTAATAAAATAATCAAACCTAGTGCTTTCTTCGCTAATAGTTTTATTTTTCATTTGTTTCACGATACGTTTGTCATATCTAAAACTTGCAATGTTGTTTTTATACAACCCCTCCGCAAGAAAGCGTAGTGAATTGTTTTCCATCATTTGTTGGTTGCCATTTCGGTCCGTAGGTCCAGAACCGCCAATGATAATAACCAACGGAATTTTCTCTTCACTTTTTGGTGTCAAAATAGTTCCATCAATTAATGGTGAAACAGAGATGTCGCGAGCATCTTCTTTGATGGTCTGCGCTTGAATGAACAGTGTGTTCAACAATATTAAAAATGCAATCTTTTTCATAGTTTATTGTTTATTGCAAAGGATGTTGTTACCGTTTTGAACTAGCGTTAACGTAGTCACGTCGTTGTTCTCTAACCCAAATTGGATCTTTGCCTTTACCTCTTTATTCATAAACGCATTTTCCCCCACGTATTGTGCGGCGAGTGCGTTCTGATTGTTCAGTTTTACAAAGAGTGTACCGTCTTTTTCGGTAACAATAAAGGTCATGTCATAGGTTTTGTTCACGTACGTGCCCAAATATCTTTGAAGTTTTTCTGCGGAAATTTCAGCTTCATCCTCACTTGCATCAAATAATTTATTTTTCACTGGATTGAGAATATAATTCGCAATGTCAGAAACATTTCTATCTCCAGTATTCGTTGCAATTGCTATTACAGTTTCTGTTTCTGGGTCGATAATGATGTAGCTTGTAAAACCAAAAGTACGTCCACCGTGAACGAGCTGTTCTCCATCTTTTATCCAACCAAGCCCCATTGTTTGTGACCCCTCTGCCTCATAATAGGTTTGCATAACTTTTTGTTGCGCTGCTGAAATTCCATTTTTTTGAAGATAAGAAACCCCATATTTTAGTAAATCTGGAAGGGTCGCTTTCAATGCTCCAGCGGGTGCCATTACATCAAAATCCCATTGTGGTGTTAATTTTTTATCAGCATAAGCAAGTGCATAATGATTCCTTTTGGATTCAGGTAAGTTGATAAAAGTTTCGTTGAGGTTCAATGGTTTTAATATTTCCGAAGTGAGAATATTTTCAAACGTATCGTCTTTTATTATTGCCAAGGTCTCACCCAATAATGCTACGCCAAGGTTTGAATAGCTGTATTTTGAGCCTACGTTCACGGGTCCAAAATTTTTAAGCTGTAGGAACATATCCTTTCTGTAATATCCTTTAAAAGGATTTTTGAGGTCTGGCGGATTGTAGCCAAAAGGCATTCTCAATAATCCTGAAGTATGCGTGGCGAGATGCTTGAAAAGAATCGGGTTTCCCTCTTTGTCGCTCAATTTTAATGTGTCTGGAATATACTTTTGGACTGGGTCGTTAACGTTCAAAAGCCCTTCATTTTCCATTTTTGCGAGTAGGAGAGCGACGTAAGTTTTAGTAATAGAGCCTATTTCATAAAAGGTATTTTCATCTGCCTTTAATTTATTTTCTATGTCGCGATAGCCGCTATAATAGAAATAGGTTGCTCCATTTCTATACATTCCAACAGAAATGGAAGGATGGTTGCCAGAAGCAATACGAGCGTCGATTTCTTGTTTAGCTTCGGGAGTAATTTGTGCGTTGCAAATAGCACAAACAATAAATAAGCTTAAAGCTATCGAGTATTTAATGAGTGTTTTCATTGCTGTGCAATTTGTGTTGGTATGTTTTGAGAACGCTTTCCACTTCATTCTTTTTTTGAGTTCCGATTAAGGTTTTTTTTCCATTTTTGAAAATAATTTGAATTCCTGTCGAGCCACTAACATTATACGCTTTGCCATGTTTTCCTTTGGAAAAACGATATCCCCAACCGCCATATTCGGCAATGGGTCTGTATTGACGAACGTATATTTTAGAAATTTCGGACCAAGGAATATATTTCAATTTTAACTGAAACGGCCAAAAACCGTACGATATGCCTTTTTCATTTATTTCGGTGTTAAGGGAAAGAAAGAATATTAAAAAAAGAACAGCTAGCGCAATAACGTTTGTTAATATTAAACTAAGTAGTGTGGAGGAACTTTTTTGAAATTCACTTAAATCTGATACCGTTGAGTAGATAATAAACCCAAAAGTGACTACGGCAATAGCAATGAGCCACCACTGTCTAAATTTCTGTTCTTCGTTAAATGCTCTCATTATTTTTGTTTTTCTAAAATAGCGACGTAATGACTGGAAGAGCCACCTACGAGTTCAACATCTTTGACTTCCCAACCCTGCCTTGCATAGGTGTTGAGCAAATCTTCAAAGTTTTGAATATTATCTTTCCAAGTGACGTCTGTCTTTATAACTTTATATTCTTTCATAAGAGTTGTGCTTTTTTTAATTAGTGATTGAGCGTTCCTGCATTTACTATAGGTGACGCATCTTTATCGCCACATAAAATAACCATTAAGTTGCTTACCATTGCGGCTTTACGTTCTTCGTCGAGGTCGACTACATTTTTTTTGCTCAATTCGTTTAACGCCATTTCAACCATACTTACGGCACCTTCCACAATTTTATGTCGTGCAGCAACGATGGCAGTTGCTTGTTGACGTTTGAGCATCGCACTTGCAATTTCGTTTGCGTATGCGAGGTAGCCAATTCTAGATTCGAGCACTTCAATTCCAGCAATTGCAAGACGTTCTTCGAGTTCTTTTTCAAGTGCTTCGTTTACTTCTCCCATGCTTGATCGTAGGGTGATGTCTTCGTCGAGGCCTTCATCGGCAAAATTGTCGTAGGGATATTTGCTCGCCAATTCTCTCACGGCAGCATCGGTTTGAATACGTACAAAGTTTTCATAATTGTCAACATCAAAAGCTGCTTTGTGTGTGTCGCTCACGCGCCAAACTAGAATCGTACTAATAATAATGGGGTTTCCCATTTTATCGTTCACTTTTAAACGTTCGCTATCAAAGTTGCGAGCACGTAGGGACATTTTAGTCTTGGTGTAAAAGGGATTGACCCAATACAATCCGTTTTCTCTAATCGTGCCTATGTATTTTCCGAAGAGCAAAAGCACTCTTGAACCGTTTGGGTTTACCATTACAAATCCTGGTAACATAATAAGCGCTGCTAGAATTCCTAAACCAAATAATGGATGTCTGAACATCACAATGGCAGCGATGCTTCCAAAGAATAAAATTAAAAATAGAAAGAGCATCATATAACCGCTCGCCGGTGTTATTGTTTTTTCGTTTGACATGGTTGGTTGATTTAAAGTGATATTAAAATGATATTAAACAAATATAATATATTTTTTCTGAAATTTCCAAATGTTTTTACAAATGCAACTCAAATAGGAATGGTATCTTTGTTTAAAATTTGTGTCTATGAAATCTTTTTTGTTACTCTTTTCGGCTTTAATAATTTGTTTTAATACCGCATTTGCCAATGATGACTGGGGTAGAACGGGGCATCGTGTGACCGGAGAAATTGCTACTGAATATCTATCTAAAAAAGCATCCAGAGCAATCGATGATTTGTTGAATGGAGAATCGCTGGCCTTTGTATCAACCTATGCCGATGAGATTCGTAGCGATAAAACAATGAAGAATTATAGCTCTTGGCACTATGTGAGTTTTCCTTTTGGTGCAAAGTATGAAACTTCAGAAAAAAATAAATATGGTGACATTATTCAAGCGATTGATACGTGTATTACGGTATTAAAAAACCCCGAATCCTCAAAAGAGGATAAGGCCTTTAATTTAAGAATGCTTGTACATTTTGTTGGGGATTTACACATGCCGTTGCACGTTGGTCTTGCCGAAGATAAAGGCGGAAATGATTTTCAAGTAAGATGGTTTGGCGAAGGAACAAACTTGCATACCGTATGGGATACAAAATTACTTGAAAGCTACGAAATGTCGTACACCGAACTTACCCAGAATAAGGAAGATATATCTCTAGAAAAAATGAGAGAATGGGAGGGAGGCTCGGTTACAGATTGGATGTACGAAAGCAGAGCACTTTGCGAAGATATTTATGCAAATACCGAAATAGGAGAAAAACTAGGGTATGAGTATATGTACAGGTATACAAACGTTGCCAGAACGCAATTACATAAAAGCGGACTTAGATTGGCCAAAATGCTCAATGAAATCTTTGAGTAATTTTACAAAGCTTACTATTTTTTTTTTGTTCTTCTACAATGTAGCTGTTTTTAAGACTCGGCTACCCCCTCACTTTTTCAATTTTTATAATTTCTGAAAAAAGTGTACACAGAAAGCTGTGCATTTTATCGGTATTCTTTATTGGTATTTTTGTATTCTGTCGAAAACCTACGTCATCCTTATTTATATTGTTAAATCATTAACATATAGTTCGTTGTGCTAGAATATCTTTGTCCAAGTTAATTGAGATTATTTCGTTTCAAATCTCGGTTTAGAAAATATATTATTAAGCAAAAATGAATTTATTGTATTGATGGCAATTTTGAAAAACACATTTTTTATCGTTCGTAAACTTACAGGTCTGGCAATTGTTTTACACGCATTATATAGTGTAGCAACAATTACAAGTCATGTAGATTTTGTGACAAACGAATTTCCAGAATTTTTTGGAAACAAGGATGTTTTGATAATTGCTGCCACAATATTTCCATTTTTAGAATTTTTAGCGGGAGCCTTATTGTTTATGAAGATACACGTAAAAACATCTGCTGTTATTGCAGGAATACTTTCAATGGTAATTCTATTATTTATAGTGATTAGTGGTGTCAATTTTTTACCACTTATGTACCATATTATAATTGTGAGTGCATTGCTGTATATTTTTAAAGCATATCGACCCAGTATTTTAGATGATAGATTGTTGGATTTCCCTAAAAGTAAGGTTGATTCTTGGAAGTATCAATTTTTTAGATTTTGGTAGTTGATGTTGCCAAAAGGCCTGGGTAGTGCCTCCCATTAATAATAAACTACCATGCTTTAAATCTATTTTAAAGCGCTCATTTTTATCATGTTTATGCCTAAAATGAAACGTTCTTTTCGCTCCAAAACTTAAAGATGCGATGAAGGGGTGTTTCCCCAGCTCCTTTTCGTCGTCACTATGCCATCCATTGCTATCACTACCATCACGGTATAAATTGAGCAATACGCTGGTAAATCTTTCCCCACTAATTTTTTCGATATCCCTTTTAATTTTCTCCAATACTGGCGTAAATTTATTTGGGTACATTGTGATGTTTGAATATTTGTAAGGCTTCTCCTCATCACCATATAGTGCTGTCAACCTGGGCTGCTTGTACGTCTTCCCAAAAACAGTAATGTCATCTTCTTGCCAATGGGTTTCGGTCATTATTTTATTCTGAAATGTAGTTGCAATTTCTTCGGAATAGAAATTTGGGTAATACCAAACTTCAGCGTCTTTCATCGGTAATCTTAGAGGTGTGGTGCTTTCTTCCGAAGTAAATAAATCCATTTTTAAATATATTGATACGCCCAAAAAATCAATCCAAACTGAAGCGGAATTCTCAAAATCAAAAGCCATTTTGGTAATTTCATCGATGCCTTTTCATTTTGAAGCATATAAAAATGTACCGTCAAAAAAACAATCAACATGAGAATGATTCCCCAAGCTCCTACGTGTTGTGTACTGGGGTTTAAAATTAGAAATCCGGCTAGCATTTCGGCTATGCCACTCAACAGAACCATTAATTTGCGCTGCGGAATATATGGAGGCATAATGCGCTCATATATTTTTGGGGTTCTAAAATGATTTGCGCCGGCTATGATAAAAATTAAGCCAAAAAGATATTGATGCCAAGGTAACATTATATAGAATCTGTTTTGATGAGTAACGTGTCTCTGTTTTCTTTTGAAATAACCGGTGGCGTTTGGTATTTAAGCAAAGAGTCCAAAGGTTCGGCTCCATCACCTATACCGCCATCTGCTTCTACTGGAATCATTTTTTCTTCTGCTTTTTTGGAGCGACAGTTCGAGAAAATAAAACTGCTTAATATGAGTACTATGAGTATTTATTTCATTGCGAAATTTTAAAATCTAAAAGTAAGGAATAGAAAATAAAAAACCGCCAATAACATTTGCTATTGGCGGTTTTAGTTTTAAAAGATTATGATTATTCCTTAATCAATTGTTTTACGGTTTGACCAAATTCACTTTCAATTACCACCATATATGTTGCGCTTTGTAATGCTGAAATATTAAATGAAGCAGTATCTCCAGCCGATTTTAAATTCTCTGTTTGTACAAGTCTACCTGTAATATCATAAATACCTAATCGCTCAAGATTTATGTTTTGAGGGTTTGAAATATTGATAACATTATTTGCCGGGTTGGGGAACAACGTTACTGTAATCAACGCAATTGCTGGCGATTGTGTTCCTAAAGTATCATCCACGGTAAGTACAAAGCTACATGTTGCTTCAAAACCGTTATTATCCTCCACGGTGATTTCGATTACATGATCTCCTTGCTCGAGGAATGTTCCTGGAGCAGGGTCTTGCTCATACACTGTTACGGGAATTGTACAGTTATCTGTTGCAACAGCTTCTCCTGTCGCAATATAATCTGGTAATTCGTAAGGACCGGTTGACACTACTGTTTGGTCTTCTGGACAAACTACTGTAGGCGCTAATCCATCAACTACATTTACAAACGCTATACAGCTATCGGTATCTCCAGCAGCATTGGTAACTGTAAAGGTGATTTGGATTGGCGTTCCTATGTCATCACAATCAAAACTATCTCTATCAATACTCAATCCATCGAAACAACGAATTCCAGATGAACCTCCATCAAACGCAGTTGGTAAAACCGTAGCAGTTCCATCTTGCATCAATGTTACGGTTACGTTTTGGCAAACCGCGTTAGGAGGGAAGATGCCTTCTTCAACGGTAACGGTTGCTACGCAAGTAGATTCGTTTCCATCTTGGTCGATTACGGTTAATGTAACATCATTGGTTCCTATGTTTGAACAATCAAATTGTTCAATGTCAATTTCAGTAGAAATAACAGTACAATTATCTGTACTTCCTCCATCGATATCTGAAACATCTATCATCGCGATTCCATCTTCATCTAGCGTAACAGTAATGTTGTTACAAACAGCTGTTGGCGCAACTGTATCTTCCACAGTAACAATCGTGGTGCAAGCGGACTCATTTCCGCTTTCATCGATTACGGTTAGTGTTACTTCATTAGTACCGATATTCGAACAATCAAAAGTATCGACATCCAATTGATACTCTGCGATGGTACAGTTGTCAGTACTTCCGTTATCGACGTCTGTTGGTAAAATTGTTACCATTCCAATAGCATCTAATTGAACGGTTATTTCTTGGCAATTTGCTGTTGGGGCTAAAGTGTCTTCTACGGTAACTTCGGCAACACAGCTGTTGGTGTTTCCGTTTTCGTCTGTGATGATTAAAGTTACTTGGTTGACTCCTATATTGGTACAGTCAAAAGTATCAATATCTATTTCTGAAGAAGCAATTCCGCAGGCATCAAAACTTCCTCCATCAACATCTGTAGCTTGAATTGTTGCAGTTCCTGTTTCGTCTAATTGTACTGTTATATTTTGGCAAACTGCATCGGGTAAAACTGTATCTTCTACAGTAACGACAGCGACACAACTTGCTTCATTTCCGTCGGCATCTGTTATGGTAAGTGTTACGTTATTTGGGCCTACGTTTGAGCAGTTAAAAGTATCCATGTCAATCGTTGCATTTACACTTGCACAAACTGTTCCTGTTCCTCCATTTACATCAGCTGCATCAATGGTTACTGTTCCTGTAGCATCAAGTTGAACTGTGATATCTTGACAGATAGCTTCAGGTGGTGTGTTGTTTTCAACAGTAATTGTGAAAATACATTCTGTTGTATTTCCGCAGTCATCAGTTATGCTAAATTCGTTTGTTGTGATTCCTATCGGAAATTCGCTGCCCGATGGTAATCCTTGGATTTGTGAAACAGTTACATTTCCGCAGGTATCTGCTTCGTTCAAGTCAAAAGTTACCACAGCGGTACATTGCATTGGGTCTGTATCAACAGTCATGTCCATAGGGCAATCAACCGTAGGAGGTGTTGTATCTTCAATGGTGATGGTTTGAACACAACTTACAATATCGTTTCCGCAGCTATCAGTTGTAAGCCAAGTTCTTTCGATTACAGAAGTATTTCCACATCCTGGCGTTTCAGAGTCTGAAAAAGTTACCACTGGGTTAGGGTCACAATCTGATAATGCCATGGCCATCCCTGTATTTGCCGGTGAAGTATCATCGCCACACTCGAGTGTGACATCGTCTGGACAAGTAATGCTTTGACCACCAGGGCTACCTATAACATTTGCAATTGCCGTACAAGTTGAAGTTTTTCCTGTTCCTGTGGTTACTGAAACTTCAACATTGTTTAATCCTATATCTGAGTTAGTAAATGAAACAGTTGGCGCCAATGGGGTACCTGCAGTTACTGTAAAAGTTCCACAATCTATACTAATACTTTCTAAAAAGTCTGCAGCGTTTACCGTAGCGTTTCCTGTAACGTCTAGAAACACGTCCAGCGGTGCAGATACAAATTCATAATCATATATTAGAGACCACGAGTTTAAAATTCCAGGGTCTTGATTAAAGGAATCTTGGATAAAAATTGTCCAAGTACCAAGTGTATTTTCACCATCAAAAGCAGTTAATGGATTGCTTGGTCTGTAATCGGGTTCTGGAAATGCATTACCGGTATTACATCCTAATGCATTGGCAGATTCGTCATCAAATAATAGCATCATATCATCTCCGCTACATCCATCATTACCTCCATTGAATATTACAACCTGAGTTCCAGTGGGTGATTCCAGAATAATAGTCATATCTTCAACATAGGTATGAGCTATTTGTAAATCTACATTTAGGTCTGTAATGTTTACATTATCGGTTACTTCCATAGTGGTACTTACGGTATTTAAGTCAAGTATGGGCAAATTAGGGCTGTCGCTTGTTTCTCCCGTCATATTTAAAGTTCCACTGCCTTTACAGATAAGAACGGGTGGGTTGTCTGTTACTTCAATATCGTCCGTCAAAACACCAGGCGCTCCCGTACAAAAATCTATTGTTGCATAACTAATTGTCACCGTGCCTTCACCTGCGATTGCGGGGTCAAAAGTATAGGTCATTCCATTTCCGTCATCTGTAACTCCGGTTCCACTATAAACTCCACCTACTGGTGAGCCACCACCAAGTCCGGTTTGAATACCATCTCCAAGGCAAACTTCATCAATGGTATTAAAGCTAGAAAAGCTAGGGGGAAGTTCAAAAGCTTCGGTTCCATCACTTCTGCTATCAGTACTTCCTTGGATTGCGCTAAAGCCCAAACCTCTTCTTGCAAACGCTTCCCAAATTTCGCAGGCATTTGCACCTCCATAAATAGCTTGGTCTGCTGCAAGTATAGCATCCCTTCCATCTACAAATCCTGGAGAGCAGGGTTGTAATTTCATTCCTTCGGTAACAAGCGTAAGTGCTATGTTGTTTCCACCAGTACCGTTGTAGATATCTGGGTCAAAACCATTAGAGTCTATAAGTTCCCACGTCATTTCCCATAACATCATCGCCCATACTGAACCTACTCCGTGAGGTATAGATTCTGTCATGATATCATCGTAGGTATGTGGATTGATGTTAAAGTCGGTGCTGTAATCAAACGTTCTAATGCTATTTCCAGTGGGTCCAGTTCCTGTTAACCAAGTTCCAATAGGTCTTGCGTCTGGGCCCATATCACCAGGTTCTAAGGTCATCATCAATGCATAATAGTCGCTCCAACCTTCACCCATTTGCTCGTTGTTCTGTAAACAACCGGCAGCGGCAGCTCCTCCTGTTAATCTGTTTGATATTCCATGAGCATACTCGTGTATGATTACGCCATTATCTAAATCACCATCTCTAGAATTGCAGACGTACATTTGCATTTGAGGATTTCCACCATCTCCCGGTGTTCCCATATTGGCGTTACAGGTACCTGACCCATCTTGTGCTTCAGCAAAAACGTAATCACTCCCAGCACCCCCGTTGCCATAATTGTTTTCTTGAAAGTTACCAGACGCTTCGTTAAATCCATATTGATAGACAACATCATGTATAATATTGTTCCAGTAAAATAAATTTGTGATTGCTGCTGCTTCACTTTGGTCTGCGTTGGAATAGGTTTCATTTACAGGAAAATTAAAAACAAGTCCAGCACCTCCATCAGGACTAAATCCTGGGTTATCACCATCCTCATAAGCATGTGCGTTATTTCCTCTAGTAATGGTAAATTCGGCACCAGCAACTCCATTTGTGTCGTGCCACCCAAAAGGTGAAGCAATCGCGTTATCTGGGTCAGCAACCATCGTTCTTCCTCCGTAGTTGGGAGATTCAACAGGCATGGCGTACACATTGTAATTCCCTACGAGCGCTGTAGCTTCATTTGTAGGATACATCGTTTTCTTTTCAGAAATTTTCACTTCGGAAATGTGACTATTTGAATGGTCGTGTGCTTCATGGTCTCCATCAATATTACACGAAACTGTCCAGTTCTCTTTGTGTAGAATTGTTCCTGTTGCAGCATCTACATGAAAATTATACCATTCTGACCCTGTTGTTTCCTTGATGGAAAGTTCCCAAATCATTCTAGTTCCCGTTGCTTTTGAGTTGAAGTACATTAACTTTACTGGAATATCTCTTTCTGAAATAGTGCCGCCAGCAAAAATTGTTTTTTTATTGATACCACCTTCGAAAGAAAGTTGTTCAAGACTTCCAACCGAATATCCCATTGTATTTGCAACCGCATTGATTGCTTCAGAAGGTGAAAGACTTGCACTCGCCGAAGTAATCGTAGCATTTACATCATTCATAAAATTATTATGAGTGATAATAGATTTTCCCGAAGTATCTAAGTGGATACTTGATTCGGTACCATATATCTCTAAGCCGTTAATTGCCTGCCTCAAATAAATATGGTGAATGCCACTTACACTACTTGTATGCTCGCTCGTAACAACGTGAGAATTCCCTTTTTGGGAAACAAGTTGTTCTAGATTGATTTGTGATTTTTGATTGGAATTTTTCTTTTGAGCTGAAACTTGTAACAAAGTCAAGCATAGCAATAGGGGTAGTAATTTTTTCATTTTTATTTTTTAATTGAATCTATGATACATCTTTCAAAAAAAGTGCAATACTACTATTCTAGTACGCCACTTGATTTTAAAATGCCGACTAAAATAGAAAAAAAAGTGCTGAAGGGCAATCATTTATCTTATTACTGAAGTTTCTATTAGATTAATAGTAGAAAACTAGAATTTTTGGAGCAAAAAAAAATCCGTATAATATTGATTATACGGATTTTAAGAAATTTTAGCAGAAATTATTCTATTAACAATCTTTTAGAGATTTGACCAAATTCGCTTTCAATAAGTACTAGATAATTAGCACTTTGCAGTGCTGAAACATCAATTGTTTTGCTTTCTCCCATTTCATTCAATCTTACTTGTTGCACTGATCTGCCCGTAATATCATAAATAGTCATGTTTGTTAACATTACATTTTGTGGGTTGCTAAGTATAACAAAGTTGGTCGCAGGATTAGGATATAAAACTACGGTTGTCAATGCTATTTCCGGATTTTCATTTCCTAATAAATCATTCACCGTCAAAATGAAAGTACATTCATCTTCAAACCCATTATTATCTTCTGCTGTGAGGGTAATGGTATACATTCCCTGCGGAAGTGCCGTTCCTGGATTTGGGTCTTGATCTGTTACCGTGATTGGGTTTGTACAATTATCTGTCGCCGTAGCTTCGCCTGTAACGAAATAATCCGGTAAAATATATGGTCCGGTTGAAATTACAGTTTGGTCTGCAGGACACATAACTTGAGGTGCCAAATTATCAATCACATTAACAAAAGCTGTACAACTATCTGTCACTCCATTTGCATTAGTAACGGTAAGCATTACCATTACCGGAGTGCCTATGTTACTGCAATCAAAGGTGTCAATATCAAGTGTTAATCCATCCACACACCCAGCTCCCGTTGAACCAGCATCAATTGCTGAGGGACTAATGGTTGCCATACCGTTTTGGTCTAAGGGAACCGTAACATTTTGGCAGATTGCATTTGGTGCTATAATTTGTTGTTCTACGGTTACATTTGCGATACAAGTCGATGTGTTTCCGTTTACATCGGTTACTGTAAGTGTAACCATATTTACACCAACGTTTGAACAATCAAAAGTATCTATATCAATGGTCACTGTGTCAATGCCACAATTATCAAAACTCCCTCCATCCACATCTTGAGGGGTAATGCTTGCCATTCCGTTAGTGTCTAATAGAATAGTAATGTCCTGACAAACGGCATCTGGCGCGATGTCGTCAACTACTGTAACTACAGCTGTACACATTGAAATGTTTCCGATATCGTCGGTTACTGTTAGCGTTACATCATTGGGTCCTACATTTGTACAATCAAACATATCGATATCTATTGATGTCGTTACGTTTCCGCAGTTATCTGCACTTCCTCCATCCACATCGGTTGCTGTAATTGTTGCCATTCCTGTCGCGTCCAGCATTACAGTTATGTCCTGGCAAACTGCCGTTGGAGCTACATCATCAACAACGGTTATGTCAAACGTACAGGAGTCGCTATTGGTGCCATCATCTGCAATAATGGTAATTGTTGTAATTCCAATTGTAACAATTGTTCCTGCCGCAGGAGTTTGTGTTAATGTAATAGAGTTACAGTTATCGGTAGCCGTTGCAAGTACAGTATAGTCTGGAATTATAAATTCGCAATTAGTGTTTACACCTTCGGTTTGGTCTGCAGGGCATGTAAGAGAAGGTGTTAAATTATCTTCTACAGTAACTTGGCCTGTGCAGGTAGATGTATTTCCAGCATCATCTGTCACTGTTAATGTTACAAGTACCACACCTGGTGGGGGTGGCGTAGTTGTAAATGCTGCAGTGGGAAAAGGATTTGCTGCCGTAGCATTTGTAGTTTCTCCATCGAGTGCATTGATACCGCTAAAAATCCAGTTTGCATCATTAAATATACCTGCGTTGGTTGGTTGGTCATTCACTCTATATACCCATCCATCAAGGTATTCCCAAGGTTGTCCTGTACCATCTGTATTAATGTCCCCAAAGGTGTCTATGACAGCCCCGTTAAAAAATAACTCAATAGCATCATTACCATTTACGTCTAGTGCACTATCAGTATATGTGGGAGGGAAGCCAAAGAAATCTGTAAATCCGATTGCTTCGCTTGAAACATAAATGAAATCGCCAGCGGTTGCTGAAACAGCAGGGAATGTAAATTCTTCTCCATCGGTTCCACCTCCATTGTTAGCAGACCCTAAGCCATAAAGCGACAGGTCTGCAATATTTTCTTGTACCTTTAATTCAATTCCTTTTGGAGTTCCTCCAGCAAGTGGTCCATCATAAACACCAGTAATTAATAAAGGTAAAAGTGGGGCGGGGGTGGGGTCCAGATCTGCACATGTAAAATCAGTTTGAGAAACTGTTAGTGTGACATTTCCGCAGTTATCAGTACTTCCTCCGTCAATATCTGCAGCTGTAATAGATGCTTCACCATTGATGTCAAGTTCTACCGTTATATTTTGACATATCGCAACCGGATCAATATCGTCAACAATCATCACATCAAAAGTACAGTCAGTCGTATTTGCGCCATCTTCCAAGGTGAGTGTAATTGTTGTTGTTCCTGCAGTGACTATAGTTCCTGCTACTGGTAATTGTGTTACGGTGGTCGAACCATCACAATCATTCTCCACTGTTGCCAGTGAAGTGTAATCTGGTAGTATGAATTCACAAGATGCGTTTGCAACTTCAGTAATATTTGCCGGGCAAGAAATAGTTGGGGCTTCGTTATTTTCTACTTCAATATCAAATGAACAGCTAGTGATGTTTGTTCCATCTGAAACTATAATTTCAACAGAGGTTGTACCTATGCTTACTATAGTTCCCGGAGCTGGATTTTGCGTAATTGAAACTACACTACAATTATCATTTATGACTGCCAGTGGTGCGTAATCTGGAATTATAAATTCGCAAGATGCATCTGCGTTTTCTGTTTGATTTGCTGGGCATGTAATGATGGGAGCGATGGTATCTATAACACTAACCTGAGCAGTGCAAGTGGCCATATTTCCTGAATCGTCTGTCACTGTTAAGGTAACATTTATTGAAGTTCCTGTTGAAGGTGTTACGAAATAAGTCCCTATCGGAAATGGATTAGCAGCTGTTGCATTTGTGGTCTCTCCATCAAATACATTGATACCACTATATGTCCAGTTACTAGCTACAAAAGTTCCCCCGTTTGTTGTTTGTTCGTTCATTCTATACGCCCAGCCGTCGAGGTAGTCCCAAGCTTCGCCTGTTCCATCTGTATTGATGTCTCCAAAAGTGTCTATAACCGCACCATTGAAAAATAATTCTACGGCATCATCCCCATTTATTCCCATGGCACCGTCTGTATAATCTGGGGCAAAGCCGAAAAAGTTTGTAAACTCAACATCTTCACTTGAAACATAAATATACTCTCCAGCATTTGCCGAAACAGCGGGGAAGGTAAATTCTTCACCATCTGTTCCGCCACCGTTGTTTGCAGAACCTAGTCCGTACAAAGATAAATCTGCAATATTTTCTTGAACCTTTAATTCTACTCCTTTTGGAGTTCCACCTGCGAGTGGCCCATCATATATTCCAGTAATTAATAGGGGAGATACTATTGTTGCAGGGGCAGTTATATCGGCACAGGTAAACATGTTTTGAGATACTGTGAATGTTACATTTCCGCAGTTATCAGAACTTCCACCATCAATATCGGCTCCTGTGAGTGTTCCCTCGCCATTAGCATCTAGTTCAACGGTAAAGTTTTGACAAATTGCCGTTGGTGCAATTGAATCTTCTACAGTTACAATAGCAGTACAAGTAGCTGTGTTTCCAACACTATCGGTTACTGTTAAGGTAACAGTATTGGGCCCAATGTCTGCACAGGTAAATGTATCTATGTCAACAGATAATGTTACAGGTCCATCAGGGTCGGACGAACCATTATCAATATCTGCGGGTAGAATAGTAACAGAGCCTGTTCCATCGAGTTGTACGGTAATATCTTGACACATTGCTGTTGGTGGTGTATCTTGTAAAAGAACCACATCGTTACCATCACCTCCATTGTAAATAATAACAAACGATTGACCGTTAAGTATAATTTGTGAACCATTGGGCAAACCATTAAAAGTACCTGTTACAAAGTCAACGTCGTCATTGTCAATTAACGTGAGTACTGTTGCTGGAGGCATAGGCGTTGTTACGTTATCAACAATATTAAGCGTAGCATCTGTAATATCTACCGTTCCTAATACCGTTAATTGGTCATAGTTAGTTCCTGCAGTAGGGCCATTAATTGTAACAATGAATTCGTCTCCAGCAGAAAGAAATGTATTCCCTGAAATAGGCAATTGTCCGACTAAATTAAACCCAGCACTAAATTTTCCATTGAAAGTTACCGTGCTTCCCTCTAATAAGGACGTAGGTGGAATTCCCGCAGCCGAAATAAATGGTCCTGTTACAGCCGTTACCGTAATTGGACCACCAGACATAATTTTAGAAATAAAATCTATAATACCAATTGCGGGAGTTGATGTGTTTTGCGATGTTCCCGAAACCTCAATCGCGCCCGTATTTGAATCTTGAAATAGTGTATTGTTTTCAATAATTATTCCGGAGTTGTTATTGCCTGTACCTGCACCTTGGCCCATTAACGAAATGCCACCTCCAGAAGATTGAATGGTTGCATCGTTAAATCTTAATCCAAAATTAGTATTATTGGCATTTGCTCCTTGGCCTGAAAATGCAATAGATCCAGTACCTGTGGCTTGAACAATAGCTTCAAAAATGCGTGCGCCTTCATTTGCATCTCCAGGACCGTTTCCGCCAGTTCCGTTGATAGAAATGGCACCATCCACAACGCTAATCAATGTTCCGGGTGAGGTAATTTCCAATCCAAAATTTGATGTTGTACCAGAACCACCAATACCTGTAATGTTAATGTCTCCATCATTTATTGCTGAAATTTCTGCTGTATCACGAATACTAACTCCGATGTTAAAATTAGCAGTCGATGTAGCATTTCCAGTTCCGGAAATAGAGATATTTCCTCCATTGGAACTTACTTTTACATTTCCGCCAAGAATTTCAACACCCCTGTTAACAGCATTTCCACTACCTGCTTGACCTGCAATCGTAATGTTACCTGTTGTGAGGTCTTCTATTATAGATTGGTCGACAACTGTAACGCCTTGATTTAAAGTCCCTGTAACATTTCCGGCAGTTCCATCAAGAGATATACCACCGCCATTTGATCTTACAATTGCGTTTGTTGTTATGTTAATACCTTGGTTATTATTAACGCCATTTCCCCCCACACCAATAATAGTGATAGCCCCAGACCCAGTATTTATTACTTGCCCATTCGTAAGGGCAATTCCATAATTTGAGTCTGTACCACCAGTACTCACACCCACACCGTTAAGGTTAATATTTCCAGACCCCGTAGTTCTTACTTCACTGTTGTTTAAAGCGATGGCATCAGTATTAACTCCAGTTAATATTCCTGCCGAATTTGCGCCAAAATTAATATCCCCATTTTCTGCGGAAATGAGAGCACCTGAACCCGCAAAAATATTTTGAGTAGCATTGAACGTTATATTTCCATCCATGGTTGTTGAAACATTTTGAGCGACTTCAATTATTTGCGCATTAATGTCGTAACTACCTGTACCAATTGAAGTGGGGTTGGTATCAAATCTCACCAAATCATTTGCTCCAGCATTCACTATTAAATCTGCATTAAATGAAGCATCCATTGATTTTACAAAAATCACATCGGTCATATTCCCTCCATTTATGGTAAGTGACCCAGTAGGATTAGGTATAACTGTATTTTCAAAAGTTGCTCCATTATCAATAATTTCAATTTCTCCTGCGATTGCACTATTCTGTAGTGACGCATTATTATTAACACCATCTGGTAGGTTAATAGTAGTGTTTATGGCGTTTCCGGCATTAATAGGTTCTAATCCCGTAAAAGTAATGAGCGATTGGTCTAAAGCTATAAAACCGTTATTGCCATCTTGACCCGGAGGAATGTGGGTAATTTCCTGATTTGTAAAATAACCATTGATGTTTAAAAAATCTCCAGCAGTGGTTTTTTGTCCTTGTCCATTAAAAATAATTGGAAAGGAAAACGTATCCTCATCAAAATTTATTTCCAGGCTGTCATCACCATCACCACCATTGATGATAAGCTCTGTAGTTTCTGATATTTTCTGCTTTAAAACTTCTTCACAATTCAAGTTTACTATGAGATTGTCATCTTGATACTTTACGACGATATCGTCATTAGAGATAGTTCCTTCCACAATAGTTTTAATGTATGTTTCACACTCGTTAAAAGTAAGGGTCGGCGTTGATATCTGGTCTAATTTCAGCTGTGCAAAAACTGAGATTGAAGAAATGAGTGCAAGTAGTAATGTAATTTTTTTCATAACATAAATATTAGGAGAGGTACTGCAATATAAAGATTAACATTACTTTAAGAAATAGGTAGTTGTAATTATTTTTATTATTTCGGTTAACTGAAATAAATGGGGGTTAAAATAAAATTATGGAATGCTAATTTGTGCTATTTTAAAGTAAATGGAACTACTTTCCGAAGAAAAAAGAAACCCCGTTAGTTGCCTAACAGGGTTATGTTTATTACAAGGAATTGTTTAATTTCTAGAAGGATAGATGCCTTCCAGTGCGATACAATAATTTATCACTAAATAAGGATTTCTACTTTGTACCGGATTGCCTCCCGCGTTATTTCCAGAATTGAAAGGAGCAAGCGTTTGGCCTGCTGTTCCACCTTCTGAAAACGCACCGGCATGACTAGCTAAATTCTGGCCACCAGGCGCTGCTTCATCGCCAGCACCTGTATTAACTGGTATTGCCACAGGATGACTATGTGCAGGAATGTTAGTAGCCTGTAATGAAATAGTTTCATCACCACCTTTTTGACCTATTTTCATTGCGGTTAAGCCAGGTCCTTGTCCTTGATTTAAAGGAATACGACCTCTTAAATCTGGTAATCCAAATGTTGTTCTTCCGTCACCGCCATATTGGGTGCCTAAAAGCGAAAAAAGTGCATTGTATTGAGCAATAGAGAGTAGTTGGCCCTCGCATAAAGCCCAGCCACGGGGTGCAAAGTTAAAACCGAATGCTTGAATTTGTCCCATTAGTTGATCCAAAATCGTGAAATTTAAATTAATATTAGTTATTAGTTCTTTAAAACTACAATAGTTTAAATATTTGATTATAAGTATTTTAAGTGTTTTTTAAAACCCGTAAAAATACCTGTTTTGCAAGTGCCTATTTTTTATGTGACTTATTTTTTAGAACTTGTCATTACTATAAACCAACGAAAAAACAAACTAAATTATGAGTACCCCAAAAATGGATGGCGTTTTGCCAAAAGATGAAATTTCAATTACAGACGCAGAAAATTGGACAGCAGCATGGCAGAAAAAAAACCCTGGCCATGCCAAAGCATTTTTAATCCCTAATACAGATCTATTGAGCTTACTCGAAGAAATTGGGGTTTTGGTATCAGACGGTAAAGGAGGTTTAACTGTACATAGCAATCCTTTGGCGTATGGCATTAGAGCTTATATGGCAATTGGCCCAAACCCAGCAACTGGTGAAGAAGAAGAAAAATTAGTGTTGGTAGGTACAGTAGATGTAAAAGGTGACTATCAAGACCAAGTAGAAAACTCAAAAAACCCATTGAGAATACCTTTAAGTGGGAGTGGAGCATTTGATTTAACGAGACCTTGTCCTGTTAAATGTGATCGCAACAGCCCTTTGGTTCATTAAAAATGAATGGAATTATTAGATCGTTTTTTTGCATTAACTCTTAACTATTTTGTTGCCGCAAATATATTATTGTATGGGTATAGCGCAATTAAATTAAAGTACAATAAATCGTTAAATATCCTTACGTTATATCTAGCTTTGATTTGTTTGCATCAATTATTAAGTTCTTATTTGAGTAGTGTCAAACTGAATAATTTATTTTTATTTCATAGCTATTTAATTTTTCAATTTATTTGCCTTTCTTTTTTTTATAAAATTATGTTCAATAAATATCAGAAGATATTTGTTAATTTAATTATTATAATTGTAATAGGAATTTTATTCATCTATTATGGACTGAATGCAGAAAAATTCGAAGATTTTCACGCTCCCGAAATATTAATAGCAACCGTTCCTATTGTCGCGTATATTTTAGTACATCTATATAATTCTTTAACAACGGATGGCCTTTATTTAATTTTTACCTCAGGCTTGTTGATCTACCTCTCAATTAGCTCTTTAGTATGGATACTATATGCTGTATCAGTAGAAGATTCACGCAATGCCATTTTAGACAGAGAGACATCTGATAATATTTCTTTTATTAATGAAGCAAGTTATTTTTTATTTCAAATAGTCATTTTTCTGGAGTGGAAACTTAATATTTCAAAATGGAAAATCAACAAGAAATAGTAAACGCACTTATATATGGTATCCTGTTTACCGTTTTTCTCATGACTGGACTCATGCTGTTTTTCTATTTTTCTAGGAAAAAAATCCTTCAAAAAGAAATGGAAAAAATAGGATTGCAAATTAAATTTAAAGACCAATTATTGGAGTCTACTATTGCTACACAAGAAGAAGAGCGCCAGCGTATTGCACAGGATTTACACGATGCCATTAGTGCTAAGCTCAATGTAGTGAGTTTGACTGCACACATGATGCTGGACAGCACCACGTTGTCAAATGGCGATAGAGCTTCATTGGAGCACGTTTTAAAAGTAACCACCAGTACCCTTGAGAGTTCAAGACGTATCTCGCACGATTTGCTACCGCCGGTGCTGGATAAATTTGGGTTAAAAGTAGCACTGGAAGAACTTTTTGAAGATTTTAAAAAGACCAACGCATTTCAAATGTTGTACTCCATTTCCATAAATGGATTGCAATTGACGAAAACGCAGGAATTACACGTTTTTAGAATTGTACAAGAGCTCATTAACAACGCCACACGCCACGGGAAAGCGACTCAAATAAAATTCAGTATAACCCAAGCGCCCCATGGTTTTCAATTAACGTTTGAGGACAACGGCACAGGTTTTTCTATGGATAGGCTAGAGGAAAAAATAGGTTTGGGAATGCAAAACATAAAAAGTAGGGCAGCCATACTTCGTTGTTCCATAAACATAGAAAGTAGTGTGGGTAAAGGGACTTCTTTTATAATTGCTTCTGAAATTCCCGAGACCGAAAAATGAATGTCCACTAAAAATATAGTAAACTAGTTTGGAAAAACTCCAAAGTTTTTAAAGCGTAAAACCGTTTAGGCATAACTTCGGAAATAAATAACAGCCAAAATTATGAGTGATAAAATTACCATGGTACTTGCAGATGACGAACAGCTTTTTAGACAAGGCATGCGTGCCATTTTGACCAGAGAGGAAGATTTTGAAATCCTGTTTGATGCCGCCGATGGAAAAGATTTGATGACCCAATTGAAAGCTGCAAAAACACTCCCCCAAATTATAATAACCGACCTAAAAATGCCCGAACTCGATGGCGTTGAGGTAACAAAACTCATTCATAAAAAATATCCAGAATGTAAAGTGATTGCGCTCACGAGCTATTTTAGCAAACCCTTTGTTATCAACATGATATCCATTGGCGCGGTAGCATATTTGGCAAAAAACAGTTCTCCAAAATTGATGGTAAAAACCATCAAAGAAGTCGCTAAAAACGGGTTTTATTATGATGAACAAGTTTTACAGTTTATCAAAGATGGAGTACACAACACAAAAGTGGGGATAAAATCGAGGTTCGATAAAAACAACCTTTCGACGAGAGAGCGAGAGGTTTTAGAGCTCATTTGCGAACAATTGACCACAAACGAAATAGCCGATAAGCTCTATATAAGTCCACGAACGGTTGAAGGACATCGCAACAACCTCCTCCTTAAAACCGAAGCAAAAAACATTGCCGGTCTTGTAGTGTACGCCATAGAAAACGGTATCGTAGATTTAAGTCCAAATTATTGAAAAGCTAGTAGCCGCTAGTCATTAGCTGGTAGAAGAACGCTTCGCTGTTACATATTTGAAAGCGGCCAATAAAAAATCACCAATTCTTTTTTGAGAATTGGTGATTTTTTAAATTCCGTGTTCCGTCTAAAACTACTCAACCACCAACTGCTTTACAGCTGTACCTAATTCAGTTTTAATAACAACCACATAAGCGGCGCTTTGTAAGTTGGAAATATCAATTGAAGTATCGGTTGAGTCAAACTTAAAAGCAACAATCACAAGTCTTCCTGTGATATCGTAAATAGCAACTTCATTAATATACACCAATTGCGGATTTGAAACCATCACAAAATTGGTAGCAGGATTAGGGTACATCACAATCGTCCCAATTGAAGGTTGGTTCTCAGGACTCCCTAAAACATCATCAACAATTAAAATAAACTCACACTCTCCTTCAAATCCGTTGTTTTCTTCAGCAGTGAGTGTAATGGTGTAAGTGCCTTGTTCGAGTAGCGTTCCCGGTGCTGGGTCTTGGTCAAATACAGTAACGGGGTCTGTACAATTATCTATCGCTATCGCCTCGCCGGTGGAAAAATAATCTGGTAACTCGTATGGTCCCGTGGAAATTACCGTTTGGTTCTCTGGGCACATAACTAGCGGTGCAAGCGTATCAACAACATTAACTTGTGCTAGGCAGGTAGTTGTATTGCCGTTGTTATCGGTTGCTGTTAATGTGATAATTATCTGTTGGCCTATGTCATCACACGTAAATGTATCTCTATCGAGACTAAAAACAGTATCTGGACAACTTACATCTAGATTTCCGCCATACACATTAATTGGATTAATGGTCATGGTTCCATCTTGCCCTAAAGGAACGGTAATATTTTGACAAATAGCTTGAACTCCACTCGTGCCAATTACGGTAACGGTCGCCTGGCAACTATTTTGGTTTCCAGAATCATCTGTTACGGTCAATGTTACAATGTTTTCTCCCAGATTAGAACAATCAAAAAATGAAGTGTCGATAGTAATAGATGCAATCCCACATGTGTCTGTGCTTCCGTTATCGATATCACTTGCTTGTATTGTTGCCATACCATCGCCGTCGAGTTCAACTGTGATATTCTGGCATACTGCCGTAGGAGCAGTTTCGTCAATAATGGTTACAATAGCATTACACGTACTAGTGTTTCCGTTGTTGTCCGTCACGGTAAGTATCACTTCATTTGTACCCAAATCGTCACAGGTAAATGTTTCGATATCAATCGTTGTTGTTACGTTTCCGCAGTTATCGGTACTGCCTCCGTCCACATCGTTGGCCGTGATTGTAACGGTTCCGTTGACGTCGAGCGCAACGGTAATGTTTTGGCATACGGCAATAGGTGGAGTGGTTTCTTCTACGGTTACTGTTGCGTTGCAAGTGCTGGAATTTCCGTTGATATCTGTCACGGTTAATGTCACTGTATTAGTACCTAAATCGTCACAAGTAAATGTATCGATATCCACCGCATAGGTTGCAATCTCGCAGTTGTCGGTACTACCACCATCAACATCGATTGGTTGAATTGTAACACTCCCAGTAGCGTCAAGCGCCACGATAATATCTTGGCACAGGGCCGAAGGGACAACCGTATCTTCTACAGTGACAATCGATGTGCATGTGGATACATTTCCACTGGTATCGGTCACCGTTACCGTAACAGTATTTGGTCCCACGTTGCTACAATCAAACGTATCGTTATCGACTAAAACCGAAGCTATAGCACAGTTATCCATACTTCCTGAAGCCACATCGGAAGCAGTAATGGTTGCATTTCCCGTACCATCCAATTGAACGGTAAAATCATTACAAACAGCAGTGGACGGCGTATTGTCAACCACATCCACAATAAAAGTACATTGCGACGTTGAGGTCCCATCGCTTGCGGTCAATGTAATCGTGTTGATTCCAACAATGACTGCCGTGCCCGGCGTAGGCGATTGTGTTACTGAAACGGGACTACAATTATCCATCGCCACAGCCATTGAAGTGTAATCTGGTAGCATAAAAGAGCAATTGGCACCTGCGCTTTCCGATACATTTGGAGGGCAGTTTATTGTTGGTGGTGTTGTATCGTTTACAGTTATTGTTGCCGTACAAGAGTTCGTTGATTGACCATCATCTACAATTAAGGTTACAGTGGTTGTACCTAATGGATAAGGGCCCATGGGAGAAACTGTTAGCGTAATGGGCTGTCCTTCGGGATCAAAGGAACCATTATCAAAATCTGAAGCAGTTGCAGTACCCTGACAATTTGAATCTTCGGAAACTATTACGTCTTGGCAATTTGCAACCGGCGGAAGATTACAGGAATTTAATGGATCTGTAATCGTAACGATAGTGGTACATACCGAAATATTACCGTTTGTATCGGTTACTGTTAGTGTCACCGTGTTGTCTCCAATATCTGCACATGAAAAGTTTGTAACGTCAATTTGGGTAGTAATGCCACAAGCATCTGAAGAACCGTTATCTATATCTGCTGCGCTGATAGTTGCCATTCCGCTGGCGTCGAGGTTGATTGTAAACGGTGCCACACAGCTTGCAATTGGGTCTGTAGTATCTTCAACGAGAACATCAAAGGTGCATGTAGCACTATTTGTTCCATCATCTGCAGTGAGTGTGATTGTGGTTATCCCGATTCCGATTGCTGTTCCCGGTAGCGGATTTTGAGTTGTTGTAACGTTTCCGCAGTTATCAGAAGTTATGGACAAACCGGAGTAATCTGGAAGTATGTATTCGCAATTAACATCTATAGTTCCGTTTTGGTTTCCAGGACAGGTAATGGTAGGAGGCAGGCTGTCTGCAACTGTAACCGTCGCTTGGCAAGTAGCCATATTCAAGTCACTATCTGTTACGGTAAGTGTGACGGTATTTGCGCCTAAGTCCGCACATGTAAAATCGGTTTGATCTATTGTAAGTGTCACTGGTCCGTCTGCATCTGATGAGCCATTATCAATATCGGCGGCTACGATACTTGCCATTCCATTAATATCAAGAAACACGGTAATGTTTTGACACATCGCCACGGGATTTTGTGTGGCTAAAGGGTCTCTTCTAAAAGCTCGAGTACTTCCTTTGGGAATAGGAAATGTATC
Source organism: Patiriisocius sp. (assembly GCF_051252435.1). NCBI lineage: Bacteria > Pseudomonadati > Bacteroidota > Flavobacteriia > Flavobacteriales > Flavobacteriaceae > Patiriisocius > Patiriisocius sp. Next base: position 56,549 of record NZ_JBPOFW010000004.1, on the reverse strand, counting down.
TCCTTCATTTTGATTGTAATAATCGCCAACTGCACCCGTAAGACCATCGTTACTTATCGCAGTAGCACGACCAAAGTGTTGTGCTTGTGTTTGCCCTGTGTTTTCGGCAACAATGGTTGCTCCAACTTGTACCCACGTCGTACCATCATATTCATAAAATTTTACATACCCCGGGTCTGAGAAAGAGCTACCGTCACCACCCACTAATAAGGTGTTTCCAGCTCCGTCCAACGAGACCGAAATCCCAAAGTTGTCTGAGCTATTTACTCCAAACAAACTTTGACCTCTTTGAACCCAGTCTGTTCCATCAAATTCATATACTTGGGTCATTCCAGAATTTGATCCTCCACCAGCATTACTGCCTCGGTCTCCAATTGCCACAACATTACCATTGTTGTTGATTGATACTTCATCCCCGAAAACACTTGTGTTTGGACCACCATAAATAGCTGAGCCGCGTTGAACCCAGGAAGTGCCATCAAAATCATATATTCTAACAGCCCCATCTTGTCCAGGAGACGAATCATCATTTGAAGCTCCAATAGCGACTGTAGTTCCACTATTATTGATGGACACCGATGAGCCACTGCGATCCAAAGTATCTAAACCGTTAATGGGAGCTCCTAAGAGTTGCCAAGTATTTGAAATGATTTGATAAATCAGTACACGTCCACTATCCGTTCCATTGGTGTCATCTCTTGATTCTCCAATCGCAATTATATTTCCTGCTCCGTTCATGGATACGTCTGACCCAAAAGAGTTCCCAGTATTCTGTCCAACTATCTCGTTACCTAATAGTACCCAAGTTGCACCAGACAGCGCATAGACTCTCACATAATTTATGGTTGAGCCAGTAGCACTCGCCACATAGCGCGTACCGTTATTGTTCATTTCAATAGAATCGCCAAAATTATCACTCGTTACCTCTCCATGGGTATCATCTGCCAGTGGTATCCAGTTTGTGCCATTCCATTGGTAACAGCGCACCTGCCCAAAATTTGAACCACCGCCGCTCGTAGGACTCCCTTCGTTATTAAATTTTTCGCCTACGCACAAACGGTCTCCGTTTGCGCTTAATGTGCAGGACCAACCAGAAAAATCTCCAAAAGATTCTCCATCAATGTCATCCCCTAATTGTACATATTGAGCAGAGATGAGAAATGGAAATATGTGTAGAAAAAGTCCGAGTAGTATTTTTTTTGCCATCAGTTTGTGAGGATTTAGTTTGGGTAACAAATCTAAATGAAGTTTTTTTCACTTCGGAAACTTCAACTCTTTTTTTTAGTTGAAAAGTGATTACTCTAAAGCAAAAAAAAGGCTTCGGAAATTTTAAATTTCCGAAGCCTTTAGCATTACTTAAAAAGTATCTCTACTTGATCATCTCATAACTGCGCTTTATAAACGAAGTCATGTCTGCACCTTTCAATAATCCTTTGCTCAACTTTGCAAGATCTAGTGCTTGGTTGACCAATCGTTCTTTTTTCTTCGTGGTTTTTGTATTTAAAATTTCGGCAACCAATTCGTGATTGGTGTTCACGATGAGGTTGTACATGTCTGGCATGTTACCCATTCCAAACATTCCACCGCCTCCGCCATTTTGCTGCATCTCTTTCATTCTACGCATAAATTCTGGTTCGGTAATAATGAAAGGATTTGCATTGCTGTCCATTGCTTCTAATTGAACTGAAAATTTTTCAGACGGTATCATTTCCGTTAGGAATGTCTTTAACGTTTCTTTTTCTTCATCGTTCAATTTTGAAATAGCCTCGTCCTCTTTTTTGATGAGGTTGTCAATATGGTCACCGTCAACGCGTACAAAAGAAATATTCTCTTGGCTCGTTTCCATTTTTTGAATCAAATGCGAAATGATTGGAGAGTCCAACAACAATACCTCATAGCCTTTATCTTTCGCAGACTGGATGTAGCTGTGTTGCTCGTCTTTGTTGCTCGCATACAGTAAAACTAATTTATCATCTTTGTCTGTCTGTGCGGCAGCCAACTTTTCTTTCAGTTCAGCAAACGTGAAGTATTTGCCATCAACGGTAGGGTAGAGCATAAAGTCTTGGGCTTTGTCGAAGAATTTTTCCTCCGTCAACATCCCGTATTCAATCACTATTTTAATATCGTCCCATTTGGCTTCAAAATCCTCACGGTTTTCATTGAACAAACTCTTTAGTTTATCTGCCACTTTACGCGTGATGTAACTAGAAATTTTCTTAACTGCTCCATCAGCCTGTAAATAACTACGCGAAACATTTAAAGGAATATCTGGCGAATCTATTACACCTCTCAACATCGTTAAAAATTCTGGTACGATGCCTTCCACGTTGTCCGTCACAAATACTTGGTTTTGGAACAACTGGATTTTATCCTTTTGAATTTGCATATCCTTGTTCATCTTTGGGAAATATAAAATCCCCGTTAAGTTGAAAGGATAATCAACATTTAAATGAATATTAAATAACGGCTCCTCAAACTGCATAGGGTACAACTCACGGTAAAAAGATTTGTAATCCTCATCTTTTAACTCCGTAGGTTGTTTTGTCCAAGCTGGTTTTGGGTTATTAATAATATTGTCAACTTCTTTCGTAGGCGCAGCATCTTCTTCTTTAGCGTCTTTTGGCTTGGGAAGTGTTTCCGTTTTTGTACCAAACTTAATCGGTACCGGCATAAACTTGTTGTACTTATTTAATAATCCTGAAATTTTACTGTCTTCAAGAAATTCAGTTTCATCGTCACTTATGTGTAAGATGATTTCAGTACCGCGCTCCGTTTTTGAAGCTTCTTCCAACGTGTAGTTAGGCGATCCATCACACGTCCAGTGTGCAGCTGGTTCCTCTTTGTAACTTTTTGTGATGATTTCAACTTTGTTGGCTACCATGAAAGCCGAATAGAAACCAAGACCAAAATGCCCAATAATTCCAGCATCTTCGCCTTTTGTGTCTTTGTATTTCTCGATAAACTCTTCTGCTCCAGAAAATGCAATTTGGTTGATGTATTTATCAACCTCTTCTTTTGTCATCCCTATACCTTGGTCGACGATGTGCAATTTCTTTCCTTCTTTGTCAATTTTAACCTCAATGATTGGGTTGCCGTATTCCACTTTGGCCTCACCAATATTTGTAAGGTGTTTTAGCTTTAGGGTCGCATCTGTCGCGTTACTTATCAACTCACGCAAGAAAATTTCGTGGTCGCTGTATAAAAACTTTTTGATAAGTGGAAAGATATTCTCCACCGCTACATTAATAGTTCCTGTGCTCATTATTCAAATTATTTTTTCCGAAAAACTTCGGAGTTATTAGTATTGTTTTTTGTATAATTTTTCACTTCGGAAATGTGCCAAGCATTTAAAATTTCCGAAGCTAACATTTCTATTTCAAACAGAGTACCAAAAAGGATGATGTGACAGGATGTCACGGTGAAACTTAAATCGAAAACGAAATAAAATTGAGTTTTAACTTTGTACCATTTTAACAAAACATTTTGTTTAACCTTAAATTAAAATGGTTAAACGTTTTGTATCTTTACATTCTAAATCAAGAGATTATGAGTGCGAAGAAAGCAACCACAACGGCTAAGAAAACTACAACTAAAAAAGCGGCTTCAAAAAAGAAAGAAATTACGAGAGATGTAATTATTTCAGCATATATGGACTATGTGTTGGAAAATGAGCGAACTCCAAAAAGTGTATACAAGTTTGCCAAAGAACATGGAATGACCGAAAGTGAATTCTATAAATTTTTCGGAAGTTTTGAAGGGTTACAAAAAGACATTTGGACTACATTTTTTGACCACTCAATGAAGTTGGCTCATAAAAATCCGGAGTATCCACATTCCAGCAATCAAGAAAAAATGCTCACTTTTTTCTACACTTTTTTTGAAATGCTCACGGCGAATAGAAGTTATGTGTTATTCAGTTTGAAAGAACATAATGACATGATGAAAAATATGGTGCAGTTAAAAGGGTTGCGCAAACATGTAAAGGAATTTGCTGGAGAATTGATACAAGACAAGAATGATGAAAAGAGTTTCAAGATTTTAAAACAACCCGTTTCGGTTTTTAGTGAAGGGGCTTGGTTACAAACCTTGTTCATTTTAAAATACTGGATGGAAGACAACTCTCCCTCTTTTGAAAAGACAGATGTCGTTATTGAAAAATCGGTACGAGCCATTTTTGATGTTTTTGAAACCACACCGTTGGAAAGCGTGCTTGATTTTGGAAAATTTTTGTGGAAAGAAAAAATGAATTAGCACTTAGGCTCCGTTCAGTGACCATTTATAACAGTACAAAATAATCGAATTTGAAAACAATAGATAGTATACCCACGGGTAAAATTTCAAGAGCTTCAAAGCTTGTGAAAACTGGTGTTAAAGTTGGTGGAAATTATTTAAAATATTACGGAAATAAAATAGTAGACCCAGAAAACGCAAAGGATAAACTCAATCAAGACAATGCAAGCGATATTTATGACGGACTCAAATCTTTAAAGGGGTCAGCGTTAAAAGTTGCTCAAATGTTGAGTATGGAAAAGAACATTATGCCAAAGGCATACGTGGAGCAATTTTCATTAGCTCAATTTTCGGTACCGCCTTTGTCTGCTCCTTTGGTGAGAAAAACATTTAAGAAGTACTTCGGAAAATATCCAGAAGAATTGTATGATAGTTTTGATGCAAATTCTATAGCTGCAGCAAGTATTGGGCAAGTACACATCGCCGAAAAAGATGGTAAAAAATTGGCTGTAAAAATTCAATATCCCGGAGTTGCCGAAAGTATTACGAGCGACCTCGCAATGGTAAAACCTGTTGCGATGAAAATGTTCAACATTAAAGGGAAAGACAGCGATAAATATTTCAAGGAAGTAGAGGGTAAATTATTGGAAGAGACAGATTACAATCTCGAAGTGGAGCAGAGCAACGCAATGGTAAATGCGTGCAGTCATATTCCGAATTTAAAATTTCCGAAGTACTATAAAGAATTATCAAATGAGCGCATCATCACTATGGATTGGATGGAAGGCGAGCACTTGAGTGAGTTTACCAAAAAGCCATTTTCAAAAGGCGTTGCCAACAAATTGGGGCAAGCGTTGTGGGATTTTTATATGTACCAAATGCACGAATTGAAACGTGTTCACGCAGACCCGCATCCGGGGAATTTTTTAGTGTCAAAAGAAAATGAATTGATTGCGATAGACTTTGGTTGTATCAAAGAAGTACCCATGGAATTTTACACACCATATTTTGAATTGGCAATCCCTGAAAATATAAATGATCCAAAAATCTTTAAGGAGAAATTATACGAATTAGAAATTTTAATGCCGAATGATACTGCAGAAGAAGTAACCTTTTTCTCTGAGTTGTTTCATGAAATGTTGAGTTTGTTTACACAGCCAATGCATAATGAAACGTTTGATTTTAGCAATGAGGATTTCTTTGGTAAAATAGCCGACTTAAGTGAGAAATATTCAAAGGACACCGAAATTAGAAAAATGAACGGAAATAGAGGATCAAAACATTTCTTATACATCAATCGAACCTTTTTTGGTCTCTATAATCTAATGAACGATTTGGGTGCCGAGATTAAAGTGAATAATTACAGAAATTTTATAAAAAATTAACAAAACTTTGTTTATTCTTTTTTCATTATGATTAAACAAAATAATATCTTTATAGCATAAAGTAATATTGATTACATACTTAGTAATCTTTTTATTTTATTGGTTAGGTTGTTTAGAAAAGAGAGGCGCGAGCTTCTCTTTTCACATTTTAATGAAACTCAATGATGCTGGCAGAGCATCTGCATTATTAGAAATTGATTTAAATAATAATCCCGCCTTTACGGCGGGATATTTGTTTCAGATATTTTTAACAACGTTTAAAGATTTTACTTTTTAATACCTTCACTTGTTTTTAGCTCATTGCTATTTCTATTTTTGACGTAGGTTTCTAACCACGTATCTTGTTCCCAAAGTAAATGTAAAATGCTCTCCTTAGCACGATATCCATGACTTTCTTTAGGCAACATTACCAATCTTGCAGGTGCTCCAAGACCTTTTAATGCATTGAAATAACGCTCACTTTGTAATGGATACGTTCCGCTATTGTTGTCTGCTTCACCGTGAACTAATAGTAGCGGTGTTTTCATTTTATCTGCGTGCATAAATGGGGACATGGTATTGTATGTTTCTGGGGAATCCCAATAACTACGCTCTTCACTTTGAAAACCAAATGGTGTCAATGTCCTGTTATAAGCTCCGCTTCTTGCAATTCCTGCAGCAAACAAATCACTATGGCTCAATAAATTTGCAACCATAAATGCCCCATAACTATGGCCTCCAACTCCCACGCGTGTTCTGTCAATATATCCTAAATCGTCCACCGCATCAATCGCAGCTTTTGCATTGCCCACGAGTTGTTTTCTAAAGGTGTCATTAGGTTCTTCATCGCCTTCGCCCACAATAGGAAATGCAGCGTCATCAAGTACGACATACCCACGAGTTACCCAATAAACTGGGCTGCCGTAGTACGGGTAAATAAATTCGTTGGGATTTGAGGTGCTTTGTGAAGCACTATTTTTATCCTTAAACTCACGCGGATATGCCCACAAAATCATTGGCATTTTTTCTTTTTTCTCCATGTCATAACCAACAGGTAGATATAGGGTTCCCTCTAATTCTAATCCGTCGTCTCTTTTGTAAGTGATAACTTCTTTGTGTACATCTTGCAAACTTTTAAAAGGATTCTCAAAAGCTGTCACTGGAGTTAAATCGTTTTTCTTTTTAATATTTCTGAAATAATAATTAGGATATTCATTTTGCGATTCAATACGAACAAGCACTTTTCCTTTTTTGATATCAATCATTTCATAGATATTTTCTTTTTTATCTGTGTATGCAGATTCATATAATCTATTTGTTTTTTGGGTCTTTAAATTTATTTCGTCAATAAACGGAAACTGTCCTTTTTCTGAATATCCATCACCTATTAAATAAGCTGTCGAACCATCGAGTGCCAATACCGAGCGGTCGTATTCATTTCGTTTTGTCACAAAACTTCCTGGGTCGCTGTATTGATCTTGGTAATTGCGATCACTAATTATTTTTGCATCTTTCCCTCCATTTGAAGGATTAAAAAGATAGGTTTTTGTATTTCGGGTATTCCACCAATAGTCAGTACCAATTGCAATATTATCATCTCCCCAAGTGATGCCAGAATAGCGTTGTTTGGTTTTAAAAATCTCTTTGCCACTTCCAGTAAATGGAGCATCTAATTGATACACAATATCTCTATAACCCACTTCAATTTCTGGGTCTCCTTTGTCTTGCGCCATTGCATATGTTAGCGTTGCGGGTTTGTCGTCTCTCCAACTCATATCTCTCTTTCCCATCCTTGTGGACATAAAACCTTTTGGGCGAACTTCGTCAAGGGGAACTTCGTTTACGGTGGTTTTAAAAGTCCCTTTGTTGTCATAAATCATTTCGTCGTACGGAAATCTATAATAAGGAACCAGGTAAGAAAAGGGTCTTTTTATTTTTGAAACGAGCACATAATTCCCATCGGGAGAGAAGGAAATGCTTCTGTACATTCCGCTGTCCAAGAAATTTGAAACAGTACCATTTAAGTCCACCTTTTTAATTTCAGAAATCGCTAATTGTTCAAAATTGGCTTCGTCATTCGGGTTTTTTAATAAATCTTGGTAGGTTCTATTTTGTGCTTTTTCTCCATTACTCACTGAAATCGTTGGGCCTGTTGGCACAGCTTCGTCCACATTGATGAGCGCATTTCGGTTTCCCGGCAGCATTTTTACCAATAGCGCATTGTTGTCTTTAAACCAGTTGAGCGCATCGCCCATATTTGCGTTTACAGTAGCGTTCGTCAATTTTTTAACGCTTGCTTTCTCAATGTTCAAAACCCAAACTTCAACACCTTCGTTTGTGGTATTCAAACATGCTATCATTTTTTGATTGGGTGACCACGAAAAGTTGGAAAGACGTGGATTTTCAGGCAGACCGCTTACTTGCGTATCACTCGTGGCCGTTGCTTTTTTTACTTTAATATTGTTCCAAAAATTGGTGCGACTCCCAATATTCGTTTTTGGGTTGATGCGTAATCCCGCAAGGCGAAGTTCATTTTCAGAAAGCTCTGCGATGCTTTTGTACGGATCCCGAAAAAGCATTACCACATTTTCTCCCTTGTCATCCAGCAAAACTGAAGGCGCAAGCGGTGCGTCCACTAAGTCCAAAATTGATTTTGGGGGTTTTTGATATCCATCTGTGTCTTGTGCAACGAGTGGCGATAGACAGATTAAAAAGGCTAAAAGGAGTGTTAATTTTTTCATAGTTTTTTAATGTTTAAAATGATACTGTTTACTTCGGAAATGTTAAATCCCTGCAACCGGTTTTATTAATTTAAAATTTCCGAAGAAAGACTAAAGATTTTTACTGGTTTTAGAGGTTTAAAAGTTACGGATTTTAAAACCAAATTACCACATTTCTATTATGCATGCATAGTGAAAGATGTGTAAAATATGAAATCGCATATTGCTAAATATGTATCTTTCCGTCTTAAAACAGGAGCAGATTATGTATTCTTCAAAAATAAGCGGTGTAGGGCATTATGTGCCAGAAAATATTGTGACAAATGACGATTTGTCGAAATTAATGGATACCAACGATGCTTGGATTCAAGAACGTACGGGCATCAAAGAAAGGCGGCACATTAAAAAAGGCGATGGAAATTCTACGTCGATTATGGGCGTGAAGGCTTCCAAGATTGCACTGGAAAGAGCAGGTTTGACGCCAGATGATATTGATATGATTGTGTTTGCAACGTTGAGCCCAGATATGTATTTTCCGGGAGGTGGCGTGCAGGTGCAAGAGATGATGGGGATGCGAACGATACCCGCGCTGGATGTAAGAAACCAGTGTAGTGGGTTTGTGTATTCGGTTTCGGTGGCGGACCAATTTGTAAAAACCGGAATGTACAAACACGTCCTCGTTATTGGTAGTGAAAACCATAGCGGCGGACTCGATTTTACAACGCGTGGGCGAGGGGTTTCGGTGATTTTTGGTGATGGGGCAGGAGCTGTTGTTGTTTCAAGAAATGAACGCAAAAGTGGCGGAATACTTTCCACTCATTTACACAGTGAAGGAAAACACAAAGACGAATTGGCGTTACAAGGCCCAGCCACACAACATTGGGTCCCTGAAATTATCGCCGAAAACGACCAAGAAAATATACCGTATTACCCGCACATGAACGGGCAGTTTGTTTTTAAACACGCAGTAGTGCGCTTTAGCGAAGTGATTAAAGAAGGGCTTGAAGCAAACGGTTTGACCACGGCAGATATAGACCTTTTTATCCCGCATCAAGCTAACTTGCGTATTTCGCAATACATCCAGCATAAAATGAAAGTAGCGGACGATAAGGTTTTTAATAACATCCAGAAATACGGAAATACCACAGCGGCATCCATCCCCATCGCTTTATCTGAAGCTTGGGAGCAAGGGAAAATAAAGGAAAATGATTTGGTGGTGCTGGCTGCTTTTGGTAGTGGCTTTACGTGGGGTAGTGTTGTTATTAGATGGTAGGGAAGATTTACGATTTTTGATGTACGATTTTGAAAATTTTTATGTTGTGGATTTCCCCCTTCGGGGGCTAGGGGGACTTATTTTTAGGTAAGCTTTTTCCTTACATTTTATTCTCTGTGGCCTTTTTGTTGATAAATAGTTTTTGGAATACTATTGTTGTAATATAATTTCAGAAAAAAGAAAACCGCTTATTACTAGAATGTAGCAGGCGGTTTTTTGGATTGTAAAAGTAACTTTTAAATTGGAGCACTAAAGATACTGACCGTTGCAGGGTTTGATGTATCACCGTAAATGACATATAAATTACCATTGAAAACAGTCATTGCTTCAATGGTTGTGAATTCTGCACTATCGTCTAAATTATGAGCTAGTACTGTAAATGAATCATCAAGAGTATTGTAAACTCCAAAATTAATAGTTTTATCAAACGAATCATCATCATCACTTCCATTATCCGTTCTAGTTTCATAACCTACGTAGATTAAATGTTCATTTCTTGAGGCATTCGAACTATATGGATCATCTGGCATATCAAAACTTGTAATTTCTCCAGTAAGAATATTGAGTATATAACTTTCTTTTTCTGGGATTGGATTTCCAATATTGAACCCATTCCGCCCACCAAAAATATATAGTTTGTCGTTTACAACTTCATTATCTGAGCGAAAACGTGTCACAGGGAGTATAGCTATTTCTTGAATTTCATTAGTGATATAATTATAGGATCTTATTTTATTTGCTAAATCATTTTGTGCAGTATCTCCACCCGTGATGTACGCTAAATCATTTTGTACAGAAAACCCAAAGCGTGTTAATGCTAAGTCATGCTGAAAAATTGAAGTGGGGTCACCATTTGGATTTAGTGGGTACGTATTTGCAAATTGTCCTCCAAATACAACCAATTCATTATTGATAATATTAAGTCTTTTTGTTACGTACTGGTCTTGATAGAATAGATTTTCTTCAAATGTATTAGTGTCGATATTGAATTTTAAAATCTGTTCAGGTCCAGGATCTCCTGGAATAGTTATTTGACTGTCATCTCTAGTAATAATGTAAAAACTATTTTCACTATAGCTACCTATAAATCCTGTTGCAATCTCAGCACCTAAAATATTAGAATTTTCAGTAGTAAAACTTGTAACTAACGAAAAATCCAACCCATTCGCAGGAATACTAGCATAATCAGCTTGCATTTTTTGAGTAAGGGTTATGGATAAATCACCACTCGCTTGTCTGCCCGAGGTGGTCAATACACCTGTTATTGTGTTTGCATCAACCACATCAAAAGTAAATGCGCCATCAAGCGTTGTTAAGCTCGTCCCGCTATCTGTATAAAAGGTAACGCTAGAACTTATAGGACCTAAATAATAGTCCAGCAATGTTTCTTGGTTTGTTGTGCCTTCTAAATTAACCGCATGTCCAGGGCGCCAATTGAGCATTCCATTTTCTACCGTTCCAGAAAATATAAACTCATCATCAGTGATATTAAAGTTAGAAGAGAGGTCGAGTATCGTGCCATTTGCATCTAATTGAGCACTACTTATTTTCCACGTTTTTGCATCGCCGCCAGTAAGGATTTCAATAGAGTTTGCTTGAATTGCATCTATGCTTGCGACTGGGTCAACGGCATCATCATTTCCACAATTAGTTAGCATAAAAAATGCAACGGGTAATAAGGCTATTTTTAAAAGGGTATTTTTCATTTTATTTTTAATGATTAATAAGTTTGCTAATATATATATATATATATATATATATATAATTTACTATTCTAAACCTATTAAAATTAATCACAAAAAAAAGCCCCCAGACTTCTCTGAGGGCTTACACTTAAAAACCTAATGTACTTACTTATAAAATCGTGAAGGCTAATTCAAATAATTATATAATTTTTTCTTAGGTAATGCTCAAAACAAACAATGAGCATCTTTTTCTTTATAGACGCAATAACTAAGGCAAGTGTTTCAGTTATTTCGGTTTATTTTAAAATATTTAACTTTTAGTTGAAATTTCAGTAAAAAAACAGCCCCAAAATCTAGAATCCTGGGGCTGTAACTCTATTGCAATTATTAACACTAACCATCAACGTAAAATTCATCGCAATAAAGTGAAAACGTTTCTATGTAATAGACGCTCCATTTTCAAACCTGTTACACTTGTTTTAATATTTAACATTTTCTTCGGAAATTTAAAATAGTGGAAGCTTAATTTTATGTTTGACGGATGACGGATGACGGATGACGGATGACGGATGACGGATGACGGATGAAACCGATTTTTGAATTGAACATGATTTTAACTCCCCTCCCTCGGGGAACTTGTCCCGTGTTTATTTCGGGAGGTTGGGGGAGGCCAAATAGAAAGTCCCCCTAGCCCCCGAAGGGGGAATGTTGAGGAATAAATAAAACAATCTAATTGAAAAGCTCCCCTCCCTCGGAGGGGTTGGGGGAGGACTAAATAATTAATATGAAAAAGAAAACTCTAGTTATAGGCGCTAGCCTTAAAACAAATAGATATTCAAACATAGCAATCAATCGCTTGACTATGTACGGTCATCCCTTGGTTGCCATCGGACTCAAAAAAGGCGAAGTCGCAGGTGTTGAAATTGATACTGAAATGGTTGATTATGAAAATATAGATACTGTTACCTTATACCTCAATCCGCAACGACAAGAGGAATATTACGATTATATAATTTCACTAAAACCCAAACGCGTTGTATTCAATCCTGGAACAGAAAACCCTGAATTTTATAAATTATTAAAAGAAAACAATATTGAATCTGAAGTAGCGTGCACACTAGTGCTTCTCGGTACGAATCAATACTAATCCTAAATACGTTAGGAGTCCGTTGAGTATGAGAATAAAGAAGCCGAACTCAAATTCAAACCACGCCAAACTAAAATAGCTTATCGCATATCCTAAAAATGGAGTTGCAATCGCTATCAAAGGCACAAATTTATCCTTCACGTTCCATTTTGAAAATAACCCAAAAGCATACATTCCCAACAAAGGCCCATACGTATATCCAGCAAACGTAAACAGTTTTGTGATTACTGAAGTATCTCCAATAATATAGTTAAAAAAGATAATCACGAATATCAAAACAAACGACATTGCGATATGCACACGCTTTCGTATTTTGATTTGTTTCTCTTCGGTATGTTTCTTTTCAATATCTAAAATATCAATACTAAAAGAGGTCGTTAGCGAGGTTAATGCACTATCTGCGCTAGAATATGCGGCTGCGATAAGACCAAGTAAAAAGAACACTGCCAGCCCAATTCCCATTCCAGATTCCACAGCGATGGTTGAGAACAATTTATCTTTTGTAGCGTCGATTCCGTTTTGTTGCGCGTACAAGGTTAATAAAAGGCCGAGGCATAAAAACACCATATTTACCACGGTCAAAACAAGTGTAAACCAGAAAACATTTTTTTGAGCATCTTTTAAGGTTCGGCAAGTAAGGTTTTTTTGCATCATATCTTGGTCAAGACCCGTCATTACAATAGCAATAAAAGCACCGCTTACAAATTGCTTGAAAAAGTTATTGCCACTTTTTATATCGTCAAAAAAGAATATTTGAGACATATCACTTTCGCTAATCTTTTGGAATAATGAAGCTCCAGATAATCCAAGTCCTTCGGAAACGTAATAAATTGCAACCCCTAGTGCTGTTAGCATAAAGAGTGTTTGTAAAGTATCTGTCCAAACAATGGTTTTGATTCCGCTTTTAAAAGTGTACAACCAAATCAACAAAATAGTAACGGTTACGGTAAACCAAAAGGGAACGCCCTCATTTCCGAAGAAATTAATTTTATCAAAAACCAAATCTTGCAACACAATTGCAACGAGGTATAATCTAAAACTTGCTCCCACAATACGAGAAAGTAAAAAGAAAGAAGCCCCCGTTTTATACGAAGCATTGCCAAACCTCCCGTCGAGATAACTGTAAATTGAAGTGAGATTCAAACGATAATAGAGCGGTAAAAGCACCATCCCAATTACAGCATACCCAATCGTATAGCCCAACACCACTTGAAAATAGCCAAAACTAATTCCCTCAACAGCACCCGGAACAGATATAAATGTCACCCCACTTAATGATGCGCCAATCATTCCAAAGGCAACCAAATACCAAGGCGATTGTTTGCCAGCTTTGAAAAAGTCGGCATTACTACCACCTCTATTTGTTAAAAATGAAATGAGCAATAGCAATCCAAAATAACCGCCAATAAGACCTAAAATTTGATATGGAGTCATAATTATAGTGGTAAATAGGTGTTTTTTATGAGATGTAAATGTACAAAGTTTGGACAGCTACGATTTGTTTTTTAGTTATTTTTGTTAGGCAATTTTTACACTAATTGTTGTTTTAATTTTAATTTATGAAGAAAAATATTTATTTCCTACTTGTCCTTTTTATTTCAATTTCAACAGTTTCTGCGCAGGAATATTTACGTATGATTGATGCTGGTACTTTTTCAGTAGAAGAAGTTGTCGCTAGCGCTGAAGCGTATTTTGCAGATAAGGACAAAGGCAAAGGTTCGGGCTACAAACAATTTAAACGTTGGGAATACATGGCTTACAGAAGGATGAATGAAAATGGATTTATACCCTCAGATGCCCAAAACCTAGCGGAATTACAACGTTACAATACTTATTTAAATGAAACAGCCGCAAACAGAGCACAGCTTGTTGATGACTGGGAAGAAATAGGGCCTTTCAATTTTAATAATTTGAGCTCTTGGAGTCCTGGACTGGGTAGAATTACTGGTTTTTCTGTTGCTGCAGACAATAGTGACCATATTATCGTTAGTGCCGAAACAGGTGGAGTTTGGAAAACATTGGATGGAGGGCAATCTTGGAATCCGTTGAATGATCAATTTTCTAATTTATATACCTATTCTGTCACTATTGATCCTTTGGATTCTTCTGTGTATTATTTTGGGTCTTCAAATGGACGTATTTATAAGTCTTTAGATGCTGGAGGTACGTGGAATAATATTGGCACTATTGGGAATTCAGTAGTAAATAAAATATTGATTCATCCAGTAGATACTTCTATTTTATTTGCTACATCGGAGTATGCTGGAATATATAGAAGTAGTGATGGTGGTGCAAACTGGATTCAGATTACAACTGACGGTCGTGGTTTTGATATTGAATTTAAGCCAGGAAATCCAGATGTGGTATATGCTTCGGGAAATGGGTTTCATAAATCTATTGACGGCGGAATTACATTCACTACTATACCTAATCTGTCTAGCGATGCTCAAATGATAGGAGTTTCAGCAGATGATCCAGAAGTTGTTTATGTTATTCAAGCAATTTCTGGAAGCTTTGAGGGTCTTTTTAAATCTACCGATGGAGGAGATTCTTTTACAGAGTTAGATCAAGGAGGTCTTAACTACTTTGGGTATGAAATAAACGGTTCAGATAATAGTGGCCAAGCTCCTAGGGATATGGATATAGATGTAAACCCAAATGATGTGGATGAAGTTCATATTGCAGGAATACAAACTTGGCGTTCACTAAATGGAGGTGTTTCGTTTGAATGTACCTCAAGTTGGTTAATCGATTTAGCTGCAAATGAAGGAATAGGGTATTGTCATGCAGATGTGGATATCATTGGTTTTGTAGGAACAACATTATTTGTAGGTACAGATGGCGGTTTTTTTAAAGCCGAGAATACCCAAAATTTAAATGCAGATTATTTTACAAATTTATCCGAAGGATTAGGTATTCGCCAATTCTATAAAATAGGAGTTTCACAAGAAACCGATGTAACCGTTGTGGGAGGGTCTCAAGACAATGGAGGGTCTTTTTATACAGAGAATACGGACTGGAGAGAATGGTACGGAGCAGATGGAATGGAGGGTTTTGTGTCTCGTACAGACGACAATCAATTTTATGGGATGATTCAACTAGGTTCTTTGTATAAATCTAATAATCAAGGCGTTAATATTCAGGGAGTAAATACCCCAGGTGGTGGCTCAGGAAATTGGGTGACACCGTTAGAGGAAGATCCGAGTCAAAACGGAACTTTGTATGTTGCTTACAGAAACGTCATTAAGTCAACAAACGGTGGTAACTCTTGGACGACGATTTCGCAACAATTTCCTAGAAACATCGACCATTTAAAGATTGCGCCGTCAAATAATCAAATTATGTATATAACTGAAAACACAAGACTCTATAGAACTCAAGATGGTGGTGCAACTAACTGGGAAGATATGGGCACTTATGGAGGTTCAGCACGTTCATTGGCCGTGCATCCTACAAATCCTAATAAAATTGCAGTGGCTTCAAATAATGCGAATAAAGTTTTTATTTCAAACGATGGTGGCGAGACTTGGATAAATTATAAAAAGAACTTACCAAACTTTAGCGCAACAGCAATTATATGGGATGACAATGGACAGGACGGTCTTTATTTGGGTATGGACTACGGTGTGTATTACATAGACAATACGCTCGAAGATTGGGAGCCTTACAGCACAAATCTCCCTAATGTAATCATCAATGAGTTTGATATTAATAACACAACAAATACATTATATGCAGGGACCTATGGTCGCGGTCTTTGGGCGTCACCTTTAGTAGAAGACAACCTTGGAACAACTGATTTTATTTCAGAAAATCAAGTTGTGTTGTACCCCAATCCAGCAACGAATACTGTTTTACTGAGGGTGCCTTTTGAAACCGAAGCAGATATAGAAATCTATGATGTCAACGGAAAATTAATGATAAATTTAAAAAACTTGTTTCTTTCTTCGGAAACCGAACTTGATATTAACAGATTGCCACAAGGTGTCTATTTTGTTAGAATCGAAACTTCAAAAGGAACGGTGACAAAAAAATTAATCAAGCAATAGTTTTCAAAAATTAAAGATTATCAATGCTTCAGGAATGAGAATTTTCTGAAGCATTTTTTTTATCTTGCAGCCAATGGATTTCTCTTCAAAATTACTTGAAAATGCAGTAAATGAAATGTCACAATTACCAGGAATTGGTAAGCGTACCGCATTACGTCTTGTACTCCATTTGTTAAAACAACCCACCCAACAAACAGAAGCTTTATCCGAAAGTTTGCAACAAATGCGTGCACTCGTCAATTTTTGTGATAACTGCCACAATATAAGTGACACAAAACTTTGCGAAATATGTGCCAGCCACAACCGTAATGAACGTATTGTTTGCGTCGTAGAAGACATTAGAGATGTCATGGCCATTGAAGCCACCAGCCAATACCGTGGGCACTACCATGTACTCGGCGGGAAAATTTCCCCTATGGATGGAATAGGACCTTCAGATTTAAATATCAATTCGCTTGTAAAAAAAGTGAGCGAAGGCAAGATTGACGAAATAATTTTTGCGCTTTCATCAACAATGGAAGGCGATACCACAAACTTTTATGTGTTTAGACAAATTGAAGAATACAAGATTACAACCTCAACCATCGCCCGTGGAATTTCTGTGGGAGACGAGCTAGAGTATGCAGATGAGGTAACATTGGGGCGTAGTATTGTGAATCGCATCCCGTTTGAAAATTCATTGAAAAACTCCTAAATAAAGCACATTGAAACTTTCGGTCATCATTCTCAATTATAATGTGCGCTATTTTTTAGAGCAGTGCATCGAGAGTGTTTTAAGGGCAACAAAAAATATTGATGCCGAAATTATTATCATCGACAACGCGTCTTCAGATGATAGTTGTAGTATGGTACAGCAGAAATTTCCGAAGCTGAAATTAATTGAAAATAAAGAAAATGTAGGCTTTAGCAAAGCAAACAATCAAGCCGTTGACGAAGCCATTGGCGAATACGTTTGCATCTTAAATCCAGACACCGCAGTTGCCGAAAATACGTTTGCTGAATCATTAAAATTCGCAGAGTCTCAAGAAAATATTGGTGCTGTAGGCGTTTATTTAATGGACGGAACAGGTAATTTCTTGCCAGAAAGTAAGCGGAATATTCCCAAACCTTTTGTCTCATTTTTAAAGATGATTGGTTTTACAAATATGTATTATGCGACTAAAATTTCAGCAGAAAATAGGGGTCAAGTTTCGGTTTTGGTGGGAGCATATATGTTGATGAAACGTTCAATTTACAATGAAGTGGGCGGATTTGACGAAGCTTATTTTATGTATGGTGAGGATATTGACTTGTCGTATAAAATAGAGAAAGCGGGATATAGAAATCAGTACCTCGGAAATCTAAAAACCTTGCACTATAAAGGCGAAAGCACCACCAAAGATGCGGTTTATTTAGAACGTTTTTACGGCGCGATGAAAATATTTTATAGCAAACATTTTAGTTCTAACTTTCTGTTCAATGGTATCGTGAGCTTAGGTGTCAAGTTAGCTTCAAAGTCAAATAAAACAACCGAAGCCGAAAACAGCAGCTCATTTTCGAAGCCAGAAAAAGCATACATATTGACTGAAAATTTATCTTTGTTTAGAGATATTTCAAAAGTGTTGGATATGGAGATTACAGCCTCTTCTAAAAATATTTTTCAAGACAGTTTATTTTCAAACACACTCTTTGTGTTTGATGCAGATTATATGCCTTATGGCCAGATATTTAATGTGATGGCCCAGCTAAAAGTAAGGAATAATATTTTCAGAATTTGCCCGCCAAGGTGTAATTTCATGGTGGGAAGTGACCGTAGTGACGAAAAAGGAACGGTAGTCGTTTTTTAGAAATATTTAAAAGATGGCTTACAAAATTTAACTAATTTTGCACCTGCAAACTTTAAAAGCTATTTACAGCAAAATACTATGGCAAAATTTGAATTAAAACTTCCTAAAATGGGCGAGAGCGTTGCCGAAGCTACGGTGACCAACTGGTTGAAAAATGTAGGTGACACCATTGAAGCAGACGAGGCGGTACTTGAAATTGCAACAGATAAAGTAGATAGTGAAGTGCCAAGTGAAGTGGACGGTGTGCTGGTTGAGATTTTATTTAATACGGATGATGTAGTGCAAGTAGGGCAAACGCTTGCAATTATTGAAACTGACGGAGAAGCAACCGCAACTCAAACCACGGAGGCAAGCAATAATGAAATGACCGCACCACCAGCAAAAACTGTGGAAGCGGTTGAAGCAACAGTGACGGCCGCTAAAGAAAGTACAGCGCCGGTAAGTAGCACCGAAGAGCGTTTTTATTCTCCATTAGTTAAAAACATGGCGAGCCAAGAAGGTATCTCTCAATCTGAATTGGATGCAATTAACGGAACAGGAAAAGATGGTCGTGTTACTAAAAACGACATGCTCGAATACATCGCTAGCAGAGGTTCAGAAAAAGCAAATACTCAACAAAATAATGTTGGTGCACAGCCTAAAACTGTTATCGAAGCTAAAAATCCGGTGGCTGCAACAAATGCTCCTGCAAAGCCAAAAGCACCAGTTTCGGTAAATAGTGGTGACGAAATTATTGAGATGACACGTATGGGGAAACTCATTGCACATCACATGGTGGAGAGCGTTCAAACAAGTGCTCATGTACAATCCTTCATAGAGGCCGATGTTACAAATATTTGGAATTGGCGTAAAAAAGTGAAGGATGCATTCATGAAACGTGAGGGTGAGAATTTGACCTTCACTCCTATATTTATGGAAGCCGTGGCAAAGGCGTTGAAAGATTTTCCAATGATGAATATTGCCGTGGATGGTGATAATATTATCAAGCGTAAAAATATAAACCTTGGGATGGCAGCTGCGTTGCCAGATGGTAATTTGATTGTCCCAGTAATTAAAAATGCAGACCAACTCAACTTAGTTGGAATGACAAAAGCTGTGAATGATTTGGCTGGGCGGGCGAGAGATGGAGCCTTAAAACCAGATGATATTCAAGGCGGTACCTATACGGTAACAAATGTGGGAACCTTTGGCAGCATTATGGGAACCCCAATTATCAATCAGCCACAAGTGGGTATTCTCGCATTGGGTGGCATTAGAAAAGTACCTGCGGTAATCGAAACCCCAGATGGCGATTTTATAGGCATTCGTTACAAAATGTTCTTATCCCACAGTTATGATCACCGTGTTGTCAATGGCGCACTTGGAGGTCAATTTGTAAAAGCGGTAGCAGATTATCTACAAGGTTGGGATAGTAAAAGAGATATTTAAAATAAGTAGGCAAAGCCGAAATATTACATAAAAAAGCTCCGATTTTCATTTGAAATTCGGAGCTTTTTTGTTTTTGTTACTAAGCTATTGATTACTTAACTCAGTCATCACATCCTCCAATTCATCATATCCAAAAATAGCTTCGGTTTTGTTCCATATTACTGGGAAACGTATTTGTGTTTTTTCGGTGAACGAACTTTCTATAAATGCCATAAACTGTTTGTAAAGTATGGGGTCTTCATCGAGATTGAAGTTTCTAAAATCTATGCGCTTGTAGGTTAATTCCTCTTCCAAACGCTTGCAACGGTCGCAACCAGCTTTTGAGAACATGACTAGTTTTCCTTCAATAACCCGTGAAATATCAGACGCTGCTTTGGTATAAGAAATGTCCTTTGTGTTGTCCAATTTGTCGTTGATAATCAACTCGTAGGTGTATGACGCGTTGGGTTCGTCTATTGCAATTAAAGTGGCCAAAGGTATTTTCCGTTTGGCTGGAACATCGATGAGAATTGGCTTATCGGCACTTCGGCGATAGCCGTTGGCGTTGATGAGCACAAAAATGTTTAGAGTTTCGTCTGTAGTGTTTTCGGCTTTGAGTACAATGCGTTTTCCTTTTTTCTCTTCGGAAATGATAATCCTATCTTGCTGTGCCCAACTAAAAGCTGTACATAATAGGACGCCAAAGAGGAGTGTTTTTTGTAATGCATTCATAAGTACAAATATAAGGATTGGTTTTGGTTGTTATTTATTTCCGAAGAAATTAGGGTTGGCGCATTTCCGAAGAAATTATTTTCAATATCAAATTAGAGTTCAAGTTCAAAAACCTATTTTCTCAGTACCTTTGTCGCATAAAATATATCAATGGAATTACAACTCACAAAACCTATTTGCTTTTTTGACCTTGAAACCACCGGAATCAATATTGCGGTGGACCGTATTGTGGAGATTTCGATTTTAAAGGTATTCCCTAATGGAAATAAAGAAAGCCATACATGGCGCGTTAATCCCACGGTACCCATCCCTGCGGCGACAACAGCCGTCCATGGAATTACTGACGAAATGGTTGCCAATGAACCCACCTTTAAAGAACTTGCTAAAAAAGTTTATGATTTAATAAAGGATAGTGATTTGGGTGGTTTTAATAGCAATCGTTTTGATATTCCGTTACTTGCCGAAGAATTGCTAAGAGCCGAAATAGATTTTGATATGAAGAAAAATCTCGCTGTTGATGTACAGACAATTTTTCATAAAAAGGAAAAACGCACGCTGGAAGCTGCTTACAAGTTTTACTGCGATAAAGAGCTGGTGGACGCACATAGTGCGGCTGCAGATACGAATGCCACGTATGAGGTTTTAAAAGCACAATTGGATAGATATCCAGACCTCGAGAACGATATGTCCACGCTTGCTGAGTTTAGCGCACATAGAAAGTTTGCAGATTTTGCTGGCTATATTGGGTACAATAAAAAAGGAAAAGAAATGTTTGCGTTTGGTAAGCATAAGGGAACATTGGTGGAAGACGTGCTGGAAAATGAGCCGGGATATTTTGGTTGGTTGTTAAATGCCGATTTTCCGTTATACACTAAAAAAGTGTTGACGCGTATTAAATTGAGTAAATTGAATAATAAGTTTTAAGATGAAAATAATTTGCATAGGCCGTAACTATACAGATCATATAGCCGAATTGGAGAACGAACGTCCAACAGACCCTGTGGTATTCATGAAACCGGATACTGCAATATTATTAAAAAAGCAGCCGTTTTTTATTCCAGAATTTTCAGACGATGTCCACCACGAAGTGGAAATTTTAGTGAAGATTACCAAAATAGGGAAACACATTGATGCAAAGTTTGCCCATAAATATTATGACCAAATAGGACTGGGCATAGATTTTACCGCTAGAGATTTGCAATCTAAATTAAAAGAAAAAGGACTTCCTTGGGAAAAAGCAAAGGGATTTGATGGGTCTGCAGTAATCGGAAAATTTATAGATAAGTCTGAATTTGAGAATATTAATAATATAAACTTTAGGCTTGAAAATAACAAAAAAGTAGTCCAAAACGGCAATACTTCATTAATGCTGTGGAAAATTGATGCTTTAATCGAATATGTCTCAAAATATTTTACTTTGAAGATAGGAGATATTATCTTTACCGGCACACCAAGTGGTGTGGCAAAAGTAACAACAAACGATAACCTAACAGGATACATCGAAGACAAAAAAGTCTTTGATATTAAAATAAAATAATTAGATGGAAAGAAGCTATTCAAAAGAAAGTCTAAATGAAATTGCCGGTGGTGATGAAGACTTTATGGAAATAGTAGCGAACACGTTTCTAGAAGAGATTCCCCCAGATCTAGCAGCGTTACAAGAAGCTATTGCAAACGATAATAAAGAACTTGCATATCAATTTGCCCACAAAATGAAACCAAATCTTGAAATGTTTGGTATCGATGTGCAAAAGGATGTTGCTGCCATTGAAAACTGGACAAAAACTTCAAAATCAAATAGCACAATAGAAGGTAATATTGACCGTCTGGTTGAAGTATTACAAATCGTATTCAAAGAATTACAAGAAGATTACCAATAGCCTATGCGTGCCGAAATAATTACCATTGGCGACGAAATACTAATAGGGCAAATAGTTGATACCAATTCTGTTTTTATCTCAAAAGAGTTAAACAAAATTGGTGTAAACGTGTATCAAATTACATCCATTCAAGATGACCGAACGCATATTCTAAGCGCATTGAAAGACGCCAACGAGCGTGTGGATATCGTTTTAGTTACCGGAGGTTTGGGTCCTACAAAAGATGATATTACCAAGAAGACTTTCTTAGAGTATTTTGACGATACCCTCGTTGAAAACAAGGAGGTTCTAGAAAATATCAAGCACATATTTGCCTCCTACATTGGTAGGGAACCTTTGCCCTCAAACTTTGAACAAGCTCAGGTGCCTTCAAAGGCAATCGTGTTAAATAATCTTAATGGTACCGCACCGGGTATGTGGATGGAACAAAATGAGACCGTCTTTGTATCTATGCCAGGAGTTCCTTACGAGATGAAACAATTGATGCTTGATGAGGTACTTCCTCGCATTGTAAAAAAATTCAATCGCCCATTTATTTATCATAAAACATTGTTGACTTACGGGAAAGGGGAGAGCCAGATTGAACAAATAATCACAAACTGGGAAACCGCTCTACCTGCGGAAATCAAACTGGCGTATTTACCATCGTTAGGGCGTGTGCGGCTTAGATTGTCATCAATGGGGAAAGATGAAATTTTGCTGAAACAATCCGTTGATTCCCAAATGGACGTCCTTCATGAAATGTTGAAAGATATCGCAGTGGGTTACGAGGACGAAAATAGCATTCAAAGTAAAATTTCCGAAGCTTTACAAGAAAAAGGTCAATTTTTGAGCGTTGTAGAAAGTTGTACGGGAGGTAGAATAGCTTCTGAAATTACTGAAATTGCAGGCTCGTCACTATATTTCAAAGGCGGATTGGTACCGTATGCAACGCAGTTGAAAAGTGATATTCTGGGCGTTGACCCAAAAATTATTGATACCTACAGTGTGGTAAGCATTGAAGTTGCCGAAGAAATGGCAAAAAAATCAAACCAATTATTCAGAACCGAATATGCAATTTCCACCACAGGGATTGCGGGTCCCACAAAAGGAGAGGCGGTTGACGAAGTGGGAACGGTATGTATTGCTGTGGCAGGTCCGGAGAGAGTTATTAGTGAAAAATTTAACTTTGGGAATACCCGAGAAAGAGTTATTGGGAAAGCCGTCAATAAGGCTTTTGAAATGTTACTAAAAGAAATTTCAAAAAACTAAATTTCTTTTGTTGCGGGAACCAATAAATATCCTTAAATTTGCACCCTGTTTGAAAAATAATTAAAATTATCCCGCAATGTCTAGAGTTTGTGAGCTTACCGGAAAGAGAGCAATGGTTGGAAACAACGTATCTCACGCCATGAATAAAACAAAACGCAAGTTTGATGTAAACTTATTTAAAAAGCGTTTTTACCTTCCTGAAGAAGATAAGTGGATTACACTTAAAGTTTCGGCTTCAGCGATAAAAAATATTAATAAAAGAGGAATCTCTGCCGTTGTCAAAGAAGCACGCGCAAAAGGTTTTACTAATCAATAATCGTTAACGATTAAAGTCTACTACAATGGCTAGAAAAGGAAATAGAGTACAGGTAATTTTAGAATGTACAGAGCATAAAGAATCTGGGCAGCCAGGAACATCTCGTTACATTACTACAAAGAACAAAAAGAACACGCCAGATAGAATGGAGTTGAAAAAATTCAACCCAGTCTTAAAGAAAATGACTGTTCACAAAGAAATTAAGTAAGAATTAAATTCTCGCGAAAGCGTGAATTATAAATAAGTTTATAATGGCAAAGAAATCAGTAGCATCGTTACAAACAGGATCAAAGCGTTTAACCAAAGCAATCAAAATGGTTAAGTCGCCTAAGACAGGAGCATATATGTTTACAGAGGCAATCATGGCTCCAGAGCAAGTAAACGACTGGTTGAGCAAACAATAATTGTTCGCCACACAAAAGCATTTAAGCCACTTTTTAACGAGAGTGGCTTTTTCTGTTTGTCATCGTATTCGTGTCGTGTGACTGACAATGTTGCATAAGAGCAAGCTAGGTCTTATTTTTGACAGTAATTCTGAAATGAATAAAAACTGAATACTTTTCAGTTCAACCAACAACTATTGAAAAACAAATGAGTTTTTTTAAAAAAATATTTAGCAAAGAGAAAAAGGAAACACTTGACAAAGGACTTGAAAAGTCTAAAACAAGTTTTTTTGACAAACTCAACAAAGCAGTTGCTGGAAAGAGCAAAGTGGATGAAGATGTGCTTGATAATCTGGAAGAAGTACTTGTTTCCAGTGATGTAGGGGTTACTACAACCCTAAAAATCATTGACCGAATTGAAGCGCGTGTTGCAAAAGATAAATACGTAGGGACAGACGAACTCAACCAAATTTTAAGAGAAGAAATTGCTGGCCTTTTAAGCGAAATCGATTCGGGTAATGAAACCGAATTCAAGCTACCCAAGCACGAAAACGGACCGCACGTAATAATGGTCGTCGGTGTGAACGGAGTGGGTAAAACTACTACTATTGGAAAACTAGCAAAACAATGTAAAAATGCTGGGCTACATGTAGTGCTCGGAGCGGCAGATACTTTTAGAGCAGCTGCCATTGATCAACTTCAAATTTGGGCAGACCGAACAGGAGTGCCGCTTGTAAAGCAAGAGATGGGTAGTGATCCTGCGAGTGTTGCCTTTGATACATTACAAAGTGCCGTACAGCAAAATGCAGATGTTGTCATTATTGACACGGCTGGTCGTTTACATAACAAAATAAACTTGATGAACGAGTTGACAAAAGTAAAGCGTGTCATGCAAAAAGTTGTACCAGATGCACCGCACGATGTCATGCTTGTTTTGGATGGTTCAACTGGGCAGAATGCATTTGAACAAGCAAAACAGTTTACGGCTGCTACCGAGGTAACTTCATTGGCCGTCACAAAGTTAGATGGTACCGCAAAAGGTGGCGTTGTCATTGGTATTAGTGATCAATTTCAAATTCCCGTTAAATATATTGGAGTGGGAGAAGGTATTGATGACCTGCAAATCTTTAATAAATTTGAGTTTGTAGATTCCTTTTTTAAGAGATAGTTTTTATTCTGAAATTTTATTGAAAGTTGTGAGTTTGATGGATTAGTTTTCAGCCAACTAATTTATCTTGGTTTATATTTTTTAAGAAAATATTGACTAGTGTATCTTTTAATTTAAATTATTTTAGTGTCACTAATCACTAAATTTAAAAATGATACACCCTCACACTGAAATCCAATTCATTAATGACGAAATAGGTCACGGCGTGGTAGCGACCCAATTTATTCCTGCGGGAACCATCACTTGGGTTTTAGATAAACTCGATAGAGAGTTTACAATTGAACAATTCAAAGAGTTTGACGATTTGTATAAAGAAGTTCTCAATACATATTCTTACAGAAATAGTAAAGGTAATTATGTTTTATGCTGGGATCATGGCAGGTTTGTCAATCATAGTTTTAAGAGTAACTGTCTCTCTACAGCGTATGATTTTGAGATTGCCATTAGGGATATCCAGCCCGGAGAACAATTGACAGATGATTATGGATATTTAAACGTAGATACCCCATTTAGAGCTTCTGAAGAAGGAACAAAGCGCAAAACTGTGTACCCGGACGATTTAAAAAACTATCATCAAAAATGGGATAAGAGTATTGCCGCAGTCTTCCCAAAAATTGGAGATTTACAACAACCACTTTTTAAGCTGCTTTCGCAGGAAACTAAAAATAGAATCGAGGCAGTAAATTCTAAGAAAGAGCCTTTGGCATCTATTTTAGAAATCTACTACAATCGTAGTAAATAGTATGTTTTTCGGATAAATGTTGCCTGCTATTTCTTCTGAAATTTCAGAAAAACACAAACGCACTTTAATCTCTAATATGTTGCTTTCCCGTTTTTAAGGAGTATCTTTGCACCCCTTTAAAAGCAACATTTATATTTCAGAAATATGCGTACGAAAACCCTCAAAAAAAACAAAATTAATGTAGTGACTCTTGGTTGCTCAAAAAATGTGTACGATAGTGAAGTATTGATGGGTCAACTTAGGGCCAACAATAAAGAAGTGGTACATGAGGAAGAGGGTAATATTGTTGTCATCAACACCTGTGGTTTTATCGCCAATGCAAAAGAAGAAAGCATCAATACAATTCTTGAATTTGTTGAAAAAAAGAATGATGGAATTGTAGATAAGGTTTTTGTTACGGGTTGTCTTTCCGAACGTTACAAACCGGATCTTCAAAAAGAAATCCCTGATGTTGATCAGTATTTTGGAACAACCGAATTGCCGGGATTATTAAAAGCGTTAGGTGCTGATTATAAGCACGAATTAATTGGAGAACGTTTAACAACAACACCCAAAAACTACGCATATTTAAAAATTGCCGAAGGTTGCGATCGCCCTTGTTCGTTTTGTGCCATTCCAATCATGCGAGGGAAACACAGATCTACCCCGATGGAGGATTTGGTTACTGAAGCTGAAAAACTAGCTGCAAAAGGAGTAAAAGAGTTAATTCTTATCGCGCAAGATTTAACCTACTACGGACTCGATTTGTACAAAAAACGTAATCTTGCCGAGCTGCTTGAAAAACTCGCAAAAGTAGAAGGGATTGAGTGGATTAGATTGCACTATGCATTCCCAACAGGTTTCCCTATGGATGTGCTTGATCTAATGAACAGAGAGCCTAAAATCTGTAATTATATCGACATTCCATTACAGCATATTGCTGATCCTATTTTAAAGTCAATGCGCCGTGGGACTACAAAAGCAAAAACTACAAAATTGTTACAAGATTTTAGAGCGGCAGTTCCCAATATGGCAATCCGTACGACACTTATTGTAGGATATCCGGGTGAAACTCAAGAAGATTTTGAAACCCTGAGAGATTGGGTTCAAGAAATGAGGTTTGAGCGTTTGGGTTGTTTTACATACTCACATGAAGAAAATACGCACGCTTACAATTTAGAAGATGATGTTCCAGAAGATGTAAAAATGGAACGCGCCAATAAAATAATGGAAATCCAATCTCAAATTTCTTGGGAGCTGAATCAACAAAAAATTGGTCAAGAATTTAGAGTTTTGATCGACAGAAAAGAAGGCGGATATTACGTAGGTCGTACAGAATTTGATAGTCCAGATGTAGATAACGAGGTACTCATAAATGCGGAGGATGACTATTTAAGAACTGGAGATTTCTTTAACGTGAAAATTACCGCAGCCGAAGATTTCGACTTATATGCTGAAGTAGTAAAATAGTTGCTTTCTATCTACATTATAATTAGTCACATTTCTGCTAATTTTAATTCTTTACATACACACCTCAATCACATTTTACGTACTTTAGTAACATGAGAACACTTTACTCTTTACTATTTTTTTCTTTCGTAATTTCTTTGGGTAGTTGTGTTGAAAATCAAGCTAAGAAAGAAGTTGAGATACCATTGGCAGTTGTAAAAATGGATAACCCTTCCATGGCTCAAAGTCAAACTCCACGATTATTTTCTAACGGAAATGAGCTCTACATTTCATGGGTAACTTCAAAAGGAGAAACCGACTTTCTAAACTTCTCAATCCTAAAAGACACAACGTGGGCAAATGCCGAAACGATTGTTAAAGGAAATGATTGGTTTACAAATTGGGCAGATTTCCCAGCGATTGCAGAAAGCAATGGTAATATACTTACCAGTTTTCTCCAAAAATCAGCAAACGGAACATACACCTACGACATAAAATTAAACCTCTACAATGCCACGACCAAAATGTGGAAAAAGGATATTCTCCTTAATACAGATGGCACTCAAAGCGAACATGGATTTGTTTCTATCGTCCCCAGTTATGGAGGACAGTTTTTCGTCACTTGGCTCGATGGTAGAAATACCGTGAGCAGTGAAGAAATGAGTCACGAGGACGGTCATCATGAGAGCAAAGGAGCTATGACCTTACGAGGCGCTCATATCAATCAAAATGGCGATATTATAGATGAAATAGAACTTGATAATCGTGTTTGCGATTGTTGCCAGACAAGCGCTACAATGACCACGCAAGGTCCTGTGGTTGTTTATCGCGACAGAAGCGAAGAGGAAGTGAGAGACATTTCATTAGTACAAAAAATTGAGGATCAAGATTGGTCTGCACCAAAAACTGTCAACGAAGATAATTGGAAGATTGAAGGCTGTCCCGTAAATGGCCCAAGCATTTCAACATCCGGAAATGCAATCGCAGTAGCTTGGTTTACCGAAGCAAATCAAAAAACTAAAGTACAAGTTGCCTTTAAGAAAAATGACAAAACAGATTTCGGCATACCTATAAGATTGAATGTAAAAGAAACTTTGGGAAGAGTAGATATAGTTATGCTCAATGAAGAGGAAGCCATCGTATCTTGGATGGAGTTTGAGGACGAACAAGCAATCATTCAAATAATGAAAGTCAACGCAAGTGGCGCCAAAGGAACACCACTTACCATTTCAAAAACGAGCAGTCAACGCTCTAGCGGCTTCCCTCAAATTGAATGGGTTGGCGATGCAATATATGCAGCGCTGACCATCGCAAATGATGGTGAAGATTCATCAATTGAGATGTATAAAATCCCGCTCGACTTATTATAATTTATCATCATCAAAAACAAACTTCTCATCATAGGACACAATTTCCCAGAGCCAAAAACCACTGCGGCTGGAGGAAGAATGATGCAGCTGGTCGAGTTGTTTCAAAAAGCAGGATACAGTATTTCGTTTGCAAGCACTGCGAGTATTTCTGAAAAGAGTGTACCGTTACATCATTTAGAAATCTCTTCGGAAATATTAAAACTGAATGATCCGTCTTTTGATGAATTTATCTCTAAACTAAATCCTTCAATTGTACTTTTTGATAGGTATATAACTGAAGAACAATTCGGGTGGCGAGTGACCGAAAATTGTCCGAATGCGCTAAAAATTTTAGACACCGAAGATTTACATTTTCTCCGAAAAGCGAGAGAAGAGGCTTTTAAAAAAACGGGCGATGCAGCAAATGCAGATATCTATTCTGAAACTGCAAAAAGAGAATTAGCAAGTATTTTACGCTGCGATTGTAGTTTGATAATTTCAGAATTTGAAATGCAACTACTTATCAAAACCTTTAAAATTTCCGAAGAGAGTTTATGGTATTTACCATTGCTAGTAGATGAAATTCTTGAAGAAAAAAGAATGGATTTTCCACCATTTGAAAACCGCAACGGATTTATGACTATTGGTAATTTTCTTCATGCGCCCAACGTGGACGCGGTGTTGTATTTGAAGCAATCCATCTGGCCTCTTATAAAAAAAGAGCTTCCAACCGCGACACTTTCCATCTACGGAAATTACGCTCCGCAACACATCAAAGAATTACATAATGAAAAAGAGGGATTCTTGATAAAAGGCTGGGCGGAGAGCGTAGAAACAGTAATGCAAAAAGCAAAGGTTTGCTTGGCTCCGTTGCGATTTGGTGCTGGAATAAAAGGTAAGATTCTCGATGCCATGCAATATGGAACTCCTGTTGTTGCTACTTCGATGGGGGCAGAGGGGATGTTCGATTTAGAAACTTTTTCAGTTTTTATTGAGGATGATGCCGTTGCTTTTGCTACCACTGCTGTTCATTTGCACGATGAGAAAAATAATTGGTTGTTAGCGCAACAAGCAGGGGTTGATAATTGTAACGCGAGATTTCAAAAAAGTCACTTTTCCGAAGCATTTATTGAGTATATAAAACAACTTTCTGAAAATGTAGATGCGCATCGGAAGGCTCATTTTACAGGACAAATTATCCAACAACAACAGTTGAGCGCGACAAAATATATGAGTAAATGGATTGAGGAGAAGAATAAATAGCTCTCACGAAACTTTCGTGCGACTACCTTTTCAAAAGCTTGGCGCTCCCAGAGGGTGAATTCTAAACTCGGAACATCAATAGAGCGCTTTATCTGTAAAAAAAAGGTTGAAAATCTAATTAAATAGACGATCAACCTTAATCATTGTAAATTTTAAATGTTATTTTCTAGCGATAACTTTCTTTGCAGCCTTTACAATAGCTTCGGCATTTAAGCCGTATTTCTGCATCAATTGTTCTGGAGTTCCAGATTCGCCAAAGGTATCTTGAGTGGCAACAAATTCCTGTGGTGCGGGATGATTTTCAGCAAGAATTCTTGAAACACTTTCGCCCAGTCCACCAAGGTAGTTGTGCTCTTCGGCAGTGACCACGCAACCCGTAGTTTTTACACTTTTTATAATCGCGTTTGCGTCAAGTGGTTTTATGGTGTGGATATTAATTACAGCAGCACTAATGCCTGCTTCGTTCAAAGTTTTTGCAGCTTCAAGTGCTTCCCAAACCAAGTGGCCCGTTGCAATTATTGTAACATCATTTCCTTCTTGTAGATGTACTGCTTTTCCAATTTCAAATGTTCCATTTTCTGGAGTGAAGTTGGCAACCTTTGGCCTCCCAAATCTCAAATAAACAGGTCCGTTGTGTTTAGCGAT
Organism: Patiriisocius sp.; assembly: GCF_051252435.1. Taxonomy (NCBI): domain Bacteria; kingdom Pseudomonadati; phylum Bacteroidota; class Flavobacteriia; order Flavobacteriales; family Flavobacteriaceae; genus Patiriisocius; species Patiriisocius sp. The sequence continues at coordinate 25,691 of NZ_JBPOFW010000004.1, read as the reverse complement.
TGCAATGGTAGCAGCTTTTGTTTGATTGTAATCACAGGTATTGATTACGGTCATCCCCGGTAACATTTTCATAAGGCCAATGTCTTCTAGGATTTGGTGTGTTGCACCATCTTCACCAAGTGTAATTCCAGCATGCGAAGCACATATTTTTACATTCTTCCCGCTATAGGCAACACTCTGTCGTATCTGGTCATACACACGGCCCGTAGAAAAGTTTGCAAATGTTCCCGTAAATGGAATTTTACCGCCAATGGTCATTCCAGCTGCCATACCTATCATATTAGCCTCTGCAATACCTACTTGAAAAAAACGCTCTGGGTGATTGGCTTTAAACTCGTCCATTTTAAGTGAACCAGTCAAGTCTGCGCATAGTGCAACAACATTTTCGTTTGTTTTACCGAGTTCGGTGAGACCATCTCCAAAACCTGAACGTGTATCTTTTTTACCTGTGTCTTTATATTCTTTCATAAGCCTCCCCTAACCCCTCCAAAGGAGGGGAACTTTTGCGGGTATATTAGTTAATTGTATTCATTTTTGTGAGTTTTACTCACTTTATAGTTAAATTATGTTTGTTCCTGCTTCGGTGATAGAGGGTTGACTAATAATCCCCCAGTGTTTCAGCGTTTTGAGCAAGACCTTCTACAAGTTGCTCGTCGTTTGGAGCTTTACCGTGCCAAGCGTGCGTGTGCATCATAAAATCAACTCCGTTACCCATTACTGTGTGTAGTAAAACACAAACAGGTTTTCCATTTCCAGATTTTGATTTTGCGGTTGCCATTCCGTCAAGGATAGATTGTATGTCATTTCCTTTTGCAATCGAAACCACCTCCCAGCCAAAGGCTTCAAACTTAGCTTTTATATTTCCCATAGGAAGTACATTGTCTGTGGATCCATCAATTTGTTGACCGTTCAAATCGATGGAAACGATTAGATTGTCAACTTTATTTCCGGCCGCGTACATAATAGCTTCCCAGTTTTGACCTTCTTGTAACTCGCCATCACCACATAAAGCGTATACAGTATGCGTGTCTTTATTTAATTTTTTTGCTTCAGCTGCACCTATGGCTACTGAAATTCCCTGACCTAAAGACCCAGATGCAATACGAATTCCCGGAAGCCCTTCGTGGGTAGTTGGGTGTCCTTGCAGTCTAGAATCGAGTAGTCTAAAGGTGTTTAACTCTTCAACTGGGAAATATCCCGAACGTGCCAAAACACTATAAAAAACGGGAGAGATGTGACCGTTTGAAAGAAAGAACAGGTCTTCTTCTTTTCCGTTCATATCAAAACCATCTTTGCGCTCCATAATTTCTTGGTAGAGTGCTACAAAAAATTCTGCACAGCCTAAAGATCCGCCTGGGTGTCCTGAATTTACTTTGTGTACTTGTCTTAAAATATCTCTACGCACCTGTTTTACAAGTGCTTCCATTTCTTGAATGTTGGCCATAATACGTTTTAGATTTGCTTCAAAAATACTTTTTTAGTACCCCTAGGCAAAATATAGCCAATAGATGTTATTAACGATTTAGACGGTTTGTTAACAGAAAAGATTTATTTGTCAATCTTTTCCTTGTAATAAATTGAGCTATTAAACGTTATCTATTATTAATAAACCTAAAACAAAAAACCATGAACAACCTCATTTTAAAAGCAAGTGTATTTTTAATCATTTTTACAGGAACGCTGGTTTCTTGTGGTGACGATGACAATAGCAACAATGACACTACTCCAAATCAAACAAGTGCAGATCAAACGACAGCAATCGCACAAACAGGAACGTGGCGTATCACCTATTTTTTTGATAGTGATACTGATGAAACATCAGATTTTGCGGGGATTAACTTTACGTTCAATGCAGACGGTTCTGTAAATGCTGCTGGAAATGGACAGTTACAAAATGGTACTTGGTCCATTTCAGACAATAGCAGCAACAGCTCTAACGACGACGATGGAAATAGCACGAGTGATGACGATTTCAATCTTTTTTTCCCAGTACCGGACTCAAGTATTTTTGAGGATTTAAATGATGATTGGGATTTCGTTTCGGTTTCAGAAACAAAAATTGCGTTGACAGATGTTAGTGGTGGAAATGGAGGAACAGATTTTCTGACTTTTGAAAAGAATTAGAACTTCTGAAATTTTAAAAAATTGATATAATTGCCCTTGTTTACGACAAGGGTTTTTTATTGGTATAAATATTTGGTTTCAGAAATTATAATAATTTATTTAGGCTAAACCTATTATTTTATTAAAAGCAATTTGTGAAAGGTTCGTCTCATTTCCGAAGAAACTATCATAATTTATGAGCTTCAAAAATCACTATTTACCCTATCTTTGCCGTTCTTAAAATGAAGGGTAATTGCCTTTATAAACAATGCAAATGGATTTTAAACTCGAAGCTACAGACATACAAGGGCAGGCGCGCGCAGGAACGATTACGTTAGACCATGGAACCATAGAGACCCCCATATTTATGCCAGTGGGAACAGTGGGAACTGTAAAAGGTGTGCACCAAAAAGAGCTGAAAGATGAGATAAATCCAGATATTATTTTAGGGAATACTTACCATTTATATTTACGCCCGGGAACCAATATTCTTGAGAAAGCAGGAGGATTGCACAAGTTTATGAATTGGGACCGAAATATATTAACCGATAGCGGTGGCTACCAAGTGTATTCCCTTTCTGGAAATAATAAAATTAAAGAAGAAGGTGTAAAGTTTAAATCACACATTGACGGAAGTTACCATATGTTCACTCCGGAAAATGTGATGGAAATCCAAAGAACCATTGGTGCAGATATTATTATGGCATTTGACGAGTGTACTCCGTATCCCTGTGATTATAATTACGCAAAACGCTCCATGCACATGACGCATCGCTGGTTGGAACGCTGTATTAAACATTTGGATAAAACACCGTTAAAATATGATTACAATCAAACGTTTTTTCCCATTGTGCAAGGAAGCACGTACAAAGATTTAAGGCAACAATCTGCCGAATATATTGCAGGTGTTGGTGCAGAAGGAAATGCCATTGGTGGACTGAGCGTAGGCGAACCCGCCGAAGAAATGTATGCAATGACTGAAGTTGTAACGGCAATACTACCAAAAGATAAACCGCGTTACTTAATGGGCGTGGGTACTCCTATTAATTTATTGGAAAATATTGCTCTGGGAATTGATATGTTTGACTGCGTCATGCCCACAAGAAATGGTAGAAACGGAATGCTTTTTACAGCGCACGGAACCATCAATATCAAAAATAAAAAGTGGGAACAAGATTTCTCTCCGCTAGACGAAATGGCAATCACATGGGTAGATACGGAGTACAGCAAAGCGTATGTTCGTCATTTATTTACCGTAAACGAAATGCTTGGAAGACAAATTGCAACAATCCATAATTTAGGATTTTACTTATGGTTGGTGCGCGAGGCTAGAAAGCATATCTTAGCGGGAGATTACACGACGTGGAAAAATATGATGGTGAAGCAAATGGACAAGCGATTGTAATTTTGTTAGCCTTTAGAAAGAATAGCGTTTTTCTTCGGAAATATTAAATAATCAAAAAAATAGTTTTAATTATCAATGCTCAGTATTCTCGATAAATACATCTTAAAAAGATATTTAGGAACATTTTTGCTCCTGCTATTGCTTTTTATACCTATTGGGATTACTGTAAATCTTGCAGAGAAGATTGACAAAATTCTAGCAAACGAAGTACCATTTATTGAGGTTGCAATTTATTATTTGGACTTTACGGTCTATTTTGCCAATTTGCTTTTTCCGTTGTTTTTGTTTTTATCGGTGATTTGGTTTACATCTAAACTTGCCAATAATACTGAAATTATTGCCTTTTTAAGTAGTGGTGTTTCATATTACAGATTTCTGCGCCCTTATATGATAGGAGCAACAATTGTATGTATTGGTGCTTTTTTCTTGGGGATGTATCTTGCTCCCATAGCCAGCCAAGGCTTTAATGATTTTACGTATAAGCATCTAAAAAAAGGAAAAAAAGCTTACGAGAACTCGAATGTTTACAGACAGCTTAATGAAAATGATTATTTATATGTGGGCTATTTTAATGTTTCTGAAAAGACCGGAACCAACTTTACTTTAGAACATTTTGAAGGTTCTAAAATGACCAATAAAATTTCAGCTAGTCGAATTCAATTCAATGAAGAAGATTCTACATATTCATTGTTTACGTACAAAGAAAGAAGGGTTGGGGAATTTGGAGATTCTCTAATTTTTGAACAGAAAAGAGATACCATTTTTGATTTTGACCTTGAAGATTTAACTCCAGTTAAATACATTGCCGAAACGCTCAATTTAAATGAATTAAACGCCTTTATCGCAAGAGAGAAAGAAAAAGGCTCGTCGTATATTAATAGGTATGAAGTGGTGCGTTACAAAAGATGGAGTTTGCCGGTTTCAGCTTATATTTTGACCATCATTGCTGTGGCGGTATCTTCTGTGAAGCGTCGTGGTGGGATGGGGGTCAATCTCGCTATCGGGATTGCCATTGGAATGGTATTCATATTTTTTGATAAAATTTTTGGTACACTAGCGGAGCAGAGTGATTTCTCTCCGTTTATAGCCACTTGGGCACCTAATATGGTATTCGGAGTACTAGCCATTTATCTCTTACGAAATGCCAAACGATAAACTACTTAATTATCTTCATCTCCATTTCATAGTTTTCATTTGGGGATTTACAGCCGTTTTAGGAGCACTTATAAGTATTGAGGCAATACCTTTGGTTTGGTATCGCATGTTGATTGCGAGTTTGCTCATTTTTGGATGGGTTGGCTATAAAAAAATGCCTTTAAAATTTCCGAAGAAAACCTTAACGGGATTTTTGATTGCGGGAGCTATTATTGCTGCGCACTGGTTAACATTTTTTGGTGCGATTAAAGTTTCAAATGTATCTATAACACTTGCGGTGCTTTCAACGGGTGCTTTTTTCACCTCCATTTTAGAACCCATTTATTACAAACGGAAAGTAATCTGGTACGAGGTAGCTTTTGGTGTGCTTGTTATCGCTGGATTGTGCATTATATTTAATGTTGAGGGAGATTATTTTTGGGGAATTGTGATGGCACTTACATCTGCATTTTTGAGTGCTTTATTTTCGGTAATCAACGGAAAATTTGCTGTGAAGTATAACGCATCAGTAATTTCGTTTTACGAATTGGGATTTGGTATGTTGTGTATTACGGTGTATTTAATTTTCAGCGGAAGCTTTACGAGCGAGTTCTTTAAATTGCAGACGAGTGATTGGATATATTTAGCAATTTTAGCATCGGCTTGTACCGCTTATGCATTTATCGCGAGTGTTCATGTGATGAAATGGATCAGCCCATATACGGTGATGTTGACCATAAATCTAGAGCCCGTTTACGGTATTATCTTAGCATTGCTCATCTTGGGAGATAGCGAGAATATGAGTCCGCAATTTTATTACGGAGCGGCGCTAATTGTAGTAACAGTAATAGCTAACGGAATTATCAAAAATAAAACCCAAAGAAAAAAAAGACGTTTAAGCGATACCTAGCGACATTATTTTATCTTTGTAAACTGACCATAAATTAAAAGTCAATGAATACTATGGAATACCTTGATTTTGAATTACCCATAAAAGAACTGCAAGAGCAGTTTGAAAAGGCATGTGCGATAGGAACGGAGAGTGATGTTGATGTTACGAAAACATGCAAACAGATTGAAAAAAAATTAAACGATACAAAGAAGGAGATATATAAAAATTTGACGCCTTGGCAGCGTGTTCAATTATCTAGACACCCTAACCGTCCTTACACAATGGACTATATCAATGCTATATGCGGAGAATCTTTTGTAGAGTTGCACGGTGATAGAGGTTTTAAAGACGATAAAGCAATGGTAGGTGGTCTTGGTAAAATTGGCGACCAGAGCTATATGTTTGTTGGACAACAAAAAGGATACAACACAAAAACGAGACAGTATCGCAACTTTGGGATGGCAAATCCTGAAGGATATCGCAAGGCATTGCGTTTATTTAAGAGTGCGGAAAAATTTGGAATTCCTGTAGTTTGTTTAATAGATACCCCTGGAGCATATCCAGGACTAGAAGCCGAAGAACGCGGACAAGGGGAAGCAATCGCTAGAAATATACTTGAAATGACCCGTCTTAAAGTACCCATTATTGTTGTAATAATAGGAGAAGGTGCGAGCGGTGGTGCTTTAGGGATAGGCGTGGGAGATAGAGTTTTGATGTTAGAAAACACGTGGTATTCTGTAATCTCTCCAGAGAGTTGTTCTTCAATCTTATGGCGTAGTTGGGAATTTAAAGAACAGGCAGCTGAAGCTTTAAAACTCACAGCAACCGATATGAAACAACAGAAACTTATTGATGTCATCGTCAAAGAACCCATTGGTGGAGCACACGGAAATAGAGAGGAAACTTTTAAAATAGTTGCCGCTGCAATTTCAAAAGAATATAAGGCATTAAAAGACTTATCACCAAAAGATTTAGTTGCAAAAAGGATGGATAAATATTCAGAAATGGGAGTCTTCAAAGGCTAGTTGCAACGATACCAACGATTCTTAAAATCTGAAGTTTCTGCTTCAGATTTTTTTTATGCTTATCAACAATATTATTGAGTTATTAACAGTTGGATTGTTAATGACCTGTGAATAGTGCGGACTAAAATTTTTACCGTCCGCTTAACAATTTCTTTACATTCGCCTTATGGAAAAAGTACAGCCTCAAACCTCTTATGCAAAGCGTCCTTCACAGGTAATTAGCCTTGAAAAGGGAAAAATACCACCGCAAGCTATTGATTTAGAAGAAGTTGTGCTTGGAGCGATGATGATTGACAAAAAAGGGGTAGATGAGGTTATTGACATTCTTAACCCAGATGTTTTCTATAAAGAAGCGCATCAACACATTTTTGAAGCCATCCACACGCTCTTTGTAAATAGCGAACCCGTCGACTTATTAACCGTTTCAGCGCAGTTAAAGCGTAGCCAAACGTTAGAGAAAGCAGGAGGCGAATTTTACCTCATTCAATTAACGCAAAAAGTATCATCTTCTGCACATATAGAATTCCATGCACGTATTATTCTTCAAAAATATATTCAACGTAGTTTGATTAAAATTTCAAACGAAATTATTGAAGAATCCTACGATGAAACGACAGATGTTTTTGATCTGCTCGACACTGCCGAAAGTAAATTATACGATATCACACAAGGGAACATAAAACGTTCCAGTGAAACGGCTCAGGATTTGGTAATCCAAGCGAAAAAGAAAATTGAAGAAATTGCTAATCAAGAAGGACTCTCTGGGGTTCCCAGCGGTTTTGATTTAGTAGATAAGTTGACATCGGGCTGGCAGCCAAGTGATTTAATTATCATCGCAGCACGTCCAGGTATGGGTAAAACCGCATTGACGCTTTCTATGGCGCGAAACATGGCAGTACAGCACAATATTCCCGTGGCGTTTTTCTCTTGCGAAATGTCATCTGTACAATTGATTACACGTTTGATTTCCAGTGAAACGGGACTTTCTTCGGAAAAGCTACGTACCGGGAATCTCGAAAAACATGAATGGGAACAGTTAAATGTAAAAGTAAAAGGGCTGGAAAAAGCACCTTTATTTATTGATGATACGCCATCACTTTCCATTTTTGATTTACGTGCAAAAGCGCGACGTTTAGCATCGCAGCACGGGATAAAAATGATCATGATTGACTACTTGCAATTAATGACGGCCGGTGGAAATAAAAATGGCGGAAATCGTGAACAAGAAATTTCAACGATTTCTCGAAACTTAAAGGCACTCGCCAAAGAACTCAATGTTCCCGTTATTGCATTATCACAATTGTCACGTGCCGTGGAAACTCGTGGAGGAAGCAAACGCCCATTGTTGAGTGACCTTCGTGAATCTGGAGCGATTGAGCAGGATGCAGATATCGTGTCGTTTATCTATCGCCCAGAATATTACAAAATTGAAGAATGGGATGATGAGGAAAATTCACCCACAGATGGACAAGCGGAATTTATCGTAGCAAAACACCGTAATGGTGGATTGGACGAAATTAGACTACGTTTTGTGGGGCATTTAGGTAAGTTTGAAAACCTTGAAACATTTCCTTTTACTAACGAAATCGCTTCCAGCATGAACGCCGCTGCAAACGATGATACTTTTAAAACACCCAACTTCCCATCAGCCGAAGATGCTTTTGGAAGCTCCATGAATGATGATTTGTCACCCGAGGGTGAGGACGAAGTACCTTTTTAGAATTTCTACATTTTAAAATCACATTGTATAGTTATTCGGTTGAGCACAGTCAAAACCTATTTTGAACATTTGAATATTAATTAATTCCTACAATCTTTTTTCTCACTTCAGAAATTTTAAGCAATTACTATAATTGTGTTGTTTAAAATTTCTGAAGAAATTGTCTTTGCATTACACTAAATTCATCCTTCAATAGATATTTTATTTTTAAAATCTCATTTTTATTTATTTGTAAATAATTTATTTTCAATAAAATAGGTGTTTATACGCATTTTATTTACGTGAAGTAAAACTACTTTTAAGGTTATATTTTTAACCAATTAAATTTAAAAGTTATGGAAGATGGGTATTTAGGACAAGTTTTATTATTTGCAGGCAATTTTGCACCACGAGGTTGGGCTTTTTGCCAAGGACAGATACAACAAATTGCTAAAAATCAATCGCTTTTTGCGATTTTGGGAACTAAATATGGTGGTGATGGAAGAACAACGTTTGGTCTACCTAAAATGGAAAGTCAAGATGAAGTTACTTATATAATTTGTGTAGAAGGAATGTTTCCATCAAGAAATTAAGGGTTGCTAACATCTTTTTTCTTACTTCGGAAATTTTAAACTGTGGCTATGATTCCGTTGTTTAATATTTCCGAAGCTAATGTCTTTATATTATACGAAAGTACTGTAAAGCATTTCGAATTTCGTTTATTCTGAGATTAGCTTGTGCCTATTTCAAGCGGTATCGAAGTACTCAATGTGATATTTTTATTTATCATCTATTTGTCCGGCTGAACGCAGTCGCAGCTGTATAGCGAAATTTCCCCAAATACCTCCGCCATTACACATTCAACCTTTAATATTTAACATTTCTTTCCTTCTTTGGCTCAAATTTTGCCGACAATAAAACTCCTAACAAACAAGAAACTTTTATCTTGTAAGCTAAATATACAGTACATGTCAAAATACATAATTATTGCCTTTATATTGCTTTTTGGTTGGAGCGCCAATGCCTCGTATATACTCATTCCAATGGATGAAGAAACCCAAAAAGAACATTTAAAAGCCTATGGAATTACCTATTGGACACTCGAAAAAAACGCTAAAGTAAAATGGTTGCTCAATTATCGTGGCGGTTCTTTCTTGATTCCAGACTCCGAAGAAATACGAAGAGAATGCCAAATAAGAGGTGTGTCTTTCGAAATTTTAAGCGATTCGAAAACCGAACAAATCCTTACCGAAATCGCTAGTCCTTCTCAAAATATGGAAGCGGTAGTTTTAGAAAAAGCACCTAAGATTGCAGTCTATTCCCCGAAGGGAAATTTGCCGTGGGATGATGCGGTTACTATGGTGTTGACCTATGCAGAGATTCCTTATAAAACTATTTATGACGAAGAAGTATTGGGAGACGAATTGATTTTATACGATTGGTTGCACTTGCACCACGAAGATTTTACAGGACAGTACGGTAAATTTTATAGAGCGTATCGTTCGGCACCTTGGTATATCGAGGAAAAACAAAAAAGTGAAGAACTAGCGGCGAAGTTGGGGTACAGTAAAGTTTCTGAAGAAAAAAGAGATGTTTCGCTCAAGATACGTGATTATGTTGTGGGTGGTGGTTTTATGTTTGCCATGTGCAGTGCAACCGATAGTTTTGACATTGCGCTTGCCGCAGAAGGCGTTGATATTTGCGAACCAATGTTTGACGGAGACCCGAGCGAACCTAATTACCAAAACAAAATTGACGATAAAAAAACGTTTGCCTTTAAAGACTTTACGCTAGAGCGAAGTCCAATGGTGTATGAATTTTCATCCATTGATATGACGACCAAACGCAAAGTGCGCAAAGAAACGGACTATTTTTCATTAATGGATTACTCGGCTAAATGGGACCCAATCCCTTGTATGTTGGTTCAAAATCATACTTCTTTGGTCAAGGGATTTATGGGGCAAACTACAAGTTATGAACGAGACGAGATTAAAAGCAATGTGTTGGTGATGGGTGAGCACAAAGCGACGGGCGAAGCTCGCTACATTCACGGCATAAAAGGAAAAGGCTTTTTTACTTTTTATGGTGGTCACGACCCAGAGGATTATCAACATAGAGTAGGCGATGCAAAAACCGAGCTAGCACTACACCCCAACTCCCCGGGCTATCGATTGATTTTAAACAACGTTTTATTCCCCGCAGCAAAAAAGAAAAAGCAGAAAACTTGATGTATTTGGAAATAACAAATCCCATAAACACGCACAATAAACTGTTGATAACAGATTTATATTACCGTATAAAATGCATAAATTACATTTTATAACATGTTGGGTGCAATTAAAAAAACAATAAACTAAAAATAAAAATATGGCCGAATTTAGACTACCGTCTTCATCTTACAATGAATTGACAAAATTAATCAAAGCTTATAGTTCAAGCCCAAAAGGCGCCAATTTAGATGACATAAGTCAATCAACTGCTATTCATAGGGCTATAGTAAGTAAAAATAGTAAATTTCTTGTTGGCGCTGGAATTATCGAAGGTGGAAACACAAAAAAACCAACTGAATTAGGTTTAAAATTAGGAAGGGCATTGACCTTTAACAAACCTGAAGAAATTATAAAACATTGGCGAACAATTGTGGCCGAAACGGATTTCTTCAAAAAGATGCTTACGGTATTAGAAGTAAAAGGTGGTATGGAGGAAAGTGGCTTTGTTGGGCATATTGAATACTCTTCTGGACAAAGCAAGTCTAAAGATTCTAGAGCGGGTTCAGGAGCTGTATTAGAAATCTTAAAGGAAGCAAATTTAATTGAAGAATCTAATGGTAAAATTATTTCCTCAAATAACCTTGTGGAAACTGAACAAGAAAAAGATGAGGTTGTAGATAATATTGTAGAATCAGTTCATAACGAGCAAGTAAGTGAAGAAAAAACAAGTTTAGCTTCTAAAATGAGTAAAAAAGTATCCTCGGATAGAGGAAACGGTGTTACAATAAATTTAAACATTCAACTAACTGTGCCTGAAACTACTGACGAAAAAGTTTATGATAAGTTTTTTGAGGCAATGAAGAAGCATCTACTCTCATAAAGTAATGACGGATATTAATCAGATATTAATCAACGCTTCAAAATTTGGCGAGGAAGCTCGAAAAATTTTAGGAACTTCTATCGAAACATCTGTAAATAAATTGGATTTTGACATTGGAATACTTACAGCAACTGATGAAGAATTTAATTCGGTTGTTGAATTATTGGACGAATGCAAAGAACTAAATGAAGATTTAAACGATGCTACCATATACTATCAAGGAAGTATCTCAACAGCAAATGGAATAAAAAAGATTATTCTTCCTTATCCAATTTCAATGGGTGTCGAGGCTGTTGTTTCTACGACCAGTAAAATGCTGACTCAATTCAAGCTAAAATATTTGTTTATGGTCGGAATTTGTGCAGGAAATAAAAACATATCTAATATTGGAGATATTATAATTGCAGAAAAATCCTTGAATTATAACGAAATTGTAGAAGTACAAAAACAGGATAAAGAAACTAAAAAGAAGTTTAGGCAGAATGCAGATTCAATAGATAAAAATCTTAAATCACGCTTATCTTTATTTTCAAAACAAATCGACCTCATTACTATTAAATCAGAATATGAAAATCATTCTGATTTTGTAAAGCCCTTAAAATGTCATATTGGACTAATGGTTTCCGGTAGTTCACTCTTGAGAAGTGATATCAAGATTAAGGAAATTAACGAGGATTATCACGGAATTAAGGGTATGGATATGGAGACTAATGGATTTTATTTCACTTCAGCTCATTCCTTGAAAGATTCGAAACCAAAATTTGTTTCTATAAAATCAGTTTCAGATTTTGGAGATTCAACAAATCATAAACTATCTGGAGAAGAAAGGAAAAATTATGCCCTTTATACTTCATCTAAAATATTATTTGAATTCATATTATATCACGTAAAATAACTGCACCCAACACCTAAAATAAAACATAATTTCCCACACTAATTCCTACAGTATAAATTAAAAACCGTATTAAATTTTTGCATGGCTAGATTTAAAAAACACATCTCAATTCCCTCAAAAAATTTAACTAAATCTTATCAAAAAAATCACTTTTTTTGAAGTTCATTTGTAGTGTAATTTGAAGTCTAAAAATTGACACATCGGAATTTTAAAAAGCTTCATTTTTAATATTTTAGGTTGAAAACATTTCTAAACATCTTTCATTTCCTTGCGCTCTCTGTACTGATGTCAGTTTCAGTGAATGCGGAGAATTTGTCTTTTTTAGATACTGCAAATGCTGTTTCAATAGATAAAGAACAATCGGTGCAATCCAAAGTTGCCATTGGGTCACACTTTTTAATTGTTACAGAAGCAGAATCGGTGGTTACATTTCCGCAGCCGGAAAGAGTTCCTTTTTCTTTTGACGATGTTACTTCAAAATCAAATGGCTTACGCATAAGAAGCCAACGTTTGTTTCTAAATCAAGTAAGTAAGTCTCAGTCTTACGACCTTATTTTTCTTGACAACTCCTTTTCTAAGGACATCATTTACCCTTTCCATTCTTTCTGGTAATTACGAGTGTTTTAATTTACGATTAAACTTTCGCAACGTTTCAATGCAAACGATGCAAACTCACTATAGTATCAAAATCAAAAACATTAAATATCATGGAAACAGGAATGATTGTTATCGCAATAATATTAGTATTAGTATGTACAATGCCATTTATACTCATCAAGAGTAACACAAAAAAGAGAGAAAGACAGCTTAAAAAAGCGTTGGTAAATGCCATTTCAAAGGACAACGGCACGCTTTCAGACTATGTAATCAATTATAATTCTGCTATAGGAATTGATAGCAGTAATAACCAGATTTACTATTATAGCAAAGCCGAAGACAGCGAGCGTCTGCAAAAAGTGAATCTCAATGACGTAAAATTTTGCGACGTTGAAAAAGTAACAAAACGTATTAAAAGTGGAAAATCTGAATACGAATCCATACAACGAATTGCATTGGTTTTTACTTCTCAAAACAACGCTATTTTGGACTCGTTTGAATTCTACAATAATGACGACGGTTCCCTACTTACTGAGGAAATCGCTTTAGCAGAAACGTGGAAGAAGAAAGTAAATGAGTATTTACAAAACCATCGTACTACCTCAAATACCTATAATGTTTCAGCAACTACATTGGTATTTTCATAAGTATCACTGAAGCTGAAATAGTTTAAGGTATGTATCGAAAAGAAGGGTTGGAGTATTCCAGTCCTTCTTTTTTTTGCTGAAATTTCTGCTATTTAAGAAATCTAGACATTACACCACTTCTGCAGATAAAAAGCTTTCGATTAAATTTTTGGAGTGCGTGACACTGGGAATTGGAAAATCAAACCAATGCTGTACATCCTTTTCAAAGCCTGCATTGTTTAAATAATTGTGTAACGCAAGATTAAGGCCTTTGGTGTATTTGGTATGTTTGGCTCCTTGCGGGTCTTTGTGCGTTAAATCGTTTTGAGCAAATCCTTTAAATTCTGGACCGGTTATTTTTATGCCAAATTCCGCCGGATTTTTTCCAATCGGGCTGTGAACCGTTGTTGTAAATTGGTGCCAGAATGCAGATTGAATACATTTTTTTTCGAATAGCTGTCTCACGACTTCTAAGGAGTCAATGGTTTCTTGTTCAGTCTGAGTAGGGAAGCCGTACATAAGATACGCATGCACCATGATATTATTTTGAGAAAAATTATGGGTAACTCTGGTCACTTGAGCAATGTCCACCCCTTTTTTCATTTTTGCCAAAAGCCTATCGGAAGCTACTTCTAAACCACCAGTAACTGCAATGCAGCCAGCTTTTGCCATGAGTTCGCAAAGTTCAAAACTGAATGTTTTTTCAAACCGTATATTGGTCCACCAAGTAATACGCACCTTTCTTTCCAGTAGCGCATTTGATAGGGCTCTTAGCATTTTGGGCGGTGCGGCTTCATCCACAAAATGGAATCCTGAAATGCCGGTGTCTTTGACTATTTTTTCAATTTTGTTTACTAAATCGTTTTCCGTTGTGTTTTGGTAATTGCCTATATAATCTAAGTTCACATCACAAAACGAACATTGTTTCCAGTAACACCCGTGCGAAATTGTCAATTTATTCCATCGCGCATCAGTCCACATACGGTGCATGGGATTTACCACATCTAAAAAGGAAACGTATTTTTCAAAAGGCAATCCAGAATAATCTGGCGTAGGTAATTTGCTGTGATGGTAAATAGTATTTGGTAATTTATTCTTGTAAACTACTTCATTGTTTTCTAGAATAAACGTGCGTTCCAATTCATTTACGTCAACATTTCCCTCTATAAAATTGATAATTTTTAACAACGGTCCTTCACCATCATCCAAAGAAATGAAATCCACATAGTCAAAAATTCTTGGGTCTTTGAGTGAGCGTAACTCGGTATTGCAATAGCCACCACCAAAAGCTACTTTTATAGTTGGAAAAAATTGTTTTATAAATTGAGAACATCGCAACGCAGCCACTAAATTTCCGGGAAAAGGAATTGTAAAGCAAACCAAAAGCGGCGTATGTTTTTCAATTTTCTCTTCTAGAATGTTAATCATTTCATCTTCGATGAGCGTAGGTTGGTAGGTCAAAACTTCGTCCAAATGGTCAAAACTACTCGCCGAGGTTGCAATCTGCTCAGCATATTTAGTGAACGCAAAAAACTCGTCCACATTGGCTTGAATGAAATCTCCTATCTCTTCAATAAAAAGTGTGCCGTAATGCTTTGCTTTATCAATGATTCCTTCTTCGCCAGCTTCCCATTTAATGTCTGTGTTTGCTTTTGACAATCGATGTCCAACGGGTAAAAATTGAGGAGCTAATATTTTGTGCGCAGTTTTGATATCCTGCTTTTGAAGAAATGAAATTACCACGTCAACACTTTTAATGTAGTGCTCTTTTTTGTAGCTAACTTCTGGGAAGAAGTGGTTTTTTAAATCGGCAGCTTCTTTAAAGATTGCGCGCAGAAATTCACCGGTAAAGATGGAAGTGAAGAGTTCAATACTTAAATCACAATGTGCAAACGATACTCCGTGTTGCTGCATAAATCCTTTGAGATATGCACTTGCCGGATACGCAGTATTTAACTGTGTAAAGGGTGGCGTGATAAAAAGGATTTTGGTGTGCATAGTACAAAGATAGAATACTACATACTGAAATAATCACTATTCGACACTCTTTTGTTCATTGAAAACAATCAAAGTAATTCATTAAAATTTCAGAAGAAATGAAACCGATATATAATTTATGCCATCAAATCGATTGCCTTTAAGCTATCAATTCTATTTCGTTCCAAGAAAGCGTCAATCGTTTCAAAATGCTCAATGACACGTTTATCCTTAAATTCAAAAACCTTTTCTGAAAGTCCTTGCAAGAAATCACGGTCGTGCGACACCAAAATTAAGGTGCCATCAAAATCCAATAGCGCTTCCTTGAGCACGTCTTTTGATTTTAAATCCAAATGGTTCGTAGGCTCATCTAAAATTAACAGGTTGACGGGCTCCAATAATAATTTGACCATCGCTAATCTCGTTTTCTCTCCACCCGAAAGTACGCCCACTTTTTTATCAATATCGTCGCCTTTAAACATAAACCGGCCGAGGATGTTTTTTATCCCAGTGCGAGCGTCGCCTTTTGCTGCGTCATCGACCGTTTGAAAAACCGTCATTTCGTTATCCAATAATGCAGCTTGGTTTTGAGCAAAATAGCCCACTTGCACATTGTGCCCCAAACTGCAAGTTCCTTCGACTTCAATTTCGCCGAGAATTGATTTTATCATCGTGGATTTTCCTTCTCCATTTCGACCCACAAAACTTACTTTCTCTCCACGTTTTATGGACATATTTGCGTCACTAAATACAACGTGGTCGTCATATTTTTTAGTCAAGTTCTCAACGGTTATAGGATAATCGCCAGAGCGTTGTGCAGGAGGGAAGCGCAATTTTAAGGCTGCGTTGTCAACTTCGTCAATTTCAATAATCTCAAGTTTTTCGAGCATACGTTCGCGTGAGGTTACTTGGTTTGTTTTTGAATAGGTTCCTTTAAAACGTTCAATAAAAGCCATATTGTCTGCAATAAATTTTTGCTGTTCTTGATAGGCTTTTATTTGGTGTAAACGCCTGTCTTCTCTCAATTGTAAATAGTGGGAATAGTTTGCTTTGTAATCATAAATGCGTCCCATTGTTACTTCAATAGTACGATTTGTAATGTTGTCAATAAATGCACGGTCGTGCGAAATTACCATCACTGCATTCGCTTTATTGACCAAAAAGTCCTCTAGCCAAATCACAGATTCAATATCAATGTGATTTGTTGGCTCATCCAGTAAAATCAAGTCTGGTTTTTGAAGTAGAATTTTTGCCAGCTCTATACGCATACGCCATCCTCCAGAAAATTCGGAAGTCAGTCTCGTAAAATCGGTTTGTTTAAAACCTAAACCTTTCAATGCTTTTTCAACTTCGGCGTCATAGTTTACATCTTCGAGCGCGTAATAACGCTCACCTAGTTCAGAAACTTTTTCAATGATGGACATGTATTCATCGCTTTCATAATCGGTTCTAGTTTCTAATTGCTTGTTCAGTTCATCCATTTTGTCGCGCATTTTATAAACGTGACTAAATGCTTTTGAAGCTTCTTCAATTACGGTGGTATTATCTTCAGTGAGCAAATGCTGCGGTAAATAAGCTATGACGGTATCTTTTGGACGGCTCACTTTTCCGCGGGAAGCACTTTGAACGCCTGCAATAATTTTCATCATCGTAGATTTTCCTGCACCGTTTTTACCCATAAGGGCAATTTTGTCATTTTCATTGATAACAAAATTTACATCCTTAAATAGGGTAGTACCGCTAAACTCAACTGCAATATTATCGACTGTGATCATCTTTTTTCTTCTGAAATTTTAAGGATGCGAAAGTACTAAAAATGGATGGAGTGTGTATTGTTTCAACTTGACTTTGGTGTTAATTTCTAGTATATTCGTTTGAGTTAAAAGAAGAAGTCTTGCTTCTTTAATCTATCAGCGCAGCGGTCTTGTTTCTCAATCAGCCGAGCTATTAATAATCAAAACTTTAAAAATGAGCACAAAAGACGATATCCTAAACAAAATCCATTTATTGATTGCCACCAATTTTTCAAGTCCGAAAGACGCTTATAATTTTTTTGACGAAGACGGCAACGGCAAACTAAATAAAAACGAAATAGTCAAATTATTAAAGGAGGCCGAAATTTCTGGTTTTATACGAGGTATGGTCGCTTCAAAACTTATAGAAGGGTACGACAAAGAGGGCGATGAACTCATAAGTTGGTCTGAATTTAAAGCCGCCGTTGATGAGATTAATGAGAAGAAGTAACCTTTCTATCTCTATTTAGCAATTCACTACAAGCAATTAAATGGTCATTGTCACAGGCTCTTTTAAACCAATAAGACGAAGTCTCCGTTTCAAAATGAGGTTTGGAAGATTTTTCTGACCACCAATTTCCCATTTCGTATTGCGCATTGGCATTATTTGAGATCGCCGCATTTTTTATATGGAACAATCCCTTTGCGTTTAATTTTCTTATCTCGAAAGTATCGCTGTTTTCATTTGCTAACTCAAAATATAAACGCCCTAAACCTAATTGTGCTTTTGCAAAATTTTGCTCGGTAGCTTTCTTATAATATGAAATAGCTTTCTCAGTAGATTTTTGAACTAAATCACATGTGTCACTATTGTAGAGATTGCCCAGATTATATTGTGCAAAAGGGTCGTTTGCCTCAGCTGCCTTTTCAAAATAAGCAATTCCTTTTTCAAAATCCTGTGTTACTCCCCTTCCGGTTATATACATAAAGCCCAAATTATACATTCCAAAACTATCATTTTCATACGTGGCAGAGATAAAATATTGCAACGCCTTTAAATTATTTTTAGTCACTCCAATGCCCTCTCTGTATAAAAATCCGAGTTTTGCATTTGCCAAAGGAGTGGACTCATTTTCTAAATCTGTTATCATTGTTTTCAATTTGCTCGATTGATTTTGATGCGCTTCAACGTATGTTCTCCACTTTACTAAATGAGAAGTCTCTGCCGTTCTCTGTATTTTATTTTTTGTTGCCTTTCTTGAAGTTCGCATAGCGGAAATATTAAGTGGGGAAACTCCATTGTTTGATGAAACTAAAGCGATAGGGTGTTGTTCATTTCCGAAGAATTGCGGTGTATTTGAAGCACTCAATTCGTTTTCTATTGCGAGTTGTAATTCACCAGTAGTTACAATCTTGTCATGATTGATATCTGTGGTGATATCATTTAAAATAGAAAGTACTTTTGAAGTATATAAACTTGCGTGTTGCCCAGCGGGTGTAACTCTAAACGCCGTTGTTGCTGTAAACATCACAAAATCATCACTGCCTGAATCTTCAACAATTGCATTTAAATACGAAATTTGTTCTTTTTTTATTGACTTTTCTTTTATCAAGGATCCAGAATAGCAAGCATCAATCATAAAAAGTTGAAACTTTATATTTCTGTCCTTCAAAGATTGCTTAATCCAGGAATAGCTAATGTAAGATTGAGGTTCATTACTGGAAAAGTCGGTAGGTAATAATCCGCCTTTGATCCCATGACCACTATAATAGAAATAGAAGGTACTTTCATTATTTGTGGTATTTAAAAGTTCATTAAATCGTTTGATAAATTGTTCTTTATTTGCATCGAGTAGTACGATTACATTCTGTGACGGAATATTGAAACCGCTGTCACTTTTCAAAAAATATCCAAACCTTTCTGCATCTAATCTACAAGATGCCAGTGTTGAAATGGAAGGGTCTTTATAATGGTCGTTTCCTACTACAAAAGCAAACGTATTTGAAGTAGTTGCTGTTTCTAGATATCCAACTGCAATATTTTTATTCTGAGCATCTGCGAAAATGCCCATAAAAAGACAGAGGAAAAGTGTGTATATGTGTGATGAACATTTCATATTATTGGTTTTTAGTTTTTTCAATTTTTATGAATACGGGTACGTAAATCTGTTGTGTTAAGGATGATGCCCAACTTATCGTACTAAGATGACTAGCTGAATTTAGAGGATATGGGGCCGCCATATTAGGAATTCGCTTTCCAATATCTTCCAGAAATAGCACACCTTCTAAATCATTGTTTAAAATTTGATTTCTAATTTGGTCTCCAATTGGAGCGTTTGAAATCAAAATCATAAATTGTTCTTCGCTCGTAGTCCCAGTAATTTCAAAATACTGGTCTTTCGAAGGTAAATATGTTACCTTAGATTTATTTCGGCTTGATCCTCCTCCAACAATAATTCCTTTTCCAAACGGATCTTGCCAAGATTGCGTATTAGAATCAAAGTAGAAAAAATCTGCATAATCATATCCTTCTAGTTTTACCCAAAAACGGTCTCCGGTTTTGAGTGTTTCGGCTGTTGAAAACATAGGAATTTCAATTTTATCACTTTCGGCTACAATTATGTTTTTAGAAATAGAAGACAATTCAATAGTTGAATCTTCTGGATAAAAGCTGAGTTCTATTTCGCCGTAAGTATTATTGTTTTGCTCATCTGTCCGATTTCTACCAAGTGGTTGAATGTTATTATTTTCATTCATCATTAACGTTTTAGAATATGCAGGTGTATCATTATCTGTGGTAATTGAACGTGAATTTATATTACTTTCAATTCTTGAATTTACTATTGGCGTGGTTTCTAGTAGTGGGTATCTTAGTTGTTTGTCTAATGCATCTGTAGCATATTTCATGGCGAGACTCACAGCTTCTTTTTCTAATTCTTTATCAATTTTACCAGTCGTAAATAAACTTTTTATTGATGTATAGATGGTTTCGCCAATTTCAAGAATCAATATGATTGAGCCTAAAATTCCTGATTTACTATTAGCTTCCTGTGCGGCAAGATTAAATGCGGGAGTGTATTTTGTGTTATATGTATTTACTGCAGATTCAAGTTGATGGATATAGGATTTGTCAAAACGGTCAATAAATTTATTGAGTTTCGTACCTTTTAATTCTTTAAGTGTGGAAAGTGATTCCAAATCATTCTTCAATGCATCAAGTATCGCGTTCATTTGATTGGCATACTCATTATAGGAATGTTGTAAAGCAATCTGGCTTTCTGCCGAAATTTTATTTCCCTGAGACCATAATTTCATGTCTCGATATTGTCCCATAACTAGTTCGTGATTGGTAACAAGGCTTGAAATAGATTTTGACTCATTAATGACATCTAAAATTGTAGCTCCAATTACAGAAGTTTTCTTTAGTTGGGCCTGTATTGTTAAGCAGAATAATAACGCGATGGTAAGTGTAATTTGTTTCATAATATTTTAAATTTTGAAACTAATCTACGTCCGATTCTTAAGTTGTTAAAGAGCCAATGAGTGAAAGTATCTTTTGGGTGAGCGAAAAGGAGTTGTTGATTATATTAAAATATATATATAGCAACAAAGACAGATATATGTAAATACCTTTAATATAATATTAGCTATTGATTACATATACCTTAACACTACTGCGTTTACATTGTCGATATATTTGAGGCTAATAATTCTAACAATTAAATTATGAAAAAAGCAATAGTATTTTTAGCCATTGGGCTATTATTCTCAACAGCGTCAATTGCTCAAGAAATCTCCCAAAATGCCATTGGTATTCGTATTGGCGATAGTGATGGTTTTGGTGCAGAGGCAAATTATCAACGAGCCGTAGGTTCTAACAATAACAGGTTGGAATTTGGATTGGGTATTCGAGACAATCGTAATTTCTCTGCGTTCAAACTGGTTGGTCTTTATGAGTGGGTTTTTAATATTGATGGAGGCTTTAATTGGTATGTAGGACCTGGAGCAGGAATAGGACAAGTTAATGTAAGAGACGGAAGATTCAATACTAATAATGGAAGATTTGAAGATGATAACGAAACGTTTGCTTTTGTCGCTGGAGTAGGAGGTATCGAATACAATTTTGATTTTCCGCTTTTACTTTCATTAGATATACGACCTGAATTTGGTTTTGGAGATTACAGAGATGATTTAGATTTGGATATTGCACTGAGTGCACGTTATCAATTTTAAAAATTATGATTGTAGTACGCATTGTAAGTGTGCAGCTCATTTTCGCGAAAGCTAAAAGATTATATAAACAAAAATCCCGCTCAAATTGAGCGGGATTTTTTATGCGAAATAATAAGAGTTTATAAATATCTTATTTTACTTTTTTTACAATAGCTTCAAAAGCTTCTGGGTGGTTCATCGCAAGGTCTGCAAGAACTTTACGGTTCAATTCGATACCTGCTTTTTTCATACCTCCCATAAATTGAGAATAAGACATTCCGTGTTGACGTGCACCTGCGTTGATACGCGTAATCCACAATGCTCTAAATGTTCTTTTCTTGTTTCTACGGTCTCTGTATGAGTAAGACATTGCTTTGTCTACTGCATTCTTAGCAACCGTCCAAACGTTCTTTCTTCTTCCAAAGTAACCTTTGGCTTGTTTTAATACTTTTTTTCTACGTGCTCTTTTGGCAACGCTGTTTACTGATCTTGGCATTTTTTTAATTTGTTTTTTGTAGCAGGCGATTCATTTTATGAATACTTTCAAATTGCACTACTCCAGGGTTATAAAATTTGTTTAACCGTGAAAACGATTACTTCATTCGAAGCATTTGTTTCACATTACTCTCGTCAGCTTTGTGTACAAGGCCATCGTGAGTTAGGGCAAGCTTACGTTTTTTAGACTTCTTTGTTAAGATGTGGCTTTTAAACGCATGCTTTCTTTTGATTTTCCCAGTACCTGTTAGCTTAAAACGCTTCTTTGCACTAGATTTTGTCTTTTGTTTCGGCATGTTTCCTTTTTTTATTACTATTTCGCATTCTTCCGCAGAGCGGAATATTTTTAGAGCCGTGACTACTGCCACTAACTACTGATTTACTTTTTCTTTGGTGCGATAAACATAATCATACGCTTACCTTCAAGTTTTGGCATTTGTTCTACTTTACCAAGTTCTTCGAGTTCTTGTGCTAACTTAAGCAATAAAATTTCTCCTTGATCTTTATAAATAATAGAACGTCCTTTAAAAAATACGTATGCTTTTAACTTTGCTCCGTCTTTAAGGAACTTTTCAGCATGTTTCTTTTTAAACTCATAATCGTGATCGTCAGTATTGGGACCAAATCTAATTTCTTTAATGATCACTTTACTGGCTTTCGCCTTCATCACTTTTTCGCGCTTCTTCTGCTCGTAGACGAATTTCTTATAATCCATTACTTTACAAACCGGTGGGTTTGCATTTGGAGAAATTTCCACAAGATCCAACTCTTGTTCTTCTGCGATGGCAAGTGCTTTTCGTGTAGGGTAGACCCCTATTTCAACATTGTCACCTACAAGACGTACTTCTTCTGCACGAATTTTTCGGTTTATTCTGTGTTGGTCTTCTTTAATGATCCTTGCGGGACCCCTGCTTCTTTTTCTTCGTATTGCTATGGCTTATATAATTTAGTAATTTCCGCAATTGCGAAAATCTGGTTAAAAATGTAGACGTTAATCTACGTTAAATTCTTTTATCTCGTTTTTAATGGCTTGAGAAATCATATTTCCGAAGGCTTCCACCGTCATCGACCCCATATCTCCATCACTGTGTTTACGTACAGAAATCGTGCCGTCATTCTCCTCTTGTTCTCCTAAAATCAACATGTATGGGATTTTATTCATTTCGGCTTCCCTAATTTTCTTCCCAATTGTCTCATTTCTATTATCGACGAGGGCGCGAATTTCGTGATTTTCAAGCAAATTTAAAACTTTTTCGGCGTATTTCTCATATTTTTCGCTCAATGATAATATTGCGACTTGCTCAGGCATTAACCAAAGAGGGAAATTTCCTCCTGTATGTTCTAGCAAAATAGCGATAAAACGTTCCATACTGCCAAAAGGCGCTCGGTGAATCATAACCGGTTGATGTAATTCATTATCGCTGCCTTTATATGATAACTCAAAACGCTGCGGTAACTGGTAATCCACTTGAATAGTACCCAATTGCCAACTTCTTCCCAGTGCGTCCTTTACCATAAAATCTAATTTAGGACCATAAAAAGCAGCTTCCCCAGCTTCAACAACATATTCAAGTCCTTTGTCTTTTACAGCGCTTAGAATGGCGCTTTCAGCTTTATCCCAAGTATCTACGTCACCTATGTATTTTTCGGGTTTTGATAAATCCCTAACAGAAACTTGTGTTGTAAAATTCTCAAACCCTAAAGATCCAAAAACATAAAGCACCAAGTCTATCACTTTTTTAAATTCTGCATCCAACTGGTCAGGAGTGCAAAAAATATGCGCATCGTCTTGAGTAAAACCTCTTACCCTTGTCAGTCCATGTAATTCTCCGCTCTGTTCGTAGCGATAAACGGTTCCAAATTCTGCAAAACGTTTAGGTAAATCTTTATAAGACCATGGTTTGCTCGCGTAAATTTCGCAGTGGTGAGGGCAATTCATAGGTTTCAACATAAACTCTTCACCTTCGTTAGGAGTTTTGATTACTTGAAAACTGTCTTCACCGTACTTCGCAAAGTGACCAGAAGTTACATACAATTCTTTACTTCCTATGTGTGGCGTCATTACCATTTCATAGCCTGCCTTCTTTTGTGCTTTCTTCAAAAAGTTCTCAAGACGGTCTCGCAATGCGGCTCCTTTTGGCAACCATAAAGGTAAACCTTGACCCACCTTTGCCGAAAATGTAAACAACTCTAGTTCTTTTCCAAGTTTTCTGTGGTCTCTTTTCTTAGCTTCTTCTAGAAGCTCTAAATATTCAGTTAACTCTTTTTGCTTCGGAAATGTAATCCCGTAAATACGTGTTAATTGTTTGTTGTTTTCGTCACCCCTCCAATAAGCTCCAGCGATGCTCATCAATTTTATCGCCTTTATGAAACCGGTATTAGGAAGATGACCACCGCGGCATAAATCAGTAAATGAATCATGGTCGCAAAAAGTGATTGTTCCGTCCTCCAGATTTTCAATAAGCTCTACTTTGTATTCATTGCCTTGTTTCTTATAAAAATCAAGCGCATTTGCTTTTGAGGAAGAACGCATGGAAAACTCATGCTTTCCACGGGCAATTTCTAACATTTTCTTTTCAACAGCAGCTAAGTCCTTTTCTGTAAATGAAACATCTCCAAAATCAACATCATAATAAAACCCCTTCTCAATTGCTGGACCAATAGACAATTTTACACCAGGATATAACTCCTCTAGTGCCTGTGCCAATACGTGGGCCGAAGAATGCCAGAAAGCTTTTTTTCCTTCATCATCATTCCATGTGTACAATACCAAGCTACCATCATTGCTCAAAGGCGTGCTCGTCTCAACCGTTTCTCCATCAAAAGAAGCCGAAATTACATTTCGAGCAAGTCCCTCACTTATACTTTTGGCAACATTCATAGGTGTCGTTCCAGCATCAAACTGTTTTACACTCCCATCGGGTAACGTAATTGCAATCATAGATTTTTAATTTAGACGGCAAAGATAGTATGTTTTATCAATTTTAGAATATTAAAAGAGGGGTAATTCATGGCTCGTTTCAAAAGCTAGAACGAAGATAGAGTCGAGTAGTGGCTGGGAGAAATATTTGTCGTAATTCGGCTAGTTTTTTGGGCGTTACCCTTTGGTAAACTGTCGTGCCTCCACCTTACCAAAGGGTCGGGCTTTCCGTTATATCTTTTTAAAAGCATAAAGAGCTTTTAAAAAGGATGCCACTTCAATCCCTAACGTAAGTTCGTAGCGTTGTTTAAAATTTTGAGCAAAAAAAGAAAACTACCATAATTGTTAAAATAAACCGTAACTATATTTAAACATTTAAATAATAAAACCTCTATAAGTATAACATGAAACAATTTTTGATTTCAATGGTTGGAATACCTGTAGGTGGATGTTTTAAAATCAAAACGGATGTTGGGTAAAAAATAGGATATATATAAAGGTATAATGAGGTTTAAAAATAAGATTTGAGATAAAATATATGTTATCAATGCATTAAGAATTAAGGGCAATTATTTTTAAAAAAACTTGATATTTTATTTGGTTTGAATTGAAAAGAGATTGTACATTTGCACCCGCTTTGAGAGGGAGTTAATGAAGTTCAAAAAAGCAAAACAACGTTCTTTAAAATTTATCTGAAAATTATTTTTAAAAAGCTTTTTAGTTTTAAAAACAGTAGTATATTTGCACCCGCTAAGAAAACGAGTTGAGTGTATGTTTTTGAGGTGTTGAAAGTTCTTTAAAATATTTTTATTTTTTTTTGGTTTAAAGGTTGTGGGTTATCGGAAATGGTTTTACATTTGCACCCGCTAATAAAACGAAGAGTTTGCC